>CAWBYM010000008.1:0-636637 GCA_963792945.1 uncultured delta proteobacterium | reverse complement strand
TTTTTATGGAAAAACTTGATATTTTTGGAGCAATTGGTGAATGAAACGAAGCTTTCCCAGGACCGGGGGGGGGAGGATGAAGGGGTAAAGATCAGGTTGCCCCATGCTGCGGTTAAGGCTGTTGATAGCAAAGGTGAGTGGTATACAGGTGCTAATGATGGTTTCAAAATTGGGTTGGCGGTATGGGTCGAAATCTGCCTTCATCTTGAGTGAGGTCATTTCGTAAAGATTGGGATTGAGGCTGATACGAAACGAATGCGCCGTCTCTAGTATATCGACGAGATGAAAATAGTGTGCCCATGTTTCAGCCCATTCTTCCCAGGGATGAGCCGCAGAATAATCGCTGATAAAATATTCGCGCCAATCAGCCGGTGGCCCCTTTTCATAATAGCGTTGTAGAGCTTCAGCATATTTTGTACGCTCGTCGCCAAAAAGTTCGCGAAAAGCTTGGAGCGTTTTAGAGTCGGTCATCACGAGTCGTTCCCAGTAATAATGACCAATCTCATGACGAAAGTGCCCGATGAGAGTCCGGTAAGGTTCTGCCATTTTATTGCGGGCTTGTTCCCGATGAGCTGAATCGGCCTCGGCAATGTTAATCGTAACAATGCCTTGTGAATGACCGGTTAGAATACCAGGCTCTTCAGAAACAGTTGGGTCGCTGGAGAGGAAATCGAAGGAAAGACCGGTCTTGGGTGCTTCGGATTTGTTCTGCAGCGGGAGCCCAAAACGGAGAAGGCTGTATACAAGCAGATGTTTTGCATATTCGAGATCGTGCCAGGCCCTGAGATGTATTGAATTGTCAAGGTTAGGAATGGTTCCGTTTAACTCGCATGCTGTGCAGAGCGTTTTATCACTATCGGCCAGGACGAGCCAATTGCATACGCCATAGTCATGGTTTTTGCAGTAACGGTAGAAAGCCCCGGGATGCGCGAGGGCTTTCCAAGTCTCTCCATTCTCGACGAGGGCGCTTAGAACAGTATGACGGCTTAAGTAGCCAAGTGAAGACCCGCATTTTTCACAAATCGTATTTTCAAAGAAAATGGGGTGAAAGCATTTATTGCATTGAAAAATCTTCATACCTTTTTCTAACTCTGCTTTTCAGGTGCCGCAAGCAATTTTAATATGAGAAGTCATGTTAGGCCGCATAACGGAGCACTGCGAAGTAATGGAAGGCGGTCCCGGTCATTACAAACAAATGCCAGATGAAGTGTCCGTAACGTAAACGCGAATCAAACGCGAAGAAAACCAAACCTGCAGTGTATACGATACCACCGGCCAATATCCATAAGATGCCAGATAATGGGATACGTAGTAACAACGGACGGATTGCGATCAGAATGAGCCACCCCATCAGCAAATAGTGGCCGGTTGAGACGATGGGATGGGACATCCTGTTTAAAGCCTTCAGCGTAACTCCGGCTACGGCAAGAACCCAGATGAACCCGAGGAGAGTCCAACCCCACGGGCCTTTAAGTACTCCGAGTGTGAAAGGCGTGTAAGTCCCGGCGATGAGGAGGTAGATCGCAGAGTGGTCAAAAACACGAAACAGCCGTTTGGGTTTTCCCACCGGTAAAGCGTGATATAGGCAGGATGCAAGATAAAGCAGGACGACGGTCACGGCGAAGAGACTCGTGCCGATAATAAATCGAGCGTCTCCGACCCGCACGGCATGCATGATTAAATAGGGAGCTACCACGAGTGCCGCGATCAGGCCTAAACCGTGACTGACGCTGTTCGCGATCTCCTCCCGGTGCGATTGCTCGCGTTTGCGTTCTGAAAGCGATACACCCACGATATTCCATCCCAAGGTCTAACAAAATTAACGCCACGTAATGTGTGGCGAGTTTCAACTTTCCAAAGAATGATATCATTCTTCAGGTTTAGTGTCCGATCGCCAAAACATTGAAGGCTCTAATTGACTGCGCGCATACAGTTCAGTAGCTCCTTGACTTCAACGGTTGCTATACCGGAATTTATATCGGACATGGCATATGGAATGACCAGCTCGTTGTTATGAATTATCGCGCCACAGGAATAAACAACATTGGGAACATAGCCCTCACGCTCTTTCTCATGCGGGGCAAGCAACGGCTCGTCCAAACGTGCGATGATTTTTGTTGGCCTTTCAAGATCAAGCAGTATGGTGCCAATGCAATATTTACGCATAGGCCCGACGCCATGGGTGAGCACAATCCAGCCTTCATCGGTCTCGAGGGGTGAACCACAGTTGCCTATTTGAATGAATTCCCAGGGGTATTCAGGCTCCTGGATGATTTGGGACTCTTGCCAGAAATGGATGTTTTCCGAGAACATGATATGATTGTTTTCACCGTCCTGGCGCGAAAGCATGGCATAGCGACCGCCAATCTTGCGTGGGAAAAGCGCCATGCCCTTGTTTTGTACGGCCTTGCCGTTGAGGGTTAAAATGTTGAATTTGATGAAATCCTTTGTTTCAATCAATTGCGGCAAAATCGTGCCATTATAGGCGGTATAGGTCGCGAAATAGACGACCTCTCCGTTGTCATTGCTAAATTGAACGAACCGGGCATCTTCTATGCCCCTGCTTTCATTTTTCGAAACGGGAAAAATCACCCGTTCGGATACACGATGATCGGCATGAAAACTCACTTCATAGTTTGAATTTGCAAGCCAGCACATGGTCTTGAAGGTTCTGTTTTGTTGCGCTTCAGAAAATAGCGGTTTTGCGCGCAGTATGCCAATTTTTCCTATTAACTCATTATAAGTAAAATCTTCCGGCAGTTGATTAAGAATATGGGTGGTTATTTCATTGCTGACCCCCATTTCGTTAAGCTTGAGCTGGAAAGGATTGCGTTTGTACACCGGGTCCAGATGGAGATCCGGTGTTTCCACATAATCACTGAGCGGGTCAAAAAAAAACCTATTGTGCCGGTCGAGAACACCACTGCGAAATACAATCGACGAAACATGGCCTTCACCCGTTGCCCGCAGGCTCATGATAAAGCGCAAGCTGCCATTTTTCAGATGGTCCTGATCAGGATGGGGAACGATGGAAGGGTTAAAAAGGGCAGCCGATTCAATAGAGTACTCCTTCGTAAAGTAGGCTCCGATGAGGGCTCTTTGAACATCGCTGAGCATTGTATCCCGTGGAAGATAACCTTTGACCGCATCCAGATGTCGTTCGAAGATGTGCCCAATGTCTACGTGCCGTCCGGAAAAGTCAATCATTACTTGCGCCAACAAATTTTCAGCCGCTGTGTTTGGCAAGCTCATAATCCGCTGAATTATTTTAGGGATGCGATACCTGTTATCGGGAAGATGAAGCCGGGTGATTACCCGAGACGTATCCCCTACGATTTTAAGTGCTTTTCTTTTAACTTTCAGCTTTGGACTTCTTTTAGCGGGCATATCATTGTATCCTTAACATCGATTGAAATTGAGTACGTTGCATCGCAAGTCTGTTCATCATGACAGATCTTCAAAAAAAGCCTATCCTCGACGTTGACTTTCGGGCCTGCCATCATCCGGCAATGATCATTTTACAAAGGCGGCCGGGAAACCGAGAGACAGAGCGTTACCAAGTCATCAATGACGGCCGTGCCGGCGCACATGACCGTATCCGCACCGCCCCAGTATATTTTTACCGTACCGTCGTCTTCCGGTACAGCGCCGCAGGTGAAGACAACATTGGGCACATAACCGCTGACCTCCCATGGGTCCTCAGGCTGTAATATCCACTGATCGGAAACGCCGATGAGTTCCGCCGGATCATTAAGGTCATGTAGGGCCGCACCGAGTCGATACACCGTTCCGGACATGGTCTTAAAAACGCCATGGTAAATATGAAGCCAGCCCTTGTCGGTTTTAAACGGCGGTGCGCCGGGCCCGATTTTCAATTCATCCCAGTGGTAGGTCACCGGCTTCATAATCACCCGGGAATCGCCCCAGTGAATCAGGTCGGGAGAATAGGAGATCCATATCGACCAGGGCGAAATTTCCGAATGCGGCCGGTCCAAACGGACATACCGATCGCCAAACTTCTCAGGGAAAATAACCACATTACGAAAATCGGCTTGAGTGATCAGCGCAATGCGTTCCACTTTTTCGAAATCTTTTGTGCGCGCCAGGGCAATCCGCACCCCGTGACGCGAGTAGGCACTGTATGCTAGCAGGTACTCACCCTCTACCGGACAAATTCTAAGATCCTCAATCCCGAAAGCTTCATATTCTGCAAAAATGCCGCCTGCTGACGGTAGTAGAAAAGGTCGGGGATGAACAGTGAAGGAAAAACCGTCCTGGCTTTCGGCCCTGCCAATGATGGAGCGCCCATTCAGCAGATGCGATCTGAAAAGCATAATGTACCGATTGTCGTGTTTGACGACGCCTGCATTGTGAACAGTAGCTACTGGATAGGGCACGTCATTTCGTGTCAGCACGGGGTTATTTTTGAAACGTTTTATCACTGGCCTATGCATTTTCATCGTGGTCTGTCCTATGAATTGTTTTCGATATCCCAGGCCTGCCGGTAAAAGCGATCTGTTTCATATCTTTCGCTGCCATTTTAAGGGGTCCCAGATTCGAGTATCGTTTCATAGACTTGTTCATAGCCATCAACCATGCGACCGACTGTAAAATACCGTACAACATGGCGTCGGCAAGAGGCACGGTCAATCTCTTTAATACGTGCCACAGTCTCGATGGCCTCGTCCACGTTGTTGACCAAAAAACCATTTTGGCCGTTTTCGATCAGTTCAGGCATGCTACCTCTATTAAAAGCAATCACGGGCGTACCGCAGGCCATGGATTCGATAACTGACAGGCCGAAAGGCTCATCAAACTGTATGGGGTGCATTAGCGCACAGGCTTTGCCGAGCAGCCGGTTGCGTTCAACCGGTCCGACACTTCCGGTATATATCACCTTTTCATTGTCTATATGCGGGGCGACATATTGGTCGAAGTATGCCTGGTCCTGGATAATACCCGCCAATATCAGCTTTTTGTTGCAGGCTCGGGCAATTTCAAGAGCTTGCCGGGTACCCTTGTCTTTGTGAATGCGCCCGAAATAAAGGAGAGTATCATCCGGTTGGGATTGGAAATCAAATTGCCTGATATCAATGCCGTGATAAATGGTTTTGATATAATCGAGATCCGGCGATCGGTCGGCATCACTGATGGAAACATAGAACGCTTTACCATTGTATTTCTTGTAGACCGGCAGAATCCCGGGCGATGAAAAGCCGTGTATCGTGGTCACGATCGGGGTGGTGGTCAGGCCGGTATAAGTCAATGGCAGATAGTCAAAGTGGTTATGGATAATGTCATACACATCGGCATGCTCAAAGAGTTCTGAAATGTGAAGGCATTCCCATACTTTTGGTATCAATGAACGATCCTCTTCATATCCCTTGGGGCAAATCGCATGCAGTGTACCGTTGGTTTGTGAATCTGCGGTTGCAAACAGAGTCACTTCATGACCGCAGGCTACCAGTCCTTCGGTTAAAAGGGAGGCTATGTTCTCCCAGGGACCGTAATGTCGCGGTGGCGTGCGCCAGGCTATGGGCGAAAGCATAGCTATGTGCATCGCGGATCCTTTGTTCAATTTATTTCGTCCCCGATCCTAATCGGTTTCGGTGACGGCGATTGGTATAAAATTTCGTCGGCATAAAGCTTTTGCAAGGTCATCAACGAAAGCAGCCAGGCCAGGGAAGACTCGGCACCTTCGTTCTGGTTGATGCCGTCGGCCATCAATCCATCGCGGCAGCCGCCGGTTTTGGGGTCATAGAGCGGCAAGTTGAGGTCGTTCTGCCCGAGAAACCAATTGAAACACATGACGGCATCGTCGAACCATGATTTGTCCCGCGTGATATTAAAGGCTTCCACACAGGCTTCGACCATGGCGTTGGCTTCGACGGGCTGCTGGTCGAAACGGGCTCTAAGTCCGCCTTTTTCATACCACCCATTGCTGCCAATGGGCACAAAGTGATTGTCTTCGGTTTGGATGGCAAGCAGCCACTTGAGGGATAGAAGCCCCATATCGACCATGTCTTTTTGTAGCATCCACCGACCGGACAGCAGCAGGGCATGAGGCAGTTTGCCGTTGACATAGTTCAAAGCGTTTTCGAGCCAGGGCCAACCGTCTACTGCATTGTTTTTAAACTGATCGAAAAGCCTGTTGGCGAGAATATCCCGGATCCTGCGCACATCACTGTCGCCGGAGAATTTGACCAGGTAGGCATGCATGCCCACCAGACAAAAAGCGATGGCACGAGGTGATTGAAAATTCTCGACAGCTCGCAGGGCCTTGTTGAAGAGGGTCGTGCTCATTGCAAGATGCCCGGGATTTTGAAGAAATGCCACTGCTTTGCCGAGGCTCCAAATCGCCCTGCCATGCGCATCCTCGGATCCAATCTCCTCTACCCATTGCCGTGAATAGGTCATGAAGTTACGAAAACGCCCTTTTTTTTCATTGAAGGCATAAAGAAGAAATCCGAGATAATGACCACTGAGGGAATCAAGTCCCCAGCCGTTTGTTGGCAGATAATTTTGACCCATAGCGGCAACCAGCAACGCTCTGGCATTATCATCGGTGCAGTACCCATGGATGCGATCGGGAATGGTATAGTTGGCATGTTGCAACATGCCAGTATCATCGGTAAAGGCTTTCAGGTGATCGAGCTTGATCTCCGGGAGCTCGAAATTCGTGATGGCCTTGATGTTATCAACATAGGAATGCCGGGGACGCGGGTTCCGAGTGCGGTTTTGCCGCACTTCACTGAAAGCCTGCAGGTATTTCCGGGAGACCTCCTTCCAAACCGCCTCGCGACTGAATGTATAGGCTTTTTTACGCATGGCGTGCCGTTCGACATCGTTGTTCAGGAGTTCGATGATTTGTTCCGCCATGGCATCCGGATTGCGGAAGGGTACGATTCGGCCCCGGCCTTCGGCAAGCATCTCGGTGGCATACCAGTACGGGGTTGAAATGACGGCTTTGCCTGTGCCCATAGCATAGGCAAGGGCCCCTGAGGTAATCTGCGCTTCTTCAAGATATGGGGTAACGTAGATATCAGCAATTCCAAGAAACTCACATAACTCTTTGAGTTCAACAAAACGATTTTGAAAAATGACATGCGCGCCGATATCGAGTTTGCGCACGAGTTGCTGCAGCATGATACGGTAAGCATCTCCTTGAAATTTCAAGATATGCGGATGTGTCGCCCCCAGGATGATATAGGCCACATCAGGGTGTTTTTTGATGACCGCCGGAAGCGCCTGCAATACGTTTTCAATGCCCTTATTTGGCGAAAGCAGGCCGAATGTGAGCAGCACTTTTTTGCCTTCCACGCCGAACTTGTCTTTATAGTAGCTGGGATCAATAAACGGCGTATCTGGAATGCCGTGATGGATAAAGGTAATTTTCTCCTCGGGCACGGCATAGATATCTTTGAGGAAGTCTGATGCCTTGTGGCTCATCACGACCAGTTTGTCGGATAGATCGGCTAGCTTGCACATAACGGCACGATATTCCGGCCCTGGGTCCTTCAAAACCGTGTGTAACGTCGTCACCACCGGCATGCGCAGATTTCCCAGTAGTTTCAGCAGGTGGCTGCCGGCCGGACCGCCGAAAAGACCGTATTCATGCTGCACGCAGACAATATCCGTCTGACTGATGTTGAGAAATTGAGATGCGACACCATAATCGGCCAACGTGTTCTGGTTGATCTCGAAGCGCACTTTCTCAGGATATGCATATCCCTCGGGTTTGTCGTTCATAGCCACCACCCAGTTGTAAATATCCGTGGCTTCCGCCGATAAGCCTTCAACCAGGTCCGTGGTGAAGGTTGCGATACCGCACTGGCGTGGCAGATAATCGCCGATTACGGCGACCGAGTCGATTCCTTCGTAATATTTAATGACAGATGTCATAACCGCACCCTTTTTTCTGCTCTTCTCGTTTGCCTTTATCTTTTAAACCCATACCGCCCTTCTATTCTTCTTTTTTGTTTCTAAAACCCTTATTGTTAGATAGTGTCCATCCATAAATGGCCTTTTTTCCACTGGCCGGCGTTCTCCGCAGATTTCCGGCTGCGGCGTACATAAAGTACGCCTCGCCACAAACCCTTGTGCGGCCTTGCCCAGCGGGAAAAATTCTCATTTATAAATTGGACACACCATTGTGCCATCCACCATTCGTGGATGGGCAATAGATAGCTTCTACCACCAGTTCATTAAAGTACCCAGATCCCATATGTTTATTAGTATCGGTTCACAGGGCTGCAACGTCCAATGGGCTTAAGACCACAGAATTGTAGGCGTTTACAGTGCGCCGCAGATGCAAGGCGTCGGGCGCGTAGACGTACTTTTGTACTTCAAGTGCCCGACAACAAAGCAGATGCGGTGCCCTGTGAATGCTTACGTTTTTTATAGGTCTCTACTAGTTCACAATCATCGGAATGACACCCGCTGTTCTGTTCGATCTGATATTTTGCGTTTTCTCTCCAGTCTCTGTAATAGCAGGTATCCTGACCCGCACGATTGTTCCTTTGTCTAATTGAGACTCAACTGTAATCTGGCCACCATGGTTATTCACGATGCCATAAGCCGCGGCCATACCCAGTCCACGGCCTTGAAATTTGGTTGTGAAAAACGGTTCGAACACCTTTCGCCTTGTTTCTTCATCCATACCTTTTCCATTATCCTCCAGCGTCAGGCATACGTATGACCCCATCATCAATCCGGGGAAGTCCTTTGCATTTTTTTGGGTTATCTCCTCATTTCTGCAAGTAATTTGAATGCATCCCTCCTCTTCCAAGGCCTCTGATGCGTTGGATATTATGGCGAGCAATACCATCTGAAGCTGAATCAAATCGGCTCTGGTTTTCAGAACATCATCGGGCAAATCAGTCTTTATATCGACAATGGGATTAAGGCCAGAAACGAGCAGCGGCAGTGTATCTCTAACGAAATCACTCAATGAGATCGTTTCGACCTGGTATTTTCCTCCCCTGGCATAGGCGAGTAACTGACGTGTGAGTTGGGTCATTCGAAGCGCCGATTTCTTCATCGATTCTAGATACCATGAAACGCCCTCTTTATCGGATACATCCATCTCAAGAAGGTCAAGAGTTCCGGTGATCACAGCCAGGGCATTGTTAAACTGATGGGCTATGCCACCGGCCAGGGTGATGATTGTTTCCATTTTCCGGGCCTGCTGAAATTGGGATTCAAGTTTGGCTTGAGCTTCCTCTGCCTGTTTTCGCTTCGTGATGTCACGGATATTGCATTGAATGACCCGGTTGTGGTCGACCCAATACGCATTGCTGACAAATTCAACGTCAATTTGGTGGCCGTCTTTGGCCTCGAGTGGTAAATGCTCGTAACGAACATATCCTTTATCTTGTAATTCCTGAAAGGCGGCTAAACTTGCCCGGATATCCCTGAACGGACCGATTTCATAAAGTCTTTTGCCTATGAATTGCTCATGAGAATAACCCAGCATCCCTTCTAAAAATGGATTGACATCGGTAATCTGCCCCGTTTCGCCATCGAGGATCAATATGCCATCCTGGGCTGATTCAAAAAGTCGCCGGTACCGAGTTTCTGACTTTCGCAATAATTCATAAACTTGAGCGTCGTACGCAGCACACTTTGTATGGATCTGTTTCTCTTTGTTCTTCATGTTAACCTCCCGGACGTTCTCCTGTTTCACAAACCTTGACCCAAAGATCGAGACTGAAGTGAATCGATGCCTTCAAGCCGAATCCATTGCGGATATCTTGGCAGCGCTCATTCTCGCTGGAACGCATACATTGTGAACGTAATGGAGCTTTTGCATCATTCCAGAGGCCATTCACAGGCTGCCTTATGGAATATATAATTCACGTATTCTGCGGAAGTGATGACCGTAGATTGCAAGGGTAACCGCTAATGGTAGTAGCGCGGGCTTGCGGATCAGCGTCCAGAGCAACAGGTTCCAGAACTGGAACCGTTCCTTCCCCAGAATACCGAGCCTAAGTCCGGAGTGGAAGAACGCGAGAAACCGATGTATATCTAATGGTATCGTGATGTCCGGTGCTTTGAATTCATTTAAAAATTTCCTGATCCGAAGGTAGAAATTATGGGGTGAATAGATCTGTTTCATAATCGAGCGATACCCGTCCAAAAGTCTGTCCAGACCCATTTTAGGAATGATATTGGTCGTCCCGTCGACATTGTCTCCGGAAAAAGTTTGCATCACACGGTTTTCCTTTTGAAGTCGTTCAAAGAGTCGTGTTCCCGGCGCAGCCTGGAGAATGCCCACCATTGCAGTAACGATTCCACTTTTCTGAATGAAATCGATCTGCCGCTGGAAGATTGATGGGGTATCGCTGTCGAAACCGACGATAAAACCGCCCATAACCTGTAATCCGGCACGGTGAATCGTTTTGACATCTTTAAGGAGATCCCGGTTTTTGTTCTGAGTTTTCTGGCACTCCGCAAGACTGCCCTCATTGGGCGACTCAATGCCGATAAAAACGGTATCGAAGCCGGCCTTGGTCATCATTTCCAGGAGCTCCAGATCGTCGGCCAGATTAATGGAGGCTTCAGTAAAAAAAACACACCCTCTTTTTTCTTTTCGCCATTCGATCAGGGCGGGCAGCAACTGTGTTTTAAGGTAGCGCTTATTGCCGATAAAATTGTCGTCAACAAAAAAAATATTACCCCGCCACCCGGCATCGTAAATAGGATCCAGTTCTGAAATGACCTGCTGGGGTGTTTTCATCCGTGCCCGATGACCGAAGAGAACCGTCACGTTACAAAAATCACAATTGAACGGACATCCCCTTGAAAACTGAATGCTCATCGACGCGTATTTCTTCATGTGTATCAGATCCCAAGAGGGTAAAGGGGTTTGATGAAGATCGCAGAAACCGGATGCCCTGTAGATCTTTTTCGGTCGGCCATTTTTCAAATCTTCAAGAAAAGGCGGCAATGTGAGTTCGGCTTCGTCCAGGACGAGATGATCCACCTCTCCAAACTCATCCGGCTCGGCACTAAATAGCGGTCCGCCCGCAATGACCTTCAATCCGATCTGCTTGCAGCGCCCAATGATTTGTTTCGCCGAGGCCCGTTGAACCGCCATTCCACCGATAAAGACCATATCGGCCCATAATAGGTCGTCATCGGTGAGGCGCTCGACGTTCACATCCACGAGACGCTTTTGAAATTGTTCCGGCAGCATGGCCGCGACAGTGAGCAGGCCGAGCGGCGGGAATGCCGCTTTCTTACCGATGAAACGTAAGGCGTACGAAAAAGACCAAAACGTATCTGGAAATTTGGGGTAAATCAGGAGAACGTTCATATTCCGAGACTCCTTACTGCGGGCTTTCACCTGCCAACATGACAGTTCAATAGAATCGATTTAACCGGGCCAAACACGGCCATTAGCTTTAAGTCATTCGATAATTGAAAAAGGGAAATGTTGGTCTTTCGTTTCGTTCATTTCTTTAATGTCCCATTAAACGAATAGTTTTTTTCTGAATCACTCAGCCAACCCTTTTGGCTCCAGCGGTAATTCACTTCAATGGAATCTCCACGAACGATGCCGCGCCATTTAATATTGCCTTTTTTTGGATTGACGGTCTCGGCATCGAAATAAACCTCATCAACTCCTGCCTTGGCTGTATACAATCCTTCATTAAAGCCTTTTTGGGCGTATACGGCCGAGTGAAATTTACCGTCCAGAAATTTCAATTCGTCTTCTTTAAACGCACTCTTGTGGTTCTCTCTCGATTGACCTACAAAAACTTTACCATCGAGAAGATCTTCCTGAGCGATGACACTCGTCAGACCCAACAAAAACACAAGGCTGAGGGTAGGAAGAAATAATCGACATATTTTAAACATGATTGCCATGTGGCACTCCCCTTGCTCTTTAAATGAATTGGCGCTGTGGACTATAGTAATAAACAAACCGGCAACTTTATTTGTCTCATAGATAACGTTCTTTCCTGCGCTATCGATGTAATAATGAGTCCGGAGGCTTGAATTCCCAGTATGCTGCATAATTACATTATTTTTTAACTTCTAGCCTTATGAATGGCTTCCATTCCTTCTGATTGGGAAACCGTGTGAATTTGAATTTTCGGTTGTTTCCCTAAAAGGGTTTTTGTTCCCAGCAACACACCGAATCGATGTGACCTGAAATGCCGGTCTAGATCTTGACGGGTTTTCCACTCCTGCAGCAGGACGAAACTGTTCTTGTCCTTGATATCGCAAAAGACGGCATAGCTCAGGCAACCCATTTCCTTTTCCGTCAGCTTGATCATGGAGAGAAGTGTTTGCGTAAGCTCCAGCTGCTTTTCCGGCAACACGGTCATGGTAATTCTTATGACGATCATTGTGGTCACCTCACTGCAATGCCAACCTCATTCGGTTATTCGATAATTTCCAGCACTGTTCTTTTTTTTGTCTTAGCCGAAACAGCGTTTAATATGGTGCGCAGTGCGCCGGCAGTTCGGCCCTGCTTGCCGATAACCTTGCCAATATCTGTCTTGGCAACTTTGAGCTCCAGTATCGACGTATGCTCACCATCAATTTCTGTAACGCATACGAGATCAGGTTGATCCACCAAGGCCAGTGCAATAGTTTCAATCATCTCTTTCATGGCGCGGCTCCTTATGAGGGTTCTTGCTATCAATAGCGGTTAAATCGATGCAAAAAAATACAGGCTTTGATTTTGGATAAATATGAGCCCAATAACCGAAATAGCTGCTATCCAAAGAATGCGTGTTAATTTTTTCCATTTCACTACCTCCTCAAGGCAAAAAACCGCTTACACGCTTATTAACAGTTACAAATAACCTGAGTATTCACAGAGCCAAAACAAAAATGGGCTGAAACGTGTATTCTGGATACATGCGCGCTCTTAATCATGCTATATACTTATCCAAACTTCATGCCAGAAATCAGATGCAATTCTAAAAGCAGGCATCATATTGATTTATATGGAGAATTGTTAAAGACAAGTGACAAGAGAATTGCCAATCGGCGCGCAGAGAGGGTCATATCTGACCAATGGTGATATGTGACCCTATTTTGTGGTTTCTTTGGTGAGGTGTGGATGGAACAGGAGAAATAGATGTCTTGAAGACATACGATGATCAACCAGCGAGATTGGAAATATAAATCATGGTTTCCTGATACCGAGCTTTCGCATGCGAGCGCGCAGAGTGCTGCGGTTGAGCCCAAGGATCTCGGCCGCCCCGTTTTTGCCGCTCACTTTCCAATGTGTCTTTTCAAGTATCTGGACAATATAGTCGCGCTCGACTGCAGCCAAAGGTTTTTGGCTTATACTTAAATCCTTCAACGGCTTCTTGAGTTCATCAACCAGGTGCAGTTTCGGCCCCGAGGAATTGATAACACCCCTCTCAAGGACGTTTTCCAGCTCACGGACATTGCCAGGCCAGTGATAATCTTGCAGGGCATTCATGACGCGTTCCGGAATGATTTCGATGGTCTTGCCCATTCGTTTGGATATTTTCTGGATATAAAAATTCACAAGCAGCGGTATGTCTTCCATGCGCTCCCTGAGCGGCGGCATGGTAATCGGAAAAATATTCAGCCGGTACCAGAGATCGTCACGGAATCGGCCCTTGCCGACTTCCTCTTCGAGATTGCGATTGGTAGCGGCAATAATTCGAACATCGACTTTTATCGTCTCAGAGCTGCCCAAGCGTTCAAACTCGCCGGTCTCTATTACCTGGAGCAACTTGGGCTGCAAATCCAACGGCAGTTCGCCAATTTCATCCAAAAACAGCGTCGCACCGTTGGCTATCTCAAATCGCCCCAGCCTTCTGGAATGAGCACCGGTAAAAGCCCCTTTCTCATGGCCGAACAACTCGCTCTCAATAATGTTGGAAGGCAGAACCGCACAATTCATTTTAACCAACGCGCGATCCTTACGCTGGCTCAAGCCGTGAATCGCTCGCGCCACCAGCTCTTTGCCGGTTCCAGTTTCGCCGAGAACCAGGACATTGGTATCAATGCCGGCAATTTGTTCAACCTTGAAAAGAACATAATTCATTGCATTGCTTTGACCAATGATGTTCTCATGGTTGTATTCCAGCTTGATTTCTTCCTGAAGATAGGCCCGCTCAGCCTCAAGTTGGTCTTTTAACTTCTTTATTTCATAAAAGGCGGTTTCAGCCAGATGTTTGCTATTCTCCGCCTCGTCCTTCGCAACTTTGAGTTCGGCCGTTCGCTTTTCAACGATTTCCTCAAGATGTCTTTTATAATTTTCACGCTCAGTCACATCCTCGATGGCCAACAGAATCAGCTGGGTTTGGTTACCCGCTCTGTAGATCCGCCTGGCATTCAGATGCATAATCTTTCGGCCGATGGTTGCAAAGTTATGTTCCACCTCGAAGTCATGAAATTTTGTGTTCTGAGGAAGGATGTCTTCCAGTAATTCTCGAAGCTTGGGGATGTCCCATTGCCGGTTGCCAAGATCGTATATTAAAATTCCCTCGGTCGCTTCAGGTTTGACGTTGAAGGTCTTGTAAAATGACGGGTTGGCTTTTACAACCTTCAAATCAGGATCGAGCACCAATATCGGTTCACGAACTGAGCCCAATATCTTATTTATAATTTCCATAGAGGCTTTTTGCATTTGCTTATCTCACTTTATCCTTTTACTATATGCGAAAAAACGCCGTAGCCCTTCACTCATTGGCCTTCAATTTCTCTCTTGATTGCCGATAGCGTCAGTATCCTCTTCCAATGCATCGAGTTTGGGTGGGAGATTGACGCTCACGGTCATCGGTTCTTCTCTCCTCTGCCATCCTGAAAGGGATCAACAGTTTGGTATCCGGCAGCAGCGTCTCCTTTAAAGATTCTAATTGACCTTCTTGAAATCGATATACCCCTTCTCGACATCCGTACGGATAAGTTGCACCTTGAGCCGGTGGCCGACATCGACGCCTTCAAACCCGTAGAGCAGCCGTCCTTCTATCGGCGGCTGAAAGATCCGGACCCATGTCCCTTTGCCGGCTGCGCCCGTACAAATAGCGTCAAACCGGTCTCCGATTCTCGAGGAGAGTAGCATCGCCGCCGCCGATTTGGTCACGAGCCGTTCCACCTTGTTGGCATCATTTTCCTTCTGCGTGCAGTGACGGGCCAGTTCCGTCAATTCGTCACGTCTGTAGGATAAGGGCGAATCCTCTAAGGCGGCTTTCACGATGCGCTGGGTGATCAGATCCGGAAACCGCCGGTTGGGAGCCGTTGAGTGCGTGTAGTCTTTGACAGCCAGGCCGAAGTGGCCGGGGGTCGCTTCGGCCGGGGCTTCGACCACATACTCACCTGGCCCGAGCAGTTTGATGACGGCAAGAGATAGATCGGGAAAGCGTAGCGGGTCGGCGGTTTTCTGCGCGGCCAGGAACCCTTCGAGCGCCTTCGAATCCGGCTGCGCTGGTAGCTTGAAATTGTGCTGGACCGCGATGTCGACGATCCGGTCCCAGCGCTTGGGAGATCGGACCATGCGCCTCAGGGAGGCGACTTTCTTCCCGTGCAGAAAACGCGCGGTCACGCCGTTGGCCGCAATCATGAAGTCCTCGATTATCTCCTTGGCCCGGTTGCGCTCATCGGCCCGCAGATCCTGGATCTCGTCTCCGTCAAAGACGGGGCGGGCTTCCAGCGTCTGCAGATCCAGAGCACCGTGCTCATGCCGCCGGGCTTTTAACTGCCGGGCCACTTTGTCCTGAAGCCGAAGATTCTCGGCCAGCCCCGGCACCGCTGCCACAGCCGTCGGCATGGGCCCCTTGCCTCCCAGCCATTCCGCCACGCTGTTATAGGCGAGCTTGGCTTGGTTGCGAACCCAGGCACGGTAGATATTCGAGTCTTGCATTACACCCCCGTCGCCGATCACCATTTCGATGATCATGGCTGGGCGGTCTTCATGATAGTTAAGGGAGGTGAGATCCGTGGAGAGTGTCTCCGGCAGCATGGGAAAGATCCTACTAGCGGTGTAGACCGAGGTCGTGTTGTGGTGGGCGTGCGCATCGATGGCCGAGTTCTTCCTGACGAGGGCCGACACGTCGGCAACGGCCACCAAGACTTTCACCTGTGTATCCGTCAGGGCTTCTGCCACCGTCAGTTGATCCAGGTCCAGGGAATCATCGTTGTCAATGGATGCCCAGAGCAGGTGGCGCAGGTCTATCCCGTGATTTTCCTCTACCCGACCACCTTGCTGAACCGTATCCAATTCCCTAAGGACGTCCGCTGAGAAATCGGGCAGAAAGCCGTATGCCTGCATTGCCCGGCGGGCGATCAGTTCCAGAACACCTTTTCGTCTTGCATCCGGACGAGTTACCATAGGTCACCCCTCTTTTCTCTTATGCCCATTCTCGGCAGGCGTGATCGCATAGACGCGGCCGGTTCGAGAAAGTGCAGCACCTCGCGCAATGGATGGCAAGGCTCTGTTTGACGGGATCGAATACACGTAACCCGGTACACCCCCACGGGGTCCCTGACATCGACGGCCAGCATGGGAATGCTGGGCTGAAGCCGTGCCAATTTTGGGTCGGTTCCAAATACTTGACGATAGATAGAGCCACGCCGCCATCTTCCAATCCGAGCTTAAAATTTCATAGCACATAATTCTTTTTGAAAAAATAGCCCCGTCGTATACGATAAATAATTTAATCGGCAGCACTGTTCCGGATAACCTACTGCCAACAGAATTTCTCATCAACGCGCTGCCGATAGTTTACGCTTTTTCGCCAACGTCCGCCACCGCAAAGGAGCGACTTGGCCGTACCTTTAGGTCCGCCGCCCACAAGGCCAAATTCTTATGGGCGGACCGGTCATGCGGAACTCGACTGCAATTCTCATCGTCGTTACTTATTATCGGGCCATATTATTTGAATGGTATCAATTGGTTTTCAAGATCCGGTGGGTGTTTAGACCCGCGCCGACGTTTAGCGCTGCAAGCCCTGATATCTCGTGCTCGGTTACGTGTATAGCCGTTTTCGCTTTTTGGAAGGTCAATTCTCGCGAACGAGCGCGTTGAGGCCGGCAGCCTTCAAGGCACGATTCAACAGCCGGTGGGTATCGGCTTCATTGTCGATCTTGAGCGCCTTGTCGGCAAGCCCGCGCGCCTGCTGCATGGTAAAGCTTCGGATGGTCCATTTGACGCGCGGCAGGCTGGATGGGGTCATGCTCAGCGAATCGACCCCAAGGCCCAGCAGCAGAAGGGCGGATGCCGGATCCCCGGCCATTTCACCGCATACGCCGACCGGCTTGTTCTGACGATGGGCTCTTTGGACGATATCGCCCACGACATGGACGACGGCGGGATGCAGACTGTCATGGAGGCCCTGCACCTGCGGGTTGCCTCTGTCCACGGCCAATAAATATTGGGTGAGGTCATTGGTCCCGATGGAGAAAAAATCAACCCGTCTTGACAGCGAGGCAATGATATAGGCAGCCGAAGGCACTTCGATCATGGCGCCGATGTGAGGTTCGGCGGCAGCAAGGCCTTCCGCCGTGAGATCTGAATAGGCGCGGTCCAGCAGGCCAAGGGTCGTGTCGATCTCGTTGATCCTGCTGATCATGGGGAAAAGGATCTGCAGATTGCCGAGCCCGGCATTGGCACGCAACAACGCCCGCAGCTGGGTCAAAAAAATTTCGGTGTGATCAAGGGTGAAGCGTATCCCGCGCCGGCCCAGAAACGGGTTGGTTTCAGTGATGGTGAAAAAAGGAAGTTTCTTATCGCCACCGGTGTCCAGGGTCCGGATCGTCACCGGTTTTGGTGTGAAGGATTCCAGCAGATCGCGATAAAGCCGATACTGTTCATCCTCCGTGGGGAGCGTGTCGCGCGCGATAAAAAAAAACTCCGTGCGGTACAGACCCACACCTTCATATTCTTTGGCGCGCATCGGCAAATCATCGGCGCCGACTCCCAGGTTTACATGCATTGGAATCTGCACCCCGTCCATGGTTTGCGCCGGTAAATGGCGCAGTGTTTCAAGTCGGGCAGCGATGGCCTGTTCTTCTTGCATGCGTTGCCGAAAAGCATCGATATCCACCGACGAAGGATTGATGTAGACGGTGCCCTGGTTGCCGTCAAGCATGATTTCGCAACCTTCCAAGTTGCCGATAGCCAGATCGGTCAACCCCATCACGGCGGGAATGCCCAATGCGCGGCAAATGATCGCCGTGTGGGATAAGGCGGAGCCTTGAACGCTGACAATGCCGGCCAGCCGGTCGCGGGGCACTTTTGGAACCTCGGCCGGACTGACTTCCACCCCCGCGAGAATGCACCGCTTTGGGTATGCCCTATCTTCTGGCGCGGCTTGTTGTAAATGGGCAAGAACCTGTCGGCCGATGTTGCGGATATCTTCGGCGCGCGCGGCAAGATACGGATCGTCCATTTGCTCAAAGACGCGGGCCATCTCAAAAATCGTGTCTCTAAGCGCGCCGCGCGCCCATTGTCCGTTTCGGATTCGCGTCACCGTGCCGTTAGTCAACTTGTCGGATTCAAGCATCATGATGTAAGCATCGAACATGGATAGCGCATCGCCGGCCAGGTTGGCGCGCATGCGTTCCTTGCCGGTATGTAATTCATTTTTGGCAGCGATTACTGCGGCCTGGAAGGTATAAACTTCCGATTCGATGTCCTGTGCGTTGCGGTCAGGTGTCGATTGCAGATCCGCTGGTTCTGACAGCACAATGTTGCCCGTCGAAAGGCCCGGCGCGCAGGGGATTCCGTGTATAAGAATTTTCCCACGCACGGGTTCATCTAGCCGCCGGCTGAAATCCCATTTCGCCAGAAGGTGATAAAGGGCCCCGCCAAGCTGGAAGGCCAGTGTCGTAAAAAAGGCCGCATCGTTATCGCTAAAGCTTCGTCGCTCATGCTTCTGCGCCACCAGTACTCCCATTGTCCGGCCATGATGCATGATGGGCGCGCCCAAAAAACCGTGAAAAAGCTCGTTAGCGGTTTTCGAGCCGTGATCGAAGCCGGGATGATCAGCGGCATTTGGCAGATTGATGACTTCTTCATGCGCCGCCACCCATCCCACCAGCCCTTCGTTAGGGCGCACCTGCGCTTTGCCGAGCTCGTCGGACATCACGCCATCAACTGCCATGAGGATAAACCGGTCGGTTTGTGTGTCATAAATATAGACGGAACATGCATCTGCACCCATGGACGATCTGGACCGTTTCACGACCAGCGACAGGGCCTGATCCAGATACGTCGTGTTGTCGACCTCGTTTACGATTTGTCTTGAACTTGCAATCATAAGGGCGGTTTCCATACTAGTACGAGTCCTCCGATGGCATGGAGGGCACCGAGGATGTTACCTTTTTTGGCTTTTCGGCAATCATCGCTTCCGTGGTCATGAGAAGGCCCGCCACGGAAGCGGCATTTTGAAGGGCAAAACGTGACACCTTGGTTGGGTCCACGATCCCGGCCTTCATTAGATCCTCATAGGTCCCTGTTTCGGCATTGAATCCAAAATTCCCTTGACCCTCCATAACGTTTGCGAGCACCACGGCGCCCTCAAAACCGGCATTGGCTGCAATCTGCTTGATCGGAGCTCCAAGGGCACGCTTCAATAGCTGGACACCGAATTGCTCTTCGCCGGGGAGTTCAGTCGCTTCAAGGACCACCATGGCACGCAGGTATGCAACCCCGCCGCCGGGAACAATGCCTTCCTCCACGGCGGCGCGGGTGGCATTGAGGGCATCATCGATGCGGTCTTTCTTCTCCTGCATCTCGGTCTCGGTTGCCGCCCCCACATTGATAACGCCAACGCCCCCCGCCGAAATGATAACGGCGCCGACCTTTTTCTCGACGCATTCGCCGACGATATCGGCAACGCTATGCATCGGCGTGGCGATAACGGCCAGGTCCACACCCGTCTTCAGGACGGAAACCGATTCGAAGCACGCCTGCCCGTGCATGGCTTTTTACTTGGGATTCACCGGCAGCAACATTCCGGTAAACCCGCCGTCAAGTAAGGTTTCTCATCAGCGCGTTGCCGATGGTTCCCGCTTTTTCGCTGTCGCCCACCACCGCAACATGGCGCGGTTTAAAGATGCGGTTCAGATTGGATTGGCCCATCGTCCTCCTCGTTTTTTTAAATTCAAATTGTCCTGTATATACTAACTACGCGCCTGCCTTTCCGACATTGTTATTGGTCAATAAGAGATAGTTTGAGAAAACTAATTTTAGTAGGAACGCTGGTACGCTGGAGCAAACGCAGAACGTTCCTACTAAGTATTTTATTTGACAGAAATTACCCTTGGTTTTGCTTCAGGCGCCTTGAGCAACGTCAGGGATAGGACGCCCTCTTTAAGAACAGCCTCGATATTACTGGTATCGACCGCATTGGAGACGGTAAAACTTCGGGCATAATTGCCTATGTTGTATTCAGTATATACAGGATTGAGTTTTTCATAGGGTGCATAGTCAATCCGGCCTTCTACTTCAAGTATGTTATTCTCCAATTTAACCTTCACATCCTCTTTCTTCACGCCAGGCAGATCCATCGTTATAACCAGACTTTCTTTATTTTCTACAATATCGGTCTGTGGAATAAAAAACCGTCCCGCGACAGTTCGTTCTTCTTTATGCTCCTGCTTTTGCAGATCTTGAGCTTCGGTTTTGGCGACGACTTTATTTTCAGCCATGGAATCCTCCTTATTCATCCAAATTAGTTGATAACAATTTGTTTGGGTTTGTCTGATTCTGCCCTTGGCAGGATCACCATCAGCAATCCATTCTTAAAATCCGCCTGGATCTTGCCCCCCTCTATACGAAATGGTAATTTTATGGAACGATCAAAATTTAGTCCTTTACGTTCCAGACGATGGCAACTGCAATCTTCACCATACTCAATTTTACGTGCACCGGCCAGACGCAGAACGTCTTCTCTTATTTCCAAAGTCAATTCCTCTTTTTTTACACCAGGCAATTCAGCGGCCAACACCAAGTCTCCTTCCTTCTCAAACAAATTGATGAAAGGATAAACCCCACGGCCGGTTGTACTGGCCTCAAAAAAGTTTGTATCCCTCGCTTGCTCCACTGCTTTCTGGATCGCTATATCCAACCCACTTGATAATTTTCTAAACATAACCCCTCCTCATTTAATTGTGAAGTTTAGATATACCCACCACATAAATCATGATGGCGCCAATTAATATAGGTAATAATGCCATAATCGTGGTGCAAAAACATCCCACACCGCTCTAACGGCAGTTGTAATTTGCATCTGTTTCTCCATTTCGTTTAAGTTAAAATGTTATCAAAGCTTTTTTTTTCCATTATGTCACCGCCTTTTAACCAAAATGAAGAACTTGCAACCAGCATTGGAAGCACCAGGCAATCGTCTATTCGGGAACAGCGCCCGGTTTGTTGTGGGTGCGGCTTTTTCTTCTGCTGAAGGTTCCGCGCAGTAGCCAACCATTTATAATTCCAAACGAAAAAATCAGGAACATCGCCATTGCCATTGATATCGACAGTGTCCAGAAGAAAAATCTAAATTCCACCCCCGCGACATTCTGGAAGATAAATACGACCGCCAGTCCAGCCAGAATTATGCTGGTAATCAGTTTAGCCTTCATGTTTATTCTCCTGAGCCTGAAGATGTTCTTCCATTACTGAAGATTGCAAAAGAGGGCGGCTACACTTTACGATGTTCAACTGTATCTGCTTTGCGGTTCTCCGAAAAAATTTTTTCTTCGTTGTTTTTGGATGCAAATTCTTTTTTGATCAATTCTTCAACATATGTCCGTACATCGTATTTAATGATATCATCCATTTTTACCTCCTATCGTTTCCGGGCGCATCGCCCACCGGTAATCAGGCGTTCCCAGGGAAAACCCGCTGATGGCGTCGACCACCGGCTTCAACATATCGTAAGGGGCCTGATCTTTAGCCAGACCGCCAAGGTAGTAGACCCACCCGTTTGATTTGGCTGCCATCCGTTCGATGCCGTTTCTACCGAGTTCGTCCCAATTATACGCGACAATGAAGTGCTCGATATCAAGGTTCATAAGAATCGTCGTCGCCTCGGGGGTGACATAGGAGCCCAATGTCGAAACCACGACCGATTTGTCCTGGTCCTGGAGCAGGTTGTAGAAGGCAAAATAATCAAAGATGCCCTCCACCAGAATGATTGTCCGGTATTGCCGGATATACCGTGCTGCCTTTTCAATGCCGTAAAGCCACGCTCTATCGGAAAGGGGAACTTCTCTGCTCTGTTGTTTGAGCCAGCGAACGCCCCTATCGCCCGGGTTTCTGCCGACCAATCCAGTCGTGAGAACATCTGAACCATAAATAGGAAACACTATCCGTCCGGCTAAAGAATCACCGTAATTTCTTGAAAATGGATATTTGCGACTGAAATCGATCTGCCGCCAATAGTATCCATATCCATTGGCGCTGTTGTCGTTTAACAATCTGGCCAAACCGGCATCCGTGAAGGCCTTGAAGGTCTCGTTATCCTTTTCAAATTGTGCTAAGAAGCCGTCTATCAGCGCCCTACCTTGGTGCTGTTCATCGCTGTAAGGAGGAGCGTAGCCGATGTTGAACTTACTTATGGCGTCTTTTCCAACGCCCCGGCGGGCAAGATAATCCCCAATGTGCTTGAACCGGTTCATATCCGAAATCAAAAGGTCATGATAAAAGTTGGCGGCCACTTCCAAAGTGGCAATATTCTTTTGATCAAGTTTCAACGGTTCGACAAAACCAACCAGATCATCGGGCTCCGGCGTTTCGTCAGGTTCAGGAATACAGGAGCTCCTGCCGGCATCAAACTTGAAATCCTCGACACCCAGGTGCTTAGCCCAAACCAGCTGTGCCTTTCTGAATCGATATTTCTTTCGCAGCATGATCAGGTCGTAAATGTTCCAATCACCTTTGCAGGCACCGAAGCAATGGAACCGGACCTCATCATCCTTATTGACATACACCATGAAACTGTCTTTGGTGTCGGCGTGGAAAGGGCATAGGGTGTTGTACCGATTCTTTTTAACTTTCGTGAAACGAATACCAAGCAACGTTTCAGCATAGTGGATGATTGTATCGATGGTCGCTGCCGGTTTTATTTCCTGGTAAGTTTTCATTGTTTAATCAGATAAAAAACAATTCTATTCAATGCCATTCCCCTTTTCCTCTTTTCCAGTAGTGTTTCGGGATGGCGGAACGGGAGATGTATATGCCGTTCCGAGTTTAGCCGCCGACAGCATCTGTCTTAGCTCCTCGCCCTGCACGCTTTCCTTCTGCGAAAGAAGATGGGCCAAATCATCGAGGACCGTTCGCCGTTCCGAAAGAATCTTACGCACGCGTTGATGGGCTTCCTCGACAAACCGTGTAACTTCTTCGTCAATTTGGGCGGCTTTGGCTTCACTGTAATTTTTACCGGGTGCAAAACTTTCCGGTAAAAACATCGGCTGCCGAGCGCGCTCGTAGGCCACCAGTCCCAAACGGTCGCTCATGCCATATTCCGTAACCATGGATCGGGCAATGTCGGTGGCCCTCTGCAAGTCGTTTTGGGCACCAGTGGAGATTTCTTCGAAAACCAGCTCTTCCGCCACCCTGCCGCCTAAAAGAACGGCCAGCCGGTCCAGCAGCTCCGAACGTGTCATTAAATATCGGTCCTCCGTGGGCTGCTGTTGGGTATATCCGAGAGCCGCAATCCCACGCGGGATAATGGAGATCTTGTGCACCGGGTCGGCATGCTCAACAGACTCGGCCACAATCGCATGTCCGGACTCATGAAAGGCAACAATTTCTTTCTCCTGCGGATTCATCACCCTGTTCTTTTTCTGAAGACCCGCAACCACCCGGTCGATCGCTTCGTCGAAATCGACCAGCTCCACCATTTCTTTATCATTTCGAGAAGCCAGCAGCGCGGCCTCATTGATAATGTTGGCCAGGTCGGCTCCCACGAATCCCGGGGTGCGGCCGGCGATCTTGCGGAGATCGACTTCTGGACCTAACACCACATTCTTGGAGTGAATTTTCAAAATGGCCTCACGGCCATTGATATCCGGCCGGTCTACCAGAACCTGCCGATCAAACCGTCCCGGGCGCAACAAGGCCGGATCCAGGATTTCCGGCCGGTTGGTGGCGGCCATGATGATGACCCCTTTATTTGTCTCGAACCCATCCATCTCCACCAGGAGCTGGTTAAGTGTCTGCTCACGTTCATCATGCCCACCCATGACATTCATTCCCCGGGCCTTCCCAAGCGCGTCCAGTTCATCGATAAAGATGATGCATGGGGCTTGGGCAGCGGCCTGAGCGAAAAGATCGCGAACGCGGGCGGCTCCCACACCGACGAACATCTCCACAAACTCGGATCCGCTGATGCTGAAAAAGGGCACTTTGGCCTCCCCGGCCACAGCCCTGGCCAAAAGAGTCTTGCCGGTGCCCGGTGGGCCGACCAAAAGCACCCCCTTGGGAATTCTCCCGCCCAGTTTCTGGAATTTCCCCGGGTTGCTCAAAAATTCAACGACCTCCTGAAGCTCTTCCTTGGCCTCATCAATGCCGGCTGCATCGGCGAAAGTGACCTTCGTTTCACTTTCTGCAAAGATCTTGGCTTTACTCTTGCTGAACGACATGACTCCCATCCCCGGCCCCATCTTTTTCATGGCGAAGCGCCAGATCAGAAAAAAGATGCCAATTGGGATAACCCAGGATAGAATCATGCCCAACAATTGGCTCTCAAAGTATCCCGAGTAGTTAATTTTGTTCTCATCCAGCTCTTGCACCAGCCCGGGATCATTCACGCGAACCGTGGTGAACTTCTGCCCCGGTTCTCCTTTAAGCATCCCGCTAATGGATTCAGGACCGATGGTCAATTTAACAACGTTGCCTTGGGCGATATATTGTTTAAACTGGCTGTAAGGAATCGTCTCCACTTTGCTGGAGAAAAAGTATTGTTGCATGTAAGATAATGCCATAAAAGCAATCAGAATATACCAGATGCTGAAGTGAGCTTTGGGTGGCAAGGCATTTCTATCAGGTGACTTTTTTTGACCGAATAGGGCTCCAAGTCGATCCAAAAAATTTTCCTGTGGTTCGTTTTCTCCGCTTTTCGACATATGTCCGCTCCTTCATGCTGAACGACCCTAACAGCCGGGTACTTTCGATCGAGTCAGCGCTTCTCGCAGAAATGCAAGGTGTAATTTCAAATTTTATGCCTATTTGCCAGTTGCCATTCTCGACAATGCAGATTCCGTTGTCGATGCGTCCCGTCATTTTCTTCTCAAGGCGATTCACGAACATCATGAAAATAGCTTCCCAGGTTTTTCATGGCCGTTACAATATCGTCGATCGCCTCGTGCATTCCCTCGCTGTAGGAGCCGCTCTCTGGGGCTCCCTTCTTATCTATCTTTTCCTGAACCTCAGACCTGAGCCTTTTCAAATTTTGGGCGTGCTTTTCAAACTGGATACGATGCTCCTCTTGCATGTCTTTGATGGCATCGGCATTGATTTGTTTGATAAGCTCATCGGCCTCAGCCAGCAGCTGGTCAATATCTTTGGGTATGGTTGTTTTTTGCATGATGCCTCCCGTTAAGGTCGTTTTTCGGGTTTATTCCATAATTTCAAGCGTCGACTGCTGATTCGTCATAGCCAAAACAGCTTTTATATGGATGATCTTCTAACCCAAAGCAATCAAAGTTCATGCCGGATTTATTGCGTTCGGTTTTTTAATAATTTTAATAACATCCTATTGATTTAATTGATAAATATGATTGTGAAGACCAATAGAGGCGAAACAGGGACGGATAAAGGGATTGGTCACATATAACCAGTGGTTATATGTGACCAATATTGTGCGGTAACTGACGCTCGCTTACTGTTGTATGGAGGGGAATATAGTATATGGCAATTTCAATTAAATCCTTCCAGTTACATCTCGCTATGTCGCGGATCACAATTTATTGAGTGCGTTCCAATATCCGCGCTCTCAATTTTCAGGATATAAAGGAATCACCAAAATTGGGAATATTAGAAGGATGAAGTTTCTTGCGAGATTCTTGATCGTTGCAAACTCAATCTAATGGGTATCGTCAATGAATGAGGGCCATAATAGAGCTTTTCGTTAGTAACGTCCCCTGCCGCGCCTATCGCCCTCTCCGCCTCTATCGTCACCGCGACGATCCTCAGTGTGAGGCCGAGCCTCATTGACGGTAATCGTCCTCCCTTTAAAAGCCTGCCCATTTAATGCTGAAATTGCGGACTGTGCTTTAGTCTGTTCAGGCATTTCCACGAATCCAAAACCTTTTGATCGACCACTTCGTTCATCCTTGATAACAGTTGCCGAGGCAACCAGCCCGAACGCCTCGAAAGTGTTTCGCAAGTCTCCTTCGGTGACATTATAGGATAGGTTGCCAATAAAAATCTTCATCTTGCCCCCAATTGATCCATCGTGCGAAGTTATTCGTGTGCCAATCTTAAGATCAACTAAACTATCGCGCGCCTACAGATAGGCTGTCTTGTCTGAATATTTAAACATTAAATCAAGGTAGGCGGGCCCTATAAACTTCCGTGCTGGAAACCGATAGTTCAAATATTGATGTCGAACTATTTTGCCATATCGTTTTTAAGGCCATTAATCTGGTCATCCACACTCATATGGGATAGCGTTTCGATGCATTTCATGTTGAGTTCCATCGCTCTCGTGTTAATTTCCGCTTCGTTATAACAGCGAAACTCAGGCGCATTTCCGGATGGTCTCAGGTGGATGACCTCTTGATTGGTAAAGGTCATACGGATACCATCTGTCCTGTCGATTGATTTGAGTTCTCCGCACAGATGACCAAAGACAGATTCTATCCTTTCCTTGTCCTCTATAAACCTACCGGTGGTAAAATAATTTAGGATAGCTTCACTCTTTTCGGCTTGGAAATTATTAAGTTTGTCGCTGGCAGTATATCTTTGGGGCAGGGAGGTAACAAGGTCAGATATCGTTTTGCCCTCTTTCATAGAAAGAGATAAAAGGCTCAACAGAACGATGACGGCATCACGGGTTGGTAATGCTTTTAGAATCCGGCCATCTTTATTGATGTCAGATTGGATAAGAAATCCACCGTTAGCTTCATAACCAACTACAGTTTTATTGCCACCTTCGATCGCTTCAATCATGGCTGAAATTACGTAGGGTGACCCGATACGTGTTCTTCGTATATCAGAAAAATATCCGCATTTCTCAAGTGCTGTATTGCAACTTATTGGCGCAACTACTGTTTTCGCAACCAGATATTTGGCACATAATATACCAGCTATATCCCCACGTATCCAGTTACCTTTCTCGTCAGCGATAAGGGGACGATCACTATCGCCATCAGTTGAGATAATTGAATCGAAGTTATATTCACGGGCCCAGGTTTTGGCCAGTTGTATATCTTCCGGTCGAACCGCTTCTGTATCGACTGGAATAAACGCATCCGAACGGTTTAGCGTTATTGTTTCAGCGCCGAGATTGGAAACAATCTCGACAAGTAAGTCGCGTCCCACAGCCGAGTGCTGATAAATGCCGACTTTCAATCCATTCAAACATCCGCTGGGGAAAAAATTAAGGTAGCGTTTGATGTACATTTCTTGGGCGGCTTCTGTAACATGCCTCTGTCCAGTAACTGGGTTCACAAATTTCCCTGATCGGTCAAACAAGGAATCATCGATCGTCACCACTTGTTTCCGAATTTCAGCTTCGTCATTTTTAAGTATTTCGCCCTCTATTTTGTTAAATTTAATACCGTTTCGGTCTTCCGGTATATGGCTACCGGTTACCATGATTGCGGGTATCTGCTTGGTTATCCCGTATAAAGCGATTGCCGGTGATGGAATTTTACCGCAAAGGACAGTCTTGAAGCCCTTATCCTCTGCAGACCTCCGGATTGACTCCATTATTCGATCTGTGCTGGACCTATAATCTCCGGCGATTGCCACTTCCATATTATTTCTTTGAGATTCGGTAGTTGACATCAGGTATTTTAAGAATCCCGCTGTATAAACATAACAAACAAAGTCAGTCATGGCTTTGGCTAAGCCTCTCGCGCCACTGGTGCCGAATGTTACACCGCTTGATATCATTAAATCTTGAACTCTAATTTCCATCAAGGATCCCTTTCTCGCAGATATCATTCCACATTTTAATCAGTCTCATTGAAGAATATCCATTGATTCTTTGGGTCTATGTGCAGTAAGACCTCCTTTAAAAAATATGCAAAATATTTTAAACAGCAGGTGGTAAATTTCAATTTTGCTTGATGAGTTCTTCAATCTTATTCCGCCCATTTATTATTTCTATTTCCGCCCACTCACGCTCGACAATTTGCGCTATGTTTTCAGCGATAACGGTAATTAATTTTTTTGACTCCTCAAGGAATTGTTTGTCTTCAAGTTCTGGTTTTTCTTTGAGATGACACACTTCAAGAACGCCAATTCGTTCATTATTCACCTTGATTTCTTGCGAAAATTTCCATTTTGTGTCTCTAAAATTTTTTGTCGTAAACTCGTAACGATCTAGCATGATACGAGCACAAGTAGTTTCCGGAGACTGGATTGCCGGAGGGATAAAATCGACAACTGCTTGGAGGACATGATTCATAGATAAATTCGTGCCAGACTTGAGACTTGAAATGTCATAGAGACAATTTAGTTCTTTGATACGTTCTCGAACCTTATTAGAAGCAACCTCTAATTCTTCTTTATCCGCAAGTTTTAGGTCAACAATCTCGCTGTTCAGTTCCTCATTAATCTTTAACAAGCTTATTGTGCGCCTCATGTGGCTGTATTCAATAGCTTTTTGTTTTTCGCTAAACTCAATTTCTTTATGAACGTGATTCAGAACTTCCATCTCTAATTTCTTGTTTTTCTGTTCCAATTCTTCATAGGTCGGTTTATTGGTCATAAGATTTTCCTCCTACCATTATATATAAAAGTACACACATACAGGCTTTTTTGTTCAAGTCCGCCTTGGTGAATGTAATCACGATTTACCATACCGTACATTTATTATTCCCTCCTTAGCTGATCTTCTCCCTGCTAAACGGACATTTTTTTCCTGATCGATTGTCTGTTGTGAGGACGGGATACCCTTGATTGAAACCCATAGCTCGTCCTTTCTCATTCGTCCGATAATCTATAGGTTAGAGAGAAGGTGAGATAAAAGCCCTGCTGGATAGATCGACCGCGGCCACTTCTTCCACTTCCCATATATTTTGATTGGCTGACAGCGATGGCGTCTCCTTGAAGGCAAGGGCCATTAAACCGCTTTAAGACGCGTCGAACGCCATCTTTGTTATCCTTTCTAAAAATCTTCGTGCAATCCCAAAATTTTTACCCTTGTTTTCTCTTCTTTCATGCTGGTATCCGAGTTATAATATCTCTCCTTCAGCCTGTGGCTGATCAGGTTTTTCTCCTGAGTTATTACTGTTCTTCTCCAGTTTGCGCTGTCTCTTTTCCTCTTTTTTCTTCTGCCTTAACATTTCTTTCTGGCGTTTATTAAATTGATAACTTGATCTTGCCAATTTAACACCTCCATGGCTGATTTGGATGATTGTGACATCAAAAGAAGGATATGCGAACGGATTACCAATAAATCTAAAGCCGGAAAATGGAGTTTGCGAAGGGATAAAGTCAACCAAATAAAAAGGCATTCCCCCAATTAGAGAGAATGCCTTTTCATTTCGAAGGATAAAGTTAAATCACAGTGACATTCGCTGCGGACGGACCTTTTTGCCCGTTCTCTATGTCAAAGGTAACTCGGTCGCCTTCACTGAGGGATTTGAAACCGGAAGCATTGATTGCAGAATGATGAACGAAAACATCCGCTCCGCCTTCCTGCTCAATGAATCCGAAACCTTTGCGGTCGTTAAACCACTTAACCGTTCCATTAATCATGATAACATCCTCCTTTCTTTATAATTTCAACGTTGCAAACTGGAGGGTGCCACAATGATAAATGGATTGATCCTGCAGAAAGAAACCGTCCTGAAAGCTGAGCAGAACTTAGTTGATAGACTATACAATAATCGCTATTTCATGGGAAATCAAGTTAAATGTTTGTAATTTTTGAAAAAATAAAAGCTGTGCACTTAACCGTGTAATAATGGATCGTTACACATCCAAAGACATCGGCGACTCTTTGAGGAATGGCGTGAGGTTTCAGGATAACAAAATAAAATTGCGAATCTGAAGGGTTAATGCGGTTATTCCAAAAACCACATAAATGGTATTCACTGAACCGATGGCCCGAATTCCCACCCGAACAACACAATTGCAGCCCAGCAGCCTATACACTGTTGATTCAAAAACCGTTTCCCAATTTGACCCATTTCCAGGTGCGCCGCAAGCTCCCTTTCCAACCAAAATCAAGCACAACCGTCTGAGATCATTCATACCAAACGCACCCAACTTCAATGGCAGGGATAAAGGGTAGCTTGACAAACACGTTTTAATTTAAGATGGTCAAGCGTTAAGAAATTAGGAAGAGAAACTGCATCGCGAGCAGGGATTCGGCGGTTTATATCCTCTCGCCCCGGCCACCCGGTATCATTGCTATAGATCAGCCACACCGTTCACTGGAATGGTTGGCAACGATTTTCTCCTCGTCAGTCCCGCTGATCGACCGGTGACTAAAGGAAGCGGCCCTTGAATGCACCCGCAATACACGTCCGTTCCAGCACTTTTAACTGCCATTGCAAACTGGAGACGCATGAAAATAACCACCTGCAAAATCTATGGGATTGAAATCGCGGCGGTATTCACCCCAGCTGGCCTCGTCCCAATCGAAAATCTGAATCGGAAAACGGGCGAGACCTGGCCCATCAACACCTTGGAGTTGATCACCGGCAGTGGATTAAAAGAGTTGCACGGCTGGTACCGCAACGTAGGAAAAGGAATCCTTGCGGATATGGCCGACGAAGCCGTAGCCGGGGATAAAGTTCAACCGGCTCCGCTCTATCGCCGGCCTCGCAAAATCTGGGGTATTGGGCTGAACTATGTCGCCCACGCCGCAGACCTCTCGGAAAAAGCCCCCACCGGCATCCCGGGCAGCTTCATGAAGCCGGACACGACCATCATCGGACCCGGTGATCCCATACGCATACCGAAGCTGTCTCAGAAAACAACGGCGGAAGGCGAACTCGGTGTCGTCATTGGTCAAGTCTGCCGCAATGTCCCTATCGATGATTGGCTGGCGGCGGTGGCCGGTTTTACGACGATCATCGATATGACCGCCGAGGACATCCTGCGACAGAATCCTCGCTATCTGGCGGTCTCTAAGAGTTTCGACTCTTTTTTCAGTTTCGGGCCGCAGCTGATTACGCCGGATGAGATAGACGACGTGGCCTCTTTGGAAGTATCGACGGTCATAAATGGCCGGGTTCATGCGGCAAACACAGTCGCCAACATGACCTTCTCGCCGGCGTTTCTCGTCTCCTTCCTGTCACAGGTGATGACTCTTTTGCCGGGAGACATCATTTCAACCGGCACTCCGGGAGCCGTGGCCATTGCCCACGGCGACGTCGTCGAATGCCGTATCAACGGTTTTCAGCCGCTCGTCAATCCGGTGATCGACCTCAAAAACCCCGACAAAAACGAATAATTCGAGGAGAACTGAAAATGGATCTCGGCCTGAAAGACAAACCGGTACTGGTGATGGCCGCCAGCGACGGTCTCGGCAAAGCCGCGGCCCTTGAATTTGCCCGGGAGGGCGCACAGGTAACGATATTCGCCCGATCGGAAGACCGGCTCAAGCAGGCGCGGCAAGAGATCGCAGACCTTGCCGGCCGGACGCCCGAATACGTGGTCGGGGATATCACGCGATCGGAAGACATCCAGCGAGCCGTGGCTGCCGTTACCGAAAGCTTGGGAGGCGTATACGCCCTGGTGAACAACAGCGGAGGCCCGCCGGCCGGCGGTTTCGACAGCTTCGGCGACGACACCTGGCAACGGGCTTTCGAGCTGACTCTTCTGGGATTCATCCGCAGCATTCGGTCCGTATTGCCGCTGATGCGCACTGCCGGGGTCGGAAGGATCGTCAATTTTACATCCTCATCGACCAAGCAGGCCATCGACAACCTGATCCTATCAAACACCTTTCGCATGGGCGTGGTCGGACTGACCAAATCCCTGGCGCGTGAGGTGGCAAAGGAGAATATACTGGTCAATGTGGTCGGCCCCGGGAAAATGGATACCCAGCGCCTCAGGAATCTTGAAGCTATCCGGGCCGAAAAGCTGGGCCTTTCCCTCGCGGCACTTCAGCAGAAAAGCGTCGCTGAAATTCCCCTGGGTCGTTACGGCGATCCATCGGAAATGGCACGGTTGGCCGTATTTCTTTGCTCCCAGGCCAACACCTACATCACCGGCCAGACACTGTTGGCCGATGGCGGACTGGTGCAAGCGTACTGATGCGAGGACGGCGATTTAGCCCCGGATCGCTGTCCTCAATGGCAGGCCTGCCTGTTTGCGAAATCTTTTCAGACGGGCCTCGCCGCCTTGTTTAGTGGACCTGTCACGGGTGTCGTCCCTTGAGACCCTTCTAAAAGCGACCCCACCAGATACGAGTCCGTTCCGCCGGTCGATCGGTATAAAACACGAAACAAAAACCCTATTCAAATGAACCAAACAAGATCATTGGCAGTGGAAAGGATATGGTTTCATCTCTTGTTTTTGGTCCGGAATTTGCTTTAATTTAGGATCCAATTAGAAAAAACTACCGCAAAATCGATCGACAGGAAAGGATACAATGGACTTTTCCTCATACAATCCGGAGTCATTCTATGATGAGCTCTTTGTCGGCCAGGGGCAACCCAGACCCGGCGCCGACGTCCTGGCACGGCGGATCGAATCGCTGGGTCGCGGCGAATTGTTGTCCCTGCAGAAAGCGGCCGAAGCGACGCTGCTGCAAATGGGCATCACATTCAACGTTTACGGCGATGAAGAAGGCACCGAACGCATTTTCCCTTTCGACGTGATTCCCCGTATCATTCCGGCCGACGAGTGGACGACAATCGAAGCCGGGCTCAAGCAGCGCATCTACGCCGTCAACCAGTTCATCGACGATATCTATCATGATCGGCGGATCCTGAAAGACAAGGTCATACCGGACGAGCTGATTTTCTCCGGCAAATCATACCGCCCGCAGTGCGAAGGACTCAATCCGCCCAAAGGTATATGGTGCCATGTTACGGGAACCGACCTCGTGCGCGATGCCGATGGACAGTTCTACGTCCTGGAAGACAATTTGCGCTGCCCCTCAGGGGTATCGTACGTTTTGGAAAACCGGCAGGTACTCAAGCGAACCTTTCCCAGGGTCTTCAGCGACAGCCCGATCCGCCCGGTGGAGGACTACCCCAACCGGCTTCTGGAAATGCTCGAGCACATTGTTCCCCATGATCAACGGGAAATACGCGCGGCGGTTCTCACACCGGGAATTTACAATTCGGCATATTTCGAGCACTCGTTCCTGGCGCGCCAGATGGGGATCGAGTTGGTGGAAGGACGCGACCTTTTCGTTTCGGACGGCACCGTCTATATGCGCACCACCAAGGGCCCTCAACGGGTGGATGTCCTCTACCGCCGAATCGACGACGACTTCATCGACCCGAAGGTGTTCCGGCCCGACTCCATGCTCGGCGTCCCGGGAATTATCGAAGCCTACCAGTCCGGCGGAATCGCCTTGGCCAACGCTCCGGGAACCGGAATCGCCGACGACAAAGTGATATACGCCTACATCCCGAAGATCATCCGCTACTACACCGGCGAAGATCCGATTCTGCCCAATGTACCCACCTACATCTGCTGGGACCAGAAGCAGCTGGCCTACGTATTGGAAAATCTCGACAAACTCGTGGTCAAGTCTGCGAATGAATCCGGCGGTTACGGCATGCTGGTCGGACCGCACGCATCGGACACCGAACGGCAGGCCTTTGCGCAAAGGATCAAGGCCAATCCCCGGGACTATATGGCTCAGCCGACCATCAGCCTCTCCCGCGTCCCGACGATTATCGACGACCACTTCGAAGGCCGCCATGTGGATCTGCGGCCCTATATCCTCTACGGCAAAGATATATACGTCCTGCCGGGAGGACTTACGCGGGTGGCCCTGCGCAAGGGGTCTCTGGTGGTCAATTCCTCCCAGGGCGGCGGCAGCAAGGACACCTGGGTGCTGGCGGACACGCCCGAGGCCGGCCGGCAGGAACAGCAATAGCCAAAGGAGATGACAGATTATGCTCAGCCGCGTTGCGGATGCCATTTACTGGATGTGCCGTTACATCGAACGTGCAGAAAACGTTGCCCGTTTCATCGACGTCAACCTCCACCTGATGCTCGACCTGCCGGTAGACCCCAAAGGCCAGTGGGAGCCATTGATCACCGTAACGGGTGATCACGCGGCCTTCAAGAACCGTTACGGTGCTGCCACCGCCGAAAACGTCGTTCGATTCCTGACTTTCGACGTCGACTATCCAAACTCGATTCTCGCCAGTTTGAGGGCGGCCAGGGAAAACGCCCGGCAGGTAAGGGAAATCATATCATCGGAAATGTGGGAACAGGTCAACCGCTTCTACCTTATGGTCGCCAATGCCTCGAGGAGCCAGCAGGCCTTCAACCGCTCACATCAGTTTTTCGAGGACGTCAAACTCAACAGCCATCTGTGCACCGGCCTGATGGAAGTCACCATGTCTCACGGTGAACCGTGGCATTTCGCCCGCATGGGGCGCTTATTGGAACGGGCCGACAAAACGTCCCGCATCCTGGATGTAAAATACTTCATCCTTCTGCCAAAGGTGGAGTACATCAACACCCCTTACGACAACATACAATGGGCCGCGGTGCTCAAATCCGTGAGCGGCCTGGAAATGTACCGCAAGCAATACCACCGCATCAACCCGAAAAGCGTCTGCAAATTTCTGATTTTCGACCGCCAATTCCCCCGGGCTATACGGTATTGCCTGACCGCCGCCGAAACCTCCCTCTATTCCATAACGGGCAACCTGGCCGGCACGGTTTCCAATGCCGCCGAACGCCGCCTGGGCCGTCTACGGGCTGATCTGGACTACGCTGACATCGAGGAGGTGTTTCAGAAAGGAATGCACGAATACCTGGATGGTTTCCAAACAAAGCTCAATGAGGTTGGCAACTGCCTGGCGACCCTCTTTTTCGGTACAGCTCCGAACGGTTCGTGACAAGCGTCCGTCGCTCGTGAATCCCGGTCTTAGGATTCCATCCGGTGTTTCCCGCCGCCTTCACAAACAGGGCATATGCACTCACAATGCCCGCCGACTGTCTTCAAGGCGCGCAGACCGGTATAGGGAATGAATCGGCCCCCTGGACAGTTGATTCCGCAGCCGCATTCAGGCCCATGACGGCCTCTATCCCTGAACCCGCTCAACATCCACCGCCACGTTGAGCTCGTGGCTTCCACTGCTGAATATGATGCCTTTTAAGGGCGTCACATCGGAGTAGTCCCGCCCCCAGGCAACGGTAATGTGCTGGTCGTGAGGCATGCTGTCGTTGGTCGGATCGAAATCGACCCATCCGATGCCGGGAACGAACACCGCAAACCACGCATGGGAGGCATCGGCACCCCTGAGGCGGGTCTGACCTTCCGCGGGCAGCGTTTCAATGTAGCCGCTGACATATCGTGCCGCAATCCCCATGACCCTTAGGCAGCCGATGGCGAAATGGGCAAAGTCCTGGCATACCCCACGACGATGTCGAAAGAGTTCATCCAGCGGTGTGGTGATGGTGGTAAATCCGGGGACATACTCGAACTCACCGTGAATACGGCTCATCAAATGGGATACCCCTTCCAGAAGTCCGCTATTCTCAGCAAAAGACGGTTCAGCGTAGGCTGCCAGCTCCGGCATCAACCGTACCTGGGGCGAAGCCATCGTGAACTGGCGGGCGTCGAGGACGTCCGGGGTGCGGTCGGTCACTATTCGATCGCGGGCATCGCGCCAGAGCTGATCACCGTTCTGAAAGCCGAGCCGCTTTTCAGACCGGATAAGCACACGGCTGGTGGCGGTAACGGTCAGTGAATCATGCAAGCGGTGGATCGAAAAATAATGGACGCGATTGCCGAAATAATCGTTTCGTTCCCGCCAGTCCGTTTCGCCGGGTTCGATGGTCAGCTCGCTCGCTTCCACCGCCTGGTAAGGCAGAAACCGCGGCAGCATCCGAACGGCGTTGTAACACCGGCTAACCGGCTCGTGGTATAGGTAGCGGGTCTGGTGAACGATTCGGTAGTTCATTTTCCCGCTCCGGAAATCTTGGAAGGCAGCTGGCGCGATACGGGCACATGGCTGAAATACACAAGGGTCAACGCATCCGAAGTCCGTGCCAGCAGCTCGACCAGCTGCAGCAGAAACCGGTTCAGGTTCCGATACGTCCCCGTGTCGGGCGCGGCTTCCGTCAGCCGGTTCATATCGCAGAGTTTGAGAGCCGTGGACACCTCCAGCACCAAACGCTCTTCCGCACTCAATGCGTGTGACGACCTTTTTCGTGGAAGATTGGTGATATGCTTTTGCAGCCGATTGATTTGGTAGATAACCGACCGCGGATTGGCATCGTCCAGCAGGAGCTGCTCCAGGACAGTCTGTAGGTGCAGGCGCGATCGAAAGCGGCGGCGATACGTGATGATATTCTCGGTCGTTGCCAGAACCGCCTCGAGCAGCAAGTGCTCAATAACGGCCGGGCGGCGACCGACGAGGGTTTTGCGCAGCAGGGTGCAGAAAACAATGCTGCGTTCGATTCGGCGGCCGATATCCAAAAGCTGCCACCCCTGCTCACGGGTCATGCTTTCGCTGTTCAGTCCGGCAAACGCCATCATCGCCATAATCAATTGATCCAGGTCGCTGACGGCAAACGACAAGGGGGCCTTGGTGGGCTGCAGTATCTGTTTCCACTGCTTTTCGATCCGGTTGATCACCCGCCAGGAATCGGTCGACCAGAGGTGCCGGACAGCATATGCGGCCCGTATCATGTGCTGAAGGGTCACCGCCAGGCTTCCGGGATTGTTGAGATCGCCGATCAACGCCTGGAGTTCCTGTTCGGGGCGGAATACCGGTCGGACGGCAGCATCGGTCACGGCATGGGGAAAGATTTCGGTCAATCCGGTCAACGCCTGCAGCAGCTGCTGCAGACAGTCTTTGTCGCCGGCGCCCTGCGACTGATCAACCTGAAAGGCACTGCGCAAAACCGTCCGTGACAACCGAATGATTCCCTCTGAACGTTCCGCGTACCGGCCGACCCAGAACAGGTTTTCGGCAGCCCGGCTCGGCAACACGCTGCTGCTCTCCAGGATTTCGTCATTGCGCTCGGCCTGCAGCCATAGGCTGACATGCTCCTGCGGTTCGAGGGCCAGCACCCAGACGTCCTTGCTGGCCGCGCCTTGGCGGGTCGCAGGACCCTGAAGGTGGCCGCTTTGAGGGGCATTGAGAGCCAACCCGCCGGGCATGGCGGAGTAGCGGCCGTTGGCGGCAACGAGATAGGTGCGGAAGAAATGACGGTGGGGTTGCAGCCGACCGCCGACCATCGCCGGGGCCGTGGAAAAACGCGGCTTTACCTGTCCCACGTAGAAGTGGGGTGCCGCCTCGATGCGCATGCGCCATTCCATCAGGTTTTCGTTGGCTGAATCCTGGCTATCACCAGGGGATGCCTGCACTTGGCCGTCGATGGAGCGAATAACGAGCTCTGAAAGGTGCCCCATCACATATTCCCGCCCTTCCGAGGTGCCGCACCACCAGGAGGCCGGAGACGGCAGCCGCAGATCTTCGCCCAGAAAATGACGGGCTGCGGCCGGAAGAAACGCCGTCAGCCCGGGATTCTCGAGCAGGGCGCTGCCTAAGGGGTTGACAACGGCCACGTTGCTGCGGCGCATGGCTTCCAACAATCCGGCCACGCCCTGGCATGAATCCGATCGCAATTCCAACGGATCACAGAATGAATCTTCCACCCGGCGAAACAGGACATCGATGGGCTTGAGTCCGTCCAAGGCCTTGAGCCAGACGAGGCCGTTGCGGACCAAAAGGTCTTCGCCCTGCACGAGGGTAAACCCGAGGTAGGCCGCCAGATAGGCATGCTCAAAATAGGTTTCGTTGGTCGGACCGGGTGTCAAGACCCCGATGGCGGGATTCTGCTGGCGCTGCGGGGCGACCTCGTTCAGTGCCTGCCGCAAAGTACGGAAGAATTGGGACAACCGGCGCACCTGGCAATCCCGGATCAGATCCGGGAAAACGCGCGCCATGGCCGTACGGTTTTCCAAGGCATAGCCGGCGCCCGAAGGTACCGGGACCCGATCGCCGACAACCTGGAACTGCCGATCGGGCCCTCTGGCAAGATCGGCGGCATAAAAGGTGATCTGGCGCCGTCCTGAATGACGGATGCCGTCACAGACCCGTAAGAATCCGGGGTGAGCGTAAATGAGCTCGGGCGGGAGAACACCGTCAGCGAGAAGTGTGCGCCGGCCGTAGAGGTCGGCAAATATCAGATCCATGAGCAGCGCCCGCTGGGCCAGACCGGCTTCCAGACGATCCCACTCGTCGCTGGCGATAAGAACCGGAATCGGGTCCAGTTCCCAGGGCCGGTGCAGTCCATCGGGATCACCGTGCACATTGTACGTCACACCGTTTTCACGCAGCAATCGCCGAATCTCCCTCTGGCGCCGCTCCAAGGCACTGCGTTCGAGCGCATCGATCGTATGGATGTAGGGCTGCCATTCGGAGCGTATACCTCCGGTGGAGAAGTCCCACATCTCGTCATTTAAATCGGCAGCGTCTGCGTATCCTCGCAGGAGGCTGTTCGCGACATCAGCGGCAATGTCGGCCGGCATCGTGTTTTTGGAAGGCATCATCGGATTTTGCTCATGACCAATATGAACGACCATCTCGTATGGGCTCGATTACCAACGGCACAACACGACAACCGTTGGCCCAAAGCCTACGGATCTAATCCAAATGGTCGGGGTTCAGCCGTAAGTCCAGTGTATAGGGGTACTCTTTTGTCGGTTCCTCCGGCGGAGGACTCATCGGTCCCAGCGGGTGCCCCTGCGGGTGAAACCGGCCCATCCCCGAAGCCTCGGGCGGCGGTTGAAGGGGTCCGGCCGTGTGGCCGTAATTCCAGAACCGGCTGATCCGCCGGCCTTCGGCTTCGTAGTCGTTAACCGGAAACGTATCGTAGCTGCGGCCGCCGGGATGGCTCACATGGTAGGTGCAGCCGCCGATGGACCGGCCGTTCCAACTGTCGATCAGATCGAAAACAAGTGGTGAATGTACTCCGATCGTCGGATGCAGAGCAGAGGAGGGGTGCCAAGCCCGGTAGCGCACACCGGCCACGTATTCCGCGTGGACACCCGTATTTCTCAGCGGCACCCGACGGCCGTTGCAGGTCAGGACATACCTTCCGTCGGTTAATCCGGACACCTTGACCTGAAGTCGCTCCACCGATGAATCGACGAAACGGGCCGTACCGGACCGTGTCACTTCCTCTCCCAGAACGGGCCAGGGTTCGATCGCCATTCGAAGATCCAACCGGATATCACCGATCTGAACGTGTCCGTAATGGGGAAAACGGAATTCGAAGAACGGATCGAGCCATCCCATCTGAAATGGATAGCCGGACTGCTCGAGTTCGGTGACGATCTCCCTGAGATCGGATTGGACAAAGTGCGGCAGCATGAAGCGGTCGTGGAGCTCAGTACCCCATCGTACCAAGCGATGATGGTATGGCGTGCGCCAAAAGCGAGCGATAAGCGCGCGTACCAGAAGCATTTGAACCAGGCTCATCCGCCAATGGGGCGGCATATCGAACGCACGAAACTCCACTAACCCGAGCCGGCGGCCGCCGGATTCCGGCGGATAGAGCTTGTCGATGGAGAATTCGGCCCTGTGGGTATTGCCGGTCAAATCGACCAACAGGTTGCGCAACAATCGATCGATCAGCCAGGGCTGTGCGATCTCACCAGTCGGCATCTGCTGGAAAGCGATTTCCAACTCGTAGAGCTGTTCGTCCCGGGCCTCGTCAACCCGCGGCGCCTGGCTGGTGGGCCCGACGAACGCACCGGCAAAAAGGTAGGACAGGCCGGGGTGATGCTGCCAGTAAGTGACCAGGCTCCGAAGCAGATCCGGTCGGCGCAGCATCGGGCTGTCGACCGGCGTTACCCCGCCCAGGGTCATGTGGTTTCCGCCTCCGGTCCCTGTGTGACGCCCGTCGAGCATGAACTTTTCGGTTCCGAGCCGTGCCTGGCGGGCTTCTTCATAGAGCGTGGACGTGTTATCGACCAGTTCGGGCCAACTCGCAGCCGGATGAATATTCACCTCTATCACCCCGGGGTCCGGTGTCACTTGCAGCCGCTTGAGACGGTGATCAGGCGGCGGTTCATATCCCTCCAGCGCCACTGTTACGGACAAGCCGGCAGCGGTCTGCTCAACCGCCGCCAGCAACTCCAGGTAATCCTCCAAACGACCCAGGGGAGGCATGAACACGTGTAGGTGCCCGTCACGGGGCTCGACACATAGAGCCGTGTGGATGATATCCCGACATCCGTTTTCGGAAGGGTTTGACGGTTTTCGCTGGTCACGAACGGGTTGCGGTCTCGATTCTAACCGTGCATGGAAATCAGCCAGCGGAGGCTTTGTTGCCAGGGGTGACGCCTCTTCTTCAAGCTCCCGCTTCTCGGGCGCCTCCCAAGGAAGAGCGTCGAGGGGCAGACGCAATCCCATCGGCGAGGCTCCGGGCACCAAAAACATCTGCTCCCTTCGAAACTCCCAAAGGCTGCTCTGCCAACCCTTGCCTGCCGGATGCGGTCTCAACGGCAGAGCGAAACCTGTCGGTTGCCCCAAGCCCCGGTCCAGCAGGCGCACCAATTGTCGCCTTTCAACCGGATCTTTCAAATCGGATTCTAGGGGGTTCAGATTGACGGGCAGCTTACCCTCTTCCCATAAATGGTAGAAGATATCTTCGAAACCGGCCCGGACGTAGTGGTTTTGAATTCCCAAATGCTGCGCCAGCCGACGGATGAAACTCTCCGCGGCTTCTATTTCGGCCTTTCCCTTTGTATGGACATCTGCCAAAAACGCCGGATCCCGCCAGAGCGGACGCCCGTCGCTGCGCCAGAGGCAGTTGATCTGCCAGCGCGGCAGCGGTTCGCCCGGATACCATTTGCCCTGGCTGCGATGAAGCAGCCCTCCTGAAGCAAAGACGTTGAAGAGGCGTTTGGCCAAGTCCTCGGCCAGAAGCCGCTTCTTGGGGCCGTCGGCCGCCGTGTTCCACTCGTCCCCCTCCATGTCGTCGATGGAAACGAAGGTCGGTTCTCCGCCCATGGAAAGGCGCACATCCCCGGCTGCCAGGTCTTCGTCCACCTTCAGCCCAAGCGCCTCTACGGCGGCCCATTCATTTTCGCTGTAAGGCTTGGTGACACGGGGATCCTCGTGAATGCGTCTGACCTCGTTGCTGAAGCGAAACTCGACCTCGCACGGATCGGTGGCTCCGGTGACCGGCGCCGCACCGGTCGGGTGCGGAGAACAGGCCAGAGGGATGTGACCTTCTCCGGCAAACAGGCCCGAGGTCGGGTCCAACCCCAGCCAACCGGCGCCGGGTATGAACACCTCGGTCCAGGCATGCAGGTCGGTGAAATCGTTTGCCGGGCCCGACGGACCGTCCAGTGATTTGATATCCGCCGTCAGCTGAATGAGGTATCCGGAAACAAACCGGGCCGCTAAGCCGAGGCGGCGAAGGATCTGAACCAGAAGCCAGGCAGAGTCGCGGCAGGACCCCCGGGCTTTCTTCAATGTCTCCTCGCAGGTCTGAACGCCCGGTTCCATGCGGATAGCGTAGGAAACATCCTTCCAGAGCCGTTGATTGATTTCGACCAGGAAATCGACGGTCTTTGAAGGAGATTTGTCGATACCGTCCACCCATTCCTGGAGAAGGGGGCCGCCGTCGTCGGTTTCGAGGTAGGGCAACAGCTCCTTGTGAAGACGCTCGCTGTATGTAAAAGGAATGTATTCGGCGGCATCCTCAACGAAGAAATCGAAAGGGTTGATGACCGTCATCTCGGCCACCAGATCGACGAGTACCGTCAGCTTGCGTGTCTTTTCGGGAAAAACCACCCGGGCCTGGAAATTGCCGAAGGGGTCCTGCTGCCAATTGATGAAATGTTTTTCAGGTGCAATCTTCAAGGAATAGGCTGCGATGGGCGTCCGGCTGTGAACCGCCGGCCGGAGACGGAAGACGTGGGGTGACAGGTTCACCGGCCGATCATACAGGTAATCAGTACGATGGGTAATGGCGACACGGATGGACATGATTTCTCCTCGATGGTCCTCGGCACGAAATTGACGTGAATACCGACAAGAGTATCGGGCGAATCGTTAAAATATTTAGAATACGTTCGAGACCCTAAAAATGCAAGCAGATCTTGTAGGATGGCACCGGTGATCAATCACATTGCCCCTAGCCCGACAATTATGGGGTCATAGAGACAATTTTGTCGGATCATTCAATCAACCGTTAAAAGTATCATTGCTTAGAAAAAACATTTTCTATTTTATATCAATATATTGTAAGGACAGAAAACCGCAGGCACATCCTGGCACCTTATTTGCTCATCCATATCCTGTTTCGGTTGCACACCTGGAAATTGAACAATATTGAACCGAGTGGGGGCTGGGCCCTTTTTCCGCTCCCGTTCCCTATAGGCTCTGCGAGGACTCACATACATGATGAACGACACATCGGGCATACGCCCCGTTGAAACGGGGCTCTATGATCCGCGTTTCGAGCACGACGCCTGCGGGGTCGGTCTCATCTGCCATATCAAGGGCCGCAAGTCCCACGACATGATCAGGGATGGCTTGCGGATTCTGGAAAACCTGACCCACAGGGGGGCCTGCGGGTGCGATGAAACCACCGGTGACGGTGCAGGCATCCTGATCCAGATGCCGCACGAGTTTTTGAAGATCTGCTGTAATGAACAGGGCATTCGACTGCCAGCCGAAGAGCGGTATGCCTGCGGACTGGTCTTTCTGCCGCAGGATGTCCACCAGCGCAAACCACTCATGCGCCGTTTCGAAGCCGTCGTCGGGGAAGAAGGACAGGTCTTTTTGGGGTGGCGCAGGGTCCCGGTCGACAGTGCCGTCTTGGGCCCCCTGGCCCGCAACCAGGAACCGGCCATTTACCAGATCTTCATCGGGCGCGGCCCCCAAGTCACCGACACCCCCGGCTTTGAACGCAAATTGTTGGTCATCCGCAAGGTTATGGAAACCTTCGCCCGGCAGGTGAGCCCGGATCGAATCGCCCTGTTTCACGTCGCCAGTCTTTCCTGCCGCACACTGGTGTACAAAGGGATGCTGCTGGCGGACCAGATGACCGCCTATTTTCCCGACCTGAGCCGGGTAGAGATGGTCAGCGCGCTGACCCTGGTCCATCAGCGTTACAGCACCAACACCTTTCCGACCTGGGACCTGGCCCACCCTTTTCGCTTCATTTGCCACAACGGCGAAATCAACACCTTGCGAGGCAACGTCAACTGGATGAATGCCCGGCAGGCCCTATTCGACTCGGAACTGTTCGGAAACGACCTGGCCAAGCTGTTTCCCGTGTCATCGCCCGGGGCCAGCGACTCGGCCATCTTCGACAATGCCGTGGAACTGCTCTACCACACCGGCCGGTCGCTGCCGCATGCCATCATGATGCTGATACCGGAAGCCTGGCAAAACCACCGGACCATGAGTGACGAGAAAAAGGCCTTCTACGAGTACCACGCCTGTCTGATAGAACCCTGGGACGGCCCGGCCGCCATCGCTTTCTCGGACGGCACCGTCGTCGGCGCGGTCCTGGACCGCAACGGATTGCGGCCGTCTCGCTACACGATCACGCACGACGACCGGGTGATTATGGCCTCGGAGACCGGGGTTCTGGATATCCCGCCGGAAAATGTGCGTTACAAAGGCCGTCTGACTCCGGGACGGATGTTTCTGGTCGACATCGGCAAAGGCCGGATCGTCGATGACGATGACATCAAGCATGAGATCTGCGGACGTAAACCCTACCGCCAATGGCTGAATCAAAATTTGACACCGTTGGACCGACTGCCCGATCCGCTCGAAAAGATCAAACCGGACGCAACGCCCTTGCTGACCCGCCAGATGGCCTTCGGCTACACCGAAGAAGATCTGCGCATCGTTCTCGCCCCCATGGCGGAGTCCGCCAAGGAGCCGATCGGCTCCATGGGAGACGACACCCCCCCGGCCGTGCTGTCAGAAAAATCCCGCCTTCTCTACGACTATTTCAAACAGCTGTTCGCCCAGGTCACCAATCCGCCGCTGGATGCCATCCGTGAAAAACTCGTGACCTCTCTCGTGACCACCATCGGTGCGGAGCGGAATCTGTTCCTGGAAACCCCCGAACACTGCCGCCAATTGAGGTTGGACGGACCGATACTCTCCACCGCGGCATTTGAGCGGCTACAGGCCATCGACCAGCCTGACCTGCGGTCGGCGACACTGGTGACCCTTTTCCCGATTGAGGAGGGCAGCCAAGGGATTGCGCGGATGCTGGAGGTACTGTGCCGCGATGCAGCGGCCCTCGTGACTCGGGGCAAGAGCTTGCTGATCCTCTCCGATAGAGGCGTCGATGAGCAACAGGCACCGATCCCGGCTCTGCTAGCCACTGCAGCCGTCCACCATCACTTGATCGACAAAGGCCTGCGAAATCGCTGTGGACTGATCATCGACACGGGCGAGACCCGGGAAGTCCATCATTTCTGCTGTCTCATCGGCTACGGCGCCGCTGCCGTTCATCCCTACCTGGCCTTCGAAACACTGGCCGATATGGTGGCCAAAGGCCACCTGGGTGACATCGACACACCGACCGCCTTCTCGAACTACATCAAGGCCGCCGAGAAAGGCATTTTGAAGGTAATGTCGAAAATGGGCATCTCGACCCTGCAGAGCTACCGGGGGGCTCAGATATTCGAGTGCATCGGTCTCGATTCAACGGTGATCGACCGCTACTTCAAAGGCACCTCCTCCCGGATCGGCGGCGCCGATATCGAACTGATCGCCCAGGAAGCCCGGGAGAGGCACCGAGCGGCCTACCCGGCCGTGGTCATTCCCTCGTCGCGGAACCTTGAACTCGGTGGTAAATATAAATGGCGTCGCAACGGCGAATCGCACCAATACACGCCCCTGACCATCGCCCGGCTGCAGCAGGCCGTCCGCCAGGAAGACCGGTCGGCATGGAAAGAATTTACCGAACTCGTCGACAACCAAAACCGGCGGGAAGGCCTGCTGCGGGGGCTGTTCGAATTTGTCGAAAAGGGCTCGCCGCTGCCATTGGAGAAAGTCGAACCCTGGACGGAAATCGTCAAGCGATTCAAAACCGGCGCCATGTCCTATGGCTCCATCAGCCGCGAAGCCCACGAAACGCTAGCGGTAGCCATGAACCGTATCGGCGGCAAGAGCAACAGCGGCGAGGGAGGGGAAGACCCGGACCGGTACCTGCCCGATGCCAATGGAGACTGGCGCAACAGCGCTATCAAACAGGTGGCTTCCGGTCGTTTCGGTGTCACGGCAGCCTATCTGGCCAATGCCACGGATCTGCAGATCAAAATGGCCCAGGGTGCCAAACCGGGCGAAGGGGGACAGCTGCCCGGCTTCAAGGTCTACCCCTGGATCGCAAAGACCAGACACTCCACCCCCTACGTCGGCCTTATCTCACCACCGCCGCATCACGATATCTACTCTATAGAGGACCTCGCGCAGCTGATCCATGACCTCAAAAACGCCAACCCCCAGGCCCGCATCAACGTCAAGCTGGTCTCGGAGGTGGGTGTTGGAACGGTGGCGGCCGGCGTGGCCAAGGGGAAAGCCGACGTGATTTTGATCAGTGGCGAGTCCGGCGGAACCGGGGCATCACCTCAAGGCTCGATCCGGCACGCCGGTCTGCCGTGGGAATTGGGACTGGCGGAGGCCCAACAAACCCTGGTCATGAACGGTCTGCGCAGCCGGGTGGTTCTGGAATGCGACGGCCAGCTGAAAACAGCGCGCGACGTCGCCATCGCCGGCCTGCTCGGCGCCGAGGAGTTCGGTTTCGGCACCATTGCCCTCGTGGCGTTGGGCTGCGTCATGATGAGGGTCTGCCATCTGAATACCTGCCCGGTCGGCATCGCCACCCAGGACCCTGAACTGCGCAAAAAATTTGCCGGCAGACCTGAACATCTAATCAACCTGATGCGATACGTAGCCGAGGATCTAAGGGAAATTATGGCCCGCCTCGGCTTCCGCCGCGTAGAAGAAATGGTCGGGCGGGTCGAAAAGCTCAAATCGGCGGCGGCCATCGATCACTGGAAGGCCCGAGGTCTCGATTTCTCGAAAATTCTCTACCAGCCGAAGTTGCCTGAAGCCATCGCCGCCACCTGCCGAATTGAGGAACAGGATCACGGCCTTGATAAGGCTTTAGACAACGCCCTGATCGAAAAATGTCAGCCGGCCCTTGAACACCGGCTCCCCGTAGAATTGGACCTGCCGCTCAAGAACACCTACCGCACCGTCGGCACTTTGCTCAGTTACAAAATCTCGCGTCGTTACGGGCAAGAGGGTCTGGCGGCGGACACCATAACCATCCGGGCCACAGGCAGCGCCGGTCAAAGCTTCTGCGCCTTCGGCGCCCCCGGCCTGACCGTGCATGTCCGTGGGGATGCCAACGACTACTTCGGCAAAGGCCTTTCTGGGGCCAAGCTCACTATATCCCCGCCCGAGGGCAGCCGCTTTGCCGCCGAAGAAAACGTCATCATCGGCAACGTCGCGTTTTACGGAGCCACCAGCGGTGAAGCCTACATCCGCGGTGCGGCCGGAGAAAGATTCTGTGTCCGAAACAGCGGTGTCAATGCCGTTGTGGAAGGCGTCGGAGACCACGGCTGTGAGTATATGACAGGCGGCCGGGTGGTCGTCTTGGGCCCTGCCGGCCGCAATTTCGCTGCCGGTATGAGCGGCGGCACCGCCTATGTCTTCGATAAAACCGGTCAGTTCGCCGCCGCGCGCTGCAATCTGGAAATGGTTGAACTGGACGATCTCCAAGAAGAGGACCACCGATGGCTGCGGATTCTGATCGGAAACCACCAACAATACACCGGCAGCACCCGCGCCGGCCGCATCCTTGACGAGTGGCCGAAAGCCCTCGACGGTTTCATCAAGGTTATGCCTGTCGACTACAAGCGCGCCTTGCAAAATGAGCAAAGGCCGTCTCCCGCGGACAATGGATGACAGACAAGCCAAAAGCGAGTGTCAGCGGGTTGGGAATGGGGCTAATTGATCGGCCCCATCAACGGTCCCACCCGCCCTACGATTTCAAAAAGAAGGCCAAATGGGAAAACCTACCGGATTCATGGAATTCGAACGGCGGTTGCCGGACAAGCGCTCCGTCGACGATCGTTTAAAAGATTTCAAAGAAATTTACGCCCCTTTTCCCCGAACGGCTCTGAAATCACAGACCGCACGGTGCATGGATTGCGGGGTGCCCACCTGTCATGCGGGCTGCCCCTTGGGAAACCTGATCCCGGACTGGAACGAATACGTCTACCGTGAGCGTTGGCGCGATGCACTCAAACAGCTCCACCTGACCAACAATTTTCCGGAATTTACCGGTCGACTCTGCCCGGCGCCGTGTGAAGAAGCCTGTGTGCTGGCGATCAATGAGGCGCCGGTGACCATCGAGCAGATTGAAAAAGAAATCATCGAACATGGATTCGACCAGGGATGGATTCGGCCGGAGCCGCCGGCCAGCCGGACCGGAAAACAGGTCGCCGTTGTCGGCTCCGGTCCTGCCGGACTCGCCTGCGCCCAACAGTTGAACCGCGCCGGCCACTCGGTCACCGTCTTTGAACGCGATAACCGCATCGGCGGGTTGTTGCGTTATGGAATTCCGGATTTCAAGCTGGAAAAACATATCCTCGACCGACGTCTGGCACTGATGTCCCAAGAAGGTGTCGTCTTTAAACCCGGCTGCCACGTCGGTGTGGTTATCCGCGTCGATGATTTGCACGCTTTCGATGCCGTGGTCCTCTGTTGCGGGGCCACCCGGCCGCGTGACATCCCCATACCGGGACGCGAACTGAACGGTATCCATTTTGCGATGGATTTCCTGATCCAGCAAAACCGGTTGGTGGCCGGGGATACGATGACCCCCTCCGAACGAATCAGTGCCCGGGGACGCCATGTCATTGTCATCGGCGGGGGAGACACCGGCAGTGACTGCATCGGCACCTGCAACCGTCAGGGGGCCCTATCGGTCACCAATTTCGAGCTTCTCACCAAGCCCACGTCAAGCCGTCCGCAAAATCAACCATGGCCGTTCTGGCCGAACCGGCTGCACACCAGCAGTTCTCATGAAGAGGGCTGCCGGCGCCACTGGGGTATACTGAGCCAGGCATTCCACGGCACCAACGGCCGAGTCGACACCGTGCTGACAGTGGATGTCGAATTTGTCGATACCGGCTCTGATCGGCCTGAGATGCGGCAAATCGGCGGTTCCGGACGCGAGTGGCCGGTCGATTTGGTCCTGCTGGCCTTGGGGTTTACCGGACCCGAACCCGGTTCGATCCTTGCACAACTCGATCTGGCACTTGATGACCGGGGGAATATCGCCACCGACGCCCGGCTCATGACCAACCGGCCGGCCGTTTTCGCGGCCGGTGACGCCCGCCGGGGTCAATCCCTGATCGTCTGGGCCATATCCGAAGGCCGCGAGGTCGCCCGGGAGGTGGACCTCTTCCTCATGGGCCAAACGAGTCTCCCAGGCAAGGCGTGCTGCGATCTCCCCAGGGGGTGATCAGATCGGCATACGCCCTGTTTTCCGCCGTGGTGTCCTCCACAAAGGCCTCGCGCCAGCAGCACAGCGGCCTATCGCCACAGGCTGTATCCCATAGTTTCTTCTATAAATAGGGTACACTCTCAAGGATACCGCCGATCCAAATTCTGGAATCTCAAATCCAAAATTTTCATTAACAATAGATATGTTATAATGAGGTTGAAGCGGGGGGTTCCCGCAGGAGTCGTTTGATCGGACGGCTTATTTAACGCCATACCACGGGAGACCTATAGGGAAATGACAACAGTTGACGACGACGTTGCCGGTCATAGACAAGGATCACACCCCCGGACGGGAACGGATATAACGGAAACACAACCATCGGCAGCAGCCCTTCGTGAAAGTGAAGAAAAATACAGCAGGCTCTTTCACCATTCGCATGACGCCATTTTCATCCATGACCTGGAAGGCAACATCCTCGACGTCAACCAAAAAGCCCTGTCGCTGTTTAAATATGATGAACAAACCCTGTTGTCACTTAAGGTGCAGGATCTTCATCCCGTGGACGCACTCGACATATCGCTGGAAGCATTCAAGCGCATACAAGAGGATGGTCAGGTCACTTTCGAAATAGACTTCCGCAGTCAAGGCGGTGAGGTGTTTTCGGCCGAGGTTTCCTCCAGCCTGATAGAGGTCGGCGGTCGCAGGATCGTCCAGGGTGTCGTCCGAAACATAACACCCCAAAAAGAGGCCGAAAATACCCTTCGGCAGCAGAACGCCTACCTGAAAGCCTTGCACGAAACGGCCCTGGGGTTGCTCGGTTTTCGCGATACCGAAAAACTGCTCAAGGACATCGTAGACCGTGCCGGCAGCCTGGTCGGGACCCCTGACGGGTTCATATTTCTGTGGGATGCCGAGCAGGAAAACCTGGTCGTCCGGGTGGGAACCGGTCGCTTCAAACCGATGGTGGGCTTCCGATTGAATCCCGGGGAAGGTCTGGCGGGCAAGGTCTGGCAGACCGGTCGGCCACTGGTGATTGACACTTACAGGCAATGGGAAGGCCGGCATCCTGACGCACGCTTCGACGACATTTACGCCGACTTAGGGATACCGTTGAAGTTCGGAAACCGTATCGACGGTGTCATCGGACTGATTTCCTACGATAAGGAGCTGCGTTTCGGCGACAAAGAGGTCGCCGTTCTGACCCGCTTCGCGGATCTGGCGACGATCGCCCTGGACAACGCCCGGCTGTACACCAAACTCGAAAAAGAACTCAAGGACCGCGCCTACGCCGAAAGGGCTCTCAGGGACGCCCATGAAACCTTTCTGTCGGTCCTGGATGGAATTGACGCCACCATCTATGTCGCTGACATGGAAACCTACGATATTCTCTTCATGAACCGGTTCATGCGGGAAGTCTTCGGCAGCGACATGGTGGGTCAACAATGCTGGCATGTCTTCCGTGATGAAACCGGCCCGTGCCCCCAATGCTCGAACAGCCGACTCCTGGACGACGCCGGACGGCCGACCGGACTGCTCGTCTGGGAAGGCAAGAACCCGGTGAACGGCCGGTGGTATCTGAATCATGACCGGGCTATCAAGTGGCCGGACGGCCGCTATGTCCGCTTGCAGATCGCCACCGACATTACCCGGATCAAAGAGTTGGAACAGGAACGCCAGCGAGCCGAATACCAATACAGGCAATCTCAGAAAATGGAGGCCATCGGAACCCTGGCCGGAGGCATTGCGCATGATTTCAACAACATCCTCTCGGCCATCATCGGCTATTCCGAACTGTGCCTCATAGACTCTGAGCACGGTTCGACAATCGAGGCCAATCTGAATGAAGTGGTCAGGGCCGGCAAGCGGGCCCGGGACCTCGTCAAACAGATACTGGCCTTCAGCCGTTACGCGGAGCACGAAAGCAAACCGATCCAGGTCGAACCGATAGTCAAAGAAACCCTCAAGCTGCTGCGATCGACATTGCCGACCACCATCGACATAAAGATAGACATAGACTCGACCCTCGACAATGTTATGGCCGATCCGACACACATTCACCAAATAATCATGAATCTAAGTACCAACGCCGCTCACGCCATGCAAAAGAACGGCGGTACCCTGCATGTTTCGGTACAGAACACGACCCTGCCGGACCCCTCCACCGATGGTGCCGTCGACCTGAAGCCGGGACCCTATCTGCGGTTGACCGTCAGGGACACCGGTCATGGTATACCGCATGACATCTTGGAAGCGATGTTCGATCCGTATTTTACGACCAAACCGTATGGAGAAGGCACCGGGCTCGGGCTCGCGGTAGTTCAAGGCATTGTCAAAAACTACGGGGGCAGCATCAAGGTCAGCAGCGAACCGGGCCTCGGAGCGATTTTCGACATTCTGCTGCCGTCCATCCGGGGAAGGCGGCACCCGGCATCAGAAGACCCTGTTCCGCTTCCTGTCGGCAGCGAACGGATATTGTACGTGGATGACGAACTGCCGCTAGTGGAAATGGGCCAAAAAATGCTGGAAAATCTGGGCTACAAGGTTGTCGCCCGTACCAGCAGCGTAGAAGCCCTGGAATTGTTCCGTCGGAAACCGGATAGCTTCGATCTGATGATCACCGACATGACCATGCCCAACATGACCGGGGACAAATTGGCCCGAGCGGTTATGGAAATCCGCCCGGATATGCCCGTTATCCTTTGCACCGGCTACAGCAACCAAATGACAAAAGTTCAGGCTAAGGAGCTCGGAATCAGAACCTTTTTGTTCAAACCGGTTGTCATGGAGAAACTGGCCCATGCCATACGGAACGCCCTCGCCGAGCCAAGGCAATAACTGTATTTGTGGTTTTCTTTTGGCCGGAAGTATGCCATATCAATATGTAAACTGAGCTTGCCATCCATCCTGTTTCAACCCGTAGGAGGCCAGACAATGCCGGACCATTGGGAAAAAAACCTCCAGTGCGCCATAGCCTGCCCGCGCTGCAGCAAAACCCTGAGCAAAGAGGATCAGCGGATTCTATCGGTGTACGACCACCAGGCGATCTGCCTGCCATGTAAGAAAGAAGAAGAAAAACGGCCCGACTATGCGGACGTATCCAAAAACACCATCGGCTCCTGCATGGCCGAATCGGAAAATCTGTACAGTGATCCTGGTGGGTACTGTTATTATCATTTTTACCCCTTTAAATGTTGAACCATCACTCGGGAGAGATCATGAATGGGCTGTCGTCATTTTTTTGTTGACATGCCCTCCCGCCCTCTATAGGAATTTGTGAGTCCTACACCTAAAAGCTTTTTTCTGTAACACGCACCGCCGAAAAGCATTCATTACCGTAGCGATGGTATCCGGCAGTCGCGTTCCCGCCAAGCGCCTCCTGCTGAAAAGCCGTTAAATGGGTTCGTCGGCCGATCTTAGACCGAATTTCCCAGTCGTTGTTTTTCCGTCAGAATGGCGACACTTCCACGTGTCGTATGGTCATTATTTTTTCGGGTGGTTCGAGATCTCTTACCTGCTCAAACCGGCACGATACCCGGATATGAAACCATTGTGGGGATGGAATAAATCCGAGCGGGCAAAGGGAAAATCGGCTTTCTCAGCCGGCACGCCAGGCAACATAAAAAATTGAACCGTCGACAACTCTGCACCGATGAAGGGGAGGCTGTTATGGGAAAGAAACCGACCGGCTGGAATGGCGATGGACGAACGGACGATGCCGAAAAATTCGAGCAGGCCATCGAGGCCTTATTTGCGAGTGAAGAAAGAAATCGGGCCGTCATCGAAAACATCGAGGACGGATACTACGAAGTCGACCTGAGGGGAAATTTCACTTCCTTCAACGCATCCATGGCGCGCATTACCGGCTATTCCCGCGAGGAATTGATGGGTAAGAGCAACCGGGACATGATGGACAAATACAACACCACTCAGGTCTTTCAGGTGTTCAACAAAGTCTATCAGACCGGATTGGCAACCAAAGCGTTCGACTGGGAATTGATTAGAAAAGACGGTTCCAGGTGCGTCCTCGAGGTGTCGATATCGCTGAAAAAATCGATCACCGGCGTACCGATCGGCTTCATGGGCATCGCCCGCGACGTTACCCAGCGCAAATTGATGGAGCAAGCTTTGCGGGACAGTGAGGAAAAGTACCGTATGATCATTGAAAACATCGAGGACGGGTACTACGAAGTCGACTTGGCCGGCAATTTCACATTTTTCAACAATGCCTTGGCCCGGATCACCGGTTATGCACGCGAAGAACTGGTGGGCAAGAACAACCGCGACATGATGGACAAATTCAATGCCGACCGGGTGTACAAGGTGTTCAATACCGTCTACACGACCCGATTGGCGATGAAAGCCTTTGACTGGGAATTGACCAGAAAGGACGGATCCAAAGGGATCGCGGAGGTATCGGTCTCTCCGAAATGCGATCTGAACGGCCAACGAATCGGTTTCATGGGTATCGCCAGGGACATTACTGAACGTAAAAAGACCGAAGATCGTTTGAAAGCAAGCGAAGAAGCATTGAGGGCCAAATCAAAAAACCTCGCAGACGCCAATACGGCACTGACGGTCCTGCTCGAAAAGCGCGAGGAGGACAGAAAAAGTCTCGAAGAAACCGTGCTGGCCAATATCAACGACACGGTCATACCGTATCTGGAGAGAGTCAGGGAGCGTGCAAAGGATCGGAAAATTTTAGACAATTTAGCGGTACTGGAGGAGAATCTGAATGCGATCACCGCCCCCTTCTCACACAAACTGGCTTCCCTCCACCTCGACCTGACGGCCACCGAAATGGAGATCGCCAATCTGGTCAAACAAGGCCGAACGACCAAAGAAATCGCCGATTTGATGACCGTTTCCTGCAAGACAATCGAGGTCCATCGCCTGAACATCCGTAAAAAACTCGGACTGAGCAACAAACGCGCCTGCTTGAGAACCCACCTGTTATCGGTCCGCTGACAGGGGCTCGTGTGTGAATGTCGATTGGCGACGGATGACGCCGATAGAAAGAACACCGCCTTCATCCTCACTGAAAACCGGTTTCAGGTGAACACCAGTCGTGCCGCGGCCAGATCGAAAACGGCATGCCCGACGCTCTTGAAAATCACCGGGCCACTTCCCGACACTGGATGATCTAAAGCGTCAGCGAGCGTCTGAACCTGCGTCCAGTCGACCCCGGCCTGGATGTAATCTCCGGCCTCGGCGCGGGCGCCTTCCAGTGTGTCGACGTAAAGACGGCACCGCCGAACCAGGCGGGCCGGCAGCTCAGCCATCGACGGGGTGAATGCCCCCACGGCGGCGACCATTGCATCCTGCCGCAATTCCCGCCCGTCCAACACGGGCGTCGGACTGTTCGTCGCCGTGACGATGAGGGTCACCTCTTTCAAATACCGTTCCGGATCGTCGGTCACTTCGGCCTGGTATCCAAGAGAGCCCGCATACGCCGCCAACATTTCCGCATGTCTCCGGGACCGCGAATGGATATAGACTTTTTCGGCGGCCAGCACTTCCCTGAAGGCTTCCAGATGGGACCTGGCCTGGGTGCCGGCACCGATGACGAGCAGCGCCCCCGAAGGGTCAGGAGCTAAAGTGCGGGCCGCCAGGGCACTCAAGGCGGCCGTTCGTCTGGCGGTCACGGCGACGCCATCCAGAATTCCCAAACGTCTGCCGGTGCCTGCCTCGAAAACGATGACCTCGCCCTGAATTGTCGGGAGGCCCGTCCCCGGATTGGTTGGGTGGACCGTCACGAGTTTGGTGATGGCATAGCGTCCGTCTGAGGCCGGCATCAGCAATAACGCACCCGAGCCCCCGAGGGAAACGACGAGGCGCTCGGGAGCGATGACCCGGCCAGCGCGATGCAGCTTGAGAATCGAGCTGATGGCATCACAGAGCGCCGGATACGGCAAGGCCTCACGGGTTTGATCGGCATCGCGCACGAGCGAAGAAAGATTGGCATCATTCATCTCTGTATCCTCCTCATTGCAAACCGCCCCGGTGCTGGCTCCATTTTTGTAACGCCTTTATATTACTGATTTTCAGATTGGCTCTTGACATAAATGAAAATCAAGCTTAGGAACTGCAGAACCGATGCGGTTTTCCCCGTCACCCAGTTACTAAACGAGATATGGCCATCGGCCGATAACGCTTATGTCCGACAAGGATAAACGAAAAAGCCCGCGGGTAACCACCAGCAATGTCGTTTCATACGTTTGCCTCGACGAAGACGGGCATCAGATCGCCGAGGGTATGGGCCGCACTGTGGATATCAGCCAGGGGGGAACCCTGCTGGAGACAAGTGTCCCCATTGAGGCCGATTACATCCTCCTCATGTCCATCGATCTCCAAAACAACATCGTCGAAACCAAAGGTCGCGTCGCCCACACCCGCAACGTGAACCCGGGAAAATACTTGACTGGAATCGAATTTCTCGGACCTCGGGAAGAAGTCACCCAGGTCGTCAAGAATTTCATCATCGACTACCACAGCCGAAAGAACAAAGGCGGCTGACCCTCTTGCACCGTCCTCCCGATGACCCGCCTCTGCTGCAAGCAACAGCCGATCTTGAGCCGCAGCCGGTTTTGTGTTAAAATATCCGTAACATTTCCGATACTATCACAGGTTCCCAGAGCGCAGCTGGCGACGGCCAATATCAGCCGATCAAGGAGGATCGATGCTTCAGATCACAACGACAGCGGTGGCTATACTCATACTGCTGCAGACTCCGGCCTTCTCGGACAGCGTTTACGTCTGGACCGATGAGAAGGGCGTCAAACATTACAGCAACACAGGACCTTCGGAAATAATCGAAGGTTACCAAAAGGAAGACGAAGTCCCGTCGGAGTCGGCCTCCGCCTCATCAACGCGAGCCGTGCCGGCCGAGGCACCGGCAGCCGCAGAGACCCGGACCGATTCCGCACCCGGCGCGACGGCGGCAGAGGGGGACAGCACGGACCCCGAAGCAGAATACCTCGATGCCACTCGAATCAATCTGGATCTATTCCCTCAAGAACAAGGGTACCTTGTCCAGCGGGAGAAATCGATAATTGCCGCCTTGCAACAAGAATTGGAGCAAACCGGAGTCAGCCGGCAAGATGTGATCAAGCGCGAAAGAAAGCGCCTGCTCTTTGCCGTCAATACACTGGAGCAGGCACCACTGGAAAAATTCGGCTCACAAAAAAACAAGCGCCGCCAAGTCGGCTATTATAAATACCGCATCGACGAGCTTCTCAACAATTCGGACGCCTACTTCCAATATCCGCAAACGGACGCCGACTGACGTCTAACCGGCGATGCTCAGGGGTGCGGCCCCGGCCGCTGTTGCGCATCAACCGTCGGTCAATCGTCCATCGACCCATCCCACAACCGGCGCTCCCGTTTTTGCCTAAATTTCTTCAGAGCAAAGCGCCTGGCAAAACAGGGGTGCGCCAGGTAAGTTGCGGTGCCTTTCAAAAAGCCGTCCTGCATGTCGCGCAGCACTTTCTCCTTCTCGCCCGCATCGACGAATTTACGATCGAAGCGTTGTTCGAAGGTCACCTTCGGGCCGAGGGTCCCGATCAGATCGTCCCTTCCCGGTGCAGCACCACCGCCCTCCGACAAAACCAGTTCGTCGATGGGTATATCAATGCGCGCCGCAAGCGACACCACCCAGCGGTCGGCCGCCATGCGGCGCGAAATGTCGTAAATCTTCAAGACCAAACGGTTATCCAAAGTCTGAGTGTAAATCAATTCTTCAACCACATATCCCTCTGCTTCAATTCTCCGTAAACGGCTTGAGTGCTCGCTCCACGAAAACCCGTGCAGGCAACTGTTTCTGCTCCAACATGATTTGCTCGGTCTGAATCCAGGCTGCGGTATCGATGCGGCCGATGGAAGTCAGCGGATCCGGCTGTACCAATCCCCGGGTGATCTCCAGCTGCTGCTCGAGGGTATCCATGGAAGAGTCACGGTCGAAGCGGCGCAGAGTCTCTATCGACCTTTCCCTATTATTGGGGTCGAGGGCAGCCTTCCAGGCCCGCAGCAGGGTGACGGTAAACCTCCGGACCGTCTCCGGGTGGTCATTGAGCATCGCCCTGGAGGTCACCAGGGAATTGGCCACGAAACGCACACCGTAATCGAGCGGGTTGAAGAAAGCGAAATCCTCGCCGGCTTCCCGCAGTTTATTGCCGAGAAAGACCGCCTGGGCATTGCGATATACCGGCCAGAAATTGACTTTTTTTTGATAAAACGGTGTGTAGTCGTAGCGTACGCTGAACAAGGTCACATCGTTTTCGGACAGTCCGCCTCTGGCCAGCAGTGTCCGCAGGATGGTCTCATCGTTGCCGCCGTAAGTGACCCCCAGGACTTGGCCTTTCAAATCGGCGAGGCTGTCGATTTTGACCCTCTCGGGCCTGTAGATCCACTGCAGGGGATTAACCTGGAACAACTGGGCGATGACCACGATGTCGGCCCCCTTGGACAAAGCCCGGATCACCTGGTCGCCGGACGCCACGCCGAACTGAGCCCGTCCCAGCTCGAGTTCCCGAATGGCATCCCGTTCAGGCCCGCCTTCCTTGACGACAACCGACAACCCCTCGGCCGAGAAAAACCGGTGAGCGTCGGCATAAAGATCGCCCACCACGCTGGTATTGAAGAGCCATTTCAGCCGGTAGGTGATGGTCTCGTCGGCCTCGACGGCCCCGGCACCGGTGAATCCGATCAGGACGGCCAGACTCAGGACCGTCAACCAACCGGTGGACCATGATTTCATATCAGCAACCGGCATGGATGGATTCCGTCTCATAGCAGCAGCTCTCACGATTAGGGTCATCGGCAAACGGGCTGAACCAAAGAATCGTCGTCAATATCCGGCCGGGCCTTTGATCCGTGAGGCGCGGACAGCCTCATTCCCGCTCCAAGCCTTGCGGACCACGACGCCGAAGAGTTCCAATACACCCTGGTACACCGATAGGGTGATCCCGATCAGAAAGAGGGCCACCAAGATTTTGGCCAGATCGCTCTGGTACAGCGCCACCCGGATACTGTAGCCGATTCCGGCATTGGCGGCGATGAACTCGGCCACGATGGTACCGGCCATGGCAAGGGTGGCACTTCCGGCAATCACCGTGGTCAATTTCCCCAGGTTTTCGAAAGCCCGGATCTTGATTTCCAACTGCCACCGCATCCGGCCGGTCACCCGGTAAAAATGCTCGATATCGGTGACAGGCTCCGACATGATGCCGATAACGGACAGCAACAGCGGAAAATAACATATCATGGCGGCGATCAAAAGGCGTGTCAGGAGTCCGTCGCCCAGGAGGATGAAAAGGATCGGCGCGATGGCGACGATCGGATAGGCCTGGACGTTGTAAGCCGCAACTTTGATAATCGATCCGAGCCAGGTGGCTTGCCGACCGGTGATCCCGATCAAAAAGGCCAGACAGATGGAAATGATTTGACCGGCAACCGCCACCACCAGAGTGTTCATTACATCGGAAAAATAGCGTCGGTATTGCGCGCCGGCGGTGTGCAGGATATCGATCGGACCGGGTATCACATAATCCGACAGTTTGAGACCGTATTTGATCAGGAGCAACAGAGCCATCGCCGCACAATAGATGATCAGAAATTGGACTATCCGCCTATGAAGAAGCATTGACGATCTCCAGCATGGTCCGGTCCAATCTCCCCGGGTCGATCTCTCGGCCGACCCGGGCATCCTGTCCCTGTACGACTGTGACCTGGGGTTGCCGTCCGGCCCCCCTCAACACCACTATTTGCCCACAGAATTTCGCGACTTCGACCACGTTGTGGGAAATATAGAGAAAGTGCGTATTCGGAAACATGGCCTTAACCTTCAGGAGAATATTCTCCCGAGTGACCTCGTCGACGTTGGCAAGGCTCTCGTCCATGATCAGCAGATCGAAATCCTGCAGGAGATAGCGCAGCAAATTGACCCGGTTTCGCTGTCCCAGGGAAAGTTGGGCAAATCGCTGGTGAGTGCACTCTTCGAGGCCGAATACACTGAGCAGTTCTTCTCTGCGGTCCTGGCGATCCGGCGGGGTGATTCTTACAAGGTGCCTTCCCACACTGGACCAGTCGGGCAAACGCTCCAGGTTGTAAGAATAGAGCACCGTTGTCAATCCGCCCTGGGAGGTTATCTGCCCGTTATGAGCCGGCAGGTCCCCGGCAAGAATTTTGGCCAGGGATGTTTTGCCGACCCCCGAAGGGCCGAAGATGGAATGGAATCCCGGCGACTTCAATTCAAAGTTCAGGCCTTTGAAAACGTAATTCGGAGCGCCGGGGTATTTGAGAGACAGATTGTTGACCTGCAATCGCATAGGCAAAGGGTCTCGGAATCACCTCCCCGATTTTCGGTCGGGGTCCGGTTCCGTGTCCGGCGTATCAGTGCATACGGTAGCGTGCGGCAGAGCATCGCCCCCCTCCAAGGCGGCTTGGGACCCGCCCGGGATAGGGATCTTTTGGAGGCCAGAACATCACTTTGGTCGTCCCGCAGGTGAAACAAGGCGTGAAATTTTTTCTTTGACGATGTCCAGTATCGGCCGCCGAATGTGCACTTTAAGATAGAGATCCCCGCTTTGGCCGCCGTCATGCGCGGTGTGTCCCATGCCGGTCAGGCGGATCCTCTGTCCATTGCGAACGCCAGCGGGTATTTTTACCACCAGTTTCTTTGATTTTTCCCGCAGGAAATAGGCGTAAGGCCCACCGGTGAGTGCCAGTTGCGGGTCGATGCGTATGGTATCGTTGACATCCCCCCCTTTTTCGGATGCAGCACCGGCTCCGAAATTGTTAAGGACCACCCGGGCGAGCTTACCCAGGGGTCCGGTATGCGGGAGCTTGAGATCGTATGGGGATTTAATCGGACCGGTGCCTGTAAAGACGAAACCCTTGGCAAAAAACCCGGGGCGCGTGAAGGAAAAGCCCCGATATCCCGGACCGTAAAAATCACGAAAAACCTCGTCGACACCCCTGAATCCGAAGGACCGGGCCATTTCTTCAAAGACCCGATGGATGTCCGGGTTCCTGAACACCTCCTGATCGGTGTAGGATTGCCTGAAGCGGTTGTACGCGGCATCGCCGTAACGGTTTCGCAGTGAATCGTATTCCTGACGTTTCTCCGGATTCGACAGAACGGTATAGGCCTCGTTAAGCCGCTTCATCATTTCCCCCGCATCGGCATTGTCCGGATTGCGGTCCGGGTGATACTGGTAAGCCAGCTTGCGGTACGCCTCCCTGATTTGGCGAGCAGGGGCATCTTTTTCTACACCCAATGCCTTGTAATAGTCTCCGTTGGTCATATCGCTCCGCTTCCCCCCGCAGGTTCTTCGGTTGTGCTTCTGGTTTTGGCTAAGGTAAGACCGGCCACGGCGGTTCACAAGCCCGTAGCGTATTCGGGTCCGCTTTCATCCTTGTCGGCCGAACCTCGCAGATGCTATATTGATGTCTGCTATGAACAAACGAGCGGGCGCAAGGCCCGGCCGAAGGGAGGATGGCATGCCCCGACGAGCAAAACCCACCAATTCCGATCGGCAGTTTGATGTCATTGTCGTCGGCGGCGGCCCGGCCGGTCTGTTTGCCGCCTATTACCTCTGCGAACATACGGATTTGAATATCCTGCTGATCGAAAGAGGCAAAGACGCGCTGAAACGCAAATGCCCGATGGCCGACAACCATAAATGCCTCAACTGCTCTCCATGCAACATCCTTTCGGGAATCGGCGGGGCCGGTCTGTTTTCGGACGGCAAGCTCAATTACATCCACAAGCTGGGGAAAACCGATCTAACCCAGTTCATGCCGCGCTTGCAGGCCGAATCGCTGATCAAGGAGACCGAATCGGTTTTCAACCGTTTCGGCATGGACGGGCCCGTGTACCCCACAGACATGGAAGAGGCCCGCACTATTCGCAAAAGAGCCAAGATGCATGGTATCGACCTGCTGATCATCAGGCAGAAACATCTGGGAAGCGACTGCCTGCCGGAACATATCGCCACCATGCGGGACTATATCATATCCAAAAAAGTGGCTATGCACACATCGGAAGAAGTCAAGGACATCCTCCTTGACAATCAGCGCGTGGCCGGCGTCGTCACCAACCGCAAGGAATACAGGGCCGCCAAGGTCATCCTGGCACCCGGCCGGGTTGGCGCCAACTGGGTCGGCGGCCTGGCACAGAAATACGGCCTCAATCTGAAACAACGTGGTATCGAAGTCGGCGTGCGGGTGGAGGTGCACAACGACATCATGCAGGATCTTTGCAGCGTCATTTACGACCCGACCTTCTTTATCCAAACCAGTAAATATGACGACCAAACCCGTACCTTTTGCACCAACACAGGCGGATTCGTCACCCAAGAGAACTACAGCCGCTTCGTCTGCGTCAACGGCCACGCATACCGCCATAATAAATCCGAAAACACCAACTTCGCCTTCCTGTCGAAGGTGGTTCTCACCGAGCCGGTGACCGACAATCACGCCTACGGCGAGTCGATCGGCGGCCTGGCATCGCTCATCGGCGGCGGCAAGCCGATCCTGCAGCGTTTCGGCGACCTCAAGCGCGGCCGGCGCAGCACCTGGAACCGAATCAGAAAAGGCTATATCGAACCGAGCCTGACCGATGTCGTTTGCGGTGACATCGCCATGGCCCTGCCGGAGAGAATTCTGACCAACATTATCGAGGGCCTCGAAAAACTCAATCTCGTCATACCGGGCGTCTCCAACGATGAAACCCTTCTCTATGCACCGGAAATCAAATTCTTCGCTACCCAGATCGAAACGACGGGCGAACTGGAAACGATGATCGACGGCATGTACGTTGCCGGCGACGGTCCCGGCGTCGCCGGCAACATCGTCTCGGCCAGCGCCACCGGTCTGATTCCGGCCAAAGCCATCGCGGCATCTTGGCCGAGATCCGGGAAGCGCAAAAAAAAGACGCTCCCATAATCGACAAAAACCTACCTTTTGTGGGCTGGCCAATTTTGACGGTATGGGCTGTCAACGGCCGTCATCCAATAACCGGTTGCCCTATTTGAAAAGCTTGCCGCCGGCTTGCGCCGTGACCTCATCGATTTCCCTGGCGATATGCATGATAAAAGCGTCCACCTTGTTCCCTTTGGCCTCGATGATCTGACGGCTTATAATGGCCGCCTGCGCATGGATTTTTTCGAACTCGCTGTCTTCCAGACCGCTGATGTCCTTGGCGTCTTCTTTGGAAATGTATCCGGTGTGGTAAAAAACAGATGCAATGACCCCGTTTAGCCGCCTGACTTTCTCTTTGGACATAGACGCCTCCTTCCCCCCATCGAATTCCAGCCCAGATGGGCCAGTCGGCCACCCGGCCGACTCTGATTCCGAAGTCGACCGCATGGCCGACCGGCTCCATCAAGACCTCAACGTGACGCGCGAAACTGCAAACGATAGCTGACATATTTGGAATTAAAAGACAACAGCGCTTTTTTCCGGCACAGAGGCTTGGGACCTTGGCGGGTTTGCATCTCAAATCCATTTCTGTCATTGAAGGGTTGACCGGCAGCGAAACCGTGCGCTGTCCGAATACATATGGCCGGCATAGTCTCCTTCTCCCCCCGCGGAAAAGTTCCCCAGAATCCTTTTATCCACGCGGCAGCTTGAGTACGAACGGAATGCCCACCAGGCCCAGCACGGCACTCAGGAAATAGGTGGCGCGCAGCCCGATCTGGTCGGCGATGAGCCCGACCACGACAACCACGGCCGAACGAGCCATAAAAGAGATCATGATGAAAAATCCGTTGGCGGCCGAGGGACTGCTGCCGGCATGCTCCTGCACAAGGGCCAGCATAACGGGCGTCGTGGAAAGCAGGCTGAAGCCGACCAGTATCAGGGCGAGAAAACCGAACCAACCGCCGACAGCGATAAACAGGAACAGGCTGAACGGCGCCCCCAGCAGAGACATCAGCAGAATCCGCCGCCGCCCGAATCGATCACTCAACGATCCAGCAGTAAGAACCCCGACAACTCCGGCAGCCTCAAAAACCGTTAGCCCCATTCCGGCCAACCAGAGATTTCCGGTTTCAAGATTAATGTATGTCGGTAAAAAGGCGGTGATAGAGGCGTGCATGAAGCCGCGAAAAACGAGTATGGCAGACAGTGGTTTTAGAAGGTGTCTCATCTCCCGCCAGGTCCCGATCACCGAAGTCGATTGACCGGAATCGGTCCGAACGGGAATCTCTCGAAATCTTAGAAAAAGCCATAAGGACGCCAGGACTCCCACCAGCATGACCGGATAGAACCCTTCGAGACCCAGCAGTGAAACCGCACCGACTGCCGCCAGCGGACCCAGCGAACGGGCCAACTCCCCTCCGGTCATGAAGAAGCTCATCCCGCGACCCTTTTTGGTACCGGATAATCGGGCCACCATCACCGGGGTCGGCACGTGGAAAATCGCCACGCTGATCCCGGCTATCAAAAGTAGAATCAGCAGAACACCATAGCTGGGTGCCAGCCCGATGAGACTCATGCTGACTGCGGTCAGTCCGGGGGCCAGAATGACAAAGTAGCGGACGCTGAAGCGGTCGGCCAAAGTGCCGAGGTATGGATTCATCAGGGCCGGCAGTTGCATGACGGTGGAAAGAAAGCCGGCCTGGGTCAAGCTCAGGGATAGCTTCTCGATCAACAACGGCAGTAGCGGCGCCAGAAAGCTGGAATAGGCATCATGGATGAAGTGGCATACGGAAAGGGCGATGATTTTTCCGGTCTCGAATCCGTTGGCGCGGTCGCACACCGGTTCGACAGGAGTTTCGGTAAAATTTTGGGGCATCGACAGCCGCTCATTTCAAGCTGGGGTATGTGGCCGGGTATTCTGCAAGATCATTCAGCCCAGAGTCAACGATCACCCGTAAAACAAGCATGCCAGGGTGTTAACCGTTGTGGTTGTCATCCCGCCGTTGGCGGGATGCATGGCACCCGGTTTGAAAACAACTCATCTGCAGGGGGATTCAACCCGTCGTCGACCGGCACCCGTTCGCCGGCAGAGAAAGCCCGTCTACACATGGCCTTCCGTGTAGTGGCGATCAAGTCGGCCGTCCACGGTTTGCAAGTCTTCCATTTCCGGGGGCTCGAATCCGAAGACCCATTTGAGGAAAACCATCGTGATCCGAAATGTGGCGCCCCAGAGTCTCTCAGTGTGGCCGCCCTGCCGATGCAGGAAACAGGGGAATTCTTTTGTTTCCTTGCGGTACCGAAAGCCGTGACGCTTGGTCGTCAGATCGATTTCGAGCCGGTAGCGGGCATAATTGTCCGGTTTCAACAGGCGGCTCAAAGGTATGGTGACAATTTTATCCACTTCCCAGTTGGGATAAAACCGTCTTTGACGGGTGACCCAGCACGCAAAGGGATAAATCTTCCTATGAAACATGACCAGCCTTTGGGGTGGCAAAGCCCCCAGAAACCGGACCCCCAAGGGGTTAAGGCGCATTTCTTCGAAACTCTCCCGTAATCCGGTTGCCAGCAGCAGTGACAGATTGAAGGCGTCATCGGTCCGCCGGTTGCGCCACGCCTTCCAGTCGGCCCAATAGGACAACGGCGACCCTTTGAGCCTGAGCAGGCGGGCCAGGTAGACATCCAGCCAGGGCATGATCCCCCCGCCGGGGCAACACAGATCCCCCGGTTGCCGCACTTTTGGGGAGCGCTTGTTCAGTATCAGGCAGGTTTCAGCCTTGCCGTCGCCGAACGGTCGGCGGCCGAGAAGGAAAAGAACGGCTGAAGCCTGGGTGGAGGCGCGCAGATTAACGGGCAACGGTCCCATCTCACCGGCGTGCAGGTGGAGTCGGCGTTCCACATACCGCGGCATTTCTGTTGCACCGACCGGTGTCTTCGATGGCTTTTCGATCAGACGGGACATCGGCGATTAGAATTTTTCGATCTTGGCTTTTTTCCTCAGCTCTTCCACGTAATTTTCGACCGCCTGGCGTGTTTTCTGCTGTTTCAGATGCTCTTGAAGCTGTTCTTTCACTTCACTGTATGAAGCCGTGCTCTCGGTTTTTTTCTCGTGAACCTTGATAATATGATAACCGAACTGGGTCTCCACCACACCGCTGACCTGATCGGTGTCCATCGAGAAAGCGGCGTCCTCGAACGGCTTAACCATTTGCCCACGCTGAAAGAAACCCAGATCGCCCCCGCGGCTGTTGCTCGGTCCCTCTGAATACTCTTTGGCCACAGCGGCGAAATCGTCACCGTTTTTCAGTTTGCCCTGAACCGTCTCGATTTTCTTCCGGGCTTCGGCTTTTTGCTCGTCGGTGGCATCGGGCGCGACCTTGACCAGAATGTGGCTGGCCTTCACCTGTTCGGCCTGCTTGAATTGATCCAGGTTCTCGTCGTAGTATTTTTGGGTCTCCTCCTCGGTCACCTTGATGTCTTTGACGATCTTGGCTTTTAGCAATTCGTCGATGGCCAGGCCCTTTTCAAGCTGCGTTCGGATAACCGCCTCAGTGACATCCATTTTGGCGATGGCCTCTTTGAACTCCTCCTCGGTCTTGAATCGTTTCTTGACGGATTCATACCGTTCATCGATGGTCTTTTTATCGATCTTTATTTTTTCCTTTTTGCTGGCCTGGTAGAGAAGTTCTTGATTTATAAGGCTTTCCAATATTTCGTTTCTGACGGTGGGCACCTGTGCCGGCGGCAGCTGACGGCCCTGACTGGCCATTCGCTCCGTCCATAGCTTCACCTCACGGTCGAGGTCAGTGCGTGAAATGGCTTTACCATTAACGGTGGCAACATTATCGGTCGAGGTCTTCTGGGCTGCAGCCGGCAATAAACCAATTAATAAGGAAATCGCCGACAAAGTCGTTACCGCAAACCAGCGGTTAGCTGAAATCATGAGGTTTTCCTTTCAATAAAAAAGCCCCTGCAGGGCTGATGAGTGGGACAGCGCCCGTTCCTATCGGCGGCACTGCCTGCTGTTTCGAACCACCAATTGTTTTCGCAGGATGGTTTGTGATATAGCATAAGCTGAAACAGATAATTTTTCAACCAAACATCGACCGATGTCACGACATGACAGCGTCAGCCGCAGCCGGCAACCCCAATTGAATGCCCCTCAGACTGGAATCCGCGGTTGATGATTGGAGCATCGCGGCCCGGTGGCCGGCAAGGAGTCGCAACCATGTGGGTATTTACCCGGGAAGGATTTTTTTCCGTCGTCTGGGACAAGGATTGTCGCGGCGACCAGCTCGCCGTTCGCTCCCAGTGCAAAGAGGATGTTTGCCGTTTGGCCAAAAAGCTAAGCGGTTATTGCGACGACAGCCAGATCGACTCCAGGGACGGCGGCGGTTACCGGTATCGGATCAGGATTGCCAAACAGGCCTGGTCGGCCTATCTTGCGGACAGCGCCCTTCAGGTGGATTATCCTTCCGTAAAAAAGACCGTCGTCTCTGAAGGTGATGACTTGCGGCGGGATGCCTACTACCAGATCTGGGAAGCGATCTTCCGCTGGCGAGAGAAGATGGACGCCGATGAAAAAACGAGACCCGGCCGAGAGGAACGAACCGAAATTCGGCTTCCAGTCCGATGGAAGCCTTGACTGAAGATCTGCCATCGCGCTGAAAACCGTCTGGTCGACAAGACGGCTAACGGAGAAGAACCATGCCGATTTATGAGTACCAGTGCAGAGGATGCTGCCACTGCTTTGAATACCTGACCCTGTCACTCAGGGAGCCCACTCCGACGTGCCCACAATGTGACTGTTCCGATGTCGAAAAGCTCATGTCGGCCGGCTGCTTCCGTGCCGGCGGTATCGCCAAAGGCGCGGGCGGCTTCGACAGCAGGCGGTCCTGCAAACCCTCCGGCTGAGCGATTTAATTCCACCTCAGGTCGAGGTGACCCCAAAGCATAGCTAAACATGACCCGCGCGCTTCTGCTGCAACTTCCCATCCCTCAGTTGAACTACGGCAGGCAGACCGGCAACATCCCGTTGGGAGCCGCCTGCCTCAAACAGGCGGTGGCCGGCGTTCCCGACGCGGAAGTGATGATTTTGCCGGAAAGTATCGTCTCCTATCTGGCCGATGGGGCTCTGCTAAGACAGATCCAGGCGTTGCAGCCGGATATCGTTGGATTTTCAGTTTATTGCTGGAACCTGCGGCGATCTCTGTATCTAGCCGAAAACATTAAAAAATTTTCTCGGTGCCAAATTGTTGTCGGTGGTCCTGAAGTCACCGCCGACAACAACCTGGTGTCATCGGAAGCGGTCGACTTCCTCGTGTTCGGCGAGGGTGAAACGGTCTTCCGCCGGCTGATGACGCAGCCCGCGTACTGGAAAAAAAAGTCCGCTTCCTGCAGTGCCGGTCCGGTATTCAAATCCACCCCCAGTCCCTATCTCGCCGGACTTCTGGAACCTGAGATCGAAAATTTAGTCCTGCTTGAAACCCAGCGCGGATGTCCATTTCACTGCGGTTACTGCTACTACAATAAATCGCGCGACCGCTTGGCATTCAAGGATGAATCCCTGCTTCTGGACGCGGTCGGATGGGCGGCCGAGCGCAGGATCCCCGAACTCTATCTGCTCGATCCGACCATCAACGCCCGACCCGGTTTGAAGACTCTGCTCCGGAAGATCCAGGTCATCAATCACGACGGCGCGCTTTCCCTGATCAGCGAGATCAGGGCCGATCGTCTGGACGCTCACCTGGCCGACCGTTTCGCCGCGGCGGGCTTTACCTGGTTCGAGGTCGGGTTACAATCGACCAACCCCGATGCCTTGCGTCTCATGAACCGCCCAACCGACCTCAAACGATTTCTGGCGGGCGTTTCACTGCTCAAAGAACGTCATATTACCCCCGGGATCGATTTGATTGCCGGTCTGCCGGGCGACGATCTCGACAGCTTCCGGCGGTCCGTCGACTTTGTCGCCGACAGCGGTTTGCACGAAGACGTCCAGGTCTTTCCCCTGGCTGTTCTGCCCGGCACCGATTTCAGGGCCGCAAGCGGTGCTCTCGGCCTGCAGTACGCCCCGGAGCCACCTTACCCGATCCTCGCTTCCCCAGGATTCACCCGCGAGGATCTGCTCCTGGCTTTCGACTATGCTGAAACACGCTTCGACGTCTGTCTCTATCCCATGCCCGATCTGGATATCGCCTGGCGCAACACCTGTCGTCCGGACGACGAACCGCCCCCTGTCCACAGCGTGCGACTGGGAGGTACGGCATACATATCCAAGCTTGTCTTCATGGCACCGCGCCCGCTCGATACCCTTCAAGCGATTGCAGACCGCCTGACCCACCCCTTCCAGATCTTTTTCGGCCCCAACCTTCAGGATGAATCCTTCATGGCCAAGGCGCTCGAAATCCTTACCCGAGCCAATCCCTTTACGACCTTGGAGGTCATCTCCATCGGACCCAAGCGTTTGCCGAACACGAAAAGATTACTCGATGCCGTCCGGCTGGATCGGCCCCACTTCCTTGATCTCGAGCAACGCTTCCAGTTTCCGAAGCCAGGAAACCGAGCCGTTCTCTTTACCCTGGTGTCACCTCAACGATCGGTGTGCTTCAGCGGGGACATGCAGAGGCAGGTCTATTGGTGGAAGGGGCCGCAACTGCCGGAAATATCCGATCTCCGGCTGTTGACCGAGTTGGATGGAATTCTTGTGGATTCTGCCCGACCAGCGGAGGACCTTATCGCTTGGCAGGATCGTCTTCGGCCATACGCCGACGATTTTCTACGCATCGGGTTTGCTGATGTAGCGCTGCAGCGAAGATGGTTGATGCTGACCGAATCTGGAGAGTATTTCCGCCAAGCATTCGATTTCGATCTCAGGGCGTCCGCTTGTCCTGGAAAAGGTGATTGGAAATGACCACTCTCTGGATTTCGGAGGTCCCCTCGTAAATGGTAAAGACCCGGGCATCCCTGTAGAGACGTTCGACCAGATATTCTCTGATAAACCCGTAGCCGCCATGAAGCTGAACGGCTCTGGCCGTCACGCGGTTGACCATTTCCGAAGCGTAGAGCTTGGCCATCGATGCCTGCCGGGTGTAATTGAGGCCCCGGTCTTTCATCGCCGCCGCAGAGAGCATCAATTGACGCGCCGCCTCTAGCTCGGTGGCCATGTCGGCGACGATCCAGCGCAGCCCTTGAAACTTGGATATGGACTGCCCGAACTGCTCTCTCTGCTTCGCATACTCGATCGAAGCATCCAACGCAGCCTGGGCTACACCCACCGACTGGGCGGCAATCCCGATACGGCCACCGTCGAGACCCGTCATGGCGATCTTGAATCCCTCCCCATCTTTGCCGAGTCTGTTCCCGGCCGGTATTCGGCAGTCTTCGAATATCATATCGGCCGTATCCGATGCGCGCAGCCCCATTTTGTCTTCCAGCTGGCCGATGGCAAGCCCGGGCGTGTCCTTCGGTACGATGAAGGCCGTAATTCCTCGATGCCGGGCCGCCTCGTCTGTCTTCGCGGTGACAATGGCCATCCCGGCGTTGCTGGCGGTGGTGATGAAACGTTTGGTACCGTTCAGGACGTAGCTGTCTCCGTCACGGACGGCCTTGGTGCTCTGCCGCAGGGGGTCGGATCCGGCCTGGGGCTCGGTCAGTGCAAAGGCCCCGAGGATGTCGCCGGTGGCCAAGCGCGTGAGCCATTCTTTCTTCTGCTCTTCGCTGCCGTATCGCAGGATGCTCTCACAGACGATGGAATTGTGCACCGACATGACAACCGCCGTCGACGCACACGCGTAGGCCACCTCTGAGAGGGCCAGAACATAGCTGATGGTGTCGGCGCCGGATCCGCCGTATTCGGGCGGAACCATCATTCCCATGAATCCGAGTTCCGCCAACTGCCGCAGGTTGTCGGACGGAAACGCCTTGGTTTTGTCACGCTCGCCGGCGGTCGGTGCGATGACCTCGCGCGCAAAATCCCTGACCATCGATTGAATCATCAGCTGCTCATCGGTTAACTGTATCGACATTGAGTAACCCTCCCGCGTGGCTTGTATCCATCCATCTTACGCCGACATTGCGATCTTGGTATCTAATCCGCAATGGGAGTCGGCCGTTATCAGGGTCCGTAAATCACGACCAGCAACTCCGATTTTTTCTTGCCGGTATTGCGCATCTTGTGCCGTATGCCCGAATTGAAATGTAAAGAATCGCCAGTTTTCAGAGTGTTGACGTGATCGCCGACGACGATCTCCATCTGTCCGTCCAGCACATAGACAAACTCCTCTCCCTCATGCTGATAGCCGACGCCTTTATGATCCTGCAGAGGGTCCACGGTGACTTTGAAGGCCTTGAGGTGCTTGTTCTCGGCCCCTGGTGTCAAGGTGGCGTAGGCGTAGTTCTCGGTCCGCTTGGCGAAGGCCTTGATGCGGCTTTTGAGGTTGGCCTGCTGGTCTCGCAACAGTAAGCCGGAGTCGAGTTCCAGCGCCCGGGATATCTGCAACAGGGCACCAACCGGGGGAATTTCCTTGCCGGACTCGATGTTCTTCAAATAATCGACACCAAAACCGGTCTCGTTAGCCAGCTGGTCGTAGGTTATTTTCTTTTGGGTTCTCGCCAGTTTGATCTTTTTCCCCACCGGTTCCGACTTCACCACTTTTTTCTTTGGCATGGGTCCTCCTCATGGACGATCAAAGAACCGAAGCAGGGATCCTGGCCAGAAACAGCCTGCCCCCACCGGCCGCCCGGATTGATGTAGTTGATCTATCCTCCTCGGAGCGATTCTGGATATTGAATGGGAACGGATGAACCGCGCAAACGCCGGATTCATTCCGTTTGTTTCTGTATAGCACTGGTTGGCCAACCTCGCAATCCCCCCTATGCCGAGAAACATCCGCTTCGGACCACACCGCCCCTGATCTCCCAAAACCCGGCGCCTCTTTGATGTTGCCTGCCCGGTATAAAAAGACTAATGAATACCCTTGTCAAAAGTCGCGGTAGATTGCCGCCAAGTTTACAAATGAACCCCGCCGGCTTATGATATCCTCATCGATCACCCCAAACGGATCGTCAGGAGAAAGACATGCGCGACGAAAGTTTTCTGGTGAAAGCCTTTTCCGGCCAACTCGACATAAATCAGCTGCGGATTTTCCGGGACATCGAGGCGGACGATAAAAACCGGCCGCTGATCCATCAGTTTCTCGACATGCAGAAGGAATATCCGGCCGCAGTCCTGGATGAAAAAGGCGTCATCCCCCCGGATGCCATGGATCGCCTCAAGCAGATCGGCTTTTTCGGCCTGAACATACCCGTTGAATTCGGCGGTGTCGGGCTTGACCTGTGGCAGTACCTCAAAGTGGTCGAGGAGATCGTCTCCCAGAATATGTCTCTCGGTTTTACGGCCCTCGCCCACCTGTCCATCGGCATAAAAGGGATCGTCCTCTTCGGAACCGATGCCCAGAAAAAGAAGTACCTGCCGCAAGCCGCTTCAGGCGATATGATTTTCTCATATGCCCTGACCGAACCAGACCGTGGGTCGGATGCCCAAAATATCAAGGCCTCGGCCACCCTTTCACCGGACGGGCGTCACTACATCCTGAGCGGTCGCAAGACCTATATCACCAACGCCAACTATGCCGGTGGATTGACGGTTTTCGCTCAAATGGATCCGGCTGAGCCGGGGTTCATGGGGGCCTTTATCGTTGAAACCGGCTGGGCGGGGATAAAAATCGGCAAGGATATGCCCAAAATGGGACTGAAAGCCAGCTCGACGGCGGCGATACAGTTCAATGAGGTCAAAGTCCCGAAAGAAAATCTTCTGGGTCGACCGGGCGACGGGTTCAAAATTGCGATGACGATTCTCAATTATGGTCGACTGGCCCTCGGGGCCGGTTCAGCGGGGATGATGAGCCAGTCGCTGGAGGATATGAAAAAAAGAACCGCCACGCGAACTCAGTTCGACGTTCCGATCAACCGCTTTGAACTGATCCAGGAAATGCTGGTACACACCAGGGTCAACGGCTATATTGCTTCGGCCATGACGGCCTTTACGGCCAGCATGCTGGCCGCAGACCCCTTGGCGGTCGTGGCCATCGAGAGCTCCCACACCAAGCTTTTCGGCACCACCCGTGCCTGGAACACCCTCTATGACGCCTTACAGGTCGCCGGGGGGGCTGGTTATCTCGCGACCATGCCTTACGAACTGCGGATGAGGGATTTCAGGGTAACGACCATATTCGAGGGCACCACGGAAATACACTCCATCTACCCGGCCCTTTTCGTTATCCGCCGCCTGGCCAAAGAGATCCAGGGCCTCTCGGGCAACCAACTAAAATCCGCTGTCCACCTGATTAAAAAAGCTTTCAAGCCGTTGCGCTGGCAGCTGCGTTTCGATCAGGCGGATATGGATCGGGCCGTTGGCATCGCCCGCGCCAATGCCCGAAGGCTACAATTCCTCGTCCATGCCGGTCTGCTTCTTTACGGCGAGAAGATCTTTCGCAGAGAATTTTTTCTTCGGCGCATAACCGACCTCAGCCTTTACATGTACGGCATCCTGGCCGCCTTGGCCAGAATCGATGCTGCCCGCAAGAACGGGCGGCAGATATCGGAAGATATCGACCTGCTGAATTACTTCGTGGAGGAATCGCGGCAGTCCCGGCGATGTCGCGCAACCCTCTTCCCATCGTGCAAAGATCGGTTGAACAAGAAAATCGCCGCCCATATCCTCGCTTCCCGATGAATGAATTATGAGAATTTAACCTAAGAGGCAATGAAGGCTTCAGCTCATGCCGTCTGTCGTCTTTAAAAAAACCGTCGCCGCCGCTGACATCCGGATCGCCAGTGATCTTATCGCCGCTGAAACCGGCCTCTCCAAAACCAAAGTCAAGCAGGCCATGATCAAGGGGGCTGTCTGGCTGAGAAAAGTCCGGGGCAAGCGCCTGCGCCTGCGCCGTGCGACTGCGGCGCTGGCTGCCGGAGACACGCTGGAGATGTTCTACGATGAAAGCATTCTCGCCAGGATACCACCGGCGGCGGAGTTGCTTGGCGATAAAAAATTTTACAGCGTGTGGTTCAAACCGGCGCAAATGATGACCCAGGGGAGTAATTTCGGCGACCATTGCTCCCTGCTGCGGGTCGTTGAGCGTAATTTCCCGCGGTACCGACCGGTTTACCCCGTACACCGGTTGGACCGCGAGGTCCCGGGTATTGTCGTAGTGGCCCATTCACGGGATACCGCCCGACAACTCTCGACTCTTTTTCAAAACCGACAGATAATCAAAAGGTATCGGGCCGAGGTTCTCGGTGCTCCGAACGGAAAGCAAACCGTGGGCAGAATCGACTTCCCCCTGGACGGGAAATCGGCGCTGACCGATTTTACCGTAACGGCCCATTCTCCCACCGACGGCACCAGCACCGTAGACATCAGACTGATAACCGGGCGCCGCCATCAATTGCGGCGGCACTTCGAGATGATCGGCCACCCGATCATGGGTGACCCGCTGTACGGTAAAGGCAACAAGAACCCCGATGGAATTAAACTCACAGCAATATCGCTTGAGTTCCGATGTCCGGTCAACGGGGAAAGGGTGATATTTACCAATCTGGAAGGCAGGGAAACCTGTGGACACAAAATGTCTGGAGAATCCTCCGCAATTGCCTCTACAGCTAAATATACCGATTATAAATGCTCCAACAAATGAAGCTAACGGCGATCCTTAGGGGGATGATATGAAGAGTTGGTACATTTTCGGTTAAAAAAATTTGGTTCTACTTCCGATTAGTGGGAGAAAAAGAACCAAATATTTACATTGAAGGTTAACTTCGACAAGGAGGAAAGGGTCTTCGGTTGGCGGTATCCAAAAACAATCTGTATTCGAACACATCCACCAAGCCGGGCACAAAATGCGGAACACGGCATTTACTATTTGGGGAAAAAACGGAAAAAGCCCTGGTGAAATGGTATAGATTTTGTTTCAATTGGTTGGTTCTAACTTAGGCAAAATTTCCAGCGTGATATTGCTGGGCTCTATTCTTGTTACCTCGATACGATCGTTGGGTAATAACAATTGCTGCCGATTGAGATAATAATTTTTCTTGCCGGTGCCGACTTGGGTGAGATCCAGATTGATTCTCACATTTTTGGGACTCAGGATGCCGATGTCCTTACGCAACCCGCGCGCCGTGACCTTTACGTTTTGATTCGCCGGGTCAACCCTCAATTGGGGGGATAGATTATGCGTGGAAAGTGGGATCTCGAGCGTTACCTCAACGTCCTGTTGTCCGGCGAAAGAGAACCACAAGACGCTTACAACCGCAAGGGTGGCCAATTTTATCCGCCATCGGTTGAGCAACAACCGCCTTAATTTTTGGAGTTTACTGGTCAATTCCGGTGTTGAGGGGGGCAACAGCTCCTTGAGTTTCGCCTCGAGTATTTCAGGAGACTCGACGGGTTCAAGCACCCCCCCGCGAGCCAACGAAACCTGCCCGCGCTCCTCTGACACGACAAGCGCCCAAGCATCACACCGTTCGGTAATACCGATCGCTGACCGGTGCCGCGTCCCCCATTCTTTGGACAACCCCTCCCGCAAAGTCAGCGGCAAAAAACTGGCCGCCATGAAAATCCTGCCGTTGTGCATCAAAACGGCCCCATCGTGCAGGGGCGAATCCTTTTGGAAGATGCTGACAACGATTTCCCGTGCCGGCTCGGCTTCAAAGGGAATTCCGCCCGTCACAAATTCCTGCAACCGGTCTTTACGTTCGAAAAGAATCAGGGCGCCGACTTTCTGCGCTGCCATGTCGAATATGGTTTTGGAAAAGCTTTTAATCCAAGGGACATGTCCGACAGTCTTTCGCCACCCCAACGCGTAGAAGGGGTTCACCTTTTCGAGGACCTGGCGGATTTCAGGCTGAAAAAGTATAATCAGGAGGATGATGAGAACCTGCCAGAGGATTTGAAAGACCCAGGTGGTGAGAAACAGGCCCCAGGATTGCGCCACACTGTAGATGATCCCGAGGCCGAGCAACCCTACGAGAGCCTTGAAGGCCTTGGTTTCATAAAACCATATATAGAGATGATAGGCGACAAACGACAGAAATATAATATCCAGAATGTCTTGGAAACGAAAGTGCTGAAATACGGATAAAGTCGGCATATCGTTTAATCCCGCGAAAGCGAACCGCAAAAGGGATCATCTCCTGGTTTCAGCCGAAGCGAGGGCTCACCATCTTTGCATCCGATGCTTCAATCGTGCGTCAGCATCCCTCCGCTGCGCCGCATAAGCGCCCGGGCCTCGGCCTCACGAATACGCGCGGCCTGGGCATCCCTCCGTTTGCGGGCAGCTTCCAGTTTGACAGTCAGTTCGTCGAAATCAGCCGGTTTCAGCAGATAGTCGAAGGCTCCCGACTTCAAGCCCTTCACCGCCGTATCGACCGCCCCGTGGCCGGTCAGCAGAATGACCTCGAGAACGGGATAGCGGGCCTTGATCTGCTTGAGGGTTTCGATGCCGTCCATGCCCGGCATTTTTATGTCGAGAATGATGACATCGATATCCGGCAGGGCATCGGGTTCGGTTTCGGCCAGGACAGCCAGCGCTTCCTGCCCGCTGTAAGCCGTCCGGATCCGGTGACCGGCATCGGTCAGTCGCAATGAGAGGACCTCGACGAAATCCCGCTCGTCATCGACAATGAGGATGTTTATCGGCAATTTGATCATATAATTCTCTCCCTGTCAGCTATATTGGCAGCATGTTCATTAACGGATTGGATCGGTTTCCTCGGCAGAATGACCTTGAATGTGGTCCCTGTACCCAGCTTGCTTTCGACCTCGATCCGCCCACCCAGTTTTTCAATGATACCCCTGGAGACCGAAAGGCCCAGCCCCGTCCCCTCTCCTGGTGGTTTGGTCGTAAAAAACGGCTCGAATATTCTTTCGAGGTTTTCGGAAGGGATACCCGGTCCGTTGTCCTTGACGACGGCTATCGCGTCTTTTTCGTCACCGGTAATCACCAGGTCGACGACACCACCGGGGCCAACGGCCTGCAACCCATTGGTCACCAGGTTGATCAGCACCTGGCGCAACTGATAAGGGTCGCTCCAGAGCCGCATGTCTTTCACCTCACAAGCCGCCGTCACTTCGGCTTGGTTGTCCGAAGCGATCTTGCGGGTTAAATCGACCACCTCGACGGCCAGCTCAGAGAGGTTGAACTCTTTGATCATAGCGTCGGCCTGGCGGGAAAAGCTCAGCAACTGATGGGTAATCCGCCGGGCCCGCTTGACACTCGAATCGATTTTACCCAGGGCCAACTCGATATCTTTGCGCGTCTCTTCCCTGATGGTTGCATCCTTGGTGACCCGGCTTTTGAGCCAACCGGCGGCATCGTTGATGATCGCCAGTGGGTTGTTGATCTCATGGGCCGTTCCGGCCGAAAGAGTCCCCAAAGCCGCCAGCCTGTCGGCAGCGGCAAGCTGTTGCTCCATCCTGACCCTGAAGCGGGCCTCCCGGGCCTGTTCCTGGGCCCGGATGAGTTTGTCGAAGGCCTGCCTGATTTTGCTGACCAGGTGTTCGATCTCTATCGGTTTGGTCAGATAATCGAATGCCCCGGCTTTGATGCCGGCGACACCCTCCTGGGTGTTGACATTTCCGGTAATCAGAATGACCTCGGTGTCGGGGTGCTCCTGCCGGATGTGCGCTAAAACCGTCAGTCCGTCCATTCCCGGCATCCTGACGTCCAGAAGAACCACATCGACCGGTTCCCGTGTCAGGGAGGCCAATGCCTCCTCTCCACCGGCAGCCTGATTCACCACGGCACCCCTTTTCTCCAAACGCCGGGCCAGGGTTTCCCGAAAACCGCTCTCGTCGTCGACGATTAAAATCCGGGTTCTTCTCTCACCGCGCCACATCGTTTCCTCCTATACCAGTCCCAGCACTTTCCACCAGATGCCGCAAACCAGCACCAGGGCGGTTAATAAAACCGGGGTTGCCACCAGCCCCGCCTTGGTTAGATCGGAGGCCTTGAACTGGCGATAGGAATAGGCGATGGCATTGGGCGGACAACCGATGACCAGCAGCATGGCGAAGGACGTGGCCATGCCCAGGCAGAGTGCCAGCACCCGCGGATCGACCCCTTCCAGTTGGGCCAGGGGAATCACGATCGGCAGAATCAGGGCCGCTGCCGCCACGTTGGCCATGGCGTTGGTGACAATCGCCCCGAAAACGGCCACCCCGATGAACATGATCAGCCAGCCGCTCCCCTTGAACAAGGGGAAAAAAAGGTTGGCAAAATAACGCGCCGCACCGGAGGCGTCCATCCCCAACCCGAGGGAGATACCGCCTCCGAAAATAAACAGCACCGTCCCCCATTCCAAGTGCTTGTGGATGTCCTCCCATTCGAGGACGCCGGCGATCACCAAGGCCGCAATGGCCAGAATGCCCGGAATGGAGTAGTCGAGACCGTGGACCCCCTTAGTGAGCCACATCCCGAAAGCAAAAAGCAAGATTGCGGTGGTCTTTTTCTCCAGTACCGTCCACGGACCCATTTTTTCGTCGAACCGGGGCAGTTTGAAGCTGCGGTCGGGCCGGTAGACAAAGTACAATATAACCACGGCCAGCGGAACGGTAATTAGTCCGGCCGGGGCGGCGAACTTCATCCAGTCGAAAAAGGTGAGCTCCATGCCGGTGAACTCTTTCAGAAACGCCGCGGCAACCATGTTCCGCCCGCCGCCGACCAGGGTGATCATGCCGCCGGCCGAGCAGGCGAAAGCGACCGACAGCATCATGAATTTGGATGTTTTGGTGTATGGCTTTATTCCCGCTGCCCGCATCAGGGGCAGCATGGTGGCTATACCGATGGCCGCCGCCGCCGCATCGTGGAACAGACCCGAAGCGTAGCCGAGCCCCACGGACAGTAAAAAAGTGAACCGGATCACGCTGTCGCCGGCTTTGCGCGCGATGGCCTGTCCCAGGCGCTGGGTCAGGCCCGCTTTTTCCAGCGCGATGGCGTAAACAAGGCAGCACATGATAAATACCACCACCGGATGCATGTAAGGCGCCCAGGCCCCTTTGACATCGGTCACCCCGGTCAGGATCAGCAGCACGCCGATGCAGATGGCGGTTATCTCCAATGGAATCGGCTCGAACATGAACAAAAAGAGCAAAAAGGCCAGGGTCGCCAGGAACCGCTTGGCCGTGGGAGACAGGCCGTCGACGTAGGCCACCCGGACATCGGTCAAATCTAAACGGGCGGCCTCATCTTCGAGATACTTGGCCGTTGCCCGAGATTGCCCGGGGTTGAGAGCCCTAATGACATACCCTTTGGATTTCTGACCGCCATTGTCGTCGATGGTAAATTCACCCCCGACCTGGTTTAAAATTTTTCTTTCCGGATCACCGATGATCTCGAACTTGGTTCCTTCCGGTCGTGGGAGGAGCATAACGAGCAATCCGAGACCCAGTGCAATGGTTAACTGTACCAACTTGTTTTTCAGAATCATACCCTCTCCCTATGATTTGACAGGCGGTTCCGGTTTCACGCAACGCGCGCAGGCCGCGCGAATGATGTCCAGCAGACTTTCCAGGTCACAGGGCTTGGTCAGGTAGTCGAAGGCACCTTTTTCGATCCCTTCCCGGGCCGCCTGTTCCGATCCGTGCCCCGTCAAGATAATGACCGCCAGATCGGGGTCCATTTTTTTGAAGATACTGAGGACCTCGATTCCGTCCATGTCCGTCATTTTCAGATCAACCACGGCCACGTCGAAATCGCTGCGGCGCAAAAGCTGGATGGCCTGCTGCCCCGTGCCGGCGGTAGTGACGTCGAGATTCCTCTTTCCGAGACGCTTTGACAGCACCTCGAGGTATCCGGTTTCGTCGTCCACCAGAAGCAGTCGAATCTTGCCTTTCCCGTTTGCCATGTCTTGTCTTCTCTTCCTAATAACCCTTTTTCAAGGCGATCATCTGGGCCTTGGCCTGGAGTATCTTTTCCTCATGCTCGCGCTTTTTTATGACGGCACGGTCGATTTTCGCCAGCAGCAATTCGATGTCGCAGGGTTTCATCAAATAGTCGAAAGCCCCGGCTTTCATCCCCTCGATGGCGCTCTCCACGGTGGCATGGCCTGTCAGCATGATCACCTCCACGTTGGGGTGCTTCAGTTTGATCGCCGCCAGAGTTTCAAGGCCATCCATGCCGGGCATCTTGACATCGAGAATGATCACATCAAAACTCGAAGCCCCGCCCGACTCGAGCGTTTCCAGTGCATCCGGCCCACTCAGGTTGGTGGACACCTTCAGCCCTCTCTTGGCAATGCGCTTGGAAAGCGTTTCCAAAAAGGACGCTTCATCATCTACCAGCAGAACGGACGGCGGAACTAAAGTTGTGCTTTTGTAAGTCATGTCTATTCCTCCTTTATCCTTTAAACGACAGTTTTCTTGTCAACATCAAATTAGCGACGGTCAGAATCACCGCTTCCGGGAATTTCGCTTGATATCGGCAGGAAGATACTGAAGGTCGTACCCTTGCCTTTGGCGCTTTGCGCCTGGATGTTTCCCCCCAGTTTTTTGATAATGCCGTAGCAGATCGACAAACCGAGCCCTGTCCCTTGTCCCACCGGTTTGGTGGTGTAGAACGGATCGAAAATGCGCGCAAGGTTGGCTTCGGCGATACCGATGCCGTTGTCGGCCACTTTGAGAACAATCTGGCCGTCGCTGACCTGGGAGGAGACATTGATGACCCCTCCGGACGAGTTCATTGCATCGACACCGTTGTTGAGCAGGTTGAGCAGGACCTGCTGTAATTCCGTGGCCGATGCCCAGTACAGCGGCAGATCGGGATCCAACTGCGTTTCTATCTGGACGTTGGCGTAGCGGGTTTTCTGATCGACTAAGGCGATCATTTCCCTGACCAGTTCGTTGAGATCGATTTGTTTTTCCGTCGGGTCGGTTTTGCGTGCAAAGGAGAGCAGTTTATGGGTGATTTCCTTGCAGCGTCCCCCCTGGGTTTTTATCTGGCTGGTGGCCCTCTGGATTTCAGCCAGATTGTCCGGGGTCGCCGGATCATCCTCTGCCAGCAAATCCTGGATCCAGCCTGCCTCCTCCACCATGATGGCCACGGGATTGTTGATCTCGTGGGCGATGCCGGCCGCCAATTCACCTATGGAGGCCAGCCGGCCTGCCTCGACCACCTGGTCGCTCATTTTGTCCTTCTGTATGATGACTTCCTCAATCCGAAGTGTCATGCGCCTTGACATGGAATAGGTGAACAGCGCGACAACGGCGGCCCAGAAAAGAAAAAGGAGGATGGCGATGAAATTGGTCGTGTTCCATGTGGCAAAGGCATCCGATATTTCCTGCTGGAAGATCAATTTCCATCTGCCGTTGTTCAGGGGGGTAACGGCAAAGATACTGTCTTTGCCGAAAGCATCCGGGGTCTCTTCGATAAGGACCTCGTCGATCTCCAGATTGGCGCTGAGAAAGTTCCGGTGAGGACCGCCGAAACTGTCGACCTCGAATTGCGGTTTGGTCTGAAGTTCCCCGGCTTGATTGACAATGAAGGCAAATCCCGTCGTTCCGATCCGAATATTGGACACCAGGGCATTGAAGGCATTGAAGTCCACGGTGGCCCGCAGAATCCAACCCTGATCATTCCATGGAACCTTCACCGCGACGATAAAATGCGGTGAACCCCGCAATCCGGTAAAGACATCACTGATATAATATTGGCTCCTCTGGGTCTCCGAGAACCAGACAGCCCCGGCGTAATCGGCCTTGACCAGGTTAAAAGGGCCTGAATAGGCCTGCTGAATCCCCTGGGGGTCTATCAAGCCCAGGTCGACAAAGACCCCGGCATACTCCTCGCGCAAAATCGCCAGTTTTTTGGTCAGAAACATTTGATCGGCCAAGTCCTCGACCGGGTGTGATCTGGCCATGACACGAATGTCACCCAGACGGTCGGTCAGGAAATTGTCGATCGTCCGGCTGTGTTTTCGAACCAATGCCGTCAAATGGTCGGTGATCTTGTCGTGGTAAGCGTCACCAAACTGTTGGACGATGACAAATCCGATGAATAGCAGCGGAACCCCGGCGACCAGCATGACGGTCAGAACGAGATTCCTGGTTTTCGGCTTTTCATTGTTATCTTGCTGTGTGTCGGCCTTCATGAATGCATCCTGTCCGTTGGTCTGAAATCGGAACTCACCGGCCGGACAAGCTCCGATTCGCTTGCTGGCCTTCAAATTAGCAACCTCTGTGCCATTATTTCAGATGGCGGACGAACACAGTGGCTAATTTATTTTACTATTAATTTCAGAATGATACGGAGTCAACACCGGAAAAGAGTCCCCTTCGGGGGCCTCGTGTGGACAAGACGATACCTGTCAAAAAACTTGACAGTGTGATAAAATTATTTGCTATATTCCCCGAAAATGGTCTTTTCGAGATCATATTTTTTCAATTTGTACAGCAGGGTCGGGCGGGAGACACCCAACCGTTTGGCCGTCAAACTGCGATTGCCGTTGCACGCGTTGAGGACCTCGGCGATGATCAGCCGGGTCACGTGTTCGGTCAGATCGGCCAAAAGGTTGCTCCGCCCATGACTCAGGTTTTGAAGGATCCAGGTTTTGATCAGAGCGTCGAGGTTGTCGGGAGATTCGAAGAAAGCCCTTTCCTGGTCCGAAACCAGATAGGAAACCTCTTCCCCACCCACAGGCCGGCCTTTGCTGAAAATGAGACATTTTTCGATGGTATTGGCCAATTCCCTCACATTACCGGGCCAGGGGTACCCCTCCAAAATCTTTTTCGCTTCCGGCAAGATCCCAGGATTTCTGACCCCCAGGTTCTTCGAATGCTTTGCCATGAAATAGTCCGCCAACAGGGGGATGTCCTCGAGGCGACTTTTAAGCGGGGGCAGGTTCAAGGACACCACGTTGATGCGGTAATAGAGATCCTCGCGAAAGCGTCCCTCTTTGATTTTGGCTTCAAGATCGGCATTGGTAGCGGCCAGGATCCTGACGTCGGTTTGAATAGGCTGTTTCCCACCGATGCGCTCGATGCTCCTACCCTGCAGCAGACGCAGCAATTTGGCCTGAATGCTCAAAGGGATATCCCCGATTTCATCCAAAAATACCGTCCCTTTGTCGGCGTATTCTATTTTCCCGATCCGCTGTCTGTCGGCGCCGGTGAAGGCGCCTTTTTCGTAGCCGAACAACTCGCTTTCCAACAGATTTTCCGGAATGGCGACACAATTGACGATGACGAACGGGCCGTTGACCCTTTTAGAGTGTTGATAGATCGCCCGGGCGACGAGTTCCTTGCCCGTGCCCGACTCACCGCGGATCAAAACAGTGGCATCGGTCGGCGCTACGCGCCCGACGGCCTTGTAGATTTCCTGCATCGGTTGAGAGCGGCCAACCAAATTGTCGCCGCTGATTTCATCCGGGTCGCGGTCGATGCTGACAGGCGACCGCATGAAGCGGCCGGTTTCCAGGGCAAGAGAGACTGTCTTCGATAATCCCTGTTCGAAGGGTTTCAGAACGTAGTCGAATGCTCCCAGCTTCGAGGCTTTAATCACATCTTCGGTAGCGGCTGTTTTTGCCACGATGATAACCGGCAGCCTGGGATGAGTCGCCCTCAGTCTTTCCAGCGTATCCAGTCCGCCCAGGCCCGGCAGATGGGCCTCCATGATGATCAGATCGAACTGGACACGGTCGACCATGTCCAACGCCACTTCGCCCGTTTCAGCCTTCACGACACGATAGCCGGAATCGATGAACATGCGCTCGAGCCTGCGTTGTGTCCGGCGATCATCGTCGACGATCATTATTCTATCCAACGGCTTCCTCCACAGTTAAATCTTCAGCCGGAGACCCTCTGTAGCTGTGCTCGGTCTCCAATGGCCGATCTCTGGTCAAATCGGACTGTACCGCGACTGCGGCTTTTGCGATCATCATCGCCATACGGAAATCCGGGTGTAATCGGAACAGTCGATAGGGTGTGAACTTATAATGCAACATCGTTGCATATATAGGTCGTATTATGATATTTTGAGATCGCCTGTTTATAAGCATAGACTCAAAATTTAATAAAGAGGCTTATTAACAAGGATTTTGACACCGTACTGAAGGAGCTTAGAATGACGCCGCGTCCCGCTGCAAGGGTGGTGCTTTCGTGTTTCGCTCTGCTGATTTCAGCTTCCATCGCTCAGGCTGCTGAGAAACTGTCGGTGTTTGTGACCATCGCGCCCCAGAAATACTTCGTGCAGCGCATCGGAAGAGACCGGGTGGATATCCATGTCATGGTGCCGGCCGGAGCCGATCCCCACACCTTTGAGCCCAAACCGCAGCAAATGGTCGCCATGGCCGAGGCGAAACTGTACTTTGCCATCGGGATCGATTTTGAAGAGGCGCGGTTGAAAAATATCATCTCGACCAACCGCCAAATCATGATCGTCCACACCGACCGAGGTATTCAAAAGATTCCCATGCGCACCGGCTATGACCATCATGATACCGGCCACGAAAACAAGGTGCCGCACGAAGGAACGGAGGCCGCCGGTGAATCCGTAAGCGGGGTAACTGACGACCATCTTGTGGAGGGCCGCCCCGACCCCCATATCTGGCTTTCCCCGCCGCTGGTCAAGGTTCAGGCGCACACCATTTTGGAAGCCCTCCAGGAAGCCGATCCGGCCAATCGGTCTTATTATGAAACCAACTACCGCAACTTTATTGCGGAACTCGAAACTCTCGATGCGGATCTGAAGAGTCTTTTTGTGGGAGCAGATGGACTCACTTTCATGGCGTTCCACCCGTCATGGGGTTACTTTGCCGACAGGTATGGATTGGTCCAGGTCCCCATAGAAATGGAGGGTAAAAGCCCGAAATTTTCCCAACTGAAAGAGTTGATCGCACACGCCAGAGAGAAGGGGGTCAAGGTCGTTTTTGTCCAACCCCAATTTTCGATCAAGAGCGCCAAACTCATTGCAAAGGAAATCGGCGCCGAAGTCGCGTTCGTCGACCCCCTGGCGGAGAACTGGACGGCCAATCTGCGCGAAGTCGCCGCCAAATTCAAAGCCGCTTTGAAGTAATACTTGGACCGAGAGCGTTCATCTGGTTGATTCCCTGCATCCCTTTCGTCACCAATCCCAGGTCACAGCCTTAGTGTCGACCTTGCCGAAGACTTCGGATATCGACTGCGACGGCATTCCGGCCCCGCTATCGACCCTTTCTATTCAGCGGCATCGCTCGGCTGCAGAAGGGGCTCTTGAGCTTTGGTTATACTGCGGATGTGCACATCCCGCTGAGGAAAGGCAATTTCGATGCCCAATGCCCGAAAACGTTTGTCCAATTCAAAGCGGATGGCGCTCGTTACGGACCAAAAGTAGTCGACATGGGTCCAAATGCGCAGTCGAAAGATCAGGGCACTGTCGGCGTGATCCATAAAAATGACATCCGGCCGGGGATATTTCAGGACATCGGTCGTCTCCGCGGCAATATCGAGAAGCGTTTTTTGCACCAGATCGATATCCGAACCGTAGGCCACACCCACATCGACGTTTCGGCGCATGCGCAGGTCTTTGAAACTCCAGTTGGTCACCTGCTGGCTGATCAGTTCAGAATTAGGAATGATCACCGAAGCGTTATCAAAGGTTTGCACGACGGTGGCGCGGACGTTTATTTTCTTCACTTCGGCCCAGAGACCGTTGACCTCGATGAAATCGCCCACCTGAATCGGCCGCTCGAAAAGCAGGATCAGTCCGCTGATGAAGTTGTTGAAAATGTTCTGCAACCCGAACCCGATGCCGATGCTGATGGCGCCAAACACCACCGCCAGAGAGGTGGCGTTTACGCCAAGGGTGCCCAGGGCCAGTACCAACCCCAATCCCCATATCAGATAGCTGGCGATCGTCAGGATCGAGTCCTTTAGCCCGCGCTCAAAGTTTTGTTTCTCGAGCACTTTTTCAGCCAAAAGGCTACGGCCGATGCGGTTGACCAAATGGGTCAGGAAAATGATAAACGCGGCGGTCATGATGCTTTTAAGATTGATGGCCAGGCCGCCGACACTCAGGGCCGTTTCCCAAAGGTGAGCCAGCCGCTCTGTGGCATAACCGGTGCGGTCCCAGATCCGAAGGATGAGGAACGAAAAACCGAGCAGCCATGCCAAGCTCATAATCTGGAAGATGGCCCAGCGGATGTGGTGCATGCTTCCGCTATCTCGTTCTCCGTCCGCTTCGTCTTCCAGCGCCTGTCGGTTCTGTCGGAGCTCTCGAATCACCCGAATGCTGATCCAACCCCACAAAACCGTTATGGCCGTCCAGATCCAGGACACTATCCAGAGTTTCGACAGGTTGACGTATCCGGTGATTGCCAGAAGCACCATTCCGCCGCTCACCACAAAGCTCAACCCCCGCAACACGATAAGAGATTTCGGCGCCGACTGTCCCCCTCGAACCCCTTCAGACACGATAGAGGGCAGAGACCGCCAAAAGAATATCGTCACGATAAAAATCCATATGCTGAAAATCAGTGTGGCAAATGAAGACAGAAAACTCGCTCTGCCGCTGATCCACGTAATCGCGAAAATGAATATGAGCGCCGGCCAAGCGATGCGGATTAACCTTATCAAGCGGGTCACTACGAAAGTTCGCAGAGGCGTCGGAGGGCCCTCCAAACCCATTTTAAAAAAATCCAGCCCCCAACGCCGCATCACCAGAAACTGAAATAGACGTGATAGAAAAAAGTCCAACTCGAAACTGAATAAGGTCCAGTTGAATGCATAGCAAAGGGTGAAGAAAAGTGCCAAACTCACCAGCATGAAGGAGCGATTCAAAAGCGTCAGCGCCAGGTGGCAATAACGCCAATGCGAGACGTCGAGGCGCTGTTCGAACCGTACCAACGGATTTCTCGCTCTGCTGTGCAGTGCCAGTAACAGCGCCAAGAGCGCAAAGAATACGATCCACTGAACGCTGCCGTCCGATTTAAATTGTTCCCAACGGACTTTTATTGATGAGCTTGTAAAAAAGGCAGCGAACCGATCAGGTACCTTCCGAAGTTCGGTTAGCGGAACCTTGCTGAATAAGTCGCGAAAAAGATTAGTCCGAGTGAACAGAAAGTCTTTGGCCCAGTCGGCCAGCTTGTTTTCAAACCGTTGGCCCATCTCTTTTTGCTCGATGAGCGAGGTTTTCAATAGAGACAGGGTACTCTGGTAGAGCTGTGTATATCGAGCGACGATAGCTTTCTCTTCCGCCAACAACGACAATAATTCCTGGTTGAGATCGACCAGTCGTTGCTTGTCAATATCGGTCAGGTTTATCTGCCGGATCTCGGCGGATTGCTTTTCTCCCATGGCAATCCGGTCCTCTACCTGCTCCAAGAGAATCGACCCTTCCTGCCAATTGTTCAGGAAATCCTTTATGCTGTTGCCCAAGGTTCTGACGGCCAAGCGGCTGTCATGCAGTGCTTTTTCTAAATCTTCGCTGTCCATTTGAGAAATGAGCAGCAGATTTTCATAAGCAGCGGCCTGGGTTTCGTAAAGGGAGATTTTGACCTTCACCTCTTCGAGCCTCTTGTCCATATGTCGAGCGCGCGCCTGGAGTTCGGAGAGGCGGACCCGTTCACTGGCCAGAGCGTTTTCCATGGATGCGAGGAGGTATTCAGCCGTATCTGCATTTCCATCCGACTCGTTTTTTTCTTCGGCAATTGCGGCCGTGGCAGCCAGGAAACAACACATCGCCGATAGTACGATTGGAATGATTACTTGAAAGAAGACCACTCCCAATGACGTATCTTTGGAGATGGAGAGTCGCGAGCCTTTTTCAGGTGCTACAGTAAGAATCATAGTATAATAATCCGATAAGGGGTGTGTTTGATGTATTCTGGGATATTGCGCCAATGAGAAACCATCTCCGACGGCACGTTTGACGGTATAAAAACCCATATAGCCTGTGGGGTTACCACCGTCAAGTCCTCGTAATACCTGTAAACCGCGACGAGGTTAACATTTACCTTGTCGGGCATAAAAATGGTTCCTGCCGCTTAACGCCGTGTAACAAAGCCCGACTTGGTGCCCCAGGCTTTGTTACACGCGTTTAATTCAAATACGAATATGTTTCGGAAGATGGCCGTATTAGAGGTCGGCGAGTAATAGATATAGACAATAATTCATGCCGCAGTGTATCGATCGGACATATACCCCCCGTCTACTGGACTGTTCCGTCAGGCAATTTTTTCGACAAGCTTTGAACGGAAGGCTCCCTGATTCTGGAATATTTTTCCCGACAGCCATTGGGCCGCTATCATCCGGTCTTTGGTGGTTATTTCATGGCCGGCAGGGATCTTCTGCGCAGTGACATCGGCCCCGGCTTTTTCGAGAATCTTCAAGAGCCGATCGGTACTGTCGGGAGGGATGACCGTATCGAACTCACCCCTGAGAATAAGTATTTCTTTACCCTGCAAATTGGGTGCAGATGTCAACCGAAGCGGCAACATTGGGCGCACCAAAATGACTCTGGCGAAAACATCCGGCCTCAGCAGCATAATGGCCGCGGCAATGTTGGCGCCGTTGGAATACCCCAGGGCGGTCAACTGTTCCTGATTGCGCCCATAATTAAGGGCAGCAGTGAGGATGAATTCCGCCAAATCTTCCGCCTGCCGCGCTACATCCATCTCGTTAAAGATATTGCGCGCCAATCGTTCGAAAAATCGGTTCATCCCGTTTTCGACCACCTGTCCCCTCGGGCTCAAAATAGCCGCCGCCGGGGCCACCTCTCGTGCAAGCCCGAGGAGGTCATGTTCGTTACCACCTGTGCCGTGCAGTGTCACAAGGGTCTGCCCGTCGTCTTCAGGGCCGTGCGCCGCCTTGAAAACGTGATGGAAAGTGTGCGCCCGCAGGGGCAGCAGCTGTTTTTCGATTTTATCGCGCATGGGTTCATATTGGCTTGGAAGCTTGAGCGACGTCCCTAATTCTTCGTGTTTTTCATCCACGGAAAATCCAGGTGGATCGGTAGCAATCTCGAAGAGGATACCGCCGGGCGAAGAAAAATAAATTGAGCGAAAGTAATTCCGGTCGCGCACACCAGTGACCGCTATACCCGATGCCCTCAAGCGGGTCTGCCAATCGGCCTGGGATTCATCGTCCGCCGTCCTGAAGGCGATATGGTGAACTGTTCCCCCGCCGGGCCGGCCAACTGGAGCGTCAGAATCAGCCACGATATCGTACGTGACTCCGGGGGACGCCTGATTTTCCATCCTCAATCGGTAGCGGTTATTCTCCCGCCCCTCAAGGGTCATGCCCATCACATCCAGCAAAAGCCCTTTTATCTCCTCCCATCGGTTCAGGGTAGCGGTGGCCGAATGGAACCCTTGGATCGCGTGCGTTTCGGTTACCGGACCGTCTTTCCAGTAAACGTTCGATGGCGGTCTCGATACGCCGACCAGCTCGAGTGGCAGCCCGTGCGGATCAACGAACCGAACGACCGGTTCCCCGAATCGCTCTTCTTTTCCGACCTTCACACCAGCGGCATTTAATCTTTGAACCCAGAAATCGATCGACCCGCGGGGAATTGAAAAGGCCACCGCCGTCACCATCCCGGACCCTGGCCGACCTTGGGAAAGGTTTTCCCATGGGAAAAAGGTCAATATCGTCCCCGGAGATCCCTGAGCGTCGCCGTAATACAGATGGTAGGTATAGGGATCATCGAAATTGACGGTTTGCTTAACCAACCGTAATCCCAATAATTTTTCGTAAAAAGTAAGGTTTACAGCCGCCGATGACGCAACGGCGGTGATATGGTGAATTCCGGATATATTGAGTTCAGTGTGCATGATGTCCCTCAAGTGTTTAATTTGATTTCAAGGTTGACGACGAAAAATGATCAGGCCTTAAGAAGCGCTTCGGCCTGATAGCCGATTTTCTTCAACAGCCTGACCAGATCACCTCGTTCCCGATCATTTAGAACAGCGGCTATTTTTTCGAGATTGTTCTCGTGTTTGGCATAAGCCTTTTTGATGACGGTGCGCCCTGCCCCTGTAAGGTGAACATGAAAACACCGCCCGTCTTCAGGGCCTTGTATTCGGATGACGAAACCCTTTTTTTCCAGCCGGTTTATGGCGGCCGTCATCGAACCGCTGGTCAACAAAACCTTCTCGCCGATGGCGTTTATCGGCAGCGGGCCCCGGTGCAACAGGACTTCCATAATTGTAAAATCGCTGATGGTTAGCCCTGTATCGGTTATACTGGCCAGATCGGCTTTTTCGATCGCCTTGTGAGCTTTCCAGAGGACCAACCGTATGCGTGCCGCTGTTTCCATTATCCGAACATAAACGCATTTATCTTGATGTCAAGACAAATGCTCCCCTCATCCCACTTTCGGAAATGCAGCGTTCGGGCTTGAATCCCTACCGGTTCGTGATCAGCTTATCATCATTTGAAAACTCACCGCTCGTGCAGGTCTGAACGATGATATGTCTAAAATGTGGGTTCGATAACATCGCCGGGGCCAAGTTCTGCAATGAGTGCGGCACGAAGCTAATTCATGCCTGCGTCCAATGCGGTCACGTCAACCCGGATGGCAGCAAATTTTGCAACGAGTGCGGGCATCGTTTGTCCCGCACGAGCCAAATGGTAACGGAAGCAATTAGGAATCCTGCCCGCCGTGGTCCCCCAGGGCAAGATTCTCTTTCGCAGGGGGGCGGTGAACGCCGTCAAGCCGCCATCTTATTTTCAGACCTATCCGGCTACACATCCCTAAACGAAAAACTCGATCCTGAAGAGGTCGAGGCGATCATGCACCGCATCAAAGAGGGAGCGGTCAAAATTGTCGAGCACCACGAAGGGATCGTCAACCAGTTTGTGGGTGATGAAGTCCTGGCCCTTTTCGGGATTCCCGTCGCCCATGAGGACGACCCCGTCCGGGCCGTTCGTGCCGCCATGGAAATACATGTCCTGGTGCGCCGGATTAGCGCCGAGGTCGAACACAGGACCGGTACGAAACTGCGGATGCATACCGGAATCAGCACCGGTCTGGTCGTCACCCACACCCGTGATACCCGCGACGGTCGCTACGGCATCACGGGTGATGCCGTCAATATCGGAGCGCGCCTTGCCGGGCTGGCCGAAGTCGACGACATCCTTGTCGGACCTGAAACCCACCGCCTGATTATGCCGTATTTTGAAACCGAGATCCAAAATTCCACCACGGTCAGGGGGAAAACCCACCCGCTGATCCCCTACAGGATCATAAGAGAATCTACCGTTCATACACGCTTCGAGGCCGCCCAGGAACATGGATTGACTGATTTCACCGGCAGGGAAAATGAGTTGGCCGCCCTGTATGCCTGCTTCGAAAAGACCCTGTCCGGTAGTGGCCAGCTGGTCACGGTGGTGGGTGAAGCCGGGATGGGCAAAAGCCGTCTGATCTACGAATTCCGGCATTCTTTGAACCGGTCCGAGATCACTGTTCTTCAGGGCCGCTGTCAGTCTTACGGTTCAAGCACACCGTACTTTCCCCACATCAATGCCTTCCGCCGCGGCCTGAACCTCGATGACAGTGACACGCCGACTCAGTTGCACGAGAAGGCGGTGGCGAACATCTTGTCCATTGACCCGTCCCTCGAAAAATACCTGCCGGTCTTCCTGCATCTGCTATCGATTCCCAGCCGGGAGTACCTTTTGCCGAAAGACCTCCATGGACGCGAGCTGACCCTAGCCATTCAGGAAGCATTGACCGCGAGCTTCATTGTCAATTCGAAAAAGCAGCCCATGATACTGATTCTTGAGGATTGGCACTGGGTCGACGATGCCTCGGATGCGCTCCTGCGGCACATGATCAGCCTTATTTCTTCCTATGCCTTAATGCTGCTGGTGATTTATCGTCCTGACTACCCGGGCCACTTGGGAAACTGGAGTCATCATACCCCGCTGCGTCTGAGCGCCCTGGATCAATTGAGCTGTGAACAAATCATTAAATCCATCTGGAAAACCGACCATCTGCCCGACGGCATCGTCTCACTGGTACACGACCGCACCGGTGGGAACCCCTTTTTTACAGAGGAAATCAGCCGTTCACTGATCGAGGAGGGAACGGTTGTGCGCAAAAACGGCCAGGCTGCATTGACCCGGCCCCTGCAGAACCTCTCGCTGCCGAACACCGTTCAGTCCGTCATTCGGGCACGCCTCGACCGACTGGACGATTTTTCACAGGAATCGCTGCGTTTGGCGTCCGTCATCGGCCGTGAATTTGCGCACCGGATTTTGGAACAAATTTCTGCTTCCAAGGAAAGGCTGATCGGGGCGCTGGAAACCTTGAAGTTTATGGAGTTGATCCAGCAGACCCAGATCGCTCCAGAGTCGGCATACATGTTCAAACACGTGATCACCCAGGAGGTCACCTACGAAACGTTGCTTCTGCAAAGGCGAAAAGAGCTTCACTCCGCTGTGGGAAGGGCCATCGAAGAACTTTACACGGACAGACTGGAAGAGTTCTGCGAGATGCTGGCCTACCACTATTGGAGAGGAGAAGACTGGGAACGGGGATACAAATATAATCGGGAAGCCGGGCTGAAAGCCCAAGCCCTCTCAGCGTATATCGAGGCTCAAAATTTCCTGGAAGCGGCGCTTGCAGCCCTTAGCAAGCTCCCGCGAACCCGGGTCCGCCTAAAGCAGGAAATCGGCCTGCGGTTCAACATGCGATCGGCCCTCTTTCCTTTGGGTCGACACGATGACTGGGCCGATCACATCCGCGTGGCCGAGTCTTTGGCCAATGAAATCGATGACAAGACCTGCATGGCCAACGCCTATAACTATCTGGCCGGACATCACTGGATTCGCGGCCGACACCAGGAAGCCATAGAACTCGGGCAGGAAAGCCTGCGCCTGGCCCAAGCCATCGGCGATTTATCACTGCAAGCGACGACAAGGCTGCACTTGGGCATTCCGTATTTATACACAGGGGAAATCGAAAAGCAGATGGCCCTGCATCGAAAGGCGATCGGTCAGCTGACCGGCCCGGCCGCGCTGAAAAGACACGGTTTCTCGACCGTGCCGGCCATAACGTTGCGCGGTTATTTGGCCTGGGGCTTGGCGGAGCGCGGTGAGTTTATAGAGGCCGAAAACTGGGCGCGGGAAGGTATCGAGCTGTCCGGGCAAGTCAAAAACCTCGTCACCAGCGTTTTCGTCAAAGCCTGTGCAGGCTATGTGTACTTGAGGAAAGGCGCACTCGACCGGGCCCTGAATGTGCTGTTGGAAGCCTACACGATGAGCCGCGAAGGAGAAGTACAGAGTATTTTTTCCTTCATTGCCGGCAGTCTTGGAAATGCTTATTTACTGTTAAAACAGACGGAGAAGGCCCTACCGATTCTCATCGAAGCGGTCGAGCCCCGATATGTTGAATCATCTATCGTACCCTCCCTTTACACCGTAGCAACACTGTCCGAGGCTTACCTGAGCCAAGGCCGAATGAATCAAGCCGATGAGGCCAAGGAAAAAGCGCTGAGTATTTACCGCCGAACCGGTGAGCGGTGTTTCGGCGCCTGGATGCTTTTGATTGACGCCAAAATACAGTTGGAACGAAATCAGGAACAAAAAGCCGAACAAATCTTTCGCCAAGCAATCGATTTGGCCGAAACTCTTGCAATGCGGCCCATGATGGCTCATGGCTATCTCGGGCTCGGAAAGGCAGTGTTGAAACGGGAAAGCAGCAAAGCACAGGACCTCTTTAGGAAAGCCGCTGATCTCTACCAGGCTATGGATATGCGGTACTGGTTGCCCGAGGCCGAAAAATTACTTTGCACGGTGGAGTGAGTCAAGGAGAAGACATATCGAGTCCATAGAAGTTATTACCAATTATCTGTTCAGGTTTTTGATTCAACCCAGCACTGACCGGCTATACATTCGATCCAAACAGGAGTCCTTTTTTCAAAAGGAAGACAGGCATGCACACATGAAAGAAAAGGGATACCTGTGATGCACGCCTTCGTCGTATAGAAGCGTAACCGGTATTTGGCAGAGACCCTTGCGGTAGAGGGCACTCCTCCCTCAGGCATGAATTTGCCCTGCGCCGTCAGAGCGTAATGGTATCGCCCGGCTTCATGACTGACACTGCGGATTTCGTTTCTGCGCGGACCTTTTCGGCCCACTGATCGGGATCTTGTTTTATGATGTCGAAAGTGTCGTAATGAATCGGGACCACCCGAGCCGGTTCGATCAGTTTGACGGCTCTCAAGGCGTCGACGGGACCCATCGTGAAGTTGTCGCCGATGGGTAGAATGGCCAGATCAATCCCCTCGTCACCGATAAGCTTCATATCGTAGAACAGGCCAGTATCACAGGCGTGATAGATTTTCTTGCCGTTGATGTAAAATAAAAACCCGCAGGGGTTCCCACCGTAACTGCCATCGGGCAGGGCCGATCCGTGCTGGGCCATGGTCAGTTTGACGCGTCCCCATGGATAGTCGAAACCGCCGCCGATATGTTGTGGATGCGTGTTTTCCACTCCTTGTGCCGCAAGCCAGTTCTGGATTTCGAAGTTGGCGATCACCGTTGCACCGGTGCGTTTGGCAATCGCTACCGTGTCACCAACATGATCACCGTGACCATGGGACACGAGAATGTAATCCGCCTCAACATCCCCTGGGCCTAAAGGCGCTAAGGGGTTGCCGGTCAGAAAGGGATCTGTCAGAAGCTTACCCGCACCGGTATCGATGAGAAAGCAGGCATGGCTGTACCAGGTAACGTTAATGGTCATATCTTTCCTCCTTCCGATTGGATTTTTGGATTAAATACGGCTGTAAAAACGTCCGGAACTTTGCAGATCTTTTGCTCAGCGTAATCGAAGAACACGATACCGGTTTTGGCCCGGGCGATTTCACGACCGGTATTTTGGTGGTTAACTTTGTAAAAGATGTCACAACCGTATTTATTGAAGTCTGCCAAAGCAACGCTGATCCTCAACACATCCCCGTAAAACCCCTGAGATTTGTAGACGATAACCGCATCGGTGAGCATCAACCCGCGACCGCCGATGTCCAATTCGGAAAATCCATGCGCCTTGAGGCACTGCAATCGGGCGTCGTGGATCAAGGACAGTACGGCGTCGTTTCCAAGGTGGTTTCCGTAATTGATGTCACTGATCCGCACCCGGATGTCGACTGTATAAATAAACTCTTTTGGCAAGATCAGTTTGACGCGCGCCATGAATTTTAACCCGTTCCTGTTTTGACTTGTTGGTTATCTAACACAATTGCTGCCAGCCTTCAAGCCTGGCGACAGGCACCCTTTGAAGTCGTTCTGTCCAAATGAAACTTAATTTCTCTTTTTGCTTTAACCTAATTTGAGCGATTGTCGAGGTTGCCGCAGGTACTAAAAAGATGTCATTCCGTCCCGCCGTCGGCGGGATCAGCTATGCGGGATGGCATATGACGCCGTAGATGCAGCAAGATCGGCAATCCCGATGGGTTTCAAATTTTAAATTTGAAATTTGAAACGCTCACTTTAGGTTTAATTTATTCTTAAACAATCCTCTATTTTTCGCCCCAGACATAAGCAATGATATCTGGCCGTGGCAATCTCTCATTTGACTCTATTCGGACGCATGGTTAAGTTATAAATGAAAGTCAGGACTTTGTGGAGAAGGGAGGGGTGACGATGAAAACCCGGAACCACGAAAAATCCTATTGGGATGAGAAAATTGGTGCCTTTTACTTATGGTCGATCAAACAGCAGGACGACATATCGGCCGCCGTGATAAGGCATATGTGGTCGGCTGTATCCACCATCCTGCTTATGTCGCTCTTGATACCGATCAAATTAGAGACCGCCTTGCAGATTATCTTCTATGGAGGACTGACGGTATGCAGCCTATTATGGGTAATAATCGAAAAAAGACGATCATGGCTGCTCACCATAAAGGATCCGGTTCTAAAAGAGACCGTGCACCAGGCCATGGTTGCCTATATAAAGAATAAAATCGATATTCGCCCTTCTCGCTGCCGCGATTCGGAGAATGACGAAGCGGGCACAACCGTCTAACATGCTCCAAGTTTTCCTTAATAGATCTGTAGGCGATTTTGGGCGGCCGATCGACTCTTTTTCTCCGCCGGAGTGGCTGCAATAAAGAATAATCATTGATTACGCTTTTGTTGAGTTCGCCGCCGCCCCAAATACGTATCGGAAATAAAGATCGGTACATTTGCACCGCAGTTTAAGGGATTAATTTTGGACCGGATGGGTCAGCACCCGACCAGAGAGTGATGGCCTTTTTTTGAATACTTGTCAGTGGAGGGGATGTGATTTCAGCCAACGATTGGATACCATTTGAAGACGGCCAATATCGGGTTGAGGAAGGTCTACTCTTTACAGCGGTCGACGCAGCCGTGGCATTAGAAAAAGCGTATATAGAGATCTTCACCGGACGAACGGGGAAACGCTGGCTCAAAGGCGGAAGCCTGGTTCAGAACAATCTGGTCGTTGAACTTCTTGAGGAGAGCGATTCGCTCGACATCCTGCTGGACCTGAGTCCAGAGTATAAATTCATCCTGCGCAAACCGGATATTCAGGCCGGAAAGGTGTTCGCACCGAATGTGCAATCCTCCCTTAAATTCATGCCGATCGTTCCCTGGGAGCCGGTGGCACCGGAAGATTTCAAAACATTATACGCCCGGTTAAAATTTCTTGGTGGCAACATCTCATAACCGAATGGGAAAACAGGTTTGGGAGACATCAGCGGCGGACGGACTGGGCCACATCGTTCAGTCTCTCTCTGACTGAAATCAGGTAGCGTGCCATCTTGCCGCGGTGATCGGCCATGACGGAATCATGATCGCCCCTCAAGACAACCACCGGGTCGAAAGTGCAGATTTGATCTATTTCTCTCATGGCAACCCGAATGTTATCTGTCCCGCCCTTGGCCTCGATTTCGGGATATAGAACGAACAGTGTTTTCAGCAGGTCCCGCAGCACCAGAATAACCCCCTGGGTGTAATAGATCCGGTCGTCCAGGTCAGTGTATGGAACCTCGGGATTGCTTTGAACCAGTAGCCCCAGGGGTTGATCGAGCAACTGCCTGCCCGTGATAAAATCCAGAAGGTCGTACATGTCATCCGAGCGCATGTTGAATATGGCCGTGCCGTCAAGTAAATCGGCCTCGTATTCCTTTATGAGTGCGATGCCCTTGCGGTATTCCTTCTCGGTGGATGGAAACCACCAGCTGTCCTCTGTGAATGCCAACCGTTTTTCCCTGGCTTCTTTGAGCTTTTCATTCTCTGCATCCACGGCACCGTACTTGGAAAGGTGGGTAGAGTAAAAGTTCAGAAGCATCCGTGTGGCAAAAATGGTTCCCCGCTGACGGTTGGCGCGGTTGTCCAACCACCGAGTCGGTGAAACCCAGAGGTCGTTGACCGACCAGCCGAAAGTCGACTGCATCTCCCGAGACAGACGATTTCGCAGCGCAGTGGAGAGCAAGGCACCCTTTTGACTTTCCGGGGCATCCGGCAGTGTTTCACCGATCAGCGCCACCAATTCATCATCCTGATTCGGAAACATTGTCCGATCAATCAGCGAGTAGCCCCGGTAGATCAACCAAACGACGCCCAGCGTAAGGGGCCAGATAAGAAAAAAGGCCAGCAGGGCCAAAACGATCCGTTTACCGAAGGTCGTCATGCGCGGTGTTTTCGCATTATCCATTTTTGATTATCCTGTGCCTGCCGGTGTCTGGTTTGAAATCCTATCCGCCAGCCAACGGCGGTAGTAAAGATCGAACGACATATGGCAGTTAGACCAGCCCATGTGCCGTATAGATTAACCCTGTCGTTGGGGTCCGTCGAACCTTAACGGCGGCAGACGAGAAGTTAACGGTCGTGAGAAACCCTAATATGGGCGTCGAGAAAGGCTCTTGAAAACCATGTATCAATATAAACGGTGGTCTGACATACCGAAAACGATAGACGAAGCGGCGGAGTTGCTCATATCCGAGCTCTCCGTCAAGCACCAGGAAATACTTTCAAACCTGGATGATGATGATTTCGACCTGTTTTACCAATCGGTCGCGAAATATATCTTGGACAATTTCGCCCTCTGGTCGGGAAACGATGCTTTGCTCCACGCCTGTTATCGATTCGACCCGACCGGTGAATCTGCTTTGGAGCCGGCGAAGGTGATTTTGAACAGATTGAGAGAAACCCTTCAGGTTAGTTCCGGGATTTTCATCATAACGTGATTCGAAGAAAGAGGGCGCTCAGCGATGCATTTTTTCTGCAGAAGTCCCAGTTGGCCGCCATGTCGGGCAATGCCGGATCATACCTGTTGGTATTGATCGATTTCCGGATTCTGTATGAAACTGAAACCTGGAACCAAAAATGTTCGGTGCTCTTCCCGGTTGGCGTTCCGGAGCCGCTATGTTCTATTCTTCGACAATTATGGCGCCGGGTGCACATTCCTTGGCCGCCTGTCTGACGACATCCTCCAGGTGCGACGGAACCTCATCCACGAGAATGGTGGAGATTAACTGATCCTCATCGTATTGAAAGACTTCCGGACAGAGCTTGTTGCAGTTGCGATCCCCCATGCATAAGTCATAGTCGATTTTTACTTTCATCACGACCTCCCCTGCGAATTCATTCGTATCAGCTGTGAGGAACGTCCCTCAAGTGAAACATAGAACATTTATTATCGGGCAGCAACACTTAATTCTCGGGCCAATATCCGGCTTTCTCTGGTTTAATCAGCAGGAATTGCAGACCCGGGCCGCCGGGTTCGACCGGTAAAAATCTACGGCGGCTTGTGCTGGAGGTGTCATTGGGATTGCATTTCAAACTCATTCGGATGTAAAAAGAATCTCAGACAACATTCGCCGATGAAACAATGGAGCAAATAGAGCATATGGTATCTTTCATCAAGGGCATGACCTACAATCTGCGCGGCTTGACCTTGGCATTTAAGACCCCGCAGCTACTGGCGCTAGGGCTGATACGCTTTGCAGTGGTCATCCTGCTGACCGCTTTGACGGCCGGATTGATCCTTTACCACCACCAGGATATTCTCAATCTCATTTGGATGAAGCCGGAGAGCGTATGGCTCGTTTGGCTTTGGCACACCGTATCCTGGCTATTGTCCCTGCTGCTTGCAGGGATCTGCGTCATCTTATCCTACCTGTTGTCGCAACTGCTGTTTGCCGTGATTATAATGGACACCATGTCTCGAATCACCGAGAGGATATCCGCTGGGCACATGAAGGAACAGGAGCAGACCCCGTTGTTGCAGCAGTTTTTCTATCTGGTCCGGCAGGAAATCCCCCGAACCACGCTGCCGGTGCTCGTTACCCTGCTGTTGATGGCCCTGGGCTGGTTGACGCCATTGGGACCTTTTATGACCCTGCTGGCCACGGCCCTGACAGTGATTTTCCTGGCATGGGACAATACCGACCTTGTCCCCGCTCGGCGACAGACGCCCTTTTCCCACCGAATCACCTTCTTGCTCAAAACCCTGCCTTTTCACCTCGGATTCGGGGTGCTGTTCTTGATTCCCGGGCTGAATATCCTTCTGCTGTCTTTTGCTCCGGTGGGCGCCACCCTGTACTACATCGAACATCACGCCCGATGACTCCCGGAAAGCGGGTGGCGACACTCATCTCCAATAATCCGGCAACCAACCTGTTTCTGCAGTGTGCACCTCTTGACCTCCCGGTCAGGGCGTATTAAATTTCGACACCTTGACCCGAGTCAAGCACGTCAGGGCCTTAACCGTTACGGTTAGAAAACACCCCATCAACCTTTCGTCCTCCCATGGGGGCGGAAGACATTACCGGTGATCAAATTGTTTCGATTTGAGGGTCGCTGTGACCGTACCGCCGTGACCCTCCGGCCAGATCACTAGAGAGAGGATACACGAATGCCCGAACCATCCAAAACCGACGCCCCCGAGCAGGATCTCAAATGCCCTGACTGCCGTTACCCGTTGAAACGCCGCAGAAGCCGCCGGGCGGATGAGTGCGAAATGATTTGCGGTGGTTGTGGACAGAGCTTCGATGTGTGCGATTTGGATACGGTCGACAAGCTCAAGAGCCGGTCATAGGTTCCCCTCCTGGCAGTCATTGCAGGGCTGCCGAACGAACACGGCACGGCAGGCGCCGCAGATCGAACAGGGGACGGTGGGCGAGACTAAATTATCGTTTGGTCCATGATACTTTTCAATTTATTCTGAAGGATCCGGGTGGCTTCGGCCGCTATTTTCTCGCCCAGTTCTTCCGTCGCCAGCCAAGGAGCTGATTCCATGCGTCCGTCTGGAAATACGCGCCTCATTTCCGCAGCCGACAAGGGCCAATAGTATGTCGGCTTTTCGACAGTTTTCTCCCCGGCGGCTTTCCCCGTAAAGGCCGCCGGCCTTAAATACTTGGTGATTGAAACCTCGCTGGGGGTCGCGTGTAGCCCCTCTCTATCTCCGAAGGCTTCCTCGCACAGCCGTTTCACCTCTTCATCCAAATACCAGGAAATCACCTCGAAATAACCGGATATGTTCTGATCCTTCAGTTGCTGGAATGCGGTTTGAAGCGGTACGATATTTCCACCGTGGCCGTTGATGAAGACAACCCTGCGAAATCCGTGAATGACGAGAGACTTCACCATGTCTTCGACAACCTTTATCAGCGTTGACGGACTCAATGCTATGGTTCCTTTGAAGGCCATATGATGCGGTGAAACAGCGTAGCAGACCGGCGGGGCCACCAGGATATCGAGGTTTTCACCGGCCATTCGGGCAATAGCCTCGGCCACAATGAAATCGGTACCGATCAATCCGTAGGCGCTGTGCTGTTCGACCGCACCGATGGGAATAAGAATGATATCCTTGGTTTTCAGGTAATCCTCGACCTCGGTATAAGCCAGGTTTTCGAGCAACATCGGATGATCCTCTCTTAGCGAATGTCCATCGGCGAAATAGAAGGCTTGTCGGATTCCACCCGGTGGAATCATCGGATCACGAAATATCGTAACAGGACCCGGGGGGGAGTTCCATCGTCAAGGCGTATCGCGCGGTTCGGTGGTTCTGGAGTATCCGATTCAGACGGGAACGCATTGTTTGGTTCTAAGGAAAGCGGTTCCGACATGAAGTGGCGGTTATTTTGTGGATAGAATCTTCTGTTTGGCCCTGGCATAGTCTTCGATCGAAATCAAATCGTCGGCCAATAACTGTGCCAGATCCGCCAAGTCCCGATTGCGTATGGTTTCAGAATCTTCAAGCCGGTGGATTTTCCCAGCCCCGTTGTGCTCCAGTGCCGGAAGCGCGTCTGAAGAGCCGACCTTCAAGGACATCACTCCCCCCATGAAACTGATCTCAAGCGCTCGCCCGCGCATCGCTGCCGACTGATCGAGATTGCGCAGCAAATCTCTTCCCTGGATTTTGGCACGCCGGTATATAATGAAAGTGAGGGTCAGGGTGAAAATGACAACACCGAGAATAATCCATATCAGATATTGTGCGAGCCCGCCCAAAAGAAGGACGGTTATCCCGAGAACGGCGATTATAAGTACATGAAACAAAATAATGAACTGGGCCAAGAGTAGCCCTTTCATTATTTCGCTGCCTTGTAGCTTGCTATTATTCTTCATCGATCATGCACCTGCAACTTCATCGTCGCCGTTAAAAAACAGCATCTTTTTATTTTCTCACAGAAACGACCCAAAATATCAACCACAAAAATAATCATTTAACGGCCGGTGCCAACCAACCAGCGGAAAATGACCCGGCATGCACGTCTGCCGAGGACTTTCGACCCCAGCAGATTGGAGGCCGGCTGAACGTTTCGGAACAGCAAATTCCGCGTTCTGCCCAGGGAGAACTCCCGGTTCGCATTTGTGTGTTCATCGGCCGCAGAAGAACGGCCGGCGGTATTAACGCTGTCGCACAATGACCAAAAGAATGGCTGCAATAGGTCCGATTTCAAAGCATCGACCCCAAAGAATCGACAGAGGGGTTTTCAATCGGTAACATGGCACGGTTTTCGCTGGATCCAAAATGTGTCTCATCGGCAGGGATGATAGCGAAGGAGATGGAATATGGGTTGGAAATTCTGGCAGACAAAAGATACCGAATCATCGGTAGCGATCAAGGGCGGAATAAAGCTCTCCCGTCCCAAAGAACTTCCCTACGAAGTCGGACGGCACCTGGTCGTGGTCGACGGCTATTCGCCGGATTGGGTATGGCAACTGAAAAGCACCCTTAAACCCAGAGATACAGCGCAAAACATCTTCGATTTTCGCATATTCAGCCCTGAGTCGGCGGCGGAGTCGAATATCAGTGTCAGGAATTACAATGCTTTAGATCGCTATCCCGAATTGATCATTTTTGAGGGCTGGTTCGACCGAGAAACCGGCAAGGTGCAGATCGACAAACTGCTCGAAGATGTCGGGTGAGATTCAGCGACAGGTTTCTACCATTCGCTGTGGAGCCGCTTCATCACTTCGCCCCAGTTGCTCTGCATGGTTTTTACCGCATTCATGCCGAATTCGATGTGGGTGTCCATGAACTGGGCATACACTTCCGCCTGTATCCGGCGGTCTTTGATCCCTCTTCTCTGCAGCGGCATGTCGGATACCAGCATGATCGAACCGATGGGCACCTCATACCGGTAGGCAACCGAAAAAAGCGTCGCCAACTCCATGTCGATAGCCAGGATGCGCTGCTTCCGCAGATATTCGACGAATCCCGCATCAAACTCCCAAAGCCGCCGGTCGGTAGTGTATACAATTCCGCAGCGGGGGATCGAAGCGGACTTTCGAACGGCCCCGATACAATAGAGATTGACCGATGAGGTCGGAATTGCCGGAAACTCCTTCGGCAGATAATGACGGCTGGTACCTTCACCCCGGATGGCCGCTGAGGGGATAAGAAAATCACCCATCTCGAGGATGTCATCGATTCCGCCGCACATGCCCAGCATGATAACGGCCTTGAGATTGTCTAAATAGGCCAGACAGTTGATCACCAAGGCAGCTTGGGGCGAGCCGATCCCGAAATCGATCATGGTACAGTTATGTTTCGGAGCGTTGACCACGCGGAGGTTACCCTCGGCGTAGTTCCCGCCGGTTTTTTCCTGAAAATGTTTGATGTACGGCTTGAAATTGGTGATCAAAACGAAGTCACAAAAATCCTCCAAGCGGCTGTTGGTGTACCGCTCCAATGTCTGCCGAATGTATTCGTGCTCCTTAATCGTCATCCCATACTCCTTGGAACGCCCCTTTCCATTCCGTAATCGGCGGGCGGCGAATTCGCCAATATAAGGCTTCCACGGTTCGTCTGTTTGATGCCAAAGGCCCTCGGCGGCGCGGTTTCGATCCAGTGGCGGCTTGGCCCCTGCGGATCCGACGGGTATAAGTTGAAAGTCTATCGAGTGTGATAGAAAATTTTTTCTCTATCTTTGCGCTTTCATCATTACGGATTGGTCTTTTATCAAGCGGATGTATTTGCAGGCCGGATAATTTGAACATGTCAAAAACAACTTCCCGGCATAGGTCCCCTTCCGCGCCCGGCGCTTGACAAATGGCACCCCGCAGGCAGGACAATCGCCATAGGAGCTCTCTTTTTTTTCGGCGGAACCGCCGCCACCCATCACTTCCTCTGCCGGTGGGTCGTTTTTCCATTTCAAAAAGAGCGTGCGGGACATCTGGATCCTGATGTCTTCTATAGAATAGTCCTTCTGGTGGGAAAGACGGCAGACCGGAATTCCCATGGTTTCCAGGAACCTGTCGAGAGCCGCCTCCTGCTGGGCGCGGACCTCTCCGGCCTCGGTGGGAGCGTCATCGATCAGGACGGCACCGAGAATAAAAGAATCCTGTCTTTCGCAAATAATGAAGTCCAGTCGGCTCGGAGGAAGACGCTTCAAGGCCGATAACCGCTGTTTCCGACTCAAACCGGTACTGACGTTGATGACATCGGTCAAGCGCACATTTCCAAAAACCCGGTACCGGTCGTCTAACGCCTGCTCCATCTTTTCTAGCAAAGACAGGTGGACAGTGGAAAAAAGTACCCGGGCGCGTTCATAGGGATTCGTCTCGGAACGGCCTTTCAAGAGCTGCATCGGTATACCCTTTTTGATCAAAATATAGGCCGTGGAACAGCAGATGGCGACCAAAATGAGAACACCAACAGTATAAGCCACCGTATATTAATCCCTTTCTGCAATCGAACAACAAGCCCGCTGCTTTCTTCCGTGCGCCGCGCCAAGCGGATCAGCCATACATTCCCTGGCTCAAGTCGCGACGCCAATCGGTAAGGCGGTAGCTCCGAATCGGGCCATCGTGACCAGAGCGCCCATCCTTGGTCTTGGCATGTGTACGAGGGCACCTTTCGGTGCGGGTTGACACTGAAGCATCTTAGGCGTGCATCAGCCAGGCAACCCTGCCGCCTTATCCGGTCCATTCGGGTTTAGGACGAAGGCTTTGCATACCACTTTTTAAATGTGGTTTGCCCTTAGACTGTGCAGAATTTATTATATAATTTCAGATGATTGGGGTCAAGAACTATTCCCTCTAACGGCATATGACCCACAGGTAGATATCCCGCAGACGGCCCCGGTCCCTCCTTTCTAACGACCGCCTTGGAACAGGTATCCCCCCATACCGTGATGATGACTGCGGATTCCCCTTCAAACTGGTGACTTTTTCGTTAATCCCATCACAGCTGGGAAATCTTATTTGTTTACGCGGCGATATCCATCAAGACCCGCTCAAGGTGCATGTGCAATTTTTCGTTTGCCAAAGATCACACCCACGCCAAAGTCCCTGCCACTTTACCCGAAATCTCTTTGAAAACTGGAAACAAATCGGTTATGGTAAAAAGGTGAACCACGGGGACGAGCGGATCGTTCGCCGATCATTGGGAGGCTGTTGTGATTAACATCGATATGATGGAGCGGGAATATCGTGGAGTGACGCGGCGAAAGTTCCTTTGGCTCACTTCGATGGCCGCGGCAGGCGTACTGACCGGGTGTGCCACCAACCCCGTTACGGGGAAATCTCAGCTGATGCTGATGTCGGAAGAGCAGGAGATCGATATCGACAATAACTACGCACCGGTTCAGTTCTCCTCGGATTACGGCAAGGTCCAGGACCCCGCTCTCGGCGCCTATATTCAGCAAACCGGGAAACGAATAACCGCCCATACCCACAGACCGCATATGCCCTATTCCTTTCAGGTGGTCAACGCAACCTATATCAATGCCTACGCATTTCCTGGCGGAAGCATCGCCATCACAAGGGGTATTTTGCTGAGCGTCGACAACGAGGCCGAACTGGCCGCGCTGATGGGACACGAACTCGGCCATGTCAATGCCCGCCATACCGCCCAGCAGATGACCAAAGGCACATTGACCCAGGCGGTCATCGGCGGGCTGTCGGTCGCCACCGGTGCGGCCCTGGGCTCAGGCTACGGCCAGTTGGCGTCGCAGCTGGGTATGGTGAGCGCCGGAGCACTGCTCGCCGCCTACAGCCGGGAAAACGAACGGGAAGCCGACGAGCTGGGGTTGGCGTATATGGTGCGCGGCGGTTACAGCGCCGACGGATTTGTGGGCTTGATGGATATGCTCCGCAGCCAATCCAAATCAAAGCACAGCGCCATCGAATTGATGTTCGCCACTCACCCCATGAGCGACGAACGCTATCAGACGGCCGTTGAAAATGTACAGAACCAGTACAAAGCGGATCGTAAAAAGCCATTCTACCGGGAACGTTACATGGACAACATCTCGAACCTGCGCCGCATTGAAGGAGCTATCGACGCCATGCAGGACGGGGAGAAAGAACTCATCGACAAGAAGTATAAAGAAGCGGAGAACCAATTCCAAAGGGCATTGAAAATCGCCCCCAACGACTACACCGCCCTCGTAATGATGGCCAAGTGCCAATACTTACAGGAAGATTGGGCCAAAACCCGACAATACGCCAGTCGGGCCAAGAAAGCTTACCCCGGTGAAGCCCAAGCCTGGCAACTCAGCGGAATCGTTAATCTAAAAACGAAAAAATACGAGGCCGCCTACACAGATTTCGAGCAGTACGATAAACTGCTGCCCGGATCACCCAAGATCACCTTTTACAAAGGTTATGCCATGGAGGGGATGGATAGGCGGGACCTGGCAGCCGAATATTATTATAGGTATCTTCAGTCCGTCCGGCAGGGCGAAGAAGCCCAGCACGCCTACCAGCGCTTGAAGGAATGGGGGTACCTCCGATAACCTCCGGCTATGCGTCATCGGGCCGACCGGTGCCTTTGTCCCGCCTTGCCGTAATCCTTACGGTATTCGCTCGAATACCAGGCGCGTGTCCGAAGATCTGGAACTGTTGAATCGATATCCGCCGCGATCGAAGCGCTTCAACTCCTCAACCTCGACCATTCGTTTGCGAATAATCTCGTCGCACATCATCCCTCTGGCCCTTTTGGTATAAATGGCAACGGTTCGGGCCTTGCCCTGGTGAACCTCCTGAAAAACCGGTGTAACCACACGAATACCCAGGCCTTTCAGGTTGACCACTTTCAAGTATTCCACCGACGCCAGGTTGATCAACATAGCGGATTTTTCTGCCCGGATCAGTCGATCGAGGGATGCGGAAATCCGATCCCCCCAGAAGGCATAGAGATCTCTTCCCCTGGGGGTGGACAGGCGGGTCGCCATTTCCAATCGATAGGGTTGAATCAGGTCCAGGGGACGTAAAATTCCGAAAAGACCGGACAGAATCCGAACATGCCCCTGCGCGAATTTGAAATCCTCTTCGGTGTATGCACCTGTTTTAAATCCGACGAAGACGTCGCCACTAAAGGCCACCAATGCTTGTTTGGCATTTTTCAGATCAAAAGGAGTATGCCACTGCTGGTATCGGTCCGCATTCAACCGGGCCAACTTGCTGCTGATTCCCATTAAATCGGCCAGGCCACCATAATCGAGACTCCGCAGGCTACACACAAGCGCCTCGGCCTCTTCGATGAATTCCGGGATCGAATGTCGGCGGGTGGCGGCCGAATTTTCCATATCGATGGTTTTGGAAGAATTGAGCAGGACGATCATAATTCTTTTCCGTGCTGTCGGATCGACGGCTTTAATCCGCAAAGAGAGCGGGCCGGCCGCTGACGAATGTCCATCCGCCCCCTATCCATAGAGTTGCTGGAGAAAATGGTTCATCTGCCGGTACCACCACGGCCAATCATGGTTGACATCATATCCCCAGTAATCGATCCACGCCGGTATTGATTTTTCCCGTAAGAGGCTGTCAAGCGCCCGGGTGTCTTCGATGGCCTCGTTCTCCCAAGCCCCCTGCCCGACGCAAACGACAATCTTACGCTGACGATAATCGTTCAGATATCCCTGGTCATCAAGGCCGGCCATGTAACTGATTGGCGAATTGTAATATACGGCCGGCAGGTCGGAAGCGGCCAAACCGAATTCATGTCGATCCAGACGGTACAGCCCGCTGAGGGCAATCGTGCCTTCGAACACGTCGGGATGCTTGAAGAAAAAATTGACGGCATGATAAGCGCCCATGCTGCAGCCGTTGGTCATCACCCGCTGGTCCGAGGCGCCGCAATGGGCCCGGATGAATGGAATGACCTCCTCGATAACGTAGCGGTCATAATCTTCGTGGCGTTCGTTGCGTTCCTGAGGAGAGGCTCCAAAGTTGTACCAGGATTCGGAATCGACACTGTCGACGGTAAAGAGTTTGATCTTGCCGGAATTGATGGGGCCGGCGATGGCATCGATCATTCCCATACCTTCGTAGTCAAAAAAACGCCCCCGGGAACAAGGGAAAACAATGAACGGCATACCCCAGTGACCATAGACCTTGAGTCCCATGTCCCGATTGAGACGGGAGCTCCACCAATTATGGTATTCCACATGCATGTTCGTCTACCTCATTCGTGGTCGAGACCCTGGATGGTTCCCACGACCTCCAAAATCTCTTCTTTATCCGGGGATCTGAATATGTAGCCAATATCTCCCAGTGCGCGGCTGAAAACACCGGGCACCTGAACCACTTCCAGGATCAGTTTCCCATGGCGGTCCATGATTTCTTCGTGGGTATGGCGGTAGCGATGCCTGTTTTTCCGGCTGGCATAACAGCAGTGAAACGGACGCTCGTATTCGAGTGCCGTTCGACCGTGGGTAACGAGCTCGGCCCACGTTCGATAGATGTCGATGTCGTTGGCGTAGTTGAACATGTCGGTGGTGTAGCCTCCCGGCGGGCGCATGTTGATCTCCAGAGCCACATAATGGTTACCAGATGTTTTGAAGAATTCGATGTGAAAAAAGCGTTCTCTCAAACCGAAGGCGGCCACAGCAGCCCTGCCGATCTCTTCAAAGTCCTCCGGCACCTGTCTCAAGGAGTAATAGTAGACATGACGCTCTTGATTGACCGTCTCCATTATTCCCTGACTGAAGCTATGGGCGGTGTAGAAGACAAGGCGCCCCTCCCGATCGACCAACCCGTCAAAGGACATAAGATCACCGTTGATAAACTCTTCGGCAATCAGATCATCGACGGAATCGGAGTTGAAGAGGGCTTCCAGTTCTGTGTCGTTTTCGATCCGATGCGTGTTCAATGCGCCAACACCGGCATCAGGTTTGATGACTATGGGGAATCCGGTTTCCGCCGTCAGACGTCGGACTTCATCTATAGAGGCCACCCGCCGCCCTTTTGCGACGGGAACTCCGGCTTGCCGAAAGATTGCCTTCATGCGCGATTTGCGGCGGACATCACCGATGTCCCTAGACCTGACGCCAAATATGTTGAAATCATCTCGAATGCGGGCCTCGGTACTGAGCCAGTATTCATTCAATGATTCAAACCTCTCGATTTTACCGTATTTGTGGGTAAAAAAGCCACAGGCGCGAACCAGTGAATCGTAATCGTGCATGTCCTCCACCCGGTAGTACTCGGTCAGAGCAGACTGAACCGCGGGGACCAGTGAATCGTAATCTACATCGCCGATTCCGAGAACAGTGGCCCCCGCAGCTTTCAACTGATGACAAAACCGGATGTAGTGCAGGGGAAAATGGGGGCTGAGATAAACGATGTTCATGGCCACTCCCAACACAAAAGTTTTCAATTGTAAGAGTGACGATAAGGTAAAAGGATTTTTGCCGATGTCAACACCTTGCCGCCCGGCGGGACCAGACAATTGTTGAACCCTTTTGCGGAATCAGCTATGGTTGATTTGACGACTTTGGAATGAATCTTCGACAAGTCCGGGGTGAGAAATGTTTACGATCAAAGAAATACTCGATATGGCCATCATGCTGGAAAAGAACGGCGAGGCTACTTACCGCAACGCTGCACGGAACCTGTCCGATGCCCCCCTGGCATCACTACTGGAATGGATGGCCGACGAGGAACTCAAACATGCCGAATGGTTTGCGGAGCGGCAAAAGGACTCCGCATCGACAACCCCGAATCCGGTGGCTGATGAAATGGGACGTGAGTTATTCAACGATCTTCTGAACGGTCGAAGCTTTTCTCTGGATGACGTGGATTTTAGCCGTATCGACCATGTCAGGGCGATGATCGAGACCTTCGTTGAGTTCGAAGAGGATACGATCCTGTTTTACCAGATGCTTGAGGCTTTCCTGCAGGAGGATAAGGCCCGGCAAGAATTAGAGCAAATCATCGCCGAAGAAGAACGGCACATAGACAGTTTGAGGGCGTTCATTACCGGCCGGAAGATTTCAGGAGCCGGCGTGTGCTGACTTCTCGAACAACCAACCGGTTTTCAACGCCAATAGGTTCGATATACCTTGATGATCAAAAGAATGGTTGGAATCAAGTGATAAAAAAGATCAAAAATATCGATCGGCCTGTGCAGGGTGCCGCTTTTCAGCAGGATCAATTTTTCAACCACATGAGGCATGGGCCGAAAAGGCGCCAGCAGCATGAATACGGCCAGAAGAATCAATAGCGTGTAAGGAATCTTGTCGATCAACTGCAACACTTCCCCCCTTTCCCATTGACCCGATCCGCATCGATAAGGATGAATGCCGCCCTGCTTTTTGGGCCGCAGAATGGTGATCTTCCGTTTAATTAAACCGGGTGATCCACTCGAAGCGAACCACCCGTTCAAGAAGGTAAAAAGATGGAAAACTGGCGGATCAACCATCTTCTGCTGAACACCCTGCTGTTCGTCCGCCCTTAAGGGGTCTGTAACCGGGTGTATTCAGATGCCAAAGATAAGGCTGTATGCGTGCCAGTCAAGACTGCGGGCACGCGGCGTCTTCTCCGACACCGCCACGGAATAACAACCGGATAAAACTGTCGGTTCACTCGATGTTGCGCCAGTATCGTCCCTTTGTTCTCGTCCACTCCGCACCCCACCAATTTGCGGCTTGCCACGGCTCAAGGGATGATTAGATTAGAGCCCATCGACGAACCAATTGTGCATTGACGGAGGGGTCAATTTCGACAACAATTTACGGGAAGGAGATCGAAGATGATCGGTGAAAGACTGAACAAAGCGATAAACGACCAGATAAAAAATGAGCTCGAATCCTATTACATCTACCTATCAATGGCCGCCTATTTCCATTCCATCAGCCTCGACGGTATGGGGCACTGGATGCGCTGTCAAGCACATGAAGAAACGCTCCACGCCATGAAGTTCTTCGAGCACATCATCAACCGGGGCGGTAAGGTCGCCCTTCAGGATGTCAAGCAACTCAAAACCGAATGGCAATCGCCTCTCGAGGCTTTTAAAGATGCCTTGGAGCACGAGAGGTTTATCTCCGGAAAAATCAATGACCTCACCAGCATCGCGCGTGAAGAGAAAGATTATGCATCCGAACCCCTGCTGGCATGGTTTGCCGATGAACAGGTGGAGGAAGAAGCCAGTGCCGGGAAAATTACCGATCAGCTGGAAATGGTCGGAGAAGACAAGTCGGGCCTGTTGATGCTGGACCGGGAATTGGGACAACGCGCATTTCCCCCGGGCTCCCCTTTCAACCCGGCTTCTGCCAGCGCTGAGTGATGACCACTCTGCCGTTACCGGGCTCGGCGGCATCCGATAAAACCGGCAACTAAAATGAGATACCCCATGGGCGGGGGGTGTATCCCGCCCATGGGCGGCCGGTCAGGCGCCGCCATTCCGCACCTCAATGAGAAGCGATCCGGTATCTTTGACCCCCCAACCGTATAAAATAGGTGTCATTTTCGACATCCAGTAGAGATGAGATTTTCAGCAGGCTCCTCTCGCTGAATCTGACCCGATCCTCATGATGCGTGAGATACAGGTTGTCATTCAGAATGAAAAGTTTATGGGGATTCAGGACGGTTTTCTCGCCGGTGTTGAATGTCAGTCCGATCTCGTCTCCCATGTCGACGTCAAATACGAAAAGGGCCGTGTCCTCGTAAGGGAAGTATACCTTCTCGGTGACATCCCCCCTCTCCTGATAGAGAAAAAAGCCGCCCGCATCCTTTCGAATCGCGGAATGAAAATGGTCACTGATTTTATTATGGCGGAACCGACCGCCGGCATTGCGCCAATTCCCATTGGCATCAAGTCGGAAAACCGCCTTTTCTCGTGGAATAACGATGTCCGCGGGTGCCAGGGGGTCTTTGCCCTTACTTGTTGCCATCTCTTCACTCGATGTCATTTGCTTAATGTTTCCGCTTCCCCATTTGATGGGGGCGGCGACCGACCGGCAAGCCCGATTATCACGCCGGAGGGGAGCCGTAGCGACCCCGTCCGGTCATTCTGATCAGCCGTTTTCCGCCGTGCTCGGTGGTTTCCTGAGTTTTTTTATACGGCTGCGGAACCGCTTGGCAGCCTTTCGACGCTCCTTCGCTGATCTGCCGGGACGGGTCATGATTCGTGGGGCCGGTTTCCGAACGGCTCGACGGACGAGTTGAACAAGCCGTTCGACAGCATCCTGGCGGTTCCGTTCCTGGGTTCGGAATCGGGCGGCCTTGATTATGAGTATGCCACTTTGAGTCATTCGGCTCCCGGCCAGCCGAACGAGTCGACCCTGGACACCGGGCGGCAGAGATGAGTTCGCGACATCGAACCGCAGTTGAACGGCCGTTGCCACTTTATTGACGTTCTGACCACCCGGACCGGATGAGCGAATGAAATCCAACTGGATCTCATTCGACCCTATGGCTATATTTGACGTAATGGGAATCATCCCGCGATCCTCGTCGTGCAGAAGTCTTCAGTCTTACCGGTGATTGCGGCCAGCTTAGCAATACATTGCACCCGTACCCCTTCCGCCTATTATTGACACAAACCCTGCTTTTTGACAAGAATGCGGCCGATGGACTAGCCAATCCATATACAGGAAGACGCCAATTGGCAATTCGGGATATCAACGGATGACGAGTCGCCTTTCTTCATGGACAGCCCTTATCGCTGCCTGCCTGGCAGTTTTTCTTCCAGGATCGCTGATCTTTGGGTTCCCCGGCGTACTGTCACCCTACTGGCAGTCGACATTCGGCATTGGCCGGGCTGATGTCGGCCAAGTGCTGTTTTACATTCTCGCCGGTGGCCGGTTCATACATGTTCCTGATCGGTCGCCTTCAGGAGCGGTTGGGGCCGGCACGGGTTATATTCCTGGGGTCCTTGGTCGGCGGGGCCGGCATGGTGATGATCGCATACATCAACGGCATTAGCCGGATCTATGTTTGGGGATTCATCAATGGCGCTTCCTCGGCTTTCGCCTACCTGCCGGTCTTGACCGTGGTTCAACGATGGTTTCCGGCACGACGCGGCCTGGTGACCGGTCTGGTCAGCATGTCTTCTGGTATTGCCGGCGCGGTGATGGCCCCTGCATTCCATTGGCTTCTGCAAACCTTGCCGTACAAATCGACGGTTTTGATCATTGGGATAAGTGCCGTCGTCGCCGGATCACTGGTATCGATTCTGATCCGCCTTCAGGCTGAAATCGGAACTCCAAGCCTCGGAACCCAACCGAACATACTCTCCGGGCAGTTGTCACTAAGCGCAATGCAAAGCCTCCGCGCACGCTCTTTCTGGTTGCTTTGGTTTACCTATGCTTTTGCCGGGGCCGCCGGCATATCAATGGTGACGCTCTCGGTGAATTTCGGCTTGAATCAAGGCCTGGTCATGGCGGAGGCGGTGTTGATCCTATCGTCGTTCAGCTTCACCAACGGTGCCGGCCGGCTGGTGAGCGGGTTCCTGTCCCCCAGGATGGGACGCCGGCGAATCATGGGGATATCTTTTCTACTGGCCGGTGTCGCCTGTTTTATTTTTCCCGTGATCAGCGGTTTGGCCATCTGAATTTTTTACGCCGCCGTGATCGGGTTTTCATTTGGAACGTTGAACGCAGTGACGACGCCGCTCGTCAGCGACTGTTTCGGCTTGTAGAATTTCAGTAAGATCTTCGGCATGGTTTTTACCGCTTCCGGATTCGTATCCGGTGCCATCGGTCCCTGGTTGGTCGGGTACATGCTCGACGTCTCACAGAACAATTTCACCCTTGTCTTCATTTACCTGGGCAGCCTGTTGACGGCGGCCACTCTCATGATCTGGCTCACGTCTCCCCAGACGGAATGCACGATGTAAGGGGATAGGCCGCATTGGGTGTGTAATCTCAGCGCTTGAGGACACCGCACAGCAATCGGTTTTCGATCTCTTTGGCCGCCCATTTGAGATCCTGGCGGTGTTGCCCCTCCTTGAAAATTGCCGTCATGATCTCGGCATGTTTCCGGGCCGTTCGCCGGCCGGCCTCGAGGGCCTCTGTAATGAGCCGCCAGTCACCGGAGACTGAAAAGAGTTGAAAAGCGACCGAGAGTTCGGGAAAAAATTCTTTCCCCAGACCGTCGAAAAAGGCGACGTAAAAACCCATGCCCGCTGAATCCTCGCGGCTGACGATGTCCGGCAGCGATCCCTTGGGCCCGGTATCGGCCAGCAGGTCCTTGACCGCCCGGGCAGAGAGTTCTACCGGTGTGTGTGGAAAGGCGGCGATGATCTCGCGCCAGGTATCCCGGTCAAAAATGGTGTCTTCCCGTTCACCGATTTCATGCCGAATGTAAGTCCGGCTCTGTATGTCCAGTATGCGATCGAGATTCAGCCGCAATTGGCCGGCGGAAGGATTGGCAATCCCGCAATGGAAAAGTCCGAAATTCAGTGCCGGTCGGCCGGACTTCTTAATGTATGTCATTTTATCCCATAGATAGAGCCGCGCCGCATCCCGGCGCAATGTGATGCCACCGTTATGTGACATGGCCGGGATGGTCAGCAGGTCCCGCGCCAGTTCCCGACCGAGAGAGTAGACTATGTGACCGTCAATCCGTTCCTTGTCTTCGATGCGAGCCAGAAGAAAAGTGGGCTTCAGGCTGAAGGCATAACCAGCACCGTAGTAGAATCCTAAGGGCTCAAGCACGGCATTGACTCCGCGGGTATCGTATGCATCATACGTGCAGCCGTCGATATCAATGTTTACATAGGGGTTATCGATCAGTTTTTCCCACCTGTTTTCCCTGTTGTCGATCCACTCCAGTATCTCGGAAGAATCCTTCTCGACCCAAGGCGGCAGGTGCTGTTCCCACTTGTATAAATCCCGCAGCCGCAGTGCCAGTCCGCAAATGGAATAAAGCCCCGCATGCTGTGCATCCGATATGTCACAGTTCGCACGAACCTGACGGGTGAGATCGTCAATGTCCAACAACAGGGTCTCCCTTCTCCGTTGCCCCTAAAAAGTGGCAAACGTCCAACTCAGTGCGGCATGGGACGCTCGGACAAGAATAGCCGGTCAGCGGCCGACGGATTTATTCTGGCTGGTGGTGGCTTTTCTCATGAGTTCCCTGAATATGACCAGTTTTTGTATATCCTGGGTGCCCTCCGCCAGGGAAACGGCCCAGGCGTCCATGGGAAATTTGTGGATCGGATGTTCGTCTATCACCGATGCAGCACCGTAGAGGTCTGCCGCCCATGGACAAAGATCCTTGGCGATTTTTACGGAGAGATACTTGGCCAAGGAGGCCTCGAACCTGAAATCGCCCCCGCTGTCCATCGCCGCCGCCGCCCGGTAAACGACCAGTCGAACCGCTTCCATACGGGCATAGTATTCCGCTGCTTCAAAGGCCTTGGCCTGGAAGTCAGCGATCGGTTGGCCGAACACCTTGCGGCTCCCGGCACGCTTCAAGGCCAGATCAAAAGCCCCGGCCGCAGTACCCAAAGCGATACCACTGATCGGGATGCGGCTGTTGGTAAAAATAGTGAGCGTTTGCTGGAGCCCCTGCCCTTCTTGACCCATTAAGCTATCATCGGGAACGTGCACGTCAACGAAATCTATCCGCGTGAGATCGGAAGGTGTCCAGACCTGTTTGTTCAGCTTCTTTCGACTAACGCCATCCCTCTTTAAATCCACCAGGAACATGGAGATGCGGTTGTTTCGCTGGGCAGCCGGGTCGGTTACGGCCGTCACGACGGCAAGATCGCTGACAAGGCCATTGGTCGTATAGGCCTTGGCACCGTTTAGAATCCACCCGCCGGTCGTCTTTTTCGCGGTCATATTGATCCCGGCCGCATCGCTGCCCGCCAGATTCTCGGTGTTCGCAAAACAGATCAGGCAGTCGCCAGATACAGCCGCCGCGCCATAGCTCACCTTGTGCGCCGCTGTGCCGAAATACTCGAGTGCGGTAAGCCCCAGATCCGATACGATGAGAACCGCAACCGCCACCCCTGGTGAAACACTTGCCAACCGCTCCAGGAGCAAGGTCTCCCTAAGGCCGGGATGCTTGATCATGCGCCGTCCATCCCAACGAAATCCGTACCAGCCTGCCCTTCCGGCGGCCTGAAAAAAACGGCGCGGGATGGCACGTTTTCGGTGCCATACTGGCAGGTTGCCGACAACTTCTGATTTTATGAAGTCGTCGAAGTGCTCGAGTTCTTCAAGCCATTCTGCTGGAATCGAAAGGTCCATGACTCTTCCTGTATGGAACTGCGTGTTGTCGGTCTCACCCGGTCATTGAAAGACTCTAAGTACCCCATAGGGCCTTTTCAATGTGCGACCGAATATCTCCATCATTTCAGATTTTTTTATTAGCGGGTCGGCCTTGCATGGGGATCTATTTCAGGCAGGATGTTCTCTCGGTAATCGGAGCGGTCGGATAAACCGTCCCCTATATCGCTTGTCACTCGATGATGGCTCTGGGAAGAAGTTCGTCTTTCTCGAGCAGTTGCCCTGCCCCGAGGACGGCCGCAGCCATGGGATCGGAAGCAACGTTCATTTTGAGGCTGATTTCAGATTGCAGCGATTGTCGCAATTGCCCCAGCAAAGCCACACCCCCAGTAAGCATAATCCCCTTGTCAATGACATCGGCCGATAGTTCCGGCGGGATTTTTTCCAGAACGCCTTTGATCAATTGGGCCACAGCGTCGATCTGGCCGGTAATCGACTCCCAGATCTCTGAAGTTTCTATCTCGACCACCTTGGGGATTCCGGTATTCGGGTCCCGTCCCTTTACTTCTATTTTAGCGGGATCGGCAGCGGCAGATCCAATTCTCGTCTTGATGCTCTCGGCGGTCAGGTCACCAATCAGCAATTGATAACGATTTTTGATGAACTGACTGATGGCGAAATCCATCCGGTCTCCCGAGGCTTTGGACGATTGGCATTGAACGATGCCGAGTAAAGACAGGGCCGCCGCCTCAGTTTTACCGGCGCCGATATCGACGATCATGCTGCATATGGCCTCTGTAACCGGCAGGCCGGACCCGATGGCGGTGGCGATCGGACCGCTGACGAGATAGGTCTCCCGAGCGCCCACCATCTCGGCTGTTTCCCTTATGGCGCGCTTCTCAACCTCTGTAATTCCCTGGGGAACGGCAAAGGCTATCCGCGGCTTCACGAATTTGTAACGACTGTGAACCTTGCCTATAAAAAATTTCAACATCGCGGCAATAGCATCGAATTCGGCAATGACCCCTTCGCGGATAGGACGGACAATTTTAATGTTTTCCGGAGTCTTGCCCTGCATCTCTTTGGCTTCCATCCCAAAAGCAATCGCCTTGTCCGCCGATCCCTCATTGACAGCCACCGCAACAATTGAAGGTTCGTTTAAAACGATTCCCTTTTCCTTGGTATAGATACGCGTGTTGGCGGTACCGAGATCAACAGCCAAGTCACTCGATAGATGGCCCATGATTCCGCTCAGTTTCATCTTATGACAATGTCATCCTTTCTCGAAAAAATTCCCCGCTCCTCGGTACCAGCCGACGGGCAACCCCCATGAACCACCCGTATGTTTAGGTTCTGATCTGATTCCGAACGCGATCGGTTATTATTTCTCATAAATTCACTAAAATTGAAACTGGAAAATATCGCCAAAGACGTAACGGATACCCCAGAATCCGGCCGGAAAGATCTTAATTCAGGGATTGAAAACCAAACAATGCTTTTTTAGCACACGTGGATGGACACTGATTTAACTATTCTTGACCCTCTCCAGCGGCCTTTGTACTTCCTGGCCTATCTCTATTTTTTAAATCGATCCGCACCTTATTGTTGGCAAACTTTTTGCTTGAACAGTCAGTTACGTGTATAATTGCCCGATTGGCGACTGAAAGGAAAAAACCGGACCGACGCGACCAACGAGGCAATGTGCAGAAGACATCAGCGCGCCACGAACAAGTTCGATACAGGGCCTATAACCAATGCCATTAGGCGATACATGCGCAGGCTCGATAGGGCAGACACGAGGTGTCGGGCGTCGGTTTCCAGCGCCCGCAGGTTCTGAAAAACAACGGCGTCTTTGATCCAGATTGCAGATCGATTGTGAAAAATAAGTGCGAGTGTATGGGTATTTTTTTTCAACCGCCGGCCCCTGTCACCCATAGCGGGTGATCGCCGGCCGGTTTTCGTAATGACGGATCTTCACTTAGACGGAACCGAATACGGCGGTGAAGCCGTATTGAATACATCATCCTTAAGGTCAGCTATGTGCAATAGCAAAATAACAAAAGGGGATCGGCCGCACCGACTTGAGCCCCCCCGGGTTGCTACCGAAACTTGGTGATCTGTTGCAAGTGAAGAATCCGTCTAAAATAATCAGCAAGATCAACACCGCCATTCCACTTCCGTGCCTTCCGCAGGTTCTTGTCAAACTTAATCGGCTCTGTAACAGCGATGCGCCTTCCCTGGAACATTTGACCCGCCTGGTGACAATGGACCCCACCTTGGCATTGAAATTCTTGCGTCTGGAAACGGTGATCGATCCTTCGAAATCGGCCTACGAAATCATTGAGGGTGCAGTGGCCCGGCAGGGACCGGGAGGCATTAAAAACGTCGCCCTATACGGTTTGAGCAACCCCCTTTCAAACCCCCTGTTATGGAAAACAGATGCCAGCTTCAACGCTTTCTGGCACCATTCCCTGCATTGCGCTGTTCTCGCCCGAACCCTAAGTCAACGGTTGCTGCCGGAATCCGCGGATGACGCCTATATCGCCGGCCTGATCCATGATATCGGCAAATTGCTGCTCTGGGCGAATTTCAAAAAAGACTATGAACCGCTGTTCAAAAAATCGATCAGGGCCGACAGCGCTCTGCCGGCTGAAAACGACAGCATCGGTACGAATCACTGCGAGGCTGGCTGGAACTTTGTGCGGTCCTTGAAAATTCACCCGTTCATTGCCGATTCGATATTGTATCACCACTTTCCGGCCAAAGAGGTCGCCAAAGCGTTCCCATTGGTAAAAATTATATATGCCGCAAACACCCTCTGTTATCAGAAGGAAAGTGCGCGGTTTCTCGAGCTGATGGCCGCCCTCGAACTCGACTTGGATTCCGACCAGCTCGATCGTATTGTAGACGAAACCAATCTTCAGGTCGATGGCCTGCTCAAGGATGTCGAACTCACTGTCGACTCGCTGCTCGAAAGCCCGGTGCCCCCGAAGGGGGAACGAGAGTCCTCCCTTTATAGCATTTTCGGTGAATTTCGCGAGCTCTCCGTCCGGCATTTGACCCTCGAAAGTCCCGCTGACGGCAGCGATCAGGCGGACATGCAAGGACAATTGATCCGCTCACTGAAAATGCTATTCGACATCGACACCGCTTTTTTCTTCGCCTACGATCGGGAACGCAACCTGCTCGTCGGAAAACCTTCCAGCGTCGATTCGGCCGACGCCCATATTGGTCAGGTCCGACTCCCGGTGGTTCCGGAGGGAAGTCTGCCTGCCCGCGCCCTCACCCAACAGAAGATATTCGATTCTTTTGGGTACCTGTCCAACGATCTGGTCTCAATCGCAGATGAACAGGTGATCCACCTGTTGGACACCGAAGGGATGCTGTGCCTGCCGCTGTTTAGCCGGCAGAAATGGATCGGGGTCATCTGCGCCGGCATCGCTGAACCGCAATTCCCGCTTCTCTGGGAACAGTTAAAACTGCTGACATTGTTCGCCGAGCAGGCTGCAACCCTGTTGGAACGTGCCCTGCCTCCCGATATCCAGCCAAAACATCCCGATTCTTCCGAGGAGGTCATCGATACCGTCGGAGACGATGCCATCCGCAGGGTAATCCATGAAGTCAACAACCCCCTGAGCATCGTCAAGAACTACCTGAACGTCCTCAGTTCGAAGATCGGCGAGAACTCCGGAGTCAATGACGAAATAACGCTCATCAGGGAAGAAATTAGAAGAATTCCCGGGATTATTGCACAATTGTCAAAATCACAGTATAAAGATGATGCTGACGACGACCCCGTGGACATCAACAGCATCATACACGACCTGTCCAAGCTGCTCACCCGCTCTGTTTTCGAAAATGCAAAAATCAATTTAACCTTTTCACCGGAACCTCGTCTGCCAGTTATTAGGGGGAAAAAGAGCAATCTGATCCAGGTATTCATCAACCTTTTGAAAAATTCCGTGGAGGCCATGCCGGCCGGAGGCAACATCTATATCACTACCGCCTTTGAAAAAAACAACACCGGCAAAGACAGCGGCAGAATCGTGGTCGTCATCCGCGATGACGGTCCCGGCATGCCCGACAAGGTCCTCTCTAGGCTCTTCATTCCGGGCACCAGTTCCAAAGGCCCTGAGCACTTTGGACTCGGTTTGTCGATCAGCAAGGATATCATCACCCGGCACAAGGGCCGCATGCACTGCGAAAGCCACAAGGACAAGGGGACAACCTTCCGGATAACCCTGCCGGTTTCGAATCAAATGATTCAGCACAACGACGAGGGCAATAAATGAGCGAGAAACCAGCGGTCTTTGTTGTCGATGATGAAAAGAGGATGTGCGAGAGTCTGAAGGCCCTTCTGGGACCTCGTGGTTACGAAGTAACTGCCTTCACCAGCGGTGAATTGGCCCTGAGGACCATAGGCGATAAAAGTTACGACCTTTTTCTGCTCGACATCTGTATCCCGGATCTCGACGGATTCAGTCTCATGGAGCACATTCTCAATCGCCTTCCCGACACTCCGGTAATCATGATGACCGGCGACGTATCGGTCGACTCGGCGGTGAAGGCCCTGCGGCATGGGGCTTACGATTATCTGAAGAAACCGTTCGAAACCGAGGAACTCGTCAAGACGATAGACAATGCTTTGAGACAAAAAATGCTCCAGGAGATCAATCAGGAAATGGAAGACCGCCTGCGGACATCTGAGAGGCGGTTTCGTTTCATGGTTCAAAATTCTCCGGACATGATCTACACCCTCGATGCCAAGGGCAAATTTACCTTCATCAACAATGCGGCCGAGCGACTCTTCGGTTATCGCTCGACGGATCTGGTCGGCAAGCCCTATCAAGCCGTATTGTTTGATGAAGATCTCGACAAGGCTTGCTGGCGAATCAATGAACGCCGGACCGGCAAGCGTGCCACATCGGGGTATGAACTGCGTTTGAAAACCGGCCCCCACAAGGAATCGCCGATCGCTCAGCATACTGATTTCGCCGTCGTGGAACTGAACGCTACAGGGGTTTACCGACGGGCCGGCACACGCAGGGAACTCATCGGCACCTATGGCGTGGCAAGGGATATGACCTTCCGGAAAATTCTGGAAACCCAATTGCTTCAAGCCAAAAAAATAGAAGCCCTCGGCAATCTGGCCGGGGGCATCGCCCACGATTTCAACAACCTGCTCATGGGTATCCAGGGAATCGTCTCATTGGTCCTCTTCAAAATGGAGCCGGGAAACCCCTATGCGGAGCAGATCAAAATGATCGAGCAGTACGTCCAAGACGGTGCCGGACTGACGCGGCAACTGCTGTCCTTCGTCAAGGGCGGGGCAATGGAGATCCACCCCACCGATATCAATGCCCTCATCCAGAAGCAGAGCCGACTGTTCGGCCGAACCCGCAAGGCCATACAGATAACCGAAACGCTCACGCCTGATGTTCTTCCCATTGAAGCCGACGCTTCCCAGATCGAGCAGGTTCTTTTGAACATTTATGTCAACGCCGGCCATGCCATGCCCGATGGCGGGGAATTGCGGGTTCGGACAGAAAATATTCTACTGACCGAAAAGAGTGTCATAGCCTGCTCGGCAAACCTGCCGCAGGGGCACTACGTGAGAATCACGATCGCCGATACCGGTATCGGCATGGACGATGCCACCCAACAGCGGATTTTTGACCCCTTTTTTACTACCAAACAGATCGGAAAAGGCTCCGGTCTCGGACTCTACAGCGCCTACGGTATCATCAAGAATCACGGCGGACATATCCAGGTCACCAGTACCCGAAACAAAGGAACAGCATTCACGATTTATCTCCCGGCAACAGACCGTCGGATTCGTCAATCAGCCCAACCATCGCCGCGGCGGATCATCGGCCGTGAAACCGTCCTGCTCGTCGACGATGAAGACAAGATCCGCAATGTGTGCCGGGAAGGCCTGAAACTCCTGGGTTATTCTGTAGTGACGGCCGACAACGGAGAGCGCGCCGTTGAGATTTTCAAAGAGATGGCAGACAACATCGATATCGTCGTGCTGGACATGATCATGCCGGGCCTCAGTGGCAAAGAAACCTATCGACAGCTGAAGCAGGTGAAACCCGATGTCAAAGTGTTGGTAGCAAGCGGTTATTCTATCGATGTGCAGGAGGGTGACCTTCTGACCGACGGTTGCAGCCTCATGATTCAAAAACCGTTCAAAATCGAACATTTGTCTATGAAGATTCAGGAGCTGATGTCCAATTCATAACCCGAAATTAACGCTTACCAAAGCCTGCCGAAAAAAGAAGCATATCCCCTCCTCAGGCGTTCAAGCGCGGCCCCTCGACCGGCAATAAATGAACGCTTCGTCGATCGGTTCATCCGGGTAGCGCTTTCCATCGTTCGCCGCTTCTTCGCTATTCGCCCGCTTCCATGTCAAACTCTTCGAATCCGAACCAGTAGCCGGTGTTGCCGTAGAAATCCATTTCGAACTGAACCGCGTCGATGTGGTTGTTTTCGATCTCGAGAAAGCGGCGGAACAGCTGGCGCCCCTCCTCCGGCAACCTCTCGACCATCTGCCGGTAAAATTCACTGGTTTCGATTTCTAACTTCAGCGCCTTGCTCAGCATCTGCTGCTTGACGCCCCGATCATCCTTTTTCATCCGGTCTCGCAGCTTCGCAGCCTCCTTTTCGATCACCGCTTTCGGCGGGACAACCGAGGCCAGTTTTACAGGCGAAAGCTTACCGCTGCTGCGCCACTCTTCAAGCTTGTGGTTCAGATAATCCACATGGTGCTGTTCATCCTCGGCCAGCGTCTTAAATATCTTCTGACCGGTTCGATCTGCCGTCTGCTCTACGGCGTCGCGGTAAGTGTCGCGGATCTTGATTTCAAAATCGATGGCTGTTTTTATAGCTTCCTCGATGGTCATGGGGCCCTCCATTGGGTGATTGAAGGTATGGACAGTTTCCGCCCGTTCCTGAACTCTCGAGATGGTTTCTTTTTTTTAACCCTTGGGGCTGCTGCCCCCAGCCGGTCCTTTTGGCTGTCCTTACCTCTCCCAGCCAAAAGGAATTTCACCAGGGACTCAAGATCCTCATCCGGGCTGCACTATAGACCATAATGGCCATTAATAGGAGATTATCAACCTCCGACCAACCGCTGCAGGTGAAAACGGGAAATTGACACTGTACAAAGCACCAATCCATCGGTTCTGATTGACAAATCGATCTCCGCCCGTATACATCTTCGATAGAATTACGGGGGTGTTGCCATGAAACTCTGCCAGAATTGCGGCCAAGTTCTTGCCGAAGTCGTCTCGACCTGCCCCTCCTGCGGCAAAGATGTCGCAGAGGGCCTCAAAACGATCGACGATTACCGGATTCTGGATATACTTCACGAGGGGCACACCAGCATCCTGTGCCGGGCCAAGCACAAGGGCAGTTCCGAAACGGTCATGATCCGTATTTTCACCGCTCATGCCCGCATCGATGAAAAGCTCGCCGCCCGCCTCAAGCACGAATTGGAAGAGCTCAGGAAACTTCCCCAAGACTATTTCGTGCGCCATTTCGAAATCCGTCGCTCCACCGATGGGCTGTGGTACAGGGTCAGCGAGTGGATCGAGGCGGAGTCCTGGAGCGATTTGATGGCCGAAGGGTTTTTCCAGGATTATCGGGCCACCTTTCGCCTCTTCGCACGCATTGCGTCAATTATAGAAGGCCTGCACCGAATCGGTCACATTATCCCTCACCTGATATTGCATGACATCATCCCCTTCAGGAAGTCCGGCCAAGATCTCCAAATAAAACTCGACTACAAGCTGTCCCGGTTCCTTGACCCGAAAATGGACCGACCGGGCCCCATGTTGGAAAAACTGCTCGAACGTCACCCGGATATCATCGACAATCGGCCGCTGAACGCTCGCAGTGATATCTGGTCCCTGGGAAAAATTTTCGTCGAATTGCTCACTGCAGACCTCGACGGGACGGACTACGCGGTAATGATAGAAGGATTGGCACTGCCCCGCGAAGTCGAGACATTGTTGAAACTGATGCTGGCGGATGACCCGGATCTGCGGCCCCGGTCCATGGCATATGTTGCGCAAACGCTGGCCCACATCAAAGGGAAGGATGTCGCCGAGGCGATGGCAGGCTCCGGCCGGACGTTTCCGTCTCGGGAGATCTACGGCCTCAAGCACTGGATCCGCTTTCTGACCATCATGATCATCCTTTTGTCGGCCGTTGCCCTGTTTATCTGGCTGTATAGCGAGATGGAACACAAGGATGGCGAAGCTGCTTTGTCGCACTATGCCAACCGGTATTCGCCCTCAGTGGCGTTTGTCGTCGTAGAATACCGGCTGGTAAACAACGGTGCCCCCTACTACATTCGCAGAGTTGAAGGCACGGCGTTTCTGGTCGACGGGGACGGCCACCTGCTGACCAATCGCCATGTCGCCTGTCCCTGGTTGGAGGACGCGACACTTTTCAATCTGATTGCCAACCTGCGCCAGCGGGAAATGCCGGTTCAGTTTCAATACCGGGCATATGTCTGGTTCGAAGGCCAGCAGGCGTTCAAGCGTCTGCCGAAGATGGCGGCGATAGAGGATCTCGAAGACCTCTACTTTCTGGGTAGAGCCTTCAGTTCCACCGGCGACCGCCGGCTCACCATTCTGGGGGTCGGCAATGTTCCCGAGACCTCCCGGCAACAGATGAGGTCGCCTCTTGGGGACGATTTTGCGGTTTTGAGAATTCAACCCGTTCCCCAAAATCTGGTTCCACTGCCGCTCGATTACCGGATGGATCCGGCGAAAATACGTAAGCTGATGCCGGTGTTGGCCTTGGGATTCCCCCTCGGCAGCCAGACCCAGGAGACGAACGTCAACGTCAGTGTAACAACAGGACACGTCCGGCGAGCTTTTGACAATTTCTTGCAGGTTGATACGTCTCTTTACCGCGGCAACAGCGGCGGACCGATCATCGATGTCAACGGCAAGGTCATCGGGATTGCCTCCAGCGTCGCCGTCGATTGGACGGCCTCGCCCATACCGGTCGCCACACCCCTTTCGGATATGGGGATGGTCCTACCGATCGGCGCGGCCGTATCCTTTTTGCAGGAAATAAAGGCCGGTAAAACCAAATGGAACGGCATCCTGGACCTGGAGGTCGACCGGAGAATCGAGGAAGTCAAACTTCTGGCTGTTCAGAAAAAATGGACGGAAGCCCAGGCTCTGGCCGATAATAAATTGCAGGGCAGCTCAAATCCCGCGCTGATCATGACCGCGGGAATAATGCACTTCTGCAGCGGAGACCGTCAGGGGGCAGCCGTCCTCTTTGAACGCGCCGTCTCGATAGATGCCCAAAACGGTATGGCCCGATTTATGTTGTTCCTCACCGATTGGATGCTCGGCCGTTCACGACTAAATCCCGACCGCCAGGAATTTCTCGAACTGGACTGGCGATCGCCCTCTGAGTTCTACGGCCATCTGGTGCGGGTTTTGGAAGGTGTGACCGACGAAACGGAGGCCCTCGAAGAACGTGCGAGTCCGCGTACGGTCAGCTGGTTATCGTTTGTGGTCGGAATGAGGCGACTGGCCCGCTCCCAGTTGGCCGAAGCCGAAATTCTATTGGAAAACGCCGCCCGGCTGGCTGATCAGGACCAGTGGGTTTTCCATCTGTCTCAATCTGAACTGCAGCGGGTGCGCGAACAGCGGTTGACACAGATGCGGGACCCAGTCGATCGGCAAACATACCAGGCGGATATCGAGGTCTACGAGCGGGAATTGCAGGAAGCACTGGAGCGTGTCCGGGAAAAGCACCGGCAGATGACAGCGCTATCGGAAAGATTGTCGGACCCGAATGTCACGCCGGTCGATCGACGTCATCTTCTGGCCCAGATGCACCTGATCGATCCAGATGACAGTGATATCCTTGCCGGATTGATATGGGTCGATATAATGACCGCCGCTTGGCAGAAGGCCCTGGAAGGCATAAGAGAATTCCTCCGGGCTCCCGGCCGCGAAAGTCATGTCCGGTTGAGCATTGGATTAATGGAACCGATCGTGCTGCATATAACCGGCAAGAGGGGTGAATCGGAAGTCAGCCTCAATCTGTTTATCGATCGGACGATGGATCCATGGTATCGTTCGATTGCCCTGAGCCTTTTGGGAACTGCCGCCAGCGGTAGTTTGGTTGATCAGGCGGAATCCGAACCGATTCACATTCTGACGGCCCATACGGCACTGGGCCTCTGGGCCGAAGGTAGCGACGATTTGGAATCGGCGATCGCCCACTACCGGGAAGCGTTGTCGTCCTACATGGACGAGTTCGCTGAATATGAGCTCTCACTGGAACGGATCAAGCGGCTGCGCAATCGATAGGAGGGCAACATATGGACGAGGAGAGTAGCATGACCTTACAAATCACCCAGCTCAATCTGCCCGACGGAATGATCGATCTCGGCGTCGGTCAACCGGACCCATCGCTATTGCCCCTGGAAGCTCTCGAAAAGGCGGCCGAACATCGGCTGGGTCAGGGTGATCCGTCTCTGTTGCAGTACGGCACGGAGCAAGGAAATGGCTATTTCCGTCACGTTCTGGCCCGTTTTCTCACCCGTGGTTACCGCACCCCTGTGAACCCTGGGGATTTATTTATCACATCGGGTGCCTCCGCCGGCATCGACCTCGTCTGCGCGTGCATATCGAATCCTGGGGATACGGTCTTCGTGGAAGAACCGACCTATTTCCTGGCTCTGCGGCTCTTTGCCGACCGCCGGCTCAATGTCGTCGGCCTGCCGACCGACGCCGGCGGTCTGGACATGGACATTCTCGAGGAAAGAATCGCTGAATCGCCGCCCGCTTTTGTTTACCTTGTACCCACGCATCACAACCCATCCGGCACCACGCTGACGGCAGCCCGCAGGGAACGGCTGGAACACTTGAGCGCCAAATATAACGTCTTCGTCCTTGCCGACGAAGTCTACCACCTGCTGTCTTATGCCGATGAACCGCCGGCGCCTATGGCCAGTTTCAATAGGAGCGGCAAAGTAATATCAGTGGGATCGTTCTCTAAAATCCTGGCCCCCGGATTGCGTCTCGGATGGATTCAGGCGGCGCCGGACCTGATCCGCCAGCTGACCACCACCGCTCTCTTGAAAAGCGGCGGAGGGATGAATCCCTTCACCTCTGCCATCGTGCAAAGCGTTATCGAACTCGATTCTCAGCACGATCACCTGAACCGAATCGTCTCCATTTACCGCCAACGGTCATCAACCCTGGTAGCGGCCATTCACGACTATCTGCCCGCATCGGTTGGATTCGAAAAACCCCGGGGCGGATTCTTTCTCTGGATGCGGCTGCCGGAAGGGCTGGAAGCCCACAGACTTCGTCAAAATGCCTTGGACAAAGGCGTCAATTTTCAACCCGGCACCAATTTTTCAGCAAATAAAGGGCTCGGCAACTATATCCGGTTGTGTTTCGTCTACTACTCCAGCGAAATTCTACGGGAAGGAGTCAAACGCCTGGGTGACGCCATGGCTTGACCACGGAAAAAATGGTTAAATAAGTGGGCCCTCGGACAGATTTCATTTACCGGGAGCGGGGGAAATGATCAGCGCCCCCCGAAACAAGCAGGTCCGACAAGGAGAACTCCCGTGCATAGCGTTTCAAGTCGATATCTTCTGCTCGCAGCGCGCTACCGGCAGCGGCCGGAAGCGTCGCCTGCGGGCATGTCCGCACATCAGCGGGGTAAAAAAAATCACCCCGCACCCCGGGTCAACGCCAGTCGGGCTCCATTCGCCCATCTGAATTTTTACGGTAAGGCAACCACAGCAAACCGAAAACATCGACACTGATGTCAGAGCTACGGGGGTTCACCCGCACTTCTTCGAGGCGCTCCTCCGCCGGATCGAAAGCGGCCTCCAACGCATCGATGTCCTTTTGCAGTCGCTCTTCCAGGTCGGCAATCTGACGATTCACCGATGCCACGGTCTCCTGGGCCCGGGCCACGTCCATCTGCTCCTTTCTCAATCGACCGGCCGACTTTGCGGCGGTGCCCATCCGCGACACGCTGCCGGCACTGACCGCCTTGCGGCCGAGAAACGCCCCCAGAATGGCGGTCCCGAAGGATATCACGCTTTCCATTTTTTTTGCTTGGGCTTGCTCCTGTTCCCTTGTCAGAACCTGTCGGGCACGCATGAGGCGGTCATTGAGACTGGCATAGGTCTGGCCGTATTTGCGGCGGAGCTTTTCGATCTCCATATCTCTTTGTTCCCGGGCCGCCAGCGCCAGGCGCGCCCGAAAAGATCCTTCGGCTTCACCGGCGAAACTGGTCATCTTAAATGCAGATGACTTGTAGACGATCAGCGGTCGGTTCTGGCGAACCCAGCGCATGAAATCTTTGCGCCACTGATCATATGCTTTGGTTTTTTTCCCAATGGCGGGCAGATCGACATAGGCGGCTCCACCAACCGGCCGTGGATCGATGGCCGCAGGCTCAAGTCCTATATCCACCGCTTGATCCCAGTCGACCGGCACCGGTCCGCTTTCGAGCGTTGCTGCCGCCGCAAAAGTCTCGCTCTGATCGACTCTGTAGCGCTTGTTGCTGTAATGGACCGATACCCACCCTCCCACGGCTGGAACGTAAGTCACGCCCTGACCGGCACCGGATGCCGGTAGATAATAGACCGTAATCTCTGGAGGAAGGACCGGCACGGTCCCCGTCTCCGAAACCGGTGACGCAGGCGATACGCGGCCCGGGACGGCGGAAGTTTTGCCAGCCGGAACGGCTGCGGTTGCCGCCGGCACAGCTGAAGGGGTTGCGGCCATGCTGCCGGTGAGCATTTTGATTTGATCGCGCGTCATCGGACCGGCAAGATAGGACAATACCCAACGGGTTTCGAAAACAACGGGCTCGGTGTCGTTGACGTTGTGCAGCAGAAACACCCTCTTACCGAGTCCCGAAAGCGTCTCTCCCATTCGCCGCCGGTCAAAACCCGCTCCGGCGGCCGCACCTTCGAGTCCGGCCATCACGCGCTCTTTGTCGTTTTCTGTCTGAAGCCTTCCGATGAACCAGGTCCCGGTGTTCGACAAGCCCTTGTAGTCAAGGTCAACCGGGTTTTGGGTGGACAGTACGACCCCGAGGCCGTAGGCGCGGGCCTGCTTCAAAATTGTCAGCAAGGGGGCCTTGGCCGGCGGGTTCTTCACCGGAGGAAAGTATCCGTAGATTTCGTCCATGTAGAGCATCGTCCGCAGACTGGTGGTTCCGGACTGGGTTCGCATCCAGGCAAGGATCTCATTGAGAATCAGGGCCGTGAAGAACATCCGCTCGGTTTCCGACAAATGGCTGATGGAAAAAATGAGCGCCCTCGGTTTACCTGTGGGCGTATACAGCATTTGACCGATATCCAACGGATCACCGGTCAACCAGGCTTCAAATCCCGGGGCGGCCAGCAGGCTGTTCAAACGCAAAGCCAGTTGAAATCGTTCTTTGGAGGGATAAAAGGACTCCAAGTCCATCACGCCGATGCGCTCCAGTGGTGGCTGTTGAATGGCGCCGATGAGTCCGGCGAGATCCAGCCCGTCGCCCCTACTCCAGAACCGTTCGAATATATTTGAAAGCAGGATGTGTTCCCGGCTGATGATGGGATCAGCCTCTATCCCCATCAACGTCAACAGGGCGGTCACCGTAACCTGAATCCGTTCCCGGAACAGGTCTATGTCCGTGCGCACTACCGGTGGTGGCGGTGAAAAGCTGCGCAGTACGTTGACTGGTAAACCCGCACTGCTGCCTGGTGTATATACGGCCATTTCCGCCGCCGCTCGCAGCCTCGTTATCCGCTCCTGATCCTGGCCCCATTCCGTCAATCCCTTTTGCCACAAGGCGGCCGTTTTTTCGGCATATTTCTCGAGGGTGAGCCCTTGGCGTGAAGCATCACCGGGTTGTATCCAGGGCCGAAAGTCTTCAGGGCGCAGTTGGGGAAACCCGAGCAGCAGATTAGGCAGATCGCCTTTGGGGTCAATAGCGATGACCGGTATGTTGTCGATCAAGGCTTCTTCTATCATGCCGATCCCGAGACCGGTCTTGCCGCTGCCGGTCATACCGATGATAACGGCATGGGTCAATAAGTCCTTGGAATCGTATAGCGTCATCTCTTTTTTTCGGGAACGCGAGGCAAGATCGTAGGCCTTACCCAGGTAAAACACTCCCAATTTTTCGTAATCTTTCATTGCGATCCTCCGCTGTCTTTTTACTCCGCTTTAAGGGCTGTGATATGAGGAGATGCCCCAGGTCCTGCCCCGATCTCTGCAGGAAGGCTGAATGGGAAAGTTGCCCTCCGGTCAACCCGGCAGGCCCGGAGCTTGAGGGAAGGAATTGAGATGCTTCTGTAAATCCTGCCGCGCATCTTGTGAGAGAACCTTTATGGTGCGGGTTTCCGAATTGGGATTGAACGGCGCGTAGCCGTTCTTAAGATTCTCGAGAACGCGATGATATTCATAATGCAGCAGTGCTTCGAGCACGCGGCTGAAATCGCGGAATTCTGACCGCCGCGATGCCGACAGGTGATCATCGAGCAGACACATTTCAATGACATCTGCCTTGCGAAATGGGATAAAGCGTTGGTTTACTGTACGACCGGTCATCATCCAGGCATCCTGCCGAAAGTTTAAGAAAATATTCGTGTGCCAGAGAGCAAGGTTGATTGACAACTTGGATAAAATATCAGTCTTAGGAATACAAGTAAAAATTGCATTCCGTCCGAGTAAGGAAGTTTTCTGGGCGGGTTAGAACAGTTTCACGAGGGTAGCGATTGATAAGGATCCATTGCCGCTGCCGAGAATATTCCTTCAGCGCTAATGGGCCCGTTTCCGAAAAATCGATAACCATCGTTACTTGTTCAACGCATCGCGGATTTCCCGAAGCAGCAGGACATCCTCGCTCGGTTCGGGCGGCGCAGCTGGTTTTTCTTCCTCTTTTTTCTTCAGCGCGTTAATGCCTTTCACGATCATGAAAACCGCCCATGCCACGATCAGAAAGTCGACGACCACTTGTAAAAAGTTACCGTAATTCAAAGTTGGGGCGCCGGCATTTTGAGCTTCCGCCAGGGTCTCGTAGGCTGTCGATCCTAAGTTGATAAAAAGTCCGGAAAAGTCGACATTCCCCATTAATCTTCCGATGGGGGGCATGATTACGTCACTGACGAGTGAGCTGACGATCTTTCCGAATGCCGCACCGATAATGATGCCGACCGCCATATCCATCGCGTTGCCTTTAACAGCAAACTCCTTGAACTCTTTCATCAGACCCATGGCCATTCCTCCTTAAGATTTGCCTTGTTAAACGAATATGGAGCTTTTTTCCGCTACAGTGTTTATACTGTGCAATGTATTAGCCGTGAATTTACTTTTGTCAACCAATCTTCGACTGTTCCAGATGGTTGCAAGCTGAACCTGTATAAAGCGGAATATGGCGACAGGAAACATATTATTGGCTGGTGGGGCGGAGTTTTCCGGAAGCATGCAGATCCCAGACCGTCGCGCGATTGATTTGGCCGGCGGGAAAAAAGCCCGGATCAGTATTATCCCTGCAGCGGCAGCACCGGATAACAACCACATACAAGCCGGAAACAATGGTGCACAGTGGTTCCGAAAATTGGGAGTTGGCAAGGTAAATGTACTGCCATTGATCGACCGTGTTTCTGCGAACGGACAGGGTGTCATTGCAGAAATCATTCAATCCAGCCTCGTATATCTAATCGGCGGCTTTCCCGGCCATTTGGAGAAAAGCCTGGCCGGCAGTCTCGGTTGGAAAGCGCTTATCGACTCCTACCGCCGCGGGGCAGTCATCGCCGGATCCAGCGCCGGTGCCATGGTCCTCTGTGGTTACTATTTCAATCCATCATCAAGCCAAGTCCTCAACGGGTTGGGCCTTTTACCCGGAACCTGTTTTCTTCCGCATCACAGTCGGTTCGGACAGCATTGGGCCCCGAGGGTAAATTCGCTGATGCCGTCGGTGATGCTGATCGGTGTCGATGAGGAGACGGCGATTCTGAATGACGGTCCTCGCGGCGCTTGGCGCGTTTATGGCCGGGGAGCCGCAACGATTTACCGATCCCGGAAGCTAGAAATATATCAAAACGGAGAGACATTCCACCTGCCACTGCCTCTGGTTTAGGCTGCCGGCCAGAGACAGGAATGGGCCAAATGGCTTGCTCGAATCCATAAATAACCGTCCGTATCAACGAATTGAACCCGAAAACGAAAGGGAGCGTAAATGGCCCTTCAGAGACTCGCCATCATGTCTATTGTTTTTTCACTGACGGCTTCCGCAGCCCAGGCTGCCGCTAAACCCGACCTCTGGGAATATTGGCTGCAGAACGATCCGTCCTCCGCGATTCGTGTGGATCATTCCGACTGGGATCGATTCCTGCAGACCTATCTGGTCGAAGGCCCTAACGGGGTGAATCTGGTTCGCTATGGCCAAGTGTCGTCCACAGACCGGGTCAACCTCGAGAGATACATCCAGAAGCTTGAGCAGACCGCGGTCAGCCGACTTCACCCGGCCGAGCAGAAAGCTTTCTGGATCAACCTTTACAACGCTTTGACGACGAAGGTTATCCTCGATCATTATCCGGTAAAGACTATCCGGGACATCGATATTTCTCCCGGCCTTTTTTCCAGCGGCCCCTGGGGCAGGAAACTGGTCACGGTGGAAAATCTGAATGTCAGTCTCGATGATATCGAACACCGCATCCTGCGCCCGATCTGGGCGGATCCCCGGGTTCACTACGGCGTCAATTGCGCCTCCATTGGTTGCCCGAACCTTCAACCTGTGGCATACACCCGCGACAAAGCTGAGGACCTGCTTGACAAAGGGGCACGCGAATATGTCAATCACCCCCGGGGGGTCGGGTTCAAGGGCAAACGGCTGATCATATCCAGCATCTACAGCTGGTTCGAAGATGATTTCGGCAGTAATGAGGATGGCGTCATCGCCCATTTGAAACAATACGCCCGCCCCGATTTATTTAAATTGCTCGAGTCGGCCGCCCGGGTCTCGGACTACCAATACGACTGGACGTTGAACGATGCGACTCCGCAGCCTTGATTTGTTTCACAAGCTCTAATAATAAAGAGGGCAATCAAAAACGCATCGCGATCGGCGGCCCCGCCAACATTTTCGCGGCCTAAACCAGCAGGAGGCAAAAGTGACCTTTTCTATGTACTGGGCTGACAACTATATCGAGAAAAAGAAGAACGCTGTCGAAGCGATTAAAATGATTCGATCCGGCCAGAGGGTATTTATCGGCTCTGCGTGCGGTGAACCCCAGGAACTGGTTCGTGCGCTGTCAGAGGCCGCCAAGCGGACTTCCGGCCTCGAAATCGTACGTATGCTGAGCATGGAAACGACATCGCTCACCGCCATCGCCAACCAAACCCAGGATCATAGTTTGAATGTCCGTACCATCTATCTGGGTTCGGCCCGGGGAGAGGAAACCATCACTAGAAACATGCGGTTCATAACACCGATGAATATGTCGGATGTGCCCGGCTTGTTCAAGTCGCAGAAATTACCGATCAACGTTGCCCTAATTCAGGTCACTCCTCCGGATGATTTCGGCTGGATGAGCCTCGGAATTTCAGTTGATGTCACCTTGGCCGCCGCTACTTCGGCCGAATTCGTCATCGCCCAGGTCAATTCCAAGATGCCTCGGGCTCTGGGTCAGAGCTTTATTCACGTAAACGATGTCGACGTCATCGTGGAGCACGAGGAAGACATCCTGGCCGTGGGACCACGCCAGTCATCCGATATCGCCGCACGCATCGGACAGCATATCGCCAGGCTCATCGAAGACGACTCCACCTTGCAAATCGGACTGGATGCCGCTTCCCAGGCCACTCTCCAAGCCCTGAGCAACAAGAAGAACCTTGGAATTCATTCCCAGTATCTGACCGACGACATCATGCACCTGTACGCCAAAGGCGTTATCAACAATCGTAAAAAGGGCTTCAACGAGGGCAAACTGGTGGCATCAGCCGCCATTGGAACACGGAGCCTATACGATTTCATCGATGACAATCCGGCGGTCGATTTCCGTCCATCGGATTATGTCAACGACCCGTTTATCATTTCGCGCCATCACCGGATGGTATCGATGAATGTGGCCAAGAACATCGATCTTACCGGTCAAGTCGCCGCAGAGGCTTCCGCCCAGACATTCTATGCCGGTGTATCCGGAATCGCCGATTTTGTCCGGGGGGCGCGGCGGGCCAAGGGCGGCAAATCCATCTTGATGTTGTTTTCGACCTCGGAGGACGGCCAAACCAGTAACATCGTCCCCATGCTCAATGACATGGCCGTAGTTGTCCCCCGCGGTGATGTCCACTACGTGGTCACCGAATACGGTGTGGTCAATCTGTTCGGCAAGAGCCTGCAGGAAAGGGTTGTCGCCATGATCGAAATCGCGCATCCCGATTTCAGAGGGCAGCTGTTTGAAGACGCCAAAAAAGCCGGGATGATTGGACACGAGAGGTCGCTGGGAGAAGCCGTCAAAGGTATATATCCTGTTCGTCTGGAGGAAACGATCACATTCGACGATGAAGAAGTCACCATCCGCCCCGCCAAACCGGTGGATGAGCGACGAATCCAGGAGCATTACTACGGCTTGGACAAGGAGGACATCTTCTCTCGATTTTTTCACGAAAAAACAAGCTTCGCCCGCAAGGAGGTCGCCACCAAATCGCAAATCGACTACGTGAAGGATTTAACTCTCGTGGCGGTTGTCGGGGAATTCGGCTTCGGGCGGGTGGTCGCTGTGGGTGAAAGCATGTTGCTGATGGACAATAATATGGCCGAGGTCGCCTTCTCGGTAAACCGGAAATACCAAAACAAGGGGCTCAGTCGTCGAATTATTCGGAAACTGGCCGATGCCGCGCGAGAGAACGGCCTTTCCGGACTGGTCGCTTATACGGCACCGCACAACCAGGCCATGATCCGGTTATTCAAGACCCTGCCGTTCAAAGTGAAGTCTTCCTATGACGGAGAAGGCGTGTACCTTCAATGCCGCTTTGATGAATTGGCTTGAATAGAAATCAAGCTCACTTGACGAACCGGTCCGATATTTCGGCGTTCGAACCAACGTATTTCAGGAGAGAACAGTCGGAAGGCCACCTGGGCGGAAAACTTGCGAAAGGGGTCATCCCATCTTGGTGTCGATCCCGTGAAGATCCTTGAAAAGCTTTTTCAGGGTATCATAGTCGAAAGTAAACGTGTCCATCGGATTGACGTCAAGCTCGTCGTCGAGATCGATGCGGCCGTTTTTGACGTAGAATTCGCATCTTTCCTCCGGTGTCGGTTTCCGCTTACAACCATCATGATGATAACAGCGATCACAAATCAAGGGTTACCCTCCTGTTCCTGTGACGATAGGTGGATGAATCCGGCCGCCGATTGAACCGATGACCATCGGCATCCCTATTCAAAAAGCAATTTGCATGCCATTGGCCGTATTGATAGTATTGAAATTAATTTCAAATATTTATATATAAAAATATTGATACTGGACCCAGACCGCCTGACACAAAATGCTCCCCTGGGTGCCAATTTGCGGCACACGGGCATTTGAGACCGTCGGCGACGTCGGCTAAGGAACGCTATGGATTTCCTGTACATTTCACCCGAATTTCCACCGAATTACGCCCATTTTGTCATACAGCTCGACCGGGCCGGCATCGACGTCTGGGGTGTCGGTGAGGCTGATTTTTACGATATGCCCGAACCGCTGCGAGCGGCCATGAAATGGTACCAAAAAACAGACCTCCGGAGCTTTGATGCGGTAAAGAAAGCCGTCGTCGATCTGATCGCCATAAAGGTTGCCCGTGGACGCTCCGACCGTTTCGATTGTGTCGAATCCCATAACGAGCAGTGGCTGCGGTTGGAGGGGATGATCAATGATGAATTCGGGATCGAGGGCATCCGATGCGAAGATATTGATCGGCTGAAAAGAAAATCAGCCATGAAAAGCGTTTTCAGCGATAACGGGCTGGAAGTTGCCGGCGGCGGCCTCGTGATTGATCTCAACCACGGGATTCAGCTCGGCCGTGCTTTGGGATATCCTTTGATTCTGAAACCGGACGAGGGCGTCGGTGCCGATGGGATTCATAAACTCGATGATGAAGACCAACTGGTCGCCATCTACCCCACGCTCGAGGGTGCCTATGTGCTGGAATCCTTTTTGGACGGACGGATCGTGACTTACGACGGATTGACGGACCGGAAGGGCCGGGTGATCTTTGAAAACTCCCTGATATACGGTGACGGGGTGCTGGAATGTGTTTTGGGCCGGGATACCTTTTTTTACGTCAACCGGAGAGTTCCCACGCAACTGGCGGCTATCGGGCGTCGATTGGTATCCTTGTTCGACATCCGACGCAAGTTTTTCCACTTTGAGTTTTTTGCTCTCCGTGACGGTTACATACCGATGGAAATCAACTGCCGCCCACCCGGCGGTTCGATTGTTGACATGATGAACTACAGTGTCGACGATGACTTGTACCGGGCCTATGCCCATATGATCGCCGCAGGGAAGACGGAGATCCACTCGATTAAAAAATACTATGTATGCTATTTGGGCCGCAAAGGGAATAATTACGTGCACAGCCACCAAGACATTCTTTCGGCATACGGCGATCACTTAGTCGAATATGACGAAAATCCGCCTCTCTACTTCAAGGCCATGGGGCGCTACCGCTACATCTTACGCTCTGAATCAGAAAAAGAAATTTTGGACATGGCATCGTATATTCTGGGTGCCTCGCAGGAGGGCAGCGGCCCAGGCAATGCGTCCCGGATTCAAAACCCCTAGCCGGTCATACACCAGATAACCTCCGTTCCAGCCATCAGAACCTGCAGGGTGGACAGCACGCCGAACCGAAGATACTCGAAGAAGCCGAGGGTGTATTGGTCCTTGGCTTTTTCCGCCACGATGATATTGGCCACCGACCCGATAAGCGTGAGTTACCGGCCACCGTGGTGGTGAACGCCAGCAGCACCCAGCCGATTGCAGGCGAGCCCAGGGATTTGAGAAATGGACCGGTCAGCAGAATCGCATCGTGATCGATAGAGCGGTAGGATTCCGCTGGAGTAAGGGCGCCGAATATCACCATGAGGACGTCACCGAAAAGGGCCCCTGCGGGTCTGCCGATGGGCAGCAGAATCAGTCGCCGGGATGCGATCAAAACATAGGTCAAAACGAAGACGGCTAAATCTCGGTATGCATGGATTTCGACAGCGACCGACCGGACGCCCTATACGCCTTCTTCTTTCATACCTGGCAATTTTTCCAGAATGTGGTGAGCCGCCCCTACCCGTCGCACCATCTCCATGAAGGTTTTAGGCAAGGGCACATTCCGATCGGATATCAGGATACCGCTTCGTTCTGCTTTTTTAAGCATGGGCCCGCTGTCGATCCCTTCGAGGCTATCGCATAGGAATTGAACGCGCAGGGCATCGGTCAACGCTATCGTTAGATGGCCGAAATCCGATGAAATGTCGTTCACCTCCGCGACTATGCGGGGATGGTTGTCGGCCGCAAACTGCATAAATTGCGGCGAGGTGTTCGGGGTATTGAACACCTCGTTGACCACGGCACCGGCCATGCAGCCGATATAGACAGATTCCTGCTGGGGGTATTTTGTCGTTAGACGCGCTTTGAGCTCTTTGAACAACACCATTTTTATGACATTGACGGCGTCTCTTAACACCGGTACCAGCCTGCTTTCGGGTTCCATGCTTTTAGGACCTTTTCTGGAAAACGGATTTACCAATGTTGTCGGTTACCGTACCGTTGCGAGCACCCGTGGATAGGACCACCTTTCGGAGACAGTGGTTTTCCTTTGCGCCTTGCCATCGGTCCGCTCGCGGGCGGCCTTTCCTCTCGCCGGACAGGGACCGCGACAGATTAACCGGCGCTTTTGTCATAGACAGTTCGAAGGGGCTCCTTGATCTTCGAATAACCCGGAATCAACGTCTTGGTACTGATGACACCCGGTAGCTGGCGGATCTGCTCGTGGACGAACTGCGAAATGATCTCGGCATCCGAACTCAGCAAGTCACGGCTCAAGACAATTTTAATCAGGATATCGACATCTCCGTGAACGGAATGAACTTCCCGCACTTCCTCCAGCTCGTAAATCTTGTCGACGACCTTAAATTCCTTTTTGGCCTGAACATTCATCAGAATAAAGGCCGTTATTCCTCGCCGCATTTCCGGATAGTCACAGTCTTTTTTCTCTACCATTTGGTCTCTAAAAGCCTCCATACTGTTGGGAATCAGCGGGTCGATACCGCTGCCGTAGCGCCGCTGTCGGCCCATTTCCCATTGGTGGACCGAGATGTAGGCGTACATATCCGCCTCGCTCCGCTCAGGGAAAGATTCCAGCAGTCGGCTTTGTTGAACGATTTCACAGAGAGGACGATAAATGGTCTTGTACCAGTCCCGGGCGGCATCGGCATTTGAGACGGTCGTCCCGTGCACTTTCTGCTGATACTCCCGGTGAACCGAAATTTGATTGAGCAACAATGCGTATTGTCCGACCTCGGTCAGTTTGATATCCCCGGTCAACCCGGTCTGATCGACAAATTCTGCCCGTTCGCGAAACAAAATATTTTGAAGCGTGGTCGCCGAAGGGATGAACTCGATGATGTGGGCCAGAATTTCATCGTGACCCAGCTCCTTGGCGGCGGCAATGCGGTGATTGCCGTCCATGACATAGTAGTCATCCTTGATCTGGTAGAGCTTGACCGGCGGCAAGGAACGCCCTTCCCGCAACGCCTCCTTGACTCTATTCAGCCGTTCGGACGGCACATGCTGCTTCAACCGGAACCTGTCGTCGAAATCCTGGTAGCGTCCGACGCTGCCGATGATGCGATCGATCGATACCGTGCGTATTCCCCGCACCCGGCTGTCGAACGCGGCCTCTTTCTGCTGTTGGTCGGAAAAACTCTTGACGCGCTTTTGGCCGGATACAGATCCGCCGAGCCTGTCACGCCAGCGGGCGATCGCCGATTTCAATTTGGAAAAAACCATAGGTATTGACCACCCGTGTAGATTCGACACGGGTGATCCTTTCGGACTCGTCGTTGAAAAGTTTATGAATGTGGCCATGAATGAAGTACTGCGGTCGAAAACAGCGTATCAGCCATCGGAAAACCTGAAAACCCCGGTGGCAGAGATCTTCGGCATCGTGCACATATCGCGGCGGTGCATGGGTCATAATGATGTCGACCCCCCCGCGCCATAAAATGCTGGGCAGCATGCGCAGAACAGTGATCCGCATCTGCCATTCGGTATACTGGTTGGGGCCGCCGTTGTACCAGTGGGATCCATCAAACCCCATGATTCTGAGGCCACCGAATTGCACCAACTTTGAATTGACGCTTCCGGCACCCAATGGTGGTTTGGTTTCGTACCGAATATCGTGATTACCGCGGATGTAATATAAAGGAACCTTGAGAGTCCCGACCAAGTGAGACAAATACTCCGGCGGAAGGTCACCACATGCCAGAACGAGGTCGGTCCCGGCAAACCGGGCCGTATCGACCCTGGGGTACAATGACGCATCAACGACGTCTGATACGGTCAGGATCTTCATAATATTTTCGACCGGCCGTTTTGCGGCACTGCCTGAAATCGATGAAGGCTGGCCCAGTGACCATTTCTTGCTGCCCGGCGGGCAATAAGAGCATACACAATCTTATTCCGGCGCGAATGAAACCCTCCGTATGGCTTGATTTCATTTTGGCAACGCGAGTATATCCGACCGATGGGGCGAAGTAAACACCTTCCTTTTTTCAACCTTCCGCCAAGATTTAAGCCGCCAGGATACCCGTCTCCGGAGTGTAAGGGATGATTATCCGAAGCAGATAACTTGACACTGGGCATGAAAAGGTTAAAATCAACTTCTATTTTTTCGAAAATGGACAACACGTTACAATCGGTCGGGACCCTCTGAGAGGGCCCCGACCGGAGGAAAAGGGCCTGATGACACCTTGGATGTATGACACCGTAAAAATCATAGTAGCGGTCCTGCTCGTTATCATTAACGGGTTTTTCGTCGCCGCCGAATTCGCACTGGTCAAAGTCCGCTCCGGCCGTCTCGACCAGCTCGTAAAGAACAAGCGGCCGTTTGCGGTGACGGCCCGTTGGCTTGCCCAAAGACTGGAAGGCTCTCTTTCGGCCTGCCAGCTGGGTATCACCATGGCGTCCCTCGGTCTGGGATGGGTCGGTGAACCTGCAGTGGCCCATTTGCTGCGCCCGCTGCTTTACTCGGTCGGACTGGTCTCGGAAATGGTCATTCACGCAGTGGCCTTTACCCTGGCGTTTGCTTCCATTACAGCCGCCCATTTGGTGATTGGGGAGCAAGCCCCTAAAATCGCCGCCATAAGAAAACCGGAAACCATCCTTCTCTGGTGTGCAGCCCCGCTAAAAGTCTTCTACTACCTGTCTTATCCACTGCTGGTCGGCCTCAGTTCCGCCACTTCGATTCTGCTCCGCATGGTCGGTGTAAAAAGTCAGACCGATCACGATATCCCTCTCGGGGAAGAAGAAATCCGAGCCCTCGTCCGGCAGTCCCACATTCACGGAAAGTTGAGCCGATCGGAGCATCGGCTGATCAGCGCGGTGTTCGATTTTGACGAAATGATCTGCCGCCGGGTCATGGTGCCCCGGGGAGACGTGGTCTTTCTGAACAGCGCCTGTTCTCTCAAAGAGGCCATGGACATGGCCCGAAAACTAAAGCACTCACGGTATCCGGTCTGCGAAGGCTCGATGGACAAGGTCATCGGTGTGGTCCACGTCAAGGACATGATCGGCCTGCCGGATGACGGGACGTTCGATTTGAGGTCAATCATGCGCCCGCCCCAGTTTGTTCCCGAAACGATACCGGCACGCCGGTTGCTGCGCCAGATCCAGGCCACCCATCAGCACATGGCCTTCGCCGTTGACGAGTACGGCTCCGTAACGGGAATCGTCACGCTGGAAAATGTTCTCGAGCCGATCATCGGATCGGTTGAAGATGAGTTCGACAACGAACAACCGGACATTTTACTTGAAGGGCCCCAGCAGTATCTCGTGGCCGGAAACACACCGGTGGAGGCCATCAATCGAAGTTTCGGCCTGGCTCTTGACTCGAGTAGTGTCGATACGATCTCCGGCCTCCTCATGTCCATTTCAGGCAATGTGCCGACTAAGGGCGATAAGGTTAACCTACCGGGAGCGGTGGCCGAAGTGACCGAGGTAAGGGGGCGACGGACAATCCGCGTCCGCATGACACTGGAAAACCCGCCACCTGAAACTTTCTGAGTCGCGGACATTTTGGGGCTGAAGTATTACCGGTGAGCCTCGACGGGTATCGGCCTCTGCCGGCATATACCATCTGAGATCGACACCGCTGGAACGGGGGGGAGACTCATGCCTTCGGTTGAATATGAGTGCGAACATTGCGGCTACAGCTTTGCTCAAGTGGTTTTCAAGGGGGAGGAAGGCGAGGCACCCCGCTGCATTCGTTGTGGGAGCCGCCAAATCGTCACGCAACCGGTACCCCAAAGCCTTTTTGGCGACAACGCCCTTTTCGGGGAACTATCCAAGGATAGGAATTGAACTCGTTGACCCTGCTGCGGCGGTCGCCGCAACACCGAAACGGGCCGCCGCTGGTTGGTCTCGAGCGCGTAGACACCCCTGCCGGGGTTCATCAGCACTTTCATTTATGAGCTATCGAGCAGCGACCAGGTGAAAATTTGACAGGATGGTCTCGAACGTTTGGATGTCTTTTTCGAAATAGTGTCTCTGGGGAGCGGTGAACCTTAAACTGTAGTATGTTCGGTCGTGGATGAACCCATAATAGGCTGTTTTCAGAAGAAGCCCTTGTTGGTTACGATAGCTGTAGAGCAACCTGAACCCGTCATGCCCGTCGACAACGGCCGGTGCACTCTCCAAGACGGACAGATTTCTGACCGCCTCATCTGAAGACAGATCGTCGATGATGATTTGAGCGGCCTCCTGGGACAGCATTTGGGCGGTCAACCGTTTGCGGGTGTGGCGAAAGGGTTGATCCAGGGGGCGTTCCTGCACCAGGACGTACTGAAGATAGGGACCATCACGTGATATCATCACGTTCCCGCCGGAATCGTATTTCATCCAGTCTGGCGGAATATCCACGATGTAACTCTCGGCGTCCAGGTGGCCACCGACAGGGCTCCAAGTGGCGCAACCGCCGATGATGCAGAACAACGCTAAAACTGCCAATGCATTCTTCATAATCCTATTCCGGTCGGACGCGTCGGGACAGGCGATAAGCCCGGTGCATCACCCCAAACGAACGTGGAAAATACGCCGCGGCATCAAGGTTGAATCCGGCTGAGATAATGCCGCACATAAGCATTTTCAGGGGCCCGCGGCGCCAAATCGAGACTGGCCTCCAGGTACGGCTTGGCCTGCCGCCCTTGACCGTTTTTATAGTAGAGCAACCCGAGAGCTCGGTAGGGGTCGGCGTAGTCCTCGTCAAGGGTGATGGCCTGTTTGTAGCACGATTCGGCCTTGGATCCTTTTTTCCCGCCGGGATCCAGTTGACGGTAAATTTCACCCAGAAGAAAATGACCTTTGGCATCATCTGGGCGCCTTGCCAAATACTTCTCTGATGCCGTCAACGCCTGTTCGAACCGACCCGCCTGAATATCCAAACCGATATTCTCCAATATCAGATCCTGAATTCGTTCCTCGAAGATCCCTTTCTCATCGGTTGCACCCAAGAGTTCCGGACCCAACGTCTTCAAATATTCTTTACATTTGTCGACTCGGGCCTGCAGCCGGGGATGTGTACCCAAAGCAAATGGTTCGTGCAGATTTTCCCTGTCCATCTCTTCCGCCAGATGTCCAAAAAGATTTATAGCTTCATAAGGATCATAGCCGGCGCGCACCATCAGCCTCAATGCTTCGCGATCCGCCTCGAATTCGGCCGTATGATGGTAATCGGACCAGGCCAACTCGCTGGTCCGCTGTATCTGAACGCGGGCGGTGCTTCCATCTCCATTGACTGAAAGGCTAAACCGATCACTTTCCGAACGGCGGTGCAATCGCCGGATGCCGTTGACGGCATGATCGTTCAGGTAGTGAGCCAATTCATGTGCGAGCAAAGCGGCCAGTTGGCCCTCGTTTTCAAGACGCGCTAAAATGCCAGTCTGGATGTAACAGGTGCCGTCTGGATAGGTAAACGCATTGAGGCGGGGATCCTTGATCATCTTTATTCTAAATTCACCGTCCGGAGAGGCGGCGTCGGCATCCAACCGGAAGGCAACCCGCTTCAGGTAAGCCTCAAGGTCCGTGTTACGGTAAAGAATACCGCTTCTTTCGAGAAGCTGTTGTTCCTCCGAGGCCTGTTCCATCAAGGCCCGCACGTCTGCCTTTTCAGATTCCAAAGGGACGAACTCAGCCCCCCAGCTCATTGGACAGAAACCAGTCAAGTAGATGATTACGAACCAAAACCTCCGCCACCTGGTCACAGTCTGCCCCCCGGAAAATCAGCCAGGATTTTCCTTACCAGGACCAGTGTGCTGTCAAATTTTCTTTCCCCGCGCGGTTCCTGGGCCCCGTTGGCGCCGTACCAGATAATCGTACCACTGCTATCAGCCAATCCGAGGCTGACGTAGCTCCGTGCCTGTTCGGCCGAACCCCTGTAAAGCACCCGGGAAAAAATGAACCCATCGGCATCGTTTCTGCCGCGCAGCGCGTCGAGAGGGCCAACGGAATAATCGAAATGGGCCTTTTTGGCAGGAAAAATATCCGGCCCGAAGGTGTGCAGTTGGATTGATTTGTTGACCGCCCGGTAGAGCGCAAATATCTCCTGCAACTCGGATCCCTGGGGCCATTCGCTTTCGGATAAAGTCTGAATGCGGTAATCTCTGGCCTTTAATTCATCTGTTATGGTTTGATAAATATTTTCATGAGCGGCGGCGCTCCAATCGCTGCGATGAATCAAGCGCCCGTCAGGCATTTCTTCGTATACAATGACATCCGCAGGTAGGATGCAGAGGATCTTGATCGGCTCTATTCTGTCGCTGAATTCAGGGTGGCGTCTGTCAGGCGATACAGCGCAGGACGCTGACAACAGTGAGATAACGCACAGGAGGAATAGAGAGGGCATGCGGCCACCAAATTGGTGACAATCCGGTTTGGGTTTCAATGTCATGTACCTTGTCAGCTAAAACGGTTCGCTGGTTTGGGGCTCGTTCAGTTCCAGTATACATAGCAAAAATCAGGCCAGCGTTTTAACCATACAATATCAATTAAATATCAGTAGGTTATCTCGTCAAGAGCTATATAGTGGCTGTCTGCGCGTCAAAATTCGTCACCTTGCATGCCAAAATTTGCCGAATCCTGAAGTATGACACTGTATCAAAATTGCATTTTAATGATGTCGGACTTTGTACCTGATATGTCCGTAAGTCGTATGGAATCCTATACATTTTCTCACGAATTCTCTTGACAAACGCCCGCGAGTCAATAAAGTTGCATAGCTGACACCTTTTAAAATTTGCATTCGGCAACCAAGGGGGATCGATAGAGGTTGCTACACGGTATGAAACAAAGAAACAGGCTTAGAAGGAGGAAAAAGATGAAAAAATTGATTATTGCAGGTTTGGCACTAGCATTTTTAGCCGGCTGTGGTCACACGGCCAAAGAGTCCGAATTTTTTGAGCACAGGGCCATGTATAGAAACTGGAACCATGCCAAATTCAGCATGGCCGGTTATAAAAATCCGTCCTCCCAAGATGCCCAACTGTCATCCCAACAGGAGTGGTGGGGAATCGACATACCGTATGTTCCTGCCAAGTAACTGCCCGATCGGGCAATTTTCTTGATTGCCTGATTCATCGGACGAGCTTGTTAACGAATCAAGGACATCGCGCCCCGAAAGGAGTGAATTCGGAGCCCGACATCAAGCCAAAAGCCGTTGGTTGTCAACCATGGAAACCCCGGAAGCGTTGCTTCACGGGGTTTCTCATTGCGATCGATAGACCTTCCTCTCCCCGCGCAACGTTTCCCTGCCAGAATCGTGTTTTTTGCAATTGAAATCTCGTGGCCTATGATTACGTTAAAACCTTGATGAAAAAATCAAGAATATAGGCTTACTTGATGAAGTCATGGGATCTGCCGTAATCCTTTGCAAGCAAGCCGTATTTGCCCCATCACGACGTTAAAATCTATTGGGATGTTCTGTCCGATCGGCAGGGTAATGCGTGTACGCAATCACCGAACGGGCAAGGCAAGTATGGTGGTATAATATGCTTAAAAAAACCTGCCGTGTCTGCGGTAAAGATTTTCGTGTGCCCCCTAAACAGGCGACACGCGCATACTGTGACCGTGCGAGTTGCTCTGAAGAAAGACGCCGCAAACAATTAGCCCATGAAAGGCGAAAATACCGTCTTGTAAAAAAAGGATTGAAAAAAATAGCGGCTAGGAAAAAGCCCGATGAAGGTCGCAGATGCCGAAAATGCGGGAAAAACTGTTACCCGAACTATTTCTACTGCCCCGAATGCCACCGCTATGTGTCCTGCAGTGACTGGCGGGAAGGCGACGAAGAGACCTGTGCCTGTTGACGGGCAAAAGGCTTTCCTGAAGAAAAGCTTCGTAATTGATGGAACTATGATCTGAAATTGTAATCGATAATCGCCCGTACCATCTCTGTGGCCCGCGTACCAAGCTTTTCTCCGTGAACCGCCAAAACACCGACGCAGATGCCTTCGGCTCCCTCCGGTGCCAGCGCGAAAGCGGTTACCCAATCGTATTTGAACTGATCCGTGATGTCGTTGATGGTTCCGGTTTTAGCTCCCATCTCAAAATTCTTGAACAGCTTGTGTCTGCGAAGCTTACGGAAAGCTTTACGGCCGGTCCCATAAGCCACCGTATCCTCCATCATTAATTTCAATCCATCCGCCGTTTTGCTGCTGATAGGTGCCTCCATAGTGCCCTGACGGCTGCGGTAGAGGACCGCCTGCGATTCGTCGCTGACAGTATCGATCAGCCGCGGTACCGCCATTTCCCCCTTATTGACGATCGCACATGACAGCAGCGCGGCGTGCAGCGGCGAGACCATGGTCACCTTGTTGAATCCAGAGGCGATTTCGGCCAACCCAAATTCATCATCAGGCACTGAAGTGGTACTCACTTCCACCGGGATGTCGAAAGGGATCGGCCGGTTAAAATAGAACTTACTGGCATATTCGGCCATGACATGGGGACCGAGGACATGAATCCCCAGTTTGCCGAAGACCGAATTGTTCGAAGATGCAAACGCCTTGCGCAGTTTCGTCTCGTTTGTGTACCGCCCTTGCCGCTCTTTGAGCTGGTTCTTGTAGAGGGTGTGTCGCCGGCCGTTGTAGTACAGTTTCTTATCGGGTGAATAACCGGCGGCTTCGAGTGCCGCAGCGGCCGATACGATTTTGAACAGGCTGGCCGCAGGGTATTCGGCCTTGAGGCACAGATTGGCTCCATTGCCGCTAGAGTCGTGGTTGGACATCGCCAGAACTCTCCCATCTCGGGGATTGAGCACCACTACAGCCGCCTGAAGCGTCTTGGATCGATTGAGCATCCGGTCGATATAATCTTGCAACTTGGCGTCGATTGTCGTTTTAACTGTGTAGCGTGCTCCGCCTTCCTGCAGTTCCATTTTTTCGGCCAACTTGACACCGTTCAGGTTAACCGACGGTAAGACTGCGGTCTCCTTCTTCTTCGAGACAGTTGATGTCTCGGGAGGCGGGGGCTTTTTTGCAGTCGTCGGTGCCGCCGTAACGGTTTGTTGCGTCTGGCCGTTCAGCCAGACTCCCGTCAAGACCACCAGAATGGCCGCAGAAACGATACAACCGGTGAAAAAAAGCTTTCTTTTGAATCGGGAGAGCCTGGCTTCGCGCCTCAGCTTGTCCTGGTATGCTCTCCAGTGGGGTCGATGGTTCATGTTGATCTGCATGGTTAGATGACTGATTCGAATGTCTGCCAGAAAGTTCGGGTGACCGTTGCGGGCCTCTACTTATCATTCATGGTTTTTTTTGACAACCCGTTCGAAATGTTAATTGCCGATGCAAACGGATTTTGAAAACCGAAAAGGCTTGTGCTATAAAGGTCGAAATTCTATTGGGCCATACACCGGGGCCCTGAAGTCAAATCCCAACATAGTTGGAGGTCACTCCCATGCGAAAGATGCTAATTTCACTGATTATCGCCATCCCCGTACTGCTGGCTCTCGCCGCCTGCACCAAACCGATCGTCAGTTCAGGACCATCGGGATCCGCAGCCTATGAATCCGAAGCCCAACGACAGGCCGGCGAAGGTGGGGCCGGATCGGCAGGCAGCATTTCAGAAGAGGCGCTCGGCGGCTCCGGATCGGGCGACTCAACAGCGCTGTCGCCGGCTGAAGCGGCTGCGGCACGCGAGGCGTTTGAGAATGAAGATATCTACTTTGAATACGATAGTGCCTTGCTGACACCCCAGGCCCAGAATATCCTTCGCAGCAAGGCCCAATATATGAAAGACAGCCCCGGGGTTCAAATTATTATCGAAGGACATTGCGACGAGCGCGGAACCAATGAATACAATCTGGCTTTGGGGGAACAGCGAGCCAGAATAGCCCAACAGTACCTTGTCGCTTTGGGCATTCCCGTGTCCCGCATCACAACGGTCAGCTATGGAGAAGAACGTCCTGCCGACAGCGGACACTCAGAAGATTCCTGGGTGAAAAACCGCAGGGCCCACTTTCTCATTGTCCGATAACGCGCCACGAATCGGACACCACGGCACTGTGATCTGATGTCAAATAGGCGTCCGTAGTCGAAAAAACCCTAACTCAAACCCTGTGGGACTCGTCTTGCCACTACCAAGATATCGTTTTGGCCCACGGAATTGGCGATGGGGCCAGCCGGATGCCTACCATCGGTAAGGAGCCCGTTATGTCCGTCTGCCGTATCTTCGGCGATCTCGACGGTGGCTTATGGCTTTAATTGATATTAAAAATCGGGCAGTATCAAATCTTTGGGGTAGTTGACAACAAAGGTTATCTGTATTTCCCGCTTTTCGGAAGGCGTCAACTCAAGGCGCCACAACATGACCCCTTCACGATCATTATGATTTTTCTCAACGGGCTCGGGTGTCATCACGACGTCTTTGATTTCGATCCGATCTGTCCGCGCAACCGGGATGTTGTCTAAAACCTGCACCGCCACGGGTGTACTTTTTAGATTCTCGACCGTCGTTTTGTAGGCCACCTCACGCACCACGATATCTCTTTCAACCTTGCCGAAAAAGGCTGTCTCTTTGACCTTGTCACTGATTTTCTCCCTCTTGACGGTCACTTCCCGATCGGCACCGAGGGCTAATTCAAAGCTTTCGCCGGCTTTCTTTTCCACCAACTGAGTTTTCCCGACGTAACGGCCGCCAAAATAAACGTTCAGAGGTCCCGACAACAATTCCCGGTCAGCCTTTATCCGGGCTACCAGATACGTTAGCGGGCTCTTTTGCGGAACGCTAAGATATGACACCTTGCCTTGTAGTTTTTTCGTGAAGAGGGGCAGAATCGTTTCCTTCGCGCGGGATTCGATATCCACCGGCTGCGGAAGAATGTACTCGAAGGACAGCGGCAGCCGACGCACTTCCGTCTCGGCATAAGCCGCCTCCGCTGGCTCTTTCTGCGCCCCTGCCGCTTCATCCAAAGACGTGGCGCTTGGTATTGATTTCCGCATGGCGGTATCGGAGTATCCGGCCACACGCGTCAGAGGGCGGGGAGCATCGAGTATCCAACTCGAAAGTGACGGCAGGCGAATGCCTCTCAGGGGAATCACGTTTGAGACGACGAGGGTCGCCGAATCCCAATGCTCGCCTGACATTTGGTTAATCTTGGCAAACATGGTCATGTCGACAGCGTCCAATCCGGGCGGAACCGACACTTTGTAAAGGGGTGACCAGCCGGCATTTCGAACCAGATACTGGGCCTCGACCCTGGTTTGTTGGGAATTGACGGCATTGAACTGGATCTCGATGACCTTGGCACTAGACTGGAGTGCTCCCCGCCGGGCATTCAATTCCTGTTCCAGTACCTTGATTTCAGCATCGAGCCCTTTGACTTCGATGCCGATTGAATGGAGTCCCGCGTAGATTTCTCCAAAGCCGGTTTCCAGAAATGCGAGGGTGTTTTCCAGTTCGCCTACGTCTAGCGACCGGGTCTGGATCTCTTTTGGCAGCTGCGTTTCGGAAAAATCGAGGAAGGCAGACAAAAATGTGGCCTTGTTCTGGAGTATGCGTTCTTTGTTTATCAACGCCTGGCGGTTGTTCTGCAACGCCTCGATCTTTTTTTCGATGGTGTCGATGATCTCCTGAGGGGCATCGACGACCGGTAGCTCCTTGAATTGGACGCTCAAGATCTCCCCCTCGCCGAACAGCCGTGCCGTGACCGAATCGGGGTCGATGCTGAAGGCGTCGATCGCGAGCTGAATTACATTGAACCCTTCACGCAAGTCCACACCGGCCTCCCTGGTGACGAGGGCCTGGTTCGAAAATACGGTGACAGCCTTGATTTTCGAGGGTACGAAGCTGCCGGAATCCGCTTGGGAATTCACTGCCATCGCAGCGATCATAAGGACTACCCATGGTACTCTCATTGTGCCTCCAGTATGGAAGCGGCCGCCCGCCAATGTCGATACCGCCGGTGCGGCCCCTCAGCCATAAGCGTTTATGATATCCAAGACTCCGGACCCTATCATACCTTCGATGTTCATGTAAAACCGCACTCACACGTCCCCACCCCATGGGTATGCATCAGGTGCGATCCGGTGGGTACTGTCCCGAGTGATCCATAAAGGTCGAAATAAGGGCGAAACGAAGCAGGAAGATGCTATCGGCCGGTCCGGCCAATGAAATTACCCGGGACGACAATATCGTCATTGGAAGGGCAACACCGTTCGGAATTCAAGGATCGGGCCCGAACGTCTTGCAATAGATCGCCTTGCCTTCGCCGGAGGCATAAAAGTGCGGCAGAACACTTTCCAACCGAAATCCGCAACTTTCATAAAACGCACGTGTACTGGCATACTGAATTCGCTGGGACGTGTCGACGTAAATGCGGGTGCCCCCGTATTCCTTTATCAAACGTTCGGCATCCTTCAGTAACGCTCGTCCAAGGCCCTTTCCCTGCAAATCGGGGTGAACGGCAACCCAGTAAACGTCGTGGCTGGAGGTCGTACAGGGTATCGGGCCATAGCAAACATAACCGGCCAGGCGACCGTAGTGTTCGGCCAGAATGAAATGATAGTCGCTCAGAGGCCCCTTTTCCAACCGTTCCTGGGCGAGTTCTGCGGCCACTTCCACCTCGGCGGAAGAAAAAAAGCCGGTGATCTCCACCAGCCGACGAATCCGTTCTGGATCCTGTGTCTGAATATCTTGGCGGTAAGTGATGCCATGCAACCGCTGGTGGGCATAATTACGTTTCCCGGTGGACTTTAGAATCGCCGGGGCAAGCCCATCGAAAAAATTTCGGGCACTCAATCCCAAAGTGCGCGTTCGATAACCGCCCTCTTGGATGACGACGGTCGGCAAACCGAGGCTTCCGATCAAAACGCCGTTGCTCTCGAAGTCTTTCGACTGAAGCGACCATGTTCCAGTTGGATCCCCTTTGGCGGTGTCCAATCCCAGGGCCACCAACAAGAACTGAGGGTTGAATTCTTCGATTCGCCGTAAGGCCTGATTCAGTGCCTTGCGGTACCGATCGCCTTTGACTTTTTCAGGCAGGGGCAGATTCAGGTTGAACCCTTCGCCCTCTCCCTCGCCGCATTCTTCCTCAAAACCAGAGAAATAGGGATATGCAAATTGGGGATGGCCGTGAATCGAAACCGTCAAGACGTCTGAGCGTCGGTAAAAGATGTCCTGCTGACCATTGCCGTGATGGTAGTCGATGTCGAGTATGGCGACCTTGCCGTAAGCGCTCAGATATTGGGCCGTAATGGCGTTGTTATTGAAATAACAGAACCCGCCGAAGGCCCTTTTTTCTGCATGATGACCGGGCGGGCGCACCAGTGCGTAGGCGATGCGGCGGCCGTCCAGTATCTCCCGTGCCGCGGTCAGGCAGCAGTCGATAGCCCGCCGGGCGGCCGGATAGGCATTACGGTTAATGGGTGTAAAGGTGTCGATACAGTAATATCCCGAAAGAACGGATGGTTCCTTGGGCGGTCGGGTCTTGTTGCGTATGGGAAACACATACGGGTAGAGAGATTTACCCTCGGGAACGTCCAGGGAGGCTTTCCGAATATAAGAGACGAAATCGATGTCGTGCACGGCCTGGATCATTTTGTCGGGAAATGCCTGCGGTTTGAGCCTTGTAAAAAGGCCACTCTTATCCAGTTCCTTGAGAATGCTGCTGACCCGCACGGGGGATTCGACATAACCACGCTCGTGGACATGGTGAATTTGATGCCGATCGTTGACCACCAGAGCGATCTGTTCGATCGATCGACCATCCACGGCGGCTTTGACCGCTTGCGGTTTGACGTACCGAAACTCGCGCAGTTTGATCGGGTTGTCTTTGAACGACGCCACGACCTTTTCGACATAATCGGGCGGGCAGTAGTTGGCATACTTTCGTTCGAGAATCGCCCGAACCACCTTGCGTGCAAATGCTCGACCCAATGGCTGACCGGCATCCAAGGCATCGTAGACAAGGTGGGGCACACAGCTGTCGCCCGCCTCCACCGGGCTTTCGTAATCCGTCCCGACGATCGGCCGCGCCCCGTATTGTTCATAAAACCTGAGCCGCGCACGATTTTCTCGAAGCAGGGATTCGTCCGCACAGGCCTCGTGGTCGTCCGGCAAACATTCGAAAAACAGTCCTCTGGCCCCTAATCCAACAGATTCCTGTCGCACGCGGTCGTACAGGGCGCTGCCCAATCCGCCCCCCGTTTTCCCGCTGGCCGTAGCAATCCAGTCCAGGTAGCAGAACCCGATCTCAGGTTCGTGAAGCAGCATGGCGAAACCTTTCACCCGGCTGCGCAAGGTTTTGGCTACAAAAAGAATCGGTCGCAAGCGCTGTTTGAAAGGGTTGCGCAGCTTCTCCCCAAATCGTTCAATTTCTTCCTCCGGCACTTCCTTGAAACGATCGTGCAAGATGGACTTGACCTGGTTTAGGGTCTCCTTGTTGACCGGAAGGACGTCATCAAATATACGGCGGATGCGTATCATATTTTCAACTCCTCAAACGGATGGTTCCCGTTCATTTCGGATGCCGGAGTTATTTCCCTTCAAAGACTTTCTTAGCGGCAGGATTTGGTTCCCGTTCAGGGGTGAAAGCTCAGGCGGACGGCCGAAACGTATCGATGGAAACGGAGATGTCAAATCGCAAACATTTAATGGAGGTTCGATTACCGCAGGCCGTCAGCCAGAATCAACTCGACCGCTTCCTGAAAGCTCAACCCGGCCTGAGCCACTGCCGCGGCAAATCCGGCGTCCGGAGATAGGCAGGGGTTGGAATTGACTTCCAATATCCACGGCACACCGGCGGCGTCGACGCGGAAATCCACACGTGCATAACCTCCCAGACCGAACAGCTTCCAGCATTGAATCGCATCGGCCGTCAATCGTTCGAGCAGGGTATCATCTTCAACCGAAAAATCAAAGCACCGGGGGGTATGGCGATATTCGTATGAATCTTCCTCCCATTTGGCCCGGTAACCGACAATCCGCAGCCTGCCCGCCTCGAAGTCATCGAACGAAATTTCGGCCGGTGGCAATACCTGCGGTCCGCGGGGCCCCGCCAAAAGGGATATGTTGAACTCGCGGCCGTCAACGAAGGCCTCGGCAAAGCAAGCTCCGCCCAAACCCGATGCCCTGTTCTTCAATGCCTCCTCGATGTCCCTGCCCCCCTCACCGTTCAGCAACCCGTCTTCGTCGAGCCCGAAGGAGGCGTGCTCCCAAAGGGATTTGACGATCCAGAGCCGTGAATCCGGGTCGCCCGGGTTCGGGTATCTGTCGACGCCGGCCATCGGTGTCTCCTTGGGTACCGGTCCGATCCAAGTCGGTGTTCGCAATCCGCCGATCGTCATGATTTCTTTTGCCATGACCTTGTGGCCCGTCGTCAGCAAGGCTTTGGAAGAAGAGCCGGTGTAGGGCATCGCCATGGCGTCCAGCACCGACGGAAAAAGGTGACTCAGACGTCCCTGCCCGTCCAGTGATTCCACCAGATTGAAAACGATATGCGGTCCGTATCGCTCCAGACGCCGTTTCACGGACGCCAGATCGAGCGAGCAGTCGATGGTGCTCCATTGGTGACCGAGGCCATCGAGCGCTTCCCGCACCGCATCGACCTGTACCAGAACATCGGCCTCATCCGGCGCGCTTTTGGGGCTAACGGTGTTGTGCACTATGGCGACACGCATTTTAGTGACTCCATCTCAAGGATTGATTGGATAGTGCCGTTCCTGGGCGGAAAGGACGATCTCCCGTATCAGATCCTTGTACGGCAACCCAACGAGGTTACAGATGATCGGCAGGTCCGAGTGGTGTGGATGCAAGCCGGCCAGGGGATTGACCTCAATAAACTGAGGCTGTCCATCGGCATCGCACCTCACATCGACGCGTCCGGCATCACGGCATTCGAGGACGCGCCAAGCCCTCAGAACCACATCTTCAGCAGCCCTCACCACAGGATCATCCCCGGGAGAAACGAGTCGGTATTCCACCAACTCTTCACAGCGTTCTTTGTTGGTGTAGGAATATATTTCAGGCTCGGCCTCGGACAGCAGAAACACTTCCATAGTCCCCAGCACCTTAGCGCGGGTGCCGGTTCCGAGAATGCCGACCGTAAACTCGCGCCCAGGGAGAAAGCCCTCGACCAGAACCGCCTGATTGAAGGCGGACGTCAGTGATTCACAGCCGGCGGCAAGATCCTCGAAGCGCCGGACGATCGATTGGGGTGTCACTCCCTTTCCGGTGCCTTCGGCGACCGGCTTGATGAAGTATGGCGGGGGAAAATCAATCCCTTGCAGGTCAGCCCCGATTTTTTACCACGTGAAAATCGACGGTGGGAATCCCGGCATCCCGCACGATTCGCTTGGTCATCCCCTTGTGAAGCGTCAGGGACATCACCATTGGGTCCGAGAACGTATAGGGTATGTTGAAAATGTCCAGCAAGGCCGGCACTTGCGCCTCGCGGCCGATGCCGTTAAGCCCCTCGGCAATGTTGAAAACGAGATCCCAGCGATCTCCTTGGGAAAGGCGTGAAGTCAAAGTTCGGGCGGTGCCGATCCGGTCGGTTTCATACCCCAATTCCTGTAAAGCGGTCTCGATGGCGTCAATGGTGTCATCGCGATCGAATTCCGCCGTCTCCTCCTCGCCGAATCCTGCCGCAAGGTATTCGGAACGGAGATCGTAAGTCAATCCAATTGTCATTGACTTCTGGTCTTGGTGAATTAGGTTCATTCTGTTGTTCCCCGCTTGATGAAGGCTTGTCGGTCAGCCTTCCGCCAATGGCTCAACCGCCTATGCCGGACCTGTTCCTGTCGCCGTAACCCGAAAACACACCTCCGTCAACACCGGCGAAGCGGTCTGCCAAAATATATAGGGGCTTCCGAGTTGTGGTCTGGCTTCGGAAGCCCGTTAAGCACTCCATCTGAAGTGGAGCAATTCTTATGTCGGATGTTCCAGTGAAGAACTGCAAGATCCAGGGTCACTCTTGACGTCGGGACACTCTGGATAGCGAAAAATCCGATCCTCGTAATTACGCAGCAGCAGATCGCACCCTTCACGCCCGGCGTAATAATCGGGCATCATGGGTATTTTCCCGCCGCCGCCAGGAGCATCCACAACATAGGTGGGAACCGCATAGCCACTCGTGAAACCCCTCAGGCCCTTTATGATTTCGAGGCCTTTAGAGATCGGCGTCCGAAAGTGGCTGGAGCCCGTAATGGGATCACACTGGTAAAGGTAATAGGGCCGCACGCGCATCCTGATCAGCTGACGATAAAGCGCTTTCATGATATCGACCGAATCGTTGATGCCTTTGAGCAGGACCGTCTGCGACCCGAGCGGAATCCCGGCATCGGCCAGAAATCCGCAGGCCTTGAACGCCTCCGGAGTGCATTCCTCCGGATGAGTAAAATGCAGGCTCATCCATATGGGATGGTATTTACGGAGCATGCGAACCAGCTTCCAGGTGACCCGTTGGGGCAGAACGGCGGGAACCTTCGTTCCGATGCGAATAATCTCGACATGGGGTATCCGCCGCAAGCGTGACAGGACCCATTCCAAACGGTCGTCGTTCAAGGTTAACGGGTCTCCACCTGACAAAAGCACATCCCTGACAGATGGCGTCGCCTGTATGTAGTTTATGGCCCGGTCGAGGCGGGCACGGCTGGGCAGGATGTGACCATGGCCGACTACCCGTGAGCGTGTGCAGTAACGACAATACGCCGAGCAAAAATCATGCACCAGCAATAGCACCCGATCGGGATATCGATGCACCAGCCCCGGGACCGGACTCTGGTTATCCTCGCCGAGGGGATCATCGGCTTCCCCGGATGTCTTGACATGCTCGTGATAGGTCGGAACCATTGTGCGCCGAAGGGAATGGTGCGGATCATTGGCTTCCAGCAGGCTCATGTAGTAAGGGGTTATGCCTATAGGGAGGTTGGTGCCGAATTGGGTCTCGGCAGCCATTTCTTCTGGCGAAAGGACCAGCATCTGCTGCAGCTGCCTGTAAGTACGGATCCGGTTCTGGATCTGCCATTGCCAATCATTCCAGGTTTTGTCTGGGATACCGGGAAAAAATTTACGGCGGAAGGTGCGCGTTTTGCGAAGACTATGTTCAACGCGCTCGCGGGGGAATCTGAGAATTGTGGCGGCATAGCAAGCCTGCGACACGTGTCGCGCGGGGCTGACCGACGGCTCGGCAGCCGCCAGCGTACCCGGAGGCTCTTCTTCTTCCCTCCCCTGTATGGCCTCCTGCGAATCAGTGGTTTTTCCCATATCGGTCTGATAAGTCGAGGAATGAAAATTCATCGAGTTTGTCTCCTTTTTCCTCTTGGCTGACCTGAAGGCCGGCCTGTTCATAAGGATTCTCTTAGCCGAGACCTCGCTTCAGTGGTACCCCGCCACGGACACCCGTACGCGGCCCGTCGCTGACAGCCGGAAGTCTCATTCTGCCTGATCCCCAGCAAAACAGATGCCAACCCTATTAATGAGTTCATACCAGTTTCAAACCGTTTCACCGTCCGGGTGTTTATTGCGTAACGGCTTGAAATTTTAACATATTTAAATTCGCTTCTCATTTATAACAGAGACTGCGGCAGCTGTCGGGTCAGGGTTTCTTTTTTAGCAGAACCACCGGTTCCTCTTTTTTCCCGCTGACGGAAGTGTTCGTTCTCATATCGAGGGGTGCTCGAGCGGGTACGGCCACGAAAGTTGACCCGGTCGCCAGATCCCGTTTCGGCCAGACAACTTGGAAAGCGGAGAGTTAAATTGGGTGTTTTTTTATTTTTTTTTATGCGGCATACTAATTGCTGGTTATATTGGGCTTCAATGGTGCCCCGTCTGATAATCACAATCTTTCTCGTATACAGGGATATCAATGATGAAAAAGAAAAAAAAGGCACATGAAGAAACCACGATCATCGGATTCGTAGATCCTTTGGATGATGATGATGACAATTCCGGGGTAATGATCTCTACTGAGAACGAAGAATACGTCGTCGACATGAACCCGGCTGGAGAGAAACTGCTCAAAATGATTGACGAGGAGGTTCAAGTAACCGGACGGATATCCATCGCTGATGACGGAACGAAATCGATTTCAGTGACGCATTTTGATTACGCGCCCTTCAGCGGAGAAGATGAAGACGACGATTAGCCGCGCGGTCTCCCCCATCCACCCTAACTTTCAGCGAAAGCCTGCAGCGGCCGCTTATCGAACTGTGATAATCTCAATGGGGCGTCAATCGCGCGGTGTGCGGATGCCGTTTCTACAATAGAGATGACCTCCGACGCTGTTTCTTGAGACTGAAGCCGAGAATCAAACCGAAAAGCAGAACCGCTGCCCCGGCCAGAAACCACTTTATGGCATAACTTCGTTCGAGCTTTGCGACCTGATCCTCCAACTGCTGCGCCTTCTCCGTCTTTTCGCGAAGCTGAGTCGAGGTTTTTTCAAATTTGGATTTCAATGCCAGGAATTCAGCCGATTCTGCCTTTAGAGTTTCATAGTCGCTAAGTACTTTTTTCAAGCTATCGTCGGTTGTATTTAATTCCGTTGAGTATTTCCTGTTGTTGGCTTTGAGCTCGTTGTTCTCTTTCATGAGGGCTGCATTTCGCGCCGTCAAGTCATTGAATTTTGACTCGAGGCTCTCCAGCTTAATCTTGCTCGTGGGCTCCGGTGTCAGATAACGGGTCAGTACCCACCCTTCATTGCCATTCGAAGTGCGAACCTGCGACCATTGCTCGCCGCCTTGAATTATCTCCACCCGTTGACCGGACCCTAAAAATTTCAGAATCTTATTCTCCAGACTGGCACCGGTCCTCAGCGTTATCTCTGTATAGTCGGTCACATACATTGTAGCGGCATAAACCGGCCCGGCAAGCAGCAAAAGGCAAGACAAAACGAACGAATTACGCTTGGTCAACAACTTCATGGTCGTCACTTTCCTTAAAAAGTTTATGGGGTTGAGAATGAAAGGCTTTGGCATCACGGGGGCATCGCCGATGTCACGCTGCCGGCTTCGTTCTCCAGTTGAGAAGCGAAGCCCAGGAACTCACCAACCCAATAACGGTTCAATTCAGTATACATAGAATCTCATAAATAGGTGGATCCTTCAAGCACCTTTTCTTTGTCGGTCTAATGACATCTCATTGAACTCATACCGTATATCGATTTTTAGCCTCGATCGCAACAAAGGATAATCGCCGGTCTCCAATCGCGATTCACCACCGCCGATCCGACTCGTCGCCGCGGCTTGTCATCGGCAATGCCTCTCACACCACTCATGCTTCCATGGCTTGAATTATTGATCGTTTGTGGATTATATGTAAAATTAAAATTCAACTTACAAACCCGATGCGAGGCACACCGATGAACCAGAAAATTTTCGACGACATTTCCAAGATGCCCCACTTTTCCATGCTGCCGGCAGACATCCGCAAGAAGGTTGCTGAAAGTGCGGTCGAGGAAACGCATCCCCAGGGGGAACGTTTCGCCGAACAAGGGCGCACCAGGATTAACAGTATTTTTATCGTAAAAAAGGGCGTTCTGGCGCTTTTCGACGAAAAGACCGATGGAGGCCAACCGACCGGATTCATCAAACCGGGGGAGGTTTTCGGGGGCATCACCATTCTTCTCAATGGCGGGATATCACTCAGGACCGTGTTGGTCCAAGAAGCTTGCAGCGGCTATAAAATCCCGCAAGAAATCTTTGAGGATCTGAGTACACGTTTCAAAAACTTTTATGAATATTTTCTACTCAATTTCAGCAGAAACATATTCGACACCTCGCTGGTCTCCATCATCGAAACCGGTCAAACCAAACTTTTTCTCTCTGGTATCGTACCTTTCTCCTTTCTGCCTCCGGATGAAATCGAACGGGCCGCCTCGCAGTTGACTATGGTTCAGTATCCCCGTGACACCATCTTGTTCGTGCAGGGTCGATCGCGGATCGGATATCTCTATATCCTTCAGAAGGGGTCTGCCGAGCGGTACTTTGAGGACAATAAAAAGAAGACCATGCTCGAAATTTTGAACGAAGGCGATATCTACGGCGGAATCTCGATGCTGCTGAATGACGGGAGTTTCAGTGCGCACGATGTGTGTGACTGAAAAATCCTATTTTTACCTTTTACCGCAGCAACCTTTCATCGATATTTGCAAACGCAATGAGGCCTTTACCGAATATTTCACGGACATTTTCGGCCGGCGCATGCTCGAAAAGTCCTATGCCGCCATCATCGCCAAAACCGTGCGCACCAAAGAAGAGGGGCTTCAGTTTTTCAATCAACCTGTCGAAGGCATCTGCTACTCGCAAACCGATATTCGGTAGTATCGACATGACCATCCAGGAAGCGGCTCAGTTGATGGCGCGTGAGAAAATAAGCTCCATATTTCTGAAAACAGCCGTCGGAAAATGTGTGGGGGTTGTAACGGAAAGGGATTTGGCACGCAAGGTTATCGCTCCGGGCTTCGATGTCAAACGGCCTGTGGCTGAAATCATGTCATCGCCGGTCAGGGTGATTCCGGACCAGGCGTTGGTGTTTGAAGCGCTGTTGACCATGATGCAGGAAGACATTCGCCACCTGGCAGTAATGAATGCCAGTGAAAATGTCGTGGGTATACTCTCCAGCCGCGATCTGCTCTCAGCCCAAGGGCAATCGCCGCTGTTTCTCTTGCGGGAAATTACGGAAGCGAACAGTATGGATCAAATTCTCGCGAAACATCGCCGTCTGCCGGAGCTGCTCCGCAACCTGATCACAAACGGCGCCAAGGCCCAAAACCTGACCCGCTTCATCACCACGGTATCGGACACGATACTGAACAAAATCATTAGGTTCACTTTGGAAGAGATGCCCCCGCCGCCCGTTAAATTCGTTTTCATGATTCTTGGAAGCGAAGGGCGGCATGAGCAGACCCTCAAAACGGATCAAGACAACGCCATCGTCTACGAAGACGTCGGCCCCAAGAATGAACGTACCGTTCATGAATACTTCCTGAAATTTGGAGAGACGGCCTGCAACCTGCTGGACCAGGCCGGCTATGCCTTATGCACCGGCGGCGTCATGGCCAAAAACCCCAAATGGTGCCAACCGCTGTCGGTTTGGAAAGAATACTTTTCTGGCTGGATTCATGCGGCAGAACCGGAAGACCTTCTCCAGGCGAGTATCTTCTTCGATTTCCGCCACGGATATGGCGAAGCGTCCCTGGTTAATGAATTGCGCCGCTACCTTTTAGGATCTCTCGAGGGTTGGTCCGGTTTTTTCCGCCATTTGACGGAAAATGCGTTGCACTTCAAACCACCCATCGGGTTTTTCCGTAATTTTGTGGTTGAATCAAAAGGAGAGCACCGCAGCGCTTTGGATATTAAAAGCGCCATGACCCCGATCGTCGATTTTGCGCGTATTTACGCGTTGAAGAACAAAGTCGAGGAAACCAACACCCTGGAAAGGCTGAATCACTTGCAGTTGAAAAAGGTGCTGACCCCCCAAGAATATGATGAGCTTGATAAAGCATACAGCTTTTTGATGCAGCTGCGGTTCGTTCGGCAAGTGACGGCCGTGATCGATGAAAACAGCCCGCCGGACAATTATATCAACCCGAAGAAACTGACCAGTATCGAACAGAAAATGCTGAAAGAGATATTCAAACGGATCGAGAAGTTTCAGACAAAACTCGAATTCGAGTTCACCGGCATGGTATAGCGGCAAGGCGGCCGAAAACGAATAGCCCATGCTCCCCGCAGCAACCGATCCCTCCGGCACCGCCGCTCGATCGAACCGAAAAGAATCCGCCGTCGCCAGCGCTTCATCTCGTCGCCGTCTTCAATCGTCCCTGCCGCAGCCATATCAAGCGTCTCATTCATCCTTGATTCGATGCAACCTCACGGACAAGCACGCTGGTTTCACAAAAGCGGCCCTTAAGTCGGATCTGTTTTGCCAAGTCGCCCAGAGCCCCCCATTCTCGGCCGGATATCATCCGCTTCATAGCGGTTTGCAGAGGATGGCTTCGATGTGAGTTTCAAATATTTTAGCGGCATAAGCAGGCCTGATGACAACAGCTGTATCTGCACCGTTACCGCTGCCTCCCAAGGCGATCACCGGGTCTCCCGGTGCAAGAAAGCCATGTTCGGCCGCCATCGTCGATATTTCAACACAAACCTTCATCCCCTGGCCGAACATCCTCAACGTATCGGCCAGGATATTCAAGGGCAGTATGCCGCTAGTGTATTTGTTCTCGATTCCCCGTTCCACGCCGCTCAGGGCATGGACCCCCCTTACGATCCGCACACCCTTGTCGACGAGGTTTTGAGCGTTGCGGTTAAACGCTTCGACCTTATCGGTATATTTGATGCCGGCACTGTATGTAACGGCGATGATGTCGAGAGACGGGTCGGCCAAGGCCTGAAGCCTGAGCGCCGTTTCTCCGGTCGAAGAGGCCACAACGATTTTACTGACGCTATACTCCTCGCAAGCGGTCAGCGCGATCTGTATAGCCTTACCGGTATTAACGGCCCCTTTCTCTCTGAAATAATAGATGGGCTTCTCAACGCCTTCAGTCATGATTTCCCCCCTTTTAAATTTCGGTGAAAAACGAGCGTTTCACGATTCAATCGCGTATCCACATCACCACCCGTATCGATGGGCTCCCACGTATATCCCATTAACACGGCGGGGGGCTCTGTTCAAAGCATGAATGTTTTCGGATCGGGTGACACGACATTTGCCGACGGATGGGCGCAGTGAAAACATATTCACAAAACTGTGGCCCGGAATACACACTTGCCGCTACCTCTCGGATGATACATGCAAATTAATCCACTGACAATATTGGTAAAACAACATTCTCCGATCGTGGCATAAAAAATGCTATAAAGAGAAACAACGACCCTGAAAGGGGGGCGATCATGATTATACTGAAAAGCTCATTCAGAAAAGCGATTCGTTGGATTGAACACCAGTTCTCGCAAAAACTCCTCACCCGCCTGCTGAGACCCACCCGGTTTTGACCGGCAGCTGTTCATCGGGATCAACTCGGCGTCCAATTAAAATACAGGCAACCGCAAAGGGAGGGTGACACCGATATGACAGACCACAGTGCGTCCACCGGAAAAAAAAGATTGATTAGCGTGTATAAGAAAAAATTCCGTACCAGAGAAAACCTCAACCATTATTCAGACAAAGATTTTAAAGCTGCCGAGAAAAAATACCTCAAGTTCTGCCTGACAAGGGGTCAGTGCTGACAATTCAGGCCTCTCGATAGCAAAGAAATCGATGGGCAGGCATCACATCCACGGATGTCTATTTCCGCTCGAATCGCGCAGACTCAACGAAAGCACCACTATTAATCTTGGTCGTATAGCGACCGTTCTCCTTTTTTTCCAAACCGGCACGCGGTTTCCCGCCCAGCATCCCTTCGGCGAGACGATACATATAGACCGAGAACAGCCAGTGGCACAGGCACTTCGGAAACGGCTTCTCCCGCCCTTGGGACTCTTCAACCGGACTGGATCCTGCGTAGCTGGATACCCGATGTCGGCAATCGATAGACCCATTTTTCTCAACATCGAAACAACCAGCGTGTGTTGATTTAATGCTCCGACGAATTACCTTTTAAACAAGCCCATGGGAAACGGAATGGGTCCAGTAGATTGACATCCATTTCGGCTGAAGCCACTGACCGGTTGTCAAAATGCCCCAAATCAAAGGAGGTACTAAATGGCCGATTCTCTCAGCGATTGCCCGGAATGCACCGGTTCAGGTAAAATGAGTGCCCAAAATTTCACGCATTGCGGCGGCAAAGGCCAGATCATCGTTCATTCTCACCGGCACCGTCATGGAGGCCGCGCACACGATCACCCACACCCCCACCCTAAAGCGCATCACCCGGATGATAATACTGTTCATGAACATCGACACCAAAAATGAATCGAGTCACACGTCCAAAGAAAGGTGAAAACGATGCGAGTACCGCTGGAGATCACATTCCGAGATGCCGTAAAATCAGATGAAATTGTCACCCTAATCGAAGAAAAGGCAGCTGGCCTCGACAAACTCTGCGACAACCTGATCAGCTGCCGGGTAGCGGTTGAAAAGCCCCACGACAACAAACGCTCGGGAAATTCCTACCGGGTCAGAATCGCCATACGCATTCCCCCCGGCCGCGAGTTGGTTGTCAAACGCGAACCCCAGAACGGATCCCTGCCCGAACCCCTTACGGCCGTCATCCGGGAGGCTTTCGAAACGGCCCGCCGCCGCTTGGTCAAGATGCTGGAACAACAGCAGGGTTACGTCAAATCTCATCCCCAACAAAGAGATGTCGCCTACGTTACAAAACTCTTTAAAGATAAAGGCTTCGGATTCGTGGAAACCCTTGAAGGTCGAGAGATTTATTTCCACCGTAACAGTGTATTGCACGGTGACTTCAATCGCCTGGACATCGGCACCGGCGTTCGTTATGTGGCCGAAGACGGCGATGACGGACCCCAAGCCAGCACGATCCATATCGTTGACAAGCCGGGTGCCAACAAAGCAATTCCCGATGGCGAGCTGCTTTAAAAAAGATCGAACCGAAAAAAATACCTGATGAACAAGAACCCCATCCAGAAAATCGGCGACATCGTCACCGTCAAACTGTTCGACCGCATGATCGATCGCCAGACACGGGCTCTAAACCGGATGCTGCAGGAGGCCATTGCCGCAGCCGGCGGCAAGATCCGCCTCCTGTTGTCCATCGATACCCAGCTGCCGGCGCGGAGCCCGGAATCCCTTTTTGAAAACCTCCATTTCGTGCGCATGAACGCCGAACACATCGAACGCTTGTGCATCGTCGGCGGCAAAGGATGGGAACGGACCTACTTCGGTCTTTTCGGCCTCTTCGGCGGGATAGACATGGCGTACTTCGACCGCACCCAGACCATGGAGGCGATCCGCTGGCTTCAAGGTGTTCCGTAACCCGAGTAATGGGCATCGGTGGGGTTTCAAGAATGCCGCACATTCCTCTGGGATTCAAAAGCCCGCCAGAGCGTTGATCGTTGCGTTTGTCACCGGGTGGTCAGCGCCCAATTTAAAAGCGACCGATCAATCTCTCAACAGGTCACCTCCCGACTGCCCCCCACCACCTGGGTTCGGCCTTCCGGCTGACAATAAGCATTGACACCAAATTATTGATTCCCTAACATTGGCGTGTTTCACAAAACGAATTCATCTCCGGTAACCACCGAGTCGACATTTTTTCCTTGTCCATCCGACAATCGCCATACCAACCGAAGGAGGTCATCTATGGCATCACTGAAGGGATCACAGACCGAGCATAACCTGTTGGCTGCTTTTGCTGGAGAATCACAAGCGCGTAATCGTTATTCCATGGCCGCTAAAATCGCAAAAAAAGAAGGCTACGAGCAGATCAGTGCCATTTTCATGGAAACCGCCGAGAACGAACTCGAACATGCCAAGGTATTCTTTAGGCAACTCGAGGGAGGTGAGGCAACCATCACCGCTGGGTATCCCGCCGGTGTTATCGGCGGGACCCTCGAACAGCTCGAAGCGGCCGCCGCCGGAGAGCGTATGGAATGGACGACACTCTACACGGGATTTGCCGATGTGGCTGATCAGGAAGGGTTTAAAAATGCGGCGCACGCATTCAGCCAAATCGCAGAAGTCGAACAATGGCATGAGCGCCGCTACAACAAACTGATAGAGGCCGTAAAAGAATCCACCGTATTCACGCGGCCGCAGAAAGTCCTCTGGAAGTGCCGCAACTGCGGCCGCGTCATAGAGGCCCCGCAGGCCCCAGGGGTATGCCCCACCTGCGATCATCCCCAAGCGCATTTTGAACTATTCATGGAGAATTATTAAAAAGGGTGTTGAAAAACGTCATGAGCGCCGGCTAGACAAGGCAAAAATCCGACGCAAAAGCGGAGTTAATGGGTGATAAATGAGCATTCTGAGGAGGATTTTGACACCGTAATGTCAAGCGCAATAGTTTTTCAACCCCCTTGTTAAGCGCATATCCGCAGGCACCACAGTGAGTGCCTGCGGACCATCCCGTATTCTTTTTTTACGGAAGCACCCCCCAGAACTTGACCCGTCATACCGAGGCTCAGGCAGCGATATGCTTGTTTCCCTGACCGATCCACACCTCGAGGGACATGGTTTGCGTCAGGTGGCCCGTAACCGGCTTCCATTGGCATTGGGCGCTCATCTCAACGCCCTCCTGGATGATGGAAACGGGCCGGTCGGCCGAAACGACCACCACGATGATGTTCTGGCTTTCGGCGGTGAACCTCAGGGCCGAGTTGAACCGCGCCCCTCGGGCACGGTCTTCGCCGGGAACAGCCCGCCCGTCCAGCAGGCACGCAAATCCATTTAAATGCAAATCTCGACCGATGTGAAGAGCGCCATCCACCTTTGTCAGAGCTTTAGCAAGATCCAGCGGGTAGGGATGTCGAAGATCTATCGGTTGTGCCAGCCGCTGGCCTGATATGGTCAAACTTTGGCGGTTGAGGTCGATTACCAGGGTGCAGCCGATCTTGGCTTCTTCGGCGTGATGGACCAGAGTGGTTATCGTCTTGAAAAGGTGGGCGCCATCGTCGGGGTCGAGATCGGATTCGAGTAAAGCCTCTTCCAACTGAACCAGCTTGGCCCTGCGGGTGGTCGATAAAAAATTGCCGTCTGAAAAACTGCACACGACTTCGTCATTCACGCTGAGAAAGCCATGATTGCCCTTGAAGTCTGCGGCCAGGAAAAAGCGGGGCATTCGATCGCAAGAGGAAATTCCGACGATATGCCTGCCGTCAGAAACAAGCATTCGGTCTGAATTTTCCGCCGCCTGCAGCAGTTTACGGGCATGCTTGAAATTGTCGAGCAGAGGTTGTTCCATCTCCGGAAAACTGGCTAAAAAATCGATCGCTTCGAGGTGCCGTCGTTCTGCAAAAACGAGTTTGCCGTCAGGCATGACGCGTTCTTCACGTGTGCGCGAAACCCCCAGTACGGCATCGAGGATGGTGTAAATCCTCAGTTGGCTGTCCCAGCCCAATTCGACATTCATCCGGTCGACGATATAGTCCCGCACGGCATGTCGGGCGTATTCACGCAGAAAACTACCGGAGATACCGGTATAGAGCGATCTTTCATTGGCGATATCATGCGAAAACCGCCAAGCGGCGTGTTCGAGCCAACGCTCGGTAGGACCGATAGCGCACATGTCCGGATGGTGCTCGGTAAACCACATTTGATAATAAACCGAGCTGGAGCGACCGCCCCATGAAATGAGCCCGGTCAAGTCGAGGTTTTTTTCCGGCAGCATATAGCTGAATCTCTTTTTATCGCGACCGATGGCTTCCATGGATCCCCGATGAGACTTTTCCAGGTAAAGTTCTTTGAATTTTGGTTCGTGCCCGCGAAGAAGATTTTGGGGGTCGCATATATGGAATGGCTCATCGGGTGCAATGGCAAAGATGACCGCCGTTCGGCTGGGTCCGGAAAAATGCGACAATCCGTCTCTCAATCCATCGAGAGTGTCGCTTACACACTGTCTCGTAAAAGCATCAACCGCCGCCATGGCTCTCCATCCAATCGATTGGCATTGCTCCCGGCCCGTTTTGCCTGCCAGTCTTCTCATAGCATAAATGCGATGGCGGCTCAATTGAGTCCGGCATATCGCAGAAACGACATCGGCCTTGGCTATTGATCTTTCACGACCCGGATGTTAATTGCCTCGGGATGCCACCATGGCCATCTTGTTGAATGAATATGAACCATTGGGGATTCTAAAATGATAGCGCTTCTTGATTACGGTGCCGGCAACGTCCGCAGTGTCATAAACGCCATCGAGAGTTTAGGGGAAACGGTCAAAATCGTGGCGACAGGTGCGGACATTCTGGCCGCTGAAAAATTGGTTTTCCCCGGAGTGGGTGCTTTTGGCAGTATGATGGAGATGTTAGACCGAAAAGGCTATGTCGAGCCGCTCAGGACATTCATCCGATCAAACCGGCCATTTCTGGGCATATGTCTCGGGCTTCAGGCCCTGTTCGAGGAGAGCGAAGAGGCTCCCGGCGTTGCCGGCCTTGGGGTCATCCCGGGTTCAGTGGTGCGTTTCGACGTGGATTTGTCGGTACCGCACATCGGCTGGAACGGCCTGAACATTTCACAGCCTTCGCGGATTTTCAACGGGATGGTCGGAAATGAAAAATTCTACTTCGTCCATTCGTATCACGTCGTCCCCAGAGACGATTCGACGGTGTTGACGACGACGGATTACGACTGCCGCTTTGTCAGTAGTATCCAGAAGGGCAACCTGATAGCCACCCAGTTTCATCCGGAGAAAAGCGGTCGCAACGGGCTTTGTCTTTTGAAGAACTTTCTGGAGAGCACCAGCGCGGTCATGATAGGCACCCGGGAATCAGGCCGCACCCTTCTGGCCAAGAGGATCATCGCCTGCCTCGACGTCCGCTCTAACGACCAGGGCGACCTGGTGGTCACCAAGGGCGATCAATACGACGTCAGGGAAAATGGAACGGTCCGCAACCTGGGTAAACCGGTCGAGTTGGCCAGACGCTACTACGAGGATGGAGCCGATGAGATCACTTTCCTCAATATCACCGGGTTCAGAGCTTTTCCACTGGAAGACATGCCGATGCTCGAGGTACTGCGACAAACCTCGCGCAATGTTTTCGTACCGCTGACCATTGGCGGCGGGATAAGGAATTACACGGATACCAATGGCCGCCAATATTCCGCACTCGAAGTCGCCGCTGAGTATTTCCGTTCCGGAGCCGACAAGGTGTCGATCGGCAGTGATGCGGTAATGATTGCGGAGGGATATCTAAGATACGGCCGGAAATCGGGCAACAGTGCCATCGAAGAGATTGCGCGGGTCTACGGCAACCAGGCCGTGGTGATCTCCATAGACCCGCGCAGGGTTTACGTTCCGGCGCCGGATGCTGTCCCCCACACGGTTATTGAAACCGCCATCGCAGGGCCGAAAGGGGAGCGCTACTGCTGGTACCAATGCACCATCAATGGTGGTCGTGAGGGGCGCGACATTGATGCCGTAACCCTGGCGAAGGTCTGTGAGCGATTGGGTGCCGGTGAAATCCTGCTGAACTGTATTGACCGCGATGGAACCAACCTCGGATTCGACATCGAACTGATCAATGCGGTTAAGAACGCGATTTCCATCCCGGTCATTGCTTCGAGTGGCGCCGGTTCTGCGGAGCATTTTTACCAGGTCTTCAAAGATACCCGTGCCGAATCGGCACTGGCTGCGGGCATATTTCACCGACGGGAAGTCTCCATTGCAGCGGTGAAACGTTTTATGAAAGACAGATTGGAAATCCGACTGTAGTCGATCTCTGCTGGGGTGAAAAATCTCCCGCGCCGTGCCTCTAAACAGTCAGATTCAGGCATGTGGCACGATGGTGTTCTGGGCCGATCCATCGCGCAGAAGCACCGACCGAAACACCGGCTGATATACTGGAATGACCGTCGCTGGAAAAAGTGATGAAACCATATGTATCTATTAGATATTCTACCGAACCGACCTCTCCGGATTTGACAAAATTCTCCCGACAGCGTATACTTCTTTTCACTGTTTTCTTACCCGCATAAGGCCAAACTCCGAGCGATCGGAGGACGGAAAGCCACGGATCTTACGGAGACCGCCGGGTTGCCGGGAAGCGTCACAATCGCCGGGTCGCCTTATGCAAAGGTCCCGGCTTTTTACATTCTTGGGTCCCGGGCTCCGCAAAGGGCAAAAACCGCAATGCGCGCGAACAGAATCGATGATAGACCCGATCGCTGAACCCCAACCCGATTATCAGACCAGATGCGCGGCACGTCCGCTTGCCGTCAAGGAAGATCGATGTCTAAATTGAAAAAGTGGCCCCAAACTATCGACGAACATTCCCTTACCCTGCTGTTGCGCTACGTGGGCGAATTCGGTGCCATTGCGACGTTGATCAGTCTCGAGACCGGCGATTACCCGTTGCCCCGGTCCGATATTGATGCCGTGTGGCAATTACGAATGCACGGGGCTGTTTATGGGTTGGCACTCGTTTACAATTGCGAACCTCTGGACGAAGGCGAAGCCCCTGACAACAAACCGGTGCCGGTGTTTTCTGCGGATTACACGAATATCCTGGCAACGGACAAGCGTACCGTCTGGGCATGCGACTTAAACCCGACGACCTATGATACACTGATGTGGAATATCGGTGAATTTGGATTCCGCGCCTTGGCTCAAAGCAAAAACAGGTACGCCATCCCAAGGTTTCCCGAGTACCCGGACCATGATTGGGCCCTGCGGATGTCTCTGTTCAACATAGTTAGAATTTTTGAAACGTGTATCCAGAAATTGTATAGATAACCGTACCTCCCCTGCACGCCTTCTGTATAACACACGTCTCCTCCGTCCGACGCTGCCGTCACTCGCTGCGCATTCAGCCCATGATGGCACGCCCCGGGTTTCGACAGAAACCGGCAAAACCTCACGCCTGCCACACCTCCGGTTCACGTTTGTTCATCGAGTAATACTCTATCCGGTAAGGCCGCACCTTACAGACCACGTAATTCGGATCGTCGGGTCCCGAAAAAATGGGCTCGAGCATATCGTACCACTTGTCCTTTTTTGTCTCGGCATCTTCCAACAGTTCGGCCCGCCCCTGCACCTGAAGCCATGAAACAGCCGTCTGCGGTTCGGCCACGCCGAGAGTGAGATGAACCTCAGGATTGAGGGCGATATGATTGATTTTACGGGACTTCTTAAAAGTAGCGAACCAAATGTCCATATTTTCATCGGCTTTGATGACAACGTAGCGGGTCCAGGGTTGGTTTTTTTCGGTAATCGTGGCAAAAGACGCCAGGGTATACTCCCTCATCTTGTCCAGCACTTTCTCTTTGAGGTCGTCCATGAGTCCTCCTTTGCATCGCTTCGCAAACGCGCGCGGGATCATTTTAAGTTGAAATCGGGCCTGTTAATACGATAAATACAGGATACCTGCTCTGAACAGGTTATCCCTCATAATAATAGTTTCAAATACATCGGAGTCAAAACGATGTTTTCAGTTTTCCGACTCCCGCATGAGTTAAAATCAAATGGCCGCGGAAAGACGGGCCCGGTCGAATCCGAACAGAGGACGGCAAAAATAGGCCTCGCTGCGGAAGAACCCGATTCAAATCATCCCCAATTGGGCTGAAAAGGCTCCTGGGTTCCCTGCCGGTCTCGATCCACCTGCAGTTATCTGACCATCCGGTCTTTTCGCGATTTCCGCGGCGGAGCCGCCCCTTCTCCAATGGTCCCTGCAGAAGCCGGGTCCTCTTTTTCTGCGCGAGGGCGACTTTCGGCCATTCTGCGTTGAATACCTGACAATTTACGGCACCACTGGGGGCGACGACGATGGTGCTCTCAATGTAACTGTCCGATATGTAGAAATTTAAACAGTGTCATCCCCTGGTCCGTTTTTTGCAAATTCATAAACGGATCACCGCCCAGGTACACATTTGAAAGGGAGAACAATGAACCAGAGGAAGATGATCACATTTTGCGGCCTGATGATAGGCCTGGTCTGCCACGTGGGTTTTTGTGCAAATGCTTTTGCCGAAACCGCCCTGTTTCCTTCCTTTGAGAGCATTGAACCCAATGTGGAATTTTGGAAAAAGATTTACTCCCAATATTCCTCGCGCCAGGGTGTCCTGCATGACAGCGAGAATCTGAACATTATCTACGATGTCATAGACTTAAAAAACCCGGATGATCCCGGCGGTCAAGGGTACAACCGCAGGCAGATAAAAGCGGCCAAATCAAGGTATCGTTCGATCCTCTTGAAGCTCGGGCAGGCAGCGACGATTGCACCGTCGAGCGCGGAAGAGCGGCACGTGGCCGAATTGTTCGGCCCGGGGGCCAAACCGGCAGAATTTCAGCGGGCCGCCCATCGACTCCGTTGCCAGGTTGGGCAGAAAAATCGATTCCGCATGGGAATTATACGCTCCGGGGCCTACCTCGAAACCATCAGAAATATATTCCGTCACCACGGCCTGCCCGAAGAACTCGCGTACCTGCCGCATGTGGAATCCTCATTTAATCCAGAGGCTTACAGCAAATTCGGCGCCGCAGGCGCCTGGCAGTTCACACGTTCCACCGGTCGGCAGTTCATGACCGTCAATTACACCCTGGACGAACGCCGGGACCCGATACGCTCCTCCCATGCTGCTGCCAAGCTGCTGAAATACAACTATGAGAAGCTGCAGAGCTGGCCCCTGGCTGTTACGGCCTACAACCATGGTCTTTCCGGCATGCTGCGGGCCCAAAAAAAGCATGGGCATTACGAAAACGTCTTCAAGCATTACAGAGGCCGCACATTCGGATTCGCCTCAAGAAATTTCTATTCCGAATTTTTGGCCGCCCAGGCGGTGGCGGGCAACTATCAGGAACATTTCGGTGTGCTGACGCTCGACACTCCTGTAGACACGACCGATATCACACTGGCCGGATACACCTCGATCCCTCAGCTATCTCAACGCCTTGGCCTTGACCTCGCCACGCTGCGGCAGTTGAATCCCGCCCTGCGACAACCGGTCTTCACTGGGCGGAAATATGCACCCAAGGGATATCGGCTGCATCTGCCGGCCGACGGTCAGCGCGATTGGAAAGGCCTCATGGCCGCCTCGTCTGAAGAGATATACAAACCCGACCAGAAGCATTCGCGGCTTTACCGGGTGAGCCCCGGGGACACTGCCGGGAAGATCGCGCGCTTTCACGGTGTCAGCCTCCAAGACCTCATCGCCTTCAACGATCTCGATCCCAGGGCCACAATCTATGTCGATCAAAACCTGCGGATTCCCCTGCCGGATGACAAATCAGCCAAGATCGCCCGTATCGAAAAAAAACAGGCAGCAAGAAAAGACCGCGGAGACCTGGTCCCCATAGGTCCTGAGGAGCGTGGCCGTCTGCCCGACGACGGAAGAGACGATGCCGCACGCCTACTGTTGGCTTCACAAATGACTGGCGCCCTCCAAACACCTGCGCCCGACACCGAACCTGATCCTGTGACGGTCCACGAGATCGCTGAAGGAGCGAAACCGGAATTGGCGGCTTCAGCAGCCGCCGGTCGGCACCATCCGGTACTGAAAGTACCGGATGGTGAAGGGGATCAGGCGCTGGTGCCGACGACCGTCCCGGAAATCGATCCCGGCATGGTCACTGGCAGTTTTTCCTTCGAGCGGATCGTACAGCATCGGAAGGTACCGGTGGGCGTTATTCGGGTCGAAATAGAGGAAACGTTGGGGCACTATGCGGAATGGTCCGGCGTCAGGGCCAGTGAACTCAGGCGCCTTAACGGAATTCGCTACGGGCACCCCATTCATCTGGGGCAAGAGCTGAAGATCCCTCTGCACCGCGTAACGAAAGAGGCCTTCGAGGAGACCCGATTCGAGTACCACAAAGAACTTGTCGAAGACTTTTTTACGGCCTACCGCATCGAAACCGTACAGAATTACTCTATCAAGAAGGGGGACAACATCTGGAATCTCTCACGAGAAGAATTCGAACTGCCGTTGTGGCTTATCCGGCGATATAACAATGATGTCGATCTCACCGCTCTCGTGCCCTCCCAAAATCTGCGCATACCGATAGTGGAAAGAACAACTTAATCCGGCCGAACGTTGGCTTATGTTCGGAAAGGGATGGTGCCGGACTTATTCTTCCGTGGTGCAATTAACGCCGCAATAAAATCAGGCTTCCATGGAAAAACCGACGCTGCCGAAGAAAAACCGCTCTTTCAACTGAGCATGCAACCGGGCAGCCTGTGCCTGCCCCGTGCAGTGGGAAACCCCTATCCGTTCGATTTCGTATTGGTCGATCACCTTCATGGTGGCGGCAAACTGGTCTTCGGACGCAAAAGACAAGTGGGTGCCGCCGACAATCGCATGGATGCGATCGCGATTCATCTGTTTCAGAGCGTACTCAATGGTGTTGACCATGCCTGCATGGGCGCAGCCGAAGATAAGGATCAGACCTTTTTCGGAATCAACGATCAGAGCCAGATCGTCTTTCAAGGGGTCGGGGTGAATTGTCTCCCCTCCGGTCTTCACGGCCGTCATTTTGGCATCATCTTTTTCGAAAGCGTTGATCCGCGGAATTTCACCGGTCAGAAACAGCCCCTTCCCCACTTCGACCATTTCCGTTTGCAGGTGAAATACCGCCCCAAGTGACTCGAGATACTTCCGTCCAAAGGGTATGCCGACGAACCGGGTGCGCCCTTCGGACGCCCATATCCGCTCCATGAACATATCCGGATGACCGTACACATCCACTGGTCCCCGTATTTTGAGCACCTCAGGTAAACCGCCCGTGTGGTCGTAGTGGCCATGGCTGATCATTATCGCCTCGATGGTGCGCAGGTCTTTTTTGAGGGCCAGGGAATTGTGCACAATGGCCATTCCCTGACCCGTGTCGAACAGATAATTGGTCTGGTCGGTTTCCAGATAGCAGGCAAAACCGTGCTCACCAATAACGCCGAAGGGAACTGCCACAGAATTTTCACTCAATATCGTCAACCGCACCTTCACCGTCTACCTCCCTATCCATATTAAACTGTTAAGGCCATAAACGACTTGTCACTATAAATGATTTGGCGCCATCTTGTCACCTTGTTTACCTTCTGACAGGGCGACACCTTTTCGTTTAGGCGATATCTCGCATTTATTCTTGCCATTTTACCCTCACTTCGCAGTATGTGGCCGCGTAAAAAAATTGCGCTGATGCAAAAAAATCATTAAATTAAATTATGTACCTTGCCCATTTCCAACTCAGGGAGAATCCGTTTCGGCTCAACACCGATCCCCGGTTTCTATGGCTCGGTGAAAATCACAAAAAAGCGTTGAAGGTTTTGCTTTACGGAGTCCGGGAAAATAAGGGCCTCCTGCTTTTGACCGGCGATATCGGCTCTGGCAAAACGATGCTGACCGGCGCCCTTATCGATCGACTCGATAAAAAGGCTGTCATCGTCGGCAGGCTTTCCGATCCCGGATTGGAACTGCGAGAGTTCTATTCCATGGTTGCCCATAGCTTCGGCATCAAAGGGAAGGTGTTCACCAGAGAATCTCTCACCGAATCGATAAAACATATTTTATCGATCTGTTATACGAAAAATAAGAAGGCCCTGCTCGTCATCGACGAAGCCCAGATTATGCACCCCTCGGTAGTGGAAGAGATTCGACTCCTGACGAATATCGAGCACCGACATCAAGAACTGCTCAACATTCTTCTTGTCGGACAAAATGAGGCCAATCGCTATTTGCTGGAGCCGCTGCTCCGATCGTTTAGTGAGCGGATTTCGACGAGTTGCCGACTGGCACCACTGTCCGAAACGGAACTAGCGGCATACATTTCCCACCGGTTAAAGGTTGCCGGCGCTGTAACAGAGATTTTCACCGAAGATGCACTGCACGAAATCCATCTTTTCGCCAAAGGATCCATGCGCCAGGTGAACATCATCTGTGATATGGCCCTGGTGCACGGTTTCTGGGCCGGCAAAAAAATAATCGACCGGACGAGTGTCAAGGCATGCCAGCACAATGTCCGTATTCTCCCTGTAAACGTGAGGCCGCTCCCCGGTGAGACATGGCCCGCCGAAGATATTGACCAACGGCCCAAATCCCTGATACCTCAGCCGGATGCCGTAGCGCTTCTGAGCGGAACCGTCCGCCGCTTAAGCCTTTACGGCACTTTGGCTCTTTTAATACTCCTGCCTTGCGGATATCTGCTCTATTCGAACTGGAACCACGCCTATCTGACTGAGACCTTAGCCCGACTCAAACATTTACGGCCAGCCCCTTCGGCTCCACTGCCGGAACAGGCCCAGGAATCGGCACAGGTCCCGCACTTCACCCATATTCCAGGTGGTGAACGCCATGACCGATTGTTGCCGGGTCGACTGCCGGCCGAAGAGAACACAAGCATCAAGGCGGTGGAAACCGTTGAGGATGAAATGAACACGGTAAAACAAAGCCGACGGGCCATACAGGGTGCGGATCACAATGGTAACGGTGGGTTGAATAAGCGCATGAAATAGACTTGACATCCTGAACACAAAGTGCAAGAAGGACCATTACCTATATGAACCAACCGCAGAGATTATATTCGATGACCGGAATGATAACAGGCAGCCGTTTTTATTATCGGTACTATTTTTATGGTGCCAATGGTCTGCCTGTGCTGCGCTGAATCCACACATATAGAAGCTCAAGCCGCAGGCCGAACAAGCCTGCGGCTTTTTTTTTGATTTGATGCGACGGTCGCACCGCTTTATTCTGAAAGGAGATTCAAATGAAAACCTACGATGTCAATGTCAAGGAGTTCGTCCCGCTCATTACCCCTGCCGCCTTGAAAGAGGAGTTGCCGATAACCGAAGAAGCGGCTAAAACCGTAATCTCCGGTCGCGAAACCATACAAAACATCATCAGCAAAAAAGATCCCCGCCTATTGGTAATCACCGGCCCATGTTCAATTCACGATGAGAAAGCCGCCTTAGACTACGCTGAAAAACTGAACCGTCTCAGAGATCGAGTAGCAGAAACCCTTTTTCTGGTCATGCGGGTTTACTTCGAAAAACCTCGTACCAATGTGGGCTGGAAAGGCCTGATCAACGATCCGACATTGGATGGCACCTGCGATATGATGCAAGGTTTGCGCGAGGCCAGGAGCCTACTGGTCCGCATCACGGAAATGGGACTGCCGACTGCAACGGAAATGCTCGATCCCATTACGCCCCAATACATCGCCGGACTGGTATCGTGGGCGGCCATCGGCGCCCGAACAACCGAATCCCAAACTCACCGTGAGATGGCCAGCGGCCTGTCGATGCCGGTGGGGTTCAAAAACTGTACCGACGGTGGCCTTGTCACGGCACTGAACGCCATGATCGCCGCCGGTTCGCCGCAGAGTTTCCTGGGTATTGACCCGAACGGCCGGACAAGCATCGTCAAAACCACCGGCAATCCTTTTACACACATCGTTCTGAGAGGGGGACGGCGCCCCAATTACGATTCGGTCAGCATCCGGGAAGCCACGCGCCTGTTGCGCGAAAAGGGGCTTGCTGAAGCCGTCATCGTCGATTGTTCGCACGCCAATTCGCGTAAAAAATTCAAAGAACAGGAAGTCGTTTGGCAGGACGTGATCAACCAGCGTGTCAATGGGAATCACGACATCATCGGTATGATGCTTGAGAGTCACCTGAATGAAGGCCGGCAGGATTTTAATTCAGACCGCACGGCTCTGTCATTCGGCGTTTCCGTCACCGATGCCTGTATCTCCTGGGAAACCACCGAACAGCTGATACTGCAAGCTCATGATCAGTTGAAAGACGATGGCAGAGGTTTTCCGGAAACATTGGCCGCAGCGTCCGTCGGCACCCGGCAGTCCTGACGGCGGGGTAAAAGGGACGGGCCTACGGGCCTACAGGTGGCCAGCGATGCACCGGGACAAACGTTTGACGGCCTCTGTCAGGCGGGCCGCAGCCGGGAAGGAAAAATTGATCCGCAATTGATTCCGGACGGGATTTTCGGCAAAAAAAACATGGCCGGGGACGAAGGCGACTTTATGTGCCACCGCTTCGTGAAACAGCGCCAAGGTATCGACATGTTCCGGTAGCGTGACCCAGACAAACATCCCCCCATCCGGGCGCGTCCAGGAAATCCCGGCCTCTCTCGGGAAATGACTGTCCAGTGCTTCTAGAAGGACATTTAACTTTTGCCCGTAGTAGGACCGGCATTTTTCGACATGTTCCTGCCAATTCATTTCTTTCAGGAAGGCCGTGCACAGGTCCTGATTGTATTTGGGGGTGTTCAGCGTACTTCCCTCCTTGATGTTGGTCATCTTTTCAATAACCATCTTGGGGCCGATATTGAAACCAACACGCATCCCGGGGCAGAAGAGTTTTGAAAACGTGTAGATCCCGATGACATGGCCTCCGCCGCGCTGCTGGTCCAGAGTGAACAAGGACGGGACGGTGTCACCGGAATAGCGAAGATGGCGATAGGGGCTGTCTTCCACAATCGGAATTCCGTGGTCATGGCTCAAATCCAGCAGGGCGATTCTCTTTTCAATTTGCATCGTTATACCCGATGGGTTTTGGAAATCCGGCACCACGTAAATGAATTTAGGCTTCCTCTGCCTCTTCATCAAGCTCTCGACCTCATCTCGGAAACCTTCGATGTCAGACCCGTCGCTTTCGATATCGACGCCGGCAAACAGCGGTCGCTGCATTTCAAATGAAATGAGCGCACCGGCAAAAGACGGTCGATCCACCAATACAGCATCGCCAGGATCGAGAAACAGGCGGCCGGTGACATCCAGTCCCTGTTGGCCTGACGATGTAATCAAGACATTTTCCTCTGAAACCCGGATTTCGTCTTTTGCGAGAAATTGGATGACCGCTTCAACAAGTTCGGATTCACCGACAATGTCCGTGTACTGCATGATCCTGTCGATATCCTCCTGGAGCCTCTGCCCCGAGAGGTTCCGGAATCGATCTATCGGAAAGGTATCCGGTGAAGGAAGTCCCCCCGCCAGAGAAATGATCTCAGGATCGTGCAGCAGTTTGAAAAGTTTGCCGATCGCATAACCTTGATACGGCTTTATATTCTCCGAAAACAAGGTCTTCCATGAAAGCGCCATGTCGCCTCCGAGACGGTTTGGGATGAAATGGCCGGTTGGTCTTCCGCCACCGTGCGCACTTAATCGTGGTCGAAACCCGATTGATGGCAGAGCTGAATCTCGAAAATGGTACCGCTTCCTGCCGGCGGTTCTCTTTGCGATTTCCCCAATCATCTGATATGGGGTTCAGACACCACTATATATCTTTATACGCTGAAAGGGATGCCAGTCGAACATGAAAGCACAGAAACAGATTGTGACGATGTTGGTTGAAAACGAGCCTGGTGTAACTGCACGCGTTTCCGGGCTTTTTGCCGGCCGCGGTTACAATATTGAATCCATCTGCGGCGCTCCGACGGCCAACCCAAAGATGTCACGGATCACGATCACCACCTCCACAAGTCCCGACCAACTCGAACAGTTGCTGAAGCAACTCCGCCGGCTCATCAATGTGATCAAGGTCAGGGATATGACGGGCAAGAAAGCTGTCAAACGGGAAATGGCCATGATTTGCGTGGAGGCCAAATCGAAAAATCGCACAGAAATCATCAGAATTGCAAAAACGTTCAGCGCCAAGATCGTCGATACCGGTGCAACGCACTATATTCTGGAGGTGACCGGCGGGCCGGAGAAAATAGATGCCCTCATCGGTCTGTTGCAGCCTATGGGTATAAAGAAGCTGGCGCGATCTGGAATCCTGGCCCTCTACCGCGAACCGGATTGATGGCGGCCGGGATTCTGTCTCTGTCCCGTTATGGTACGGGGTGGGTAAGGCGGAGGCGACTGAATCCGTTAAATCAGCGTAAAGGGCTGTCGGGCCGGCAGGGAACCCCAGACTACTGACGATCGGTTCGATACAACCGGTATTTTATTTTCTTAAACGGTCTTCAGCTGGCGAACGGAGGATTCAGCCGTGAAGATATTTTTCACCGGGCCGGCTTCCGACTCGGCACCTGTCGCGGGCTGGTCCGGCTCGGCGGGCGGTTTTAAAGCGCCGGGGACCGGCGACGGCGAGCTATGATACTCGGTTGCCGTCTCGATTTTCAACCCACCCGGGGCTTCCGGCACGCTGAACTGATAAGGGGCGGAAACGGTGATCATGTCCGATTCGTTTCCCAACTCATCAACAGCTGTAAGGCCTATTTCGAGGGGACCATTTCCCGGTTTGAAAGAAGCGACATCATCCGGCAGTATAACGGCCGTCACATTGCCCAACTGCGCAGATGGTGAATTGTAGGTCACCCCGCCCTCCATAGACCAATAGAGTTTGTAACCCACGACCTGGGGGGAACCGGACGCTCTCCAGCTGAGCCGTCTTTTTTTCACTTTGGCCATCTCGGACCTCCTTGCGGGCTCGATGAAATCGAAGAGGAGTCAACGCACGTCAGGGCGTTAATCGTTGCGGTTGTCACTGGGTGCACAGCTCCCGGTTTGAAAACAACCCATCAACGGGAATCCCGTTTCATAGTCAAAGCCGGATTGAGCCCTGCTCCGATCCAGCAGACACTAAAGTCGCACTTCCTGATCGTGCGGCGGCGTTTGGGAGAGTGGTTTCAGATCCCATCGAAGGCTCCGCGGCCGCGGCACGGGCTTTTTCTGGCAGGAGCATAGAATCCTCCCCCCAATCACCGGCTCATCTCAAATTTGGAGCCGGATATCCCCCCCGCTCGCCCCCGGCCTTCGAATCGGGTCAAAGGTCTTGAAATCGCTTTGCAGCGCCACCGGCAGGATTGTCCGGCTAGCGGTCGAACCTGAACTGCCACGGTGATGTTTCTTCGCGCTCCTCCCGGCTTTCCGGCAATGAATTCCACTCGTCCAAATTGAGCTCTTCCTCTTCTTCCGCTTCGTCCACCACGCCTGTCAGTAAAATCACTTCATCGGTGAGGCCTTCAATTTCACCGGCGGCCTTGCTGGTAGGCGCATACTGCATGACCGAAACACCGGAAGCCATCGCATCGATAAAGGCCACCCTCTGGCACAGCTCCGTTTGGAAGATTTCCATGTCGAACACCTCGATCGCCTCCCTGGCATCGCGGCCCACACGCGTACCGGGTATCTTGCGGTTGACCAGCAGTTTCACCGTCAAATCGGGATTGGCCTGTCTGGCTTCTTCGATCATTTCCAGGGTTCCCCATCCGGACCAGATATCCAAGGAGCTCGGGCTGATAGGAACAACAGCCAAATCCGAAACCTCTAAAATCGATTTGGCGATATTGCCGATCGCCGGCGGCGCGTCGATCAGGATATAGTCATAGTCCGCCGCAAGTTCTTTGATGTCGAATCGGTCGAGGGGTTCGGGGTGGTGAAGTATTTCAAATGCGTTATTATTCTCCACAGCATGCCACTGAACGACACTTCCCTGCGGGTCTGCATCGATTAACACCAGGCTGTAGTTTTTTCGTTTCAGACTAGCGGCGAGATTGATGGCTGTCGTAGACTTGCCGACCCCGCCTTTCTGGTTGACGAAACTGATGATCATTTTGCGCCTCCTTTTGTGGTTAATCGTATTAGTCGCTATGGTCAGATGGCCGTCAACCTGGCATGCGGTGCCTCTGTGTGTCAGGTGCTACCAAACTGAAGAAACCCCGGCAGCAGTCCCACGCCCCATCCTCAAATAACATGCCCATACCCTGTAGCAATCGATCGGCAACCAGTGTATGTGCATGAAGAAAACAGCTGTGGAGAGGTCATTGCGGCGGCTGGTCGAGCTGAATCCGGAAAAAACGGGCCGCAGCTGTTTTTTGAATTTCCCATACATGCCCGCTCTGCATTTGTCAACGGTAAACCACATAATATTGGATGAAATTTTAGTGTATTGTCCAACATCTTGTGTGTGCTATGGCTCATCGGGTAAGGAAGAGAGGCGGAAGAGGCCGCCACGCTGTGAACCATGATGCGCGGATGTGCCGATGGCATCAATCCTCTCGTTACGGGCATGTCAGGTCACTGCCCCGATGACCGGACCGCGGTCCCTCGGGAAGAATACCGGGAGATCATCGATCGATGGCAGGCTCTTCTTCGTCGATACGATACGTGTATTGTATGTCGGCATTGAGCGAGGCGGCGACGCTGCAATACTTGGTCAATGACAGACTGACGGCCCTCTGGACATCTTTGGGGTTGATTCCCCGGCCGAAAACCTCAAATTCGATGATGATGCGGGTGTAGCGTCTGGGTGGGGTTTCGGCCCGCTCGCCGGTCGCCTTTATCCGCATGCCTATGAACGGGGAACGTCTCTTCTTTAGGATCGACACCACATCGATACCGGCACACCCTGTCAGCCCCATTAGAATGATCTCCATAGGAGACGGTCCGCTCCCCCCATCCATAGAATCAAGCACAACAGCCGGCCCCTTGCCGGCCCGTCCAATGAACTGAAACCCCTCGCTCCAACGCATTTCCGTTTGTATACTCACTTACCGCCTCCTTGCGCCTTCGATACATTCCATCCGTTTCAGATGCCCCCCTTCCTTGATTCCGTCTCCGGCTTCTGGACCCGCTTCTTTATCACGCGTGGATTGGCCGCCAAAGGCCATCTCTTTGCCAAAGCCTTGAAAACGGTGCGCCTGGCGGCAGAAGCTTTTCCCCAAGCGCGCCATAATCAATGGTGATATCCGCACGGCTGTACTCCGCATCCCATGGTTCGATGATCACCCCCCCTTTTTCCAACGGTATCAGCCGCGGCTGCAATGCCGGGCCCCAGGGCCGCTGCCGGGTCGACGACAAAAGATCGTCCAAACAAGTATGCGCCCGCAGCTCGTTGAGCACGATCAGCGTCGGCGGACTCAGAGGGACACTCCCCGATAGATTACCGGCCAATCCTTTTGCCGGGTTGATCCAGATGCCGACCGTTGTCTCATAGCCATCCGGCCGGCAAACCTGACCGGCAGGCAGAACCGCCAGAAAGAAACGGGTATCATACCGCCGGTTCATTTGCAGTGGCGTGATCCAGTGGGACCAGCGCGACAGGGCTGACAGGCCCAGGACCCAATTTCCCTCATGGGTCTGCCGGAGAAGCCAGCCGTTGGGCCAGCCGGAGGCCAACCGAATTTTTCTGATTATTTCCAGATCCAAGGTGCTCAATCCCGGCTTATCGATTAACAGAACGCCGGCCTCTTCAAACATTTCACGGATGGCAGCCACTGCATACGGCAGGACTTCTGCGCCGGTTAAATCCCCACCGAGTCGCCGATCGATTTCTATCGGATCGAGATTCACATGCATCTGCCATTCGGTTCTCCGGCGATCCGAAGAATCGACCACTCCTCCCGGGAAAACGAAATAGTCTCCCATGAAGGCACTTCGGGAGTGACGTTGGACAAGATAGACCTGCAGCTCTTCCCGATGCTGTCGGACAAGAATGACGGTCGCAGATGCCGCCGGCGGAGTTGTCTTTTGTGAGGATGGCGCCATTGGGCTATCTATCCACAATAGACACCGTTCGGTCAAGTCCGGTTTCGGTTTGGATTGTCAATGGAATTGACAATCTATTCGCAATATGCCATCAACAGTCGCATCAGTTATCCTTTACGGCCAAATGCCCCGTACGTGCAGATGTGGCCTTTGAACCGCAAAAGCAAAACATGTCATTCGACGTAGAAGAGACGGTTTGCAGCAGCCTGAGCCAACAACCCGGCGCAACAGCGGAGAAGGAATCCAACACTCCCCTGGCGTGCAACTACTGACCTTCGGCGGTCTTTTCCCCGAATTCTCGATCAATTCCATCATCTCGACGATAAGTGACTGCTCCTTACCGACTCAGAGCGATACTTTCTTGACTGATACCAAAAGCCGGTCCGCTGTCTTTTTCCTAAGGCGTTCATAGCCGGCAGCCGCTTTGACGGCTGATTCGAGATGTGTCTTGCCATCTTCAAACCCAAAACGGAGTGTCGATGAAAAGGAGGGCGCACCATGAGAGCAAATTTTAGAACCGTGTTGATCGTTGTCTTGATGACCGTCACACTGGCCCTGTCCGCCGGCACGGTGCAGGCTGAAAAGCCGATTGTCATCGGGAGCCCGTTGTCGACGGCATTTCTCTATGGTTGGGACGCCGAACGAGGGATCATTCTGGCGGTGGAGGAGATCAATGCCGCCGGGGGAGTCGATGTCGGCGGCGGTCAAAAGCGCCCCTTCAGTGTGGAGGTGATCGACACCAGGGACCTGGAACCCGGTGTCCCGGTCAGTGAAGCCCTGTTGGCCGTCGAAAAGTTGATTTTGGATAAAAAGGCGGATTTCATCGTGGGCGGCCCGGTTCGTTCCGAAGCGGCCCTGGCCGCCATGCCGCTGCTGTCGAAGTATAAAAAAGTGTCGATACTGACCACCGGCGTACTGACACCCAAATATCACGCCATGGTGGCCGAACAGTACGATAAGTTTAAGTACTGCTTCCGCATTCACGGGGAAGCCAAAAATCTGGTTGGCGAAATCTTTGCCAATTTTAGTGAACTGAAAGAAAAATACGGCCTGAACAACCTGTTCATTATCGCCCAGGACGTCAGCCATGCACGCGGTGCCGCCAACATCATCAAAGACATTGCTACCAAGAAAGGCTGGAATGTCACCGGGCTCGAAATATATCCTACCGGCGCCACCGACTTTTCCATCGGCCTGCTGAAAGCCAAAGACACGAACACCGATATCATCAATATCTGGATGGACATGCCGGAAAGCGCCATACTTTTAAAGCAATGGTACGATATGAAGGTCCCGGCTCTGCCATTTGGCTCCACCCTGGCAGCCGCGGAACAGCCCGGATTCTGGAAAGCAACCGATGGAAAGGGGGAATTCACCCTCTGCAATGTGGTCAATGCCGGCAATGCCCCTTCTACGGCCACACCCTGGACAATGAAATTCTACAACGCCTATGCCGAACGGTGGGGGGTTGAGCCGGAGGGCCTGGGCACATCCAGCAGCTATATGGCCGTTTACGCATTAAAGGACGCCATCGAACGCGCGGGCAGCCTCGATTCCGATAAGGTCGTCACAGCGCTCGAGACGTTAGACTTAATGGGTGTCTATGGCAGGCTCAGATTCGATCCCAAGAGCCATCAGGTCATCCCGTCGACCGATCCCAAAGAGGGGGCGGTCGGCAGCATCATCCAATGGCAGGCCGGCAAACGGATCGTGGTCTACCCCAAAAGCATCGCCACCGGAGACATAATGCTGCCGCCCTGGATGAAGAAATAAATCGGATTCAAGGCGTGAGGCGATTGGATACGCATCCTGCTCACAGCGACTGACAGTCGCCTCACGCTCAACCAGATCGAATCAAAATGGATATCCTCATCTACGGTACGATCAACAGTGTGGCGCTGGCGCTCTATGCTTTGGGCTTCGCGCTGGTTTACGGCGTCAGCCGCCTGCCCAATTTCGCTCATGGGGCCTTGTACATTCTCAGCGGTTTTATTACCTGGAGCGCCCTCAATTCTCTGCGGCTCGGCTATGCTCTCAGCTTACTCCTGTCGCTCGTCGCCACCGGGATCATCGGTGCGTTGATCTACCGATGCTTCCTCATCCGTGTTCGGGGTATGGAAATCTCGGAGATCATCGCCTCTTACGCCATCGCCTTGGCCATCCTCGAAGGGTTGCGCTGGATCGGGTTCAAAGGGATGACGTATACCCTGCCGGTGTTCATATCCGGCAGCACCACCATCGCCGGCATATCTGTCGATTATCAGCGGATCATAACGGTGGTGATCGGTGCCTTATTGGTGATCTGCCTCTGGTGGTTTACGCATTTTACACGCATCGGGCTGGCTCTGCGCGGAATGGCCCAGGACGAGCGCGCCGCCCTTATGTTGGGCATCGACTCGGATATCATGGCCGTGGTGGCCATGGGCCTGGGCTCGACTCTGGCCGCTTTTGCCGCGATGCTTCTTTTGCCGCTCGGTAACATCGTCGTGGAATCCGGCTACAATGTGTTGATCCTGGCCATAGCCGTCTGCATCGTGGGGGGCATCGGCAGCTGGATCGGAGCCGTGTTGGCGGCATTTATCATCGGTTTTGCACAGATATTGACCGTGGTTTATGTCGGGGCCCACTACCAAATGGTGGTGGCGCTCCTGGCGATCATTCTGACCCTCATTCTGAAGCCTTCCGGCCTCTTCGGGCAACAGAAGGAGTTGGAGGAACGGGTTTGAACAAGGAAACGCCCCAGAGGCGCAGAGAAAGAATCGACCGCGGGATCAAGGTTCGAACCGAGGGCATCTATGCCTTGATGTCCTGGCGGGAACTGACCTACCTGATCATGCCCCGCCTGGTTCTCATTGCCGGATTGTTGGCCCTTCCTCTGGTCATGCCCGGCATGTACTGGCAGCGGGTGATCTCAATTGTCTGCATCTATGCCCTGCTGGCCCTGAGCTTCGACTTTCTCGCCCACTATGTCGGTTTGGTCTCATTGGGCGGTGCCCTGTTCGTTGGCGTCGGGGGGTATTTGACGGCCATCCTGAATACAGAATTTGGGCTTCCCCCTCTGTTCGCCATTGCCGGCGCCACGCTCGCCGGTGCGTCGGTTTGCACCTTGCTGCTCCTTCCGTGTTTGCCATTGCGGGGAGTCTACTTCGCCATCGTCACGCTGATGTACCCCCTCTTTCTGGCCCGGGTCATTGAAGCTCTCAATATTTTCGGCGGGACTGACGGCATATTGGGAATCGACAGCCTCCCGAACAGCTGGGTCGAGCAATACGGTATCATCATCATGCTCCTGGTCTGCCTTTTCGCTCTGCGGCGGCTCGTCAACACGGACCTCGGCCTGGTTCTGCGGGCGGTCAAAGACAACGATCAAGCGGTACGGGCTTCGGCCATAAACATTACCCGCTACAAGGCGTTGGCGGTCTTTATTGCTTCGGCCGTCGGCTGTCTCGCAGGAGCATACCTGGTGCACATTTACATGTGGGCCGGCATATCCACCTTTGCCCTCGATTTCTCGGTACTGCCGATTGCCGCGACGGTCATCGGCGGTGGTGGAACTCTGGTGGGCCCGGTTCTCGGTTGCCTTATTCTGGTGCCCGTCTCCGAATTGTTGCGGGATTTCGGAACGCTTCGAATCGTTTTTTATTCCTTGATCCTGCTGGCGTTCATCGTTTTCCGCAGCGACGGCCTCATGGTCTTTGGCCAGCGAAAATACCACCAGGTGGAAAGATGGACCAAAATTTGACGGGCCAACCGATTCTTCAGATAAAGGAGGTGACCAAGACCTTCGGGGGTATCATCGCCCTCAACCGGATCAGCTTCGATGTCGGCGAAGGTGAAATTCTGGGAATCATCGGTCCCAACGGATCAGGGAAGACGACGGTGGTCAATTGCATCACCGGGTTCATTAAAGCCTCCTCCGGCCGCGTTATCTTTCGCGGAAAAGATATTACCGGGCACCCACCCCACAAGATCGCCGATATGGGAATCACCCGGACATTCCAGATCATGCGACCCTACTACAGCCTGCCGGCTTACAAAAACCTGGTGATCCCGCTCTTCTCCCCCCGCGCCCGCCGCACGGGCGGATGGCGCGGGGGCGGCAGACTTGGCGACAGAAACACGGTCGGTATCGACATTCTCGAAGAAATCGGTTTCGAGCGGGACTCCTACGTTCCCTACAAGGCGACCTCTACATTGCCGACCGGCTACCTCAAGCGTCTGGAACTGGCCCGTTGCCTAGCACTAAAACCCGAGATGATCATCTGCGACGAGGTCTTTTCAGGTTTGAGCATGAGTGAAATCGCCAGCATGGTGCCGTTGATCGAACGCCTCCAGATGAGCGGCATCACGTTGATCATGATCGAACACCGCTTGCGGGAATTGTTTAAAGTCGCCAATCGGGTCATGGTCCTCAATTTCGGAGAAAAATTGATTGAAGGATCGGCGGCGGAAGTAATGGCCGATCATCGGGTGCGTGAAGCCTACTTCGGCTCCGAGGAGGTGGAGGAGGTCATGAAGCATGCTTGAAGCCACCGGCCTCATGGTCTTCTACGAAAACATGCTGGCCTTGAATAACGTGAGCATTCGTTGCGGCGAAAACCATATCGTCGGAGTGTTCGGAGCCAACAGCGCCGGAAAATCGACACTCATGTACACCCTCTCGGGCATCATGCTCGATATCCGAAAAAAGGAAGAAATGGCCGGCGGAGAACGCATTACGATTGCCGGCAGCATCCATTACCGGAACCGTGACATAACCACGTTGAAACCCAGCCGACGGGCAAAGCTCGGTATCGTTCTCTGCCCGGAGCGGCGGCGGATTTTTAAAGAGAGCAGCGTCCTGGAGAACTTGAAGATCGGCGGATACCTGGCCACCGCCGGCCAAGCCAAGGATACCCTGGAATATATCTTCAAGGTATTTCCAGCACTGGCCAAACTCAAGAGCCGCTTGGGAGGCTTTCTCAGCGGCGGCGAACAGCAGATGCTCGCCATCGGGCGGGCGCTGATGGCCCAGCCCAAAATATTGCTCCTGGACGAACCGCTGCTGGGCCTCAGCCCCCTTATGCAGGCCATGCTGATGCGTGCCACCCGGGAAATCCGGGATGAACGCAAGATTTCCATCATCGTCACAGAGCAATACGCCCGACCGGTGCTTCCCATCATTGATTACGCTTTTATCCTCGAAAACGGCTCGGCCGTCCTGGAGGGAACCCGCGATGAACTGATGAACAATCCGGATGTACGCGCCGCCTATTTCGGAGTTTAATGCAGAAACCGCCGCCGGTGACCGAATGCCCGGACCCGGCCGCAGGAAGCCTACGTGAACACAGTCAATCGTAAGGATACACTCGCGAAAGAATTGACCTTTACGCGCTTCGACCGCATGAGCGAGCGTTACCCCGATCGCCCTGCAGTCATCTACCTGGGCGAACGCTTCTCCTACCGGAAGCTGAGGGACTTGAGCGAGCGGTTTGCGGGAGCGCTGGCCGCCATGGGCGTCGGCAAAGGCGACCGGGTTATGGTCTACATTGCCAATTCGGTCCAGTGGGTGGTCGCCTTTCTGGGAATCCAGAAAATCGGTGCCGTCATCGTGCCTGTATCGCCGATCTACACCTCTCACGAAATCGCCTACATGATTGAGGACTCCGGTGCAGAATCAATCGTCTGCATGGACACCAATTTCTGCTACGTCGAGGAAACCATCGCAAAAACCGGCCTCAAACGCGTCATCGTGACCAATTTGACCGATCTGCTGCCGCTGTGGAAACGGTTTCTCGGCGTGCTTCTGGACAAGATCCCCTCGGGCAAGGTGGAATGGAACCAGCAGGTGGTCTCTTTCCGCTCCCGTCTTCAATTGCCGCCGTTGGCCAATCCTGTGGCGATCGATCCCGGCAAAGATCTGTCCTATATCCTCTACACGGGTGGCACGACCGGGTTTCCCAAGGGTGTGCCGGGAACGCATATCGGCATGACCTCATATGTCAATGATGTCACCGATGACGTGGCCGGTGAGCACCTGCGCGAAGGCGGCGACACTTACATTGCCGTCAACCCACTGTTTCACATCATGGCCCTGGGATTGTTCATGGCCGTCGGTTTGAACAAAGGCAACACCACCATGCTGATGCCGAGCCCCCAGGTGGATGCGATTCTGGAATCCATTGGACGCGGCCGCGTCCGATGGATGCTGGGTGTACCGGCCCTGTATCGGATGATTCTCGAAAACGATCGCCTCGACCGCTACGATGTGAGTTCACTGGAGTATTGCTATTGCGGCGGAGATGTGCTGCCGGAGGAAGTCAAAGTGCGTTGGCGTCAACGCTGCGGGACTCCGATCTATCAGGTTTACGGATCCACGGAGGTGGGGCACGTGGCCTACAGCAAGATCGGCACTGAACCCAGCCCGAGAGCCATCGGTTTTCCCCTGAAGAGTCGGGAATGCAGGATTGTCGACCCGGGAACCCTCGCGCCGACGGCTGGCGGTCAGAGCGGCGAACTTCTCGTCACCTCCCCTTATACATTGAAAGAATATTACAACAAACCGGATGAAACGCGTGAAGCCTACATCGAACTCGATGGCAAAACATGGTGCCGGATGGGGGACTTTGTCAGCGCGGAACCGACGGGGGAGTTGATTTACGTCGAACGTTCGGCCGATATCATCAAACACAAGGGATACCGGGTGTCGGCCTCGGAGGTGGAGGCCGCTCTCCAGGACCATCCGACTGTCATTGGCGCCTGCGTTGTCGGCATACCCGACCCCAAGGTAGGCGAGCGAATAAAGGCCATCGTGGTTCTCAAAGAGGACGCACGGGGCGTCGGCGGTTCGGAGCTGACGCGATGGTGCCGGGACAGGCTGGCGGCTTACAAGGTTCCGTCCTATATCGAGTTCCGGGACATGCTGCCCAAATCAAAAGTGGGCAAACTCCTCCGGCGCGAGGTCAGAGATGATGAACGCCGGCGGATTTCCAAGGGAGAAAAAGTATTTAAATAGAAAGGAGCCTGTAATGGAACTTTTCACAGCCATCCGTGAACGCCGCAGCTGTCGAGCCTTCTCCAAGGAACCGGTGGATGAATCGTCGATCAACCGCCTGCTGGAAGCCGCCGTGTGGGCCCCGTCCCCCTTGAATGCCCAGCCTTGGCAATTTGTGATCGTCACCGACGAGGGTAAAAAAACGGCGATATTTGACGAGGCCGAACGATGCCGGCGCTGGGCGGTAGGAGAAAGCGGCTGGAAATGGCTCGATGCCTATTCAGTGGATTTTCTAAACACGGTGCCGGTTATCATCGCCGTTGTGGGCGAGCCGAAAAAATCCGGTGTCGACATGCTTCAGCCGGATGGGACCGTCGGCTACCAGCATGCCTGTGCGGCGGCGGTGCAGAATATGCTCCTCACCGCTCATGCCCTTGACCTGGGGAGCCTTTGGTTCACCCTTTTCGATCGTGAAGCCATGCGGGCGATCCTCGAAATTGCCGCTGGCCTCGTGCCGCTGGCATTGGTGTGCATCGGCAAACCCGAAAAACCACTGCCAGCCGTGCCGAGAAAAAACTTTACGGTCAAAACGACTTACTTGCGCTGATAGTTCGCGGGTCGAACGGTATTGCCGACACCTGCAGCGCAGCGCACCCTCGATCCGGTCGAATCAGCAGGGACGGATACAGGCCACCGCCTCCGACACCGGATCGGTCGACGACAGGAACGGTTGAAATGGCAGCAGAAAATGTACTAGACGGCAAACGGCTGCTGGCTGTTGACGATGAACCCGATGTCCTCGATACCCTTGAAGATATACTGACGGGGTACCCCGGGTTGATATTGGACCGGGCGACGGATTACGAGAGCGGCTTCCACTTGCTGAGGTCATGGACTTACGATGCCGTCATTCTCGACATCATGGGGGTCCGGGGATTCGATCTGTTGAACGCCGCAGTTCACTTGGGGTTTCCGACCGTAATGCTCACGGCCCATGCCCTTTCACCAGCCAATCTGAAGAGATCCATCGAACTGGGGGCCCGCGCCTACATCCCCAAGGAAAAAATGGCCAGCATCGATGAATTCCTGGAGGATGTGCTGACCCTGCAGCATTCCTCCAGTTTGAAGAGCACGTTCAGGCGGCTCGGCAGCTTTTTCAACCTTAAGTTCGGCTCCCAGTGGATGGAAGAAGAACGGTCGTTCTGGGACCAGGTCAACTCCGGCGACTACGAACCCGGGCCGGTCATCTTGCGGAAGAAATGACCGGGATGCGGATGGTTGAATAGGTGCGCATTCAGTTGGAACAAGCCCTCCAAGTCGTCCGGCCCCCATCGTTACCCGGCCGCTGCAAAGGCTCGGCCAACCATTTCGCGGGCCTCTTCCTGAATTCGGCGGAGGTGATCCGCCCCCTTGAAACTCTCGGTATATATCTTGTAGATCTCCTCGGTTCCGGATGGACGCGCGGCAAACCAGCCGCTGGCCGTCACGACTTTCAAACCGCCGATGGGCGCATGATTTCCCGGTGCTTTGGTTAACTTGGCCAGTATGGGATCGCCGGCCAAGGTCTCGGCCGTAACCTGCTGCGGGGACAGGTTCTTGAGCACCAGTTTCTGGGCTGCGGTGGCCGGAGCGTCAATCCGCTCATAGACGGGGCTGCCGAATCTATCGGCCAGGCCGTCGTAGTGGCGACCCGGGTCATTCCCGGTGGAAGCTGTAATTTCGGCCGCCAGCAGGTCCATGATGATGCCGTCCTTGTCCGTCGTCCAAACCGTGCCGTCCTTGCGCTGGAAGGCCGCGCCGGCACTTTCTTCGCCGCCGAATCCGAGCGATCCATCGCTCAGCCCCTCGACGAACCATTTGAAGCCGACGGGAACCTCTATGAGGCGGCGCTTCAGATGATCAGCCACCCGATCGATCAGTGCGCTGCTGACAAGGGTTTTCCCAACAGCGGCATCCGCTCGCCAACCGGTCCGCTTACCAAACAGATATCCGATGGCAACGGCAAGGTAGTGATTGGGGTTCATTAAACCACCGGAGGGGGTGATTATGCCATGCCGGTCACCATCCGGGTCGTTTCCGAAGGCGATATCGTACTTGTCCTTAAGAGCAATCAAACCTGCCATGGCAAAACGCGAGGAGCAGTCCATGCGGATCCTGCCGTCCTTGTCGAGAGTCATGAAGCCGAATCTCGGATCGATCACGGGATTGACCAGATCGATATTCAAACCGTAGCGTTCGGCAATGGGCTCCCAATAAGCCAGCGTGGCACCGCCCATGGGATCGACGCCGATCTCGATGTCGGACGAGCGGATGACATCCATGTCGATAATGTTGGAAAGGTCCTCGACATAAGGGGTGATATAATCGTAACGTCGGATGGTGTCGGCCTTCAAGGCTTTCTCGTAGGCCATGCGTTTCACCGCCCGATTGCCTTCGGCCAGGCTGGCATTGGCCCGTTCCTGAATCCAGTCGGTCACTATGGTGTCGGCCGGTCCCCCATGGGGTGGATTGTACTTGAATCCACCGTCCTCGGGTGGATTGTGTGACGGAGTGATAACGATCCCATCCGCCATTGCGGATGGGTGCTCCCGATTCCAAGCCAGTATCGCCCGTGAAATAACCGGGGTGGGAGTATAGCCGAAATTCTCCTGATAGAACGTATCGATGCTGTTGGCGGCCAGTACTTCCAAAGCACTCGTGAAACTGGCTTCCGACAGGGCATGCGTATCCATGGCGAGAAAAAGCGGCCCGACGATTCGATTGGCGCGCCGGTAATCACAGACGGCTTGGGTTATCGCCAAAACGTGGTCTTCATTGAAACTGTTCTCATATGCGGTCCCCCGGTGACCGGAAGTGCCGAAGGACACCCCCTGCCGCGGGTTGTCACTATCCGGATGCCGGCTGTAATAGGCCGAGACCAGCCGGGGTACATTCAGCAGCAGTGAGTGCGGTGCCGGCTTACCGGCCAGATCGTGTTGTCCCAATAGCGACCCCCTTCTCGTCATTCGTTCTGAATATGGTTATCCGAGTGCCGGTCGACGAAATGCTTTTACCTCTCGTTCTTGTCCCTGGAGCGGATACGGTATCTTTACCTGTTTCAGATTAACCTTAATCATAGGGGAAAAAGAAGAAAATTCAACCTCGCAAATGGCAATAAAGGATATTTTTTTTTGCCGTTGCCAACCGACGCAAAAAAGCGCTATAGAGTCAAAGGTCATCTTGTTATCCACCAGCCGTATCGATACGGCCCAATACAACCGGTTACCGAATTAACCCTCATCCGCTTCGGCTCCACCACCCACAATGGCGGCGGAAACCCGACAGCAGACCCGATAAAAAGTGACTGCATCCCCAACACGTTTCGGCATCGATTTCGGCACCACCCGAACGGTGGTTGCCGCCCGGCAAAACGGCAACGCCCCGGTCTGTACGTTTGCCTGGAAAGGTGAATTCAGGGAATACATTCCATCCTTGATTGCCGTACACCGGGGCAAGCCCCGGTTCGGCTGGGAAGCAACGGCGCTGCTCAACCAGCCGGGAGTCACCGCTCTGCGATCTCTCAAACGCCTCGTCGGGAAACTACGCCCCGAAGACCCGGTGGATCTCGGCCCGGGGCTGTCAATGTCGATTCTCGACCTGCTTACCTTGTTTCTGCGCCACGTGCGTTGGATGATGCTGAATCACGGCAACATCATTTTTGATCGCAAAAACCCCATCGAAGTAAAAGTGGCCATCCCTGCGAATGCCAACAGCAATCAGAGGTACATCACCCTCGAAGCGTTCAAAAGGGCGGGTTTCGTTGTCCTGGGTGCCATGAATGAACCCTCGGCCGCCGCAGTGGAATTCCTCGATCGTTATTTGAAAAACCTGGGGCCGCGTAGCCCGAAGCGCTACGTCGTCATTTACGATCTGGGGGGCGGCACATTCGACACGTCGGTTGTCGGTATAGCCGAAAAAGGACACGACGTCATCGCCTACGAGGGCATCTCGCAGCTCGGGGGTGACGATTTCGACGCCGTTCTGCTGGAGATGGTTCTTGCGGTCATCGGCATCGATGCGAATGATCTCAGTCCGATCGAAACGGTTAGACTTCTGGAAGAATGCCGTGAACGCAAGGAGGGTTTGAAGCCCAATACGCAAAAGATGATCATCGATGTCGGAGCCGTTCTGCCCGATAAGGGACCGGTTGTTCTGGAGACAGCTCACATCTATGAAAAATGTGAACCGCTCATCCATCGAACCACAGCGGCCGTAAAAGCGTTGATGGAGCGAATGCTGAAGGCAGATGGTCCGGTGGATGGACCCGTTTTGGCGGCGGTTTATCTCGTGGGAGGTTCCATTGCATTCCCCCCGGTAGCCCGGCACCTGCGAAAGTTCTTCGGTCCCAAGGTCAAGAGTTCACCCCTTCCGCATGCTTCGCCGGCCATTGGTCTCGCCATCGAAGCGGATCCGGCAAGCCGGATTCGAATTCTGGAATCCGTCTCGCGCTATTTCGGCATCTGGCGCGAAAAGGGGAATGACAAGGTTTTCGATCCCATATTCCGCAAAGAGCAACAAGTGGATCCGTCTTCCGGCCGCTTGAGTATCATCCGGCGATACCGTCCCCGCCACAATATCGGCCGTCTTCGATATCTGGAGTGCAGCCTGCTGGGCGAGTCGGGAGAACCTGAAGGCGACCTGACGGTCTGGGGCGACATCTATTTTCCCTACGACCCGGAGCTCGCAGCCCACAAAGATCTGCGCCGCCTCCCGATCCGCTTTTGCCCCGAGCTGTCATCACAGGAGATCGTCGAGAAATACGACTACGACATCGAAGGTATCGTTCAGGTCGAAATCGAAAATCGTTCGGCGGGATACCGGCGTCGGTTTCGCCTGACACCGGCCGTAACCGACGGTTGACCGGGTTTGTTCCGGCCGGTTGACAAACACATCCAAAGCGACCCCGCTTGGAAGGCGGGAAATACGGCCGGTGGTCAAAACGACCAGCAGAAGCATTTACTCATTCAACGGAATCGGGTAGAAAAAAGTGATGAGAGTGACCGCTATTTTGCACTATATTTTGGTTGTGCTGATTCTGTCAGGGATCAGTCAAACAGTCAACGCCGGTTGGCTCATGGTCGAACAGGAAGGCGATACAAGCCTCATTTCCAACGGGAGGCTGAAAAGTTCGGCCGAAGGGATCTCCTGGATCCTTGACGGCCCCGGCAACAAAATGATCTTTATCGACGGCAACCGGAAAGCATACGCATCCGGCAGCGTCGAAAACTATTGTCAAGCAACCGCTACCCTCTTCGATGAAGCGATGCAGGGGCTGGCCATCGAACAGCGCAAAGCGCTGGAAGAAATGATTCAACAGAGTCAAAACGATGCCGGCCATTTGGTATCGGTGTCCGTGGCCGGCGATGGCGGAGTGGTCGCAGGCTTGAAAACGGTGAAGTACAGGGTGCAGGTGGACGGAGAACTTTACAAGGAGATTTGGCTGGCCACCGCTCCCGCCCTCCTGCGCGAGTTCAAACCATTGATACCGCTGCTTCAGAAATTCGGCTCCTGCGCGAATACATTCGGGACCGAATTTATGCCGGAGAATTCGGCAGAATATCTCCACTTGATGGAACGTGGTGTGGAAGTCAAAAGCATAATTTACACCGACAACAGTCCCGAACCGGTGACGGAAATGGTCAAAGTTGAAAACAAAGCCCTGCCGGAGACAGAATTTTCGATACCCCCTGATTACCGCACGATGTCCTTCGAACAGATGCTGAAATCCCAGATGGAATAATACTTTACACCCCGCGGCGCAGTCTCCGGCAGCCTTTTGACACTATCTCCGTTCTGCATTACCTCTTAACTTGAACGCTCGGAAAATAGCGGCACAGATGTTGACGCATTGCGCCATGCCCGCCGTCTCCCCAGCCAAGACAAGCTCGTATTCCGAACGGTTGATGACTCGATGGGAAAAACGCCGAAATCATCTATAGAGAAGGAAGGAGCCATCTATGAAAGTCGAATTCAAACAAATTCTGTGCGCCACCGATCTGTCGACCTTCTCCAATGCAGCCGTCTATTATGGCGCCGCTCTGGCCCGAATCTTCGAGGCCAAAGTGCACCTATGCCATGTGATCGATCTGCCCATGGTTTCCGTCCACGGCGAAGCGTTCAGCTACCCGCCCGATTATTTGGAATCCCTGCAGGACAACGGATACCAGCAGTTGAAAACACTCATGGAACCGCTGTCGGTAGCTTGGGAAGCCCACGTGGAAACAGGTGCCGTAGCGCGCACTATCGCCGGATTGTCCGAAGCCGTCGGGGCCGACCTCGTCATCGCCGCCACCCATGGACGTTCAGGCCTGAAGCGGCTCCTCCTCGGTTCGGTTACCGAGCAGTTGATCCGAACTGTACGCTGCCCGTTTCTGATCGTAACCCCCCCGGAAAAAAGAATGTCAAGTCAAAAGATCGATCGGTTTGCGGTGAAAAGAGTGTTGGTTGGCTGTGATTTTTCAAAAGACTCGGCCCGTGCGGTGGAATACGGCTTCAGCTTAGCTCAAGAATTTCAGGCGGCCCTCCATCTGGTGCATGTCATCGAACCTTTTGCATACAAGGATGCGCTCATGCCGGACCCGTTGACCGCCAAGGTGCAGATTGACCTGGACGCTCACCTCAAAAACAAACTCGACATTCTGGTCCCGAAGGAAGCCCGCAACTGGTGTGATGTCACTACCGACTGCCTGGCCGGCAGACCTTTTGAGGAACTGATCAAGTATGCGGTTCTACACACCGTGGACCTTATCATTCTTGGTATCCGCGGGCATGGTCTGGTAGAATCGTTTTTACTGGGTTCGACAACCGATCGCGTCATCCGCCGTGCAACCTGTCCTGTGCTGACAGTCGGCGGGGTGCCATAATCGGCGAATACGGGGCACCGGACGGCGCTCCATTCATCCACAACCCAGCATCCGGCCCCGTTTAAAACCAATGACGGCCCGCAGGCGGCCTCCTGGCCGACGAAGCGGGTATCGGCCAGCCGACGGAAACCCTCGTGAAAACGGGCGCGTAAAAGGATATACCGCCCGACGGTCCCGTCTATCACCGAAACGCACTCAACGGCCGGGGACGATAATACGCGACGATTCTTCCGCCGTGGGCGTGATGATCGACGCGTTCTCTTTTTGGCGTAATTTCTTCACCTCCGCCGCCAGCTTCTCCACGGCGGCCTGCATGGCCTCCGGGAATCGTTTGATGGCCTGCTGAAGCTGCTTGGCCGGGATGACGGTCTGCACCGGCAGCGGGCCGCCCGGTGTCATCAGATTGGATTCTCCCACGAAAACCGTTTTGCGGGTTTTGTCGACCGAGCCGTCGGTGTTTACCGGCGTCAAACGCCGGATGCTGGCCACTTTCAAATCGGTAAAAGTTTCTTCGCGGTACAGGTTCTGCCGGTCGACGGTGAAATCGATGCCGGCGGTGCGGTTTTCTGACATTTTCTTTACCACTCCCTTCTGGATGTAATCTCCCGCCGTAATGGCGTGGAAAATCAGGATCGTGAGCCGGCCTTCGCACCGCTGAGCCGCAATTCGTCAGGCAAGCACGACGGACGACTCGAGAGCAGGATTAAAATCATCGGTAAATGGCAAACCCGGCCGATTGGCGGCGCCGTGTATGGCAGATGTTCGGTTTCCGATATTTCCCTCAAGGTGCCGGTATGCCGTCTCTTATCGTCATCGTGACAACCGATGCGGCAATTTCCAGACGGTCGGCTTTTGCCTTTCAGCTGACTGTTGCGTCCTTTACCAAACACTGTTAAAGTATGGCTCTTTTTTTCTTATGCTTACATCGTCACCAAAATACGAACCAAGGGAATGTGAGACGCGGACATGCATGTTTCTGCCAAGATAACCGGAATCGGATCGGCTTTTCCAAAAAAAGGCTCGACAATAATGAACTTTCCGACATGCTCGTTCGCTATGGCCTCGATACCAACGACCAATGGATCGTTGGCAGAACCGGGATCCGCGAACGGCGGATAGCCGATGTCCAAAACGGGAGCGAAACCAATTCCTCCCTCGGTGCAAAGGCCGCTCGCAAAGCGCTCTCGATGGCCGGACGCCAAGCCAGTGACATCGATCAGATCATCTATGCCACCTGCTCCCCCGATACCCTGCTGCCGTCCACGGCCTGTTGGTTGCAAAAAAAAATCGGCGCCCACAATGCCTGGGCGATGGATGTCAATGCCGCCTGTTCAGGCTTCATCTACGGATTGGTGACGGCCCAGCAGTTTGTTCAGACCGGGCAGTCCAAAACCGTGCTCGTCGTCGGCGGAGAGGTCCTGTCGCAGATCACAAACTGGAGCGACCGGTCGTCCTGCATCCTGTTCGGAGATGCCGCCGGTGCCGCCGTTGTTGAGCGGTCATCGACCGGTGGTAAGCGGCGAATCCTGTGCAGCCACCTAACCTCAAACGGCAGATTGAGCGATCTTTTTCACATCCCTGCGGGAGGCTCCAATCTTGAGGTCACTCCCGAAATATACGCCCAAGGCCTCCATAAGATGCAGATGAACGGAAAGGAAATCTTCAAGGTCGCCGTAAGAACACTGACCGAGTGTGCGCTGAAAACCCTCGAAAAACAGTCCTTGCCGATAGTGCGTCTCGACTGGTTCGTCCCCCACCAGGCCAATCTGCGGATCATTGAAGCCGTGGCCAACCGACTCGCCTTTCCCATGGACCGCGTGGTGATCAATCTGGACCGCTACGGCAATACCTCTGCCGCAACGATACCTTCGGCCCTGGATGAGGCCGTAAGGGACGGCCGGATCCAGGCCGGCCAGACGGTCCTCCTGGACGCTTTCGGTGCAGGAATGACCGCCGGGGCGCTGCTCCTGCGCTGGTAGTCCGAACCCGATTCATTTCGACAACCCGCCCCCCCTTCGCTTTTACTTATAGGGGTCGCCAGAATAAAGCCCCCTTATCCACAGAGCATTTCTCCCTGTAAATTTCGACGCCCTGTTAGATTGACGGAACGCCAAGTCCAACACCGACGAAAAAGACAGGGGGATGAGGCCGGCGGAACCGCCTCGTCTGGATAGGCAAATTTTCAATCAACCGTCCTTTTAGCTGTTTCAGCGGACGGTCGCCGCAACTTGACCGGAGGCCGCAACCGTTTGCGCAGTTTCATGTTCAGCATTTCCACGAATACCGAAAACGTCATCGCGAAATAGATGTATCCCTTGGGGATGTGGAGGTTAAAACTTTCGGCCATCAGGGTCACACCGATCAGCAGCAAAAAGCTGAGGGCCAGAATTTTAACAGTGGGGTGATTTTCGATGAATCGGCTGACGGGTTCAGCCAGAAAAATCATAAACGTCACGGCAATGATGATGGCGGCCACCATGACGGCGACTTGATCGACAAGGCCGATGGCCGTGATAACCGAATCGAGAGAAAAGACCATATCGAGCAGAAGGATCTGGACGATAACGCTGTAAAATGAAGCCGCCACCTTTCCCCTCTCGTCTTCGGTAAGATCTTTTTCACCTTCGAGATTGGCGTGGATCTCAAGGGTGCTCTTGCCCAGCAGAAACAGGCCGCCCAGCAGAAGGATCAGGTCCCGTCCCGAAATCTCGTTGCCGAAAACCGTTAAAAGGGGCGCCGTCAAACCCATGATGACCGTCAGTGAAAAGAGCAGGCCGATGCGCGTGACCATGGCCAGCAGCAGTCCGAGGGTGCGGCCCTTTTTTTGTTGGTGAACCGGCAGGCGGCCGGCAATTATGGCTATGAAGATGATATTGTCGATGCCCAACACGATTTCCAAAGTCGTCAACGTGAGCAGGGCCATCCAGATTTGAGGATCGGTTATCCAAGCCATGCGTTATTTTTCCTTTCAAGGGACAAGTGCATCACTGACTTATCTCTATTCTTTCGTGTAACTTTTGGAGGTGGGGTAGGATATCAAACAGTCGCGTAAAAATCAAAATCCAAGCTTATCTCGCTTGCCGGCCGGCGCCTTATCGTAAGAATCGTTAATGGGTTGAAATAGTTGACCGATACCCGTATAATCAGCAGAGGATATTCAACCGGAGGTCGCCATGGCGCCTACATCACCCCACAAACAGGTAAAATCAAACCGCTAACGGTACTCCTCTTCCGAGCGCTCTTTTCATTAAAGGATCGCGAATTTTCAGGCGATTCTGGAAGAAGGCAATATCAGCCCGAAAGACCTGGACATATTCACATATGTAGAAACCGCCGAAGAGGCTTGGAAAATCATATCCTCCGCCAACGGCATGGTATAAGCCCAAAGACGGTTTCCCTCACCATTGATCCCTATCCTTGCATTTCCGGATGTCAAACTTATTCTTGTGTAGGAAGCCCGCCGTATTGCGTGAAGGCGTCGCAACACGGCAAAGTCGGATGGTTCGATCCGCCGGACCCAAAACATGCTTGAGTGGGTTTTGAATATCTAAACAAAGGGCCCCTTCTCTGGATGCGGCGTTAAATCGACGGCCGGGATATCGGGGGGATACGACACATGAACGAAGCTCGCTTTGCAGAGATAATGATCGAGGGTTATGCCGCCGGGAGCCATATGACGGTCTGCGGCAGAAGATATACCCAAGATCTGAAGATCGTCGGGAACGAAATCAAAAGCGACTGGTGGCGCCGCGAGGGTCACCGAATGACGGCTGAGGATGTAGCCGACATTTTGGCGACATCTCCCGAAATCCTTGTCGTGGGTACCGGATACGCCGGCAGTATGCGTATAGCGGAAGCCCTTAGGCAAGACCTGAAAAAAAAACATATCCTCCTGGTAGCCGAACCTACCGACCAAGCCGTTCAAACCTTCAACCGCATGCGGGCCGATGGCCGGAATGCCGCCGGGGCCTTCCACCTTACCTGTTAGTCGGCGCCCTCGGCGATGCCCCTCTCCCTGTCCGGCAACGGTCTAGCAGAAGGCCGGTAAAGTTTGACGGCGCGTACGCCCGCCGGTTTTCGGCCGTCGTTTATTGGCCACCACCGTTTTCCAGTAACTCCTTGAGTTTCAGCAAATCGTTTTTTACCTGGCGGCGTGCCCTGCGCTTGGCCAGGAACTCGACGGATTTAAGAACTTTTAAAGTGATGACGCCTCGGGTGATGAATCGGGTGCCGCCGGCGGCCGGTTCAAATATGAAGCTGCTCTCACCGTCGACGGAACCGGATACAAAACGGTAAGAACATATCCGGTTGGGGACATATTCCGATATGATCCCTGCGGAATCGAGCCGTTTGCCCATGAAACGGTTCACCAGCCTGTACGTGGCCCCCTCACCCAAAGGGCCCTCGGAAGTCTTCTCGCTCAGGATGACACCGGTCTGCCAAAGCGGATTGTTCTGTAGATCGGTAACAAACGCAAACACCCTGTCCACCGGTCGGGTAATGGTCACGTCCTCATCTATGGCGATCATGTCAAGTTCCGTTCTGTGTTCGACTCAAACATCTTATATCACATTTTCGACCGCGCTTGGCGACAACGTTCCAGGAAACACCTGAAACTCCTCGATAGATGCCCTCCATTGGTTTCGATCGGAAGGCTGCAGCCGTCCCATTTGATTCAAAACGGCTTGCCTATTGCGCGCCTACAAACTAATTTCAGAATACAAAATTTCAATGCCCGCAGGGATTATGGGATGATCGTCCGCTAAATTCATGGGGTTTCGACATGCGCGGCGGGGTTGACAAAACGGATTTTTTGCACATTATATCCCCCGAAAAGAAGACACGTCGGCGCAAAGCCCACCGCCGCACTCAAACCGCCCAATAAGTGAGGAGAGACAATGGCCGCCAGTAAAGAAACCCATGAATTTAAGACCGAAGTGCAGCAGCTGCTCAATCTGATCATCAATTCCCTATATTCCAACAGGGAAATATTTTTACGGGAGCTGGTTTCAAACGCCTCGGATGCCATCGACCGATTGAGGTTCAAATCGCAAACGGCGCCGGACCTTCTTGGTGAGGACGCCGAATTTAAAATCAAGCTCTCCACAGATGGGATCAAGAACACCCTGACCGTATCGGACAACGGTATCGGCATGACCCGGGAAGAAGTCATGGAAAATATCGGTACGATAGCCAGAAGCGGAACGGCGGCGTTTCTCGAGGCTATAGAGCAACTCAACGACAAGACCATGCTTTCGCCGGAATTGATCGGTCAATTCGGTGTCGGGTTCTACAGTGCCTTTGTCGTAGCGGACACGGTGACCCTGACCACCCGCCCGGCTGGCTCCGATACCGCCACCCGCTGGCAATCCACCGGTGACGGCACATACACCATAGAAGAAGCCAGCCGGCCAACCCGTGGTACCACTATTGTTTTGGATTTGAAAAAACGGGAAAAGGACGACCCTGATTACACCGACGAGTGGACCATCCGCCAAATCATCAAGCGCCATTCCGATTTCGTAAACTACCCCATAGTCATGGATGTCGAACAGGACGAACCGATCCCAGAGGAAGAGCAGATCAAGGACGGCTCCGGCAAACCGATCGGAAAGACCAGCCGCACTGTCGTCCGTGAAGAAACCCTAAACTCCATGAAAGCCATCTGGACCAGAGACAAGCGCGAGGTCGAAGCCGCCGAATACGAAGAATTCTACAAGCACATCAGCCACGACTGGAATGCGCCGTTGTCTCACCTGCACTTGAAGTTCGAGGGGACCACCGAATATCAGGCCCTGCTTTATATACCGGCCCATGCGCCGCTCGATCTGTTCAATCCGGACATGAAGCATGGCATTAACCTCTATTGCAAACGCATATTTATAATGGATAACTGCCGCGAATTGATCCCGGAGTATTTCCGTTTCATACGGGGAGTGGTCGATGCCCCGGACCTGAATCTCAATATCAGCCGCGAAATACTCCAGCAAGACCGGCTGGTCAGGAACATCCGTCGCAATCTGGTCAAGAAAGTACTGGAGCATCTGGAGGAAATGGGGGCAGAACCCTATGAAGCGTTCTGGAAAGAGTTCGGGCAAGTGTTCAAAGCCGGCGTTTACACCGATCCTGAGAACCGTTCGAAACTCGCTGAACTGCTCCGCTTCGAATCCACCCAGTCAGAGGGAAAATTGACCTCTCTCAAACAATACGTCGAACGCATGTCACCGGAACAGAAAGACATCTATTACCTGACAGGAGACGACCTTGCGGCTCTGGCCGACAGCCCCCTGCTCGAACGGCTGAAGGATAAGGGATATGAAGTGCTTCTGATGGGCGATCCCGTGGATGAGTGGGTCGTGCAGTCACTGACCGAATATGACGGCAAACCTCTTAAGAGCGCCGAGAAGGGCGACCTTGAACTGGGCGATGTCGATGCTGACAAAGAAAAAACTTACGCCCCGCTGTTTGGATTTATCAAATCGAAACTGCAGGACAGAATCAAAGATGTCAAACCGTCGACTCGGCTTAAGGATTCCTTGGCCTGTCTCTCCGGTGACGCCCAGGATCTGAGTGCCTACATGGAAAAAATCCTCAAGGCCTCGGGCCAGAGCCCACCACTTGCCAAACGGGTTCTGGAACTCAATCCAAACCATCCCGCCCTTGAACGCATAAAAAGCCTCTACGAAAAGGACCGCAACAATCCCGTTCTTGAGAATTACAGTGAATTGCTGCTCGACATGGCTGTCATCGGTGAGGGAGGCCGGCTCGAAAACCCCGGTCGGTTCTCGAAACTGATGGGCAAACTGATGGCCGAAGCTCTCGCGGATTAAGTGTCATGAAGAAACCCGCTCTGGGACCGTGAGGCGCCGGAGCGGGTTTTCGTTTTCGATTAAGGATTTTCTCTATTCGCTGGCGTATTTGAAAGAAAGTTTGACACGGGCCCGATAGGCCGTAACCTTACCGTTTTCGACTTTCATGTCCAGCTTGGTGATTTCGGCGACGCGCAGGTCCCTGAGGCTTTTCCCCGCGGTTTCCACCGCATTTTTTGCAGCCTCCTCGAAGGAATTGGGGCTGCTCCCCACCAAATCGATGATTTTGTAGACACTGTCGGGCATCTTGGCCTCCTTTCATTTGGACATACCGTTTCTGGGTAACTCCGGAGCGACCGGCTCGACTTCCATCCGGGCGGTCGGCCCGCGCCAATCAAATAGGCGTCGAACTGCGGCGCAACGGAGAGTTGGCAGGCGTTTAGTGCGGTAGTGCCGGTTAAGAATGCCCTGCCGATGAAAAGGGTTTCCAGGATAATCCAACCCTTCCGTTTGGTCAGGCCTGAATCTTGGGAATCCGGCGGCATGGTCGCGTAACGGTGGTGGTTCTGAGCCAGACATGCAGGACGACCCGAGAGAGCGCTGTCACCGGATCCAGAGAGAAAAACGCCGATCTAAACAGATTAGCTAATCAATGTAAGGCGGAAAGTCAAGCGGCAATCCGGTGTCTTGTGCCGATGATGATGCATTTCCGGATGGTTCTCAACGACCTCGGGGGGCAAGTTCGCCTTCGCCGCCGGGAGATTTTAATCCAGCCCCGAAAAACCCCGGTAGTCGGTTCGATAAGGTCGCCAGCAGATGGTAGAGTATCGGGACGACCACCAAGGTCAGAAATGTAGCGACTATCAAGCCAAAGATAACGACGATGGCCATATTCTGCCACCACTGTGTCGATTCGCTGACGAAAGAGATGGACATGTTGTGGAAGTCGAAGGAGACGCCGGTAACCATCGGCAACAATCCGAGCACCGTCGTCAACGCCGTCAGAAGGACGGGGCGCAAACGGGTGGCACCGGCGGCCATCACGGCTTCCCTGAGCGCCATGCCTCTGAACCGTAGCTTGTTGATGTAGTCAATCAGAACAATCGCGTTGTTCACCACAACGCCGGCCAGAGAAATGACGCCGACCCCCGACATGATGATCCCGAAGGGCGCTTTCAGGACCGTGAGCCCTACGAAAGCGCCACCCAAAGATAAAATGACCGATGTCAGGATGATCAGGGGTTGGGAAACAGAATTAAAAAGCGTCACAAGGGTCAGAAAGATCAAAAATATGGCGACAGCAAAGGCCTTGGTCAGAAACGTCTCCGCTTCCTGCTGAAACTCGAACTCACCGGTGAAGGTCATCCGGTAGCCGGCCGGAAGAGGAAAATCAGCCAGAAGATACTCGGCCTGCCTCCGCGCCACCGGACCCGGAATTCGGTTTTCGTCCACATTGGCCTTAACGGTAACGACACGGTTGTGATTGATCCGCACGATATCCCCCATAGTCCCCGAGTAGTCGATCCGGGCGATTGTGGTCAGGGGAACGAGCTGGCCGACCGGGGTAGGAATCATCAATTTGTGCAGAACATCGACCATTCTGCGGTCGGCATCGGCGAGAGTGACGGTGATGTCGACGTCTCGGTCTCCTTCGCGGTAAGTCGAGATCTCCAGCCCATTGTAGGCGGTTTTCAATGCAAAACCGATGGTGTTGGTATTTAGGTCGAAAAGAGCGGCCTTTTGCCGGTCGACCCGAACCCGAACCGCTGGAATACCTTCCACGTAATCATCCTGAACGTCCTCGACAAAAGGCACGCGGGAAATAACCTCAGCCACCCGTTTCGCCAAACTGCCGAGAACCCGGAAATCGTCGCCGGACACCTCGATATTGACCGGCGCACCGGTGGGGGGCCCCCCTTGTTCTTCGGCCACGGTGATCCTTGCGCCGGCAATGGTCTGCACCCGCTGTCGAATCTCCTCCACGCTTTCAGCAGAAGGCCGGCGGCGGTCCTTCAGATCGATGAACTGAACGCCGATATGATTGGGCAGGTTCGGCTCGAAAGAGCCGGAGCGCGCGTTTTCGATCGCCTTGGCATATATGTGTTCAATGTTGTCCAAATCACTGGGCCCGTTAAATGCCAAACCTCCCGCCTTGCGATGTTCCCGGAAAATATAAGAGGAATCATAGAGACTGAGAGGCAGTTCCCGGTTCCCGAGAATGGCGCCGTTGACCCCCATCTCCACCTTTTTGACGATCCGGTCGATGTAGTCCAGGTCGGCCCTTCGGGAGGGTCGACGTTGACGTAAATGCTCTTGGGATCGATTTTGGGAAAGAATTCCACCGGCTTTTCGAGCCCCACGGCCAGCAGCCAAGTCTGAATGAATATCACCAGCAGGGCAAAGGCCGAGACCAGAACGACGCCGCTTTGGCTGATAGGTGGGCATTGCGAAAGTCGCGGGGATCTACACCGGCTATCGGTTGGCCGGCAACAACGACGGCCCCATCTGCCAATACCTTGCGGGTGACCCGCCCGTTGACTTCAGCCAGGATTTTCAGTTCAATCCATGGCTTGGTCACGCTCGGCAGTGCGAGGCGGTCGCGCATCGTGGCGGGAATCAACTTCAGCGCCACCACGTTGACGGCTTCGCGATCCGATCTCAAGCCGGCCTGGTTGCTTTCACGAATAACCTCTCCTTCCGATTGAATCCTGAAAAAAAAACAGCCCGGTCACTCCCAATAGGACCACGACCACGGCTGTCGGCCATAGTCGGCGAAACCGACGTCCGGGTGCCGTTTCTGAAGTCCTTCCGGTTTGTGGATCCTTGGTTGTCATGTCACTCCTCTTCACCGCGATTGGACGGTTTTTTCATCTCTATTCGGTGGGCAGCCCGATCGCTGACGATCAACCGCAGAACGTTCTCCAGCGAAAATTCGATCTGCTCCCTGAGGTTAAAATCGCCTTCTGAGATCAGGCTGTGCAGGCTGATGCCGTCCAGATAGGCCAATAAGTTGATAGCCACCTTTTCAGCATCCCGGGCGACATCCGGACGGAATATACCCCTGGAAATCCCTTCGAGCAAAATCTGGACAACGATTCGCCGCATTCCGGTGTGGACTTCTTTCATCAGGTGCCGCCTTTTGTAAGGTGCGCCGTCCTGCAGCATCGTGTGTCTCAGAACATCGATTGAAAGGCGGGCGGCTCCCGGATCGATGGGTTCGACGATGGCCACGCTCAATTCAGCAAATGCACGCAGCCGGTCGATGGGGTCGTCGACCGCGACCAATTGCTCCGTGAAATGTCCTTCCATCCGCTTCGTCCACTCCAAGACGGCGGCAAAGAAAATATCGGCTTTCGTATCGAAATATTCGTAAATGGTGCCCTTGCCGATACCCGAGGCCCTGGCGATCTGTCCGACACTCGTCGCCGCATACCCGCGGTTCGTGAAAAGCACCAGTGCGACCCGGGCAATTTCAGATATCTTTTTTTCTCGATCAACGAATTTTGGGCTCATCGACTGTCCCTGTGCCGGCGCTGGTACCACCGCTGCCCCCGTTGGCCGCATGCCCGGCATGAATAGAAAATCGTCATAATTATAACCGACCGGTGAGTTCTATCACAACCTATAATTTTGTCAATTTTAAAAAATGAAAAAATATACAGCATAATAGTTCGTTATTATAAAATATTTTTTATATGTAAAAACTGTGGCCATCGCCGGACAAAAAACTTAACCCGACCGGCCGGTCAGATCGCTCCCGGCGACTGCTCGGCAGTATCGGCGCCCCAAACCACGGGCTGTGATTCGGCGGGAGTTTTCTCTTGCATGCCGACCGAAACCGAAGTAATGAGTTCACTTTCCCGATTACCTCGTCAGAGTTACCGAAGAGAGCATGGAATAAGCCTATGATGCCGAATGCTTCCCGAGAAAAACGGGTTCATTCATTGGACGTCGCTGGAATTGCGGCCTGCATCGCCGAAGTGCAACGGCGGAACGGAGATATCCCCTGGCATCGCGGTGGAAAAACCGACCCTTGGGACTTGGTCGAAGCGGCGATGGGACTGAGCATCGGCGGCTATTCAATCGAAGCCGAGAAGGCCTATGCCTGGCTGGCGAGTCGTCAGAACACGGACGGCAGCTGGTATACCTCTTACAGTGACGGTGCCGCCGAAGACACCACCAGGGATACCAATTTATCGGCGTATATCGCGGTCGGCGTATTTCACCACTATTTAATCAGCGGCAGCCAGTCGTTTTTGATTCAAATGTGGGATTCCGTCCGCGCCGCCATCGATTTCGCCCTCAGTCTTCAAGCCCCGCATGGTGAAATATACTGGGCCGTCAGCCCCAAGGGCGCAATAGACAAAATGGCCCTGTTGACCGGCTCCTGTTCCGTATTCATGAGTATTCGCTGTGCCTTGGCAGCGGCCCGGATATTGGGGGACCGGAATACCCGCTGGGAAAAGGGGCTCTGCCGGCTGCAGCGCACCATTGCGTTTCAACCCCACCGGTTCAACATGACCAAGGCCCGCTATGCCATGGACTGGTACTATCCGGTTCTTTGCGGAGTCCTAACGGATGCCCGGGCCCGCAAACGAATCGATCATCTTTGGAAAAAGTTCGTCATTGAAGATCAGGGGGTGCGATGCGTCTCGGACCGGCCCTGGATAACAATCGCCGAAACGTCCGAATTGTGCCTGGCCCTGTCGGCGGCGGGCCGCTGGACCCCGGCGGAAATCGTATTCAACTGGATTGTCGACAAAAGGTACGAAGACGGTTGGTACTGGGCCGGCTATACCTCGCCGGACATGACCGTCTGGCCGGAGGAGAAACTCTCCTGGACCAATGCCGCTGTCCTGCTGGCTGCCGATGCCCTCTATGATCTGACGCCGGCAAGCCGGCTTTTCTCCCATGCATTCTGGGCCGATGAGGGGACATCAATGCGAAATCGGCAGCATCCCTAACCGTCGGACTGCAGGATTGGCCTTCTTCCCGCCCTCCTTCCAAAATATCGATCCGTCGAGTAGTGCCCGGCACCGCCATGGCTTAAACTTACCGCCGCGGCCATTCCAGACCGGATAACACACGCGGGAGTCCCCAAGTGGAGATAAGCCAATGAGGAGCGATCACCGCCCCTATTTTGTCAAAAAAGCCTATTTGGATTTTCAGGCGTTTTACACTCGCCGCTTCCTTGAACCCCAGTTGAAACGCGCGGGTAAGCGCTTCCAGGTCATCAAGCCGTGGCATGTCGAAATTTTCGGTGGCCCGGTTGAGATCGGTGACTGTGCAACGATTATCGCCGCCCCGGACGAAAAAGTCCGGCTGTCGGTCTGGCCGGCCTCCCGGGGCAAAGGGGGCATTCGAATCGGAAACTACAGCCTGATCTGCCCCGGAGTCCGTATCGGTTCAGCGGAAGCGGTGGTGATCGAGGACAACTGTATGATTGCGAGCCGGGCCTATATCACCGACTGCGACTGGCATGGAGTATACGACCGCCTGGCCATCGGGCGGGCGAAACCGGTGCGGCTGGGCCCCAATGCGTGGGTCGGAGACAGTGCCATTGTTTGCAAGGGTGTCCGCATCGGAGAGAACAGCATCGTCGGCGCCGGTGCTGTGGTGGTAAGCGACATCCCGTCGAATTCTGTGGCGGTTGGCAACCCGGCCCGGGTGGTCAAGCGCCTCGATCCGACCCAACCGGTGGTCACCCGGGCACAGTGGTTCAGCGACCCGGAGGCGCTGTTCGAAAAAATCGATAACCTGGACCGGTCGATGCTGAACAAAAACAGCTTGATTCGTTGGCTCGTCCATCTCTTGTCCCCCAAAAGAGAATAGCCGTATCGGCCCGCTCTCCCGGGTGTCAAGTGGAACGCACGATTCTGAGGTAGCCCCAGAATACCATCCCCCCGGCCATGGCAATGACCGCGCTCATCAGGAATAGAAAAGGTGTCCCGGTCCGTTCGAATAAAAATCCGTTGAGAAAGAATCCGGCCATCAACCCTAGCCCGTATTGAACCGCATTGTTGGCCGCTTGACCGGTGGTCTTGGCCCTGGCCGACGTGAGGCGATCGATATACAGGATGCTGGCCATATGAAATGTCCCATAGGTCACGGCGTGCAGTACTTGGGCCGACAGGATCATGACGGGAGAGTGAAAGAGGCATAGCATGAGCCATCGCAGGACGGCCACAGCATATGAAAATACGAGCACCCGTTCGAGGGGGAAGCGATGGAACAAGGCCTCCGAGTTGATCATCACCAAAATTTCTGCAACCGATGCCAGGGCCCATGCCAGGCCGATAAACGTCCTGGAGTACCCGAGAGATTCGAGGTGGATAGAGAAAAAACCGTAATAGGTTCCATGGCTCACCAACATGATGAATCCACACAAGAGAAAGTAAAATACCTGCCGATTCATCAGCCCCTCCCCGTTCTTTGGGGACAGCGAACGTCCGGAGGAACTAAAACGGGGCATGCGAAGGGCTCCCACAGCTTGCAGCAGAGAGCCGGCAAAAATGAGAACGAGTATCAGGCGGATGGGAAACAGGTCGATGGCCCGGCCCAACAGGATCACAACCAGGATGAAACTGAACGAGCCCCAGGCCCTTATCCGGCCATAGGATTCCTTGCGGTATTCCAGTTGATCCATGGTAAAGGCTTCCAGGAAGGCGATAATCGGCGCATAAAAACAGACGTAAAGAGCGGTGATGAGCAGCATGAACCAGAAATCAGTTGTGGAGAGAAAGAAGAGCCAGGTCAATGCACTGGCAGCGCTGCATATGACGTAGATTCGACGACGCAGGTAAAACTTATCAGCGAGGAGACCCCAAAATAAAGATGCGGCCACCATCACGAGTGATCTGACGGCTGACAGGGTGCCGATCTGGGCACCGCTGAATCCGAGGTGATAACAATAAAGGTTGAAGTAGGGCAGAAAAATACCGAGTACGGCGAAGTAAAAGAAATACTGAAGGCGGATCGTCAGCAGCGCGTCTCGGAGGTTCATAGGGCAGCCATTGGAATACCCGTTGTGGTTAGGATGAAATCAACCGGCTCGATCCCGGCGCTTGTTCACACCAAGCTCGCCACAGCATTGCCATTCGCAATATTTTTTGACATTTGAGGCGCAATTCGGTGCTTTGGGGTGTAAAGGATCCCCTGAAAAAAACGCCGGCCTGAATTCTTGCGGCCGCGTGATGGCCATGCAGCCGGCAGCATCCCCCGGGAACCGATACGCCTGTCCGCATGTCTTTCATAGGCCATTTTTCAATCTATGGCAAACCATGACCTGCGGCTGGTCCGAGCGCCGTAAAAAAACCCGGCGATTTCCGCCGGGTGGGTCTAAACAGGCTGGTTGAAGCGGGAACAAGGGTATCAGTCGACGTTGACCGTCACCTGTTTTGGCTTTTCTTCTTCCGGTTTCGGCACATCGATGCTCAGGACACCATCGCTGAATCTGGCCCTTATCTTCTCCGGATTGACGTCGTAATGGAGATTGAAGGCCCGCCTGAATGAGCCACAGACCCTTTCTCTCCGGTAATAATCTCCCTCGCCGACGTCCTTCTCTGCCTTGCGCTCGCCCTTGATGGTCAGGACGTTGTCTTTGACCTCAACGGATACATCCTCTTTGATGACACCAGGCAGTTCGACCTTTAAAACTATGGCGGATCCCGTCTCGAAAATGTCCACGGCCGGTCGCCAATCAGCCGTATCCCCAGCGTCACCTTGATCGTTTTTTCTCGGGAAGGCATCTTCAAAAAGCCTGTTGATTCGCTCCTGAAGAGTGGCGACCTCTCTGAACGGATCCCATCTGCCGATTGTCATGTTTTTTCCTCCTTGTGCTGGATGAACGGACCGCTTCTGGCTGGTAAGAAATTAAGCACAGACCAAATCCTGTCAAGCAAATGCATCGCCGGTCCGGCGGGCGGCATATGCCTCTGGATCCGCATCAATCTGTCGTGCGTTTCCCACTCGGCAGCCGCTTGAATCAACCCATCGGCTGGTATCGGTTCTATTTACAAAGCCGGCTTTCGGTGTTAGGTTTTAGCACTATTTCCGATAAGGGAGCCGCCATCGTCGGCAGTGGACCTGTCTATGGCGACCGACAGATGCGGTCCCTTGTAAAAAGGAGCATTGAAAATATGGACTACATTAAAATTCGATTCGGCAGTGATCTCGAGAAGATCGCCTCTCAATTGGAGAAAACTTTCGACGACATGTTTCGCACTCGTCCAGTGAGCCCGATGTTCTCCTCTTCGGAGTGTGCCTGGAACCCGCAAATGGATATCTACGAGACTCCCGAGGAAATCATCGTGCGGGCTGAAATTGCCGGAGTCGAAAAGGAGAATCTCGAGGTTGAAATCAACAGTCGCGCCGTCAAAATCAAGGGACGGAGATTGCCCATGCAGAAAATTGACAAAGCCACTTATCGGCTGGCCGAAATTCAGTACGGAAAATTCGATAGAATTCTGTACCTTCCGGTGCCCATCGACACCGAAGTCATTTCTTCTTCTTACGTCAACGGTTTTCTGCAGCTACGATTGGCCAAACTTCCTCGTGAAAAAACCCATACGATCCAGATCGAAGAAGGATAGGATCCCGCAGGGCCGGCAACTACCGGCAGCTGCGGCAGCTCCCGGTTAAACAAGCGTTGCACTTTTTGGAGGGAAACATGACAGAACAGCAGGCCCCCAAGCCCAAGAGCCCGGAAGATCTTCCTGACATACTACCCATATTGCCTTTGTTCGATGCGGCTCTTTTCCCAAAGATGGTCCTTCCGCTGGTCGTCATGCAGGAAGAATCGATCCAGCTGATAGACGAGGCCATGTCCAAGAACCGTATTGTCGGCCTGGCGGTGGCCACGAACAAAACCGACAAGATCCCCTATCCCAAGGAACACCTGGCCAAAATAGGGACCAGCGCTCTGATTCTCAAAATGGCCAAGACTGAGGATCGAAAAGCCCAGTTGCTGGTACAAGGATTGAGCCGGTTCAAAGTCAAGGCCTTCCAGAACGGGCACCCCTACCTCATCGCACAGGTGGAACACCTGACGGACGGGGCAGCGAAAGACAATGAAACCGAAGCTTTGATGTCCAACCTGGTCAGCCTGTTTACAAAAATAGTCGAGTTATCACCTGGTTTACCAGAGGAAATGGGGGGTATGGCCAAGTCGATCCAGGAACCCGGAACACTGGCCGACATGGTCGCGTCAACCATAAACTCCTCTCCGGAAGAAAAGCTCAAAGTCCTCGAGACAATCGACGTCAAAGAACGGTTGAAAGAGGTCACCCGGTTGGCGAACCATCAGCTGGATATCCTCGAACTGGGGTTCAAAATCCAGTCGCAAGTCAAAGGCGATATGGAAAAAAGCCAGCGGGAATATTACCTGCGCCAGCAGCTCAAAGCCATAAAGGAGGAGTTGGGCGAGAAAGACGAATCATCTGTCGAAGTGGATGAATATCAGACGAAGATTGCCGATGCCAACCTTCCCGAGGAAGCCCGCAAGGAAGCCGAGCGGGAGCTCGGTCGTCTTGAAAGAATGCATCCCAGTTCGGCGGAATACACCGTGGCGTCCACTTACCTGGACTGGATCACCTCTATGCCCTGGCACGACAGCACCGAGGATACCCTCGACATTCGCAAGGCGGTGAAAATCCTGGATGAGGATCACTTCGGGCTGGAGAAACCGAAAAAAAGAATTGTCGAATATCTTGCCGTCCGCAAGCTCAAGCCCGAATCCAAAGGCCCGATACTGTGTTTTGCAGGGCCGCCGGGAACCGGAAAAACCTCCCTCGGCCGCTCCATCGCCAGAGCGCTTGGCCGGAACTTTCATCGAATTTCACTGGGCGGTGTACACGATGAGGCCGAAATCCGCGGACACCGGCGGACTTACGTCGGCGCCATGCCCGGCCGGATCATTCAGGGTTTGAGACGCGCCGGTTCGAATAATCCTGTTTTCATGCTGGATGAAATCGATAAAGTCGGCAGCGACTTTCGCGGCGACCCCTCTTCAGCCTTGCTCGAAGTTCTCGACCCGGAACAGAACTACTCCTTTTCCGATCATTATTTGGATGTCCCCTTCGATTTGTCGAAGGTCATGTTCATCACCACGGCCAACATTCTCGACACGATTCCACCGCCGCTGCGGGACCGGATGGAAGTCCTCCAACTCGTGGGATACACGGAGGATGAGAAAGTCAAAATCTGCAACCGTTTCCTGATTCCCCGGCAGCGCCGGGAACATGGATTGAAAGCCGATCAGATCCATTTTACCAAAGGTGCCGTCCGCTACATTATTTCCGGCTATACACGGGAAGCCGGGCTGCGAAACTTGGAACGGGAAATCGCTTCCGTCTGCCGGGGGGTCGCCAGCAAGATTGCCACCGGTGAAATCGAATCCGTTTCCGTGACGGTTTCCAACGTGCCCAAATATCTCGGCGCCATGCGTTTCACTTATGAATCCAAAGCCAGGATCCAAACCCCCGGAGTCGCCATGGGACTGGCCTGGACGCAAACCGGTGGGGAGCTGCTCTTCATCGAAGCCACATCCATGAAAGGCAACAAAGGATTGACTTTGACCGGCCAACTCGGAGATGTGATGAAAGAGTCGGCAACCGCAGCGCTCAGTTTCATTCGGGCCAATGCGCACTCCCTGAAAATCCCGGATGACTTTTTCGACAAAAAGGACATTCACATCCACATTCCGGCCGGCGCCATTCCCAAAGATGGGCCGTCCGCCGGTGTCACCATGCTCTCGGCTCTGGTATCCCTTCTGACCGGCAGGACCATTAAAAAAGACTTGGCCATGACCGGTGAAATCACCCTGCGCGGGCAAGTTCTGCCGGTCGGGGGGATCAAGGAGAAGGTGCTCGCCGCCCATCGCGCCGGAATAAAGACCATTATCCTGCCGGCATGGAATAAGAAAGACCTTGAGGACATTCCGAAAAAAGTCCAGAAAGACATCCAGTTTCATTTCGCCGATAAGATGTTGGCGGTATTAGACCTTGCGCTGGAACCGAAATGATCGACAAGCGGCCCCCTATCCAGCCGGTGCCCGCGGATCTGGACCGGCCCAACGGCCCAGAAAGCATTTGAAATAATCTTTCCAATCGGGTATTTATTGTTACTTAACCGTTTAGGGTATCCCATTGGTACCGGATCGGGCGGTTGTCCGATTCAATGACGGCTTATTCATCTCGCCGCCTGGCTGCAGCTTGACACTTATGTTCCAAACAAATGACGAACCGATGCAACGCGCCACGGATCGCTGGTTAAAAGCCGCCTTGCTTTGGCTCACCGCTGTCGTGATGTTTGTCGGCGGTTGCAGCACCGTGTCATCCCCCCCTTCACGGCCGCCCCAGAAGGGACCCCCGCCATCCAAACCTTATCAGGTCTACGGCCAATGGTATTACCCGCGCGCCCACGCCCATGGATACACCGAAAGCGGACTCGCTTCATGGTACGGCAAAAAGTTTCACGGCCGCAAGACCTCCAACGGCGAAACGTACAACATGTACGGGGTATCGGCAGCCCATAAAACCCTGCCGTTCAACACCATCGTCAAAGTTCGCAATCTGGACAACGGCCGGGAACTTGACCTGCGCATCAACGACCGCGGTCCGTTTGTCAGAGGACGCATTATCGACCTTTCCTACGGCGCCGCCAAAGAATTGGGCGTTGTCGGTCCGGGCACCGCCCGTGTCGAACTGATTGCCCTCGGCCCCGCAAGCAGCCAATCAGGGTCAGGACTGTCGGGTCAAAACAGTCCTCCGATAAACTACGACGCCGGCGAATTCACATTCCAGGTTGGAGCCTTCCGCGATCGGGGCAACGCTGAAAACCTCAGGGCCAAATTGGACCGTGTCTACCAGAATGCCCATATCGCCCCGCTTGATACCGGCGGCGATGTTTACTACCGCGTGCGGGTCGGGTTTTTCACCAGCCTGGAGGAGGCTCGAAAAGGCGAAGAAGCCCTTCTCAAAGATGGATACGAACCATTCGTGGTCGCCGAATGAACACCGCACTTGTGGTAAAAGCCATCAAATTACGCGATAACCAGGCCTCACCGACGCCAGGGGTTTGACCGCCATTCACCCTATCCGGATCACGGCAGCACGTTGAAACCACCTTTTTCGCCGCACAAGGTCGTATTCCTGGACCGCGACGGCGTCATCAACAGGGATTCGCCCGCCTACATCAAGAATTGGGGCGAGTTCGATTTCCTGCCGGGTAGCCTCGATGCCCTGCGTCGTCTCTCTGCCGCCGGGTTCACCGCCATTGTCATCTCCAATCAGTCGGCGGTCAACCGCAAACTGATGAACCTGGAGACCCTCCTCGACATGCACCGAAAAATGAGCGCCGTCGTCTCCGAAAACGGCGGGCACATCACCGATGTCTTCTTTTGCCCTCACCGGCCGGATGAAGGGTGTGGCTGCCGCAAACCGCAACCCGGGCTGATTCGGCAAGCCTGCAACAAGCACGGCATTGACGTTAAAAAGGCCATTATGGTCGGTGACAGCGCCACAGATATGGCATGCGCTCGAAATGCCGGATGCGCTGCAGCGGTGCTGGTCAAAACCGGCAATGGCGTGAAAGCCCTCGGCGATCTCGCTCGCCGCGGCCTTTTCGTCGATTTCGTGGCCGAAGATCTTGCCGATGCATCTGATTGGATTCTGACCGAAGTCGAATGATGGCCAACCCCGGAGCCGGCCGCAACCGATGTCCACAACAAAACAGGCCGGTGTCACCATCGAAAACTCAAGATCGGCACGGATACAAACGCTTTGAACATGACCGCGAAACCACATGACGCTCTTCAAACGGTCGGTTTTGAAGGCGTCGTCGAAAAAGTAACGTACTACAATTCCGACAACCAGTTCGCGATTCTGCGCTTCCGGATTGCCAAGACCGACAACCTGGTCACCGTGCTCGGCCATCTGCCCCACCCCCGGCCCGGCACGGAAATGCACATCACCGGAGCCTGGGAAACTCACCACCGATACGGTCAACAATTCCGACTCATCTCCACCGTAACCCTTTTGCCGGCAACCATCGAAGGCATTCGGCAATATTTAAGCGCCGGATTTGTCAAAGGCGTAGGCCCCAAAATTATCGGTCAACTGGTCGATCATTTTAAAGAAGAGACCTTGAATATCATCGAAAACGAACCGGATAAACTCCGCGATGTCAGGGGTATCGGTGGTAAAACGGCACAAGTGATAGCCGACGCATGGAAAAACGAAAACGCCATGCGCCGCCTGATGGAATATCTACAGGAAAACAGCCTCAATCCGGCTTTCGCTTCCCGGATTTATGCCGTTTACGGCGACCAATCTTTGGAAGTCCTGACCAGCGATCCCTATCGCCTGGTGCTTGACTTGCCCCGGATCGGATTCAGCATTGCCGATGCCATTACGCAACGGGCAGGGACGCCTCCGGACGATGCACAGAGGTGCCAGGCCTGCGTTCTGCATACCCTGAGAGAGGTTGCCGAGGAAGGCAACACCTTCATGCCCCTGAACGAGCTTGAGGACCGTTGCCGGCGAATTTTTGGTATTGATTCCGCGCCGTTGGCGGCGGCAGTGGAAAAACTGGTATCTATAGAGGAGATTGTGGCGGAGGATTGTCTGTTCGACCCCCCGGACCGGGAGGTCTTTCTACAGGTCCTCCACCGGGCCGAATTCGGCGTTGCCGCGAGGCTCAAAACGCTACTGTCGCTTCCCGCCGAGTCAAATGAGATCAAAGGCGAACACATCGTTGAACAGGTTTTCAAACACCTGGTCATAGAATTATCTCCCGAGCAGACAAAGATCATAGAAACGGTTTTCCTTCACCGGGTAGCCATTATCACAGGTGGTCCGGGAACGGGAAAGACGACCCTGATTCGCGCCATCACCGCCGTCTTCGATTCCCTCGGCAAAAGTGTATTGCTGGGGGCCCCAACCGGGAGGGCCGCCCGGCGCATATCGGAGGTCGCCCGCCGCAATGCGCATACGATTCACAAGCTTTTGGGCTACAACCCGACCGAAGACGGTTTCGAGCACGACCTGGACAATCCGCTCCCAGCCGATGTGGTGATCATCGATGAAGCCTCCATGGTGGACATTGCCCTGATGAACCACCTGCTTCAAGCGGTTCACGTGACCTCACGGCTCATTCTCGTCGGTGATGTTTTTCAACTGCCCTCCATCGGACCGGGAACCGTTTTAGCCGATCTGATCCGTTCGGAAGCCATCCCGACATTTGAACTGAACACCATTTATCGCCAGAACCGGGACAGCTCAATTATCCGCAATGCCCATCGGGTCCGTCGTGGGGAACAACCTGAACTCCCACCCGCCGAATTTCCGGAGCAGGTGTCGGATTTTTACTTTTTCGAAGAACACCGTCCGGAAAAGGTTGTGGACATGATCATCGATCTGTGCTGCCGTAAAATCCCGTGGCAGTTCGGGCTCGATCCGGTAAAGGATATCCAGATCCTTACCCCTATGCACAAGGGCATCGTCGGTACGCTCAATCTCAATCGGGTGCTTCAGCACCGGTTGAACCCCCAGTCCGCTGAAATCCGTTCCGGTGGTCAGGCCTTCAAGATAGGGGACAAGGTCATGCACTTGAAAAACAACTACCGCAAAGATGTCTATAACGGTGACAGCGGTATTCTCAGCGACATCGACCAGAAAAACGATATCGTCGTGGTCGATTACGACGGACGGATTGTGCAATACACCCGTGCCGAACTCGAAGATATCAGCCTGGCCTATGCTATGACCGTGCATAAATCCCAGGGATCCGAATATCCGGCGATCGTCATGCCGGTCATGTCCCAGCATTTTGTAATGCTCCAGCGGAACCTGCTCTATACGGCCATAACCCGCGGAAAACAATTGGTTGTTTTAATCGGTACCCGTAAAGCCGTCGGCATCGCTCTGACCAACATCCGCCCCCGGCAGCGTCTTTCACGGCTGGCCGATCGGCTGGCCGTGAAAGATTGACCGGACCGAGAAACTGTCCCGGGTCTTTTTTTATCCCTATCCAGCCGCGGTCATTGATTTAAACCCCATCAGTATTAATTTATAAAGTATAACGGGCTTTCCAGCCTGATGGGCTGCCAGCCATTGATCAACGGCACGGATCGATTCACGCCGCTCTCCTTCTAGTCTGCTTGGCCGGTTAACGTCCTCCCCTCGACGCGACCTTCTTGTAGAAGCCGATTTCCCCACAGGCCGTTAAATTCGAACAAGGTGCCGTTCAACAGGGAGGTGATAGGATGTATATTCAACAGGCAGACTTTTTCTATGGCACGAGTATGACCTTTGCGAAAGAAGTCATGAAGATCGCCGAAAGAAAGGCATACGCCGTCGGCGAAACCATCTTTCTCGAAGGCGATAATGCCGAAAACCTGTATGTGCTTATCGAGGGCCGGGTTCGGATTATGATCGGGGAGTCGGGTCACATCGTTTACATCGTCAGCAAAGGCGGGGAAGCCTTCGGTTGGTCGGCCCTGGTAGGGCGGCAATATTACTCCGCCACGGCCGAAAGCCTCGAGCCGACGACGCTCTTGGCTTTCGACCGGCAACGCTTCCAACAGGTCTTGGATAAAGACCCGACCAGCGGTCAGGTCCTTTATCGGGGACTGGCCAAGACACTGGCGAAAAGGCTCCTTGAGACCTATAAAATGATCGCCGCTCAATCCACGAGCGATCCGGATTTTGTGTCGGGCAGCGGGCAGTTCACAACCTACGAATCCGCAGAGTGACGTTTCTCTGGATGGGTGATTTGCTCTTGCCGGGCACGAGGCGGGTATCTTCCGGCCGGTGCGGGAGAATAAGAGGTATGATCAGCTGAGGTGTCACAGGGGTAGGCAATGGGCGCATGGCGTGCAAGTTATTGGGAGAATAAGATCGACACCCCGGAAGCGGTGATCCGTAAGATAAAACCCGGTATGAGCATTTTTATCGGAACCGGCGCGGCGGAACCCCGAACTCTCGTCAAAGCACTGATAAACAGTAATAACGGGAATCTCACCGACCTTGAACTCATTCAATTGGTGAGTTTCGGCGACGCCATTTCCCTCAGAGAACTTCGGACCCAGAAATACCGAATCAAGACCTTCTTTGCCGACTGGGTATCCCGCAGTTTGATCACCGGTGGTTACGTCGACCTGATCCCCAGTCGCTTTGCCTGGATCCCGGAACTCATTGAGTCCGGTCAAGTACCTGTTAACGCTGCTTTTGTTCAAATCTCACCGCCGGACAAAACCGGAAACTGCAGCTTGGGGGTAGCCGTGGACGTTGCCCGCCAGGCGATGGACAAGGCCGCTCTCGTCGCTGGAGAAATCAACCCGTTGGTTCCGCGCACCTTTGGCGACACCTTCGTGCACGTTTCCAATTTTAACTATCTGGTGGAAGCACGCGACGATCCGATCTATTTCAACCGCCGTCCGGTGTCGACCGTTCATGACCAGCTGGCCGCCAATGTGGCCGAATTGATAGACGATCACAGCTGCATCGCCTTTTCCGCCGGGCCGTTGTATGAAGCCCTGGGCCGTCATCTGTCCGTCAAGAAGCATCTGGGAGTTCATTCGCCGGTATTTACCGACGCTCTTATGGATTTAGTCAATTCCGGTGCCGTGACCAACCGATACAAAGGTACCTATCGGGGTAAGTCCTTGACATCTTACGCCATCGGCACCGCAAGCCTTCTCTCGTGGCTGGACCAAAATCCACTCGTTGAATTTCAGGCCATTGACAAGGTTTTCAGTCCGGATGTCATCGGCCGCAACCCCCATTTCACCGCCATAGTGGCCGTCCGCAAGATCGATCTGCACGGGCGCGTGGCGCTAATGACCGGAAAAGACACAGTGGCGAACGGACCGGCAGAAGTGGCCGATTTGATCAGCGGCGCCAACATCTCCCCAGGGGGGCGCACGATATTTGCACTGCCGAGTCGCAACAAAGAAGGCATCTCTAACATATTGATATCCATCAAAGATTTTCCCAATGAATTCCGTTCGCAGGAATTGGTGGACGTGGTGGTTACCGAACACGGCATGGCCCGTCTGAAAGGCCGTACCCTGCGAGAAAGAGCACAGGCGCTGATCGACATCGCTCATCCCGAAGACCGCCCGCGCCTGGTTGAAGAGGCCAAGTCAGCCAAGATCATTTACCCGGATCAGATCTACCTGCCCGAAAGCGCTCGTCTCTACCCGGCCGGAATATCCGAAATCTACCGCTGCAAAGACGGTACACCGATCCTCTTCCGCGCCATCAAACCGTCCGACGAGGAACAGATGCGGCAGCTTTTCTACCGCTTTTCGGATGAAGCCGTGTATTATCGCTATTTCGGTCATGTTAAATCCATGCCCCATTCCAAGATGCAGCAGTATGTCAACGTCGATTGGAGCGACACGCTGTCGATCGTCGGGCTGATTGAAGGCGGCAAACCATCCCGCCTGATCGCCGAAGCCCGCTACATCGTTGAAAAGCACCGGCCCTATGCCGAGGTCGTCTTTATTGTCGATGAAAGCTATCAAGGCCTGGGAATAGCCTCCCATATGTATCGCATGCTCATTCGATTGGCCAAAGAAAGGGGCGTACAAGGCTTTACGGCGGACGTGCTCTTTTCAAACCTGGGAATGATGAAGGTTTTCCGCAAGGGCGCCCTGCCGCTCAAAGCGGAATTGGCAGAAGGAATTTATCATCTCTTCATACCGTTCTACGGTTCCCGGCCCGAAACCAATGCCGCCAGGCTGAAAACCGGTGCGGAGCACCCCAACGGGAGTCAGGAAAGACAAACCGGCGTGTTTGCTGATGGGGCGGGAGCATCTTATTGACAGGGAGCAGGCGCCGCTAAAGCGCGGGGTCAAGCCTCCGACTTCGAGTTGGAAGGTAATGGCACTTTGATGAAGTCTATACCCTCCTTCTTCAGGACCTTTTCTTCCTCCGGTGTGCTGGTCCCTCTGATGTTGCGCGGCGCGACAACTCCGTAGTGGATTTTCAGGGCTTCTTTTGTGAAATCGCAGCCGACATTTTCGAAATTCTTGTCAACGAACTCTGACATTCGCCGGCCGAACTCGGCCATTTCGCTGTCGGTTGGCAGGGGCAGGGAGCCGGGGGATGAGCGGGATGCGGACTTAATCCCGAAAGTCGACGGAATTCTGGTAACAGAGGCCTCGTTACATACCGGACAAGCGATCAGCGATCTCTGGTCTTGATCCTTGTAAGCTTTTTCGTCTTCAAACCAGCCCTCGAAGCGATGGCCGTTGATGCACTGTAAATCGTACGCAATCATGTCAACTCCTAAAATCCTTAATCGGAACGGATTCCGCGCCGGTATCCGCCAACCTGCAACTAACATGAATTCATCGGTTTTTGAAGAAAGTATTGACAGATTCTTCGCGGATACGGAAAATATATCATACAATGTTACAGCAGGGATGGTCAAATAAGAGACGGATCATGCGGCAAACGGTTCTGGCTGCTACCTCAAATTCCTTTTCATGGCGCCCCCGTCCGGAAATCTTCCGCTCCGTTCCAGTACCGGAAGAATTGCTGCGCAGGCGCCAGGAGGCATGGGGTCGCGTGGAGGACCGATCATAGGAATTGACGCCGCGATAATAATTCGGTATTCGACTCTCGACTCTGCCAAAGCATCGGCCGGGAAGGCAGAATCGGCATCTTTTTCGTTCAGCCTCGAAATGCCTTTCACCACTGGTATGTTCCCCATTGAAAACCGTGTCCTGCTGAAGGCACACCATCAGCCTTGGGGTACAACGTGCGTTCGACGAGCGCATTTTCGGCAGGATAGCGAAGGGAAACAGGTGGTCCTCCGTGTTTCAGCCAGCCATTGAATACGATATTTTGACTCAACCCGGCTCCCAAGACCGCGAGGTGGTTATTCTCCGGCGGCAGCCGCTACCCGAAATGCCATCATGACAGTTGACGTAGATTTTCTGATTATCGGCAGTGGAATTGCGGGCCTTTCTTTCGCCTTAAAAGTCGCCGAACACGGTGATGTCGCCCTGGTGACCAAGAAAGCGGTGATGGACAGCAACACCAACCTCGCCCAGGGCGGTATAGCCTCGGTCTTCGATCCGCTGGATTCGTTCGATTTTCACATCCGGGACACCCTTTCAGCCGGTGACGGCCTCTGCCACCGGGATGTCGTGGAAATGGTGGTCGGCAGAGGACCGGAATGCATTCGGCGGCTCATCGACCTTGGCGTCGACTTCAACCTGAAAGGTGCATTGAATAACGATTCGGGGGTAACCGAATTTGACCTCGGACGGGAGGGCGGTCATTCCCGCAACCGTATCGTCCATGCTCAGGATATGACCGGCCAGGCGGTGGAAAGGGTCCTGGCCGAGCAGGCCAGAGCCCATAGTCGCATCTCGCTCTACGAGAATCATATCGCCATCGACCTAATCACCTGCTCGACGAGAATGAAACGCGGGCAGGTAACGACGACCCATGAGGCCTTTTGCTGCGGCGCCTATGTGTTGGATCGATTGGACCAGCGCGTCGAAACTTTCAGATCTAAAATCACCCTCCTGGCCACCGGCGGTGCCGGTAAGGTCTACCTTTACACCAGCAACCCGGACATCGCCACCGGAGACGGCATCGCCATGGGCTACCGCGCGGGAGCCTCCGTGGCCAACCTCGAATTTGTCCAGTTTCACCCGACTTGCCTCTTCCATCCCGATGCCAAGAATTTTCTCATATCGGAAGCCGTCCGGGGGGAGGGCGGTATCCTGATCGACCGTAACGGCCGGGCCTTCATGGAGGCCTATGCCCCCCAAAAAGACCTGGCCTGCCGGGATATCGTGGCCCGGGCAATCGACACGGAGCTCAAGAAAAGCGGCGCAGACTGCGTATTTCTGGACATCACCCATCTCCCGAAAGAATTTATTACAGACCGCTTTCCAAACCTTTACGAAAAGTGCCTCACCTTTGGTATCGATATGGCGACGGAACCGATTCCCGTCGTTCCTGCCGCCCACTACATGTGCGGCGGAGTCGTGACCGATCGGGCCGGCCGGGCCGACATCAGCCGGCTCTATGCCGTCGGGGAAACCGCCTGTACCGGTCTTCATGGTGCCAACCGCCTGGCGAGCAACTCGCTTCTCGAAGCCCTCGTGTATGCCGGCAACGCCGCCGAAAAGGCGATAGAAGGTCTGGCATCCGGCGACTTTTCCTCCGGTCCCGCACCACCGGACTGGGACGAAGCCGGCACCTCCGACAGCGACGAGATGATCATGGTGGCCCACAATTGGGATGAAATCAGACGTTTGATGTGGAATTATGTCGGTATCGTACGTTCCGATAAAAGACTGGAGCGGGCTCAGCGCCGCATCGACATCATTCAAAAAGAGATCCAGGAGTACTACTGGAACTTCAAGGTGGTTTCCGACCTTATCGAGCTGCGCAACATTGCCACGGTGGCGGAGCTCATCATACAGAGCGCCATTCATCGCAAAGAGAGCCGGGGGCTGCACTACAACATCCAGTACCCCCATCCCGACGATGAACACTGGAAAAAAGACACGGTTTGGAAACGGCCGTTCATCGAATAAGGCAACGGCGACGACCGAGGAACACTCGCGCGCCAATTGGCTGATCGTTTTCAGCAAAGCGCCGCTAACAACAACTATGAGGAAGGAACAGGATCCCCTTAAATGACAGGTCAGTTTATTCTGTTGGCAATCCTGCTGTTCATGTCAGGTTTTTTCTCTTCGGCCGAAACCTCTCTGACGTCGATCAGCAAGGCGCGAGCGCGGTACCTGGCCAAAACAGGCGGCCGTGTCGACCGGCTGATCAAAAGAATGAAAGAGGATCCGCACCGGCTTCTCTCGACGGTTCTGATCGGAAACAATTTAGTCAATATCGGAGCGGCCGCTCTGGCCACCGCTGTTACGATCAAACTCGTCGCAGCTCACGCCGTCGGTATAACCACCGGCGTGATGACGTTTCTGATCCTGGTCTTTGGAGAAATATTCCCGAAAACCGTGGCCATCCGCAACGATATCCTCGTTGCGCGCCTGGTGATCGTACCGATTTACTGGATGTCAGTGGTGCTGTACCCGCTCATATTGCTTTTGAAAATTATTCCCAAGCTGACCGGGAAGATCCAGCCCAAACCCGGTGTGACGGAAGCGGAATTGATGACTTTGGTGGAAGTGGTCGAAGAGGAAGGTAAGATCAAGGAAGAGGAAAGAGAACTGATCCACAACATCTTCGAGTTCGACGACACCGAAGCGTCAGAAATCATGACCCCCCGGGTGGATATGTACGTTGTCGATGCAGACAGCAGGATCGACCTGGAACGGCTGACTCAATCGGGGTACACCCGGTTTCCCGTCGTCGACGGCGACCTCGACCATGTCATCGGGATCTTGAACATCAAAGACCTTTTCCTGGAGTATGCCAGCACCAATGGCGATGCAGCCATCCGCAAGATTATGCAGCCGCCGTATTTCGTGCCGGAAAACAAGAAGCTCGATTCATTGCTGCGGGCGTTCAAGAGAAGAAAACAGCATATGGCGATTGTTGTAGACGAGCACGGCGGCGTATCGGGGCTGATCACTCTGGAAGACGCCCTCGAAGAAATCGTGGGAGAAATAACGGATGAAACTGACAAGGATGAGCCCCAGATCGTCACAATAAAAGGGGGGGAATGGATCGTCCCGGGCAATTCGGATACCGAGGACGTCAATGAGAAGATACCGATGAATATCCCGGAATCGAAGGATTACGACACTTTTTCGGGTTATGTCCTCAACATTATCGAACGGATTCCGAAGGAGAAGGAAGAAATCTCCATCGGAGAATTCCTGGTCACCGTCAAGGAAATGGACGGCAACCGCATTCGCGAATATATGGTGCGCCAAAAGAGTTGACGGCCGAACGGTCGCAGCGGTTTACCAGTGGCGTAAGGCTCTCCATCGATCAGGCTCTCGCAGGATGGAGAAACAATTTCCGTTCACATGATATCGCCCATCCGCTTGAGGTCGTCCTTCTTTCCGATCACCACAATCACATCCCCGACCTCGAGAATCTCCGAGGGCACGGGATTGAAGACCATCTGGCCGGAAGCCTTCTTTATCGCCACGATGATCACTCCATAGTTCTGGCGCAATCGGCTGTCAATGAGATTCTTGCCCGCGAGAAAGGAATTCTGGCTCACACAAGCTTCCTCAATGACCAGGCCGAGTTTTCGATTGGTCGTGGCAACGTCTATAAAATCGACGACGGTCGGCCGCTTCAGTACCTCTGCCATACGCCGCCCGCCGAGCTGGTAGGGCGATACCACCCGGGAAGCGCCGGCCTTGATCAGTTTGGCCTCGTTTTTCACGTCCGAAGCACGTGACAAAACAAATATCTCCGGCCGCAACCCCTTGGCCGTCAAGGTGATGAAGACGTTGTTGGCATCGGAGCGCACCGCGGTAACGATCCCTTTGGCGTTCATGATTCCGGCCTTGTTAAGAGCCTCCTCCGAAGTGGCGTCCATATTGATATAAAGATAGCCTTCAGATTCCAGCTCGACGTTCTTCGACGGATCCTCCTCAATGATGATGAACGGGATGTTCTCTTCTTTGAGTTCCCTGCAGATGATGCTGCCGATGCGACCGAAGCCGCAGATGATGAAGTGCCCCTTCATGACAGAGATATCTTTTTCCAATTTTCTTCTCCCGAAAATTTTTCCCAGCTCCCCTTCGATGAACATCCTCAATAGGGTTCCAATCGCATAACCGCCGATGGTGATTCCGCTGATGATAATGAGAATAGTAATGATTCGTCCATATGACGATAACGGTTTGATTTCACTGAATCCGACCGTACTGATAGTGATGATCGTCATATAGAAGGCATCAAAGAGGGGCATGCCCTCGACCGTGTAGAGGCCAATGGTGCCGAAGATAAGGGTACAGGCGAGTACCAAAATGGCAAATCTCAGTCGATTATAATCCATTTACGCGCCTCTGATACCGGTTCCGGGCCGGGTTCTTCGCATCCGGGATAGAGAGCCTCATCAGGCAGCTTCATTCCTCACTTTCGAGGAAACTGTCATCGGACAACCGTGCCGCACTCCTGGGCAGGGTGAGCCCGCCTACCATAGCATATCGAATTTATATGACAACAGAAATGAGGCGCAAAGGCGACCGGCAATGGTTCATAAAGAATGGTAAAAATGGCGTGGAAATGAGGAAGAAAAGCCAGGCTCGGTCGGAGCCAGCGAAGCTCAGGGGAACGGGTTGGAGGAGCCCCGAAAACATTTGGCTCAATCAGTTTAAGACTGGATGTCAGGCAGCAATGGTTTTTTTAGAGGGCAAGCGTGTCCACGGCCCAGCGCACGGGAGCCGGTGATGGAATAGCCATCACCGGCTCCCGTAGTCTCTGCAAGAAGATGCGATCCTGCCGTTTCAAGTCCGGGTCTGATTATTTTACAGCGTCCTTCAAGGCTTTGCCCGGAACGAACTTTGGAACCTTGGCGGCCTTGATCTTGATTTCTTCGCCAGTGCGGGGATTTCTACCCGTACGGGCTTTGCGTTGGGTCACTTTAAAGGTCCCGAACCCGACCAGAGTGACATCTTCACCTGTTTTGAGCGACTTGGTAACGGCAGCCAACAGTGCATCGACCGCTGATTGAGCGTCTTTTTTCGACGCAAGCACCTTCGACACCTCATTGACGAGATCTCCTTTGTTCATCCGTATATCTCCTTTCTTCATTGTCCGATTAAATTCAACACTCGGGTATCCCCTGGAGGTCTGACAACCAGCTATACTCCAAACTGTCTAATTCTTCCTGATCGAATTGATCATGATAATCAAACGTTTCTTCTATGATAATGTATGTCCGACGGACGATACCACTATTCTTTATGAGATACAATTGGCCTGTTTTCATCATCTGCTTGATGTCATCGCCGCCGGGTATCACCGGCAACGCCCCTTCGGTCCTTTTGCCCTTGACCTTCTTTATATGAACCTGCGGCCGCCAGGATGGGCCGCAGACTGCCCTGTCTCTACCTAAATATCGGGTATGAATAACACATGGCGCGTTCCATGTCACGAAAACTTAACCGCGCCGGCAGTATGATCGCCATTCCAGGCCCAACCCTGCAGAATTGCTGCGCCCAAGGCCGTGGCGGCAAGCCTTTCCCCTCGAGTGGTCAACAGCTCCCCGGCAAGAAGATCATCAGCACAAGCCTATTCGATGATTTCGAGCACAAATCTCTGATCCAACTTAGCTGATGCGGCACCCAATATGGTCCTTATGGCCCGGGCATTGCGTCCCTGCTTGCCGATCACTTTGCCCAAATCTTCCTTGGCCACGCGCAGCTCCAGGACCCGTGTTCGGCTCCCCTCGATGACCGATAAGCTGACCTGTTCCGGATAATCAACCAACGCTTTGACGATCATTTCGATCAACTCCTTCATCACGTCCCCTCCCCTTTGGCATCTTTGACACCACACGAGCGTTCGAATTGCGTCAACTGGCGCCTGGTCTCTGAGCCGGGTCGCTTATTCGGCACTGAATACAGCCTTGCGGATCCTCCGCTTTCGATTGCAACCGTCGGGCTCAGTTAAGGCAAGCTGTATTCTTGGGAAATTTCTTGGTGCTGAAATCAATCAGAAACATCGTTTATAGAAAATGACAGAAATGGCGTATAACTGCAACACCAAAAAAGCGCGGCTTCTGCAAACGATGGTTCCTCACCAAAAGGTGTCGTCGGTGAAAGGGTCGGTTCTATGATGGTAGACATTTCGGTCCCACGGGCCGGCTGCTGGGCCGCAGCGCATTGCCTTGGTATTAACGGCTTGAGCACTCGGGGGGTGCATTAACCGGGAGCGGAGGGAATCGTCAGCATTTGCGGGAGAAACTCCCCGCCCCCTGCACTTCAAGGCTGTTGAAAAACGATTGCGCTTGACCATACGGTGTAAAAATCCTCCTCAATCCGCTTTTAGGTCGAATTTTGCCTTGTCTTGCAGGCGCTTATACCGTTTTTCAACACCCTTTAAGGTAAAATCTGGCTGTCAAAATCCAGCCGCCCGTTCCGTCTCCTCCATTTTGCTTTTGCAGACGATACAGTGGCGGGCCACCGGGCGTGCCTTGAGTCTTTTTACGGCAATGTCCTCACCGCACATCTGGCAGATGCCATAGGTACCATTTTCGATATCTTTGAGGGACTGACGGATTTTCTTGATCAGGCGGCTCTCTCTGTCCCGAATGCGAATGGTGTAATCACGCTCGGATTCAAGCATGGCCCTGTCCACCAGATCAGGTGCATTGCTGTCTTTTTCCAGAAGATCCATCATCGAATGATCGGCCTGACATAACAGCTGGTCCAGCTGCTTCTCGAGCAGGTCCCTTAAGTGGTCCAGATCCGTTTTCTTCATTACAGCCTCCCCTGTTCAAATACCCCTCTGTGCGGCCCTGATCCGATTGCACGTCAGCAGCCATCCCCGTTCGAATATAGAAAGTAAAAATAAAATGTTCAACCAGCAGTGTCAAGCATAGTCAAAAAATAGTGCCCAAACCGAGAACAACCGGAATAACGGCCGCTGAAATTCCGGTTCGTGAAGCCAATTTTTCCCAGGTGGCGCGTTGGCCACGACAGGTTAGATTCTGACACGGTTCGGCGGGAAGGCCACTCGCAGATGATCGCCAACGACACTCACAGAAAGGCGCGTCCGTTCCCCACAATAATCGTGGGGGGCGTTCTCGCGTTTTCGGACTGTCTGCAATCGGTTCGGTCAAGACGCTGCCGAGAGGGAGATGAATTGGAAAAACGATGATTTATCTTTGAATTACCCGGGTATAATCGAGGCTTGCAATAGGTCAAGGCAGTTGCCATCGGCCCTGATTCAGCCCGATATCCCTGCCGCAAACGGAATGAAATAAGAATGGCCGACGTATGTCCGCATCGGCAAAGAGTGACGTTCCATAAACCGTCATCCGGCAGCCCTGATCCTTCTTATTTCGATAACGCTGATGATCTTTTTCCCCGACTTCCGGATGAGGCTGCCGCCGAGTTCCACGGCCTCCTGCACCAATTCAAATAATTCGTCAATCCCCGACCGGTTATCGATCAGAAAGAAATCTTCATCGAAGGTTTCAATGCCGAGTCCGGCGACATTTCCCCTTTCGTCCCAACTCACCGGTACGATGATGCCACGAATATGGATCATATCATGCCCATCAAGTCATTTTGATCATAACAAAACTGTGACCCTATGATCAGGAAGGCAAAATATATGCCATGGTACGGGCCCATCGATTAGGGGTATGTCTTCCCGCCCGCCCTCGGCCCATCGCCGGAGCCTGGCCGTAAACCGGACACAAGCCATCGATAATAAAGGATAATAAACAATTGGTGCTATCCCCTTCACGTTCCCCGCACGATGGTATGATTGATCGCTGAAAAGAGGAGGCTGGCGTTTTTTTCGGGTCCGGATGCGGTTCGGAAAAAGAACCAAGGGTTCCTCATTTCAAAGCGCCGGAACTGAGAGTTCGCCGCAGCAACCTCCTCGCAATGGCGTTTTGGAGTGTCTCCTTCTCGATATCGGCCGGTGGCAGGATTTTAAGTGCCGGGGCGGTTCCGTTTATTGTCAGACCATACCGGTCAACCTTCAAGCCGCTGATGGTTTTTTTCTCTAAATTTTGATATCAGGTCAATGTACGCTCGCCCATCCGGGCAGGGAAACGACAAACCGACCGATTGTCGATCCCCGTTCATATGGTCGACCGCTCGGCGTCGCAAAACAATCTGTGGTCAACCGAGGCGGCCGTAAGACAACACGATAGAGGAGCATGTTTCGATGAATGAGCTACAGAACAGCGATACCCTTGAAGTACCGATCAGTGAGCGTCCGCGCAACATACTCGATGGCGCCACGGGTGAGGCTTTCGATGTTGCCCGGGATGTCGCCGAGTTGAGGAAGATCGCCGAAGATCCCGCCAAGCCGATGGATGAAAGGCTCGAGGCCTACGAGGACATCATCGACTCTGAGGTCGGAGACACCGCCATGGTGCGGGCGCGAAATATCGAACGTGAAATGGGACTGCGCCAGATTTATCTCAAGTTTGAAGGCGGCAACCCCACCGGTACCCAAAAGGACCGGATCGCCTTTGCCCAGACCATGGACGCCATGAGGCGCGGCTTCGAGGCCCTCACCGTCGCGACATGCGGAAATTATGGTGCGGCCGTAGCGCTGGCCTGTTCCTTGGCCGGTTTGCGCTGTTTGATTTACATCCCCGAATCGTTCCACACCAAGCGGATCGAAGAGATGACCGCCATGAACGCTGAGATCGTTCGCGTTCCCGGGGACTACGAAAACGCCGTGGAGTGCTCGAGACGCCGGGCTCGGGAAGATGACCTTTATGACGCCAATCCCGGTGGCGACAACGTCGTATTGCAGCTGCGGGCATATGGCCAGATCGCACACGAAATATATGACGACCTGAGGGATGCTCCCTTGGTGGTGGCCGTACCGGTATCCAACGGAACCACCTTGACCGGGGTTTACAAGGGGTTCTTGAGCCTCTATCGCCGCGGTAAAACCTCCCGGATGCCACGGATTGTCGCCGGGTCCTCCCACAGGAAAAATCCCATTATTCAGGCTTTCCTGAAGAATGCCGCCTCCTGCGAGGATCTCAATCCCCAAGTGATCAAGGAGACGGCCGTCAACGAGCCGCTCATCAATTGGCATGCCGTCGACGGCGATTATGCCCTGGACGCTATCCGCACCACAAACGGCTGGGCCCGCGATGCCACCGACAAGAACATGCTGACCTTGACCAAGCTCATCCGCGACAAGGAAGGAATGCAGGTTCTGCCGGCGTCAACTGCGGGTTTGATTGCATTGATGGAGCAGCACCGTCAAGAACCGCTTACCAATGACCGGTATGTCGTTGTGCTGACAGGGAGAAAATCATGATCGATACCATGGATGGTACCGCCATAGTCTATTGCGAAAAGGCATTCAATACGCCGAACGGCAAAACCGCCCATGGTCTTGTCCGGTTCACCCGCCGCTACAGGGTCGCTGCCGTCGTCGATTCAGGTTATGCCGGCCGGGATGCGGGGGAAATCCTCGACGGTAAGGCCAACGGGATCACCGTCGAAGCCACCATCGCTGATGCGGTCCAATCGGCAACATCAGCCGGATCCCCGGCAACCCATCTCGTTGTCGGCCTGGCTCCCGACGGGGGTCGTTTGCCAGCCGATGCCCGTTTGGACATTAAAAACGCCCTGGAATCGGGCCTCAACGTCGACAGTGGATTACACGACTTTCTGTCGGAAGACCCGGAACTGGCCGAGGCGGCCGTAAAAAGAGGGCTTGTCATCCGGGATATCCGCCGGCCACCGGAGCGCGAATCGCTTCATTTTTTCAGTGGAAAAATCGATGCGGTAAAATCCCTGAAAATCGCCGTTCTGGGCACCGATTCCGCCGTCGGCAAGCGCACCACGGCCTGGCGCATCGTTCAGGGATTTACCAACACCGGCGTGACGGCGTTGATGGTCGGGACCGGCCAAACCGCCTGGATGCAGGGGGCGAAATACGGTGTCATTATGGATTCATTGGTCAATGATTTCGTCTCCGGTGAAATCGAACATGCGATCACATCGGCCTGGGAGGAAGAACAGCCGGCGGTCATCGTTATCGAGGGACAGGGCAGCCTGATGAATCCGGCCTACCCGGGCGGGTTCGAGATTCTGGCCGCCGGCCGGCCCGACCTGATTGTCCTTCAGCATGCTCCTGCCCGCCTTGAATATGACGGATTTCCCGGCTACCCGATCCATCCCTTGTCCCGTCAGATTCAAGTCATCGAGATGCTCAGCGGAAAACCGGTCGTAGCGGTTACCGTCAACCACGAAGACCTAAAGCCCGAGGATATCGGCCCGGTTTGCTCGGCGATCGAAAAAGCGATCGGACTGCCGACTTTCGATGTGCTGCAGGGTGACTCCGAAGGCCTTGTCCGCATATTGAGCGCTCACCTCAAAAGGTGATAAACGAAGATAACCGATTTCCAGCTGCCCATCCGCTCTTCCCGGTGCGCGCGCATTCGGCACCGATCACCTCTAGTGCGGACAGCCTTCGACCAAACAATATCAACTACTTGACGGACAACAAATAAATATGGATGTCAAACAGCCTCCGGGCCCTTCTCAGAATCATACGCCGCCGACTTCTTCCACAACCGACCCGCTCTCTGCACTCGAAGCCTTTGACAGGTTGGTCGTCGGACCCGTCAAGCTGGAACCCCAGCGTTTGACCGTACCGTACGCGGTCGTCCAGAACGGCACCGAACACAGCACCGACCTAATCTACCGCTACGAGGAGAATGTTTTCGACCCGGATGAGCCTGAATCATGGAACTTAGCGAGTATGGTGGCCGCCCAGGTGGCTTTGAACTACGGCCTGTTCTGCCGCACCCTCGTTTTCAGGGGGACCTATGACGACATTGATCGGCGGTTTCTGCGTGACATGGCCGAAAACACCGCCAAGGAGATCTACGTCAACAAAATTCTGAGCCCCAACCCCTTCCTGAAAAGCAAAGCTGTAGGGTTGACACCGGAGAAAGCGGACAGATACTGCCGGGCAAAGTTAGAATTCGTGGCGGCACCGTCAAAGATGCCGAAAACCACCTGGAAATTGTGGTCAACCGAAAAAAACCGGCACTGTGTCCTTTCCAGCGGCGGCAAAGACAGCCTCCTGACCTATGGCCTTTTGGACGAAATCAACCGCGAAGTTCACCCGGTATTCGTCAATGAATCGGGTCGCCACTGGTTTACCGCCTTAAACACCTACCGGTATTTCCGTGAGCATGTACCCAACACGGCCCGAGTCTGGGCCAATTCGGACCGCGTTTTCAACTGGATGCTGCAGCATCTGCCTTTTGTCCGCCCGAACCATTCCAGCATCCGCTCGGACATGTACCCGATTAGACTGTGGACTGTGGCTGTCTTCATTTTCGGAATCCTTCCACTGGTCAGAAAACGGAGAATGGGGCGTATTCTTGTCGGGAACGAATTCGACACAACGGTGCAAGCCTCCCACCAGGGCATAAAGCACTATGCTGGTCTGTACGATCAGAGCGTCTTCTTCGACATGACCCTTTCACGGTATTATATGCGCAAAGGATGGTCGCTGAGTCAGTTCTCGATTCTCAGGCCTCTATCCGAGTTGTTGATTCAGAAGGTCCTGACCGAGCGGTATCCACACCTCCAGATACACCAGACCTCCTGCCACGCGGCCCACAAGGACGAGGACCGAATCAAACCATGCGGAAAATGTGAAAAATGCCGCCGCATCATCAGCATGCTCAAGTCCATTGATGCCGATCCCAGGGGTTGCGGTTATACCGATCAACAGATTCAAGCCTGCCTGGCCACGTTCGACACCACCCAATTGTACCAGGAATCAGACGGGTCGGAGCACCTCGGCCATCTGCTGCGGGAAAAAGGGCTGATCGGCAATGTCGGTGAGCCGCTACAGGAATTCAAACCCCACCTGGAAGTCATGAAAATGCGTTTCGATCCCAGAAATTCCCCCATGGATGCCATCCCGGTGGGATTGCGCCAGCCGCTTTACAGCCTGCTCCGTTCGCATGGCATCAACGCGGTCACCCGCAAAGGGAGATTATGGAAGGAATTCATCCCTTCGGCCTCGGCCGAGATCATGACCCCGTTTCCCTTCGAGCAGGATTTCAGCTGGAGGCACAGGCATCACGGAGATCTGTCGAGCACCTCTCCGGCCGTCAGCATCCTGTGGGGGGAACTGACATGGCAGGAGGCCGCCAAACGGCTGGAAGAAGTCGATATCGCGCTGCTACCTGTGGGTGCCATCGAACAACACGGCCCTCACCTGCCCCTGGACACCGATGCCTTCGATGCCGACTACCTGTCACGACGGGTGGCGATGGCATGCAGCCCCCCGGTACCGGTCGTTCTGCCCCTCATCCCCTACGGCGTGTCGTATCACCATGAGGATTTCAAGGGGACCATCAGTATCAGCAACGATGTTTTGTCCCGCCTGGTCTATGAAGTCGGCCTCAGTGCCGCACACAACGGAATTCGAAAACTGGTGATCATCAACGGCCACGGCGGCAACAGCCCGGCATTGAACAACGCGGCCCAGATGATCAATCGCGATGCGCATATCTTTGTTTGCGTCGACAGCGGAGAAACCAGTGACGTCGACATCAGTCGAGTCACTGAAACGCCCAACGATGTGCATGCCGGGGAAATCGAGACCAGTACGTCACTGGCAGTTCGTGCCAACTTGGTCAAAATTGACCAGGCCGTCCGCTCGATTCCGAAGTTTTCCAGCCAGTACCTCGATTTCACCGGAAAGCGCGGTATTCTCTGGTATGCACACACGCGAAAGATATCAACCAGCGGCGTCATGGGTGACCCGACCAAGGCCAGCGCCGAAAAGGGCAAGCGGATCTGGGAAACAATGGTGGCTCACCTGATGGCGCTGGTGGAGGATCTCAAAAACATGTCTCTGGAAGATATATACCACCGGCGATATTAAAATGAAAATACGTCAGATTGAAGCATGGCCGGTAGAAATGCGCCTGTCCGAGCCATACACCATTGCCTACGAAACCACGGAGAAAGTGACCAATATCCTGCTGCGGCTGGAAACCGACCGAGGGCCGCAAGGCTACGGTTGTGCGGCTCCGGACCTGCAAGTCACCGGGGAAACACCGGAGACGGTCATGGCCGCATATGATTCGGTCATTGCAGCGGAGCTGTCGAATGCCGATCCCTTGCGGTATGCGCTGATCCTCGAGCGGCTGCGATCGCGCCTCGCTCAGCAGCCGGCCGCCATGGCCATGGCGGATATCGCGCTCTATGATCTGCTGGGTCAGATTGCCGACCTCCCTCTTTACCGCCTTCTCGGCGGCTACCGCACCCGGATGCGGACCAGCATCACCATCGGTATTCTTTCCATTGAAGAAACGGTGGACAGAGCCCGCAAACATATAGCCGCCGGGTTTACGTCATTGAAAATCAAAGGCGGACTCGAGGTGACCGTCGACATCGAAAAGGTGATGAAAATCCGCGAGGCCGTCGGTTACGCCATCGAGCTCCGTTTTGACGCCAATCAGGGGTTCACCGAATCAGAAACCCTGGCATTCGTGGAGGCCACACGCTCCGCCAAACTCGAATTGCTGGAACAGCCCACACCGAAGGCGGGTCATGCCGCCCTAGGTCGAATCACCGAAAAAGTGCATATACCTGTAATGGCCGACGAAAGCCTGATGAACCTCGGAGATGCCTTTCGATTGGCGAAGCACGACCAGGTGGACATGGCCAACGTTAAGTTGATGAAGGTGGGCGGGATATATGAAGCCATGAGGATCAACGCGGTAGCCAGCGCTGCGAATCTGGAGGTCATGGTGGGTTGCATGGATGAAACCGCACTGGCCATTGCCGCCGGCCTGCATTTCGCTCTTGCCAGGCCGAACGTCGTTTATGCGGATTTGGACGGGCACTTGGATTTGATCGGTGATCCGACGGCCGGATCGGTGATATTGCACGACGGTATTCTGTACCCGACTGAAAAACCAGGCCTGGGAGCCACGGTGCTTCGATTTTAACCCCACTGCTCGGACTATAGATGAAAACCTTGATTAAAGAAATCGCTGGGAACCTGCTGCTCATTTGCGTTGGCAGCATCATCTGCGCGGTTGCCATAAACGGCATCCTGATCCCCAACGGATTTATCAGCGGCGGCATCACCGGCCTGGCCCTCATCATTCATTACCTTTTTCCGTCTCTGCCGGTTGGGATCCTTTATTTTCTGATGAACATACCGTTGTTTGTCATAGGGTGGCTGAATGTCGGCCGACGCTTCTTCTGGTACAGCCTGGCAGGAATGGCCATTCTTTCTCTATCCGTCATGGTCCCGGTTCCGCACATTCAGATCGAAGACAAAATCCTGGCAGCCCTGCTGGCCGGTATTCTGACCGGCGGCGGATCCGGGCTTATCCTCCGCTCGAAGGGATCGGCCGGAGGCATGGACATTTTGTCGATTATGGTCATGAAACGCTATTCCATAAGGATCGGAACGACCATTCTGGCCTTCAACGTCTTTCTGCTGTTCTTTGCCGCCTTCCGGTTCTCCCTGGAACCGGCCCTGTATGCCCTGGTCTTCATGTATGTCACCTCCCAGATCCTGAATCTGGTGGTCACCGGCTTGAGCCAGCGCAAGGCCGTCATGATCATTTCTAAACATTGGGCCGATATCAACCGGGAGATCATGGCCAAACTTCTCAGGGGGGTGACGATAGTCACGGGGCGGGGCGGCTTCACCGGCCAGGAAACCCAAATTATATACACGGTGATCACTTTGCGGGAGCTTTCCCGGCTCAAAGGAATCGTCCGGGGAATCGACCCCGACGCTTTTGTGGTCGTGACCGAAACCCTGGAAGTCATAGGTTACCGGATCGGCAACCAGCCTCACTGGTAAAGGCGATCTGTCCCCGCCTGCAGTGACCGCCGCCCGAATCTCCTTGAAATAAAAAGGGTTTCGTGGTGTATTGACCCCTGCCGGTTCGCATATGTCCGGTCAACCCGTGAAAATTGAAAATGGTTACCCCATGCAGCTTATCGGAACACTGCGCGCATTCATAATTTTGATCATAGCCCTCCTGCCCGCCGTTACCGTTGGTCAGGCACCGCAAGGCGAGCAACCGATAACAGAAGGACCCAAAAAGCTGACCCTGGGTGCCACGGCGACTTGCGAAAACGTCCAAAACGGCATACCGGAAAACAAGGCGGTGGTATTTTCCATCGCCCGACAACGGATCTATTGTTACACCAACTTCACCAGTGTACCGGAGAAGACGTTCACCTTTCACAACTGGTACTTGAGAGACCATCTGAAAGCGAGCGTAAAACTGGTACTGCGGCCGTCGCGCTGGTCCACGTACAGCGCCATGGAACTTCGCAGCTCAGACAAGGGCCCCTGGCGGGTAGACATAACCGATGAGGAAGGCAACATACTGAAAACCCTGCGTTTCAGCGTCGTTGACTAAGGTTGTATGGATCCAATGAACGGCTTTCTCGCCAACATCCGCTGGCAGGATGTCATCGATATCGGACTGAACAGTTACGTGCTGTTCAGATTCTACATCCTGTTCAGGGGCACCAATGTTCTAAGAGTTCTTTTCGGTTTGGCGGTCATCTGGTTCGCCCAACGGCTGGCCACTTCAATGGGTCTGATAGTCTCCAGTTGGATCTCCCAGGGCGTTACCGCCGCAGCCGCCCTGATCGTCGTGGTCATCTTCAGAAACGAGATTCGGGCCGTACTTCAGACCAAAAACATCAAAGGCATTCTTTGGGACCTACCGAAAAAACAAACGACCACACCGATTGAAAACATCGCCGACAGCGTGTTTGACATGGCCCGTCGCCGCATCGGTGCCCTGATTGTTATCCCCGGGAAGGAAGACCTTGGGGAAATCGTACAACATGGTCTGCAATGGCACGGTGTTATTTCCAAGGAAATGATCGTCAGCATATTCTGGCCGGACAACCCGGTCCATGACGGCGCAATCATCATTCGCGGCAGCCACATAGAGGAAGTCGGATGTATTCTGCCGTTGTCCATGCGTGACGACCTGCCGTCAAATTACGGAACGCGCCATCGGGCGGCCCTGGGCCTGTCAGAAAACTCCGATGCCATGATCCTTCTCGTATCCGAAGAACGCGGCACCATCTCGATCGCCAAAAACGGACGTCTCAAAGACATTCAAAATCCGGCCACTCTGGAGAAGCGCTTGCGGAACCACGCGGGTTTGCGACTGGGAAGTCGCGCGTCCCTTTTGGATGCGAGAATCGAAATCGTGCTGGCCTCTGTTCTGTCGATTGCCTTCACCTTAGGGATATGGTTTAGTATCACACGGGGCCTCGATACACTGGCAACCTACGATGTGCCGGTGGAATACCGGAATCGTGATCCCGCCCAGGAAATCGTCCAAACATCGGACAATACCGTCAAGTTGCAGCTCAGCGGTTCGCGGTCCCTGCTGAAGTCCGTTAACCCTGACCAGTTGCGCGTCCGCCTGAATCTTAACCGGGCTGCCACGGGTTCCAACTCGTTCAGCATTACCAGAGACGACATAACGCTGCCGGCGGGAGTCATACTGAAGGATGTTCAACCGCCTTTCATTGAAATCACCCTCGATGTGACGACCGAAAAAGAGCTTCCTGTACAAGTAGACTGGGTAGGCAACCTTTCGGAAAACCTTCTGATAACGCAGGCCCGACCGGACCCGGCCACTGTCAAGGTTATCGGAGCCAGCCAATACCTCGATGGTCTGTCGACGATATATACCGAAAGAGTCTCTGTGGATGGGATTAAACGCTCCGGCTCTGTCGACGTGGGGCTTGCGATCAATCCTGCAAGGCTCAGGCTGGCATCCGGGGAGAAACGCAACGTGACCGTTTTTTACACGGTCACGGAAAAGCCTCCCCCGGAATAGACCCTTTTGTGGACCTACGGATTACCGATGACGCGTCATAGGCAATACCCCTGCATCCTCTGGACCCCGTTGATACTGTCGATGGTTTGGCTTGTATCACTGGCGGCTTGCAGCGATAAGCCGCCCAGCCGGATGGAGCAGATTTGGGAAGCCGGCCAAATCGTTATGATCACCGACAGCAACGCCCACAATTACTTTCCTTACAGGGGGCAACCGTCGGGATTCGAATACGATTTGGCCAAGGCATTTGCGGACCATCTGGGCGTCAACCTGAAAGTGATAACGCCGGGCTGGGATAAGATGATCGGTGCCCTGAATGACGGCCGAGGCGATTTTATCGCCGCCGGCCTGGTGCAAGCGCCCTATTGGAATGAATACGTGGATTTTTCAGATGCCTACATGGAGACGGCGCTGCATGCGCTTGTCCACATGGATAACTCCGCTATCCGCACTGTTGATGATCTCGACGGCAAGGAGGTGCATGTCAGATCGGGCACGTCCGGTCATCAGCGGCTCTTGGAAATGAGAGACGAAGGTATCGACATCCGGATTGTACCTCATGAGAAGGCGACGGCCGAGGAACTGATCCGCCGGGTGGCCGAACAGAAAATTGATATCACCGTCGCCGATTCCCATGTGGCCTTTTTGAACCGCCGGTATTATCCGGCGCTTCGAAAGCCGTTGACGGTCTCGGACACCCTCCGTCTGGGCTGGGCCGTCCGCAAAGGGGATCGGGAGTTGACTGAAATCATCAACTCGTTTTTTGAGCGAAGCATTCGGAACGGAAGGTTGGTTCAAATTCGTGACAGATACTATTCCGGTATCGGGCGGGTCGATTATTTCGACTTGAAAAAATTTCATGACCGCATCGCTTCCCGGCTGCCGGCTTACAAGTCCGTTATCATACGAGAAGCCCGCCGCCATGATTTCGACTGGCGGCTTATCGCCGCTCTCATTTACCAGGAATCCCACTTCGACCCGGAGGCGGTCAGTGACACGGGTGTGCGCGGGCTGATGCAGTTGACCCGGGAGACCGCCGGCGATCTTGGGGTGGAAGACCGGCGCAACCCCTATGAAAGTATTGGGGGCGGCATCAAGTATCTCAAGTGGCTTTACGGCTTGTTTGACGACATTCCCGGGTTTGACCGCTTGCTCTTCGCCTTGGCCAGCTACAACATCGGCTACGGCCATGTACGGGACGCCCAGGCGATTGCCCGGAACAAAGGTTTCGATTACAACCGATGGCTCGCTCTCAGGCAAACACTGCCCCTTCTAAGGCAATCTGTCTACTATCGGCAGACAAACCACGGTTTTGCTCGCGGTGACGAACCGGTCCGCTACGTCGATCGAATACTGGCCTACTACGACATTCTGCGGTGGAAGGCCGTCAACCGGAATTGATTGAACCGGCGTACGGTTGAATTTCTCCTGTCGACAGAATGACCGATTCATATCGACTCACTGATACTTGATGACTCATACCGCCAAAATATTTCTGCTGTTGTCGATCCTGCTGACTTTACCGATCAAAACCCTGCTTGCAGAAGACATTCCGGACAAGTTCGAGCTGGTCGGCGTCGATTTCAGCGGGGTCGAATCCGTGTCGCAGAAAGAGCTTGCCAGCACCTTGGCAGCGCAGCCGCGACCCTTTTGGAAATTCTGGCAGCCCCCCACGATTCTGGACAAAGAAGACATCGAAGACGATCTCTCCCGGATCCGACAGTTCTACAGAAATGAGGGGTATTTCCGTACCGAAGCGGTCGTGGCGGTTACGATCGTCAACCCGTCGACCGGACGGACACCGGCTGAGGGAAAACCGGACGGCCGAAGCGGTGCCGACCTTCCCGGCAAAGATAAAGCACCGACATCTCAACTTCCCCAGATAGAGGCAACATTCTCGGTGATCGAAGGGCCACCGGTACGTATCCAATCCATTGATATCGATGTGAGCGCCTTGGCAGATGAAACACTGCCGGCCGCCCTTCTATCCGAATTGCCCCTCAAACCCGGCAAGGTGTTCCGTACCCGCGATTATGAGGACGCCAAAATAGTCCTTGCCCGAGGCCTCGGCAACCGGGGCTATCCCTTTGCCGAGGTTAGCGGACAAGCCGTGATCGATCCGGAGGCCCATCAGGCCAAACTCACGTTTCGCATCACCTCCGGTCCGCTGTCGGTTTTTGGACCGATAACGATCGAGCAGGAGGGAACCGCTGTCTCTGAAAAGGTCATCCGTCGGGCATTGGTGTTCAGCGAGGGGGAGAAATACAGTGCCGACAAGGTTGAAACCAGCCGTCGCAACCTTATCAGACTCGATGTATTCAGAACCGCGATCATTAAACCTGAAGGCCCGCCGGAATCTGAAGGCGACCCGGTATCGATGAGCATCCGGCTGAAATCGAGAGACCGCCGAAGCGTTCGTTTCGGCGCTGGCTACGGCACCGAAGACAAGCTGCGTTTCCAAGCCGCACTGACTTATCGGAACCTGGCCGGCCAGGGAGGACGGCTGGGCTTGAGCGGACGGGTTTCCGACATTCTGAGAACCGTTCAGCTGACTTACGATCAACCCTATTTTCTAGATGCCAAAAACACGCTGACAGCTCGGGCCGGCAACGAACTGGAGGAACCGCCTGCGTATAAAAACAACCGCATATTCGCCGATGCGGCCTTGAACCGTAAAATCGGACGCGAATGGCTCCTGCGGATGAGTTACGGTTTGTCGTTCAACAAAGAGGAGAGTATAGCGGCATCGGCACCGGTGAGCATAGGGGAATTGCCCTACCTGGATCAAACCACGCGCATATCTTCTGCCGGCCTTGAAATCGCCCGGGATACCCGTGATGACTTGTTGAACCCGACGACCGGAACCTATTTGGGTGCAAAATTCGAACTGGCCCCAAAATTTCTCGGCTCCGACCTCACCTTCTACCAGCCGGCCATCGAAACCATGGTGTACCGGAAGGTGTTCAATCGCATTGTTCTCGCCGGACGGATCAAACTGGAAACCATTCAGGGAATACAGAACACCACGTATATTCCGGCCTTCAAACGGCTCTATATGGGGGGCAGCAGCTCGGTGCGCGGGTACGACTTCCAGAAGCTGCCGCCTTTGAACCAGAACGGCGATCCCATCGGCGGTCAGACCGGTATGAACGCCAACGCCGAAGCGAGATTTCCCCTTTACAAAGAATTATCCGGTGTCATCTTCCTTGACGCCGGACTGCTCGATGCCGAACCGTATCGACTCGATCTCGCGGACACGCGCTACACCTGCGGTGCTGGCTTGCGATACAACACGGTCATCGGCCCGATCCGGGTGGACTTCGGCTATAAGCTCAACCCACAGACCGGAGCGGATATCGGTGACGTCGGACAACCGGACAAGATCGTCGGTGGCCGCTGGCGCCTGTATTTGAACATCGGCCAGACTTTCTAACCCTCCACAGAGGCCATCTCCTTCAGCCGCATGATATGATGCGGCAGCCATTGGCAGGTATCGAACTAGCGGATAGAATCAAAAAATGGATAGTACAAGCCAAACCGACAGCGGGGGCCCCCCTCAAAAAGAACGCCGGGAGAGTTCTCGCTTCAGGAAGACGATGGTGCGGTTCATGCTTTTGGGATCGGCAGCGATTATCGTTTTGGTTCTGACCGGTTATGCCCTTCTGCGAATCCCTTATATCCAGCATCGCATCAAGACCTTGGCCGTCGGGACACTGGAGCGGCAATTCGGCGCTCGGCTTGAACTCGGCCGGATTTCCGGCAACCTTCTCAGCGGCCTGACCATAGATGAGATCCGACTGGGAAGTTCGACAGGTGTGATACTCTCCGCAAACCGACTATCGATTCGGTACCGGCTTCCGATGCTGCTGAAACGGACGCTGGCCATCACCCACCTGCGCATCGAGGGCCTCCGGCTCAACCTCGTCAGGTCTCCGGAAGGCAACTGGAACATCGTCGACGCTTTCACATCGGAAACACCTGCAGCCGAGGGACCGCCACCGGTGATACCCTTTCACATCCTGCTCGAAAGCCTTTTGATCGTCGACGGGACCGTGGTTGTCAACGATTCGAGCGCACAGCCGTCCCCGATTCGGCAATTCGAGGACATCGTCATCGATATCGGCCTCGAGGTGGACAAGTTGGTCAATGTCGATGTCAGAAAACTTTCCTTCAAACTCGACCAACCCCGATTGGTGCTCACGGGCATGAAGGGCAATTTCACCTACGATATGGTTACAGAGCAGGTGATTGCCGATGGAATCGATATCGCAACGGAACTCTCCCGATTGTCCATGAACGCCCAATACGCACCCAAATCGCCGGAACCCGAAATCTCGTTGGACCTCAATTTCGGTGCGCTGTCTCTTTCCGAACTGGGCCGTCTGCTTTCCGTATCCGCGCTGGATCGCGGCATTGTTTCCGGCGATATTATCCTGAAAGGCACCCCTGACAGGTTCAACCATCGTTTGAAACTCGGACTGGATGGGCAAATACTCACCGCTGAAGGGGTTGTATCGGGAGGCAATACCGGTGATATCGGCCTGGAATCAAGTGGGACGATTCGCAATCTGAACCCGGCCGCCTGGCCGTTGGACGGGTTGAACGACTGGGCCGGGGATATCAACGCTGATTTCGAAATCGTCGGCAGAGCACTGGAGAGACCGGAGCGGCAGGGCCGTTTGACTGTTCTGCTGAAGGCCTCCGGACTGGCCGGCTATCGGATAGACAGCGGCGCCGTTGAAGTGGTGGCCGACAACGGGACCGTAGTGGTTCCGGAGGCCCATCTGGTTGGACCGGTCGGCGATGTCCGGTTAAATGGCCGCTTGGTTGGGCTAAAGGAACCGGGAACGGTACTCAAGGCCGCCGTTAACGGAGAAATAAGACGACTCGACACAGACGCCCTATTGCCGGGATCGAATCTGGGGGGGATGCTCAATATCGACCTCAATGCCGATGCTGTCGGTCGGCTCGATACCGCGGTGGGCTTCGATCCCGCCGCTTGGACTGCCGCCGCGGGTCTTCGTCTGCTCCCCTCATCACTGATGGCGACAGCGGTTACGGGCGGGAAAGTGCTGGCCGACTGGGACGGAAAGACCCTGCAGTTGACGACCTTCGAGGTTCAATCCGAGTTGGGCCAAGCGGCACTCATGGGCCGGGCAACACTTCAACCGCTGAGCTATCGGGTCGGCGGCACCATCGTGGTCGGAAAACTGAAGCAAACCGCTCAGCTATTGGAAGGTCTGTTGCCCCGTATACCAATTGAAAGCCTGCCTGAGGGCCAGCTGAAAATAGACGGCGCCTGGAACGGCAACACGATCCAGGTAAAGACCTTTGAACTCCGAACCGATGCGGTGGAGGCCATGTTGAAAGGTCAGGTAACGGTCGAACCTCTGGCTTATCAGATAGAAGGCGACATCGCCGTGGCGGAGGCGAAAAAAATCGTCCCCCTGCTGTCGGATATAATCCCTCAACTGGCAGCGGACCAGCTGCCCAGTGGCCATTTCCGAATCAGCGGGGCCACGGAGGGAAACAGCCAGCAGGTTGACCTGCGTGCCAACCTCGAGGTCGACGGCTTGACCCATCCGGATCTGACCATCGCCTCGGCGCGGCTGGACGGCAAGTTGCAGATTGTTGGAGATCACATAACTGGTTGGACCGAGGGATCCCTTCTCGATATCCGCTACGCAGACACCCTATTCCCCAAACTCGACCTGGCTGTTAAATTGGACCCGGAAACGGCGATTCTCGATCTCAGCCTTCAAAAGGATACGGGCGAGCATCTTAAAATGGCCGGACAAATGGCTCCGTGGCGGCAGGATGACCGCCGCATCCGAATCGACTCTCTCAAGGTCACCGGCATCGCCGTTCCGTTCGACCGCTTGATACCGGAATTCGGCAACAGCGAGCCGATTCGCCTCCGCATCCATCCTGAGGGTGTCGACGTCGATACCTTCAAACTGGTCTCAGGGAAAATTCTGCTGAGCGCTGCCGGCAAACTCGCCCTGCAGGGCCCCCAGCAATTCCAGCTCTCCCTCACCGGGCTTGACCTTGAGGTCCTCGAAACCATTTGGCAGGAAGAGCCGACATTGAAGGGCCTGCTGGAGGCCGATGTCGAATTGAGCGGGACCAGCGAGTCACCGGATATCGATATACAGATGACAATGAGCGGCGCCAGCGGATACGAGGTCTCGCTGTCGGATGTCAACTGTCGGTTGCGCTATCGTGACGGGAAAGCGACACTGCAGGTCGATGGTTTCCGCAAAGACCATCGAATATTCACCGCTGAGGGCCGCAGTGAGCTGACGCTGAAGCTGTTGCCCTTTGAGTTCACACCACAACCCGGCAGTCTGCAGGCCCAACTGGTGGCCGAAGACCTCAAGCTGTCAGAGCTGCCGAATCCCCAACATCGGAATGTGAGGCTCGAGGGGCGCACGACAATTCGATTGGAAGCCGCCGGCGACATTTTTCAACCGACACTCACCGGTTCGATTACTCTTCGGGAGGGCTCTCTGGACATGCCGCGGCATGGTTTGACCTACGAATCTGTTCAAGCCGATCTTCATATGCTGCCGGGAAAATTGACCATTGACAGACTGTCGCTCAGTGGAGACCGTGAAGGGTCGTTGAGTTTGGACGGTGACATTCTTTTCGACGGATGGTCGCCTTCATCCCTCAGTCTCCATCTGAACGGCCAAAACGCCCCTGTAGCCTGGAGACGTGAGATGACCGCCCGAATCGACCCCGACATCTCCCTTACCGGCCCAATTTCATCACCCTTGCTCGCCGGTCGGCTTCGTATTCCGCAGGGCCGGATCAACCTGGACCGGATGATGGCCGGAGGTCCTGCGGATATCCAGGTGTTGGGAGAACCGTCGGCCGATGGCCAACCGATTGTCATTTCCGGGCCCCAGGATGACTTTTTCACATCCCTGGCCGCCGACCTCACGATCGAAGTCCCGCGCAATGTCTGGTTGAGAGGCCAGGAGCTCAATGCCGAAATTTCCGGTAAGATCAAACTGGTCAAAAAGCCCCAGGGACCTTTCGTCCTGATTGGGACGCTGCAGACCGTCAGGGGCAGCTACCTATTTCAGGACCGTCGTTTCGACATCACCCGCGGCTTGGTTGAATTTCAGGGCCTGGAGGATCCGGACCCCGCGCTCGACATTCGAGCCGAAACCCGAATCCGCGATGTCACCATTATCGTGCGCATTACCGGCAGCGCCCGCATGATAGAGCTGGCCCTTGAGAGTGAACCGATGCTGGACCAGGCCGACATCATCTCTTACCTGGTCTTTGGACGCCCGACCAACGAACTCCGATCGGATCAGGCGACGAGCGCCCAGGTGGCAGCCCTTAATTTTGCCGGCAGGGCGGCGGCTAGAGAATTGAACACCATCCTGGGAGATACCTTGAAGGTAGATGAAATCAGGATCGATCCGGGCGAAGAAGACTGGCGATCGGGTTCTCTGACATTGGGCAAGTATGTTGCCCGCAACATATTCATGACCTATAGTATGGGTTTTAGTTCCAGTGGTTTCGGAAGTGTGAGAATCGAATATGAAATCAACCGAAATTTCAGCGTCGAAGCCGTGATCAGCGATGATCAATCCAGCGGAGTCGACCTGATTTGGACTAAAGATTTTTAATTCATTCCCACTGCCATTCACCTTTATGCTATAAAGAGACCCGGAAGCATTTTCGGCGGCATCGGATCAGACGGGAACGAGTCAATCAATTCCCATAAGCAAGGAAGACCAGGCCATTTCGCATGCGATCAAAAATAGCCGATCATACTAAAAACCCGACCGTTCTCATCGTCACTCCGGAAGTGACCTATCTGCCACCCGGCATGGGAAACGCAGCCAACTATCTGGCGGCCAAGGCCGGAGGCCTGGCCGATGTCTCCGCGGCCCTTGTGGCGGCCTTGCTCGAACAGGGGGCCGATGTCCATATCGCCCTGCCTGACTACCGCACCCTGTTCGATGATCATTTTTCGCGCCTGTTGGAGAAAGAAATGCGGATGATACGGAAGGTCCTCCCCCAGGACCGGTTTCATCTGGCCGAAGACCGCGCATTCTTTTATCAACAGAACGTCTACTCAAACATCGAATGGGAAAACCTCAAAATAGCGCTGGCATTCCAAAGGGAAGTCATCAATAAAATCATTCCGGAGGTGGCGCCGGATCTCATCCACTGCAATGACTGGATGACCGGTCTGATACCTGGCGCCGCCCTTCACATGGGTATCCCAAGCCTGTTTACGGTTCATAATATCCACACCGTCAAGACCAACCTGGCCACCGTAGAAGATCGCGGAATCGACGCCGCTGTCTTCTGGGACCACCTTTTTTTTGAACGTGTGCCGGTCAATTATGAGGAAAGCCGAGAGTACAACCGGATCGATTTCCTGGCCAGCGGCCTGTTTGCCGCACACTACGTCAATACGGTCAGCCCGACGTTTCTGAACGAAATCGTCCAAGGCCGACACCCCTTCGTCGCCGAACCCCTGAGGCGTGAGTTCGCCAACAAGTTCTCGGCGGGTTGCGCCGAGGGCATTCTCAATTCTCCGGACCCGTCATATGATCCGGCCGCCGACACCGCTCTGAACACATGTTACGACCCGTTGAGCCACAAAGACGGCAAATCATCGAACAAACGGCACCTGCAGCAAATCCTCGGCCTGACCACCGACCCGAAGGCGCCGATGTTCTTCTGGCCGCACCGCCTCGACAATTACCAGAAAGGCTGCCAGCTCCTGGCCGATATCCTCTACTCGGTGGTTTCACGCTATTGGGACTTGAACGCCCAGTTCGTTTTCGTGGCCAACGGCGAATATCACGACCATTTCCGCAATATCGCCTCTTTCCATGGCCTTGAAAACCGCATCGCGGTGCGTCCCTTCGATGAGCCGCTTTCCCGGTTAGCCTACGGCGCATCCGACTTCGTTCTCATGCCGTCCCGCTTCGAGCCTTGCGGCCTGCCGCAAATGATCGGCCCCATTTACGGCAGCCTGCCTGTGGCCCATGACACCGGCGGCATTCACGATACCGTCGATCACCTCGATATCAATGCAAATAGAGGCAACGGATTTCTGTTCGAAATCTTCGACGCACATGGCTTGTCGTGGGCCATCGATGAAGCCATGCGGTTCTTTATCCTGCCGCCATCCGTCAGAGAAACACAGATCCGCCGGATTATGGACCAGAGCAGCAAACGCTTCAACCACAGCGTAACCGCCGCTACATACATCCGGCTCTACGAAAAGATGCTGCAGCGGCCCCTGGTGGTTCCCTATTGATTCTATAAGGTCATCGAAACCCAGTAGCCGTCGGACTCCTAACGAGAGAAGGCTGTGTGGGAAATACTCCTTTCGGTTGATTCCGGCAGCAAGCCCATAACATTATGTTTTCGAGTTAACGCACATGTATACTGTTCTAGTCGTAACAGGAAATGACAATGACTATGGCCTCATCAGCCGATCACTCGGGGCGGATTACCGTGTCGACAGGGCTGTCGGCGGTGGAGATGCGATCGATCAAATAAATACCAAACACCACTTCCTGGTCTTCATCGATATCGATGTGCTTCTGGACATATCGCCGTCGCAGGATGTGCAGCAAAAATTGATTCCCTTGACCGCGCAGCAACCCGCACCCGAGATTGTCGTCATGGTGCCTGCGGATAGGATCCGGCAGGCTTTCACGTTCCTGAAGGCCGGTGCCGCCAATTACATCACCTACCCACCGGATCCCGAAGAAGTCAAACTGGTGGCCAAGTCCGCCGCCAACATCACCCTCAAGAACCTGGAACTGGCATACTTGCGGGATCAATTCTGGCAGGCTGAATCGCGGGAACTCGTGCATACAGACAATGCGGCCATGCAGGAGGTGTTCAAAAAGATCCAATCGGTGGCCCGCACCAAGGCGACGGTGATGCTGGCCGGTGAAACCGGCACGGGTAAAGGCATGGTGGCAAGATTGATCCACTTGCACAGCAACCGGAAAAGCGCGCAATTCATCAGCGTCCACTGCGGTGCCATACCGGATACACTTCTGGAAAGCGAGCTGTTCGGCCACGAAAAAGGGGCCTTTACAGGCGCCCATCGCAAGAAATTGGGAAAGTTCGAAATCGCCAGAGGCGGTACCATTTTCCTTGACGAGGTCGGCACCATTACCGCTGCTTCCCAGATCAAACTGTTGCAGGTCCTTCAGGACGGGACGTTCAGCCGCGTCGGGGGCGAAGAGACCATCGAAACCGATGCCAGAATAATAGCGGCCAGCAATTCCGATCTCAAACAGATGAGCGAAGAAGGCGCCTTCCGGCGGGATCTTTACTACCGGCTCAATGTGTTCCCGATTCGGCTGCCGCCCCTGCGGGAAAGAAATGAGGATGTCGCGTTCCTGACGACCCTGTTTTTGAAAAAATTCAACCGTGAATACGGCAAAGGCATTGGCGGCGTCCACCCTCTGGTAACAGAGATGCTGGTCAATTACAGCTGGCCGGGCAATATCCGTGAGCTCGAGAATCTCGTGGAACGCGCCTATATACTCGAGACTTCTGCTGTCTTAACTCCGGAAAGTTTTCCGGATGAATTGTTCGAAAAGGGAGGCTCTGGACCGGTTGCAGTTCCGTTGGATACTCAATCGACCCTGGCGGAGGCCAGGAAGACAGTTGTCGAAAACTTCGAAAGGCAGTATTTGAATGAACTCTTTTCCCGCAACCGCGGGAAAGTGAAGAAAACGGCGGCAGAGGCTGGCATCACACCCCGCCAACTCAACAAGCTCATGCTCAAATACGATATCCACAAAGAAGATTTTAAAATCTAAGGCTATTCGCCGGCTATCGGTAGTTTACGGAGCTTCTCCTCCGGCATCTTGGTCAGCCGGATGGATAGCAACCCCTTTGAATAGGTCGCGTCGATCCTGTCTGAATCGATGGGTTCCGGGAGATAGAGAATTCTTTCAAAGTTACCGTAATGAATTTCCGCCAACCGGTAGTTCGTCATGGAAGACGGGGTAACGGCACGTCGCCGTCCGCTGATCTTAACGGCCTTGCGGGTGATTTCGACTTGCATGTCCTCTTTATCGGCCCCGGCTATTTCGGCAATGATCACAATCTCCTGCGCGGTTTCGACCATGTCCATCGGGGGGACCCACAGGCAGTCGGAACATCGGAACAACGGGTTTGACGTCCGAAAAACATCCGACAGGTTTTTTTCGATTGAGGTCTCATCGGAATCCGGGTCATTGCCAAATCTTATTTTGATCAGTTCCATTTCCCCGCGTCCTTCATCAGTTGATAGCCCACTGGCCCAGTGAACTGCAAGTGGATCATCAATTCTTATCCACAGAACGCTTCAAAAGCAAGTTGAAATATCGATCTGGTCTCCGGTGACAGTTGACAAAATCGTCGATCCTAATTAAAAATAGTCAGTTGGCACCATCGCCCTTACGAACGGCAACTTTGACGCACAGGCGGTTGACTGTGCGTTTTTTTATAACGAATGGCAGAATCCCCTCCAGGAGAACCACTGCCGGAGACAATCCGTGACTATTGCCTGGCCATATGTCGAGTTGATAATCGGCTTCGTTCTGTTGATCAAAGGTGCAGACATACTGATTGACGGAGCCGCATCCATCGCTCGCCGCCTCGATATCTCCGACCTTGTCATCGGAATGACGGTGGTGGCCTTCGGCACTTCCGCCCCGGAACTTTTCGTCAATATTACCGCAGCGATCAAAGGCAACAGTGATCTTGCCATCGGCAACATCCTGGGAAGCAACATCGCCAACACACTGCTGGTACTTGGAGTGGCATCCGTTATCCGCCCTATGGCCGTGACCAGGGGAACGGTATGGCGGGAGATACCTTTCAGTCTATTGGCGGCAATCGTGTTTGCTTTGCTGGCCAATGACTGGCTCATTGACCAGCAAAGCACATCAGCCATCTCCCGTGGCGATGGTCTGGTGCTTCTCTGCTTTTTCATCGTTTTTCTCTACTATGCATTTACGGTCGCGAACGGCATTGGGTCCATCACCGAACAGGTCCCTTCAAAAACCCATAGCACGCCCGTGGCATTGTTTCGCCTGGCCGGTGGCCTGGTGGGCCTATGCCTGGGCGGCAGATGGATTGTAAGTGGCGCGGTCGCCATCGCCACCCACATTGGATTGAGTGAATCGGTGGTGGGGCTCAGTATCGTGGCCGTGGGAACGTCACTGCCGGAATTGGCCACATCGGCCACGGCCGCCTACAGGGGCAAGGCCGATATCGCTGTTGGCAACATCGTCGGTTCCAATATCTTCAACATTTTCTTTGTTCTAGGGGTCACGGCGACGATCACCCCATTGCCTTTCAATTTAGGCAACAATATCGATGTCTTTATGACGATATTCACCGGCCTGCTCCTGTTTGCCTTCATGTTCAGCGGGGGCAAGGCCCGAGTGGATCGCTGGGAAGGCGCCCTGGCAGTTATTGTCTATGCTGTCTATATTTTCTATCGATTCGTAGGTCCTTGAGATCGAATCAACACGGGCTCCAATCTCCAAACAGCTATGGCTTGGTGGTTGGTTCGCTCATGGCGAGTTCATAGAATAAACCGCGGTTTTCCATGAGCTCGGCGTAAGTGCCTGATTCGTATACCTGGCCGGATCGCAACACCACGATTTTGTCGTAGTTCTTAACAGTGTCCAACCGGTGAATGACTGAAATTACGGTCGTTTGTCCTTTCAAACGCGATTCCAACAACACCTGAATCCGGGTTTGGGATTTGTTGTCCAAGGCCGAAGTTACCTCGTCCAGGATAAGAATTCGTGGCTTTTTGAGGAGCACCCGGGCAATCGCCAGTTTCTGTCGCTGACCGCCCGAAAGCCGGTCACCTCTCGAACCGACTTGGAACTGCAAACCGATCTCGAGCACCGCCTCCAACAATTCCTCCTCGATCAAAAGGTGAACGATTCGCTCGTGGATGACTTCATCGGCCCCGGGATTGGTGCTTTTCATGTGGCCAAAAAATACATTATTCAAAATAGACATTGAATACAAATAGATACGCTTGTGGAAAAAGGTAAATGCGCCCGGTTCTTCCACTGTTATTTTCTTTTTAAAAAGAGGTCTCTGCTTAAGAATCAAGCGTATGAGCGGTCTGGGCATGCCCACCATTTTGTGCCTCATGGGCACAAAGCGCAGCGCCAGTTGAAGCAATTTACGCTGTTCCGCTACTGGGAGGGTTTCAGGAAGTGACTCTCCAAGTAGTCCCGCTATCCGCCTGATATCATCGAATTCCTCCGGCTCAAACGGAGCCGCCCCAAGGAAAAATTCATCCGGTGACATGCTTCCGAAAATATCGTTGGAACTGTGGCAAATTTTCGCCCCCAAATCCAGCAACGGTCCATACAGCCCAGAGTCACGCAAGAATTTACTAAAATACTCGTTTCCCTGTAGGTGTTCTTCCTTGAAAACCTGGTGCTGAGCAAACCCGAAAGTAATATTACTGGCAACGCTTGAGTAGTAGAGATAGCGCTCCTTTATAAAAAACTCGACATGCTCGCCGATCTCACTTGAACTCAGGCGCTGGAATTTCTTTCGAATTCTCAAAATACGCGGCACCAGTTCCTTGTGGCGCACAGGGTCCAGGGTCGCATTCAGTCCAAACCGCAGAACATCTGCAAAAATACCGGTTTGCTGGATAACCTCGATCATATCGTCGAGTGTCGGCATCCCCGATGCAACGCCTTCATCTTTCGAATTGATCTCAGCCGTGCAGGCATAAAGCAGGTTCTCCTGAAAGGTGCCATTAAATATATACGGGTCCTGAGAAACAAATCCGATGTTGTGGGCCACATCTTTTTTGGTCAATTCAGCAACTTCTTCTCCTCCAAGGCGGATGCTTCCACCGGAATAACTGATAAGCTGACTTATGCAGTGAACCAAGGTGGTTTTTCCGCTGCCGGACGGCCCCACCAGGGCAAACGCCTTTCCGGGTTCTATTTGTATTGAAATTTTATCCAACAACTTTAGTCCATTATCAACCATCAGGGAGAGGTCGTCCACCTCGATGCGGTTCTCCAACTCTAAGGGCAATCGTTTCTCGGAATCGAAAAGGTGTTCGGGTAGTGCATCAAAATATTCCATAGTACGGTAGTAGCTCACCGATGCATCCTGATAGTCCTGATAAAGGTCAATCATCTCCTTCCAGGGAGTGAAGAGTTTTTCCTGAGCCGAAAGGAAAGCGACCAGGGCGCCAATGTCGAGTCGCCCGTTTATGGCCAGGTACCCGCCAAAGATAAAAATGAAAAACGGGCTCAGACTGTTAAAAAAATTGATACTGGCCTTGACGCCGAATCGGTAAAGATTCCAGACAACTCGAATCTTCTGCAGGTCCTGGACGGCGTCACTGAACTTGCGGGCCTCGATACGGTGGGCACCGTGGGCATGAATTTCCATTAATCCACTAACGGTTTCCGCAATTCTATTGGACAGTTCGCGGGACTTGTCGATCCGCTGCTTGTTAGCCATATTGGCCCCTTTCTGCAATCGAGGGAGAACAAACAGAACTACCGGATAAATAATCAAAGAGGCGGCTGCCAGCAACGGATTGAGCCAGAATAGGTAGCCCGAAAAAACTAGTAATGTCAGAATGTTGGTTATCGGAACGGCGATGGCCTGGCCGATGAAATCCCCGGCAGCCGCCACCTCGTTCAGAAGGGACGTAACGACCATTCCCGGCTGTGTTTTCTTGAAAAAGCTCAACGGTAGCCTGAGAATGTGATCGTACAGCTGGCGGCGCATCTCCATCGTGGCCTGCTGGCCGATTTTTGTCTGAATGATGCTGATCAGATACTTGAGGCCGCCGGCAATCACAACGCCAAAAAGGTAGATTCCGCAATAGACAAAAAGCAGTTTGACCTGCTGCAGCTTGATGGTCTCATTGATAATCCGCTTCTGCATCTCGAGCGGCACGACCCTGACAACGACGGTGAACAGGATGACAATGATCAACAGGATCTGCAACCTCAGATCACCTGCAAAAACCCACCAGAAAAGCGGCCTTTTAGTGACCGGAAGGTCTTTATTTTTCATGGCATGTTCCACCTCTCTGCACACCCGCCCCAAAAAACTGCCGGCAACTGACGAGAATCTGGCCGGGTTTGACAGTCGGGAGGATTGCGTATATAATTTTTGGGCTCTGTCTGCTGGTTGGATGCACACGATCCATTTCAATATGAGCGGACCTGCCGGATATAGAGATATCAAAAAGGCGTCCTTTCAACAATTTTATCCTCATTTCTTAGCCGCTCTATCAAAAACTGAATATGAATAAATTCCTATCGATTATCCTTTTGATCCTCACCACAGGCCTTTTTTTTTCTACGGTGGCCTTTTCCGAGGATTCAGCGGCGAACTTTGCCGAAGCTCAGCAGCAAATGGACGAGATTACAGCCGCGTTGAGTCGAAACATCGACCAGCTTGAAGACATCAAGAACCGCATGATGGCCCTCGGGCAGGCCAATGCGAATTACGACGAGCAAAAAAACCTCTGGTTGTCTTCGTTTCTGACCCTGTCGGCCATCAGCGCCATCTGTGAATACGAAAACGACCTGCTGACGCTGTTCATGGAGCTCAGGGATAAAAACCGCAAGCATTTCTACGCGGTGAGAAAGTTGAGCCTCGAAACCTCGATTCAACAAATCTCCATCATGAATCGCCAGATCGAGATCAACCATAGCCTTATTACCCACGAGGCGCAGGAACAAAAACTCATCGACACTGAAAAAAAATTGATTCTCTCCTCCATCGACCTATTGCAAAAGAGCCTTGCACTTATTAAATCTCTTCAGCCCTGACCGAGTATTGAATCAACGGTAGCATAGGAGGAGCAATGGAAAAGAAAACGACTGATAGCCGGAAGCGTGAAGGAAAAAAAGAATCGCGGTCACTCAAGCGATTTATCAAAAGGCCCTCCAAGAAACCGGGGACATCACCGGGCACCCTCATTTCCGTCGGCGACAGGAAGTTCGAAAAAAGCCGTGTCACAATCATCGATTACGCTCCGGATCGCTTCCTCGAAAAAGAAATCACTACCATCGAGGAGGCCTTGCCGCTTAAGGCTCTGCCCACCGTCACCTGGATCAACATCGACGGTCTGCATGACCTCGAATTAATCGAAACCGCTGGTCGCCATTTCGCCATCCACCCATTGACCCTCGAAGACATCGTCAATACCGGTCATCGACCGAAAATCGAGGAGTTCGACGACTACATCTTCATTGTTTTCAAAATGCTTTACTACGACGCGACATTGCAGCATATCGAATCCGAGCAGGTCAGCCTGATTCTGGGGTCCAATTTTTTGATCTCTTTTCAGGAAATTCCCGGGGACGTGCTGACGCCGGTGCGCGAACGGATCAAAAAAGGTAAAGGGCGCATCCGTAGTGCCGGCAGCGACTATCTGGCCTATGCCCTGATCGATGCGGTGGTCGACCACTACTTCATCATCCTCGAGGCGTTTGGAGAAAAAATTGAAGTGCTGGAGCAGGCGTTGCTTTCCGATCCCACACCGGCCAGCTTGCAGCACGTCTATGCCCTGAAAAGGGACATCATCTTCATGAGGAAACAGGTTTGGCCGATTCGGGAGCTGTTGAACCGGCTGATCAAAGAAGAATCCCCCCTTATCGACAGTGCCGTGCGTGTTTACTTTAACGATATTTACGACCACACGATCCATGTCATTGACACCATCGAATCTTTTCGCGACGTTCTTTCCGGCCTGCTGGATATCTACCTGTCGACAACCAGCAACAAGATGAACGAAGTCATGAAAGTCCTGACCATCGTGGCCACGATTTTCATTCCCCTGACCTTTATTGCCGGAATATATGGGATGAACTTCGAGTATATGCCGGAACTCAAGTGGCATTATGCCTACCCCACTCTCTGGGTTCTGCTGATATTGGTCTTTGTCGGGATGGTGACGTGGTTCAAAAGGAAAAAATGGCTTTAGAGGACACATAGCGGACCATGGCGATAGCCCTGGGTGGAGTCGTTGAGCCGGCTTTGCGCCCAGCTGATGAATATTCATGAAACATTCAATTTAATTCTCTTCCTGATCCGACGGCACTTCCGGCTCTTTGGCACCTATGGCCTCCGCCTCCCGAGCGGCCGTCTCTGCCTTGGATTTTTCCTTCGCCAGCCGCCGTTTTTTTGCCTCCAGCTCGTCCTCGGCTTTGCGGATATCAGCCATGAGGTTGACCAGTGCCGATTCGTTCTCCTGCAAAGCAACGGATGACTGAACTTGATTGAGTTTGTCGGTCAAAGTTTGAGCGGCCGTAGCGGCTTTTTCTGCTTCCTTCTGAGCCTTTTCCGCCCGCTTTTCCGCATCGGAAAGGGCGTCGAGGGCATTGGCGCGCTCTGCGGCCTCACCTTGCTCGGGTTCGGCATCCAACTCGATGGTTTCAGCCGCCAGCACCAGTGCCGTCAGCGGCAGGTGCCCGAAGAGGTCCTCCGGTGAAGAGTCGATCGCGCGGATCGTATGTAAATCTTGAATCCGCATTGGAAGAAATACGAGCGACGCATCGCGGGAGGTCTCGATCACCGTATGGGAATCGAGCGTGTCGACAACCGCAGGAACAGCGTTAATGCGCACGTCATCAAGTCTCTGCTGCAGCGCCTCTTGAGTCAGATCATCGGCCTTGCCGCCGTACCCCGCCGCCAGCATCCGAATCGTCGCGCCTTCCCATTCCACGCTGCGGGTAATCAAATAAGCCAGAAGGAGCATGAGGTTGCCGGTGGCGTCATCCTGCCACCAGACATCGATCCGGCGTTTTCCCGCCGGTATTTCTTTCAACGCCTTCCACTCCTCGTCGGTGGCATCCATAATGATCAGGTTGCACCCGAATCGATAGGCTTCCCTGAGGCTGCGGCCGTAAACCGCCCCCATGATGTGCTCCGGGGAATCGGGAATGTCATTGACCCAGTTCAAAAGCACGGTATTGGCGTGCAGAGGGCCGATGCCGAAAGACTGCACCAGAACCTGAACCGCGTCCTTTCGGTCGCCGGCCAGCACAACCAAAGGAAAAGCCTCGAGGCCACTTTCGCGAATGTCGGCCTTCAATTCGTCTTCGGCGGTCTGCTTCTCTTTTCTCAATCGTACCGTTTGTCCGGTGAGTATTCGCACGGCAGCCGTAAATCCGCTTCGGCCCTGGATCCAGGCGGCAAATCGCAGGAGAAACTGCCTCTGTAGGGACTCATCGGCAAAGACCAGAAGCTGCGGCCGCCAATACCGGGGGTGTTCCGGCTCTGCGGCAGCCTCCAGAAGATGCACCCGGATTCTTTGCATGTGGTACGAGCGCCGGCTGTCCGCCCACCGGGGAGACTTGGCTTTTTGCTTCAGGTAAAGGTAAATGGCATAAAGGATGACCAGCGCCGCTGCCCCCGGCACCGGATCAATCGCCAGCATGGCGCCCAGGCAGGCCAGGGCGCCCACCAGGCTGGCGCGGTAATCGAACCAGCGAAACCGCGGTCGAAATGATGGGCTTTCCGACCGGGACTCATAAAAGGTGGCGTAATTGAGTAGCCCGTATGAAATGAGAAAGAACATCGAGACCAAGGGGGCGATTAGGTTCAGTTGCCCGATACCGATGGTGCCGAAGGCGATCACGGTCGTCAGAAGCACGCCGCGCCGGGGATTGTTCGCCGGGCCATAGCCCTTGGCAAAAGGGTTCAGCGCGGGGAAAATGCGGTCCGTGGCCAGGGACTGCAGAATCCGGGGGGCGCCGAGATACGAGGCCATGGCGGAGGAAAGTGTGGCAGCGACCACCCCGGCGGTAATCAGGCCCCGGAAAAGGGCCACGCGCCCCATGGCGCCGTAATCCTGGGTCAGGGTGGCCTGGGGCAGAGCGGCCGCCAGCAGAATTGCCGATAGGAAGTAGACCACGATGGAAAGACCCACGGCGGCAAAGGTGCCGGTCGGCAGACTGCGCCCAGGATCTTTCAAATCACCGGACATACTCACCCCCTGGGTAAAGCCTGTGACCGCAGGGAAAAAAATGGCAAAGATCACCCAGAAACCCGGCCCGCCGGAAGGCGCCGACCAGCTGGTGGCCAACAGGCTGCCGTCCCAACGACCGATGCCGCCGATAAAAAAAGACGCCAGGGCCGCTCCCAGAATCGCCATGACCACGTACTGGAACCGAGTGGCCCAATCGGCGCCCAACCATGCGAAGATGAACAGGAACGCCACCGCTGCAGCGGCAATGACCTGGGCCATGTACGGCCACTGACTGCCGGTCAGTTCGGCGACGACCTCCCCGAAGCCGATGCAGTAAAAGGCGACCGACACCGATTGGGCCAGGTAGAGCACGATGCCGATCGAGCCGCCGAACTGCAGCCCGAGAGTGCGAGATATCAGGTAGTAATCGCCACCGCCCTTGACCCGCAGATTGGTAGCGATGGCCGACAGGGAAAACGAGGTCAGTAGCGATATGCCGTTGGCCAAAGCCAGGATCAAAAGCGCCCGCCCCAGACCGGCGCTGCCGACCACGTATCCGAGGCGCAGGAAAAGAATGATGCCGAGGATGGTTAGGATGCTGGGCGTGAACACACCGGCGAAGGTACCGAGGGTGCCGGTCGGCTGATTCTTCCGATCAGTTTTTGATTTATCGATTTTCTTCCCCATCGTCGCCCCTGCGGCCCACCGCGGCCTTCCTGTCCATCCACGAATGGGTCATGGCACTATTGAGTGTCTGATTTATAAATGAGATTTTTTTTGCAGTGCAAGTTGAGTCCCTATTCATTTTCAGTAAGGCCACGAAATTCCGCTGCGTTATAGCGGGGGCCGTAAACCTGCGGAGACCACAAACCAGCGTAAAAAAGGCCATTTATGGATGGACACTACCTAACGCCACCCTCTATTCGCCACAGGGATCTTGCTTGCCGTCGGTCCATAGACATAGTCGGAACAGCCACATTTCTCAAGCTATAATGGCGAAGTCAGGCCTCTCGACCTGAAAACGCACCACTTAAATGGGAAATGCCCCAATACCGATAGGATACCTCAGGCCGTAGAAAACGACAAGAGCGCCCGTGAGGCAAGATAACGGAAATGAAAAGATGAATTTACAGAACAAAAAATTTGTTTCATACTGGTGGGAGTTTGTTTAACACTTAATATCTACTTTCTTGGCCAATTAATGCCAGGAAACATGTGCATTTCGATATCGAGTCTCAGGAAACTGTAGACAGAGAAAACGACGGCAATTGGTGGTATCACTATAAATAAGGACGATCTATTTTGGCTCTGTGAAAAATTAGAAAAAAGCACTGACATCGACCTTCAGGCGACTCGGTTCCCTCACGCCTGAGGCCGGACCTTGGGCAACTGTTTCTAATTTTAAGCATCTGTCATAGCTGGAAAAAAGAGGAACTTATCATGGAAATTAAACGGTTAAAACTTATATATTTTTCACCGACTGGAACCACAAAAAAAGTCTTGGAAGCTATCGCAAAAGGTATTGATGTTGAAAATTTCGAACATATAAATCTGACACTTCCTGAAACAACTCAATATGCGATATCAACCTTCTCAGATGAACTGGCAATTTTAGGCGCACCTGTTTATGGCGGTCGTTTGCCAGTTGATGCCATCAAGCGATTCAAACAGATAAAAGCTAGAAAGACCTTAGCGATTCTCATCGTTCTTTATGGAAACCGAGAGTTTGAAGATGCACTGTTGGAATTTAGACATCTTGCAACTGAGTTAGGCTTTAATCCATTTGTCGCTGGTGCTTTTATTGGAGAGCACTCTTTTGCATCAAAGGATATACCCATCGCAAACGGTCGTCCAGATAGTCTAGATGTTCAAAAGGCTATTGGTTTTGGAGAAAGGATTAAAAATAGGATCAATTCACTGCAATCACCTGGGACCCAAATTGATTTGGAAATTCCAGGAAGATTTCCATATGAAGCAAGCGGAGCAAAATCTATGGCTGTTTCACCAGTAACCAAAGAAGATACCTGCACCATTTGCGGTACGTGTGCCAGTTCATGTCCAACTTCTGCCATTTCAATTAAAGGGAGCGTGACAACTAAAATCGAACTATGCATTCGCTGTTGTGCTTGTATTAAAAACTGTCCCACAGGTGCTAGGGTTATGGAAGACAGAATGTGGAAGAATATTGCCGCCTGGCTAAATGAAAATTGCACTACTCGCAGAGAACCTCAGCTTTTTGGCATAAACTGAACGATCTCGCCTTTCAATTCAAATACAGAATTTCTTCAGGGGGTGGGCTTGTTTATGTGAATCTCGCAATATTTAATCATGAACTGAATCGCATTCCTATGAGTGCCATCAAGGAAGTCTATAGCATAGACGAATTTAGGCTATTGTTAAAATGCTAAACACATTCCTTCAAACGGAATATAATCGACATCAATGTTTTTAATGGAAATATATCCTAAAAAATATTTATCAAAATAAACATTAAAACAACCAACACAGAGGGGGAACCCATGGCTAAAGGAAGAGACGCTCAGAAAACAGTCAAGAAAAAATCAGAAAAAACATTGAAAGAAAAACGCAAGGAGAAAAAAGATAAGAAATCTAAAAAAAGCTGAAAAGCATAATTTCGTCATCCCACAAAATATATTAAAAACCTTATGTGGGGTTTTATCCTCTCCTAAATTTTGACGACTCACAACCGATCTTCAGCTCGGACTGTCGCATCTGTCCGTCACTGAGGTCAAAATTCAAAAACACCTCAAAATTGAAACGATGAAATTTGGTTAAACGGGTAACCGCACCTGTGATTGTCGATAGAAAGCGTCAAATCTCGAAGGAGTAGAACAATGAGAAAACTCATTCGTCAAGCTGTCGTATTGCCCGCTCCCGCCGACAAACTGTTCTAAGTATTTATTTTAGGTCGAATTCTACTGCGTCACGTCGATGTTCAGCTCGTTTGTCAACGCCCTGCTTTTGGCCAGAGGTATTAAAGAAATCAAAGAATAATGATAAAACTCATTGCCATCGGACTTCTCTCCGGCATGTTCTTTAGCTCGACATTCATTTTGAACCGGGTAATGAGTTTGGAGGGAGGCCACTGGGTATGGTCGGCCTGCCTGCGATATGTGTACATGACCCTGTTTCTGGGTTTAAGTTGCCCTATCTTTCAAGGGGCCAACGCTCCGCGCCTTATTTTTCGGCTCTTTCGACGCCACTGGGGATTTTGGATGATTGCAGGCAGCATCGGTTTCGGCTGCTTCTATGCCCTCATCTGCTTCAGTGCCGACCATGCGCCGGGATGGGTCATCGCCACGACATGGCAACTGACCATCATCGCCAGCCTTTTTGTTCTGCTCTGTTTCGGGAGATCATTTCCCAAAAAGACCTGGATTTTCTCCCTCATCGTGTTCGCCGGTGTTCTGATGGTCAACCTGAGCCATGTGGACACCACCGATTTAAAAGGGGTTTTCATGGGTGGCTTGCCGGTTCTTATCGCTGCTTTCTGTTATCCGATCGGCAATCAGCTGGTGTGGGAGGCCAGAAACGGCAACAAGGCTTTGCCCGATATTCAGAGCCCTTACATCGATAACCCGTTCAACAAGGTATTGTTGCTCTCCATCGGGTCGTTGCCTTTCTGGGGTGTGCTCATCCTGGTAATGGCTCCACCGCCGCCGTCTTCCGGACAACTTTTCAACACGGCCCTGGTCGCGCTCTTCTCCGGTATAATCGCCACCAGTCTTTTTTTGTTTGCACGCAGTAAATCTCGAAGAGCCAGTGAGCTGGCGGCTGTCGACGCGACCCAATCCAGTGAGGTTGTCTTCGCGATGACAGGCGAAATACTGCTTCTGAGCTCTCCCCTGCCCAACGGAATCGCCATTTTGGGGATTATCATGGTATTCAGCGGCTTGGCATTGTTTATCCACTTTCAGGAATTGTAAACTATAATCATCAACGAGGAGGAACCATGACAATTGAAATCGTAAGAAAAGTCCTGGCCTGGTGCGCCGTAATGAATATCGGGCTTCTATTCTGGTGGTTTATTTTCATCACCCTGGCCCATGACTGGACGTATCGTCTGCACAGCAAATGGTTCAAGTTATCCGTCGAAACCTTCGATACGATTCACTACGCAGGTATGGCCTCTTTCAAAATGGGAACGCTGCTTTTCGTGCTAGTCCCCTATTTCGCTTTGCATATCGTCGGATGACATGGCCGGAGGTCGACTCCAGCGAAATTGATTTTGATAATCTTTGTGGCGGGCGATCCAACCGCAACAGCCAGGGAGGGGTAAATTGCCCAATCGACCGGTCCGGATGACCGCTCAGAAAATTCATGCTGCGCTTACCGATCTCGGGAATCCCGACATCGCGGCTCACTCCGCACGATTTTTTAAAACCGGGCCCGGCGAATACGGTGAAGGGGACAGATTTCTGGGCATTCGCGTTCCGGTGCTTCGAAAAAAAGCCAGAGAATTCTCCCATACACCCCTTATGGAAACGCTGCGACTCTTGAGGTCCGCCTTCCATGAGGAGCGCCTGGTGGCCCTCTTTATTCTGGTGGGTAAATTCTCCAAAGCAATGTCTGACCAAAAAAAGAAGATTTACGAGCTCTATTTGAAACATACTGAGTATATCAACAACTGGGACCTTGTGGACAGTTCCGCCGGTCACATCGTCGGCGCTTACTTGGCCGATAAAAACAAGAAACCGATCTATCGACTGGCCGGATCGAGAAACCCCTGGGAACGGCGGATCGCGGTAATTTCGACCTTTCCCATGATCAAAACCAATGACTATGACACCACTCTGGATGTCTCCCGCATGCTGTTAACGGATGAAGAAGACCTGATTCACAAGGCGGTGGGCTGGATGCTGAGGGAGATCGGCAAGCGCGACCTGGCGGTGGAGAGGGACTTTTTGAATAAACACTCCCGGGAAATGCCGCGCACGATGCTGCGCTATGCCATCGAGAAGTTTTCTGAAGAAGAAAGGCAAATATATCTTTCAGATTGCGTTAATGATCAGGCCGGCCCAGCAGCAGACCTGAAGAAAGGATGATGCGATGACCTTCGATGATCGACCGCGCTGCGGATGGATGGGAAACGATGAATTAATGCGGCACTACCACGACGAGGAATGGGGCGTGCCGATCCACGACGATCAACGCTGGTTTGAATACATCGTGCTCGATGCGTTCCAGGCCGGCCTGTCGTGGAAGACGGTGCTGCATAAACGGAAAGCGTTCAGGAAGGTGTTCCGGGACTTCGATCCTGCCAAGGTGGCCCGCATGTCGGGAAAAGCGCTCGAAAAAGCCCGCCAGAATCCGGCCATTATCCGCAACCGGTTGAAGATCCAGGCCGCAGTGAAAAATGCCAAGGCATTTCTTAGCCTGCAGGAAAAATACGGTTCGTTCGACGATTTTGTTTGGTCTTTCACGGGCGGCAGGATCATTCACAACAACTGGAAAGAACTGGAGGACATCCCCGCCCATACCACGCTTTCCGATACGGTCAGCAAGGCCTTGAAGAACGAGGGCTTTTCTTTCGTCGGCACCACCATCTGCTACTCTTTTCTCCAGGCCGGCGGCATTGTCAACGACCATCTGATGCACTGCTTCAGGTACGCGGAGTTGAAAAACGGCTGAAACCCGTGTGATCGGGCAGGAAAACAACCTCCTGAATACGAGTCACAACTCCTCCGGCGTAAAAGCCACCACATCGTCGATTTGAGCCGAATCCGCAAAAAGCATCACCAGCCGGTCGATGCCCAAAGCATTTCCGGCGGCCGCCGGCATGTCTTCGAGGGCCGCCAGAAACCGGTCCGGCATGGGGTATACCGGTTTGCCCGCTTGGCAGCGTGACTCTCTTTCCTTCTCGAAACGGTCGCGCTGTTCTTTGGGGTCGGTCAGTTCCGTGAACGCATTGCAGAGTTCGATTCCGCCGATGTAAAGCTCGAAACGCTCGGCCAGTGCGCAATTCTTGGGTTTCAGCCTTGCCAGAGCACCGAGGTGCGCAGGGTAGTCATAGATAAACACCGGAATTTCGACGCCGAGTTGCGGTTCGATCTCCAGGGCCAGCACTTCTTCGAAGCGATCCGCCGCCATGGCCCGCTCGACGGACAGGCCGGCCCATCGCTCGAATGCCTGTGAAACGGTTATGCGCGGCCACGGCAGCGAAAGATCGATCCGCCGCCCCTGGTAACGCAGGGCCCCGCTCGAATCCAGACGGTCGGCCACGGCAGTGATCAGGGCCTCGCACTGGGTCATCATGTCGGTATAGTCATGTCCGGCAGTGTACCACTCCAACATGGTGAGCTCCGGCAGATGTCGCCGACCTCTCTCATTCTTGCGGAAGCATTTACAGATCTGAAAGATCCGCGGGTACCCTGCCGCCAGCAGCCGCTTCATACCCAGCTCGGGCGAGGTTTGCAGGTACCACGACCCCGACGCTTGAGCGTCGATATGGGTTTCGGGCGCCGGTGCGGGGATGCGGATCGGTGTTTCCACTTCCAGGTAGCCGTTGGCGATGAAAAACTGTCGGACGGCCTGCAGAATGCTGGCTCTGAGTTCCAGATTTTTTCGAATACTGGCTTGACGGCGCTTCTCTGGTGAATGGAAAGAAGGCATTTTAATTGGCATTTACTTACTGAAAAAACTTTTCATGTTACGCTTGAGAGGAGGTCGCCTTGTCTTCGCCGTGATGAAGGTGGCTCTGCTCCCAGCGTTTATCCAAAAAGTAGAGAATCGGCACGGTCATGCGCGAAAACAGCAGGGAGGCGACTTCACCGGCCATCAGGGAAATGGCCAGCCCCTGGAAAATCGGGTCGAAAAGGATCACCGAGGCCCCAACCACCACGGCAGCGGCTGTGAGCATCATGGGACGGAAGCGCACCGCACCGGCATCGATCACGGCCTGGTCGAGAGGAACACCATGCTGAATCCTCAACTCGATGAAGTCGACCAGGATGATCGAATTGCGCACGACGATGCCGGCCCCGGCAATGAACCCGATCATCGACGTCGCCGTAAAGAAGGCCCCCATCATCCAGTGGGCCGGTAGAATCCCGATCAGGGAAAACGGAATCGCTACCATGATGACCATCGGTGTGGAATAGGATTGGAACCAGCCAACCACCAAAACAAAAATGAGAATCAGAACCACCCCGAAAGCGATACCCAGATCCCTGAAAACCTCATAGGTGATATGCCATTCACCGTCCCACTTCATGGCAAAACGCCGATCGCTGCCGGGCAGGTCGGCGGTATGCTGCACAATCCCGTAACCCTCGGGAACGGAGATGTCTTCTATTTTGCGGTACATCTCGAGAATGGCATAGACAGGGCTCTCCTTAACGCCGGCCACGTCTCCGATGACGTACACCACCGGCATGAGATTCTTGTGGTAGATGCTGCGCTCACTGTCGGTTCGACGCGAGGTCACCAGGTTCGCAAGAGAAACCAGGCGGCCGTCGGCAACAGGGATCCTGATCTCCTCCAGGCGGCCGATACCGGCCCGGGCCGCCAGTTGGGAACGGAAGAGGATCTGAACGTCCTCTTTCTCGGCCGGCTGGTGCAATAGGCCTACGGTCTTGCCTTTGAGGGCCGTTTCGAGCGCCTGGTTGATCTGGGTCACACTAATTCCGCTCAGGGCGGCTTTCTCTTCATCCGGTGTCAACTCATAGCGAACCTGGTTTTCCTCCATGAACCAGTCCACATCCACCACCCCGGGAGTATCTTCGAAAACCTGACGGATCTGAAGGGCCAGTTCACGCTGTCGTTCATAGTCCGGACCATACACTTCAGCCACCAGGGTCGACAAAACGGGGGGACCGGGAGGCACTTCGGCCACTTTGACCCGGGCACCGAAGCGGTCGGCAATGCGCTGAAGGGCCGGTCGCACGCGCTTGGCTATTTGATGACTCTGCTCTTTGCGATGACCTTTGGCTGCCAGATTGACCTGAATATCGGCGACCTGGGCTCCTTGCCGTAAATAGTAATGACGCACCAACCCGTTGAAATTGAAGGGGCCGGAAGTGCCAACATAAATCTGGACATCGGTCACCTCGTTGACCGTCCTGAGATATTCTCCCATTTCGAGGGCGGCAGCCGCCGTCTGCTCCAGGGTGGCGGTTTCCGGCATATCGATGATGACCTGAAACTCGCTCTTGTTGTCGAAAGGAAGCATTTTGACGCGTACCAGGCCAAATGCCACCAGGGCGCACGCCAGCAGTAACAATACCACCACCGAGATCAGGAATGACCAGCGCCACAAGGGCCGGTGGATCAAGGGATCCATGACCCGCCGATAGAGTCGTGTGGCCCAGTCCTCTTCCCCATGGCCCTCCCCCGCGGCCGCCTCTCCATGATGCCCTTCGTGCCGAATCAGGCGCACAGACGCCCAGGGTGTGACAATAAACGCCACAATCAACGAAAACACCATGGCGGCCGAGGCCCCCACCGGTATGGGGCGCATGTAAGGGCCCATGAGTCCGCCAACGAAGGCCATCGGCAGGATGGCGGCGATGACGGTCAGAGTGGCCAGAATGGTAGGGTTGCCCACTTCGTCCACCGCTTCCAGGGCCACCTGGATGCGCGGGCGGCCCTGATTCTCGGGCAGGCGGTAGTGCCGCACGATATTCTCCACAACCACGATGGCGTCGTCTACCAGGATACCGATGGAAAAGATCAAGGCAAAAAGGGTAATCCGGTTGAGAGTGTACCCGTAGATATAAAACACCGCCAGGGTCAGCGCCAGCGTGACGGGGACCGCCAGGGCCACAACGCCGGATTCACGTCGTCCCAGCGTGAACCAGATGAGCAGGGTCACCGACACGATAGCGATCACCATATGGTAAAGAAGCTCGTTCGACTTCTCTTCGGCCGTTTCGCCATAATTACGGGTCACGGACACATGGATATTGTCGGGTATCACCGAGCCACGGGCGTCCTCGATGCGGTCGAGTACTTTTCCGGCAACGCTGATGGCATTGGTCCCCTTGCGCTTGGCCACCGTCAGGGTCACTGCCGGAAAAACGCTCCGATCGGATTTTTCTGCGTTTCCGGAAAAGTGCTCTTCATGTGATGCCGGTCCAGTGCCGTAGAAAACGTATTGATCCGGTTCCGCCGGACCATCCGTTATATCGGCAACATCCCGCAGGTAAACCGGTCGGCCGTTGTGAACGCTGACGACCACACGGCCGACATCGGCCGCATTCCGCAGAAATCTCCCGGTATGAACCCGGACCTGGCCATCGACCGGCGATGGATAACTGCCGGCATCAGCCTCCTGATTGGTCGCCCAAACAAGGTTGGTCACCTGCTGCTCGGACAGGCCGTAAGCCGCCAGGCGCACCGGATCCAGGTTGACTTCTACCTGCCGTCGATACCCGCCGATCAGACTGGTTATGGACACATTCTTCTCGCGTTTGACCAGGGTCTCAACCTCTGCCGCTACCCGGCGCAACATATAGTGGTCGGCACTGTCACTCCAGAGAGTCAACGACAGGATGGGGACATCGTCGATATAGCGCGGCTTTATCAAGGGTGGTGTGACACAGCAGGGGATCCGGTCCATGTTGGCCATCAATTTCGATTGGAGCCGCACGATCGACCTTTCCTCATCCTCGCCGACGAAAAAGCGGACCACCACCATCGACCGTACCCGGGCTCGAAGTCGAGTAAACGTATTCCACGCCGGGGATCTCCCACAGCAGTTTCTCCATAGGGCTGGTGACGCGTTGTTCGACTTCCTTGGCGCTGGCACCCGGCATCTGCACGAAGACATCGATCATGGGAACGATGATCTGGGGCTCCTCCTCACGGGGCAGGGCAATGACGGCCGCCACACCAAGCAGAATGGAGGCGACGATCACCAGGGGGGTGAGCTTCGAGTCGATGAAAAATTTGGCCATTTTACCGGCCGGTCCGTATGTCGTCCTCATGAAGACACTCCCTCCACCTTGGTCCCATCTTTGAATCCCGGTGGCGGTGAGACAACATAACGTGTCCCCTCCGTCAACCCGGAGAGGACTTCCATGGAATCCCCGATCTTCCGTCCGGTCCTCAGCAGACGGAACCGTGCCTTATGATCGTCATCCAGGGTGAAAATGCCGGTCAGTTGCCCTTCATGGACAACCGCCGTCGAGGGCACCAGCATCATGCTTTCTGTCCCGAGGGGTATGGCCACCCGGGCGAACATACCGGATTTTACGTGGGGTGTATCCGGCAGCCGGACTTTGACCAAGAAAGAGCGGCTCTTGGTGTCGGCGGCCGGTACAATCGTCTCTACTTTGCCGTCCAACAATGCTCCCTTGGCGGCCGGAACCTGGACCGACACAATTGCATCGATACGGATGTTTTGAATGAGAGTCTCGGGTATGTCCAACTCAACTGTGTATATTTCCGTCTGGTCGATTTTCAGCAACGGCATTCCCGGAGTTGCCAGATCGCCGACATCGACCAGCTTAGCGGTAATGATGCCTTTATAGGGCGCTTTTACAGATGCATCACCACTGGACACACGGGCGCCGGCCACAGCGGCTCGGGCCTGTTCAACCCTGCTGCGGGCGGCGGCCGCCATGGCTTCGGCCTGCTCCAAGGCCGCCTGGGCCTGCCGGTTTCCTGCACTGATCGCATCGGCCTCCTGCGGGGTAACGGCCTGCTCCGCGAGCATGGCCGTATATCGGGTGTCGTTGGTGCGGGCCAGCTCAGCCCCGGCCCGGGCGGACAGCAGTGCGGAATCGGCGGCGGCCTTGCCCTGGTGGGCCTCTGACAGGACCGCTTCGGCCTGTTGCAGTTGAGCGGAAACCTGGCGCCGGTCGAGTTCAATCAGGAGTTCCCCCGCATCGACGGGCTGTCCCTCCTTCACGAGGATGTTCACGACCGTGCCCATCAATTGACTGGCGATGATACTGCTGGTTTGCGCACGAACGGTGCCCATGACTTCGTGAATCTCCGGTTGGGGAGAGAAACGCGTTTCCGCCACCGCGAGCTTGGCTGAGCCGGTCGGCGATGAGGCGGTATTTCCCGGTCCGATTTTATCGCAACCGAGGGTCAGGGTTGTTACCGACAACATGATCAGACTGATAGCGGTTCTATAATACATGAGATGACTCCGATGATTGGTTTTTACCAAAACCGCTGGTCCTCCATGGATCGCGGGGTTGGGAACGAGGAGTAAAATGGGCAGACGAATGCCGTTCGGTGTTTTTCCCTTGAAAATGAAGTCACCGATGACTGTCCGTTTTATCGGCAGAAACCGTATCGCCTGTGTGTGGTTCGATATGGTTGATGTGGTAATACGCCCTTTCCCTCTGTTCGATCTTAAAACTAAAAAAACCGTGCGGCTGTGTCAATCAAAATGAGCCCGGGCAATTACAGATAACGGAAATGATGACTGTTAAAAAACGTTCCGTTAATATCAACTTATTTGATTTTGGATTTTGGAATGGGGATTGAAGGTATCGCTTCGCTCACTCTTCTCGGCAGTGCAGGCAGAATTCCTTGAGTCAAGATTCCACCATCCAAATGTTGAAAATCGATAGAATGTGCCGCCAGGAGAGGTGCGTGAAGCAGATAATCGCAGGAAACGACACCCTTGTCGGTATCGTCACGCGTATTGGGGTGGCAGCAGGGCCGTCAGACCAGCAGCCGGGCCGCCTCCTGGATCAGAGCAAGAAAAAGGGTGGGGTAAATGCCGATCACGACCATGGCAGTGACCAAGACGGCTGCCAGCACTCTGTCGGCCGGTGAGACGTCCAGTGGCGGCTGTTCCTGCTCCGGTTCAAGCAGGTAGGCGGCTTTCACCACCAGCAAGTAGTAGTAAAGGGAGATAACGACATTGATCATCGCGATTAACACCAGGATACCGTAGCCATTCTGCATGGCCGCGATAAAGACCAAAAGTTTGCCGGTGAAACCGATGGTCGGCGGGATTCCGGCAAGGCCGAACAGCGACATCATCAGGGCCATGGCCAGCATCGGCGACCGCCGGTGCAGCCCGGCAAGCTGGCTGATTTGAAGGCTGCCTCCATCTGTGGATACTTTGACCAGAACGAGAAAGCAGGTAAATTTCATCAGCATCAGGGACAATCCGTAAAAAATAGCCGAGGCGTAACCGGCGGTATCCATACTCAATATCCCGATGAGCAGATAGCCGGCATGGGCGATACTCGAATAGGCCATCAAACGGTTGAAATCTTTTTGAGCAAGGGCCGCCAGGTTGCCCACGGTCATCGTTATAATGGCCAATGCCACCAGGGTGTGAGCCAGATAAACACTCTGCCCGCCGCTCATGGCCACAAAACGTACCAGTATGGCAACGGCCGCCACCTTGGAGGCGGAGGCGATAAAAGCCGCCACCTGGTTGGGGGCTCCCTGGTAGACATCCGGTGCCCAGAAATGAAATGGGAAAACGGCCAGTTTGAAAAAGAACCCTCCGAGGCTCAGCAGCAGGCCGATAATCACCAGCGGCTGATCGATCACTGCCGGAATCGATTGAACGATTTCGTTCAAATAGGTGGCCCGGATAGAACCGTAGAGGATCGCCAGGCCAAAAAGCATGACGGCAGAAGAGACGACGCCAACAAGAAAGTATTTGAGGCCGGCCTCGAGACCGGTTCCCTGCCGCCGGTTCATCACCACCAGAATGTAAAGCGAATAGCTGGAAAGCTCCAGGGCAACGTAGATGGTCAACAGATGGACAGCGCTGGCCAGCATCATCATCGCCATGATGCAGGTAAAAAGGCAAAGATAAAACTCGGCATGATACTTTTCAGCAACCCCGTCAAGGTTGGTGCAAATGCAGACGATCAGTAACACCCCCATGGCGAGGATGACCTTGAATACCTGGGAGTAAAGATCGACCCTGTAAGTCCCGGCGAAAAGCAGACCATCGGATCGGACGCCGGCAATGGCCACCGCCAACCCGACAGCCGAAAGAAAAAGGGCGATGATGAATTCCCGTCGGGGATTGGGATGCGGCAGCATCGCTATCACCGTGAAAATGATCAGTGCCAGGAAGTAGTACAGTTCCAATCCGAAGAGGTGCCAGTTCATCATGGTAAGCCACCGATGAAAGGAATCGATGCCGTATCGATCATGTCGAACATGATCGACGGGAATATTCCGAAGATAACGATCACGGCTGCCAGAATGATCCGTGGTATGCCCAGGCCGAGGGTGACATCCGTCAAGTTCTCGAACTTATCGTTACGCGGACCATAAAAGGCCTTTTGAACGACCCGCAACATGAACAGGGCGCTGATGACCAAGGCGACGACGGCCATGGTGCCGAAAAAAGGATAGACTCTAAAAGACGATATGAAAACCAGAAGCTCACCCCAGAAACTGGCCAAAAATGGTACGCCGATGCCTGCCAAGGCGGCGAGAATGAAAAACCCCGAGGCCACCGGCATGCTCCGGCTCAACCCGCCGAGTTCACCGAGCATGCGGGTGTGGGTGCGATCGTAAATGTAGCCGACCGAAGAAAAGAGCAGGGCGGTCATCACTCCATGGGCAAACATTTGGAAAACGGCGCCGTTGAGCCCGTCGACGGTCACCGTCGCCAGGCCGAGACCCACGATACCCATGTGGGACACGCTGGAATACCCGATAACGTATTTGAGATCGGTCTGTTTCAATCCCACCAACGCACCGTACACGATGCCGACCGCGGCCAGAAGAGCCATCAATTGGGCCCAGTACTGCCACCCTTCAGGGCACAGAAACATGCCGACCCGCAACACACCGAAGGCCCCGATTTTCATCAGCACTCCGGCGTGGATCATGCTGACCGCCGTCGGTGCGGCCACATGCCCCACCGGCGACCAGGTGTGAAACGGCCACACGCCGGCCAGAATGCCGAACCCGATATAAAAAAGTAAAAAAGCGACCTTCTGCTGGTAGGGTGAGAATACCCCCGACTGCATCAGGGTCAGAACATTGAAGGTGTTCAAGCCTGAGTTCACGAACAGGTAGACAATGGCCGGCAAAATAAGGGCGCTGCCGGCCAGCAGGTAGAGGGTCAATTTCATGGCCCCGTATTCCTTGCGGGTGCTGCCCCAGACTGCGATAAGCAGATACATGGGAAAAAGGGAAACGTCGTACCAGACGAAGATAAAGAAGAGGTCGAAGCTCATGAAAAGGCCGAACACCCCGGCCACCAGCAGAAAAATGAGGGCGAAGAATTCCTTGACACGGTTTTCGAGCTCCCACATGGTCAGCACACCGGTAAAAAAGACGATGCCGGTGAGCAGCAGCATGGGCAGATTGAACCCATCTGCGGCGTTTAAATAAGTGATTCCCAAAGAAGGCGCCCACGGCAATGATTCGACAAATTGAAGGCCGCCGGTGTTTTTATCGTAAGCAAGGAAGAGATAGATGGAAAGCAACAGCGTGATTCCGGAAAACACGGCACTGACCCATTTGATGGCCGCCCGGCGCTCGGCCGGTATAAATAGAATCACGAGCAGCCCGATGATGCAGCTGAGCAGGATGGCTGATAAATACGGAAAATCGGCGTTTGATGTCGGCATTTAAATCCAAACCTGTTAGGCGGTGGCACCGTTGGCCGGTGACGGCGTTTGGCCTGTTGGCTTATAGTGTCTGCAGGGTTTCGGTCGTGCCCAATGCGCCTCCCGCGCGGCATGGCCGTCCGAAACCGGGCAGTCAAACGGCCTGAAACGCAACGTATGCCCCCAGCAGAACGATAACCGCAAAAATGATTAACAGCCGGTACTGAATCATACCGGTGTGCAACCGGGCAATCCATCGTCCGGTTTCGGCGGTGCCCCGACCGAAACTATCAATGCTGCCGTCGATGACTTTTTCGTCGTTTTTCGCGCATAGGGCCGAAAGTCCCCCGTATACCAACCGATCGAGAACGATGCGGTAGAAGCGGTCGATATACCAGCGTTCGCTGAAAAAGTTGTAGAGAGCCGGAATGCGCTCGACGAATCCGACCCGGACCGCACCCCTGCGGCCGAATTCTATCCAGGCCAATCCCACCGCCGCAGCCACCAGGCCGATCGAAATGTAAAGCAACCAGTGATGCCCTGCAGCCGACACCGCTTCTCCGGCCCGGTTAAGGGACAGAAAGTGTTCCAGTGGCCCCTCGAGAAAACCAAGCACCAGCGTGATCGCCGCCAAAACGACCAGCGGCCAGACCATTGCCCTTTCGTTCAACCGGTCGCCATGGGTATCATTCTCGTGTCCATGATGGTATTTCTCAATTTCGGCCGGAAACAGAATAATGAAGACCAATCGAAAAGTGTAATAACCGGTCAAAAACACGCCCAACAGACCCGCTGCTATCCAGATGGCATTGTGCCTGTCGGCCAAGACCCCCAGGATCAGCTCTTTGCTGTAAAACCCGGACAATGGAGGCAATCCGGTGAGCGCCGCCGCCCCGACGATCATGCAGGCCATGGGAACCTTCAATCGCCTGCCGCCCCGCCGACCGATCTCGAACATGTCGTTGGTGTCGTAATGGTGGATGAAGACTCCCGCGCAGAGAAAAAGCAGGGCCTTGAAGCCGGCGTGGGTCGTCAAGTGAAAGACCCCGGCAAAGTAGCCGCCTGCCGCCAGGGCCATGATCATGTACCCCAGCTGGCTGATGGTGGAGAAGGCCCAAACGCGTTTGATGTCGCGGCTGACCATGGCCATGGTGGATGCCGCCAGCATACTGATGGTACCGATGGCCAGAATCACCCCCATGGCTGTGGGCGAGTGGCTGAAGAAAGGGAACAACCGAGCAAACAGGTAGACCCCGGCGGCCACCATGGTGGCGGAATGGAGCAGGGCGCTTACGGGAGTCGGCCCCTCCATGGCATCCGGCAGCCAGGTCAACAGCGGAAACTGCGCACTTTTACCGGCAATGCCGCCGAATACCAGCAAAATCGAAAGGGTCAGAATGCCGGGGGCCATTTTTTCGGCCACTTCGGGACCGTTCAGGTCCAGGATGCCGAGGTTTCCGAAGTGGAGCAGCACCAGCAGCAGACCGAGAAAAAAGGCGACATCGCCGAACCGGGTCATCACGAAGGCTTTCTTCCCGGCTTCGCTGGCGCTGAATTTTTCATACCAGAAACCGATCAACAGATAGGAAGCCAGCCCCACCAGCTCCCAGAAAATGTACAGCTGGATGAGGGTCGGCGAAACCGTCAAAGATGTCATCGCCCAGGCAAAAAGCGACATGAAGGCATAGTAGCGGGCATATCCCGGGTCGCCGGCCATGTACCCCATCGAGTAAACCTGAACGAGGAAACAGATCGCCACCACTACGAGCAGCATCAGCAGACTGACGGGATCCAGCAGAAAGCCGAAAGGGATGTAAAGATCACCGGATACGATCCAGCGCACGGTATATTCTATCGGGACCTCGATGTGCCAGTGCCTGATCATCAGCCACAGAGCACCCACCAAGGAAACGGATACGGCCGTGATCGATACCCCGGCGGCCCAGCGGGGATGGGGCCGCAGAAAAATCATGATGACTGCAAACGCGGCTGCAGGCAGAACGGTCGCCAGAATAACCAATGCCAAAGTTGGAACCACGAGTCCGGAATCGACCATGATCACTTCACTTCAAAAGGTTGTAGTTGTTCGGATCAACCGAGGCCGTCCGCCGGTAAGCGCAGATGATCAGTGCCAGGCCGACCGACACTTCCGCAGCCGCCACGGCAAAAATAAACAGGACGAACACGTGGCCTTCCATTTCCTGCCAGCGCAGAGAGGCCCCGATGAAGGCAATGGTGGCCGCATTGAGCATAATCTCGACCCCCAGCAAAATCATGATCAGATTGCGCCGGGCCACGGTGCATACCAGCCCCATCATGAATAAAATTCCGGCAAGCAGAAGAACGTGTCCATAGGGTGCAATCATGTTTCTCTCCCGCTTTCCGAATTTTGGCTGGTCGGCATCGATTTACCCAAATACAACGCACCGACCAGAGCGATCAGCAGCAAAAGAGAAACGAGTTCGATCGCCAACCAATGGTTTTGGAAAACATAGCGGCCGAATGCTCGGGGCGTCGCCACGGCGCTGATCAATACCTCGCGGCTGGTGGGGTCGGTATAGACGAGAACAGCCCCGACGACCATGTAGATCCCCGCCATCCCGGCTGCCGGCAGCCACTGGCTGAGTGGAAACATGTTTTCCTGCAACTGACCGCCACTGAGCATCATGATAATGAAAAGAAACAGCACCATAATGGCGCCGGCGTAAATGATCACCTCCAGGGCCGCCAGAATCGGTGCTCCAAAGAGATAAAACATCAGCGCGCTGCCGAAAAAGGAAATCACCAGGTAGACCACCGCATGCACCAGATTGCGCCGCGTCACGGCGATCAAGGTCGCCGTCAGAATGACAGCCGCCAGGATGTAGAAAAGAATCGCGCTGAGTGTCATGGTCATTATGCCGCTATAACAGGTTAATGGTAAGCCGCAGGCCCAATGATCTATATGGCCATCCAGGGGGCGGCTGACAGGGATTTCAAGGCATATTGCTCTTCACGTCCACCGGCGGCGCCTCCTTTTCATGGGCGCCCTTACCTCCGGCGTCGGTAACAACCCCGGCGTAGCGGTAAAAATTGTATTCGGGGTCTTTGCCGCATGAATCGACCAAAAGGTCTTTTTTCTCGAAGACCAGCGTCATGATATCGCGCCGGCAGTTTTCGAAATCCGGCGTCAACTGGATGGCCGATGTCGGGCACGCCTCTTCGCACAGGCCGCAGTAAATGCAGCGCGCGAAATTGATTCTGAACCAGCCGGCGTATCGGCGCCCGTCTTCCTTTTCGGCCGACTGCATGGAAATGCAGCTGACCGGGCAGACCGCCGAACAGAGATAGCAGGCCACACAGCGTTCGGCCCCGTCCGGGTCCCGGGTGAGAACGATGCGGGCCCGGCTGCGTGCCGGCAGGGGCCGTTTGACTTCCGGATACTGTTCGGTAATCGGCTTGCGGAACAGGTGCTTGAAGGTCGTTGCAAAACCGGTGGCCATTGCCGCAGTTGCCTCCCATACGGATGCCATGAATCCCGATGTCTCCTTTCCGGCTCAGTCCCCCCGGATATACGCACACTATCGACAGCTAAAACAGGGGTGGCGATGACGCGTCGATCATATCAAAATCAATGCCCCGGTGATCATTATGTTCAACAGGGCCGCCGGAATCAATATCTTCCACCCGATGGCCATTAGCTGATCGTATCGCAGGCGGGGCAGTGTTCCCCGAATCCAGATCATCACCAGGGACACAAAGATGATTTTTACAAGCAGCCAGATCCACGGCGGCAGCAGAGGGCCGCGCCAGCCCCCCAGAAAAAACACCGCCACCAGGGCACCCAGAACCTGCATATGGACGTATTCTCCCAGAAAGAACAGTCCAAACCGCATGCCGCTGTACTCCATGTGATAACCGGCGCCGAGTTCGTTTTCCGCCTCAGGCAGATCGAAAGGAATGCGCTTGCTCTCCGCCATGGCCGCAATGAAAAAAATGGCGAAAGATACCGGCTGCAGCAGTATAAAAGGATAACCGGCCTGGGCGTTGACGATGTCGACAAGGCTCAGGGATCTGGCATGCATGACCACCGGAACCAGAGACAGGCCCAGAGCCAATTCGTAACTGATCATCTGGGCCGCACCGCGGATACCGCCCAGCAGGCTGAACTTGGAATTCGATGCCCAGCCGCCTAAAGCGACACCATATACGCCCAGCGACGATAAGGCAAAAACGAAGAGCAGCCCCACGTTAAGATCCGTAATGACCAGGGGGATTTTTTGCCCCCAAAGCGTCAGTTCACCGCCGAACGGAATCACACCGAACATGAGAAGGGCCGTACCGGCCACCACTGCCGGGGCCAACAGAAATATCACCCGGTCGGCCCCATCCGGAATGGTGTCTTCCTTGGCCAACAGCTTGACGGCATCGGCGATGGGTTGGAGCAGCCCAAATTTTCCGGCCCGGTTGGGACCGTAGCGGATCTGCAGTCTGGCCAAGAACTTGCGCTCCACCCACACCAGATAAGCCGCTATAAGAAGCAGAACGACAAGCACCGCCAACAGCTTGGCCATCAGAACGATAAAGCCGATGATCCAGGTTGTCATAGACTGTTCCAGCAATCCAGGTTGAAGGTTGTCGCCGGATATGCGCCGCTGACGGGGGCATGACCCACTCGTTTTCTGCATCCATCGCGACCGGTCATGTCATGCCACCTTTCGAATCCTGTCAAACGCGATGGTGGCCCTTCCGGCAGTCAATCGCTGCCAATCGAGCCCCTTGAGACGCGGTACGATCATCAGACCGGAGCGCATGTGGTCGACCACACTCGCCCTGGCCCTTACGGGTCCCCTATCGGTGCTCACTTCTACGGTATCGCCGTCTTGCAGACCCAGTCGCCCGGCGTCGGTCCTGTGAATAAAGACACCGGCTCCGGACGCAAAGGCTTGCAGGTGAGGTGAAAAGCTCGACAGTTCTTCCGTACCGAAGGTTCTTTCAACCGTTATCAGCTCCAGGGAGTTGTCGCTCGCCTGGTCGACCTCGATTGCCCCTGCCCATTCATAGGTGTGCGTCTTGGCCGTTTGCCCATCCGAGCGTAACCGGAGGCCGTCTTCGGGGATGATTGTATCGGCCCCCAAATCTCCGTCGAACGGCAGCCTGTCGGCCAACCAGCTCTGAAGCGTTGCTTGGGTCACCTCTTTCCCAACCGGATCCCCGATGCCTGCGAGGGTGTCCAACAGCTGACCGGCGGCGGTGGGATCCTCTCCCGGCATGCCTGACCGGTAATCACGCGGTGGATGACTTCCGCCTCCGGCCTCGGCAATGGACAGCCCTCCGCAGTAAGATGGCGGCACAGTCTGCATCCGCCCCTCCTGGTTGACATAGATCCCACCCGTTTCGTAGAGCGTGGTGGTGGGCAGAAAAATATGGGCTTGACGGCCGATTTCGGTATCCAAATAGTCGAAGACGATCAGCAAATCGAGGTCTGCCAGCGCGCGTTCGAGTCTATCCCGGTCCGCAAAATGCCGCAAAGGATCACATTCGACCAAAATCAGTGCCTTCACGGCGCCCTGTTCAACGCCGGTGACGATCTCCTCCATGGTCGTGCCGCCGCGGTTTATCAATGTGGCACCAAAGGCGTTGGCTCCCGGCAAAACGTAGAAGAGGCCGGGCTTTCTGTCTTCAGACCGCAGCAGCGAAGCCGCATGACCGGCCAGAATCGGCGTGAGGTTCGTGACGACATCGGTGCCGCAAACGATAAGGGGCTGCCGGCTGTTCTTCAAAACTGCGGTGATGGCGTCGATTTGGTCGCCACGCGGAAGCGTCAAATCCTGAATGGCGTCAAAGAAGTCAAGCGCTTCACGGCCCAGATCTTCGATCACGCTGCGGTCGGCTGCCCGTGTGACCAGTCTTCCCAGGTACCAGTCAATTTCCTGGATGTTCAAGGGCAGGTGCCGAAAGGCAAACGGCAGAGATACCGGGCGCGGGTCGAGGAGCACCACCTGCGCCCCGCGCCGCTGGGCCTGCCGCAGGGCTAGGGCCAGCATGGGGGCTTCGTTGATAGGATCAACCCCCAAAACCAGAACCATATCGGCCAGGGAAACCTGATTGAGTGAAACAGCCGATTCGGCATCTATGAACGACACGGCTGATATCACCCGGTCGGCAGCCGCTCTTTCCATCCAATGCGCCGGCCGTTGCCAACCCATCTTGCGGCTCGATCGATCCAGTGCCACCAGGGTTTCCAGGCTGCTGCGGAAGGAACCGGCACACGCAACGGCCCCTGCACCGGAATTCATCGATACCTCGGATAAGCGCTGCGACAATTGCGACAGCGCTTCCCGAATCGGGGTTTTTTCACCGTTTACGGCCGCACAGCGCGGGCGCGCGGCAAGGGATGCATAGGCAAATCCGTAACGGCCCCTGTCACAAATAAAATGCCCGTTGACAACCGGACTGTGGCGCGCCTCCTGCCGCACAACCTGACGATAGCGGGTGCTGACGACCGTATGGCAGCCAAGGGAGCAATTAAGGCAAAGCGATGGCGAGCGTTCGTAATCCCACCGCCGGCCAAAAAACCGCGACGGTTTATCGGTATACACACCTGTCGGACAGATGTCGATGAGGTTGCCGCTGAACGGGCTTTCGAGCACCCCTTCTTTTTGCCGACCGAAGTAAACGCGATAGCCGATTCCCATGACCCCAAGGTCTCGATATCCACTGTAGTCCTGGTAATAACGGGAGCAGCGGTAGCACTGGATGCAGCGGTTCATTTCATGTTGCACCAGCGGGCCCAGGTATTGATCATTATGGGTGCGCTTTTTGCCGCGATATCGCCGGATCCCATGGCCGCCGGAAACAGTCATGTCCTGAAGCAGGCAATGGCCGCCTTCGTCGCAAACGGGGCAGTCGTGTGGATGATGCAGCATCAGCCACTCGATGACGTGGCGGCGGAAATCGACAGCCTCCTCATCGGTCGTCGACACCACCATGCCGGCCGCGGCATCGATCATGCAACTCATCTGAACGCCTTTGATCGGTCCTTCGAGAAATTTGACGGCGCAGACACGGCAGGCGCCTACGGATCCAAGTGCCGGGTGGTAGCAGAACCGTGGGATCATGATGCCGATCTGTTCGGCGGCGTCAATCACCCTGGTGCCGGCCGGCACCTCAATCTCCTGGTTGTCGATGATCAGTTTCGGCATATGGCCTGATTCTGCTCTTTACCGCTATTGTGAGTGTTGGGGCGCATTAACGTCCGCCGCCACGGCTGAACCCGGTGCCAGAGTCTTCGTCTGCGAAAGGGCATTTTTTCTGTACGATGTGCTCGCGCACTTCGCCTTCGAAATAGGTCAGCAGGCTTTCCAAGGGTGCTGCTGCACCTGGCGCAAAGGCACAATAGGCATGCAGCAGATGCCGGCTCATGCGTTCCAGCATGGGGACAAACGCTTCTTCGCCTTGGCCGTTCTCTATCCTCTGCAACAAGTCCCTGATAAATGGCAATCCCTCCCTGCAGGGAGTGCACCAACCGCAAGACTCCCGCGCAAAGAATTCAATCAGATTCAGCGTCGCCGCCACCATGCAAGTGGTTTGGTCGAAAATCATGACAGCCCCGGTTCCCAACCGGTGCCCCTCTGCCTTGAGGGTATCAAAATCCATTTCGATATCGTAGAACTGTTTGGGCATGAATCGGGTGGATGCCCCGCCCGGCAGACAGGCCTTGAACTCCGCCCCGTTCCGCATGCCACCGGCATGTTTCTCAACAATTTCACTCAAACGCACACCGAGGGGCAGTTCGTAACAACCCGGCCGGTTGATGCGGCCGCTGACGCAGAATATCTTCGTTCCAGCAGCGGATTCGGTCAGGGCAAGGCTTTTGAACCACTCGGCTCCATTGCGCAGGATGTGAGGAACGCAGGCCAGTGTCTCTACATTGTTGAGCAGTGTCGGCTGTTCCCACAGCCCCTTCTCCGTGGGGTACGGCGGCGGCTGTTTGGGGTTGGGCCGATTGCCCATCAACGCGTTCAACTGGGCCGTCACCTCACCGCAAATGTACCGCCCGCCGCTGCGATGCACGATGATCTCCATCGAAAAGTCACTACCGAGTATGTTCCCGCCCAATAAGCCGGCCTTCTCTGCAATCCCGATCTCCCTCTCCAAAATCCTGGCCGCACTTTCATACTCGGGGCGGATGAATATGATCCCTTTTTGGGCCAGTATGCCGTAGCCGACGATAATCATCCCCTCTATCAACATGTGCGGATCAGAGTGGATCAAAACCCGGTCCTTGAAGGTACCCGGTTCCATTTCATCGGCATTGCAAACGATATAGCGCGGAAACGGTGCATCGTCTCTTATCGTCTCCATCTTCTTTCCGGCTGGAAACGCCGCTCCGCCTCGACCCAGCAATACCGCGTCGAGGATCTGCTGCTTGACCGCCGCATGCGACTGCTGGCGCATGATATCTGTCAGCGCCTGATAACCGCCGCTCCGACGGTATTCGTCGATAGTGGCGATCCGATCCGGCCTGCGATTTTGGAATAGAACCCGGGGGTAGTCTGTCGCCATATGAATCGTTGGTTTGCTTTCACCGCCGATGCGGCCGATGTTGACTTACGGTTATTGCCGGTTGGTGTTGGCTCTTCCCGCCGCAGAGTCCCCGGCGGGAGCCTATCCTTTCGATTTCAAATCCGCCAGTATGGCGTCGATTGTTTCTGCGGTCAGGGGACCATGGGCCTTGCGGTTGATCAACATGGCCGGTGACCGGTCGCAGTATCCGATACAGCAAACCGGCAGAAGCGTGAACAGACCGTCGGCCGTGGTTTCGCCCATCTGGACTCCCAGCTTCCGGCACAGGTAGTCTCGGATGGGAATATACCCATCCATCCAGCAGATGAGGCTGTCGCAGAGGTGAATGACGTATTTGCCAACCGGCTGTCGGTAGATAAACGTATAAAACGTGGCCAATTCCTCCACTTCCAGCGTCGACATCCCCAAAAGATCGGCGGCTTCATCCAGAGCGGTATCGCTCAGGTAGCCGTATCGCTCCTGCAGCGCAAGCATCACGTCAACCGCCAGTTCCCGCGGATGCTCCGCCGCCCGTACATGTTGTTCGAGCTCTATAAGATAATCTTTTGTCGACATGTCCCTGACGTTCAGCGGTCCCATGCCCGCCATTAACAATTAATCTTGCCGGATAGAGCGGGCGCCCGCCACCCCGTATGGCGTAAATTCTCTTCCGCTCGTATTGTCACCGGTCGATGTCCGGTAATATATAGTCCACCGAACCGATGATCGTGATCAAGTCGGCAATGGTTTCACCGACGCTCATTAGCGGCATGACCTGTACATTGGCAAAACCCGGCGAACGGATGCGCAAACGATAAGGATATCCGACGCCGTCGCTGACCACGTAGTATCCCTGCTCGCCGCGGGGGATTTCGCAGGAGGAATAGGCTTCTCCCCGAGGAATTTTGGGTCCGCGGGTCACGTTGATAAAATGATGGATGAGGCTCTCGATGTCGGTGAGCATGTCTTTGCGCTGGGGGACCACATAACGATAGTCATCCGTCATTGTGCGACCGGCCGGCATCCGCCGGACCACCTGCTCAATGATCTTCAGGCTCTGGCGCATTTCCTCGACCCGTACCAGGTAGCGGGCGTAACAATCACCATCGGTGGCGGTGGGGACCTCGAAGTCGAAATCCTGGTAGCTGGAATAGGGAAACTTTTTTCGCAGATCCCATTCCAACCCGCATGCTCTCAGGTTGGGGCCGCTGACCCCCCAGTCGACGGCCTCCTCCAAGGAAATGCGCCCGATTCCCACCGTCCGGGCTTTGAATATCGGATTCTTGCGGATCAGGGCCTCATATTCCTGCAGCCGTTCGGGGAAAACCCGGGTAAAAGCCGTCACGGCCTCTTCCCAGCCCTCCGGGAGATCGGCGGCCACCCCTCCCAGCCGGAACCAGGACGGGTGCAACCGACCGCCGGTAATGAGCTCCACGATGTCGAGAATAACCTCCCGTTCTCTGAAAGTATAAAAATTGGGTGTCATGGCACCTACGTCGTGGGCATAGGTGGCAAACCAAACCAGGTGGTTGCTCAGCCGAAATAGCTCGCTCAACAGGACGCGGATGTATTGAGCCCGCTGGGGAACCTCGATCCCGGCCAGGGTTTCCACGGCCATGACATAGGGCAGGTTGTTGGCGGCACCGGCTAGGTAGTCGACACGGTCGGTGTAGGGAATAAACTGGTGCCATGTCTGGCGCTCACCGATTTTTTCCACCGAACGATGATGATAGCCGATATCCATGTCCAGCCCGGTGATCTCTTCCCCGTCCAAGGCAACGATATAACGCAGCAGCCCATGGGTACTGACATGGTGAGGCCCGATATTGAGGATAAGATGTTGCGATGCCTCTTTCTCTCTGAAATATTCCCCGCCGTCCAATGGCTGAAGCCTGCGGGCGTCTTCGAGCGTGTAAGGCGGCATGTCGGTCGCCCGCCCGGGATGGCTCTTGCGCAGCGGATACCCGGTCCAGTGCTCGGGCATGAGCAAGCGCTTCAGGTTCGGGTGGCCGGCGAAACGCACCCCGAACATATCGAAAACTTCCCGTTCATACCAGTTGGCCGAGGGCCATATGCCGGTAATCGTGTCGACGACCGGCTCTGAACCGGCCAGTTCAACTTTGAGGCGCAGCCGGCTCGGTCCATCGAAGGACAGCAGATGATATACCAGGGTGGTGTCATTTTCCTGCGGGCGACTGCGACGCGCGGATTCATCGATCGCGGTTAAATCTTCCAAGCGTTGGTATCGGGGTTCCGCGGCGGTTTTCAGATAAACCAGCACTTCCTTGATATGATTTCGATCCACCCGGAAAGATAGCATATCCGCTGTTTGCAACCCGGGCCGGACCGCATGGCCGAACTTTCTCTGCATTTCGCTGGCAAGATCTTTTTCGGAATCGCCGAGTTCAGCCCGTCGCGGCGGAGGTGTCCACATCAGATCCGAGCGGCTGCCTTGGAACCCCGGTGGAATCACGGAGGTGCCCCGGATAGCCGTGCCGGCCATTCCCGGACCCCGGGGATCGCGGGATTTGGTCTCCCCGTCGACAAGGATCGGGGCCGTGGTTCCTTGAACACCACCGTCCAGATGAAAAATGGAGCGTGTCGGCCTTTCCTCGGCCATGATTTTTTGCTGCAGCAGAACGAGCCCCTGCTCGACGGCTTCCGGTCGTGGCGGACATCCGGGGATGTATAAATCGACCGGCAGAATTTGATCGATCCCCTGCACCACGCTGTACCCGTCATACATCCCACCGCAGTTGGAGCAGGAGCCCATCGAAATGACCCATTTGGGCTCGGCCATCTGTTCGTATAGCCGCAGAACGACCGGGGCCACTTTCTTGAAAATCGTGCCGGAGGTGATCAGCAGATCAGCTTGCCGCGGGGAGGGTCGCAGGACTTCGGCGCCGAAACGCGCCAAGTCGTAGCGGGCGGTGAAAACCGTGGCTTCTTCGACAAAACAGCAGGAGAGTCCGAAGAACATGGGCCAGAGACTATACTGGCGTGACCAGTTGATCAGGTAGTCGGCAGTGTTTAACAGGCGGTTATTTATCTGTTTTTCGCTTTCGGACCCCACTCCAGCCCTTTCTTGCGCCAAATGTAGACGAGCCCCAACAAGAGAACGACGATGAAAAACGATATCTGCAGCCAGCCGGTCCAGCCCAGGTCTTCCCAGGCAACAGCCCAGGCGAATATGAAGGCCCCTTCGACATCGAATATGAGAAAAAAGATCGCTACGAGAAAGAACGGCACCGGATACCTCAACCGGGCCGTACCGGTGGGAATGATGCCGCTTTCGTAAGCCCTCGTTTTCTCCGGGTGGCTTTTTTTCTCTCCCAGCCAGGAAGAGAGAAACAGCATCACGCCGATCACCGCCACAATCACGAGAAAGTAGATGACCAGGCTGAATACCCCCGGCTCCCAGGGCGATAATCCGGCTGCTGCTTGTGGTTGCATATGCATACTCCGTACGACACGATGTTACCAACCGATATAAGTTCTGCCATTTTTTTGCAATGATAAATTTCAGCCGCCAGGCCTTGACCGAATAGAAGGTTTTATGTAAAAGCGGTCAGACAAGATGACGTTTATTGGGTTATGCCAGGCTGAGCCATCCCGACCCAACGGGGTGGCTCTGTTATTTTGGAGGTGAGGGGATGCTGTTGAAATTATGCGTTTTCGGTGCCTATTTCATTGTCGTCCTGTTGATCGGCATCGCCACGCGGACGCGGTGGAAATCGACGCCTGAAAATTATTTTCTGGCCGACCGGAAACTCGGGACGCTGGTGTTGCTGGGGACGATGGTCGCCACCAATTTCTCCGCATTCACGGTTTTCGGCGCCTCTGGAGCCGGCTACCGCGATGGTTATGCCTTTTTCCCCATCATGGGCTTCGGCACCGGCTTTATGGCGATTACTTTCTGGATCATCGGTCGCAAAGCCTGGGAAATCGGCCGCAATCACGGGATCGTGACCCCCCCGGAGCTGGTCCGTTTTCTTTACGACAGCCCGGTGCTCTCTTTTATCTTCGCACTGGTCATGATCATATTCACCATCCCTTACCTCGCGCTGCAACCCATGGCCGCCGGATACGCCCTGGAGGCGCTGTTGGGAATGCCGTACTTCGCCGGCTGCATCCTGGTCACGATGATCATCGTGCTCTATACCTTGCGGGGCGGCATGCGGGCAGTGGCCTGGACCGACCTGTTCCAGGGGGCCCTGATGTTTATCATGCTGCTGGCGGCCCTGGTCGTTGTCGTTAACCACCACGGGGGGTTTTCGGCTGCCAACCAGAAGATCCTATCCCTATCACCGGAACTTTTCTCCCGCCCGGGTGGAGCAGGAAAATATTCTCTCGGTATCTGGCTCAGCTTCATGTTACTTTGGTTTTTCTGCGACCCCATGTTTCCGCAACTGTTTCAGCGCTTCTTCACCGCCCGCAGTCAGCGAACCATTAGCCGCATCATGCTCCTTTATCCTCTGGTCTGCACGGTCGTCTTCATCATGCCGATCGCCATCGGAGTGATCGGCCGGTTGTCGATCCCGGATCTGGTCGGAAAAGACGCCGACCGCATCCTGCCCCTTCTGATGACCTCCTTGTCGGGCGATGTCATGGCGACCCTGATCATTGCGGCGGGAATGGCGGCCCTGATGTCTACAATGGATTCACAACTGTTGACGCTCAGTTCCATTTTCAGTCATGATATTCTACCGCTGCTGAACCCCAAAGCCGGGGAAAGCAGCCTCACCGGCAGGGTATTCGTCATCTTTCTGAGTTTGGCCGGGCTGGCCCTGGCCTACCGTCCGCCGGCCACCATTCTCCAGATTGCCACGCAGACCTTTACGGGACTAGCGGTTCTGTTTCCCACGGTTATTTTCGGCCTCTACTTCAGGCGCCGCTATCCTCAACCGGCAATCCTGTCCATCCTCTGTGGGGAGGCCGCTCTTGTCGCTTTTTACCTGAAGTGGATTCCCAGCGGCAGCTTCCTGCCGGTGGTATGGGTCATGCTGACGGCTTTCTCCGCTTACCTGCTGCCGCATATCTATCTGGCCGGGAAGAAAGGCGCCATTGAATGGCACGTCCCCGCTTGGATCCGCTCTCCTTTCACCTACCTGCTGGCCGCGATTTTCGCCATGGGAGTCGATTTCTGGGCCTGGGGTAAGGTCTACCCCATCGTCGGGGGGCTGCCGGCCTGGACCTGGTATTTCGTCGGTCTTTCCTTGTTGCAAACGGTTGTCATGCTGATGATGATCCGCCGTTATGAACCGCTTTCGCAGCCGACAGCCGGCTTTAGAGGCACTGGCCCAGCGATCGAAACGGACCGAGAAATGAAAAAGGGGAAATCGGCCTCATCCCCTTCCTCTTTGATCGGGGAGGGTTTATGATACAGTGGCTGTCGGCAACCAGCTCCGCTGGCAATGCCCTTCTTGTGAGTGTTGCACGGTCTTTCATCAATACCAACCTTGCCCCGGGCGGAACACCATATTGAAACGCTCCATGACGGCTCGTCATATCACCAATGGCCTCGGTAGGGGGCCACACCAGTGAATGAGGGGGGATAGGGTTATGCCGGCGCAAGCCCCCCGATCGTTCGAACACCTGCAGAACTGAAAGCCAACCGACGTGAACGACCACCTGATTCATCTGCGCTCACACCACCTGTCGGAACAAAACGGCGGCATCACGGCCATTTGTTCAACGCACCGCACCGTTCTGGAAACCGCCCTAAGGCAGACGGCCGCAGACGGTGATGTGCTTCTTGTCGAAGCGACATCCAACCAGGTCAACCAATTCGGTGGTTATACCGGGATGCGCCCTTCCCAATTCGCCGCATACGTCAGGGCCCTGGCCGAGGCGGCCGGATTCCCCTTGGCGCGCCTGATCATCGGCGCCGATCACATCGGACCCCACCCCTGGAGGCATATGCCTGCCGCCCGAGCCATGCAGGAGGCAGCGACACTGGTGGAGGCGTGTGTGAAAGCCGGTTTCGAGAAAATCCACCTCGACCCGGCGACGGGGTGCGCCGACGACCCGGTCGCGATCCTCCCGGTGGAACTGGCCGCCGAGCGATCGGCGGTGCTGTGCCGGGCGGCTGAAACCGAAGCCCGGAGGGAACCGCAAAATCGCCCACCGCTGTACGTCATCGGCGCTGAAGTTCCTCTGCCTGGCGGCAGTTTCGACGGCACAGACCCTGTCGAAGTGACCGCGGTGGCAAGCCTCGCCCGTGTGCTCGAGGAATTTGAAACCGCCTTCAGGCGCAACCTCCTGATGGAAGCCTGGACTCGAGTCCTGGCTGTCGTGGTGCAGCCCGGAGTGGATTTCGGCAATACACAGATTGCCCGGTACCAACCGGAGAGAGCCGCCGAACTCTCCGCTTACCATGCCACGCTGCCCGGAATGATGACCTATGAGGTTCATTCCGCAGACTACCAGATGCCTGCGGCCATACGACGAATGATCCGGGACCATTTCGCCATACTCAAAGTCGGCCCCAGCTTGACCAACGCCTACCGGGAAGCCGTATTCAGCCTGTCCTGCATAGAAACCGAATGGCTGGCGAATAAAAAACAGTCCAGACTCTCGAAGATCCGCGACACCCTGGATTCCGTCATGCGGGCCAACCCGGAACACTGGCAGGCCTATTATCGGGGGAAGGCCGCCGAAGCCCGCTTCATGCGAAGATACAGCTACCGCGACCGGGTGCGCTATTATTGGAACTGCCCCGAAGTGGCCGTCTCCGTGAACCGCCTTCTGGCCAACCTTAACCGGCCCTTACCCGGCGTTCTCGTTCGCCAGTATTTCCCGGACCTCTATCCGGCTGTCGAATCCGGAGAAATCGCCCCCTTGCCCCCCTCGCTGATCCAAGGGCGAATCCGACGCACATTGATCCCCTACATCAAGGCCTGCCGGCCGAGGAAATAGCGGCTCGCCGCATGCGACGAGGCACCGAGCGATTCCGTCCGGCTGACGGGAGTCGGTCCGGCCTCTCTATTTGATAGGGACGAGGTGCAACGCCAAAAACCGAGGTGCCGCATGACCTTCGAAGGGAAGATTGCTACAGGATACTGCAGGGAAAAGAGTGGCTCACTGTCCCGCGGGGCGGTAGTAAGTCATCGCCTGGGGGAGTAAGTCCTTGATTTTGGCTATCCGGGTCTCCGGGGCCGGGTGGGTGGAAAGCAGTTCCGGCGGCCGGGAACCCGGGGCCGCATTCAACCGCTGCCAGAAAGGGACCGCCGCACGCGGGTCGTATCCTGCGCGGGCCATGAGAATCAGGCCGATATGATCGGCTTCGCTCTCTTGGAGACGGCTGTAAGGCAGCAGAACCCCGATTGATGCTCCGGCACCGAAGGCCGCCATGGATAGCTCTTGCGTCATCTGCGGCTGGGAAGAAAGCGCAACCGAAAGAGCCATCCCCCCCATATTGGCCAGAAGTTCCTGGCTCATGCGCTCATTGCCGTGATCGGCCAAGGCGTGGGCGACCTCATGGCCGAGAACCACAGCCAATCCGGTTTCGTCTTTGGTGTAGGGTAGTATGCCGGTGTAAACCGCCGCCTTACCGCCGGGCATTACCCAGGCGTTGGCGTTCTGGTCTTCCTCGATCAGATTAAACTCCCACTGATAATTCTTCAGGGCCGCTTCGTGGCCGGTTTCCACCATAAACTCCTCGGCCGCCTTCGCGATTCGGCGGCCGACCTTGCGGAGTTCAGCCACTTTTTTCGGGTCATGGGACAGCTTGCTTTTACTGAGCACATCACCGTATTGCTGCAGGCTGAGTGCCAGCAGTTCACTTTCGGGCACCAGGTGCAGACTCCGTCGCCCGGTAATCGGTACCTCGGCGCAAGCCAGCATCACCAGTACGATGGCGGTCAGGACAATGACAAACGACCATCGCCGCCGGCGCAGGTCTGAACGCGACGACGCTAATGCGGCTACAAGGCCCACCTTTTCAGGATTAAAAAACGGCATTTTCGGTATCTACTTTTTGATGGAGTGTGCTGGCCCGATCGATAAGACAATATGTATGCCCTTTAAAAGGCTTGTCAACTCGCGTGCGGGAAGGCTCGGTCAAGGGCCCGCAGGTCGGCGCCCCGAGCGGGAGTGAGGCCGGGTCAATACGGTCGCCATGGACCCCAGCGGAGAATCGGGGCCTGGAGGTAGGACCAGCAGGCCCCGGTTGAACGAAAGCTGTTTTGCACCGGGTGTATGAATAGCACTGACGATAGGCTCTGACCCCACCCACCGGGTGGCGACCGGTCCATTGTCGCCCAGGCGGCCTCCCGTTTCCCGGCTGTGGGGCTATTTGCCGTAGCCCATGATGTAGTCCGCCAGGGCTTTTCGTTCGGCATCGGAAAGGCTTTTCGTTCTTTCGATATACCGTTTCATCATATTGGCCTTATCCGGTTTGACGATCGCATCGGCCTCGCCGTTCAGGTATCGGACCAGTTGATCCGATTGATTTTGGTATGACCGGGCGATGTCTGCCAGCGAAGGGTTGACCTTGGTCGACTTGTCCGGCCGGTGGCAGGATGTGCACCCCTGGGCCTTGAAGATGGATTCACCATCACCGCCGGCCCAAGCCGGACTGGCTGATACCATACATGCCAGACAAAAAAACCAAATATACCGCATTGATGACCTCCTAAAAGAAAATGATCTCCTTCAATCTTGGCCGCTTCTATCACAGATTCGGCCTGAATACCAGAAGGGGCCCCCGCCTGATCGCTCGATGTCGTTTGAGTAGACCCGCGGGGCCGTCGCTCTATCAACGCTTTTCATATACATCCCGGGGGCGATCCTGCAGATAGATATGGTCGTACGACTGAGGGCTGGCTGACCCGTACCACTGGTAGCCGGCTTCGCGGCAGCCGCGGCAGGCCTTGCGAGGGATAACCACCGCCAGTATATGGGCTCCCCTGCTGGAGGTCGAGTCGATCTGGATGGCCCCGGCGCACTCCGGGCAGACACGCACCGTTTCGTGTTGGGTTTCCTGGATCATGTCGGTGTCATAAAAAATACGCCGGCGGCGGTGTTCGAATTCATTACCCCTCTCTGCATTGGGGCGACCGGCCCGCCGCCCCTCCCACATCATCCAAACGGCATCGCAAATCTCCGCGATGCGTCGGGTGAGCTCCGCCGGTTGGCGCAGGCGGGCCGGGTTGTAATCGGGTTCTCTGACATTGCGGTAATCGATACCGGCCATGGCCAGAATGATACCCAGATTAACGTAGGGTAAAGCCCCCTCGATGGCATAGCCCCCTTCCAGTACCGCTATGTCGGGCCGAAGCCTTTCGGTCAGCGCGGCGTAGCCCTGGGCGGAAAAATTCATGTTCGTGATGGGGTCCGAATAATGGTTGTCCTGACCGGCGGAATTGATAACCAGCTGGGGCTTGAAGTCCGCCAATATCGGTTGCACGACATGGTCCATGCAGTACAGAAAACCCTCTTCTGATGTATAGGGGGGCAGCGGTATGTTGACGGTGGTTCCAGCCGCATTCGGCCCTCCGCGCTCGTCGGTAAAACCGCTTCCCGGATAGAGTGTGCGGCCGTCCTGGTGGATGGAGATGAAAAGGGTGTCGGGATCGTGCCAATATATATCCTGGGTGCCGTCACCGTGGTGGCAGTCGGTGTCGACCACAGCCACCCGGTCGATCCCGTAGGCCCAGCGCAGGTATTCTATCATGACGGCTTCGATGTTGATGTTGCAGAAGCCCCTGGCTCCGTGGACCACCCGCATGGCATGATGCCCCGGGGGTCGAACCAGAGCGAAGCCCTTGCTGACCTTTTTATCCAGCACGGCCCTGCCGATGGTTTTGGCGCCGCCGGCACTGATGAAGTGGGATTCGGTGGCGACCCCCCGGACATCCGGCACACAGATATGGACCCGTTGGATGTCCTCGGCCGCGACCGGTTCGGGTTTGAACTCCGAGATGCCGTCGATGTCGAAGAGCCCCTCTTCCAGTACTTGATCCTGGGTATAGAGCAGCCGTTCTTCCCTCTCGGGATGCGTGGGGCTGATCGCCCAATCATAAGCCGGAAAAAAAACCAAGCCGGTCTTGCAGGCCGCTTTGAGCATGATCGACTCCCGAATGAATAGGTCTCCGACATCTCCCGGCGCTAAACGACAAACTGCCGACTGTCAATTAGAGCGGGGATTGGGGTGATCGACGTCTATATTCCCGATAATTCTCTCATAGGTGCCGATCAAGCCCGGTTTGACCTGAACTTTGATCCGGATGTTCTTACCGGTGGTCCTGAAACCGCGCACCATGTTGAACTGCAGATCTTCCAAAACCTCCATTTCCAGATCTTCGCCGCTGGCTCCGATCTGCAAGGCTTTGGCCTTGAGCAGTTCATAGGCTTTCTCAATAGCTTCTCTATTGGTGAAGTGGGTATCCACTTCTGCGCTGAATTCTTCCTCCGGCGCCATGGCAACCCCCATCTGGGTATCGGCGAAAACCACGACTTCACACGTCGTGCGCGCCAAAGCGGCGCCGATGGCGTTGGCGACCTGCCAGCGCGGCACCAGCCGGACGCTGATGCCGGAAAGCGCTTCGAGCCGTTTGGCAAAATAGGGGGCCGGGCCGCCCAGAATCAGCATGAGTTTGGGGTTGACCTTTTCCTCGTGTTGAAGATCCTGAACCGTATACACCGGCCGGTCGTTGATGCGGTCGACCATTTCCAGGACTTCGGCAAGAATTGTTTGGCAGGCTTTATCGAAGACGAGACGCGCCGCATCATCGGTGGAGACGCCGAGGGCGGCGGCCACGCCGGCCATCCCCTTGACCGCCTCGTCGCGATCGCCTTCCGTCATGTTCCCCAAAACGACCAGCGCATCGGTGGGTGTCGGATAGCGGCCCCCGAAGGCCATGGCTATGTCTTCGCGTTCCGGTCCGATTTCGAGGACCCCATTTCGAACGTTCACATGGCTATCGCCGCCGATAGCGATCGAGCGGGTCTCCAGTGACCGGATCAGGGTCCGCAGGCCGCCCAGCCGCACGCCGACGGGATGCAGCAAAGGAATGCCGTTGCGAATGACGGCCAGATCGGTGGTTGTACCACCGATGTCTATAACCATGACATCCGTTTCGGGCGGAGCATAGGCCACCGCACCCATTACACTGGCTGCCGGCCCGGATGATATGGTCTGCCCGGGGAAGGCCATAGATGCCTCCAGCAGCATGGTCCCACCGTCCGCTTTCAAAATGTGGAGGGGAACCTGCAGTCCCTTTTGAGCGAGCGACTTTTCGACAGCTTCGAAGAAACCCTTGTGTACGGGATAAACAGCTGCATTCAGGTAGGTGGTTGCCACCCGCCGGGAAAAATTCAGGCTGCCCGATACCTGGTGCCCCATGAAGACCCGCTCGAATCTATCCTCGATGAGGGTCTGGATGCGACGTTCGTGCCGCGGGTTGCGCACCGAGAATTTTCCGACAACCCCCACGTACCGAATCCCTCGATGCCTCAAAATGTCGCCGATGTTGAGGATTTCTTCCTCGTCGATGGGCGCCACCTCCCGGCCGCGATGGTCGACGGAGCCTCCCACGGCGAAGTAGTGGGGACCGGTACGATACCATTCGGGGTCAAGCCCCGGACCGCTCGAGACGATCATGCCGACCGGAGGTATTTTTTTTTGAGCGATGGCGTTGGTGGTCAGCGTCGTGCTGAGGACGATGCGTCGAATGCGGTGCGGATCGATATCGGCCGTAATTTTCTCCAGGCTGTCAAGGACGGTCCGGAACAGGTCTGCCGTGTTCGTGTGGACTTTGACCACCCGATGAAGCCCCTCATCTCCCAATAACACGACATCCGTATGGGTACCGCCGACGTCCAGTCCGATGATCATGGGGTCATCCCGGGCACGATTGTTATTGACGATGGATCTACGAATACTTCCGGCACATGCTAATCAAATCGAGGAATGGTGTCAATCGGTCGACACTTTCCCAGCATAGCCTCATCACCCCTTGAGGAGGATATGGGATGTTCAGCGGCGGCCGGGGCCCTCTATCGGACGGTGCCGATGAGCAGGCTCGAATCATTGGGGCTGTCAAAAGTGACTCGATGGATGTCAACAGCGCCGGCATTGGAAAGCATCTCCGTCAGCTGCGCCTCGGAATAAGATTGCCCTGCAGAGGTTCCAAGCAGCATGTTGAGACTGAAGAGGGCCGGAAAAAGCGGGCCCGCCATGTCGTTATCGAGTATAAATTCGTGAATGACGATCGATCCGCCGGGCTCGAGGGCATCAACGGTTTTTTTGATCAGCTTCCGGCTGTCCTCAGGCCCTTCTCCGTGAATGATGTGAGAAAGCCAGGCGACGTCATATCCCTGCCCGATGTCGTCAACCGTGAAGTCGCCCGCCTTGAAAGAAATCCGTTCTGCCAGATCAAATCTGGTAAATATTTTTTCCGCGAAGGGCCGGGTTGTGGGTCGGTCGAAAACCGTGGCCTTGAGTTGCGGATTCGCCTGGCAGAAATGCACGGCATAGGTGCCGGGACCACCACCCAGATCGAGCAGGTGGCTCCGGTGGCCCAAGTCCAGCAAAGGAACCACCCGCGGGGCCAGATTCATGGCCAGATTGAACATCCCCATCAGGAAACTCTTGCGCCATTCGTCGTCGCTGGGAGAGGCTCCCCCGCGAACCGGCCGGCCTGTTTCCACGGACCGGTCCAATTCGTGCCAGGAGGGCACCAGGTGATAATGGTGCATGATCATAAATCCGATGTAATGCTCGCTGCTGCGGGAAAGAAAAGAGCTGGCGGAACCGGTATTGGCATATTGCTGCCCGTCTTTCTTCAGCAATCCCATAGCGACCAGCGCGTTCAGCAGACGCTGCATGCCTTCGGTGCTGCAATGGCACTTGTCAGCAACTTCTGGAGCCGAAAGACTCGTCGGGTCGAGCACTGAGAACACATCGAGTTTGACGGCGGCATGCAATGCGCAGGTCTTCCAGTAATAACCGGAGAGTTCCAACAATCTGCCCGGATTCCAAGTGTTTTCCATCGTCATGAGTCGCCTCCGGCCGTTTGTATGATTGGAAGCCGGCAGCCACGGCGGCCGCCGATGATCATCTGGTTCTGCGCAATAGACTCTTGTAGGCCCGGGTCAGCCGAATGAACGCTTTCGAATCCCCGCCGACATCCGGGTGAAGTCGGCGGGCCCGGCGACGGTAAAGACGGGATAATTCCCTGCGGTTCATATTCTTCAGCGTTTCTTTTTCTTCGCCGAAAATGTCACTGGCCTCCGCCACCGATACCGGGGGCGTCGAGGGCGGCGGCCGGTAATCCCTGCGCTCGTTCATGAACCTGCGGATGTATTCCTCCATGAAGCTGCGCGGTTCGTAGTCAAAATCGAAGAACATAACCAGAAACCGCACCAGGTAATTCTGCAGCCCGTCTCCGATACGGTCGAATCCGGCCCAGAAGTCCTCATCCTCGTTCAGGGTGCAGATCTCTCCTAAAAAAACCTCGTCCACCCGCGACTGATCAAGGACATCGGGTATCGTTTTCGCAAAATACTCGCTGAAATGTTTTTGAAGATCAAAAACCGTATAAACGTAAGTCTTCAGTTCCCGTGCCGGCAGAAATCTCTCCATGGCAATGAACTGCTGCTCGAGTTCGTCTCTCGATTTATCGTTCAGAACGCGGAACATTTTGGCCGGCACGGCATGAATATGGCTCAGGTTCCTCTGGCCGGTTTTAAGATAGAAGAGTCGGCACTTGTCGAACAGATGGTAAGCATCGGCATCTCTATCCACAGGGGTGATTCGCGATTGCCGCGAACGGGCCTCCTTACGCCGGAAAGGTTCGAGCTTGTACTGTATTTCCGGTTTGATGAACATCCAGAAGATGTCATCGAGTTCATCACCGCTGGGCGTCAGTCCGTGCTCGGCCAGCGCATCCTCGACGCGCTCGTCAATGTAATACGCATTGCCGCCCGGGTATTTAATGTAGCCTGCCGGATCGGCCCCAAGGGCAAACAGCTCCCGGCTGCGCAGGCCATCATCCGCCTGATAAGACTCTCTTATGAAATAACGGATGCTGCCGTATACATACTCGCGGGCCAGATACACGGGATACTCCTCGGTTTCGATGGGATGGTCTCAGGTTGTTCCAACCTACAGCAGATAGATGATTATGGCAACGGGGTTTGGATTCTTCGGAAGAAATCGGGATTGTTGGCTGAGGGGGTATGGGTCTGCCGGCCGGGCGCCGGGAAGGAAGCCCTGCCGGGCCCGGCTCGGTCTTTCACTTTCAGGGTGTGACATCGAATCTTACGGTTTTCATTGTGTTGCCGAAAACATCCAGAATGTCGACATGCCATGGCCCCACCTCGTTTGGCAGGAGGCGCTTCGAACTGTATGTGCGCCAGGGGCTCCCTCCCACGGCCAGCGTGATGCGCGCCCGTTCGATGTCGCCGAAGTACCACACATGGGTAATATCCGTCGGATCTAAGGCTCCCGCGATCTTTGTGAAGCAGTAGAGCCGAGCGACGGAAGCCGGAAAACTGTTGCCTGGGTCGACCGGTTCCCGATTGGCAATATCGACGCTGACGAACGCTTGCTCAACCGCCAATTCTTGAGCTCCGGCCGACGGTACCCCGACAGATATCAGGGCAGCGAAGACCGCCGCTCTTATGGTCACGTCGATAAACCGGGTTTGTCGTTTGGCCATTTGTTCAACCTCCCTTTGATGATCCGGGGCTCGAACGCCCCCCATATGTAACGCTCGTTCTGTTCCGGTCAAATAGGTCGGCCGGCCCGTTTCCCGCAGCCGGCCGCCTGACGGATGGTCAATTATACCATGAACCGTCCGGCGACGCCAATATCGAAACCCGTTTGCGGCCGGCGTGAGGCCTTGTCCATCTCCATCTCTGCAAGGCCCGTCATTCAGCATTCGCCTTGACGATTCGGAAGGGTTTTATTAGTTTGGGGGTCATAGTAAAATAAGGGCCACGCCCCTCGCCGGCAGAACCATCCGAATGTCGCAAGGAAACATTGTTCCACCGGCTCGGCATTCAACAGGGTTGTCTTCAGGCACGGCCCGGGTAAAACTGCCTGCGGATATAAACCGCCCCTCTGACAAAGGCCATCGTGTGGCTTTATACCGAAAGCCCTCATATGTGATCGCCACTGGTGTATGCGGCCTCGTCTTTTTGGTCTTATTCGCCGCCCGGTTGGATATTTTCAGCCGCTTTCAATCCTCACGCCGCCTCTCGGAGGTCGAGGCGCTTCACTCAATGCCCGACAAAGAATCATGGATGCGAATTTACCAGGCCGACAGGCCCGTCGGCTATACCCATCGATCGATCCGCAAACGAAAACCGGGTAATGGCTTTGTCGTCAGTGATACGGTATTCATGCGGATGAATACGATGGGGTTGGTACAGGATATCCATTTGCAGACAGAAGCGTGGTTGGCGGCGGATTTTGCTCTCGAGTCCTTTGATTTCACCATCGGATCCGGCCGCTTGAACGTCAATACCAGAGGCCAGGTGGCCGGTGGAAGCTTGTCTATCGATACAACCGGCGGCGGTCCGGCCCGACGGTTCGAAATCCCCTTGAAAAACAAGCCGTACCTGATGGCCGCAATGGTCTATGCGGTTCAAGCCGTTGGGCTAAAGCCGGGAGAAATATTGACGGTTGACGTATTCGACCCGGTGACCATGGGCCAGGTCCCGATCCAGATCAGTGTCGTCGGTTCCGAAAATGTTTCCGTTGAGGGTATCGAACGGCCGGCGACCAAAATCATGCTGAAATTTCAAGGGGCAAGCCAATTCGCATGGATTGACGAACACGGCGATGTCCTCCGCGAAAAGGGCGTACTGGGCATACGCCTCGAGAAGTCCTCCCGCCAGGCGGCGCTTTCACCATTGGACGCCGCCGGAAGCGAGGACCTGACAGTCTTGGCTTCGGTGGCCGTCGACGGTATCATAGACGATCCAGCGGCATTAAAAGAATTGGTTGTAAAAATAGACGGGGCCGGTACCGACCGCCTGTATTTTCATGGCGGGCGGCAGCGCATGGCCGGCGATGTATTAACCATAATCCGCGAAAACCTTGAAAACCTGCCGTTGGAGTTCAACGGGGAGGAACCGGAAGAACTGGAGCGGGCCTTTTTAAAGCCGACCCCGTTTATCGAGTCCGACCATCCCAAAATTCTGAACCTGGCAAAGACCCTGGTCGAAAAAAGCGACGCAACCCTTCTCGGTCGCGCCACGTCAATTATTGGCTGGGTTTATGCCAACCTTGAGAAACGACCGGTGATTTCCTTGCCCGATGCGGTGACCACTCTTGAAAGCGGCATGGGCGATTGCAATGAACACGCCGTCCTGGTGGCCGCTCTGGCGCGGGCAGCCGGAATCCCGGCCCGAATCGAAACCGGCCTGATTTACCTGAAGGGCCGGTTTTATTATCACGCCTGGAACCTGTTGTATTTGGGCCGGTGGATTACCGCCGATGCCGTCTACAATCAACTGCCGGCCGATGTATCCCATATCCGGCTCTCCACCGGATTTCAGCAGCAGATCGATCTCATAGGCACCATCGGTAACCTGCGCATCTCCGTATTGCAAACCACCAGCGAAAAAAACGAGGGAATCGGGCCGTTTCATGATTGAGCTGCGGGACATCACTAAAACCTATGCCGGCTTTACGGCGGTCGACAAATTGAACCTGACCGTCCATCCCGGGGAAGTGTTTGCGTTCATTGGGCCGAACGGCGCCGGCAAAACGACCACGATCAAAATCATCGGCGGAATCCTGCAGCCGACGGCCGGCAGCACCCGCATATGCGGAATCGACATCGTTCGCCACCCAGAGGCGGCCAAGCAAAAGATCGGATTCATTCCGGACCGGCCCTATCTTTACGAAAAACTGACCGGTATGGAATTCATGAAATTCACGGCCGATCTTTATGGATTGGAACGCAACAGATATATCGACAGGGCCGGAAGTCAACTCGAGCACTTCTCTCTCTACGACTGGCGTGACGAACTGATAGAATCCTATTCGCATGGAATGCGGCAAAGGCTGATATTTGCCGCCGCCCTGCTTCACGATCCCGAAGTTCTTGTCGTCGACGAGCCCATGGTTGGACTCGACCCGGTGGCCATAATGAAGGTCAAAGATCTTTTCAAGCGCCTGGCTTCCAAAGGAAAAACCGTATTCATGTCGACACATACCCTGGCGATTGCCGAAGAAACATGCCATCGGATCGGAATCATCCACCAAGGTCGGCTCAAAGCGACCGGCACGCCAGAGGACCTCAAGCGCGAGACCGGCATGGATGACGCCGACCTCGAACAGGCATTTCTGCAGCTGACACGGGGCAATTGAGCGCTATGGCATCGAGAGACCGCCGATCGGACACCGCTACCATTTCACCCCTGCCGGCTGTCATGTTCGATATTGCCACGCTCCTGAAGCCACGGCTGATTTCGTTCCGGAACCTCGGCCGCCTGCGGCCTTTCGATACCGGCAAAGCCAAGTGGATCCTTCTGCTGACCGTCGGGATGGCGTTCTGGAGTGGTTTGTTTGCCCTGTCGCGGCGTGTTTTGACCTACTTCCGGGGAATCGAAGACATCGGTGACATCCTGAATTTCAAACTCCTCTCCATGGTGCTAATTACGGCATTCGCCCTGCTGATCTTCAGCAGCATCCTGACTGCCCTCACGAAACTTTATCTCAGCCGGGATCTGCCGCTGGTCCACTCGACGCCGGTCTCAAGCTACCGGATTTTCGTGGCCCGCTGGATTGACGCCACTATCGACAGCAGCTGGATGGTGATCGTTTACATCCTACCGATCTTTATGGCTTACGGCATCGTATACCGGGCCGGACCGGTTTTCTATCTCGGCCTGCCGGTCCAATTCGTTCCCCTGGCCTTGATGGCGTCCGGAGTTGGAGCGGCAGCCGTCATGCTGGCCGTCATGATCGTGCCGGCCAACCGCATGAAAAGTATCTTCGTCTTGCTGAGCATCCTGTTCTTTGTCGTGCTCTATTTGGCCATCCGGCTGTTGAAACCCGAAACCCTGGTGGATCCGGATGTGTTCGACACCGTTCTGGTTTATGTCACCACACTGCAGGCCCCTTCATCACCGTATCTACCCACCACCTGGGCCTTCGACGCGATCAAGGCCTCACTGCAGGGAAACGTTCCGCAGAGCCTGTTTCATACAGCCCTGATCTGGAGTTTCACCGCAACGCTCTGTTGCGTGGTTGTGGCGCTGGCAGACCGCGTTTACTTCAAGGGGTTTTCCAAAACCCAGACAGCCCAAAAGCGGCTCTACCGGAAAGGAGCGGGTATCGATCGGTTGACAGGGCTGCTGCCGGGGCCGATTCGGGCTTACGCCACCAAGGAGATCAAGACCTTCCTGCGAGACCAGGCGCAATGGTCACAGCTGTTTTTGATCGCAGCGCTGGTGTTTATTTATATATACAACTTCAAGGTTCTGCCGATTGAAAGATCGCCCATCAAAACCGCCTACTTGCAAAATCTGCTGTCGTTTCTGAACATGGGCCTGGCGCTCTTTGTTCTGACGGCCGTTACCGGCCGCTTCGCCTATCCCGCCGTCAGCTTGGAAAAGGATGCGTTCTGGCTGGTAAAAACGTCTCCCGGCTCCATTCGGAGTTTTCTCTGGATCAAGTTCTTCATCTATTACCCGCCCCTGCTTGTCATGACCGAAGTCCTGACATTGGGCACAAACGTGCTTCTGGACGTCACGCCCTTCATGATGGGACTGTCAACGGCAACGGTCTTTTTCCTGGTGCCCGGCATCGTCGCCATCGGTATCGGCATCGGGGCGGCCTATCCTGACTTCAAGGCCGAAAACCCGGCTCAATCCGTCACGAGTTCAGGGGGACTGCTGTTCATGGTCCTCAGCGCCGGCCTGATCATGACCGTGATCGGCATCGAAGCCGGGCCCGTCTATCACCTCTTTATGGCTGATTTCTGGGAGAGAAAATTGTCGGTATGGCAGTGGGCGTGGGCTGTGGGATCTTTTGCAGTGGTTTTAGTATTGTGTCTCGCCGCGATATGGATACCGATGCATTTTGGGGGGAAGCGGTTGTCCGATTACCCGCTTTGAATCGGCCGGTATCAGGCCTGCTGGAAAACCTGGTCGATTTTAGCCGTCAACTCCTGTAAATTGTAAGGTTTCTGAATGAAACCATCACAACCGTTGCGCATGATTTCCGCAGCCTCGTCATTGAGGCTGTAGCCGCTGGCGAGCAGCACCTTGATCGTCGAGTCGAGTTTTTTCAACCGTTCGAAGACGGTTTTCCCGCCCATGCCCGGCATGACCATATCCAGAACGACCAAATCAACCCGATCCTTATTTTCGGAATAGATGCGCAGAGCCTCCTCACCGTTCGCCGCCGACAATGTCTTGAGGCCGATACGCTGCAACATTCGCGCCGCAACGTCGAGAACCACCTCCTCATCGTCCACCAGCAGGACGGTTTGATTTCTCGCAACAGCCGCTGGGGTGTCGGCGCGTGATACGTCTTTCTGGACCGCCCGACGGGACGCCGGCAAGTAGACTTTGAATGTGGTACCGTGCTCGATAGCGGTTTCGACGTCGACGACGCCGCCGAGCTTCTTGATAATCCCGGCAACCGACACCAAACCCAGGCCGGTTCCCCGTCCCATCGTTTTGGTGGTGAAAAACGGTTCAAAGATGCGTGCCCGGGTTTCATGGTCCATTCCACCGCCTGTATCGCGGACCACAAGCAAGGCATAGTCACCGGGCCTTTGATCCTCTGCAGGTGCGCTTATATCCTTATGGGTCGCATTGAGGGTCTCGAGGGTCAGCCGGCCGCCTTCAGGCATGGCGTCGGCCGCATTGACGCATAAATTCAGCAAGACCTGTTCAATCTGCCCCTGGTCTGCGTCCACCGGGTGTAGATTATTACCGAGTTTGAGGACCAGATCGATCTGCCTACGCGCCCGGCCAAAAGCCTCGGCCGTTTCGCTGACGACCTGGTTGAGATCGACATGCGTAAATTGGGGCCGTTCCTTGCGGGCGTAACCCAAGAGCTGAGCCGTCAGTTTGGCCCCGTTGCGCACCTGCTTTTCGATGTTCTGAAGGCTGGTGTAATGGGGGTGATCCTGCCCGGTATCCTGGATCATCAATGTCGCCAAGCCCTCGATCGCCATAAGCAAATTGTTGAAATCGTGAGCAATTCCACTTGCCAGGGTGCCGATGGCTTCCATCTTCTGAGCATTTAGGAACTGGACTTCCAATCTTTTGCGTTCACTGATATCCAGGGCACTGACGATGATGCTGTCGAAGGCGTCATGTTCCGGTGGTAATTCCAGATGGACCTGGATGGCAATCTCTTCACCGGTCAGCGTCCGGCAGATCACCTCGGCGTCGAAATCCGGCTTTTCCTGGTGAATGGCGGCAAGGAGTTCGCCGAATACATCCAGCGAGCGGGTCATCAGCAATGTGTCGATGGATGCGTAAAATTCCGATAGATCGGCGACGCGGAAAAGTTTGAGGGTGGCCGAATTAACGTCAACGATCCTGATGTCGCTCAACGTTTTTCGGATAAACCCGGGGCAATCCCTGAGATAGCCCCTGATATCGACGATGTTCCGGCGCTTTAGATCGTCAACAGCGTCCTTGACCGCCGCCAGATCGATTTCCCACAGCGAAACGGCGGCCATATTGAAGAGGCGGTCATACGTCTTTCGACTGTCGTTCCTTGACGGGTCAGAGATCCCGCAGCCGCTGGCCTGATCCGACCTGACCGCCGAGCTCACAATGTTTGATGCGCCGAGTCTGGCGGAACGCTGACCGCCCGATCTTTGGTTTAGCGGTACCAACATGCTATCTCAACCCGCGTCCCCCATCCCGCCTGTCTGCCCCAGCAGGGATGGAATTCGATTTTTTTATTGATGTTGACAGTGCGCCACTCAACATGCCGAATGCCTATTGTTTAAAATAACCGTTTTTTCTTATTGATATCAAATAATTGGAAAGTTTATCCGCTTTTTCGAAAAAATCCCTTTTCACCCACTGGAGTCCCGCGACAAGGCCTCAGCGCTTCAGCTCAACCACTTTCCTGCAAAGTAATTATCGGATAATTTTTTAAAAACTTGAGTTATGGTTATGCACAACGGTGGAATCCGGATATCTCCTTTCCCGCCCCAGTATCCACAGGCTGGGAAATGGCGGCCCCGACAATGGTATTGACTCTTGTTATTTCCTGGCAATCGAGATAAATTAATTATTTTTATAGTGGCTTCGGCTGGCAATCCGGAGCGGAGGGTATCCAAGGATACTGGAAACGGAATCAATGATGACAATAGGGCGGGGCAATGGAGTCCTCTGGGGCTTCACTTTGTTGACCCTGGTATTCTTGGGTTGCGCCGGAATCGGTCAACCGCTCAAGGCACCGGAAATACGGTTGGCGGGGTTGAGCGTGGAAAACGCCGATCTTTTCGAAACAGTGCTGCATCTGAAACTGCGGGTCATCAACGGTAATGACATCCCTCTGGAAATCAAGGGCATCGAGTGTGAACTCAAGGTCAACGACAAACAGCTGGCTTCGGGTGTTTCGGGAACGACGGTGCAGATCCCGGCCTTTGGCAGCAGCACGGTAACGATGACGGTCTATTCCTCAGCCTACAGCATCTTCTCTACATTGTTCCATTTCATGCAACGGGAATTGCAAAACCCTTCAGAGGAAATTGACATCTCCTACCAGTTGAAAGGCCGCGTTCATTTGGCGAACACCACCTTGATGCCGTCTACCCTGTCCTTCAGAACCGAGGGCAACCTGAGATTTGACGAAAATTTCGACCGCCAAATGGAGTTAACCCATTGAGGCATTGTGGTCGTCATGACGCCGGATGCGTGGAGCCCATTGACCATCGGTGCGATCGGTGTTTGTAACGGATAGGGAGATCTCGACGAATGAAATTGGGAATCATCGGCCTGCCTGGCTCAGGCAAGACTACTGTTTTCGAGGCGCTCACCGGCAATGTACAGGAAATCGGCCGCCGGGGAGAAGCCCGCATTGGGACCGTTCATGTCCCTGATCTGCGGGTCGACGACCTGAGCACTATCTATTCCCCGAAGAAAACCACCTACGCCCAGGTGGAGTATCTGCTTCCCGGCCGTAGCCAGGAGAAAATCGATGCTAAAGCGCCTTCGCCGTGGACAGCGGTGAGAGACTGCGACGCATTGATTCACGTAGTGCGTAATTTCAGCAGTTACGGTTTGGCCGAACCGACAGCGCTCAAAGATGTCGAACGTATCGATGAGGAGCTTATTCTCGCCGACTTCATGGTGGCCGAGAAACGCCTCGAACGGCTCACCCTGGATCAGAAACGGGGGAAAATCACCGATCCCGAGGAGCCGGGCCTTCTGACAAGCTGCATCGAGGCTCTCGAAGGTAACACCCCTTTGCGGCAGTATCCGCAACTCGCCCTCGCCCCTCAGCTCAGGGGGTTCGCCTTTCTGTCGGCCAAACCCCTTTTGGTCCTTTTCAACAACGAAGACGAAGACGATTCTCTGCCGCAAGTTCCGCCAGAGGTTGAGAATACTCACCACCTGGTCATCCGCGGCAAGATCGAACAGGAAATGGCCCAAATGTCGGTTGATGATGCCGCAGCCTTTCTGGCCGAATTCAACATACCGGCCTCAGCCAAGGACCGCGTGATAAAGAAATCGTATGAACTGTTGGGCCTGATTTCCTTTTTTACCGTTGGAGAAGACGAAGTCAAGGCCTGGACCATTAGAAAGCTCACCCCCGCCATCGATGCGGCTGAAGTCATTCACTCGGACATGAAAAAGGGTTTTATCCGGGGCGAAGTCCTGGCCTATGAAGATTTGAAGACGGCCGGCTCCTATGCTGCCGCCCGCAAACTGGGCAAGGTGAGGCTTGAGGGAAGGGATTACGAGGTGCAGGACGGCGACATTCTCCACGTCCGTTTCAACGTTTAATGCGGTATTGACTCCGGCGGTTTATCTCCGCAACGGCGCCGCTCAGCGGATACGGAACAAGGGAATTTGTAAATGGGTGCTTTTGCACCGAGGGCAGCGACCAGGCCGGGAAAATCGCCTCCTGTTTTTAAACAGAAACTCACAATTGAGGCAACGGCTCGGCCTGATCGACACGGTTTTTCCCTGAGCGGCTGCGGTTCGTTCGACATGCGCGAGGTGGGTGTAAACCTCTTTTTCCTGGATTCCCAAACAGCGCGATAGGTCTCTGGCGCTCATCTCATCCACTTTGAGCAGGGCCATCATCTGCTGACGCAAAGTTTCCATTAAATCACGGCGTAATATTTTGAATTTTAAAGCAAATCCAAGCAGCTAGATCCGCGACAACTCTTCCTTCAACAGACAGCACGCAATTCGGTATTCGGGCTTCCCGTCCCCGCGATAGTAGAGGTTATCCGGTTGGATGAGCTTGTTCATCACACAGCCTTCGGGAATATCCAGTTGAAACAGGTCACTTTCGTTTATCGGTGATCTCCCGACTACGCCGTCCTCGGCGATTTCGAGGCTGTGAAGGGGATAGTCCTCGCATAGGGGGCAGCGATACACCCGTCCATTGGGAAAGACGAAATAATTGTCGGCCACTCTCCCGGCGCATTCGAATGTTTCGTCTGCCGCGAGAAATACCTTGGGATAGGTGACGGTTAAGCCCCGCCGGGCAATCTTTTCCGCAGCTGCCGGGACGATTTCGATCCACTCATTTCTAGCGACTTGCAGCTCATCCGCCCGGTGATTCGCCGATCGGCCGCGAATACCGATAACCTGAATGAAAAACCGCTTTACGCCTAGTGACTGCAGCACGGGGCCCATCAGATGAAGCTCATGAATATTGAGCCGGCTGACAGTGAAGATGACACTGACGCTGAATCCGGCGTCACCGGCCCTGCGGATGCCGCGCGTGCACGCGTCGAAAGATCCGCTCCCTCTGATCGCGTCATTGGTGGCCGCAGTGGCCCCATCTAGACTGAAACTGAAGTAGTCGACATCAACCGGTTCGACCTTGGATAAAATGTCGTGGAAGAGGTACCCATTGGTGTCGATCGTCACTGAATCGTAAGCGAGGGCTCCGGCGGTCTTGACAATAATCGACAAATCGGGGTGGAGCGTTGGCTCACCGCCGAGCAGAACGAGGTTGGCCTTTCCTGCCCGGCGGCGGAACAACTGCAGCCATTGTTCGACCACATACAAGGGGAGGGTTTGATCACCGTGCTGATGGGTGTTGATGTAGCAGTGACGGCAACTGAGATTGCAGCGGGTCGTGATGTGGAGAAAGACGTTGGCGGCGTCTCTTGAAAAGGAGACGGTTTTTTCCATTTCAGCTTTTTTTGAACTGCTCGACCTGCTTTTTGGCTTTGATCAATTCGTCGTTGGTCAGGCGCAACCGTATTGACATGTATTCCGCGAAAATTCTGTAGAGTAGCAGCAGAAAGTCCAGTTTTTCGTCCCGGGTCCCCTCGCTGGAAAGCCGCTCCTTGGCGGATGTGTCCACCGCCAGGGAAATGGTCTTTCCGACTGCATAAACCGACGCCGATCGGCTCAGACTGTCGATGATGCGCATCTCGCCGAAAATTTCACCTTTGCGGTCGATGGTACCGATTTCGTGACCGGCTTTGGATATTCTGATCTTTCCCGAAAGCAGGAAATAGAGCCAGGGATCCAGATCCCCCTCCTTGATGATCAATTCGCCATGTTCGTATTGCCGGATCTTGCTTAACCGTAGCAATTTGCCAAGACTTTTGGTTTCAAAATTCTTCAAGGCGGGGATAGTCATCAATTTTTGAATATTTTCAATATTCTCTTTAAGATACTTGGACTCTATCATGGGTTACCTCGGGTTGGTTTGCTGGGCGATCGGCCGATATTCTCTGTCGATACGGCAGAGTCCTCCCGACCGCAACCCTCCCGTCATCGGTCAGGTCACCAGCCGCTGTTGAATATTACCAAATTGTCTATCTTCTTTCAAGACAGTCCTTGGATAGCCTGACATCGAATTCGACAGGATAGCAGCCGTCGAAACAGGCTTTACAGAAATGGTACTGCGGTTCGGTAACGCCGGTGGAACGAAGGAGACCGTCGATGCTAAGGTAGTGCAGGGATTCGAGTCCAAGGTAATCCTTTAATTTGTCAATCGACATTTTGGCAGCAATCAATTCTCCCTTGGTTGAGAAATCGATGCCGTAGTGACAGGGAAATCGATGCGGCGGTCCGGCCACCCGCATGTGGATCTTTTTGACGCCCAGTTCACGCAGGGCTTTCACCCGAGTCTTGGCCGTCGTACCCCGAATGATGGAATCTTCAATGATGACAATATCTTTTCCTTTGAGCAGGTTCTTCACCGGGTTCAGTTTGACCCTGACGCCGAAATCCCGCATGCTTTGTGTCGGCTGGATGAACGTCCGGCCCACATAATGGTTGCGGATCATGCCCATTTCAAAGGGAATGCCCGAGACTTCCGAGTAACCGAGGGCGGCATAGGTGCCGGAGTCGGGAAAAGGCATGACCAGGTCGGCTTTTACCGGAGCCTCTTCGGCCAGGCAGCGGCCGTGGGCCTTGCGGGTCAAATAGACATTTTGGCCGTTGATATTGCTGTCGGGACGGGCAAAATAGATAAATTCGAAAATACATAGCGCACGACGGGTTTTCTCGTGCGGCATGATGCTTCTGACCCCCTCTTCATTGATGATGACGATCTCACCCGGTTCGAGTTCCCGGATATGCTCGGCTTCCACCAAGTCGAGGGCACAGGATTCGGAGGCAAGGACATAATGGCCATTCAGCTTGCCGAGGCACAACGGCCTGAAACCGCTGGGATCCTTGATGCCGATCAGTTCACCTTTGCAGGTCAGTACCACAATCGAAAAGGCGCCTTTGATACTTTTTACGGTTTCGATCAATGCCGGTTCAAATCCCATTTTGAGATTTTTAACGAACAGATGCAGAAATATTTCAGTATCCATTGTCGTCTGAAAGATCGACCCGGACTCCTCGAGTTCCTTTTTCAACGAGTGGGAATTGACGAAATTACCGTTATGCGCGACAGCGTATGATTTATTGCGATGATGAACGACAAACGGTTGAGCATTGGCGAGGATCGAACTGCCGGTGGTCGAATAACGCACATGCCCGATAGCGGCAGGGCCCTTCAACTGATCGAGGTGAGTGCTGTCGAAAACATCCGGAACAAGCCCCATACCCTTGTGGGCCCGAATTCGGTCCGTATGCAAAACGGCTATACCGGCACTTTCCTGACCGCGGTGCTGAAGCGCATAAAGACCGAAATAGGTGAGTCGGGTGGATTCGGGATGACCGTGGATTCCGAAAATACCGCAGGCTTCCCTCGGCTTGTCCTCAAGGTCCCGAAGGTAATCGATGTTATCCATTCCTTCCCTCTGATCGCTTTCGCTTGGTGTCATGGGTGTTGTTCCCCTTGGCCTCTTCGGCTTGGAGGGGTAGTGGTCACAACGCCCCTGTCATTCGTGATAGTCCTGAAGGGCCTTTACCGCATATTTCTGTTCTTTGAGCGCCGCGATTCCTCGGCACATGGCCCTGGCGCCGGCCAGGGTGGTTGTATACGGAATACCGAACTTGATGGCCGACCGCCGGATCATGTAGCCGTCATGTCTGGGTGTGTCTCCAGTGCCGGTGTTAATAACCAGTTGGATGTCACCGTTTTTTATGGCATCGACAACGTGTGGTCGGCCCAATGAAACCTTTTTAATGACTGCCGTGGGGATATCGTTGTCGGACAGAAGCCGCGCGGTTCCCCGGGTGGCGATGATTTGGAATCCGATGGCGTGAAATTTGGCCGCGACCGGCAAAACGCCCAGCTTGTCACTGTCCTTGACGCTGATGAATACCGTTCCATTAACCGGCAATTTCTGACCGGCACCGAGTTGGGCTTTGGCGTAGGCGGTACCGAACTGCATGTCGATACCCATCACCTCTCCGGTCGATTTCATTTCCGGGCCCAGCAGGGTGTCCACATCCGGAAACCGGTCGAACGGCAGAACGGCCTCCTTGACCGACACGTGTACCGGATGGATTTCGCGTTCCAAGCCGAGGGACTTCAAGCTGCGGCCCAGCATGACCTTGGTCGCCAGTTTGGCAAGGGGCACGCCCGTAGCTTTGCTGACAAAAGGCACGGTTCGAGAGGCCCTGGGGTTGACTTCCAGCACGTACAGCCGCTCGCCCTTGATGGCGTACTGCACGTTCATTAAGCCGATGACGTTCAACTCGGCCGCCATGGCTTTGGTCGCCGCCGTAATTTCCTGCAGGATTTCGGGAGCAAGGCTGTCGGGCGGCAGCACGCAGGCCGAGTCGCCGGAATGGACCCCGGCGGCTTCAATATGTTCCATGATACCGCCGATGATTGTCGTTTCACCGTCGGATAGGGCATCGACATCCACCTCGATGGCGTCTTCGAGGAACTTGTCGATCAGGATGGGGTGCTCGGGGGAGGCCATGATCGCCAGACGGCTATAACTCTCCAGGTCGCAGCGATCGTAAACGATTTTCATCGCCCGGCCTCCCAGAACATAGGAGGGTCTGACGATGACCGGGTAGCCGATGGCATCGGCGATCTCCAGGGCGTCCTCCACCGAAATCGCCGTACCGTTTTCCGGTTGAACCAGTCCCAGCTTTTTGAGCATTCCCTGAAACAGTTCCCGGTCTTCGGCCCGATCGATGCTCTCCGGCTGGGTCCCCAAGATCGGCACGCCCGCCTTGTGCAACCCCACGGCTAAATTCAACGGTGTCTGGCCCCCGAATTGAACGATTACGCCATCGGGCTTTTCAGTCGCCACAATCTGCAGAACATCCTCTTTTGTGAGCGGCTCGAAATATAGCTTGTCGGACGTGTCATAGTCCGTGCTGACCGTTTCGGGATTGCTGTTGACCATAATGCTTTCCACGCCCTCTTCCTTGAGGGCAAAGGAGGCGTGAACACAACAGTAATCGAATTCGATGCCCTGCCCGATGCGGTTGGGCCCACCGCCGAGAATCATCACCTTCTTGCGATCCGATACCCGGGCTTCATTCTCGGTTTCGTAAGTCGAGTAGTAGTAGGGTGTGGTCGCCCGGAATTCGGCCGCACAGGTATCCACCAGTTTGTATACCGGCTGGATATCCAACTGCATCCGAAGATGGCGGATGTCATCTTCTTTCCCTCCGCGCATCTGAGCCAACTGGATATCGGAGAATCCGAAGGATTTGGCCCGCTGCAGAAGCGAAGCCGGCAGCGGATGGTTTCGGTCATCCTTTATCTGTTTTTCGAGGTCGAGAATGTCCCCCAGCTGATTCAAAAACCAGGGATCGATTCCGGTCAGTTCATAAATCGCTTTTACGGTCATGCCGGACTGAAGGGCGTATCGCAGATAGAATATCCGCTGTGAATTAGGCACCGCCAGTTTCTGCTCGATTTCCGTCCGGGATATGCACGCCCCATCGTTCGCTTCGAAATTAAAGGGATCTTTCCCATCTCCGCCGAAGCCGTAACGACCGATTTCGAGCGATCGGATGCCCTTCTGAAAGGCCTCCTTGAAGGTACGGCCGATCGACATGGTTTCCCCGACCGATTTCATGGCCGTGGTCAGCATGTCCGCTGTTTCGGGAAATTTTTCGAAAGTCCATCGCGGAATTTTGACGACGCAGTAGTCGAGCGTCGGTTCGAATGATGCGTATGTCTCACCGGTAATGTCGTTGGGAATTTCGTCCAGGCTGTAGCCGACGGCCAGTTTCGCCGCAATCTTGGCAATGGGAAATCCCGTGGCTTTGGAGGCCAGGGCCGAGCTTCGCGACACCCTGGGGTTCATTTCCACGACGATCATATCCCCGTTCTCCGGATTGATGGCGAATTGGACATTGGAGCCCCCCGTGTCGACGCCGATTTCGCGCATGATCGCAATGGAGGCATTGCGCATCACCTGATACTCCCTGTCGCTGAGGGTCTGGATCGGAGCCACAGTGATGCTGTCGCCGGTGTGGATCCCCATGGGGTCCATATTTTCAATCGAACAGACGATGACCACATTATCGTTCTTGTCCCGCATGACCTCCAGTTCGTATTCTTTCCAGCCGAGCACCGACTGCTCGAGCATGACCTGGTGGATCAGACTGGCATCCATTCCGGCCCGGCTCAACAGTTCGAGTTCTTCGGGGTTATAGGCCACGCCGCCGCCGGTGCCCCCGAGAGTGAAACCCGGCCGAACGATGATGGGAAATCCAATATCGTCGCTGATCTGCTTCACCTCGGACATGGTTGTGGCAATACCGCTCCGCGGAATCTTCAGCCCGATACGGTTCATGGCGGAACGGAACAGGTCACGGTCTTCGGCCTTTTTAATCGACTCGATGGTGGCGCCGATCATTTCGACGCCAAAGCGGTCGAGAACACCCATTCGTGCGACTTCCACGGCTGTGTTGAGTCCGGTCTGCCCTCCAATGGTTGGAAGAAGGGCGTGGGGGCGCTCTTTTTCGATGATCATGGCGACGGTGTCTGGCGTCACCGGCTCAATATAAGTTCGGTCGGCCATTTCGGGATCGGTCATGATGGTGGCGGGATTGCTGTTGACCAGAACGACCTCGTATCCCTCGTCCTTCAGGGCCTTGCAGGCCTGGGTTCCGGAATAGTCGAACTCGCACGCCTGGCTGATGATTATCGGCCCGGCGCCAATGATCAGGATCTTCTTAATGTCGGTGCGTTTAGGCATGGGGGCTCACTCGGATTTCAGCATCAACACCGGTTAGTGTTTGTCCATCAGTTTTCTGAAGCGTTCAAATAGATAGCGCGCGTCGTGGGGGCCGGGAGAGGCCTCGGGATGGTACTGAACCGCAAAAAGGGGATAGCTCAAATGGCGGAATCCCTCAAGGGTGTTGTCGTTCAGATTGATGTGGGTGATTTCGACGTCGTGGCTTTTTATGGAATCCAGGTCGACCGCGAAACCATGGTTCTGGGACGTAATTTCGACCCGTCCGGTCAGCAGGTTCTTCACCGGCTGATTGGCCCCCCGGTGACCGAATTTCAGTTTGAAGGTCTTGCCGCCCAGGGCCAACCCGATGAGTTGGTGGCCGAGGCAGATACCGAATATCGGCCGATATCCGATCAATCGCTGGATCGTCTGGATGGCCTCGGTCACCGGTTCGGGGTCGCCGGGGCCGTTGGACAGAAAGATCCCGTCAGGAGCCAGGGCTTTGACCGTTTCGGCCGTGGTGGCCGAAGGGACCACCAGGATCTCGAGGCCTTCGTTTTCCAAGCACCTGAGGATGTTGTATTTGATCCCGAAATCGAAGGCCACCACAGCGCGCTTTTCGCCGCGGCGGCGCCAGGTTTTCCGGTCCAGGGGTGCATCCTTCGGCAGCGCCTCTGGATTGCCGTTCCGCCAGAAATACGGAGCGGTGGTGGTCACATCCCGGGTGAGATCCTGACCGGCCATGGCGGGAATTCTGTTGGCACGTTCCACCAGGGCGTCCGGGTCCAGTTCCTCGGTGGATACGACGGCCCGCATGGCACCGACATTGCGGATATGCCGGGTAAGGGCGCGGGTATCGAGTTGCTCGAGCCCGAGAATTCCCTGGGACTTCAGGTAATCGGCCAGGCTGCGGGTCGCCCTGAAATTGCTGGGGTGCGGCTGGTATTCCTTGACGATGAAAGCGGCCACCTGAATGCGGCCGGACTCGACGTCGTCATCATTGGTACCATAATTGCCCACCAGCGGATAGGTCATGACGACCATCTGGCCCCTGTAAGAAGGATCGGTGAGAACCTCCTGGTATCCGGTCATGCTCGTGTTGAAAACCACCTCTCCGGTGGCTTCACCCGGTCCGGTAAACGATAAGCATTGAAACGTTCGCCCGTCTTCGAGGGCCAGTATTGCTTTCATGGCGATATCATATACGGTTTAGTCTGTCCTGTCGCAGGAAGATGCGTGGGAAATGTGGTCTATTATCAGTTTAAGAGTTCCGATGCAAGGCGCAGATCTTCGTTGGCCGCCCCGGCGTGGTGCGCAACCGGTCGAAGGCCCGTCAACAGCCCACTTCGGCCAGGCGGTCCAACAGATGTTTCAAAACGGTGTTGGCGGCGGCGAAACGACCCTCGTCCACCAGCATGACCTCGGGTCTTTGTACGAAGGGTCCGCCGTCGAGGTCACTCCGGCAATGGTGGATCAGCCTTTCGAGGCTGGGGCGAGTGATTTCGAGGTGAAACTGCAACCCCACGACCCGTTCAACGAGCACGAATCCCTGATTCTTGCAGGCGGCACTGCGCCCGAGGCGAACAGCCCCCTCAGGCAAGTCGAATGTGTCTCCGTGCCAATGCAGAACCTCGAGGCCGTCCGGAATGGCAGATAGAACAGCAGCCTGTCCGGTCTCACTATCTGTTTTGAATACAGGGTACCAGCCAATTTCCTTCTGGCCGTTGGATCGGACGCGCGCCCCCAGGGCGTCGGCGATCAATTGGGCTCCGAGGCAGATACCGAGGACGACCTTACGCTGCTCGACGGCCTGCCGGATGAGCCTCTTTTCAGCCCTCAGCCAAGGGAAAACAGACTCTTCGTATACGTTCATCGGTCCGCCCATGATGACCAGCCAGTCCAGTTCCCGGACGGATGGCAGCTGTTCGTCGTCGAACAAACGGGTGCCACCGATGTGCATCCCGGAGGCTTCGGCCCAGGTTTGAATCGTTCCGATATCCTCAAAGGGAACATGTTGAAGGTAGTGCAGACGCTTCATCTTATGGTCGCTCCGACAGCGCTCATCCTATGGCTGTGTTGACAGCCAGATCCCAGATGCCGCAGGGACAGGCACCGGCGCAAAAGCCGCAACCGATACAGCGGGATTCGTCCACCGTGTACTCGTAGTCGACCCCGCCTTTGTCCTGACGGCTGATGGCGTTGTAAGGACAGACGGCGACACAGATGCCGCAGTCCCGGCAGGCACCGCACGATGAACATTGGGAGCCGCAGTGGGCCGTGTCTTCATAGCTGGTGATCCTGGGATCGAAATATTCCAGTGAAATCCTGCGGCGATCGATCATTTGCCGGGCATCAGCCGATGGCCGGCGGCCTTCGATGATCTCGGAAACGGCTTGGGCGACCTTGCGGCCGGCACCGATCGCATCCGTCAACAGCCCGGGTTTGACGACGTCGCCAATGGCAAAAATTTTCGGATCGGTGGTTTGATGGTGTTCGTCAACGACCACATATCCATTTTCCACCACGACCTCGGGCGGAAGGAAGTCAATTACCGGTGCATCTCCGATGGAGATAACCACCGTATCGGCCGGCAGCATATCACCCGAGGTGAGAAACACGCCTTCTTCGGTGACCTCCTTGGTGAACCGCGGCCAAAGGAATTGGGCCCCCACGGCTTCGGCGGCCTCTCTCTCGGTGCCAAAAGAGGCCGGTTCCTGAATGTCGATAAGGGTAATTTCTTCGGCGCCGAAACGATGGGCTTCGGCGGCCACATCGCATCCGACATTGCCGGCCCCGATGACCACCACCCGCTTGCCCGGTTTGAGCTCACCGGCTTTGGCCTGCTGCAGAAACGCGAGCGCCGTTATCAGCCGTTCGTTGCCCGGAACCGGCAGGGTCCGCGGTTTCTGCGCCCCGGACGCAACCACCACGAAGTCGAAGTCCTCCCTCAACTGGGCGACTTCCCCTTGATCGAGCGCCCGCTGCAAATTGACACGCGGAAGAACCTGACCGACCCGCTTCAATTCGGCAGATATCACCTTTTCCGGTATGCGGCTTTCCGGAATGACCGCCGTCATTTTACCGCCCAGCACTTCGGCTATGTCGTAAATAATGGCCTCGTGTCCTTTTAGGCGCAGCTGCCAAGCCACTGAAATCCCAGCTGGGCCCCCGCCGATCACCGCTACGCGTTTCCCGCTCAGAGGAGGCAGTTCGGGGGTCTTGGCGGCCACACTCGCCTGGCCGAGTTTTTTCACGTCGACCGGCGCCATGAACGCCGATTGTCGGGTGCAGGCCTGCATGCAGGGATTGGGACACAGGTATCCGCAGACCGATGCCGGAAAGGGCGTGTAACTGAGGGCCAGGTCGACGGCCTCGTCCACTCGGCCTTCGCGAATGAGCCGCCAGCGCTCCTGAACGGGAATCCCGGTCGGGCAGGTTGCCTCACATGGTGCGGCGTATTTCCTGTTCTCCCAAATCGGAACATAGCGTCGTAGTGTCCCCGTGGTGATCAGGGGGATCACGCTTCGATCCAGGTCGGTCAGATCACCGATGAGTCCGCCCTTGCCGAGTTCCTTGTCCCAGACTTGCCGGTGAAACGCCCCGATTGACAGGATCTGGCGACCGGTTTTTTCCTGGGACGTCCGGGCCACCAGCATCTGCCATTCGCTTCTGTCCCTCAAAGATGCAAACAATTCCAACCGCCGGATCCGCTTGAGGAATTGATTCAGGTTTTTCGACAGCCAGTCCCATTCCATATCCGATATAGGGATCAGCTTCGCGTCCGTCTGACTGTATCCCTGATGGGGTCCCCTGAAAAACACCTTTCCGCCGACCATCCCCACCAGGGGCCGATACCCGAGAATGTTATTGGGATTTTGTGGGTTGTGACCGCAAATCACCGCCGCACCACCGGCCATGAATTCACCGAAATAATCACCCACGGAACCCAGGACCCACAGCTCGGGTGGATCGAACCGCGGATTGTGCTTCGTCATGGTCATGCCCCGGGCGCCGATATTACCGGCGATGGATACCTTCCCCTGAGCCATGGCGTTGGCGACACCGTTGCCGGCGTGGCCATGCACGATAATTTGAGCTCCGGCATTTAACCAGCCCACATCGTCGGACGCGGGCCCGCGGACTTCAATGGTCGTGTTCGGAAAACCGAACGATCCGACCCGCTGTCCCGGATGGCCTTCGATGGTGACATTGATCGGACTGCCGTCGGTCCGCCACAGGCGACCGCCGATGCCATGCTGACCATGGGCGGTCACGTGCACGTCGCGGTATCCGAGAGCGACGATTTTTTGAATCTCTTCTTCCAGGACGCGCGAGTCGACGCGTGAGCCGAGTTTTTTGCCGGATATTTTTGCAAGGTGCTGGGTATTCATTCATTGTCTCCGGTTTCAGGTGTAAAGGACGGGACGAGTCGACCGGTCTGTCCATGTACCCGGCCGCACCTCCCCGCCAGAAAGCTCAGACCACGTATTTTATCGACAGCCTCTCTGCGGCATCGCGGTCGTTGATGCCGAGGGCGTCTGACATGCCGACCGGCAGTGACGTCGACCGCCCGAGCGGGGCGACGATTTTCTTGAGTTCCATGTCGAAGCTCAAAAATACGTCAACCACGCGCTGGGCCACATCCTCGACGTCCAGGCGCCGATAGAGCCGCGGGTCCTGGGAGGTGATTCCCTTGGGACACAGGCCGACATTGCAGATGTTGCACCGATCCGATTCTGAGCCGAGGCAGCCGGCTGCGGCCTGCATGATATATTTGCCGATTTGCACCCCGCTGGCGCCCAACATAATCAGCGCCGCGGCATTGGCGGCCAGGTTGCCGTTTTTACCGACACCACCGCCGGCAAACAAGGGTATCTCATTCTGCATACCGATCTTGACCAAGTTCAGGTAGCTGTCGCGGATGCTGCTGGCGATCGGATGGCCCATATGGTTCATGGACACGTTGTAAGCCGCACCGGTTCCTCCGTCTTCACCGTCGATGGACAGCCCGCCGGCATAGGTGTTGCGGGTCAGGTTGTTGAGAACCGCCAACGCCGTCGAAGTTGCCGATATTTTTGGGTAAACAGGCACACGAAACCCCCATGCCATCGACATGGACTGAATCATTTTCGCCACCGACTCTTCGATGGAATACTTTGTCTGGTGGGTGGGTGGACTGGGAAGGTTGACCCCGACGGGAACGCCTCTTATTGCGGCGATCAACTTGTTGACCTTGTACCACATGAGCAGTCCGCCATCTCCCGGTTTGGCCCCCTGCCCGTATTTGATCTCGATCGCACAAGGGTCTTCCTTCATTTCCGGAATGGCATGGATGATTTCGTCCCAGCCGAAATAACCGCTGGCGATTTGCAGAATGACGTATTTCAGGAAGCGGCTGCGCAACAGGCGCGGGGGACATCCGCCCTCACCGGTGCACATCCGCACCGGCATTTTCAACTCTTCATTCAGATAAGCCACCCCCATCTGCAGCCCCTCCCACATATTGGGGGAGAGCGCACCGAAAGACATGCCGCCGATAATCAATGGGTAGATCTCCCTAACAGGGGGAATCCAACCGTTTTCTTTGATGAAAGCCAGGTTCTTCTCCGGCGACAGAATTCGACCTAAAAGGGTTCTCAACTCGAATTCGTGCCTCCCGGCATCCAGCGCTGGGTCGGTCAACATGGATATCCGGATAAATTTGATCTGGTCCAGGATGCCGCCGGCTTGGTTGCGGCGCCCACCGCGCCTGCGCGGCTGCCCCCCCCTGTCGATGTGGAATCTTAGTTTGTCGGTTTCATCGTTGCGGACGGGAATAATGGCATCGTTGGGACAAACCAAGGTGCACATCGCACATCCCACACAGCGGTAAGCCGGATCGGTCTTTTGTCGTATGCCATAGTACAGTTTATAGTGGTTGGGGGGTGGCCCCACGGTTTCCAGGCCCACCGGCGGCTCAACCATCCGTTTGCGAAACACCCCCAACTCCACGGCCTGCACCGGGCAGACCGCCGTGCACTGGCCGCAGAGCGTACACTTGTCTTTGTTCCACAGGATCTGCCAAGGCAGATCTTTCACGCTCAAAGTGGAAGGGGCAATGGGTCTGTCTGAGAACATATTCTTACCTCCTGTCGATCCGGTCCCACAATGGCCGTCTCCAAATGCATGGGTTGGAAATCGAGACGTTTATCGCGGAAAGGGATCGTCGCGTCGAGTCCGCAAATTTCAGAAGAAAACGCATACATTCCCGGCTTGCCGCCGACAACACCGGGACGAAGTTTCTTTCGGTCTTGAACCATGAACAGGCTGTGGTCGGGCAGACAGCCGATAACGACATTGGGTCCATCGATGATCAACGGCCGGCAGGTCTGCTTCAACTGCTTTAGAAACTGCGCATTCTCATGTTTGGCAATATCGTCGTTCTGCAGCGGCGTGATGATGTGCTTGTAGGCTTCAATGCCCAGCCCCAGCTTGGTCGCCATGAAATGGAGAATGTGGGTGAATACCTCGGAGTCGGACTGATACCCTGTATACCCATCGAATCCGCGCGAGGACAGGAACTCTCTGATCGGCACAAATGCCGTGTTTTCACCGTTGGTCATCGTGCTGAAACCCTGCAGGAAAAACGGATGGCAGGCATACAGGTTGATGGCATAATTGGTGTTTTGCCGCCCCTGCGCCATAATCACCCGCGCCTGAAGCTCTTCACGGTCGATACTGAGATGCTTGGCCACCTGCATGGGATCACCGATTTCTTTAAGCATGATCACATCCGGCCAGAAGGAGAACACGATCATATCCTCCTTTTCTTCACCCATTTTCCGCAGTTTCAACCGCAGGGAGACCAAAAGATTCTCCAATTCTTCCCGGCTGAAGTCATCCCATTCCTCCGGATATTCGTACGCCCGGATCAGATAGATATCCCGCTTGGGAGTTCCGACCGGAGGCTTCTTGGGAACCTTGATCGAAATCTTGTATTTGGTCATGAAGCCGAGATCCATCATGAAGGCATCCAGCCGTTTAAGTCCGGAGTCGCTGAATATTCCCGACAGAATGGGAGCATCCTTCATTTTCTCAAACGGTCCGGCAAGATCCCTCAGGAACAGACCGACACCGGAACCGTCGTGCCCTTCACGCATTACATCGAGGGCTTCCAGAGCGACAATCGGCGACAGCGGCTCTTCACTGGTGATGGCGTATAAGCGACACATTATCTTTTTTCCTCCTGTTGATAGCGGCGCATACCGCGGCACGACCCCTCGCGTTATGCGCCGGCGGCCGGATAACATAGTCAATTGCAAGCCGCAGATGGCACTCAAACCGACGGGTCGAATCGGTCTCCGGTTTTGAACGGGGACAGGGCCGATAGGGAAACAAATGGTGCTGAATATCGCGGGAATATCATCAGCGCACCGGCCGGGAAAGTGTATTGATACTCTATTTTAGCCGTGTGCGGACCCCCAGACGCCACGAGCGTGTTGGTTTGTGTCTTGAGGGCAGTTCCCATCCTTATTTCGCGCCGACTCGAATCCATATGAAGCCGCAGCGCTTGATACCGAGCGGCAAGCTGTCTGCCGCCCACCCATCTGAACGGGCAACAGATCTTATAAGGCTGGCTTGGCGCTCTCAATCCACTTGGCAAAAAAGATGCTTTATAATATTTCCTTTGATTAAGCAACAGCTATGCCAGAAATCGGCCAATCCCGTCAATTCCCGCTATTCTCTCCTTTGCCTCCATAAATCTCTAATAATATGGATGGGGAACACGCGTAATTTATTACAATCTTGTTATATTTTCCCTGAAAACGTTGCAAAAGTGTTGATTGCAGCCCCAGGGCCCCTGCCGATACATGTCGCAGCAGCGTCGAGCGTTCCCCTCCGAAACCATCGGTTCTCACGAACCCCGCCTTCAGTCAGATGCGAGCGCCCCCCCGCGTCGATCGGTTGCTTTTACAGCTGATTTAGGATAATTTATGGAGGAGAATCTTCTTTATCTATAGTCCATTAACCAGCACACACCCGAGCGGTTGCAGGATTAGAGCAGTCGTCGATACCGTTGCAAACCGAGGGTGAAGCGGAGAGTGACGATGGGTTTGAAATTAAAAATGACGATTGACGGCGCCATAAATATCGACAGCGGTATCTGGCGGGCCCCACTCGATCCTCAAGAAGCGGCCACTCTCGGCCAGTGCGAGAGCCGATCGGGGGCGTTTAGCGTGCTGTTGATCGAATCCAAAGTGGATTTCAATACGGTTTCGCAATCCATATCGTTCGATGCCGACAGCGCCGTCCTTCTCAATATAGGCAACACTGACCGGGCGATTATCATGAGTTCGGTCGACATCGATACGGCTGAGATACTTGATACCGATACACCCCCTCCTTCCGGCTCGGACGAATCCCATTCCCAAACGCCGCCGCCCCCCCCGGGCGACGACCCAAAGGAAGAACAAACCGAGGATTTTGAGCTGTCCCAGACCCTATCGACCGGAGACAAATTGTTTCTCAGCGAATTGCCCGCCGATGTTCGCCACCTGGGAGAATCGCTTCTGTCGGAAGTCCGGCGCCTGTTCCCCGGAGACTTGCATTACGAACCCCGGTCAGCCAAATTCGATGAAACGCCGGCCATATTCTGGACGGTGAAAATCCTGCCCCAAGAGAAAGCGCTTCGAATCACCGTACGCGGCACACCGGAATCCTTCGGCCAGGCAACGGAAATCGATCTTCAACTGGACAAGTTCGGTTATTCAGCCTTTCTCCTCAGACATCCCATACAAGTACCCGATGCCCTCTCCATCATCAAACAGGCCCATCAGAACATGGAATAAGCGATGACTGCAGATACACTATATTCTGCGCTTGCCATAGATGCCGACGATAAATGGCGCTCGCTGGAGGAGGCCGCAACGGCAGCCGGCGTAACGCTTTCCCTGCCGGCCAATTTGCAACAGGTCGCCCGCCACGTGTTCGCCTGCAGCGATTTTGTTGCCGAAACCTGCATCCGCAGCCCTCGTCTTTTAATGGATCTCGTGGACGGCGGAGATCTGCACACCCCTTATAGGAACGGTGATTATTCAGCCAGATTGCAGCCGCTAATGGCGCAGGTCGATGGAGAACCGGCCTTGGAGCAAACTCTGCGCGAATTCCGGCGGCGCGAGATGACCCGCATTGCCTGGCGCGATCTGTCAGGCTGGTCGGATCTGTTCGATACCATGTCGGAGTTGACGTCCTTGGCCGAGACGTGCATTGAAGACACGTTGAATTTCCTCCATCACCGGCTCTGCAATCGGCTAGGTCAACCTACCGGGCGGGATGGATCGCTTCAAAGGCTCGTCGTCATCGGCATGGGAAAACTCGGCGGCAGAGAGCTCAATTTTTCGTCCGACATCGACCTTATATTCGCTTTTCCCCAGGGAGGCGAAACTGCAGGAGTCGCTGCGCCGGTAAGCAATGAAGAATTTTTCATGCGCCTCTGCCGCCTCTTGATACAGGCCCTTGGGAAAGTTACGGCGGATGGCTTGGTTTTCCGGGTCGATATGCGCCTGCGACCGTTTGGAGACAACGGTCCACTGGCCATGAGCTTTGACGCCATGGAACACTACTACCAGCAACAGGGACGCGAATGGGAACGTTACGCCTGGATCAAGGCCCGGACTGTCGCCGGCGATCGAGACGCCGGCCAGCAACTGCTCGAAAGACTGAATCCCTTCGTCTACCGCCGGTATCTAGACTTTGGCGCCTTCGAATCCCTGAGGGACATGAAGCAGAGGATTAGCTTCGAAGTCAAACGGATGGGCCTGCAGGGAGACATTAAGCTGGGCCGCGGCGGCATTCGCGAGATCGAATTTTTCGGCCAGGTCTTCCAGCTGATCCGCGGAGGGGTCAATCCGAAACTTCAACAGCGCAGCATACTGGCCGTCCTGAAAATCCTGGACGCTGCCCGTATCGTTCCCGGTGATGTGTGCTCTTCCCTGCGGCAAGCCTACATATTTCTGAGAAATCTGGAGCATCGCCTCCAGGAATTCGCCGATAAACAAACCCATCGGCTGCCAGCCGATCCGGCCGACCGGCAACGGCTGGCTTTTTCCATGGGATTCAAAAAGCCTGACGATTGGGAGGAAATCCTTGAATCCCACCTTTGTAACGTGCATCACCACTTTTCAATGCTGCTGGATTCAGGAGAGAAAAAAAGCACGCATGACGACCTCGAGCGAAATCTGGACGCCATCTGGCAGGGGCTACTGGAGAAAAATCAGCGCGCAACCATTCTGACCGATATCGGGTATGTTGATACCGACGAGGCCATAGAGTCAATAGACCGGGCGCGCAGCGAATTGACCCAAAGGCCTTTGGGTAAAGAAGGACGAACACGTCTGGACAAGCTGATGCCCTTGTTGATAAAAGCATCAGGGGCCAGCGCCGAACCCCTGATCACGTTGAGCCGCATAGCCGATCTCGTCAAGGCCATTGGCGGTCGGGCTTCCTACCTGGCGCTGCTGCTGGAAAATCCTGGAATTCTCGACCACCTGGTCAGATTATCCGGTGCCAGTTCCCTCATCGCTACACTCCTGGCCCGTCACCCGGTACTGCTGGACGAACTGCTCGATCCCCGCACCCTCTACTCCCCCCCCAAGAGGGATGAAATCGAACACGAGTTGCAGTCTCGTCTCGAACAGCTGCCGGATGATTTCGAGTATGCGATGGAAACGTTGAGGGTTTTCAAACAGGTCAATGTCCTGCGGGTGGCGGCAGCCGATGTCACCGAAGTGCTGCCCCTGATGCGGGTGAGCGATCATCTGTCCGATATCGCCGAAGTTTCCATCGACGCAGTGCTCGAAATGGCCCGGCACCATCTGGTCGCCAAGCACGGAACCCCCAGCGGCGATAAGGAGACGGAAGGCTTTGCCGTCATCGCCTATGGAAAACTGGGGGGACTTGAACTCGGGTATGGCAGTGATCTCGATCTCGTGTTTCTCCATTCCGCCTCCGACGGCCAAACCGTCAACGGCCCCACGCCTATCGACAATCGCCAATATTTTGCACGCCTCGGTCAACGGATCATTCACATTTTAACGGCCCATACCCAGGCCGGAATACTATATGAAGCCGACATGCGCCTGCGCCCGAGCGGCAGTTCGGGGATCCTGGTCAGCCATATCGACGGGTTCGCCGACTACCAACTCAACACGGCGTGGACCTGGGAGCATCAAGCACTCATACGGGCCCGTGCCGTCAGCGGCGATCCCCGCCTTTGCCGCCGGTTCGAAAACATCCGCAAGCGCGTTCTGGCACACCGCCGCGACCGTGAAAAACTGCGAGACGAAGTTCGGGACATGCGAATAAAGATGCGCCACGAACTGCTCGCCCCAGAATCCCATTCCTTCGACATCAAACAGGATACCGGCGGAATCGTCGATATCGAATTTCTGGTTCAATACCTGGTTCTCAGTCACGCTTGCGACCACGAAGAACTGCTAGCTTGGACCGACAACGTCCGATTGATTCACACCCTTTACGAAACAGGGGTCATACAGGAATTCGACGCCCACATTCTCAAGCATGCCTATTTGATCTACCGGGCCGTCGCTCACAAACTCAGCCTCCAGGAGAAGCCCGCCCAAGTTGCAGCAGAGCGTTTCCAGCTGCTCCGCAGGCGGGTCGAACAAATCTGGAAGGCCTTTTTTGAGTAAACGACAGCCGTTGAATAGGCGATAGAGCGACCGGTGCTTCCCTGCACCCCCCATCTGAAATGACAATTTTGTAGCACGGCCGGCCATACGCAAATAGCCGCATGTCGACCCGCCCGAACCGGCTCCTTTATCGAGTGGCGGGCGCGGCTTTGAGCTTGATCGTGATGCCCGGGAGCGATCGCCATATCTCAACTGAATAATCACGGCCGAGGATCGGCCATCACCATCACTGACGCCAAGAGAAAGCCGGCTACAATTTTGAAATATAAATACATAGTTATTACATACGCTTTAGTCGATAAAGCCTCTGGCTGCCGAAATGCATTCAGGATCGATGATGGATTCCTGCCATAAAAACAATAGCCATCCTATCTTTTTCGATGTACATATTTGTAATGTGTCGGGCCGAATCATCACAAATATGTAAGCACGCATCCGCCCAACCGGCAGTTCTTTCTCCTTAACCCGTTGATAACACCCGCAGTTCGCGGGAAGGACCATCAGTGGCACACCCGTTGCAGACGATAACCCCCGTATGGACGAGTATGAGGAGACGCAATGAGCAATGCTGTGACAATGGGAACGCAGGAAAGCCGAGCAGACGTGCTGCGTTCGGAACGCGACGGTCTCTTGGCCAAACTGCCCGAGATGAAAACCCGAACGTTCATGGAACAGCACTATCGGATTATTGATGAATATTTCAGAGACCGATTCGAAACCAGCATGATCGGCCCTCATCTCGGAATAGCCAAAAACCCTTATGTTTTTATTGCCTTGGGAGGGTACGGCCGGGGGGAGCAATGCGTCCATTCGGATGTGGATTTTTTGTTCTTATTCAAAAAAAATGTCCCTAAAGGCGTCGAGTCTCTCATTCAGGAAATCGTCTATCCCCTCTGGGACATCGGCCTCGATGTGGGCTATGCCACCCGTTCCCTGAAAGAATGCCTTAAATTGGCTCGGGAAGACTTCGAGATCCTCACCCCTTTGCTGGACGCCCGCTTCATCTGCGGCATGTCTCTCTTGTATACGGAACTGATGGAGCAACTGCACCGCAAGGTTCTGCAGCGGTGCTCCAGGAAGGTCGTCGCCTGGCTGATCGAAACCAACCGTCAGCGGCACGTGAGTTTCGGTGACTCCACCTACCGACTGGAGCCGAACCTCAAAGACGGCCAGGGCGGCCTTCGCGATTACCACACCATGCTCTGGCTCTCCCGGATCAAATATCAATTCAAACAGCCGCGAGATCTCGAATATTCAGGGCATTTGACCCATGACGAATACCAGAACCTGCTAAGAGCCCTTGAATTCATATGGAATGTGCGCAACCGATTGCATCTTCTGTGCGGTCGGAAGTGTGACCAATTGCACTTTGAAAACCAGCTCAAGCTCGCAGATTCTTTAAACTATAAAAAACAAAACGGACATCAGCCCGTGGAAATTTTTCTCGGCGACTTGCACGGGCAGATGGACCTTGTCAAGCAACAACACTTAATGCTCATCTACGAGCTCGGCTATACCGCCAAAGGGCGTCCTCGGAAGCAGCCGCAAAAAAGGACCCGGGTTGAGGGTCTTGTGGTGCAGCGGGACGCGCTGAATTTCGATTCACCGGAAGCGGTGGTCCGTTCACCGCAACTGTTGATCAACATCTTCGAAGAAAGCCTCCACCTCAAGCTTCCGCTCAGCACGGAGGCCAAGCGCATCGTCAAAGAATTCGCCCATCTGGCCGACGACTCATTCGCCAACAGGGCTGAAACCGTAAAGGCCTTCGAGCGCATACTGCTGTCACCAGCGCCCGTATTCAATGTACTCAAAGAAATGCTGAACACCGGTTTTTTGGTGCGATTGATCCCTGAAATGCGCAACGTGGTCAATCAGATCCAATACGATGAATACCATCTCTACCCCGTCGACAAACATCTGCTGCGCACTGTTCAAACCATCAAGAATTTTACCACCGGCCAAACTGACCAGGACCATCCCCTGTGCGCCGAGCTCTATCGAAAGTTGAAGCGCAAAAAGGTTCTTCTTTGGGCCGCCTTATTGCACGATATCGGCAAGGGCGTAAACAGTGATGACCATTCCGAATCCGGTGCCGAAATCGTCCGCAGCCTTTTGGCCGCCAAGGGGTTGAGTCCGGCCGATAGCGATACGGTGGCATTTCTAATCCGGAAGCACCTTCATCTCATCAAAGCGGCTACCCGCCGCGACATCCATGATGAAGAAACCGCCATCGTCTGTGCCAGGGAAATAGGGGATGGCGAACGCTTGATAATGCTCTACCTGCTGACCGTCGCCGACTGCAAGGCCACCGGCCCGAACGCCTGGAACGACTGGACGGCCATCTTGCTGCGCGAACTTTTCTTGAAAGTGCTCAACGTCCTCCATAACGGAGAGTTGGCGTCACGCGAAACCGTCCAGGGCATAGAGCGAAAAAAGGAGCGGGTCATCGCCGCTGTCGAAACCCGCGCGGAGAGGGAAGCGTTCGAAGGCCTTTTCAAAGTTCTTTCGCCACGGTACCTGATCTACGCCACTCCGGATCAAATCATTGAGGATATCCGTCTCTATCAACGGCTGGGAGAACGACCATTTGTATGGAGCATCACACGGACGGCGGATACGAGAACCCGCACCGTGAAGATCTGCGCCAAAGATCGACCGGGACTGTTTTCCAAAATAGCCGGCGTGTTAACGCTGAACAGCATCGACATCGTCGATGCCCAGATTTTTACTTGGCGCAACAGGGTCGCCGTCGACATCTTCGAGGTCAAACCGCCGCCGGACCAGCTGTTCGAAGAAGAGCGCTGGGGCAAGGCCGAAAAGGACCTGCTTGATTCGCTGGCTGACACCCTGGACCTGTCGTCGGAGCTCCAGAAAAAAATTTCGGGCTACCGCCAAAGGAAATCCCGGCCCATGAGACGGCCGGACCGCGTCGAAGTGGACAACCACAGTTCGAGTTTCTTTACCATCATCGAAGTGTTCGCCTATGACTACCCCGGTTTGTTGTTCAACATTACCGATGCCCTCTTTTCCTGCCAACTGGATATCTGGGTAGCCAAAATCGCCACTAAAGTCGACCAGGTGGTCGATGTCTTCTACGTCCGAGACTTCGACGGCCAGAAAATAGACGAACCGGGACGGGTCGACAATATAAAGGCCGTGGTTATAGACCGTTTGGCCTTAAAAAGAAGGTCATAGGTATCGTGGCTATGCCCCGCGGCACCGCTCAGACAAGAAGAGTAGCGCCGTTCGATTGTTGGATCCCGTCGATTAAAATGACTGGCTAAGAAGCAACAAAATCTAACCGAGGAGGAATCAGAGAAAAATGAGAGTGAAATCCTGGATGTTTGCGGTCCCACTGTTACTGGCACCTTTTTCTTCCGCATACGCTGCCGAAGAGTTGAACACGGGCGACACGGCCTGGATAATCGTCTCGACAGCGCTGGTCATGATGATGACCCCGGCCGGCTTGGCCCTTTTTTACGGCGGGCTTTCCCGTTACAAGAACCTGCTCAACACCTTTGCCATGACGATCGTGGCTTACTGCCTCGGCAGTGTGATATGGATGTTGTGGGGTTACAGCTTGGCCTTCGGACCGGATAAAGGCGGCCTCATAGGCGGCCTGTCACATGTATTCATGAATGGCATCGGCGTCGACAGTATATCCGGATCGATACCGACACTGGTGTTCGCCCTGTTTCAAATGACTTTCGCTTGCATTACCGTGGCCCTGGTTCTCGGATCTGTTGTCGACAGGCTGAAATTTTCCGCCTGGATCGTTTTCACCGTGCTCTGGCTCACGTTTATCTATTGTCCCGTCGCCCACTGGGTCTGGGGTGGCGGTTGGATGGGCAGCATGGGGGCGCTCGATTTCGCCGGTGGGACCGTGGTCCACATAAACGCCGGTGTCGCAGGCTTGGTGCTGGCGCTGATCCTCGGTAAACGGATCGGCTACGGCAAGGAGGCCATGTTCCCTTCGAGCATTGCTCTCACCGCACTCGGCGCCGCCCTCTTGTGGTTCGGCTGGTTCGGTTTCAATGCCGGCAGCCAGCTGGCGGCGGACGGAGTCGCTGCATCGGCCTTCATGGTGACCAACACTTCCGCGGCCATCGGCGCCCTGACGTGGATGTTCGCCGAATGGGCGTTCAGTAAAAAACCGACCGTTCTGGGAATGGCCTCCGGAATCGTTGCCGGCTTGGTCGCCATTACCCCCGCTGCCGGCTTTGTCAACATGCCGGCATCACTCGTGATCGGTGCCGTTGCCGGATTTCTTGGGTACTACAGCGTCGCTGTTATAAAACAGAAAATCGGCTACGACGATTCATTGGATGCCTTCGGTGTCCACGGTGTCTGCGGCATCTGGGGCGCATTAGCCACCGGTCTCTTCGCCAATCCGGCCGTCAACGAAGCCGGCGCCGGCCTGTTTTACGGAAACCCCAAGCAGTTGTGGATTCAAATCGTTTCGATCGTCGCCACCGCCATATTTACGGCCATCGGAACTGTCGTCATCGTTTATATCACCAAATTCGTCAGCGGCGGCTTGCGGGTCGATCAGGACAGCGAAATTGAAGGCCTGGACAGTGCATTGCACGGTGAGCGGGGATTTGAAATCTTGTAATGTTCGCGTCGCGCCACCTGAAAGCCAACACAGTCAATTGTATCAACTGAGGAGGGAGGAAGATGAAGAAAATAGAGGCCATAATCAAACCGTTCAAACTTGATGATGTCAAAGAAGCATTAAACGAAATTGGCATTCAAGGGATGACCATCACCGAAGTCAAAGGCTACGGCCGTCAGAAGGGGCACAAGGAAATCTATCGCGGTGCGGAGTATATTGTCGATTTTATTCCTAAGATCAAGATAGAAATCGTGGTCGAAGCCGATCGCGTGGATCAGGTGATGGACAAAATACGCGAGGCGGCCAGCACGGGCAAAATCGGTGATGGCAAGATATTCGTCTCGCCAATCGAAGAGGCGATTCGTGTCAGGACCGGGGAAACCGGCAAAGACGCCATTTGATCCCGCTGGGAACCAACAGACGAGACGGATCAGTCATTTTAAATCTGTGACCTAAATTAACCAACCGCATCAAAGGAGACGATTATGACACCCAAGGACGTACTGGCGCTTGCTAAGACCAAAGGCGCAAAGATGATGGACCTGCGTTTCATGGACTATCCGGGTTTGTGGCAACACTTCTCGGTACCGATCAGTGAGCTGGAGGAATCGTGCTTCGAGGACGGCTTCGGCTTCGACGGTTCCAGCATCCGCGGCTGGCAACCGATCAACGCCAGCGACATGCTCGTGATTCCCGACGCAACCACTGCCAAGATGGATCCATTTTTCGCGGAACCGACCCTGACGATTATTTGCAACATCGTCGATCCGATAACGCGGGAATCCTACACCCGTGACCCCCGCTACATCGCCCAGAAGGCGGAAGCCTACCTGAAGAGCACAGGCATCGGCGACACGGCTTTTTTCGGACCTGAAGCCGAGTTCTTCATTTTCGACAACATCCGTTTCGAATCCGCCCGCAATCGCTCTTTCTACGAAATCGATTCCGTCGAAGGCATCTGGAACTCCGGACGGGATGAATGCCCGAACCTCGGCTACAAACCCCGTCACAAGGAAGGGTATTTTCCGGTACCACCGATGGATAAGTTTCAGGATCTGCGCACCGAAATGGTCCTGACTCTCCAAGGCCTTGGGATCGAAATCGAAGCCCAGCATCACGAGGTGGCCACCGCCGGGCAGGCCGAAATCGACATGCGATTCAAACCCTTGTTGCAGATGGCCGATCAACTGATGTGGTTCAAATATGTGCTGAAGAATGTGGCCTACCGACATGGCCATACCGTTACCTTCATGCCCAAACCTCTTTTCGAGGACAACGGTACGGGCATGCACACGCATGTCAGTATTTGGAAAGATAACAATCCGTTGTTTGCCGGTGATAAGTACGCTGGCGTATCTCAGGAAGCCCTGTATGCCATCGGCGGTATTCTGAAACACTGCAAGGCGCTGTGTGCGTTTACCAATCCGACCACCAACTCTTACAAGCGGTTGGTACCGGGTTTTGAAGCACCCGTCAATCTGGCTTATTCCAGCCGGAACCGCAGCGCAGCAATCCGCATCCCCATGTACTCTCCATCACCGAAAGCCAAACGGATCGAATTCAGAACCCCGGATCCATCGTGCAACGGCTACATGGCGTTCTCCGCCATCTTGATGGCTGTCATAGACGGCATCCAGAACAAGCTTGATCCCGGTGATCCCCTCGACAAGAATATTTACAATCTGCCGCCCGAAGAACTGGCCAAAGTCGAATCGGCCCCGGGGTCCTTGGAGGAATCCCTGGAGGCACTGAAAGCCGATCACGACTTCCTGCTCAAGGGCGATGTCTTTACCCAAGATGCAATCGACATGTGGATCGACTATAAAGTCGAAAACGAAGTCAACCCGGTAAAGTTGCGGCCGCATCCACATGAGTTTTTCCTCTACTACGACATCTAAGCCTCTCCTCCCCAAAGACGGCATGCACCCTGACACGACACGCAGGGTGCATGCCGATCTTATTCATCCCGCTCAAAACAAGCCGCAGAATCAGGTTGCTCGAGTCATCACCGCGTTTTTGTAATGTGGGTGTTGAACAACGTTTTATCATCCACAGACACTTTAACGGTCCATTTGACTGCAACATATGTGAAAGGATTGCTTCGATACTCCTGGCGGAAGTCCGCTGGTCCGGGTATCTGGAGGGAAGCGCGGGAATGGCCTTCGGTATGGGGGGAAAGCCCCTGATCCCCTATTAGATTTGGCTTTTGAAAAAATATCGCGGTTAACGGTAAAGGCGGTAATCTATGCCGTACCTTTTGGCCTTGTAGGCAAATTTACGCACGGTCGTCTTCAGTAGATCAGCCGCCTGGGTGATGTTGCCGCGAGAATTTTTGAGTGCATCGATGAGGATTTCCCGTTCGAGGTTGGCGATCGCCTCTTCCAGAGAAAGATCCGGCAGTGTATCTGATTCGACGCCCGTCTGAAGGGTCGGCGGCAAATGGTAGCTGTGGATCACGCCCTCTTCGCATAACAGAACGGCTCGTTCGATGCAGTTCTCCAGTTCCCTCACGTTTCCGGGCCAGTGATAGTTCATCAGCATATCGATGGCGGGCGTAGAAAAGCGGCGAATATCTTTGGCGTTTTCCCGGACGTACTTTTCGAGAAAATGATCCGACAGAAGCAAGATATCGGTTTTACGCTCCCTTAAAGGGGGCATATAAATCGGAAAAACGTTGAGCCGGTAGTAGAGATCGCCTCGAAAGGTCCCTTCCTCCACGGCCTCTTCCAAGTTCTTGTTGGTAGCGGCGATAACCCTGACATCGACCTTGATGTTCTTGTGTCCGCCGACTCTTTCGAACTCTTTCTCTTGCAGGACACGCAGGAGGCTGGCCTGGACATCCAACCCGATGGCTCCGATTTCATCAAGGAATATGGTCCCCTTGTTGGCCAATTCAAACTTACCCTGTTTCTGCTTGATCGCTCCGGTGAAGGCGCCCATTTCGTGGCCAAACAGCTCGCTTTCGATCAGGTTCGCCGGCAATGCGGCACAGTTGACCTTTACGAAAGCACTCTTGGCTCGGTGGCTGTTGTAGTGGATCGAATTGGCCGCCAATTCTTTGCCAGTGCCGCTTTCACCGCGGATGAGCACGGTCGCATTGCTCTTTGATACCTGGAAAATCATCTGAAAAACCTCCCGCATCTTGTTGCTGTTGCCGATAATGTTAGTGATGCGGTATTTGTTTTCCAGCTCCTTCCTGAGCCTGCGGTTCTCATCGCGCAGCTGTTCTTTCTCCCGCTGGATCGTCTCGAGGTTGATGACGTGCTGGGCCACCATTGTCGCCACGACGGATAGAAGCTTCTTGCCCTCACCCAGATTATATTCGACATCGTACAAGCGGTCGACACTCAATGCCCCGACAACCTGGTTACCCTTTTTTATCGGTGTACAGATAAACGAAAGTTCTTGGAAATCCTTTGACTTGCGGGAGGCCGTCCGATCGAGGAAATGGGGTTCCTCGCTTATTTTTGGGATGGCGATCGCTTTGCCGGTCTGAATGACACGGCCCGTGATCCCTTCGCCGAGCTGGTATTTTACCCGTGAAACCGCACTCTTGGATATTCCGTGCGCTACTTCGATGTGAATCTCGTTGCGCAGAAGATCGAAAATGGTGATCGTTCCTCTCTGCATTTGAAGAGAGGTGGACAATATGTCCAACACTTTATATAAAGATTTTTTCAGGTCGAGGTGTTCGTTCAACGTCTTGCTGATTTCATAGAGCAGCGCGATTTCTTCGAAGCGTTTGATTTCGTCCATGGATTTATCCCGTAGCCGTCGACCGGTGTCTCTGGTTGTTGTTGAGAGAGTGAAAATACAATATTGTAATATTAACCTCTCGAATCACAAAATCAACTAAAAATCTCGGATTCCATTTTCAGTCAAGCGTCGGCGATGGTGGAGAGCCGGGGCCTAGCCCCACCGATCCCCTGTTTTCGAAGCGGGAACGACCAATCTATTAGGTACCTGCGGCCTTGTGCGTTTGGCGATTGTTACGGCCAGCCGGTCTGAAGACGGTGACCGGGAGAGAACCTGAACCGGCCCATTGACCGCATCATCGGGAGCTCCGGCAGGACCGGAGGCGCCGACATAAAAAGAGTGACTATCGCGTGTAACCGAATTGATGGTAAAGGGTATCCATGACCGATTTGACGACCTGGGCGGGCGTCGTTTTTTCTGTGTCTACAGAAAAATGGGCGGATTGAACATACAGCGCTCGGCGCTCGGCATAAAGCGAGGCGATACTCTGGCCCGGAGCCATGGCTATGCCCCGGTTTTCCAGGTTGTCTATCCGTGACAGCAGGCAGTGGGGTAAGGCATCCAGGTGACAGACCGTGCCGCCGGATTGGAGGTGCCGGATCGCCTTTTCGCTGTAAACGACGCTTCCGCCGGTAGCGATGACGTGCGCATGAACCGCAAGCGACAGGATGGCTGTTTCTTCGACCCGACGAAACGCCTCCAGGCCGTCCCCGTCAATGATGTCTTGCAGCCTGCGGTTCTCACGGATCTGGATCGTGATGTCAGTGTCCATAAAGGCGAACCCCAATCTTTCCGCCAGCAGAACACCAACCGTGGTTTTGCCGACACCGGGCATTCCAATGAGAATGACATTTCTATTTTCGTGCATTATCGTTTCTCCGCCAATCATACGGCTGCTCGGAATCGAATACTAATGGAACCGCACTTGCCTGAAGAGATCGCCACAGAGTCCGACCCCATATTGCTGGGTGCCCATTTCTCCATAGCCGGCGGCTTGTTCAAAGCCGTTCGCCAAGCCGAAGCCTTAGGGTGTAGAGCGCTTCAGGTCTTTACCAAAAATGCCAGCACCTGGAAAGAAAAGGTCCTCTCGGCATCCGATATTGATGCCTATAAAACAGCGGCAGAAAATGCCGGTATCGCCCATGCAGCATCGCACACGTCCTACCTGATCAACCTGGCCTCTCCTGATCGAAGCAAGCGTGCGAAGTCCATCCGGGCCTTGGTCGAGGAAATGCGCCGTGCGTCACAACTGGACATCCCTTTTGTCGTCATGCATCCGGGGGCGCATATGGGCCGGGGCGAAACCGAAGGCATCCGTCGACTCCGCGACGGTATCAATCAGGCTTTCGGCGAAATTCCCGACGCCACGGTTACCCTGCTCTTGGAAACCACTGCCGGCCAGGGGTCCTGTCTCGGTCATCGATTCGACCAACTGGCCGACATGATCAGGGGTGTCTCTAACCAGCAACGGATCGGTGTCTGCCTCGACACGGCCCACATCTTCGCCGCCGGATATGACATCCGCACGCTAAGAGCCCTCGAAAAAACGATGGCGTCGTTCGATGCGGCTATCGGACGGCACTACCTGCGCCTTATTCATCTCAACGATTCAAAGAAAGGCCTGGGTTCCAGGATCGACCGTCACGAACACGTCGGAGACGGCACCATCGGCATCGAGAGTTTCAAAATGATTATGAACGACCCCCGCTTCAGATCCGTACCGAAAATCATAGAAACTCCCAAAGGTGACAGCGGAGAAGACTGGGATAGGAGAAACCTTGACCGGCTGCATTCCCTGGTTGCATCAAACCCGCCCGTTTGAGGCTTCAGGGGTAGTTGCATTTTGCTGTGCCAAGATAAAACGTCGCCTACTGTAAATGGGTTCACGATGCGTTGAAATAGCGCCTGTTGGCCTGTGGCGGCCTACTTTTCAGGCAATTCCGACAAACACCGTCCACTCGGACTTCCACATGCTCTATGACACCCGGATAGGTTCGCTCCAGGCTCCCCATGTCGAGCGACACGCTCTCCGGGCTCAAACACTCCATGTGTCCGCAACCCTTGCAGTAAAAATGAGGATGGGGATAATGGTGCTCGTTGGGCGCCAATCCGTAGTAAAACACTCGGCCGCCGCCGCTGAGGCGTTCAACGATGTTTTTTGCCACGAGAAGCTCGAGGGTTCTGTAGACCGTAACCCGATGGATGGGCTTGTTCCGGACCAGAATGTCATAAATCTCATGGGCATTGAGGGGCCGGCTGTTATTGCCGATCACTTCCAGAATCGACTCCCTGAACGGGGTCATCTTCAGGTCGGCGTTTTCTAATAATTTTTTGTAGTTACAACGATGACACATCGGTCTTCGCTTTCATTTGTTTCCGGCCGTCGCGGCTCTGGTGGGTGAATCGGGTCTCCTGTGGTCGCTCAGTGCGCGTTCCAACAGGAGCGAAACGAGAAAACCAGTACCAGCCACCAGAATGATGGTCGCCCCCGAAGTCAAATTGAATCTGAAGGCCAGATATAAACCGGCAACGGTGAAGATGATACTCAGGATACTGGAGAGCACCATCATGCGCGCCATCGATTGGACATATTTCTCTGCAATAAAAGGGGGTATGGTCAACAACGCGATGACCAGGATCAATCCCACCACCTGGATGATCATGACGATGGAAACCGCCAGAAGGCCGATGAGCAAAAAATAGAGTCGATTCACCCGAACCCCTCTGATTCGGGCAAACTGTTCGTCATATGACATGGCCAGATATTCGTTGTAGTAATAACCGGCCACCCCGATGTTGGCAATGGCGACGACCGACATCATCCACATGTCGCCCGTAGGAACGGTCAAAATACTCCCGAAGAGATAGCTCATCATATCGGGGTGGTATCCTGGGGTGAGGTCCATCAGTATCACGCCCAAAGCCATCCCTACGGCCCATAGCACACCGATGATCGTATCCGACCGATGCCTGGCCTTCAATGTCACCGCCGCCATACCCAAGGCCGCCGTAAGGGTAAATCCCAGGGTACCGGCCAGGAATGGCAGGCCGAAGAAAAAGGCGATGCCGATACCGCCGTAAGCGGCATGGGCAATGCCGCCGGACAGAAAAACAATTCGGTTGACAACCACAAGGGTGCCGATCACCCCGCAGATCACGCTGGTCAACAAACCGGCGGCAAGGGCGTTACGCATGAATTCATATTGAAAGGCATCGATCATTAGGGATGTTTTTTCAACACGCGGTGAGGTATCCCGTGGGCGATCAGTTCCACAGGGCAGCTTTCATCGATAGAGCACCGGTACATCGACTCTATCATCTTTTCCGAGATTTCACCCTGATCGTGATAGTGTAGGTTACGGTTAACGCAGGCAACTGATTTCACGTACCGGGAAAGAACCATCAGGTCGTGGCTGGCCAGAACAATGGTGATGTCTCGGCTTAGGGCGTGCAGGAGTTCGTAAAATTCGTGCTGGCCCTTGGAGTCGATGCTGGCCGTCGGTTCATCCAGAATAAGAATGTCCGGTTCGGTAACCAGCGCCCGCGCAATGAAGACGCGCTGGCGTTGTCCACCGGAGAGTTCGCCTATCCGGCGGCGGCCCTTTGCGGCCATCTCCATCTTTTCGAGGGCGCCCTGAGCGGCGATACGGTCAGCCTTGGTATACCGGGACCATTGACGACCGGGCTTGAGGAGCCCCATTAAGACGACATCCTGGGCCGATATGGGAAAACGCTGATTGAAATGTATGTTCTGGGGAACGTAACCGATCCGATGGGTCACCTCCTTCGGATTCCTACCGAACACCTGCACACTCCCCGAGCGTGGGGTAAGCAGTCCGAGCAAGAGTTTCAACAAGGTGGTCTTGCCGCCGCCGTTGGGTCCGATCATGGCCACAAAGTCGCCGGTGTTGATCGCCAAGTTGATATTCTCAAGGACCAACTGGCCGTTGTAAGTGAAATCGAGGCTCTCAACCTCTATGATGGATTCATTCATAGACCGTACCGTTGAATTCCGGATGGGCTCGGCGCAGCGCTTGCCAACCTGTCCCCTCCATCGGAAGCCGGTGACACCCTCATTTTGGGTGTGACACTTGCCGCACCGCCCATAGAGGAGGACACCTGGTCGCATCCAGGTGTCGGCGTCGTGCCGGAGGGCTGAGGAACTCCGGTTGCAATTAATTTGCATTATATAGAGAAGTATCGATTCATAGGCAAGTGTTTTCGAATGTTTACCTCGACGGGCCGTAGCCACATCTGGCCAATGGCCGTCCATCGCCAGTCAGTCATGGGCTCTATCGGAGGAAATCTATCGCGCGACGAGGGCCGGCCGGCTGTCCCAACTGTTGGCGCATCACTCTGCCAGCTTTGCTTTTATGATCGAGCTGTGTTAGTAAATTGGCAAAACAGGCCGTCATTTCCTGACCGATCAGGCATGAACGGTACGACTGGAAACAGAGGGCATGAAAACGATTCTGATTGTCAACGCCCAAATTGTCAACGAGGGCACCATACAGACGGGTGACATCCATGTGGTCGACGGCCGGATCGATCAAGTGGGAGGCGACCTCTCGTCGCGGCAGGCCGCCGTCCTGATTGATGCCGCCGGTCGTTATGTTTTGCCGGGAATGATTGACGATCAAGTCCATTTCCGCGAACCGGGCATGCCACACAAAGGAGATATTCGCAGCGAATCGATGGCAGCGGTCGCAGGCGGAATCACCAGCTTTATGGATATGCCCAATACCCTTCCGCCAACCACCACGCGCGAGCGGCTAGACGAAAAGTACGCTCTGGCCGCGGGAAGATCGTTTGCCAACTATTCGTTTTATCTGGGCGGCACCAACGATAACATCGAAGAAGTCAAAGCCCTCGATCCAAAGGCCGCTTGCGGCATCAAGGTGTTCATGGGCGCTTCCACCGGGAATATGCTTGTGGATGACCCGCAAACCCTGGAAAAGATTTTCCTGGAAGCGCCGACATTGGTCGCCACCCATTGCGAAGACACTCCGACGATCCTGGTCAATGAAAAAAACATGCGGGCCCGGTACGGCGAAGACGTACCCATGCATGCCCACCCCGCTATCCGCAGTGCCGATGCCTGTTTTCGGTCATCTTCCCTGGCGGTTGATCTGGCCCGGAGAAACGGTACTCAGCTCCACCTGCTCCACCTGACGACGGCCAGAGAAATGAGCCTGCTGTCGGACCGCCCAATGCCGGACAAACGGATCACGGCCGAAGTCTGTGTTCATCACCTGTTTTTCGACGAGAGCTCGTACGCAGACTTGGGCGCGCGCATCAAATGCAACCCTTCCATTAAAACCCGCGAAGATCGCACGGCACTCGTCGAAGCCGTGCGGGACAACCGCATCGATGTGATCGCCACCGATCATGCCCCCCACACCCTGAAGGAAAAGCAGAAATCTTATTTCGAAGCGCCGGCCGGCCTGCCTTTGGTCCAGCACGCCCTAATCTGCTTGCTGGAACAGCATCACAGGGGCATCTACCCCCTGCCCCTAATCGCCGAGAAAACCGCCCATGCTCCGGCCCGACTGTTCCAATTGAAGGACCGCGGATTCATTCGAGAGGGATATTGGGCCGATCTGACACTGATCGACCTGGAGCACCGGCACTGCGTGGACGAAGAACCGATCCTCTCTCGCTGCGGGTGGTCGCCCTTCGCGGGGATCACCTTCCGCTCGTCGGTGGCGGCGACCATCGTTTCGGGCCATCTGACTTACCGGGGAAATCTGGTGAATCCTCAACCTGCCGGGATGCGCCTGGCCATCAACCGATAAAACCTCTCGCCGTGGAGTCATCTAATCATGCCTGATGTGATCGAGGTCCGCCATCTCAGCAAGCATTTTGACGACAAAGCCGCCGTGAAGGACATCTCCTTCTCTGTTGCCGAAGGAGAATTCTTCGGCCTGCTGGGCCCCAATGGTGCCGGTAAAACCACAACCATACGGATGCTTTACGGTTTCACCCCACCCACGGGAGGCACCCTGAGGCTTTTCGGCCTTGATATCGGCACCGATTGGCGACGAATCAAGAGCCGTATCGGGGTCTGCCACCAAGAAAACACTCTCGACCCGGACCTCTCGGTTGAGCAAAATCTGCACGTTTTCGCACGCTATTTTTCTATCCCCCCTAAGGAGGCCTCCGCCAGGGCCGACGATCTGCTCGAATTCTTTGCGCTGGCCCATAGAAAAAATGCCAAAGTTATGGAGCTTTCAGGAGGGATGGCCCGTCGTCTCATTCTGGCCCGCGCTCTGATCAACACGCCCGACCTGCTCATTCTTGATGAGCCGACCACGGGGCTGGATCCTCAGTCGCGCCACCAGGTATGGGATAAACTGAATGCATTGAAGGACAGCGGGCTGACGGTTCTGATGACCACCCACTACATGGAAGAGGCGTCACGGCTCTGTGACCGTTTAGTGATCATCGATCACGGGCGGATTTTGGTAGAAGGGTCACCGGCCGAACTCATCGACCGTCACGCCGGTCGTCAGGTCATCGAATTGGAGGAGCCGGACCAGGCGCTGCGGGACTATGTGAAAGAACAGAATATCGAACACGATGACCTCGGCCGTCGGATGATACTCTATGTCCGGGAGGAGGGAAAGCTGAATGACACGATTCGCGAGCGATTTTGTTCCGGTACGTGCATCTTCCGGAGCAGCGGCCTGGAGGATGTGTTCCTTCGCATGACGGGGAGGGAGTTGAGAGAATGATCGATTGGTCCGTTTTTTCGTGGCGGTTTTTAAGGGTATGGGAACGTAACCTGATCGTCTACCGCAAGATCTGGAAGGTCAACTTTATCACTCCCTTGCTCGAACCATTGTTCTACATCCTGGCCTTCGGTTTGGGATTCAGCAGCATGATCGGCGGCGTGCTTTATGGCGGCGCTTCTCTATCCTACACAGCATTCATCGCCCCTGCGCTGATCGCCACCGCTGTAATGTGGAATGCTTTTTTCGAAACCACCTACGGCTCCTTCGTACGCATGTATTACCAGAAAACCTTCGACGGCATGCTGGCCACCCCCTTGTCGCTGGAGGAGATTATACTGGCAGAAATCGTCTGGAGTGCCACCAAGGCGATGGGAGCAGCCGCGATCATGCTGGGAGTTCTGGGGGCAATGGGGTTTGTTAAGTTTCCTTCCGGTCTGCTGCTGATACCGGCAGCCCTCCTCGGCGGCTTGGCATTCGGAGCTGTGGGCATGTTTTTCACCGGTATCACACCGACCATCGACATGTTCAACCTGCCGATTTTTCTTTTTGTCACTCCAATGTTCCTCTTCAGCGGCACATTCTTCCCGGTATCCAACCTGCCGGAGTGGGCCCAGCCCCTGGCCCTGGCATTCCCCCTCTACCATCTGACTGAGGTCGCCCGGCGGTTGAGCCTCGGCGTCAGCGAAACGCCGACTGTAATCAACCTGGTTTATTTGCTGCTCTTCTCCCTGGTCTTTACTATACTTGGCCTGAAAGCCATGCGCAGGCGCCTGATCAAGTGAAGGACTTAAAAGACTACTGCTTGTAGACTTTCATACCGGCTTTGGCATCCTGCACGACATATCCAAGATCCTGAATGTCATCCCGCAATCTATCGGAAAGCGCCCAGTTTTTTTCTTCCCTGGCTTTTTGTCTCCTTTCGACCAGTTCCCGGACGTCATCGGGCAAGCGTTCCCCCTGTTCCTCCCGGTCGAGGTCGAGTCCCAGTACACGGTTGAAATCCTCCACCGTTGCCAGCCGGTCCGCCTCGCGGATGTCCGCTTTAAGAACTTCCTGCACGATCGCCATGGCCCGAGGCATGTTTAAATCGTCGTTGATGGCCAATAAAAATTTTTCCTTGTAGTCCGTCCGGATAACGCCGTCACCCTGCTGCCGGTCCTTGAGGTTGCTGATCTGGTTCTGCAGGTGGGCCAAACCGTTGCGGGCGGCTTCCACGGCCTCATGGCTGTATTCCATCGGTTTGCGGTAATGGCTCAGAAAGGCCGCAAACCGGTAGACCAGGGGACTGATCCCCTGCCGGTCAAAAGAGTTTTCGAGGGTCATGAAGTTCCCGGCGCTTTTCGCCATTTTCTTGCCGCCTTGGATGTTGAGAAAGGCCCCATGCATCCAAAAATTGAAGAACTTTTTGCCGGTGGCCGCTTCAGACTGAGCAATTTCATTGGTGTGGTGGACATCGATGTGATCGGTCCCGCCGCAGTGGATATCGAGGTGTTCGCCTAAAAATTTCATGCTCATCGCCGAACATTCGATATGCCAGCCGGGAAATCCCACCCCCCAGGGGGAGTCCCATTCCATCTGTCGCTGTAGACCCGGGGGTGAGAACTTCCAGAGCGCGAAGTCGGTCAAATTTCGTTTGTCGGGATTTTTTTCGACGCGTGCGCCTTCTTGAAGCGCATCCAGGTTCTGATTGGACAGCTTGGCGTAGTCCGTGACCCGGGAGGTATCGAAGTAGAGGCCATCCGCAACCCGATAAGCATAGCCCTTTTGCTCCAGAACTCCGATCAGCTCGATCTGCTCGGGGATCGCATCGGTGGCCTTGCACCAGATGTCAGGCGGAAGAATGTTGAGCCGATCGATGTCGCGGCGGAAAGCGGCGGTGTAGAAAGCCGCGATCTCCCAGGCGGTTTTGCCCTCGCGCTGGGCGCCTTTTTCCATTTTGTCTTCGCCCATGTCCCGGTCGCCGGTCAGGTGCCCGACATCGGTGATGTTCATTACATGCTTCACTCGATAACCGTTGTAAAGCAATACCCGCTTCAAAATATCTTCGAAGATATAGGTCCTCAGATTGCCGATGTGGGCAAAATTGTAAACCGTCGGACCGCAGGTGTAGAGGCCGACAAAATCTTCCATTAGCGGTTCAAAAGCCTCTTTTCCGCGGGAGAGGGTGTTGTACAGATAAAGTGGTGTCATCATTAAACCGGTTGTTTCAGGGTTTCAGGTGTGCAATTCGCCGATTCCTCCGCGTCCCTTTCAATGGCAACCGTCAAGCCTCCGGCAACGGTGTTTGAGCCAAAGGAAAAGCACTGAACCGGCGGCGATCATGGCCAGACACAATACCTGACCCATTGAAAACGAAAAAAAAACGAACCCGAGGTGGGCGTCGGGCTGGCGAAAATATTCTATGAAAAAACGGACCAATCCGTACCCGATCAGGTAAAGTGCCAGCATTGCACCGGGAATACGAAACCTGGACTTCAGGTTCCAGAGCACAGCGAAAAGAAGAATCCCTTCGAAGAAGGCTTCGTAGAGTTGTGACGGGTGGCGGAGGGAATTTCCAGGCGCCAGAGGGAACATCATGCCGATGGGGGCGGTGGTGATTCGGCCGTAAAGCTCCCCGTTGATGAAATTGCCGAGGCGGCCGAATGTGTAACCCAACGGAATCGCCGGTATGAAGAGATCGGCCATGTCAAGGAAGCTGATACGGTTGTTGCGGCAGTATAACCAAGCAAAAAGGATGACACAGATGAGGCCTCCATGAAAAGACATCCCGGTGATACCGGTGAACCTGATACCCTCTGAAAAATCGAACGGCAGGATAATCTCCAACGGGTTTTCGAGAAAGTAATCCGCGTTGTAAAAAAGGACATATCCCAAGCGGCCGCCGACGATGACGCCAAGCATCATGTAAGTAATCAGCGCCTGCACCTGCTCTTGGGTCACCTGAAACCGGTCTTCGCGCTTCAACCGGTAGGCAACCAGCCCGTAGGTAAGTGCAAAGGCAACGATGTACATCAGCCCGTAATATTGAAGCTTGAAAGAGCCGATACTGATGATCACCGGGTCCAGATGCTCGGGAATGTGCTGCCACCACTGCCGGAAATCGTTCACTACCGTTCCATTTCTTTACTGTACCTACCGAATCGCGCGGCGCCGTTGCAGCTGGCCCGGCGATAGAACTCGTCCTGAGCGGCCGATATCGCATCGGCCTGCCCCCTCCATGCTTTGAGGGGGTGTTCCTGCAAGGCCCGCCCGTATGAGAAGCTCAACTCCCAGGGATGTCCGCCGAGAGTATTCATGGCATTGAGGTGCTCGGTCGCCTGCACGGAACTCTGTCCCCCGGAAAGAAAAACAATGCCCGGCACAGCGGCCGGAACGACTTGTCGAAACGTATGGACCGTTCTCTCGGCCACTTCTCTCACGCTTGCCTGGCTTGGGCAGTCTGCCCCGGGCAGAATCATGTTGGGTTTGAGTAGCATACCTTCCAGCAAGACGCAATGTTCAAAGAGTGCTGAAAACACTCTCTGTAGCATAGCGGCGGTCACATCCTGGCACCGTTGGATGTCATGTTTTCCGTCCATGAGAACTTCCGGTTCGACGATGGGAACGATGTCGACCTCCTGGCACAATGCCGCATAGCGGGCCAGCGCGTGGGCATTGGCCTCCATGCAGAAGGGCGTTGGAATCTGATCGGCGATCGTGATCACCGCCCGCCATTTGGCAAATTTAGCACCCAGTTCCTTGTATTCTGCCAGTCGTTGACGCAACCCATCCAGCCCCTCGGTGATCTTTTCTTCTCCGAATCCCGCCAAAGGTTTAGCTCCCTTGTCGACCTTGATGCCGGGCAGGATTCCACGGCTTTCCAGGACCTGCGGGAAAGCTTCGCCCCGGGCGGTTCCCTGTCGGAGAGTTTCGTCGAAGAGGATCACTCCGCTGATGTGCTTTTCGATGCCCGGTGTCGTAAAAAGCAATTCACGGTACCCCCGTCGGTTATCTTCGGTGGATGCGACACCGATGGTGTCAAAACGCTTTTTAATGGTGGGTTCACTTTCGTCGGCGGCTAGAATTCCCTTGCCCTCCGCGACAAGCTGCCGGGCGTTGGATGTGAGCACAGTGCGGTTCATGAGTGGCCTCCCTGGTTATTTTGTTATGTGTCCCGGATTGATTTCAGGGTGAAAGTGAAATTCTCGTCCCGTCAGATAGTAAGCCTGATGATGCAAGATTCAAGACAGCAATCCAATTTACAAATAATTTCAGCCGTGTTACAGAGTGCCGGTACACGGGCAGATGAGACTGATTCCCGCAGATCGCAACTTCGTCTTATCCGCTCTCTGAGGCTGACACCTTATTCGTCGCCGACCGCCGGACATCAAAATCGAAACCGGCGGGCCGGACCATAGAGGAGATTGATCATGAGCGTTGAACGCGAGTCGATAGAATTCGATGTATTATTCGTCGGAGGCGGCCCCGCCAGCCTGGCCGGCGCCATTCGCCTGATGCAGCTGGCTGGAGAGAAAGGTCTGTCCCTCGAAGTCGCGTTAATTGAAAAAGGTGCCGATATCGGCGCGCACGCCGTCAGCGGGGCCATTCTCAACCCCCGGGCCCTCAAAGAGCTGCTTCCGGACCACATGGATAGCGGCTGCCCGGTGGAAACCGTGGTCAGAGATGACGAATTCTATTTTCTGACCCGCGATCGTGCGCTGCGCGCGCCTCTGTCACCCCGCTACCTGCACAACCGGGGGTTCTACGTTGTCAGTCAGTCGAAATTTACCCGGTGGCTCGGCGGAATCGCCGAAGAAATGGGGATCAACCTTTTCCCGGGCTTTGCAGGCAATGAGGTGCTGTTCGACGAGGCACGAAAAACGGTCGGCGGCGTGCGCACCGGAGACAAAGGTCTCGGCAAAGATGGCGAACAGAAAGCCAATTTCGAACCGGGCATCGATCTCAAAGCCAAAGTCACCGTGTTCGGGGAAGGGGCCAGAGGCAGCCTGTTCAAGGATCTCGAAACCCGGTTGGGAATGTCGGCCGGAAAAATGCCCCAGGTTTATGAAACCGGAATCAAGGAAGTGCTTCAGCTGCCAAACGACAATTATTTCGCGACCAGGCAGGGCAGTGACATCCATTTCCTCGGCTATCCCCTCGGCCTGGACACCCCAGGCGGCGGATTTATCTATGACATGCAGGACAACAAGGTCGCCATTGGATTCTTGACCGGCCTGGGATATGAGGATCCCATGCTCGACCCTTACGAGATTTTCATCCGCTTTAAGAAACATCCATTCGTGGCCTCGATAATCAAAGGTGGAAAAGTCATCGAACAGGGGGCCCGAACGGTGAGTACCGGCGGTTATTTCAGCATGCCGAAACTTGCCGCCAACGGCGCTCTTTTCATTGGAGGCTGCGCCGCTGTCCATAATTCACCGGCACTGAAGGGGATCCATGTATCCATGAAATCCGGCATGCTGGCCGCAGAGGCGATTGTCGCGGCCTTTGAGCGCAACCGCTTTACGGATGAGTCCCTTGCTCTTTATCAGACTCTTTTCGACGACAGTTGGTTGAAGAACGAGATCTTCGAAGGACGCAATTTCGCCCAGGCTCTCGCTCGAAAGGGCCCCCTTAAGTTCCTCCATCTCGGGGCCCAGTACATTTCCAAAGGGCGCGGCCTAGTCGACCCCATGTGGATCGAGGAGGATTGCGCCACTCTGAAACCTGCTGCTGGCGAACAAACCATAGACAGTGGTCGTCTGGAAAAATCCGCATACGATGGTTCTCTCCATGTCGATAAATTGACCGGGGTATACCTGTCGAAAACCATGCACCGCGAAGACCAACCGCCGCACTTGATCGTCCATGACACCCAACTTTGCGTCACCCGGTGCTATGACACCTATCGCAGTCCCTGCACGCGGTTTTGCCCCGGCAGCGTCTACGAAATCGAAACCGAGGGCCAAACGGGCAATAAACGGCTAAAACTCAACCCCTCCAACTGCTTTCACTGCAAGACCTGTGACATCAAGGACCCCTACCGGAACATCACCTGGGTTTGTCCGGAAGGTGGGGATGGCCCGGGGTATACCGTAGTGTAACTGCATCCGAAGGGTGCGGTGAAGGATTGACGAAGGCGGGAATAGAGAGCGTTATCGACAGGCCCCGCTTCCTGATCCCGCAGAAGAAAGTCACAAACCATTCCAGGGCGCGGCCATGGGACTGTTCGTCACGCTAAAGACGGCCTTTCCTCAGGATGGCCACCAGCAACCAGATCCCCATGACGGCAGCGGCGGTGAACCCGATGATGCCGATAAGGGAAATGCCGTAGAACAGGGGCGGTATCTCGGAAATGACGATCAGGGCCGAACCGATGATCAATGCGGCGATGATGATCGAAAAAGAGATGCGGTTGCTGATCTGGTCATGGGTCGCCAGCATGCGCTCCAACCCCAGGTTTTCGGTTTTCAGATAGAGCCTCTGGTGACGAACCAGTCGGGAGATTTCGAGCATATCCTGCGGAAATTGCTGGGCAAATTTGAACAGGCCGGCTGTCAGCCTGTAGAGATCGCTCGACAGCCGATGCGGTGAAAATCGGTCCATATAAACCCGTCGGATGAATGGCCCGGCGGTGGCGAAGATATCGAATTCCGGGTCGAGCATGCGCGCCACACCCTCCACGGTGGTCAACGATTTCATCATGAGAAAAATGTTCGGTGGAATACTGAGCCGGTGGCGGGAAGACAATTCCAGCAAGTTGTGCAGTAACCGACCGATGCTGATATCTTTCAATGGCTTGTAAAGATGCCGGGCCATGAAATCGGCGACATCCAGCTCAAAAACCCGGTAATTGGGTTCCTCTTCCCAATCTGTCAGCTGCAGCATGACCTGAGCGACCCGCTGGACATCCTTTTTTAGGATGCCGTCTATCAAGTCGACGAACGTCTCGCGGGTTCCCCGGTCGACGGCTCCCACCATACCGAAATCGATCAGGCAAATGATATTTCCCGGACGGACGAACAGGTTCCCGGGATGGGGGTCGGCCTGGAAAAAACCATGTTCGAATATCATTCGCAGTAAAATGTCGGCACCGCGCTCGGTGATGAGCCGACAGTCCATTCCATTGGCCGTCAAACGTTCGATATCGGATACTTTTACGCCATCTACGAACGCGGTGGTCAACACCCGCGCAGTGGAAAATTTTTCATAAACGGACGGAATGCAGACCAAAGGGTCCGATGCAAAGTTCAAGGCCACCCTTTTGGTATTGGCGGCTTCGAGTTCATAGTCGAGCTCTTTCTCCAATGTCCGCGCAAATTCATTGACGATGTTCACCGGATGATGCAAAGCCAATTCTTCGATATTTTTTTCCATCAAGGTAGCCAAGTGGAGCATGATCTCCAGGTCCACCTCAATGATTTTCTGAATACCGGGACGCTGAATCTTTACAGCCACTTCCTGCTGGCTGCGCAGCGTGGCTCGATGGACTTGGCCGATGGACGCCGATGCCAGGGGCACATCGTCGAAGTCTGCAAAAAGCTCCTCAATCGGGGACCCCAGCTCGTCCTCTACTATATGTCGTGCATCCAGGGCAGAAAACGGGGGAACTTTGTCCTGGAGTTTGGTTAATTCACGCAGGAAGTCGACCGGAATCAAATCCGGTCGGGTTGATAGTATCTGGCCCAGCTTGATGTAAGTCGGCCCCAGTTCCTCCAGGGCCATCCGCAATCCCTCGGGCCGGGTCAGTTTTTCGAAATGAATCGGTTGTTTCTTGGAAATCAGCTGTAAACCGGCCTCAACATACTGGTCGAGTCTCAGCAGTTCGAGGAAATCGCCGAAACCATACTTGAACAGCACCGCTAAAATCTGCCGATAGCGGTTGAGGTTACGGTAGGTTCGCCCGATGACACCGAGTTTTCTGATGCTCAGCATGAGAGGCCACTCTGCAGGCGATCTGGTTCTATGCCGGGCCGACATTGGATCGGATACAATCGATAGGCGGTGGGGTTCAATCCTCCGCACCTGCATCTTTACCGGCCGCCTTCTTCAATTCCCGAATTTCCCTTTTGATTGCTTTCAAGTCTTCGCCGGTAACGACATCCATTTTTTTCAGGATCTCTTTAACCGTCCTCTCGACCCGTTCTTCCAGCTTACCCTGCACATCCTCATATCTCTTCTGCAACTCGTTGATAAAGTTTTTGCCGTCCTGCTCGGTCATTTTGCCCTTTTCGACAACCTCTCGGGCCAGATCCTCCATCTCATCCTTTGCCAGCAGGGCCATTCCAATACCGGTCATCATGGCTTTTTTGACTATATCCAACATGGCATCCCCCTTTTCCCGATTTCTGATGAACAAATGACGTGCAATGGTGCCTTAAAGCTGGAGGCCGGCTACTTTAGCTTTCCCAGCACGGCACTGGCGATCGTGTTCTTCTGGATCTCTTTGGTCCCTTCGTAGATTTCGGTGATCTTGGCGTCGCGATAAAAGCGTTCAACCTCGTATTCGGTCATGTACCCGTATCCTCCGAGCAATTGAATGGCTTCATCGGCCACTTCGACGGCCGTCCGGGCCGCATACATCTTCGCCATGGAAGTCAGTTTGGGATCGATCCGCCCTTGATCGTAATTCCAGGCCGCTTTATAAGTCATCAGCCGCGCCAGCTCTATCTTGGTGGCCATATCTGCCAGTTTGTGTTGGGTGACCTGGAATTGAGCGATTTTTCGGCCGAACTGCTCCCTTTTTTTGACATAATCCAATGCTCGGTCGAAGGCGCCCTGGGCGATACCCAATGCCTGGGCAGCCACTTGGATGCGGCTCTCGTCGAAAAAATGGAGTACATGGTAAAAACCCTTGTTCTCCTCACCGATTAAATTATTCAAGGGGACCCGAACGTCCTTGAAATTGACTTCGGCTGTGGCCATCATATGAATACCCATCTTGCTGCCCACATCCGTGACCGATACCCCATTGCGCTCGGCTTCGACCAGGATGAGGCTGATCCCCCTGTAGGAGGGCGCAGCTTCGGGATCGGTCTGGCACATAACGGAATAGAATCCGGCAAGCCCGCCATTGGTGATGAATGTTTTGGTCCCGTTGATGACCCATTGGTCGCCGTCTCTCACAGCAGCGGTGTTCATCATGGTGATGTCGGACCCATGGTCGGGCTCCGTGAAGGCACCGGCCGAAAGCATGCGGCCTTCGGCCACCGCAGGAAGATATTTTTCCTTCATTTCAGCGCTGCCCCAGTGCAGGATGATTTCGGATGCGAAACTCGACAGAGCCACAGCGCTCCCCATGGACGAATCTCCCCGGCAGAGCTCCTCTATAACCAGAATATCCTCCAGACAGCCCAGCCCCTGGCCGGAATATGCTTCCGGAAAATGAACCCCTATCAATCCAAGGTCACAGGCCTTGCGCCAGACATTCATTGGAAATTCGTGTTTTCTTTCCAGTTCCAGAGCCAGGTCTTTGTCGAATTCCCCCTTGGTGAACTCTCTAACGGCTTTCTGAATATCCTTCTGCGTTTTGTTCAGCTCAAAATCCATGCCTCCCCCTGTCGTCGATTGTTCATGTTTCGCCCCCCGAGATCCACTCCCGCTTCAATGGCACAAGAATCGAGGCGCAGTCAAGCAGTATACGATCAATGTATTCAGCTGCCGATGATCCGCCGACCGAATACCCGACCGAATGGCGGCTGAAATCAGCGGGCACCGAATGGAACACGAAATGATCTTGCATTTCCGATGCTATTGATATTTAAGTAATTTTAGGGAGTATCATAGGATTCACTTCCTTGGCAAGGCATTTGAGAGTCCGGTCGCCCGCCGTCCGATCAGCCTAATAGGTCGGTGAGCTCGGATAACCGGAAGTCACTTTGGCGGAAGATCGGGTCCGATGGCACTTGACTGTCTCGCCCAAGTGGCCTAAATACATTCAGCACAGCCGGAAACGGTGCTAAAATTCTTATGGGAAGGAGATAACACAGATGCCATTCACAGTTGCCCTCGCCGGTAAAGGCGGAACGGGCAAAACGACTCTTGCCGGATTGCTGGTTAAATACATGGTAAAATCCGGCAAAGCCCCCGTATTGGCTGTCGATGCCGATTGTAACGCCAACTTCAATGAAGTCCTGGGGCTCAAAATCGACACGACCCTCGGCATCGCGCGCGAGGACATGAAAAAAGGAAACGTTCCCAACGGAATGACCAAGGATATATTCATAGAGATGCGCCTTGAAGAGTCGATCGTCGAGGGCAACGGCTACGATCTCATCGTCATGGGTCAACCGGAGGGTGCCGGTTGCTATTGTGCGGCCAATACCCTTCTGACCAATTTTCTCGATCGCCTCCAGGACAATTATCCATACATTGTCATGGACAACGAGGCCGGCATGGAACACATCAGCCGCCTGACCACAAAAAATGTGGACTTACTCCTTGTGGTCTCCGATACCTCCCGCCGGAGCATACAGGCCGCCGTGCGCATCAACAAACTGGCCAGCGAGCTTAATATCGTCGTCGGAAAAAGTTGTGCCGTGATCAACCAGGTCAAGGAGCCCCCTTCGAAGGCCGTACGTGACATACTTGAAAACGGCGGACTTGAGTTGGCTGGGACCGTTCCCGCCGATGATTCAATTTACGAATTCGATTTAAACGGCCGCCCTACCATAGAATTGCCGGAGGACAGCCAGTCCGTCCAGGCCGCCTATCGGATTTTTGATCAAATCGTCCATTGAAGCACATCTGACCTTGGATCGCGATATGAGAAAAACGGGCTTCTTATTTGACCAAAGATTTCTGCTCCACGAAACCGGCCCTTATCACCCGGAAGTTCCGGAGCGGCTTTCCGCCATATACAAAGGCGTTGAAGCCGGAGGACTTCTCCCCAAGCTGCACCTTATAACCGCCGTTCCCGCGGACCGGAAGTGGATCGAAGCGGTGCATGACCGGGACTATATCGACCGGTTCTGTGACGCCTGCTTCGCGGGGAAGAAAATTTTTGACCACCCGGACAACCAGATGTGCATCGATACCTACGATACGGCTTACCTAGCCGTAGGTGGTATCCTTAAGACCATCGACAAATTGATGGCGGGTGAGATCGACAATGCGTTCTGCGCGGTACGCCCACCGGGTCATCACGCCGAACACGATCAGGCTATGGGTTTTTGCTACTTCAACAATGTGGCCGTCGCCGCCCGCTATTTGCAGATGAACTGGCAGATTGAAAGGGTTGGGATCATCGACTTGGATGTCCACCATGGAAATGGAACCCAGCACATCTTCGAACAGGATCCGACCGTATTTTACTACTCCATCCACGAGCATCCGACATTCGCCTATCCGGGGACAGGCCGGGAATTTGAATATGGGTCCGGGTCCGGCTACGGCTTCACAAAGAACGACCCGGTCCTGCCCGGACAGGGGGACAAAGAATGGACGGCCCTGGTCGAAGAACACCTGGTCAAGGATTTCAACCGGTTCAAACCTCAATTCCTATTGATTTCAACCGGATTCGACGGACACCAGGATGACGAGATGTCCGGCATCAATTTGACGACTGAGTGGTATTCGTGGGTGATGAAGGTTATAATGGCAATGGCCGACCGCCACTGCCAGGGCCGCCTCGTTTCAGTGCTCGAGGGCGGCTACTGCCTGCAGCGCTTGCCGGAGCTCGGCCGGAACCACCTGGCGGTGCTGTTGGACGGTTAGGCCCTCTGAACTGTCAGTGCGATTAAAAAATGCCCCCTGAAGCAACGGCAAGACATCGACACCGCGATGATAGACCCCATATTGGAGGATCACAATGTTTGTCAGCCGATCGATGACCCGCAAATTGATTACGATTGCCTCCGAGGCCGACGTATTTGAAGCCCAGGAAAAAATGGCCAAAAACCGCATTCGACACTTGCCGGTGGTCGACGCGACCAGCCGGTTGGTCGGCATCGTCACGGACCGCGATATCCGCAGTGCGTTGCCCTACAGCCTGATGAAAGATCCGACCGGTTGCGCTGAAGCCGAAAAGTTAAAGGATCTCAAGGTCAACGACATCATGACGGCCGAACCCAAAACCATCGGCCCCCACCACACCATCCAGGACGCCTTGCTGCTGATTCAGGAACTTAAAGTCGGTGCCCTGCCGGTGGTGGACCGCGACGGCCGCCTTGAGGGTATCATCTCCGTCCGGGATCTCCTGCGGGCCTTCATCAACGTTCTCGGCATCGGCGAGCCGGGAACCCTACTGTGCGTGTTGGTGGAAGAAAAAGTCGGCCAGCTGAAAACCATTGTTGATGCCATCACGGAAGAGGGAATTTCTTTCGGCAGCGTTCTGGTGGCGCGCTATTTCGAAGAGAACAAGCGCGCCGTATTTCCCTATCTTTTGACCCAAAACGTGGCTCGCATCAAACGCAAGTTGAAAGACATGGGATTCACCCTGCTCGACCCGATGGAATGGTACCTGGATCAGCTGCCGAAATACGGGGATGAGTGACCGGCGGAAAACGGTAGTCGACGGACCCCTCGAAGACCTGTATATTTACTATTTGAGAGGTCGCGTAAGGCCGGATACGGATCTGAGGGACCCGGGCTTCATTGGCAATTGGGAAGAAGACGGGTATTCGTTTCTCTTTTACACCCGCCCTTGTCAAGAGCAGATCGAAGCGATCCTCGCCGTTCAACCCCAGCTGTCTCTGATAGATAAATACCGCATGACCTACGCCGAATGGCTCGGTGAACAGCCGTCCCGATTATCCACCGGACGGTTCGTCATCGTGCCGCCGTGGGAAAAAGGCCCTGATCCGATCGAGGCGATGGAGAATTCACTGCACATCGTTCTCGATCCTGGAATCGTTTTCGGTACGGGGACCCATGTCACCACCCGTGACTGCATCAGGGCCTTGGAATCGGTATATGAGTCCGAATCACCGCCTCTGACCGTTATCGACGGCGGTACCGGAACGGGGGTTCTGGCGCTTTGTGCTGCAGCGCTGGGCAGCTGTAAGACCCTGGCGATTGACATTAATTTTTTAGCCGCTCGAACCGCGGCCGGGAATGTCCGCCTGAACCGGATGGAAGATCGCATCCTGGTCGTCCAAGGCCGAGCCGAATCTTTTACCGACATTTCGGCGGACATGCTCGTCGCCAATGTTCACTATGATGTGATGCGCCTGTTCTTGAACACCGCCGGCTTCCGCCAGAAAAAGTGGTTTGTGCTGTCCGGTCTTCTGCGAAGCCAGGCCGCCGCAGTCGTCCATCTTCTGGAACAGTCGGGTGCGCATATCCGAAACCGCTGGGAGGGTGACGGCATATGGACCACTTTGATGGGGACCAACCCGGACCCCCCCGTTGACCCTCACGGTTTCCGCGAAGCGCCATCCTGACTCGAAAGTCATAAGGGACCCGGAAGTACGATGGGGGGGAAAGGTTAGCCGATGATAATCAAGTGTTGGGGATCCAGAGGATCGATTCCGGTCTCCGGAAAAACCTGCCTCAAGTACGGCGGGGATACCACTTGCATCGAAATCCGCACCATGAGCGACGACATCATTATCGTCGATGCCGGAACCGGCGTTCGGCGCCTCGGCAATCAATTGGTCCGGGAAAACCGCCTGAAGTTTCATTTCATTTTCACCCACGCCCATTGGGATCACATCATGGGTTTCCCTTATTTCAAACCGCTCTACCTGAGAAACTCAGAGTTTCGGATGCACCGCTGCCCCTTTCACAGCAAATTCGTGGAATCGATTCTATCAAAGGTCATGGCTCCTCCGAATTTTCCCGTCAAGTACTCGGATATAAAGGCGCAGATGCGCTACGAAAACGCGTGCCCCAAAGAGTTTGAGATCGGCTCGGTTCGAGTGGTTCCAATTCCCCTCAGCCACCCCAACAATGGCAGCGGATACAAGTTCATAGAAAATGGAAAGACGTTTGTATTTCTGACCGACAACGAACTCGGTCATATCCATCGAGGAGGGCGCCCGTACCATGAATATATGGAATTTTCCTCCGAAGCCGATCTGCTTTTCCATGACGCGGAGTACACACCCCGTGAGTACGCCACTTTCGTCGATTGGGGGCATTCCGTATACACCGATGTCTTGCGCCTGGCCCTCGAAGCGGATGTGAAGCGACTCGGCCTGTTCCACCTCAACCAGGAGCGCACCGACCAGGGGATGGATAAGATCGTGGCCGACTGCCGCAAGACGATAACCGCGCAGGGTGGCCGCCTTAAGTGCTTCGGTGTCCGCAGCAACATGAAAATCGAGCTGTAAGCGGGGATGAGAGGCGCAGTGGCATATGGATGACTTAATAGAAAGATCAGCCTGTGAACTGGCCGGCGCCAAAAGGGCCGTGGCACTGACCGGTGCCGGCATTTCGGTTGAAAGCGGCATCCCGCCTTTCAGGGGCAAAGGAGGCCTGTGGGAAAAAATCGATCCCATGGAATATGCCCATATCGACGCCTTCCTGCAAGATCCGGAAAAAGTCTGGCGCGTGTTGATCAAGGGCATGAAAGACGTGGTCGACAAGGCCAGGCCCAACGATGCTCACAAAGGCCTCGCACAGTTGGAACGGATGGGAATACTCAAGACCGTCATCACTCAAAATGTCGACGGCCTTCACCAGGTTGCAGGCAATACGGATGTCATCGAATTTCACGGCAATTTTGCCTGGCAGCGGTGCACGATCTGCAACCGGAGATGCACCACCCGGAGTGTCGATATGAGCCGGTTGCCCCCCCATTGCCGGTGTGGTGGCATTTTGAGACCCGAATGCGTGTTCTTCGGAGAGCCGATTCCGCCCGAGCCGCTTTTCCGCTCGCAGGCCGCTGCAGAACAGTGCGATGTCATGCTGGTTATCGGAACTTCGGCATACGTGCAACCGGCAGCGGACATACCGATCATCTCCAAGCAGTCCGGAGCCCTGGTCATCGAAATCAACCCCGAACCCACCCCGTTGACGCACCACGTCAGTGACTATTTGATAAAAGGCTCGGCCGGTGAGGTGACCAAGCGTATCATGGCCAAACTGGTGGATTTGCGAAAATCCTGTTAAAACCGATAGGCTCGGCCCCACAGCCTCAACCGCTCGTGACCGGAAAGTCGATACCTGCCGGGCACCCTCGCGCTTGAACAGAAGGCTGCATACGGTCAGAAATCGAATCTATGGATCAAAAGGAAAACGGATGGGTCAGAACCATTGAACTCCCCCGGCCGACCCTGCAGAACAACACCGCCGATGCCGATCGTCTCGTAGATGCCCTGAAAGCCTGCATAGACACCCGCCAATTCGATTTGCGCATCGACCTGGAGCTGATGCGGCAACTGCCCCTCTTGTTGAGGAGCTGGGGTTACAGAGTTCGGTGTACTCTGTTCAGAGACCGATCCCACTGGGTGTTGACTGGGGTTCAGTCGGTTGACGATGAACGCTCTCCTTTAGGACTGGCCGTCGATCTCGGCACCAGCCGGGTCGTGATGCGGGTGGTGGCACTTGTGGACGGCAGCGTGCTGGCCGAAGACGCTTTCGACAATCCCCAGGTCGACATCGGTCCCGATATCCTCACCCGCATCCACTACGCCTCTGATCAGGGGGGCCTGGCCCACCTCCAGGAGCTGATTCGCGACGGTATCAACCGGCAACTGGTTCGGCTCTGCCGGTCCTGTACCCGGGAGCCGGCAGAGATCTTTCTGGTCGCCGTGGCCGGCAATACCGCCATGACCCACCTGCTGCTGGGCCTGCCCCCTTCGTGGATAATAAGGGAGCCCTATATTCCGGCCGTCAACCGATTCGGCCTGCTCACCAGCGCCGAACTCGGCATCAGGGTTGGCCCCCATGCCCGGGTATTCATTTTTCCAAACATCGGCAGTTATTTCGGCGGCGATCTGATTGCCGGACTCCTCTATTCGGGAATCCACCGGTCGGAAGGCACTGCTTTGCTGGTGGATGTCGGTACCAACGCCGAGGTGGTCCTGGGCAACAAGCAGTGGCTGGTCGCCTGTGCCGGTGCAGCCGGCCCGGCGCTCGAAAGTGGTGTGACCCGAATGGGAATGATGGCCGGACCCGGGGTCATCGACCGGGTGAGGTTCGATCGGGTCTCAAGGAGTTTCGAACTGCATACCATTGAGGATCGGCCCCCGCGCGGTATTTGCGGTTCAGGCCTCATCGACCTTGCGGCCGAGCTCTTCCTGTCGGGAATGATCGATATCCGTGGGCGGTTTCATCCCCGAACGTGCGGCGATCGGCTGTTTGACATCGATGGCACCCCGAATCTGGTCCTCGTCCCCGCTGAATCATCCGCCACAGGAGAACCCCTCACCATCAGCCAGATCGACCTCGACAGCCTCATCCGCTCCAAAGCGGCCATGTATACGATATTAGAAACCATTACGGCGACAGTCGGTATCCGTTTGGAAGACCTTTCCAAATTCTTTGTGGCCGGCACCTTCGGTACCTTTATACAACCATCATCCGCTATCAGTATCGGCATGCTTCCGGACCTTCCCCTCCAGGCCTTCGAGGTCTTGGGCAACAGCTCCCTGGGTGGGGCCACTCTCATGCTGACATCGAATCGCGTGGTAGAAGAGATCGACCGGATCCGGAATCAGATCACCTATCTCGAATTGAACGTCAATCAGGATTTTATGAACCGGTTTTCCGCTGCCAGATTCCTGCCCCACACCGATCGCGCCCGCTTCCCTTCCGTACGGCCACTTCCGGACGGATAGCCGGTGATTCCGGCTGGAAACCCGGAACGTGCATCTGCATTGTGGCTTAGGAGTCAGCCGGTGGTTACCGGCAAAAACATAGAGGTCCCGATCATGGGCCAGGCAGAAGCCTGCGATATGATCCCGTTCGTCCCCGGGTGTGCTCATGATCACTGAATAGGGTTTCCCCTGGATGCGGATCGAGAGCGGCTCCTCTTCGACGATATTCTTTCGCCTCACCCGACGGGTGTTCCCGTCCCAGAGGGTTACAGCATCTTGTGACAGCCCGGCAGGTCATCCCCTCCGGACAGGGACAGGAATTCCTGCTCGGCACCGATCGGCTGACTAACCACCGTCAACCTGTGCTGTCCCCGACGACGGTGCCAGGCGTACAATCTCATCGCCGGTACGGATGACACCGCCTTGAAGCACCCGGGCGAAGACACCTTCGCGTGGCATGATGCAATCGCCGGCCTGGTAATAAATGGCGCATTTGTTTTTGCATTCCTTGCCGATCTGGGTTATCTCCACCAGGGCTGTTTCACCCAGCTTGAACCGCGTGCCGACCGGGACCTTAATCCAGTCGATTCCTACAGTGGCGATGTTTTCGGCAAAGGATCCGAATTCGACGTCAAGTCCGCTCTGGCGTGCCTGCTCGATACTTTCTGATGCGAGAAAGCTGACCTGGCGATGCCAGGGGCCTGAGTGGGCATCGGATTTCAGACCGTGTTCAACGACCAATTCGGCCGCATCGACACATTGTTTGCGGGTACCTTTTTTGTGACTCACGGCTATCGAGACAATTTTCATCAATTGGCCTTCCGGTTCAGATCAAGGTGGTAGGGCATTAACGCCTCGGATGACTCTGGCAGCGGACGCCTCTAAATATACGGACATTCATCGGGATGTCCAATATTATTTCCATGACCAATTGCGGGAAGCTGATTATATTTTGCTTGACAATTCATTTGAAAATCTCCATATTGATCTTTTTTTAAAATCGTGTGTAATTTAGGCCAGATACTGAGGAGGCAGGAAAATGTATGCTGTAGTGGCAACAGGCGGAAAACAGTACCGGGTCCGCAAGGGTCAAACGTTGAGAGTCGAAAAGATCCCGGGAGAAATCGGAGAGGCCGTTTCGTTCGACAAGGTGCTCATGTATTCTGACGGTGATTCTGTCAATGTGGGGCAACCCGAGTTGGAAAATGCATCGGTAACCGGCCGCATCATCGAACAGGGCAAGGCGAAAAAAATCATCGTTTTCAAGTATAAGCGCCGTAAAAGATACCGCCGCAAGCAGGGACATCGCCAACCGTACACGGCGGTGATCATCGACAGTATCAACGCGTCATAATCCACCGATGAAACGGCTCAATGGGTTTCCGGCTCGAAATTCAGACAGGGGTCGATATGTCGTCGTCGTTAGTGGATGTTTCCATATAGAGCAAATGAAACCGACCGCGCATCGGTCACATGATGCGATGGGAAGATGCAGGAGATAGATCATGGCACATAAAAAAGCAGCGGGAAGTTCAAAGAATGGTCGCGACAGCGCCGGACAGCGCCGGGGAGTCAAGCGTTACGGCGGTGAACGGGTCAAGTCCGGCAATATCCTGGTGCGTCAGGTCGGAACGAAAATCCATCCCGGCGAAAACGTGGGTATCGGCAAAGATTACACGCTCTTCGCCACGGCGGACGGAATTGTGACCTACGAAAGGTACGGGCGTTCACGTCGAAAAGTGAGCGTACATGCCGAGTGAAATTCGTCGATGAGGCGAAAATTTCCGTCAGGTCCGGCGACGGCGGAGCCGGCTGCGTCAGTTTCAGGCGTGAGAAGTACGTGCCGCGAGGCGGACCGGATGGCGGCGACGGGGGCAGAGGCGGCGATGTCCTCCTGCGGGTGGCCCCCGGCAAGTTAACCCTCCACGATTTTCGATTCAGAAAACTCTTTAAAGCTCCCAATGGAGGACGCGGCCAAGGACGGCGGAAAACCGGTAAAGACGGGGCCGATGTCTACATCCACGTTCCTCCCGGCACCTTGGTTAAAGAAACTGGATCCGAAGTGGTTATCGCGGACCTGACCGTCGATGGCCAAACCTTCCTGCTGGTCAGCGGCGGAAGAGGCGGAAGGGGCAATGCCCGTTTCAAATCCGCCACTCATCGAACGCCCCGTTTTGCTCAGCCTGGCGAGCCCGGACAAAGCCTCGAATTGACGCTCGAACTCCGCCTGCTCGCCGATATCGGCATCATCGGCCTGCCAAATGCCGGGAAGTCGACGCTCATCCGGTCGATCACATCCGCGAATCCTAAAATCGGGGCCTACCCTTTCACCACCCTAACCCCCAACCTCGGCGTCCTCCAAACCCGCCGCGGACATCCACTTGTAGTCGCCGACATCCCTGGACTCATCGCCGGTGCTCACCATGGCGCAGGTCTTGGTATTCAATTTCTACGCCACATCCAACGAACCCGTTTTCTGGTCCACCTCATCGATGCCTCGAATATCAACCCCGATTCACCCCTCGAGGACTATGAAACACTGAACGCTGAACTCGCGCTTTACGATCGGCAACTCGTCGAGAAACCGCAGATCGTTGTTCTGAATAAAATGGATCTTCCTGATGCCGCCAGGGCGGCGCCCTTGTTCGAATCGGCCCTGAGAGGGAAGGACATCCTGCGCATATCGGCTCTCGCCGGTGATGGCATCGCCCGGTTCATCTCGCATCTCGACGATCTATTGAGGCTGGATAATGAATGATGACCATCGTATGATTCGTTTCGAAGATTCCAGACGCGTGGTCGTCAAGGTCGGCAGCAATGTCCTCACGGCCGACAACGACCTCAACCGTAAAGTGATCCTCAGTATTAGCCGGCAGATCAGCCATTTGATGAGTCAGGGCCTGCAGGTCATACTCGTCTCCTCGGGGGCGATGGCCTCCGGGCTGAGGAAACTCGGACTGTCACGGCGACCGGATGAAGTCCCGAAACGGCAGGCGGTGGCTGCCGTCGGCCAGGCGGGCCTGATCATGGAATACGAAAAGGCCTTTGCCCGCCACCGCAAGAAGGTGGCCCAGATCCTTCTAACCAGTGAGGACCTCTCCAACAGACAGCGTTACCTGAACGCCCGCAATACCCTCAACACTCTGCTCGCCTGGCAGGTGGTGCCGATCATCAACGAAAACGATACCGTGATGGTGGAAGAGATCAAATTCGGCGACAATGACACTTTGGCCGCCATGATAACGCTGTTGATGGATGCGGATCTGCTCGTCAACCTGACCGATATCGACGGCCTATACACCAAAGACCCCAGGCAACACAAAGATGCAGAGTTGATTCCAATCGTATCCCGGATTGTCAAGCGTATTGAAAAGCTTGCCAGCGACATTCCTGGGGCACTGGGGACCGGAGGCATGTTGAGCAAAATCAAAGCGGCCCGGAAGCTGAGTGCTGCAGGGATTCCGATGGTGATCGCCAACGGCATGAAGCCTGATATCCTGACGCGAATCTTTGACGGGCAACAGCACGGCACATTTTTTGTTCCCAAGCAGAAAAAACTGGCCAGCCGCAAGGGTTGGATCGCCTTCAACCTCAAGTCCCAAGGTCATCTGACGATAGATGACGGCGCGGTCGACGCCCTGTTGAAAAACGGCAAAAGCCTTCTTCCCAGCGGGATCACAGCCGTCGATGGTGAATTCGGCGTCGGCGCCGCGGTAACCTTTACGAGTCGGCTGAACACAGTCATCGGCATCGGCCTGGTCAATTACAGCGCATCAGATATAAGCAAAATCAAGGGTCTCAAGTCAAACCAGATTAAAAACTGCCTCGGGCACAAACCCTTTGACGAGGTGATCCATCGGGATAACCTTACCATTACCGTGGATTTGAACGACTGAAACCGATCCGGGCACACCACGATATGCCAAAGGCACAGGGCGCCTTGAACGCTACAAAAAAAAACATCGGCTTGTTCGGGGGAACATTCAACCCGGTGCACTTCGGACACCTTCGAGCGGTGCTGGAGGTTGCCGAAGGGTTTCCGCTGGATCAATGCCACCTCGTTCCAGCAGCAATTCCTCCCCACAAAGCCGCCGGTGAGATGGTCGAACCCGACTCACGTCTGGAAATGCTCAAAATGGCCGTATCCGATCATCCCGAGCTACAAGTCTCCGATGCGGAGTTGCAGCGTTCGGGCCCGTCGTATACGATCGACACGGTACGACACTTCAAGACCCTGTTCCCTGAGAGCGCCCGTCTGTTTCTAATCGTCGGGCTGGATGCCTTTCTCGAACTCGACACATGGAAATCTTACCGCTCTCTACTGGAAATCGCCGCATTTATCGTCATCTCACGCCCCGCACATACAGGCAAAGCGGGCACAGGCGGATGGCGGGCCCTGCGTACCTATGTCAGCGAGGTGCTCTCCCCTGAATATACCGTCTCGGAGGATTGCCCTGTTTTTTCGCATCCACGTTTTCTGCCGATACACGCGTTCAACGTGACCATGCTGGACATATCCTCATCAAGGATCCGGAATTTGATCCGGCAGGGACGCTCCGCAAGATATTTGGTTCCAAGTAACGTGCTTGATTACATCATCGCCCGAGGAATCTACCGATGACCGATCCATTTATTGACGACCTCGACGTCTACGTGCGTGCCGTTCTGGGGAAGAAAGCCGAAGCGCTGATTGTCCTGGATGTTCGAAACTTGACCTCCGTCGCCGACGCTTTCATTATTTGCAGTGGACGATCGAATCGTCAGGTGCAGGCCATTGCCGAGCACATTCAAAAAGAGATGAAAAAACGACGCCGCAAACCTTTGAGTGTCGAAGGCCTTCAGGAGGGACACTGGATCCTGATCGACTACGGCGATATCATCATTCATGTGTTTTTCGACCCCGTGCGATCATTTTACGATCTGGAGGGCCTGTGGACGGATGCCAAACGCGTCGAAACCGCAAGCATGAAGAACATACCGCCTTCTCTTGCGGTGGAGGATTATTCCGATGAGTAGGCCCAAGCCGCTAATGCTGATCATCCTGGATGGCTGGGGAATCAATCCGGCTGACCGGGGCAATGCCGTTCATCTCGCCCGGACACCCCATCTGAAGGAACTCGCTGAATCCTACCCCACCGCCCGCCTGCAATGCGCAGGACCGGCCGTCGGACTCCCCGAAGGCATCATGGGCAACTCCGAGGTGGGGCATTTGAATATCGGCGCCGGCCGAATCGTGTACCAGGATCTTCTCAGGATCGACCGAGCCATCGCCGACGGCGCTTTTCAGCGCAATCCTATTTTTAGGAACACTATGGCGACAGTCGCCCGGAAGCGATCGACTCTGCACCTGATGGGTTTGGTCTCAGACGGTGGGGTGCACAGCCAGTTGACTCACTTGGTGGCATTGATCGATATGGCCCGCCAAATCGGCCTGGAAGACATGCAGGTGCACGCCATTCTCGACGGACGCGACACGCCACCGGACAGCGGAGCCGGTTACCTGTCGCAGCTGCAAGGGCACCTTGATGCCGCCGGGAGCGGAAGAATCTCAACGGTCTGCGGGCGCTATTACGCAATGGACCGCGACAAGCGCTGGGATCGGGTGGAAAAGGCCTACCGGCTCTATGTGAACGGTGAAGGGCGAACGAGCCGTGATCCGATTGCTGCGGTCAAAGAATCTTACCAGCGGGAAATAACCGATGAGTTTATGGAACCGATTGTCGTTTCCGGCACCGATGGCGTTCTGCAACCGCCGGTTAAAGACGAGGATGCCATCATTTTTTTTAACTTTCGGGCCGATCGGGCCAGAGAGATAACCCAGGCTTTCACTTTTTCGGAGTTCGACAAGTTCCGGCGGAATAAATTCCTCAAACTTTCTGATTATGCTTGCATGACGCTTTATGATGAAAAATTTACCTTACCTGTGGCTTTCCCTCCGAATCACCTCGAAGAAATCCTGGGTGAAATCATCAGTCGCAAAGGCCTTCGGCAGCTTCGCATTGCCGAAACGGAAAAATATGCCCATGTGACCTATTTTTTTAACGGTGGTGAGGAAAAGCCTTTCCCTCTCGAAGATAGATGCCTGGTTCCTTCTCCGCGCGATGTCCCCACCTATGACCTGAAACCCGATATGAGCGCCGAAGGGGTTACCGATGAAGTCCTCGCGCGGTTGAAATCCAACCGTTACGATGTCATCATAATGAATTTCGCCAATATGGACATGGTGGGGCATACAGGTGTGCTATCGGCGGCCGTTGCGGCCTGCGAAACGGTGGACCGGTGCATCGGCCGCATCATCGAACAGATCAAATCCATGGGTGGAGTGGCATTGATCACCGCCGATCATGGAAATGCGGAGAAAATGATCGATGAACAGGGACGCGTCCACACTGCTCATACACTCAATCCCGTCCCTTTTATTCTAGTGGATGATACCCGGCGGGGCAGCGCTTTACGAAATGGCAACCTGGCCGATATTGCACCAACCGCCCTGGCACTGCTGGCGATCGACAAGCCGAAAGAGATGACGGGGTCTTCACTCCTGTCGGTTTAAGGTGACATCGGCGGTTGAACCATTCAAGACCAACGGGCCGTTGAAAGACGGCGCTGGACACAAATGGGTTCGACGATGAACGATACCATCAAACCTTATAGAATGATCAAAGATTACGTCACTGGCAGGGACATTGCCGAGGTTGGCGCCGAAGGGAACCGCCAGGCGGTGGAGCGGATTCTCATTCTCGAAAAGGGGTACGGTAGAGAAGACATCGAAGTGGATGCGGAATTAGCCTTCGAAGTGGCTGGTGAGCGCTATATCTCGGCGATCGATTTGGTTGTCAGTGCGGATGGGGGCGAATATCCCTGCATGGTATTTAAATGTGTTCCCGGTTCACTCGGCTCCTGTGAAAGGGAAATCATCGCTGCGGCGCGGCTGCTGGATCAACGCTATCAAATCCCTCTGGCTGTCGTTTCGGATGGCGTCGCTGCCGTGGTTCTCGACACGGAAACAGGCAAGAGGGTCGGTGAAGGACTCGCGGCTGTACCGGATAAGGCTTCAGCCCGGAAGATGATGGGATCTCAAACCCTGCGACCCTGCCCGGCCGCACGCATCGAACGGGAACGCCTCATATTCAGAACGTATAACCGTGATTACGTGAACGTGGCCAAGCATCTGCCGCGTTGACGGTGACATTGCCCGCCGCGGCGCCTTCCTTCAGTCCCATTGACCGCCCCTTCACCGAGCAGTTTCAAGCGCACCGCGAACCGGGCGAAACCAATGGCCGGGCTCTTTGTCTTTCGGTTTATAATCCGGCCACATCTTCGCCGCAGTGTTTGCATTTATTGGCACGGCTCTTTATTATTTCGGCGCAGAAAGGGCATTCCCTTGTAAACGTGCGCTCATGGATCTTTTTCACCGCATCTTTCAGCTTGGTTTCAAGAATCTGATTACCGACCTTTAGGTTCCGCAGCGGATCGATCGCATCGAGCTCCCCGATATCACCAAGCATCTCCGCCGCTTTGGTGCGCACACGCATGGGTTCGGTCGGATCGAGAAGTATTCTCAATACCGATGGCCCGTCTTTGGTAACATAGCATTCAGAAAGAACGGAGAATCCCCTTTTAATCGATTCTTTCAATGCCTCCTGAGCAGCCATAGCGGCCTCATCGATAATCTGACCCTTTGCACCCATGGGACTGAAAACAGGAATGAGTTCGAACTGCTTCGTACCAGGATAGTTCATACATCTGTATGAGGCTGTGTGGGCATAGTTTTCTTTGAGATGAGCCCATCCCTGGGTATAGAGCGAACAGTTGTCATTGAAACATAGAAACAAGTACGGTGCACCCCAGCCCAGTCCGTCGCTGAAATTAAGCGGCGGAACTTCCCACAGGTTCATTTCTTCTCCGCAGTGGGGGCACTTTGGCTTCTCCATTGCCAGCACTCGCTCCAGCACTTCCTCCTTGGTCTCAAATGCCATGTGTATCCTCCAATCCCGGTCCCGATGGTGATCTCGCGACCGGTGGTCTGTCATTTTTCAGAAGCGATCGCGCTTTCAGGACGTATCGTTGAGGTTAAAGACGGAGGTAACGTAATTCTGAATTGTAGATTGTCAACAATGTCGGGCCGATCGCCCGGCCTCGGCGCCAAAGGAACAAAAGGCAAAGACGTGCGGGTGCTTGTTGGATTGTTGGATGTCAAATCCTGTTGCACACGACAGGGAAAATACGCTACGTAAGCGGTGAAGGGTTTATTTTCTTCGATCGATGGAAGGGGAGGCGCCGGGCGACGACTGGGGGAAACAGATCCCTCCGAAATCCACTGCAAAAGGCAGAGAGCCATTCTCTGCCGCAGCAGGTCTTCGCGAAAGAGATCAATCCATTAAACGACAGAAAAGGGGCAGGGGGCAATGAACATCGATCGATATGTCATGGCAATGGCCGGAGGCTTTATCGTCATCAGCATCCTCCTGGCTGTGTTCCACAATCTATACTGGCTCCTGTTTACGGCTTTCGTGGGAATCAATCTGCTCCAGGCGGCCTTCACGGGGTTTTGCCCGCTGGCGATTGTGCTGAAAAAGATCGGAGTTAAAGCCGGCGCCGCCTTTTGACAGCTGAGTACCCGGGCTCATCGGGTTGTTTATTTGCCGATGAGAAAAATACCGTAATTCGCCCGTAGGTTTTGCATCATTTGAATGGTTTTGCCCTTGCGGTCATGAATGCTGATCGCCGATTCCTTAAAAATTCTGAAGCCGACGGTGCGGGCGAATTTCCTGAAATCCTTGAGTGATATTACCCGAATATTGGGTGTATCATACCACTGGAAAGGAAGCTGACGGGTAATCGGTGCATAACCGGTGGTCAGGAGCTGAAGCCGCACCAGCCAGTGGCTGAAATTCGGAAAGCTTACAACGGCTTTTTTCCCGATACGCAATATGGACCGAAGCAAAGCGGCTGGTTCAAAGACCTGTTGCAGGGTCTGGCTTAGAATGATGTAATCGAATGCACCGTCGGGATAGTCGAGCACCTCGGTATTGATATCCCCCTGGAGAACCGTCACGCCCTTCTCGATGCATTGAGCGACCTTTCCTTCATCATTTTCGATACCGGTCCCTTGAACCCCCTTGTGGGTCTTGAGGTGAAACAGCAGATCGCCTTCGCCGCACCCGAGGTCCAGCACCCGGGTCTTCGGTTCGATCCATGAGGCGATGATCTGAAGGTCGAACCGAATTCTATTGTTGTCGAAATTCAGTGTGGACACGTGCCAGAAAACCTTTAATCAGTCTTGTCAGCCGCTCATTGGGAATTAGAAATGCATCGTGTCCCCAATCGGCCTCAATTTCGCAAAAACTGACCTCCAGTCCGTTTTTTTTCATGGCCTGCACCATCGATCGGGATTGGTAGGTCGGATACAGCCAGTCCGATGTAAATGATATGACGAGAAACCTGGCAATGGCCTTCGAAAAAGCCTCCACCAGTGAGCCGTCACCGTGTTGCCGTTCCAAATCGAAATAATCCGCCGCTTTGGTAATGTAAAGAAAACTATTGGCGTCGAAGCGCTCGACGAACTTGGTCCCCTGGTAGCGCAAGTAGCTTTCAATCTGGAAGTCGGCATCGAAATTGAAAGAAAAGCCGTTTTTATCTTGAAGCCTACGACCAAACTTATGGCGCATGGCCGCATCGGAAAGGTAGGTGATGTGGCCGATCATCCGTGCTACGGCCAGACCCAAATCCGGTTGCGGGCCACCATAATAGCTACCGTTGTTCCAATTCGGATCGGCCATTATGGCTTGCCGCGCCACCTCGTTAAACGCGATGGCCAGCGCTGAATGACGGGTTGTCGTTGCCAACGGAACGGCCGCATACACCATTTCAGGATACCGGACGGTCCATTCCAAGACTTGCATGCCGCCGATGGAACCACCGATAACCGCCAGGATTCGATCGACTCCCAGGTGATCGATCAATGCTTTTTGAGCCCTGACCATATCACCGATGGTGACGAGCGGAAAATTCTTACCATAGGGCCGCCCGGTGGCCGGTTCGAGCGAGCGAGGACCTGTCGACCCCATGCAACTGCCGAGAATATTGGAACAGACCACAAAGTATTTTTCCGTGTCGATCCCCTTGCCGGGCCCGATCATGATGTCCCACCATCCCGGTTTCTGATCCTCTGAACGGTAATACCCCGCGGCATGGGCATCACCGGAAAGGGCGTGCAGTACAAGAATCGCATTCGATCGGTCGGGTGCCAAGGTCCCATAAGTTTCATATGCAATAGAAATGGGACCCAAATGTGTTCCGCTCTCAAGGACCATATCGTGGGGCGGGGCTGCAAAGGTGAAAGTCTTTTTCTCCACAACGCCCACCGAACGCCCCTGGATGTCATGCTCAATGTATTCGCTCATGGCCATTCTATATCATCAATCAGACGGGCAGGGAATATAGCGCTTGCATCTCTCCGAGAATTGAAGCGGCCAGGGTTCAGGTTATTCAGTGCTTGAAAACCACCCACAGATAGTAGAAACTATGATGGAAAAAGTACCGTGCAACAGAAAGGAACAGCCGGCTGTCTGCCGGCCGAGATATTTTACTGTGAATGATGATGGGATCATGCTGGAAGCGCCAGCATGAGTCAGTCTGTCAGGGGGTTCACGCAGCAGTCAGTGTTTTGAAAATTTTGCAGGATCGACAAACGACCATTTTTTCTTTCCATGTTTTTTGAATGGCTCCGTTGCAAATCGTCCCATTGATAAACCAGCACATTTTGCCGGTTTTAAATTCCCAGGCCGGGCAGTTGGCCCTGCGGTCCTCAGGGCAGCCTCGGGCCTGCCAACAGTCTTGGGTCGGAAGACCATCTGATTTTTTACGGGAAATGAGAAAAAACACCTGCCGTTCGACGGAGGCCGGCACGGCCCGCCAGCCCTGTTCATAACTGTGAATCGCCTTGATGGATACACCGAGCAGTTGGGCCATTTCTTTTTGAGTCTTTTGAAGCCTTTTGCGGTAGCGTCTGAATTCCTTGTTATCCATGCCCGTTCCTTTTCACCCGCTCCTGTCCTGCTTCGCCGTGATTTTGTATATCTGCGACCATATGCGATAACCCGGCCGGATTTGCAAAAAGAAGCCTTTGCCTTTAATTTATTCCCACAATGTGGCAATCTCTGTCAACAAGAATAATTTAGGGAGTCATTCGGATGCACCTTCGAAAAGCCTTTATCGCCCACAACAGGTTCCCGACCGCCGCGCACTATCCCTTCAATCTGGCGCTCCTTAAGAAGACGACCAGTCTTCACTTTCGAACGCCGGTTACTTTCTTCTCCGGTGAAAACGGCACAGGCAAATCGACGATACTGAAAGCCGTGGCCCAACGAAGCGGAGTCAATATCTGGCAGGGAGAACAACGCAGCCGTTATGCCGCCAGTCCATATGAAAACCAATTGGGCCGGGCCATAGATCTCGAGTGGTTTGAGGGTCCGGTCCCCGGTTCCTTCTTCGATTCGCAGGTCTTCAGGAATTTTGCGCAAATACTAGACGATTGGGCCACAGGCGACCCTGACGTGCTGGCCTACTTCGGCGGAAAGTCCCTGATGCAGCAATCCCACGGACAATCTTTGATGTCATATTTCCAATCGCGGTTTATGATCAAAGGCCTGTATATTCTGGATGAACCGGAGACCGCCCTTTCCCCGAAGAGCCAGATCGGCCTGCTGAAGTTGATCAGGGATCGGGCTCAGAATGGAAACGCTCAGTTTATCATTGCCACCCATTCACCGATTCTGCTGGCTTGTCCGGAAGCGATCATCTTGAGTTTTGATCGCGCGCCCGTTCATGCCGTCGAATATGAAGAAACGGATTACTATCGGGTATACAAGCAGTTTTTCGACAATCGTAAGCGTTATATTTGAGGGCCCCCTTACTGGTCGTTTCGGAAAGGGAACATCGCCTCCCCTGCCTGGCACACCTCATCGCCGTTTCCGCCGATGAATTGTTGTCCACCTGACCTTTAGGTCACCACATAGTTGCTGAATAGGGATTGGCCGGCGATCCGTTAGAACCACTCGCCATAGATCGGGCCATCGGCTCGGGCCGGCTGTGGCTTCATGGGTCCCTCTGTCGATCTGCGGAAATGATGTCGACGCCGAGCTTACCTATCATCTCTACCAGCGGCAACAATTCGGAAAAATTGTCGCCTTCCACCAGTTTGATATGGGTGGCATCTGCCGGGAATTGATTAAAAATCGGATCAATCGCCATCCAGCGGCCGTCTATATAGCTCTCGTTCCAACTGTGGAATAGAAACCCTTCAAAACGCGGGACATAGACCATCCCGTTGACTACGCGGGTAGGAATGCCCAGGCTGCGGGTTAAAGCGGCGAAGAGAATGGCGTGACCCTGGCACTCTGCCCGCCGGTCTTTCAATACGTCAACGGCCGTAAACACATCGACAGCTTCCCGCCGAATATGGGCCTGCATCCAGTCAACCAAGGCGTGAACGCGTTGACGATTGCCGCCCAGCCCTGCTGCGATCTCCGATGCGGCCTGTTGGATGTCGGGGTGCGCGGATGATATCGCAAGGGTCGGTTGCAGGTACCGACCAAGCGAGGCCGGCTCTCCGTTAACCGATTTTTCCCCGACAGGTGAAAGCTTCGACGACTTGGATACCTGACAGACGACGATCGCGTCTTTACGGCGGCAGGATTGGCGTTCGTCATCGCGAATTCCAAAGCTGTCTGTCAGGCCTGAAATCGCGACGGTCACCGATTGGAGAGTGTCCGGTGCCTGGACTAGAGGAGCACTTTTCATCAGGCTGAAATCGAGCAAAGCTTCATCTTTATTGAAGGCGGCCTGGCTGAGGTATCGTTGGGCGTCGGCCTGGCTCTCAAGAGCCGATATGACAACCCCGCCCAGCGACATCTCCAGCAGCGGCAATCCTTGGGCGTCCATCCAGGAGGTCACCGTCTGTCCTTTGAACCGCGTTCGGATTTTGAAAGCCGGGCCTTGGTAAAGCTCACTTTCCTCGTAAGCGGTTACGGATTGTTCCACAGTCTCCACCCGTTGGGTCTGTCCGTCGAAAACATCATATTTGTAGAGGCGGCCAACCTGCAGGCCCTTGAACCGTGGGTACAAAATTATGGCACTGGTCGGATAAACCGGGGTGGCAACGGGAACGGTCCGTCGGAACTCCCCGCTTCGATTCTGAACGGTTACGGACAGATTCCCTGCGTTCTGCATTCCGGATACCGTCATGTGACTGTCATCCAAATCGATTGAGTAATTGAAACGGACGAGGGAAAGATCGGCGGCGACCTGATCATGGGATCTGAGATCAAATTTTTTGTCCATAAGCAGGAAACGGATTCGAAAAAATGCTTCTGAATAGATGTCGAATAGGTCCCGGTCCTCCGGGTATGGAGACAAGCGAAAGTGTGAGAAGCCGATCCGGGCACCGTTGAAAACAACGCCGCTCCAATACTCTGAGGGTGATAGATCGGATAAGGGGATGGGTATTGGTGGCGGCGGTTCCTGGCCGGCCCTGCGGAAATATAAGCCGGTGCATCCGCTCAAGAGTACCGCCACAACCAGAATAAGAAGATTATGAAGTCTTGGCCGATGCATATTGAGGTCCTCGCTTTTAGCGGCCGTCCCTCCAGGGGATCCTGAGATCAGTTGCACCCTGCAGGGCAGAATCAAACGGTCCTTGACCGACGGTTTTCTGACCACCCTTGTCTGTCTCATTCTGGAAGTGCGTCGGTCATGACCACCTCAATAGGCCCATACCACCGGCTTGACACCCGGGTCAACCGCCCTTAGTCTCTCTGGTATCGTACAAAGGCTTTCAAACGGAACTACCGAAAGTTGTCAACGGTTTGCCCGTTCGGCAATCCGCTGGCAACACCGCAAGAGGAACTTATGAAAAACAACGCCATGTCAAAGCACAAATTTATGATCGATCTTCTAAGACTCAACGAACTCAATGCCGACGGCTGCCCGGCTTGTGGAAGGAAGTTTACCCTCGGCGAAACCGCCGTGGTTGCTTGCGGGGCATGGGAAGGCGGAACAAAGCCGATCCATGAGAACGAAGCGGTATGGGACGATCAGCGCAGCGTTTATGTTGAAAGACGCTGCTTTGATTCGAGAAGAGGCAAAATCGGCTGATCCTCCCCACTCGTATCCGTTGGCCGATAGTCTCGAGAAGATATCGCCTGAAAAGCCTCTGGGGATTGCCGGATCTGAGTCTTACGGCCGGCCAATATCTTGAGCTGCGTCGCGATATGGACGGCGGGAAGAGACTTGAGGGTTTAGAATCCTCGGGGCCACCTAAGGGTAGTGCAACAGCGGCCGGGACTCAAACGATCATTTATGTCACGTCTGATACAAAGTCATATTTTTTATTGACAAACCCCTGCCCCATGGGATAAAAACCCCCGAAACTTTAAAAGAGAAACATCGACTAAGGGCATTCTTTCCGGTTGCGCTGGAGTTGTTGCGAGACTCGTTTCGACCTCTTGTTCCCGTTGGCCGACCATACTGACTTGCGCTGAAATCCCGTTGAGCTGATCGTATTTCGATTCGCAATGCCCGTTCTGAACCCCTGAGGATAAAACCCTCAGGGGTTCTCTTTTCTGCCCCTCCCTGAACAGAGCGCCGCCGGCTAACTAAGTCCGGGCCGGTCTCACAGCCCAACTCCCCGGCGCTTCTCACTGAAGATATCATTTGCATTCCGATTGCATGATCCGGCAGAACTCATCCAACACCTGTTGCGAAGAAATCTGCTTCAAACACAGCGGTTCCCTGCAGTCCGTGTTGGCTGAATCCGGGCAGGGACGGCACTTTACAGCTGGTGATGTGACAATGCTCACGCGACGGCCAAACGGGCGCCAACGCACGGGGTCCGAAGGCCCGAAAACAACCAGGACGAGAATTCCGAGAAAAGCCGCTAAATGACTGACCCCCGAATCGTTGCCGATGTATCCCTCGGCAGAATCGAGAAGCCCAACCAGATCCTGCAGAGATTCACTTTTAACCACTGCAAACGGTAAATCCAGGCCCTGTTGCAGACCCACTCGGATATCCGCCTCGGCCGGCCCCAGAAGCATCACGGGTCGATAGCCTTGGAGCGCCAGCATGGCAGCGACCTCAACAAATCGGTCCAGCGGCCAGCGTTTTCTTAAGCTGCCGGCGCCAGGGCTGAGAACGATTGTCGATCCGGCAGAGAGCTCTTTAACATGACCGCCGGCAGCGGCATGAAGTGAGCGGCTAAACGCCTCACCTTCCCTATGCGACAGCATGCCGCAAGCCCGCAATCTATCAGCCAAAAATTCGACTACTTGGATGTTTTCGTCATTTCCCGGCCACGGTTCGATACGAAACACCCGGTTTTTTTTGATCGTATTCACGGCGTCTTCCAACGCACTGGAGAAGGTCATCAGCAAAACATGACTGTATGCGGCTATCAACCGGTTCACGCCAGGATCGAACCGCTCCGAGAAGAGACTCGAAAACATCCTCGACTCCAGCGGGTGGCATCGATCCAAAATGCCGATATCGACAGCCAGCCGTCCGAAGGATGCGCGGCAGATACCGTCGATTCGATCAAATGATCCTCGGAGGGCCTTGAGGACCGGGAACGTGACTATGAAATCGCCGAGTGCGCCTTGATGGACGACCAACAGGCTCTTCACGACCCTTGAATGATGATTCATAAATTATCCGGCCTATTGCCTCATGGCGGCATGGACTTTCATGTTAAAACAAAAAAGGCTATAACTCCTGAAGAAAAATTACAGGAGCAGGACACATTACCACCCGGCCTGTTCCCCGGTAACCGAGGAGGATCTTCAACCGGAATTTTTCCCGACCAGGGAAGATCGGCCACGGGCCGTTGCCTGCATCCACCAACATTCAGTATCGAGGACCAACTATGAGATCTGGCTGCAAATTATCGACGATAGCCGTTATGCTGGCACTGGTATTTACCGTCCCTTCACTGTACGCGGCCGATAACCAGGGGGAGAGTGGCGAAAGCAAATCCATGCCCGAATTCAGCATCGGCCAGGGGATGCAATCGACCATTATCGAACAGGCCGAAAATGTCAGCGAAGAGCTTGCCAGACAAGCCCGGTCGCTGTTCGAAGCGACACCGCTCGGCTGGGATATGAAAACCTTGAATGACCTCTATTTCTGGGCTCTCAGGCTCCCTTCGTTATTGCCCAAGCTCTTAAAGAAAATCATGGAGCAGAGCCGGACGCTGGGAATAGTTGGCTCATTGATCGTGTTCACCTTTCTGGCCGCCGTGATTTACAGCCTCATTGGACGCAAAAAGGTGTTGAAGCGAATCGAGAAAAGGTTGCGGCCGTTTGAGCATAAGCTGCCGCCTAAACTTTTTCCCTATTTGTTATCCCTGTTGAAAGTGATCGTTGCCGCCCTGATACCGCTGGTACTGCTTGGCGTCTTCTCTTTGATCAATGCTTTTATCACCTACCCTGCGACCTGGTTTCAGTTTATAGGGCGAATACTCTGGATTTGGGTGATTGGCGCGCTCATCACCGGTCTGCTGCGAGAGTCACTGACGCAGCAACTTTTCCCGCGGACGGCCCGTTATGGCCGAAAAATTTTCAATTTGACACGCCTGACCCTGGTTTATGTTCTGGCCGGTTTCATCCTCATTTGGGGCGCAGAAGCGTTTAACATCCGCCCCGACGTCGTCGCCCTGCTTAAATTTGTTATTTCCGTATCGATCGTTGTCGTCCTGCTTTTGCTCCTTCTGATGAAAAACGCTTTCCTGTCACTGCTGCCCGACCTCCCCTACGGCCCCTACCAGTTTTTCGTCCGTCAGCTCAATCGATTCTATTACCCGTTTATTTTCACGTCCTTTATTGTGGCCCTTCTCTGGTGTTTCGGTTACCACCAGCTCGGTCAGGCGGTTCTGCTGAAAACCTGGTACACCGGCGGTGCCTTCTTGCTGATCATGGTGATCTACCATAATCTGAGAGGGTGGCTCGAAAAATGGTACGGCAGTAAGGATCGGCACGACGAAACGGTACGAGTCGTATATAGCTCGTGGAAATCATTTCTTCTTTACGCTACGGTCACAGCCGCAACCGGCATAGTCCTGAACTTGCTTGGGTGGCTCGAACCCTTGGTGCAAATCATATCCTTTCCAGTCGCCAAGCTCGGGACCAACGATATCACCCTCTGGATCATTATCAAAGCCTTGTTGATCCTCATGGCTTTTGTGTTTTCAACGCGGCTTCTCCAGGCCTACATGGACTACCGGGTATACCCCACTTTCGGCATCGATCCCGGCTTGGGATACGCCGTCAACATCTCCTTGAAATACACGCTGCTGCTTGTCGGATTTTTGATATCGCTCAAAGCCGTCGGGATCGATTTGAAGTTTTTACTGGTTTTCGCCGGCGCCGCCGGTATTGGAATCGGACTGGGATTACAGCACATGGCGGCGAATATTATCAGTGGCTTTACGATTATCTTTGGAGGACGCATCCGAAAAGGCGATTGGATCCAGGTGGAAAATACCCTCGGCGTCGTTACCGATATCTACCTGGCATCGACTCGAGTCAGAACCAGAGACGATATCGAGTATCTGATCCCGAATTCGAGTCTGATCTCAAACACCATCGTCAATTATTCTCTCGCGTCGCCATTGATCAGAATAGAACTGTTGGTGGGCGTGTCATATGATGCAGAGCCGCGGAAGGTGGAGAAGATACTGCTGGAAGCGGCCGCGGCCGATCCTTCGGTTTCCGACCATCAACCGCCTGTGGTCCGTTTTGTCGAATACGCAGACAATTCGATCAATTTTGAACTACTGTTTTGGATCGACGTCCGCGCGACGGCCCGCAGAAAAGTTCGCAGCGATCTCTATTTCGCCATTTTCGATGCCCTCAAAGAGGCGGGGATCGAAATACCATACCCCCAACGGGATCTGCACCTTCGCAGCTCTGATTTGAAACGGTTGAATTGAGGACAAGCAGCCGATGACAGGCCTCAACCGCCTGCAGTGAAAAGGGACTCGGCAGACCCTCCTCCGTACCGGCGTCAGCATCGGTCTTATCAAGCGGATACCCTGCTGCGGTCCAGGCTGCGGTATTGGACCGCTTCTGAAACGTGGTCCACCGAGATGGCATCCGTACCGGAGAGATCGGCGATGGTGCGGGCAATCTTCAATATGCGGTTATGGGCCCTTGCAGACAAGCCGAGCTTGTCGATCGCCGTTTCCAGTAGCCGACGCGATCGGTCGCCGACACCGCAAAACCGCTTCAGTTGACGGCTGCCCATCTGGGCGTTGGCATATATCTTGGATCGTTTGAACCGCTGGGCCTGTATGGCGCGAGCGGCGTTGACCCGATTTCGCATGACAGCCGACGATTCGGCCGTATTTTGTCCCGCCAGATCTTTGTAGGACACGGCCGGTACATCCACGTGAATGTCGATTCGATCGAGCAGGGGGCCTGAAATCTTGGAGCGGTAGCGATGGATCTGCTGGTATGTGCACCGACACTGATGTTTGCGGTCGGTAAGGTATCCGCAGGGACACGGGTTCATTGCCGCCACAAGCATCAACCGCGAAGGATAGGTAATGGTTAAAGCCGCGCGCGCGATGGTCACCCTCAGATCTTCTAACGGTTGTCGCAATACTTCAAGAACATGCTTTTTGAATTCTGGCAATTCGTCCAGGAATAAAACGCCGTTATGGGCCAGGCTCACCTCTCCGGGCCGTGGGATATGCCCACCCCCGATCAAGCCGGCATCTGAAATCGTATGATGGGGAGAGCGGAAAGGGCGCTGCGTAATCAGGGTTTGGCTTTGACCCAGTAACCCCACCACACTAAAGATTTTGGTTGTTTCTATGGCCTCCTCGAAGGTGAGCGGCGGCAGGATGGTCGCCAGCCTTTTGGCGAGCATGGTTTTGCCGGAACCGGGGGGGCCGACCATTAGGATGTTGTGGCCGCCGGCTGCCGCTATTTCCAGAGCTCGTTTGACATGCTCCTGCCCCATGACTTCGATGAAGTCGACATCCGGCCTTCCGGCACGGTTAAAAAGTTCGTCCAGGTCGGCTTTGAAAGGTGAGATTTGCAGGCTGCCACGCAAGTACCCCACCACATCAGAGAGCGTCTTCACCGGAATGACATCGATTCCGACGACAACGGACGCCTCTCTCCCGTTTTCGAACGGCACCACGATTCCGACATGGTCGGCCGCCTCCGCCGCCAGGGCCATTGGCAGCGTTCCGTTGACCGGCTTGATGCGCCCGTCCAGCGAGAGTTCACCGAGAACAAGATGCGATGCCAGTGCCTCTTTGGGCACAACTCCGGTGGCGCAAAGGATGCCGAGCGCTATGGGCAGATCAAAACCGGTACCTTCTTTTTTAATGTTGGCCGGTGCCAGATTGACGGTGATACGATCGTCGGGGAATGCATAACCGGAATTGTTTATGGCCGCCTTTACCCGCTCTTTGCTTTCCTTTACCGATGCTTCCGGCAACCCGACAATGGTAAAGGTGGGTAAACCGCGGGCTATGTCCACCTCCACTTCCACAAGGTAGCCGTCAATTCCGATGACGGCACTGCTCAGGATCTTGGCCAGCATGATGTCATCACCCGCACGGGATTCAGTGCCATGGAATTAAATCTGTCTGAATATACTGGGTAAATAAAAAATTGGCTTTCGCTTGTCTGCGCTTACCACACCAAGATCTTTCGATCAATGGGCAACATCGCTTCTGACCCGGGCAAGGCTGATATGCAGTAACGGGGGGATGAACGGCTATTGAATATCTTATAGGAAAACGTGACGTGACCCTGGGATGTCAGTCCGCCAGGAACGCAACCCGGGATATGGCCGACTCAATGCCGATCGGGCCCGCCTGAATATGGCGGATATCCACCCTCTGACAGAGTCATCCTCCCGAAAAGAGGAGGCATATCATATAGGTGCATGCGCGCAGCAGCAACACTGCTTGTATGCTACACCTGCCGCTATCTCGTCACCCATCGGTCCACATATCTCCCCCGGACGATCAAACATCTTGGGGTTGCAGCCGGATTTAAAGATAGGGGCGCACCATCTGTTTCATCCCGGCTTCCGCAACCACTGACATGAATGCCCCAATCCCAACCCCCTCCTGGTCCGATTGGGCCTGCACCCACTCGCTCAATTTCCGCAAAGCCCGTCCGCTTCCAATCATCTCGCTGCTTATCGAGACCCCCTTTGACACATTCTCTGCCAAATCTGCCAGATACAGGATGGCGCCGGCATTAAGACACGTAATATCGATACACCCCTGATGATCGACCCCACCGATGACCTTCAAGAAACGAACGGCTTCCTCATGCACGTCACCGGTGGCGGCAATCTCAGCGAATTTGGAGCGTTTCAAGCCGACGTCCTCGGGTACGATCGTGTGAAAAACGTCATTCCCGTCAGCGCAAACCTCCAAGACGATGCTCTCCCCGATGTTGGATAACTCGTCCATGCCCTTGTTTTTCTCAGCATTAAAACCGTGAACCACCAATCCTCGCTCTATACCGATTGCCTTCAAGATCTCTCCTACCTTGGACACCATATCCACTGAATACACACCGCGAAGAGCATGGGTGGCTCGGCAAGGACTGGCCAAGGATGCCGCGATGTTCAGAGTGGACCCGAATCTGATTTGGCTGAGAATGCGGGATAGCGATCGGGGATGAACCCGAGCACTCATTCCGTTGAACAACCCAATACCGGCCGTCTTGATGCTGCGGCTGACGGTTTCCACACCGCATTCGACATTGATGCCGATTGATTCGAGAAGATCAACCGTCCCGCAACTGGAGGTCAGCGCTCTTGCACCATGGCGGGCCATCCGTGCTCCGGCGGCGGCGGCGACGACGGCCGCTGCCGAGCTGACATTGAAGGTTTTCAGCTGGTCCATACCGGTGCCAGAATTTTCAACCAAGGGTTTCCCGAGATCCTCAGCGACCGTCTCGGTATCCAGCTCGAGGATGGCCCGCCAGGCGCCGGCCATTTCTTCCGGCGTTTCCCCCTTGGCGGTCAGAGCCGCCAGGAATGCGCCCTGCTGAAGTTCCGGTTGCTGGTTCCGCAAGACCTGACAGAACATGGCGTAACACTCCTCCTGCTTCAAGTCCTCATTGTTGATCAATTTCTGGATATTCCATCCAAATTCTTTTAATGATTCATTCGTCCACATTGGGCCATCTCCTCTGTTATGGATAGAGTAGAATTTTCATTCCCTGCCGGGACTCGACAAGGTCCAGTGCCAGGCTGAGATCCGTCAGCGGCAGACGGTGGGAAATCATGTCATTCACGACAACTCTTCCGGTTGAAATCAATGCCAGGGCTTCTTTACCGTGACGGAAACTGCAGCCGTAGGCGCCGACGAGGGTTTGTTCCATATAGTGCAGTTGGTTTAAATCAATGGGCAGCGAACAGTCCCGGGGGGGAAGACCCGAGAATATGACCAGTCGGCCACGGGGATTCAAATGGGCGGTGGCCTCACGGTAGGCCGCCAAGCTCCCCACAGCGACCACGCAGATATCGAATCTCTGATCCGGGCAGGCGGAAAACCCGTTGATCAGGCGGCGGCGACGGTCATCGGTATCGATGCAGAGAGGCGAAGCCCCCATAGCTTTAGAGGCCCGCGCGAGAAGTGTGCCTGCCGGTCCGCAACCCCAAATTCCAACCTTTTTGCCCTCAGCGACGGCTGCCAGTTCCAGGGCATTCAGACAACATGACAAAGGTTCGGCGAAAACAGCAAGTTCCGGCTCCAGTCCCTCCGGCACTTTGATGGTGCTTTGGGCGGGAACCGTTACGAATTCAGCAAACCCCCCATCACGGTGAAACCCCATAATCTTCATCCCGCGACACAGGTTTTCCGCCCCCATGACGCATGCCGGGCACGCTCCACACCAGATTCCCGGATAGACATAGACCCGGTCGCCTGCGCTCACATGGGCGACCCGTTGCCCGGCGCGCTGGATGACGCCGACGGCCTCTTCACCCGGCACGCGCGGCAGCACCAGGTCCCTATGGCCCGATCGAATAATCTTGAGATCGGTGCGGCACATGCCGGCCACCTCGACCTGAACCAAAACCTCATCATCCCGCGGCTCTTTGACCGGCAGGTCCTTTATCTGAAACTGGCCGATTTCGCTGACCAACACACCTTTCATGTTCAAAGTTCACCTCCAGCAGGACACCCCCCGGGACAATCTTCGGGAAACAGCTCTCCGGGTAGTCCCGCATAATTAAATAGTGTGATCTAAAACCCCAATGTAATGTCCGCCTCAATCAAAAAATTAAAGGGCCCCGTCGACCGTAATTCCGGTCAGCGGAGCCCTTTGCCATCAGGTTTCCGGTTTACCCACCGAATCCGTCGTCTTCTGGCTTCCCCGGTTTCGCCGCCTTCCCATGCCCAGGAATCGGCACAGTGGCATCTGGCGATTGGAACTGTCTATCAACGGGGTCACAGCGGCGGGACCGCCACGGATTCTCACCGTGTTCCGTTACGGACGGGATCTAAGCATTTTCTGACCGTGTATCAGATGAATCCTTGTGCGTCAAATGGTTAATGTCCGATCCCAGGACGTAAAAGAACCGCACACGAGCGATGCTCGAGGTACAGGAAGACCCCCACCGGGGCCTTTGGCGCCGCACAGGCTAAAATTCAGTCAATCGGCCGTCTCCGTCCGCCACGGTTGAGCCCATCCCTTGACATACCGCCTGGGGCTCTTATGATCCGGATTCATGCGTCGATGTCCAATTGGGTGACCGGCGCTTGTGTGTCTCAAAGGTCATGAGATTGCTTGGGTTTTTCATGTGGCTCCCTTTACAAAAGCGGAAGCATTTATCGAACGCTCAAGCAGCCCCGGTACGGGGGAATTTGAAGACCTTCGGCCGGCTTTTGGACGGTGAAAGGGGTAGACAGGCCAAGGCGTCGGAGGTCCTTTGGATTCGAGAATCGCTGTAATCGCTTTTTCCATTGTATTTTTTCCCCATATGTGGGAGACATTATACGTCTGAATTGACTATCCGGTGGACGGCCAATGGAAGGACGCTTTCGATATGCATATCTGCCAACGGACCCTAAAGAAGAACATCCAGTGTGACGGTATCGGACTGCACTCTGGCAAACCCGTGCACTTGACGATAAAACCGGCACCGATCAACCATGGAATCCGATTCGTCAGAGTCGATCTGCCGGGAACTCCCGGAGTGACGGCCCAATTCAATCGGGTGGTGGATACGAGCCTGGCGACGGTCATCGGCAGCGATGGCTGTATCGTGTCTACGATAGAACACTTGATGGCAACTTTTGCCGGGCTCTCCATCGACAACGCCCTGGTCGAACTCGATGCCTACGAAGTGCCAGTGATGGATGGCAGTGCCGGTCCCTTCACGAAGCTGATGAGAACATCAGGCATAATGGACCAGGGGGTACCCCGGCACTACTTCACACTCAAAGAACCCATTGTGTTGACAGAGGGGGACAAATCAGTCAGGGCCTACCCTTCTGATCGATTCAGAATTACGTGCACGATTGATTTCGCGCATCCCGTAATCGGGAAACAAAGCCTCTCGATCGACATCACGGACGAGGCGTTCTCGTCGGAAATCAGCCGGGCCAGGACTTTCGGTTTCTTGCACGAGGTCGAATACATGAAGCGCTATGGACTGGCTTTGGGCGGCACCCTGGACAACGCGGTGGTCATCGATAAAGAGAATATCGTCAATAAAGACGGCCTCAGGTTCCCCGATGAGTTTGTCCGGCACAAGATCCTTGATTGCCTGGGAGACTTTTCCCTGCTGGGGATGCCGATTCTCGGACACCTGGAGGTTATCAAATCTGGCCATGCATTCAACCACGCCTTCCTCGAAAAATTCTTCTCCCAAAAGGAGTCCTGGGAAACCCGGTGGGTTCCCGGCTCATCTCCGCGTCCAGCCTCAGAACCAAAATCTGTTGCCATTTAAGACGGTTTTCGTTATGTTTGAAGACCATTCGATTGGCCTTTAGTCGATGTCGTTCCACTTGGACCAACAGGGCATTGAAAACCGCCGCTGAGGTAAGTTAAGGTTAACATTCACTATACATAACTGCGAACTCATTTGCCGAAATCGTCTCCAATTCGTGTTTTTCCGTCATTTCAATGCCTGGCTAATGAATCCTCACAGAGGGGAGTATTTGGCCGCATGCCTTCGATAAACCCGTTGAAAATGATGACAGTCTGCGCTGGACTGCTTTTCATATTGCTGAGCGGCATCAATCCCGTTATGGCACAGGACGCCGTATTATCCCATATTACCGTTTCCAACACCCGTGACGCCCTTCTGTTTCATTTCACCCTTGAGGGCGGCTTCACTGAAAAACTCAAGGAAGCCATTCTCAGCGGTGTACCGGCGACTTTCACTTTTTATATCAGCCTTTATCGAATCCGCGCCTGGTGGCCGGATAAAAATGTCACCGATATTACCCTCTCGCACACCATTAAATATAATAATCTGAAAAAAGATTTCACGATCAAGCGTTCATGGAAAGAAGGAGACCCTATTGTTACCCACTCGTTTTCCCAAGCCCAGAAATGGATGACGGAAATCGATGCCCTGCCGATGTATCCGCTTCATAATTTGGAAAAGGGCCGACAGTACCAACTCCGGGTAAAAGCCGAAGTCAGCAAACTGACGCTGCCATTGTATCTTCACTATATACTCTTTTCATTATGGGACGTTGAGACCGATTGGTATACGATCGATTTCATTTACTAAAACTGAATATATCCGCAATGCTGCCGCCAAACCTTCAAATAGTTATCTCATGCGTAATCGACGCCGTACTATAGCCTTCGGTAAAGGGCCGGATGCGCCAATGATTTTGATTCCGGAATCCCATGAATGAAACCCGATCCAACAGAAACATCTCTCTGACACCGACTCAAGCCGACAAAAAAAGACGAAAGCGAGAAGGGCTGCTCATCGTCGCCATTTTGTTCGTTGTCTCGATTTTGACCCTGGCCGAGTTTCGGATCATCAATTTCGGTACGAACATCCCTGTTTCCAACACCATCCTGATGTTCATCCTTATCAACATCAACCTGTTGTTGCTTATCCTATTGATATTTCTGGTCTTTCGCAATCTGGTCAAACTGCTGTACGAACGCAAGCGGAAAGTGATGGGGGCCAAGCTTCGAACGCGCCTCACGGTGGCGTTTATTGCTCTGACTTTGCTGCCCACAATCGTTTTGTTTTTTTTCTCTATAAATTTTATCACCACCAGTCTTGATTTCTGGTTCAACGTTCCTGTCGAACAAGCACTGGAGAACTCACTGGTGGTCGGTCGCAGCATTTACCAGCAGGTAAAAACCAGCAGCCGGTTCTTTCTTGAAAGAGCTTCCTACCAGATTTCTAAGAAGAACTTTCTGGATCCGGACAATTCCACCGCACTTTCCCGTTACATCCGCATTGTTCAGCGCGAATTCAACATTGCGGCGATTGAAGTCTATGATCTTAAGGCCAACCGCCTGGCTTTTTCTCTTTCCGATGAACTTGAAAATACGGTTTTCGGCATCGTTCCGACCCATGTCCTGCTGGAAAATACGATCCCTGAAGCCGTCTGGACGCACTCGGAATATGTTACCAAGGGGGAGTTGATCCGAACAGTGGGGACGATTCCTTTCGGGGCCGACCGCAGCCAGATCAAGGGCTATTTGATCATTTCAATTCTGCTGGTGCCGGATATTTCCGAGAGCATGAAATCCATCACGCGTGGATTCGAAGAATACCAGCAGATTAAATTACTCAAGAAACCGATTCAGAATACGTACTTTATCGTTTTATCAATTGTGGCTCTTCTGGTTTTATTTTGCGCCATCTGGTTCGGTTTCTATTTGGCCCGTTCGATCAGCATTCCCATCAAGGAATTGGCAGAAGGGACCCGGCGGGTGGCGGAGGGCGAACTCCGCTTCACGATCGAACGGGTTGCCGACGATGAAATTGGCAGCTTGGTCGATTCGTTCAACAAGATGACCCGTGATTTGCGCGGCAGCCGTGAACAGCTGGAACTGTCGGCAACGATGCTCCAGAAGCAGAACGTTGAGATCGAAGAGAAACGACAATACATGGAAATCGTCCTGAAGAACGTCTCAGCCGGCGTCATAACCCTTGACGCGAATGGCACCATCAAGACGATCAACCGGTCGGCGGAAAGAATGCTCGGAATCAAAAGTGAAGAAGTCCTCAACCGCGGGTACGAGCACCTGCTTAACGGCCAATTCCGCTGGCTGGCCAGCGAAATTATGGACAGCCTCACTATTTCCAAGAATGATGCCTTCCAACTGCCGCTGCGGCTGATCATTGAAGGCCGGCCGCGTAGCTTCATGACCCACGTCAATGCCCTCAGGGACGATTCCGGCAACCACATGGGTATTGTAATGGTATTCGATGACCTGACCGAGATGGAAAGAGCCCAACGGATGGTCGCATGGCGTGAGGTGGCACGGAGAATTGCCCACGAAGTCAAAAACCCCCTGACACCGATTACGCTCTCGGCACAGAGATTGAAAAGAAAGTATGCCAAGGACCACGAAGATCCGATCTTCGAGGAATGTATCCGGATGATTATCGATCACGTTGAGCTCATCCGCAACCTGGTCAACGAATTCTCGGCGTTTGCTAAATTTCCGACCGTCGATCTGAAACCTTGCGAACTGCTGCCGATCGTTGAAGAAACCGTAGCGCTTTACAAAGACGGATACCCTGAAATAGCCTTTAAGGCCGAATTGACCGATACCGTTCCGACAATGAACCTCGACCGTAAACAGGTCAAGCAGGCCATGATCAATCTGCTGGAAAACGCCATTGCCGCCATAAAAGGTAGGGGTGAAATAACAATCGCCTTAACTTACGATTCAATTTTAAATCGGGTTCGAATCGAAATATCAGACGACGGACCCGGAGTATCCGATGCCGACAAAACCCGCCTGTTCGAACCGAACTTTTCAACCAAGAAGGCCGGCATGGGTTTAGGCCTCACGATAGTCAGTACGATTGTCGGTGACCACAACGGTGTCATCAGCGTCCAAAACAACCAACCCACCGGAGCCAAATTCGTGATCGAACTGCCCATATAATCGACCGGCTCAGGTACCAACGGCGAACCCTCGGCAACGCCAACCTCGACAATGATTTCGGACGGCGACCATGGCGGTGGGCACCCAAAAAACGTGTAAGGAGTCAGGACAATGAATCCCTCAATCTTGATCGTTGACGATGAACCTTCTATTCTTCAATCCCTCGGGGGACTTTTGACAGACGAAGGATTCGATGTACTTACCGCTTCCAACGGATACGAAGCCCTGAAAAACATTGAAAGCAATTCACCCGATCTGGTGCTGCTCGACATTTGGATGCCTGGCCTGGACGGAATCGATACGCTGCAGGAGATCAGGAAGAACAATCCGTATATTCAAGTCATCATTATTACCGGCCATGGAACCATCGAAACCGCTGTAAAAGCGACAAAAATGGGAGCCTATGACCTGATCGAGAAGCCATTGTCCATCGACAAGGTCATTGTCGCGATCAACAACGCCCTGAACTATCGCCGCTTGGAGGAAGAAAACCGCTATTTGCGGAAGAAGATGATCGAGAAAAATTCGATCAGCGGCAACAGCCCCCCGATACAATTGCTGAAAAAACAGGTGTCGGTGGCTGCACCGACCGACACGTGGATCTTGATAAAAGGCGAAAACGGCACAGGCAAAGAACTCGTGGCCCGCACGATCCATCAGCTCAGCCGACGCGCTTCTCATCCCCTGATAACCGTAAACTGTGCCGCCATTCCGGAAGAGCTGATTGAAAGCGAACTGTTCGGGCATGAAAAGGGTGCGTTTCCCGGCGCATCAATGAAGAAAAGGGGTAAATTCGAGCTGGCCCACAGCGGAACGATTTTCCTGGACGAGATCGGCGACATGAGTTTGCGGACACAGTCAAAAATGCTGCGCGTGTTGGAAGAACAAAAATTCAACCGCCTGGGCGGCAGCAGAACCATTACTGTGGATGTCCGTGTCATTGCCGCCACCAACAAAGATCTTGAAAAAGAGATCGACAACGGTCAATTTAGAGAAGAACTATATTATCGACTGAACGTGGTGCCGATAGAGGTTCCGCCTCTGAGAGAACGCAAAGAAGACATCCCCGTTCTGGTTGATATTTTTTTTGAAGAATTTGCCAAACAAAACCAGAAAGAGAAAAAAAAGATGACGCCGTCCGCTCTCGAGCAGTTGCGTCGATCGTCCTGGCAAGGCAACATCCGCGAACTGAAAAATCTGGTGGAACGGCTGGTTATCATGGTTGAAAAAGACTCGATTGACATCGAGGACCTCCCCGATACTTATCAATCCGAGACGGATTCAAGCACGGCGGACAACGAGTCCGGGTTGCTGTCGATCGACACACTCAAACAAGCAAAGAAAGAGTTTGAAAGAGAATACATCCAGAAGAAGCTAGAGGAAAATAAGAATAACATCAGCAGGACTGCTGAAATGATCGGTGTTGGACGCAGCTACCTCTACAAAAAAATCAAGAAAGTCATCAAGTAAAACAAACACCACCTAAAAGCATTGAGTCGCTCTGCAGGCTCACAAGCAGGCGGCCGGAGAAGCCAATCAGTTGCGAGTCATCGGGGGAGACTTAAGAGGGAGACGATTAGCACCTTTAAAGGGCGTCGATATTCGACCGACGGCCGACCGATTGCGGGAATCAATCTTCAATATCATCGCCGGCTGGGTGCCGGACGCCGTCGTACTCGATCTTTTTGCCGGTACAGGCGCCTATGGCATCGAAGCCTTGAGTCGCGCTGCACGGTCGGCTGTTTTCATCGACAACAGCCGGTTGGCCATCTCCATCATTTCGCGTAACTTGGCGCTGTGTCGTCTTGAAACCCGGTCACGCGTCATCCGTAAAGACATCACCGCCGGTCTCGACGGCCTCTCTGTTTCAGGCGGCCCTTTCGACCTTGTTTTTATGGACCCTCCCTATAATAGGCAACTGGTCGTGGCTTGCCTGCAACACCTTCAAAACTCAACGATCCTGGCGCGCGGCACGCTCCTTGTTGTCGAGCATTCTCCCCAAGAACCCATTCCTGGCGATTGGAGTCGTTTCTTACTTCGCGACCAGAGACGCTACGGGAAATCTCTTGTTTCAATTTTAGAATATGTGTTATGAAAGTTGGAAAGGTCTTCCGGCTGATACTCGACTTCGATTGAACTTAACACAGTGGAAATTGCGATGGGGAAGGTTGCAATATATCCGGGATCCTTCGATCCGGTAACCAACGGGCATCTGGATATTGTCAAACGTGGCTTGAAGCTTTTTGATAAAATCATTGTTACCATACTTTACAATCCTAGCAAGGAAACACTGTTCTCCGTTGAAGAGCGGCTGGACATGCTGCAGATGAGCATGAAGGGATTGGCAAATATCGAAATCGATCGATTTGACGGCCTGCTGGTGGACTATGCTGCAAAGCGTAAAGCCGATGCGATTCTGCGCGGCATGCGCGCCGTCTCGGATTTTGAATATGAATTCCAGATGGCCCTGATGAACCGCCGACTCAACCGAGACATCCAAACCGTGTTCTTGATGACCGGCTTGCGATGGATATTCACCAGCTCATCGATTATCAAAGAAGCCGCCCGGTTCGGCGGTAATATTGAAGGCATGGTCCCGCCGGTGGTCTTGAAAAAAATTAGGGAAAAATTCAGAAAAAAAACCGGTTCCCGATAATCGGCACACCGTTGAGCCATCCCATGCCGCCCCTTCTATGAACGCTCGTTTTCTCAATGGACCTTTGGCAGCTCAATATTTTCTGCAAAGTTATCGAGCAGCGAAGTTTTTCCAAAGCGGGAAAGCTGGCCCATCTCTCGCAACCGACCGTCAGCAGCCATATAAAGGATCTGGAGAATCATTTCGGCTGCCGATTGATCGATCGGTTGTCCAAAGAGGCCGTTCCAACCAAGGAAGGCGAACTTCTATACCAGTACGCCCAACGATTGATCTGCCTGCGGGACGAAACCGAAGACGCTCTCAGGCAATTCAAGGATTCCGTTGAAGGTAATCTGATCATCGGGGGCAGTACCATCCCCGGCGGTTATTTGCTACCCCGGCTGACCGCCGGCTTCCTCAAGGCATACCCCAAAACCTATGTTTCCCTGCGTGTCGGCGGCACCGGAAGGATCATTTCCGATATCCTTTCGGGAGAGATAGAGCTCGGAGTCGTGGGTGCCCGAACATCAGACAATCACCTGGTGCAGGAAGAACTGCTGGATGATGAAATGCTCCTGATTGTTCCCCGTGATCACAAGTGGAGCCATCGGCGCAGCATCGATCTGGAAATGCTGTTGAGGGAAAGATTCATCGTGCGGGAATCGGGTTCAGGAACGCTTAAGTCGCTTCAGCAAAACTTCGAGGAAAAAGGGTTCACCTTAAATCATCTCAATATCGTAGCCGAACTCGGGAGCACCGAATCTGTCGTCCAGGGTGTCATGCACGACATCGGTCTCTCAATCGTCTCACCCATCGCCGTTGCCGAAGAACTGAATTCCGGATCGCTACATTCTTTGAGGATCAATGGCCTGAAACTCAGCAGACATTTCTATCTCACGCGTCACAAATTCCGCAGCCTTTCACCTCCCGGACACGCATTCATGCTGTATATCGAAAAAGCACTGGCCGAGGAAAACCATTTTAAAGACTTCACGGATTAGGCAGCAGCGGCTTGGGCGATTGGGTTCAGTATCTCAGACCTTCAACCCGGCCGAGAGCGGCAGGTCCATAGCCGAGTCGGCCCTTAGAAGAAATGCTTGATAGCAAAAAAGCCGGCAATCAGCAGAACGGTAAAGGCTACGGCCAGTATGTTGAAATATTTTTCGATGAAAAGCTGGATGTTGGGGCCGAACCGGTAAATCAAACCACCGACAAGAAAGAACCGCGCCGAACGAGAAATGAAGGAGGCCACGATGAACACGATAAAGTTGATTTTAAACATTCCGGCTGTGATGGTGAATACCTTGTAAGGTATGGGGGTAAACCCGGCAATGCCGATCGCCCAAGCATCGTAATTTCTGTAAAGGTCCCCAATGTAGTCGACTTTGTCGTTTAAACCGTAAAACGCGACGATCTTTTCACCAATGGCATACATGAATTGCCAGCCGATTAAATAGCCAAAACACCCCCCCAGAACCGAACCTACCGAACAAATCAATGCGAAGCGCATCGATTTACGCGGCACGGCCACTGCGAGGGCGATCAGAAGCACATCCGGCGGAATGGGGAAGAAGGAAGATTCACTGAAGGCCAGCAGAAACAGCGCCCAGGAACCGTAAGGCGTTTCCGCCCAATGCAACACCCAATCGTAAGCCTTCCTGAACATTTACCGATCGCTCCATCCGTTTTCACCGACCAATTTGACAAACCGGCAACCACCGAGATTGGAACGATGCACCCCTTTTTCATCCTTGTAGAACCTTATGAGTTCCTGCGAATGCTGATCCCCCACGGGAACGACCATCCGTCCCCCGTTGGCAAGTTGGGCAATGAGAATGTTAGGTATTTTCGGGGCACCGGCGGTGACAATAATAGCATCGAAAGGACTTTCCTCAACCCATCCGACCGTACCGTCCCCATAGCGAGTGATGATGTTGTGATAGTGGAGTTGATCGAATACCTGACGGGCTTTAATCAACAGTGAGTGTATCCGCTCAATCGTGTAGACACGGTAGGCGGTTTCAGCCAGAATGGCAGCCTGGTAACCGGACCCGGTACCAATTTCTAGCACCCGGTCGTCTTTAGATAACTGTAACGCCTGGGTCATTTCAGCGACGATATATGGCTGGGAAATAGTCTGCTGGTCGCCGATAGGGAGGGGATAATCGCCGTACGACTGGTCCCTTAGAGCCTCACTGACGAACAGGTGTCGTGGGACCTTACGCATGGCCGCCAAAACGTTTTGATCGGCGATACCCCGTCCCTCAATTTGTCGGTTGACCATCTCTTCGCGTTGGCGTTCGTATTTAATCGATTCCTTGTCGACCATACACTCTCCGGTGGCAATAGGTGCTGCCGGCAGATTTTTTTACTGCTTGTCCCACTAGTGATCGGCGCGATTCTGGTTAGGGTGCGGGGCAGCCGGCTGGCATTTGGGTGAGCCAAGGCTACCGCCTTTTTTGCCCTCAAGCCGCTCATGACTGATGAATTGGGCATCAATAAGCCGACGGTACACCGATACACAACGATCATCGGATTCCTATCAGTTCCGACGGGTTAGGTCAAGAATATAGCATTTCGTTCATTCGAACATAAAGGGCTGCGGTGAAAAAATAATGGGGGTGTTGATCGCTTACCGCCTTGAGGCAAGGATTTGTAGAATATGGGTGAGTCTAAGCCAGATTGTTATATCCCCTGATCATCGAATCGCTGGCGCGGATCATATCTTATAAATGATTCGCTTGTCGGTAATGATGATATCCACGTATTTGTCATGGGCCTCAACAGGTACCATGGATATGATTTGACTGTCCAAAGCCAGGGCTACTTTGCGTGTCGTAATCGGCAGATGAGGGATAAGTCGATCGTAATATCCATCTCCTGAGCCAATTCGACCGCCTTTTTCGTCGAATGCAACCCCAGGGATGATGGCGATATCAATACAATCGATCGGCACCGCCCGACATTTCTTGGGATCCGGTTGCAGATCGCTCGAATCGCCGCGAATCAGATCGTTTTCAATGTCATCTATTTTAAATAGCTTGAACTTTTTGGATCCGGCATTGATCAATGGCAAAACGACTATCTTGTTGTAGTCAAATGATCTTTTGATGATACTCTTGGATTGGACCTCGTTTTGATTATCGAGGTACAACAAGGTAATTTTTGATTCCAGAAAATTGGCAAAGTTAAAAAGACGTTCTTCAACCTGTTTGGTTTTTTCTGTAAGCACACCCTTCGAGAGTTTACCTATTGTCGTGGCTATTTCGGCGCGAATATCCGCCTTGCTTTTCTGATTTTCTTCCATTTACGTTATCCCCTTGCAAATTCCAATGTCCCCGCAGATATACCCGCTTGGCTTCGGCCTGCATTCACCATTGACTAAAAAACAACCTCATGTTAGAGGGTTGCTGCGCTTTGGCGGTCGCCGAAAGACGCTGGCTACCGTATCCCTGCCCTGTCATATCCTGGTTTGAACCGCTGCCGCAACCGATACGCAACTACGGTGAAACGTGATGGACTCTACCTGAGCAGGAACATACCGAAAAAACGACAATAAAGATAGGTACAAATATGCTCGAAATCAAGTTTCTAAGGCAGAATTTATCTGAAATTCAACGCGCTTTGAACGCCCGCCAGTCCGGCCTCGATCTGTCCGTGTTGGAAGCCGCTGACGAGCGCCGCCGAAACGTCCTGTTAGAGCTTGAAGAATTGCGCCACAATCGCAATGTGGTATCCAACCGTATTGCCGAATTAAAGCAGAGAGGTGCCAATACACAAGATCTTGTTGACCAGATGCGGGAAGTTGCCACAAAAATTAAGGCCCTAGAATCGTCACTGGCCCTTCATGAAGAAACCGTCAGCAATATCTTGCTGGAATTACCGAATATTCCGCATGCCTCAGTGCCCGACGGCAAAAACGCCGATGACAACCCTATACTCAAGCAGGTAGGCATTCCACCTCATTTCGAATTTGTGCCCCAGGCCCATTGGGAGTTGGGGTCCCGACTCGGAATTCTCGACTTTGAACGCGCAGCCAAAATTACCGGCGCTAGGTTTCCTTTGTATTTGGGCCTCGGTGCCCGGCTGGAAAGGGCATTGATAAATTTAATGCTCGACATGCACATCTCGGAACACGGGTATACAGAAGTGCTTCCCCCTTTTGCCGTCAACCGGCAGAGCATGACGAACACCGGCCAGTTACCAAAATTTGAACACGATCTTTTCAAGCTGGAGGGTTGGGATTATTTCATGATTCCAACCGCCGAGGTACCGCTCACCAATATCCATCAGGGAGAAGTCCTGAGTGCCGACCAGTTGCCGATCTATTACACGGCTTACTCACCCTGCTTTCGATCTGAAGCCGGATCGTACGGCAAGGACACCCGGGGGCTGATTCGACAGCACCAGTTCAACAAAGTCGAAATGGTCAAACTGACTGCGCCGGAAACATCTTACGATGAACTGGAGAAAATGCTCAGCAATGCCGAGGCGGTCCTTCAGCGCCTGGAACTTCCCTATCGGGTTGTCGCCCTGTGCACCGGTGATATGGGGTTTTCGGCGGCCAAAACCTATGATATCGAAGTCTGGATGCCTGCACAAGATACTTACCGCGAAATTTCTTCTTGCTCGAATTGCGAAAACTTTCAATCCCGCAGAGCCAATATACGGTTCCGGCAAAAAGGAAAAAAGGGTACCGATCTCGTCCACACTTTGAACGGCTCGGGATTGGCGGTCGGCAGAACGGTGGCAGCGATCCTGGAAAACTATCAGCGTCCCGACGGCAGCATCGACATCCCGACATCCGTAAAACCCTATTTCGGCGGCCTGGAAGCCATAACACCTTGAGAATAGAAGATTTTCCCGAAGATATTCGTCCCCGCATCCTTCCTCGACCGGCAGGAGAGCTTGCCTACCGCTGTTTGGGGTGCAGTGCGGAATACGGCATTGAAAGGCTTCTGTATACCTGCCCGAGTTGCAAACAGGTTTTATTGTTAGAGGATCGCAGTTTCGACAGACTAAGCCATATCGATGGCGCCACCTGGCACCGCATTTTCGATTACCGTAAGATGGCCACCCATCCGGCTCTCAAGGGAATCTATCGCTACCAGGAATTCATCGGCCCGGTCATACCGATGGAAGACGTTGTGTACCTGGGTGAAGGGCACACGCCGGTTATCGCAGCCAATGACTTCATGCAGGATAGAGTCGGCCTGCCGTTTTTCTTTAAAAACGACGGCCAGAATCCAAGTGCCAGCTTCAAAGACCGGGGAATGGCGAGTGCCCTCAGTTACATCAACTATCTGATCAAAAACGAATGGGTATCAGACGTGCTGGCCGTCTGCGCATCGACCGGCGATACTTCGGCGGCGGCAGCCCTTTATGCGTCCTACTTGAATCCCCGCATCAAATCCGCCGTACTGCTGCCCCATAAAAAAATCACCCCTCAGCAACTTTCGCAGCCCCTCGGAAGCGGAGCTGTCGTGTTTGAAATTCCAGGGGTCTTCGATGACTGTATGAAAGTCGTCGAGCGGCTCTCGGAAACATATGATGTGGCATTGCTCAACTCTAAAAATGCCTGGCGTATCTTGGGTCAGGAGTCCTATTCTTATGAGGTAGCCCAAGATTTCGAATACGAGTTACACGACAAGGTCGTTGTCGTTCCGATAGGCAATGCCGGCAACATAACCGCCGTGATGAGCGGTTTTTTAAAATTTTTCGCAGCCGGCATTATTGACAGTTTGCCCAAGATCATCGGCGTGCAGTCACAACACGCCAACCCAGTGTTTCGCTACTATGCGGAACCGGATCCGGCTCTGAGAAAATTTTTACCGGTGGCCGTCCAGCCATCCGTGGCCCAAGCCGCGATGATCGGCAACCCCGTATCCATGCCCCGGGTCATTCACCTGGTCAACCGTTACAATCGTGAAGCCGGCTCGCAGCGAGTCTACTTTGTCGAAGTATCGGAACAGGCGATTATGGACTGGGAGCTATTAGCCAACCGAAACGGCCACATCGCCTGCACCCATGGCGGCGAATCTCTGGCCGGTCTGGCAGCGGCCAAGGAGAACGATCTGGTTTCCGACAGCGAAATCGCCATCATCGACTCCACCGCTCACGCTTTGAAATTTGCCGGTTTTCAGCAAATGTATTTTGATGGTGAATTTCCGCCAGGTTTCGGCATCATCCCAAAGCAAGAACTCATAAACAGACCGCAGTATATCCATCCGGCGAATCTTGAAAAAATTCCCGAACCCGGTAACCCTTTGACCGGAGAAGATCTCGACCGGTTCGTCCATAGTATATCCGACGAGGTCGCTCGCAGACTGAATCTGAAATAGACCTGAGTCGTTCTAGCGCTTCACGCACCGGCAGGCGGAAAGTTGGGACGCAATTCCCCCATGGAGGAATGATATGAAATACAGACAGCTGTTGTGGACGGTTTGCTGGACAGGCATCCTCATCTTATCGGCTTGCGCCACTGACAACTCCGATGTTCGTAAAAAGGAGATCGCTTGGCGTGAGCTGGGCAAACAGTATTACCTAGCGGGCGATTCCACCACCGCCCTCAAGTATCTTCTGGATGCCGAACGCCTCTACCCTAATGATCATATTCTTCAGAATTACCTGGGGCAGGTCTATCTGGCCAAAGGCAAACCGGATCTGGCGGTCAATCATTTCAAGAACGCGATAAATCTAAAGCCGGACTACGCTGTGGCGCGGAACAATCTCGGCGTAGCGTATTTGAAGGAAGAGAAATGGGATGATGCCATCGCCGTGTTCAAAGAGGTCACCAGCGATTTGTTATACGCAACACCTCACTATCCGCTGACCAATATCGGTTACGCCTATTATTCCAAGGGGAACTTCAAGGAATCGGAAAAATTTTACCTGGATGCACTGGCTTTGGAGTCCAATTTTCCTCCAGCCCTCAGGGGGCTGGGCCGGACATATGTCGCTATGGGCAAGGGCTCCGAGGCCATAGCCGCCTTGAGTGCTGCAACCGATCTGTATCCGGAATTTGCTGAGGCATACTACGACCTGGGCGAGGCTTATTTGCTGATGAAAAATGTTCCTAAAGCCAAAGCCGCTTATGAAAAAGTTGTCCAACTCAAACCGGACTCACCGGAAGCCCGGGAAGCGAAGCGGGCTCTGGTAAAATTACAATACATGCGGTAAGGGTGACTTTCTGAATGATCGGCGAGGTATGTTGACCATGGAGCGGTAAGGGCACAGCACAAAAGAGCCCCGCATTTCTTTCGAAGTGCGGGGCTCTTTTGTTTTCTTTTTACCGGGGATGTTAAAGAACGTTCCGTTGCTCCAATTGCACGATTCTGGGGGTGATAAAAATTAGCAGTTCATTGTTGGTCTTTGATTCACTCTCGGTCTTGAACAACCATCCCAAGAGAGGGATATGTTTGACGCCGGGCCAACCGGTAGATGAGTCTTGTTCGTTTTTCTTGATAATACCACCGATAACAATCGTGTCCCCATCGTTGACCAGCAGCTCGGTTTGAGCCTCGTTCGTATTAAGGGACGGGACACCCAAGGTGATAATGCCGATATCGTTTTTGGTAATGAATATCTTCATCAGAATTCTGTCATCCGGTGTCACTGTTGGAGTGACCTCCAGAAGCAAATCGATATTTTTAAATTTTACTGTCGCATTACCGGATGAATCCCGTTCCAGGTAGGGCCACTCGACACCCTGCTTTATCTTGGCTTTTTTATTGTCGAGGGTGACGATTTTCGGTGCCGTAATAATCCGCCCCTGTTTGTTGGCCTCAACCGCATTGAGAGTGGCTTCGAGTGTCAATGGTGTTCCACCGAGTTTGGTGAAATTGAAACCAACGGATGATGAAGATGCCGACGGAAAATTCATAGCGACATCGCCACCAAGTGCGCCGCCAAGGAAGCTGCCCGTTGGGCCCCAAGACATCTGCCAGTCGATACCCAGTTCCAGGGAAAACTCCTCGCTGACCTCGACCACCTTTGCTTCGATAATGACCTGCGGCGTAACGGTGTCGATCCGGCTGACGATTTCCTTTATTTGTGCAATTTTGGTTGCAGTGTCGGTGACGATCAGTTGGTTGTTCCGTTGATCGACACTGACGCTTCCGCGTTCCTTGGTCAGCACCTTTTGAACCAGGGGAAGAACTTCGCCGCTGGCGTCGGAGTAGTTAACGGCAATATACTCGGTCACCAGAGGTTCCAATGCTTTGACTACCTCACGGGATTTTTGTTCAGCGGCAATTTGATCCTGTTTCGCTTTTTCCTCGGCCGTCAGAGTCGACAAGGTGGCAATGCGGATGATGTCACCCTCGTAGACCATTCCCAGCCGGTTCATTTTCAAGACCAAATCCAGGACTTGGTCCCAGGGCACCGGTTTTTCGAGAGTGAGTGTCACGGTACCGGTGACGTCCTTGTCGATGGCGAAGTTTTTGCCGCTGATTTCGCGGATGATTCGAAATACATTCTTGATGTCTGTTTCATAGAAATCGAGCGCAATTTTCTCGCCGGTATACCTTTGGGGTGCATTGTAGCCCGTCATTGCCGATGACATCGGCGCACTCACGGTCATCGCCATCATGCCGGGAAGGGGTGGTTGATCACCAGGGATCTCAGTGGCCCCCATGACCTCAATGGCCGTCGGTGGTTCTTGGGCACTTTGAACAGTCATCGTAGCCGTCTGTCCGCCTGGTGACGGCGGTTGAGGGGGGGCACTGTTTTTATCGGCCACCGCCTCTGTTTGAGCCAATACTTTCTTCCAGTCCGGCAGGTCAGCTTGATCGAGCGGTTTGGGTGGTATGGTAGAGGCGCCGAAGCGGATCATCAACACATCGTCCTCTTGTTCAATATCGTATGGTACGGCCTCACGGAGTTCTATAGCCACCAAGGTTGTATTCGGCGCCGACTTTTTGTAGACCGGTGTAATCCGGTTGACGGCGCTCTCGAACCGGGTGGTGATCAGAGGACGGTCCCGGTATTTGGGTAGCTTGGTATCGTACAGTTCCAGTTGAAGCAGGGTGTCGGTGGCATTCTTCAAGTCATAGGTAACCGGACGTGTTGTACCGACAATGAGGGTCGACTGCCCGGCATCTTCTGCGATAAAGTCGAGGCGGTTTATCCAAGCCGTTTGATCTTGAACGGTAATCGTTGATTCTGTGGGGGGGGGGGAAATTACTACGGGTTTTCCCGAATCTTCAGCTGCCGCCGCGACGGGTTGCGCTGCAGGTTGAACAGCGACCGGTTTCGCCGCAGGGCTCGATTCCGCCGCACCGACCTGGATTAGCAACCCGGTGGGGGTCGACACGGCTGAGTAAGACTTTAAATGTGCCGATTCAGTGTCAACAACCACCCGGATTTTTTTAGGATAGCCGAAGTATCGAACTTGCCGCACCCATTCGTCATCCACCCCTATCGCCTGTTCTCCCTGGGAGGGACTTTTCAGGTTCGGCATATCGAAAACGATACGGGCCGGTTTGTCCAAAGTAAAAGCTTTGAAATCCTGTATGGCCCCGTCGGCGATTAGTTCGATTTGTGTGTGCATATCCGTATTCGTGACCTTGACGCTTTCGAGGCGGGAGGCCGTGGTCGCCGTCGGCGAACCCACCGGCAAGGTTTCAATAGGTGCCGGCGCACTCTGAACATCGGCCTTTTCTCCAGGTGAATCAATGGCTACGCTGTTGCGCGGTTTATCGAAGGATATGCGGATGCCATTTCCTTGAGCCGTCACTTCATAAGGAATGTCCTGTTTCAGACCGATCAACAAGCGCGACATATCCTCCTTGTCGTTGATCGGTGAAATTTCGACTGCGTCTATGATCTCATTGTTCGACAACTCGAGGGTGTCGACGGTGCTGTCGATTTCCGTGTCCTGAAAGTAAAACAAGATACCCAGGGGCAGATTTTGTTTTACAGAGGTATAGGTGAGCTGACGGTTACCTTCAACCACGATGAAATAGGATGACTCATCCTCGGAGGCGGTAATCCCGGTAATGCGCTTAGAATCAGTAAGCTGCTGGCCGTTGGGCGCTTCATTCACCACAGGTTTGTTGGAGGCACATCCGCCTAACAGACCGAATAGAACTATGAGAAAAATGACCAGTGCTGCGCGTTTGTCGAATTTTGCAATTACGGTGCTCATGAGATCATTCTCCGGGAGGTTTCGGGAGTACGAGTTCTTGATTACGCATTTTCTGTGTTCCGACGACTTCATCGGTTTCTTCCTCGATAACGACGCGGTCCTTTTGTATTTCGGTGACTTTTCCAGAATGAAGGCCGATAAAGGTGCCCTCTCTTATGATGTAACCTTTTCCGGAAGCCTCCTGTACCAGAGCCCTGTTGCCACTGCTGGCCATAATAATACCGACCAATTTAAGTTGACCAAGATCGATTCTCTCCAGCGGTGTCCGTGGAACCCTTTTCTTTTTTTGAGCGATGAGCGGTGCCTCTTCGGGTTCATCCTTAAACAACGGTTCAAAGGGATTGATTCTACCCTGTGGGTCATATGGAAGTTTAAGTCCGCTGACCGGGTTACCGGATGACGCTGTAATATTTGACGCCGGCGGCGGCACAGCCGCCAACGACACGGGAGGGTCAGAGACCGGTGCGGTAATTGCGGGTTGTAAAACCGCCGCTGAAGAAGATACGGCCTCTGAGGTCGACTCGGCCGAAATCGAATCGGAAACTGGTTCCGCTGGCGACGGGCTCTTTGTGCCTTGCTCCTCTGCCTGCAATTGCGATGGCCTCAATGGCTTGGCTTCTCCAACGGTGACGGCCACGGTTGTTGGGGATATGACCGGCGCCCGAGGACTGTCTTTCGGTTCTGCCTTGGAGGGCGTCGCCGCATTGGCGACAACGACCGGCAGCCCTCTGTCCGTCGGCGTTGCGGCAATGTCGGACTTGGGTCTGAGATCCGGCACCGAAGCAACCTTCGCCGCTGGTGAGGACTGGACGTTCTTCTCCGGTTTTGCTGGGGCAACACCCGGCGACTGGTTCGGGACGTTGTTGCCCGCGAGCATGGTGGTCAATTGAGGCGTGATGATCTTCTTTCGGACCACCTGCGGCTTTGGGAGATTCTGCTGTGGGAAGTCACAGCCCCCGTTCGCCGCAACAAAACCAGACAGTATGGCCAATGTAATGATTCCGCGCAGTTTGTTCATAACAAATCGTTTCTGTGTTTTTGCGTTGGTTATTTTTTTCTTCTGTTTTTCTTGGCCGGCTTCTTCTTTGGAGGCGGTTCACTCTCGATGAATTTGTAGGTCACGGCTGTACAGGTTGTAATCAACGAATCGGAACCTTTGACTGGTTTCATCGAAATGTCCCTGATGTTGACCACCCGTGAAAGCCTGGCGACCCGATCGAAAAAAATGGCAACGTTATGGAAATCACCGCTCACCTTCATGGCCACCGGTATCTCGGCATAAAAGTCTTTTTTCTGTTCATTCGTTGGCTTAAACAGCAGAAATTCGAGACCGGATTGTTTCCCGGAATCCGAAATACTGGTGAGCAGGGACGGTATTTCTTCTTTTTCCGGAAGTGATTTCATGACGACCTTAAATTGCTCTTCAGCATCTTTCATCTTCTGCTGAAACTTTTTCAGGTCTTTGGCGTTTTTCTTTGCCGTTTGGAGCTCTTGGTCGAGCTTCGCCAGTTCTTTATCCAGGGTTTCGATGGTCTTGTATTTCGGCATGTAAAGAAAAAATACCGCCGCAGAAATGAAGATCAGAAAGATCCCGACACTTATCAAGACACGATAGAGTTTGGAAAGCTTTTCGATCTTATCGAAAAACGGCTCAAGGGCATCAAGTGAGAGGTTAGGCTTTTTCATGATCGCTTTCTTTTCGTTTTCGCTTTGTCGGGTGCGCTAGCTTGTGTTTCCTTATTGTCAGCCTTCTTGTCACAGACTATCGAGAATTTCTTGAGGCTCGATCCTTGGACGACATGTTTTTCGAGAGTATTCAGCTTCACGGCACTGAACCATCCTGACCCTTCCAGGCGGGTCATGAAGTCCGCTACGGTTTTATTGTCGAGTGCGATCCCGGTCACTTTGATATCCTTGGGATGATCGTCGAAGGTCGTGAACCACATCCGCTTGGCGATGATCTTGTCGGTCATGGCTTCCAGGATTTGAACCGGTTCAAAGCGGTCGGTTTCGAGTTTACGGATGACCTCCGTCTTTTTCTCCAGAACCGCCAACTTCTTTTTTATATCTTCTATCTGACGTGTTATTTCCTGGTACTTCTTGAGCTCATTATTGGTGACGGTCACGTTCTTTTTGAGCGTCTTTATCCGTCCTCCTAAATGGATGTTAAAGTAAATCAGGACGGCCAGCATCAGAAATACCGAAAGGACAAGAATCGATATTTGACGCCGAATGTTTTCTTTTTTTCTGGCGGCTCGGAAAGGGAGAAGGTTGATGCGTATCATTTATCGTCAATCTTCCTTATGGCCAGGCCCACTGTAATGGCGGCCTGGGGGGCAATTTGTTGGATATATTCGGGATCAAAGCTACTGTCTAGAACAATATTACCGAAAGGATTGATGGTCGTCACCTCAGACGACGCTTCATTGGCCAGAAGCTGGCGGAAATCGGATATATTGCCTCCGCCGCCGCTGAGCATGATCCTTTTGATTTGATCCTCTGGGTAAGTTGAATAGAAGAAGTCGATCGCCCGCCGTATTTCCGTGCACCAGTCAGAAACAACACCGCTGACGATTTCCTTTAAATCTTCAGCCGAAATTTTCTCTGTCTGGCCGCCGAGCTTGATCGTCTCGGCTTCATCAAAAGAACAGTTGACCAGTGATATGATTTTCTGGTTGATCTGTCCACATCCAAGGGAAACGTCGCGCATGAATACCGAGTTGTTTCCTTTCAGGATGTTGAGCGAGGTTTTGCTGGCACCGATGTCGATCAACGCGACGTTCTCTTCTTTAACCTCGTAATTGACTTCGAAAACATTCTGGAGGGCAAAGGCTTCGACATCAATGATGCAAGGGTTAAGGCCGGCCAAGTTCACAAGGTTTATGTAATCATTGACCACTTCTTTTTTTGCAGCGACAAGGAAGACATTCATTTGGTTGGGGTTGTTTTCGTTCGGCCCCAGAATTTGGAAGTCTATATTGACGTCGCTGATGTCGAACGGAATGTATTGTTCGGCCTCGTAATGAATTGTCTCCTGGAGTTGATCCTCGGCCATTGTTTGAACATTGATCTTTTTTACAATGACCGAATAGCCGCCGATCGATACGGCCACATTCTTCTCGTGAATATTATAGGTCTTGAATAGCTCTTTGATTTTTTCGGCAACTTCCTCCGGCTCATTGATCGTGCCGTCCTCGATCAGGCCCGGGGTAAGGTCGATCATACCGAATCGCTTCAGCATTCGGCCCTTGGGCGAATCAGCGATTTCGGCGGCTTTTATCGTTCTGGATCCGATGTCAAGCCCGACGAGTTTGTCTTTTTTTCCGAATAGCATAGGCGTTCTCTTAATCTTTGAATAATTTGTCTTTGTCAGAAACCTTGAGTCCGAGAGCCAGAATGATCCTGCGTTTGGTTGCCATGCGACATGGTAAACCGTTTTCAATGCGGGTTATCGTGATGGGTGATATCGCCGCCGCCCGAGCAAGTTCGGCTTTGCTTATCAGCAGGGCTTCTCTGGTTTTTTTTAAGGCGTTTTCTTTCATGGGCCCGTAAAGTGTTGACTTAGTGGCCAACGTTTATTTTGCCATGGCTTGCCAAAATCGATTGTTCATTCTTTACAGCTATATTAATGATCTCATTCTATTGCTTTTAAGTCAAGACAATTGTATTGTTATTATATATAATTATAGATAGTTACGCCATATTGTGATTTCTTGAATTGTATTGACCCATATCTTGAGTTCCATCACTATCTCTACTATTGAGTTTCATTGGATTACATTGTAACACAAATTTTGGGTTTTCGGTACTCAAATTTTAGCCTCTGGGATAATCGATCACGACACCACAGCCAATGATGGTCCCCGCTTAAAATTTTGCTGATGGGGATAAACTGCGGCAATCATCAAAACGCCTCCCTCCCTGCAGCTAATCGCCAACCATTATATGCCGCAGCCCCAATGTGTATATCGGCCTTTTTTCCGAGTGGTTTAGCCTTAATCCGGACCTGTCACTCGCCAACTTGCCGTTGCCCGCCCGGCAATTCAAAGGCTAACCCGCTACCAGCGGCTAACGGTGGAGCCGGGATTCTTCTGAAAAATAAGCCCATGCCTCAGAGGAAATGGTCCACGGAGCCGACACGATAAACAGTGCCGATTGAATTTTTTTACCCGGCATGGTAACAACTTTTCCTACTCTATAACCGCTTATCTCAGTTAAATTTATAGTTTTTCACCGCGATGGACCGGCTTGCCGATAAGTAGATAGGCCGAAGAGTTCTCAGTTTCCGCACTATCCGATATCGATTTTGAAAGGTGTGCACGCATTGACTCAGAATGAACAAATGGGCGAAGAAAAGGTTAAACCGTTCCGGCTGGTCAAATACTTCACTGTAACCAGCTTGAGCCTGATATTTATGGGAACCATCGTCCTGTCCATGTTGAACAACCACTGGTCGCGCGCCATGCAGCGCGAAAAAAGTGAAGAATATGCTTTGGTGGTCATCGAGAATCTCAACCATCAAATATTCCTGCAATTCGTCATGCCGGTGGTATTGCGATTCGGGAAAATTCAGCTCAGAAACGAAGAACAATATGAGCTTATGGACAAAGTGGTGCGGAATACGCTCCACAGTTTCAAGGTCGAAACGGTCAACATCTATGATATGAACAACGTTATTTCCTACAGCTTTGACCGGGATCTTATCGGCAAGACGAATATGGGCGGAACCGGCTACCAAACGGCGGTCGACGGTCAAACCGTTTCACGGCAGTCGCAGCGGGGCAATTTCCTTGAAATCTTGCTGGGAATTCCGAAGGAAAGTCGATTTACTACCTTCGCGCCGCTAAGGGCGGAACAGCTCCCTTCCCGTATTTCGGGGCCGGTATTGGGAGTCATCGAAATCGTGCAGGACCTGTCCGAGGAATACAGATCTATTTTCAAGTATCAGGTTTACGTCGTCACAACCAGCGCCATGGTTATGCTGGCCTTCATTCTGATTCTGATATTCGTTGTTAAAAGGGGTGAGGGTATCATCGAAAAAAGGGCCCAGGAAAGACTGCGCTTGAAGGAGCAGCTCGACCGCGCCGCCCATCTATCTTCTCTTGGGGAAATGGCTGCCGTCATTTCTCATGAAATCAGAAACCCATTGGGCATTATCTTCAGCTCCGCCGAGCTTTTAAAGAAAAAAATGTCCAAGATAGAACCGGCCAATACGATTCCTGATATTATTGTTGAGGAATCCACCCGTTTGAACAACATCATCACCGACTTTCTGAACTATGCCAGGCCCCGGTCGCCCCGGTTTGCACCGTGCCGGGTGGAAGATGTCCTTGAAAAAAATAAGACGTTCCTGGCACCCCAGTTGGAAAACGACGGGTACGATCTCCAGATATCCTTGGATGGCAACCTGCCGGAAGTCATGGCGGATTCTAACATGCTCTATCAGGCCTTCCTGAACATATTCATCAATGCCCTGCAGGCCATGCCCGGAGGCGGGAAGATATCCATCCTGGTCCAACCCGTAGAAGGGGCCGTGCAAGTCAGTTTTACCGATCAAGGCCCAGGCGTTGCAGAAGAGCTCCTTCAAAAAATATGGGATCCTTATTTCACAACCAAGGAAAAAGGAACCGGGTTGGGTCTGGGTATTGTAAAAAACATCATCGATGCTCATGGCGGAGATATTCGAATTGACAATATATCAGAGGGAGGGGCTCGATTTATCGTACGTCTCCCCCTGGACCGGAAAGGTTGATCATGGATACGATACTGATCGTCGACGACGAAAAAAATTATCCCAAAATCCTCGGAGCCGTCTTGGAAGAAGAGGGATATGAGATTTTCACTGCCAACAGCGGTCCGGAAGCGCTTGAAATTCTAGAGGGTTCAGACGTCGACCTGGTGTTGACCGACATGAAAATGCCGGTAATGGATGGCATTCAGCTCCTTGAGAAAATAAAGGGTAAGGACCCTGAGCTGCCGGTGATCATGATGACGGCCCACGGCACGGTCGACAAAGCGGTGGAGGCCATGCAGAAGGGCGCATACAGCTATATATTGAAGCCCTTCGACAATGACCGTTTGATCATCTACGTGAACAAGGCAATTTCCATGTTCAGGGTGATCAAAGAGAACCGGGATCTGCGCAATGCTGTTTCTGCCCAATACAGCTTCGGCAGCATCATCGGCAAAAGCAAACCGATGCAGCAGGTTTTCGAAACGATCCGCAAGGTCGCCCCGACCGGCGCGACGGTTCTCATTGAAGGCGAAAGCGGCACCGGGAAGGAACTGGTGGCAAAATCAATTCACTTTAACAGCTCGCGGCGGGAAAAACCCTTCGTGGCCGTCAACTGTTCCGCCCTGGCAGAGACACTTCTAGAGAGCGAGTTGTTCGGACATGAAAAAGGGGCATTTACAGGGGCGGTGGCCTTGCGAAAGGGCCGGTTTGAACTGGCCGATACGGGAACACTCTTTTTGGATGAAATCGGAGAAATGTCGGCCGGTTTGCAGGTTAAGCTGCTGCGGGTCCTTCAGGAGAAACTATTCGAACGGGTCGGAGGAATAAAGCCGATTTCGGTCGATATTCGGGTGATCGCCGCTACGAATCGCAACCTAAAAGAGGAGATGAAAAGGGGGCGATTCAGGGAAGACCTCTACTATCGCCTAAACGTGGTTCATATCGAGCTGCCGTCTCTCAAGCAACGCCAGCAGGACCTTCGCCTTCTTGTGGACCATTTCATCAAAAAGTACAGCGATGAACGCAAACATGGTGTACCGGTTACCGGTATCGAGCCCGAGGTTGAAAGACTCATTTATGAGTATAGCTGGCCGGGAAATGTGCGTGAACTCGAAAACCTCATTGAACGCCTGATGATCATGAGCCCCGGCGGCACCATCAAACCCGTCGATTTACCGAAAAATTTCAGGGAAAGCGTTCACGACGATCTTTACTTGGAGAGTATACCGGCAGACGCAAAGCTCAACGATACCCTGGTAATGATCGAGAAAACCATGATCATGCGGGCGTTGAAGAAAACCAATTTTGTCCAAGCCAGGGCTGCCGAGTTGCTCGGTATCGGCAAAAGCGGATTGAATCAGAAAATAAAGAAATACGAGCTGGATGTCGGAACCAAATAAAATGAATATACAGCAACCATCTGATAATAAACTAAATAATTGCACCTTTCTTGAAACGTCACTTTGGCGGTTCAATAAGTTGAATCTGCCACCGGACAATGTTTTCGTTGTAATAACGTTGGGTTGGGATTTAAAACCGGAGGCCGGGTTCTCAGGCTTGAACTCCGGTTGTTATCGGCAGGCGGGCGGAAGGTGCGGTTGTCAGGCGATACGAACATAACATACCGATATCTAACAATTTTATTTTTCAGGTAATTCTATGCGCCATACCAGATGAATGGCATGGCCATTGCATAAATTAGGGCACCTCAAACAAAATGATCATCTGAATTCCTCCTTACTTTATGGCCGACACAGATAACCGATTCTGGTCGGCCATAGCTATTCTGTCGGGGCCGCAGAAACGGCAGGATCGAGCTCTCCCCCTCCCCCGGTACGCTCTCGGGCTAAATCCGCATACAGGGAATCCGGATGATCGGCGATGACCTTCCGGTAAGCATTCAGGCTCTTTTCGTTGTTCCCCAGTGCCGAGTGCATACGCCCCAGATTGAACAGCGCTTCACCTTTAAGAATTTCACTGGTCCCCGCTGCCGTGCTTTCAAAATACTCGGCCGCTTTACCGAATTCACCCTTCGCTTCGTGGGCATAGCCCAAGCCGTTCCAGATTTGCCCCCGGTAAAACGGTTCCGCGAAGTCTTTGAGTGCGGCTTCATACAGTGCAATGGCCTTGTCGGACTCCCCCGCATTGAAGCTGATATTGGCCAATATCACTCGCGCGGCCTTTCCCCCTGGCTGACCGTCATGCTCGGCGAGGATTTTCTCGAACTCGGGACCAACGGACTGATACGCCTCTATCGGCCCTTTTTCAGCGCGGAGCGATTCATAGCGGTTCCAGCTTGTTTGCAGTTGGGCCAAAGCCTCGCTGGCCTTCTTATGGGAATAATAGCTGAATCCCGAGATCACCAGTATGACCAGGATCACCCCCCCGAACACACTGAGCACCTGGGTTTTGTATTGAACAGCGAAATTGAACATCTTGACTGAAAAGGATAAGAACTCGTCCGGTTCCTTCAACAGTTGTTTGCGGGTCACTTTTTTACCGGTAACCATATCAACTCTCCTTCAGCGCCGTCTTTATTCGTGCCCAGCCGTCGTCAGGTATCGTCGCACCGACAACCTGGCAGACCTCGTAGCCGCAAGCGGAACCCAATCGTCCGCTTTTTTCAAGGGAAAAACCGTTTACCAGACCATACAAAAACCCGGAGGCCCAAAGGTCACCGGCACCGGTCGTATCTACCGCGCGTCCATCGCCAATGGCATCGATTTCAACTGTTTGGCCTCCCTGAGAAATGAGGCTGCCGCGTTTACCGACTTTGACGACGGCAATGGAGGTCTTACCCGCCAAGGAGGCCAACGCCTCCCTCTCATCGGTGCAACCGGTGAATGCGCGGGCTTCATCTTCGTTGGCCATAACGATATCGACGGAATTACTGATGATGCGATCGAGCAATTCCCTGGATTCTTCAACGACAGTATAGCTCGCCAGATCCAGAGAAACCAATGCGCCGGACTCGCCGGCAACTCGAACGGCTGTCGTAATCAGTTCCGGGTTGAAAAGTAGGTAACCCTCGATGTGGACGACCGCTGCCTTGTCGAAGGAGCCGTTGGTCAATTCCGCCGGTTGCGTTTCCGAAGATGCGCCAAGACACGTAAACATCGACCGCTGGGCATCCGGCGTAATAATTGACAGTACCCGACCGGTGGGGGAGTTCGATGGGAAAAGAACCGGCTCCACGTTGTTCCTTGTCAATTCTTCCCGGAACAGCCGCCCCCAACGGCCGTTGCCACACTTGCCGACAAATCGGGCCGAACCGCCAAGTTTTCCGATACCGACCACGGTATTGCACGCCGATCCGCCGGGCACGATCGTTGGCTTGCCGGATATTCGCGATAGGGTATTCTCGATGAACGCCCTGTCCACGAGAGTCATGCCGCCCTTCGCGGCACCGGTTTGAGCAAGAAACCCATCATCCTCGTTACACAAGATGTCCACCAGGGCCGATCCCACACCGACTATCAATTTATCCCCAGATGTCAACCTTTCCCATACGCCCATGAACCGCTCCGCCAATGAGACACTGAGTCGTTAATCCTTAAACTTCATCGTTGTATTTTACGGGCTGACGAGCCTTGGCTTGGTGACCGCGGGACTTTGGAAATCGTCACCAGACCAGCGAGACGTGAATCCAGCCGCGGTCACCGTCGGCGTGCTCGATCTGCAACCATTCGCCTTTTCGTTCCAAGACCTTGAAGGGCACACCGCTTTCCACCGAAAACAGGATGTCGTATTGGGTCCCCGGCCCTTGGCGAACGTTGCATTGCGGTTTGTTGGTAATAACGGCCGGTATGTTACCGATCAGTGAATCATGAACCCAGCCGACATCGCTTTCGAAATCTCGAAACTGAATCCAGGGCCCTTCCTTCTTGATGACCTCAAAGGGGTAATACTGTTGAACTTTCCAGATTACATCGTAAGTGTTCCCCGGACCGGAACGGATATTGGCAATGCTACCGGTTATGGCGAGACGTTCGGCCTGCGCCGTCACCCCGAGAATGGATAGAAGCAGAAACGTGAGCAAGGCGAATGGCTTCATCTAAGATCACCGTTACGACCTGTTCAGCGGTGTCAATCCTTATATCGTATAAAACACCAATTCAGGCAGCCTGACACATGTGAGTTTGTTGCCGTAGACCGCTCCGGTATCAATACCGATTTTGTTCGGCAACAGCAGCGGTTCGTGCAGCGGCGTATGGCCGAATACGACCATCTTGCCGAAATCATACTTGGATTCGATGAAACGCTTCCGAATCCAGAGCAAGTCCTCGGGTTTCTGGTTCTCGATAGGCACCTTGTTTTTCAGACCGGCATGGACAAAAATATAATTATCCGTTTCATAAAAGATCCGCAGGCTGCTGTAAAAATCGAGATGTTTACGGGGTATCGGCGGCTCCCCTTCTTCTCGGGGGCGATTCATGTAGCTTTCCAATGTTTGCTGTCCACCGTTGACCAAATAAGTCAGGCGATCGTCCCCGGAGAGGTATTTCTCCAGCATTTCCTCATGGTTTCCTTTTAGGAAAACCGTCGAGGGCTGCTGCAGTTTCAGATCGGCAAGATAGTCGACCACCTCGAAAGATTGCGGACCCCGATCGATATAGTCTCCCAGGAACACCAGCGTATCGGATTCGAAATCGATGTCGATTTTGTCCATCAGGGCCAGGAGCTTATCGTAGCATCCGTGAATATCACCGACGGCGTATATCTTATTCATAAGGCGAGATTTTCGTTTCCAAGTTGACGGCGCCCTCTCAGCGAAACCAAAAGACGCGTCGAGGGCGATCCAAACGACGGATCCCTTCTTCAATCGCCACCCGTCGCGCTTGGGAAAAGTCATTCTCCGAGGGTCTCACGGCCATATCCTTGACTTTGGCCGCATCGCCGCAGGGTCTGTATTGCGACATAATATTCACATAGGTGTCGGGCGAGATCCCATTGGCGATGAAACGCATAATATCCCTGGTGCCTGCCAACCCATGCGGAAGAACGAGGTGGCGAACCAATAGGCCGCGTCTCGCTATCCCGTCGTCTATAGTCAAATCACCAACCTGGCGATGCATCTCCCGTATAGCTGAACGGGCGATTTCAGGATAGTCGGCGGCGTTACAGGTCTTTTCGGCGACCTGGGGATCCCAAAATTTAAAATCCGGCATATAGATGTCGATAACACCGTCGAGCAAGTCCAACACCTCGACGCGGTCATAGCCACTGGTGTTGTATACCAGCGGTATCCGCAACCCTTCGGCGACGGCGATGCCGAGAGCGGCCAGAATCTGCGGTATGACGTGCGTGGGCGTCACGAGATTGATGTTGTGGCAACCCGCTCGTTGCAGGTCGATCATGATTGCAGCCAGTTGTTCATCACTGACCGCCTGCCCTTGGCCCTGGTGGCTGATGTCGAAATTTTGGCAGAAGCAGCACATTAAGTTGCAATGGGTGAAAAATATGGTCCCGGAACCGCCTGTTCCGACCAAAGGTGCTTCTTCGCCAAAATGCGGGCTGTAACTGGAAACCCAGGCATCTGCGCCGGTATTACAGATACCGGTCCGCCCGGCTATGCGATCGACTCGGCACTCACGGGGGCAGAGTGTACATGAATTCAAAATAGACTTTGCCGACTGTATTCTCTCCGACAAGCCGTTGTCCCGGCTGAGGCGGATGTATGCTGGAGAGGTCTCCTTCATTTCGTTATCGGTACAGCGGTCTCAGCCGCCCTTTATTTCAAGCCCTGCTAATGCCGGACCGGTTCCACGAAAATTTTTTCCGCCAATCCGTATCCGAGCGCATACCGGTTGAAGTCGACGGCGACAACGACCTGTCCCTTGTTCTGGTTCGTAATGATTTCGACATGATCACCGATACGCAGGCCCATGGTCAACAACCGCATACGGGCGCTGGCTCCGCCGTTGATCTCCCTGATGATCAATTGTTCACCCTGCTTGGCGTGAACGAGCGGTATCAGCTGTTCGCGATCTTTCAAGCAGTCGGCGCAAATACCATAAATTTCCATTTTGTGCTGAAGCATATGAAAGCCGAATTCTGCCGCGATCTTCAACTGCAGGGTTTCCATCTGATCATTTTGGAATTCGACAATCTTTTTGCATTTGGTACAGACCATGTGATCGTGATGGTGTCCGATGTGGCGGTGTTCGTAGCGGGCATGACCGTTTTCGAACCGGTTTTTACGGGCAAAACCGTAGCGACACATCAACTTCAGGGTTTCATGAACAAACTCTGGGGATATCTCAATGCCATTACTCTGAAGATACTGCAATAATTCGGTTTCGGTAACATGCTGCTCTGTCTGCAGAAATACCTCAAGAACCTTGAACCGCTCTTCAAAGCGGTCGATGTGCTCCTGCGTGAATAATTTTTTAAACTGCTCTTTTTCCTGTTTGTGGATCTGCTGCATTGTAGGAATGGGTTCGGCTTTAGGGTTTGATCGCGTAACGCCAGTGTGTGGTCACAAGTGGCTTGGCCGTTGGTTATTTCTGATCCTGGGTGGCGGCACGGGCGGCCCCGCGGTGGGCTGACGCAAAGTAATCCGAGGGACTATCGTGATGGCCCGGGAATCTCGAGTGTCGAACAGGCTCCCCCAGAGCATTTGCGCGTCTCGGTCTTGGTTCCTTGCGTCGCACCCGATTCGGCGTTCATTGCATAGTTCGTGCAACTGAGAATACGTTCGAAATCTTCAGCACCGCACTTCGGACAAAGCATTTCGACTGTATCGTTATCCTTCATCACAAGAATTTCAAAACATTCTGAACACTTAGAACATTTAAATTCGAATATGGGCATTTTCCGATCCTTTGATTCGATATTCATTTCAAAGCTAATTAACATATTTTATCCAGGCAGGCTTGTCAAGCACTCGCGATCAGTCGGGGGGGGGGGGGGGGGGTACATGATGGGACCGATTCATAGCGTTCTCAGCGATTCAGCAACTCCCGGGCATGATTCAGCGTCGCCGCCGTAATGTTCATACCACCGAGCATCCGCGCAATTTCTTCGATGCGGCCGGTATCGTCCAGCGGCTTTATGGTCGTCAGGGTCCGGCCTTTAATGATCTGCTTTGAAATCCCGAAATGATGGTCGCCGAATTTGGCGATCTGCGGCAGGTGAGTGATGCAGAGGACCTGGTGGTGGCAGGCCAATTCTGAGAGTTTCTGCCCTACGACTTCAGCGGTGCCCCCGCCGATTCCGGTATCGACTTCATCGAAGATGACCGTTTCGACGGTTCCGGTTGCCGCCAGTATGGCTTTCAAGGCCAATACAATTCGGGACAGTTCACCTCCGGAGGCGATGGCGGACAACGGCTTTAAATCTTCGCCGACATTCGGTGCAATTTTAAAAGTTACGCGATCGACTCCCGTTTCAAAAATCTGGCTGTCGTTCAACTGAAGATAAGTGGCTGTTTGTTCGTCGGCCCGAACGCGCCGAATCGCCACTTCAAATCGTGTCTGCGGCATGTTCAATTTCGCCAGTTCGGCTTCAACTTTTTCAGCCAGCACCTCGGCCGCCACCTTTCGTTGCTTCGATAGGCGGTTTGAAAGGCCTGCAAGCCTATCGTGAGAAGTCGACAATTTTTTCTCCGCGTCGGCAATCTGGTCGTCGAGATTTTCCAATTCGGCCAGTTGAAGGGAAATGGCTCGCAAGTGCTCACGGATGCCGGGCAGGGACCCGCCGTATTTCCGTTTGAGTTTGTTGATCAGATTCAGCCGCTCCTCCACCCGATCTAACCGGCTGTCATCCGTGTGGATCGATTTTAGATAGGATCTGAGATCCGCAACCAGGTCTTCGAGTCTAAAACCAATCTCCGCCAGTTGCTCGATACGCGGAATCAGTCCGGCATCAATTCGTGCCGCCTTATCCAAATTGTGACCCACCACGGATAGCTGCTCGGAAACAGATCCTTGGCGGCCGTAAAAGTCTTCTACTGCCTGGTAGACCGCCTGGTAAAGAACCCCGCTGTTTTTAAGCCGGATGTGTTCGCGCTCGAGCTCGGCGTCTTCTTCGTCCGCCAAAGCGGCCTCTTCAATCTCCATTTTCTGAAACTGCAGGAATTCGCTTTGCTGTGCCTGGCGGCTTTTGAGCGCTTTGATTCTGTTCAATCGCTCCATTTGTGGCAACAATTGATGATAACCGTCTGCATGCGCCTGCCGCAAAGGCAGCAGACCACCGAATTGATCGAGGATCAACAGGTGCTGCTCCTCCTTGAGGAGGTTCTGATGGGCATGCTGACCGGAAATGCTGGCCAGGTTTTCGGTGATGGCGCCGAGCAACTGCATGGTCGCCAGGCGCCCGCCGATATAGATTCTATTGTTTTCGCTGCGCGAGATGATCCGCCTTATCAGCAAGCCTTCCTCGATGGGATAGCCATTGTCTGCCAAAGCGGCGGCGGCTGCGCTGCCCGGCGGCAGTTCGAACAGGGCTTCAAGCTCAGCGGCATCGCAACCCGTTCGGATTAAAGCCGAAGATGCCCGGCTGCCGAGAAGCAGATTGACGGCATTGACGAGAATCGATTTTCCGGCGCCGGTTTCACCGCTCAAAATCGTTAATCCCGCAGAGAATTTAATTTTGAGGTCGTCGATGATGGCAAAATTACGGATGGAAAGTTCCTGCAGCATGGGAGCGAGGTTCCAAATGGGAGATAGCTGTCTGAACGAATGCGCCACGCGGGGTCAGTGGCGAAGCTAATTTATCGCACAGGCGCGCGTTTTTGTAAAGATTTGCAACAGATGATTCACAACTGTCCCCGTTAGGGGGTACGGGCGAATGAAAATCAGGCTTGATCCCGAGACCCATAAAGGCCGTCATGGCTGCCCCGCGCGCATATGATTCATTGAGGTGCAAATATTCAGCCGGCATCCCGAATACATCGGCGGCCAAGATCAATTTTCTGGTATGAGTCGTTACACTGTTTTTCAAGTTCGAGTGAAACTGAACCAGCCCGGTCCTGCCCGGGTCGATTCATATGGTCGGCCGATGGGCAAGGTGTCCGACACTGAACGAACAGAACCGGCAAGACCCGTCTGCCGGACAGAATCGATTAGATAATTGAATAGCCTACTGTCCGCACGGGTGTAAAGGGGTGTTCGGTGAAAGTCATCGGGCAAAAACCCTTTACAAAATCAGTCCTATAGGTTATATTTTTCTTTTAATTTATAAAGCTTAGGCACTGTTGCCGTTTCGCAGTCCGGACAGCAAAACGATGCAGGATCAAAGACCATCCTGGAGTCGGAATACCAGCCGCAAACAATGCACGATTGCCACACAAAAGATTCTGTGAACTGTTTTGGAATGAGAAAGGAAAATGATGGCGCAGAAGGTGATCATGGTCATCGCCACACGCAACTCGGGTAAGACAGCAGAAATTCACGACCTGCTGCAAGGCTTTCCGATCAGGATCCGAAATCTCGACGATTTCGGCCCTATTCCCGAAGTGGAAGAAGACGGCAAGACATTCGAAGAAAATGCCTATAAAAAGGCAAGCATTACCGCCCGAATCCTGGGCCTACCGGCTCTGGCCGATGACTCCGGCCTGGTTGTCGCCGCTCTCGGCGGCGCACCGGGTATCCACTCGGCGCGCTACGGAGGCGAAGCCGCTACCGATGCCGACCGCTGTACCCAACTCTTGGCTGAAATGAAAGGACAATCCGATCGAAGAGCCGCTTTTGAATGTGTCATCTCCATTGCGGTACCCGCCGGGCCGGCACTGACATATGAAGCGCGCTGCGATGGACTGCTTGCCGAAAAACCGGTGGGTAGCAACGGATTTGGGTATGATCCGATATTCTACTTCCCACCGTTGAACAAGACATTTGCCGAACTGACGCGGGACGAGAAAAGCCGGGTCAGCCACAGGGGTAAAGCGTTGTCGGAGCTGAGGCTGGAGATGGAAAAGGTCCTGATCTGGATTCAACGGCATATGTCGATTCCAGATATAATCTGCCATCGTAGTCAGTTGGACACGTGACGTTTACACGGTTGCGAAGTTAAGCCGTAAACTTTAGCAAGACTATTGATTCCCCGGGACTGACGATGAGGCGTTGCTGAAAGGCCGAGGCTCCGGTCGGCTGAAGGTCATGACAAACGCCAGGCATAATCATAACGACTGAACGAGAGGTGCCGTCGAATGATGAAAAAACGGGAAGGGATAGATGTCGTTGTTGAAATTGGGGGAGTAAGAACCCCGGAAGCCGCCTTGCAACTCTTCCAGGAAAAGATGGATGCTGAACAGCTGAGCAGAATACAACGGATCAAGCACCCGGAAGCACGGCTGAAAATAGCGAATGCCATTGCCATGTGCCGACCCGATCGTGTCCTCATCAACACCGGATCGGAGCCCGACCGGCAGCATATACGGGCCATAGCACTCGACAAGGGGGAGGAAGCCAAATTGCCCATGGATGGCCACACCATCCACTACGATCTGAAAGAGGAGCAGGGCCGGATCATCGACCGCACATTTTACTTCACCAACCCGGCCGACCTCGTCAGCTCATTGGCCAACAAAGTCGACCGGGTGAAAGCCCTGGCAGATGTTCGCGAAAAAATGACCGGCATCATGGGTGGCATGACGATGATCGTCGGCTTCTATCTTCGCGGCCCGGCGGGATCACCGGTTTCCAATCCCGCGCTTGAAATCACCAGCTCGGCCTATGTCGCCCACAGTGCCGAGATACTCTATCGTAACATTTTCGAACAATTCGACGACCAGGTGGATCGCGTCGGGCATTATTACACCAATATTCACAGTGAAGGATTAAACCGTCCGGAAGACCTGCCCAATGCACGAGTCTATATGGACCGCAGTCACCAAACCACATACAGCATCAACTGCACTTATGCCGGAAACACGCTCTTGCTGAAAAAAGGCAACCATCGCTTTTCCGTCGATCGCGCAATCTATGAAAATCGCGGCAATGAACTCTCCGAGCATATGTTTATCACGGGCATAAACGGTCCCGGTAACAGAATTACCTGGGTCACCGGAGCGGCTCCCAGTGGCTGTGGTAAAACAACGACGGCAATGGCCGGCGACCATTTTGTGGGTGACGACCTGGCCCAGATGTGGATTGACCAGAAGGGCAGCGTCCGTTCGATCAATCCGGAATGCGGCATATTCGGGATTGTAGAAGATGTGAACTGGGAAGGCGACCCCAAACTGATGAAATGCCTGCGCAAACGGGGAACCGAGGTTATCTGGTCGAATGTTCTCATTGATGATCAAGGTACCCCCCAATGGACCGGCAATGGCGAAAACCCAGCGGCGGGAATAAATTATCAAGGCCCCTGGAAGAAAGGGATGCTCGACGGCAACGGCAAACCGGTGCCGCTATCCCACCCCAATGCCCGCTGCACCCTGTCGTCCTCGGCCCTTGAAAACTATTCTTCTTCGGCGGAAGACCCCGCCGGTGTCGAGACCCGCGTCATCACCTACAGCGGCCGCGACAGCGACACCATGCCACCGGTTTGGGTGGCCCGAAGTTCAGACCACGGTGTCGTCATAGGCGCGTGCATCGTTTCTGCTGCAACCGCCACAGAAGTCGGCGCCACCGGTGTCCGACGGGCCCCATGGGCAAATGCTCCTTTTATCCCCGGACCCCTGGGGGACTATATGGATGCCCAGTTTAAATTTTTCGGCAACCCGGAAATCGCCGCAAGCAGTCGGCCGATCATGGCGGGCTTGAATTACTTCCTGACCCATGAAGCAAGGGGTGGCGATTCGAAAAAACTCCTTGGCGAAAAACGCGATGTCAAGGTCTGGCTAGCCTGGTTGGAGAGACGGGCTCACGGGGATGTTGATGCCATCGATACGCCCATCGGGCTTTTGCCCCAGTTTGAAGATCTCAGGATCCTGTTCAAAGATATCATCGGCAAAGAATACCCGGCAGACCTCTACATCAAACAGTTTTCCCTGTATATCGACCATATTCTGACCCGCATCGATTTGCAGAGCAAAGCCTACAGTGGTGAACAGAATATACCCAAGCGATTGTTCGACATTCTGGACGATCAGCGGCAAGGCCTGTTAAAACTCAAAAAACAATACGGCTCTATCGTATCACCGGTCGAATTGATCAAAGATAACCCCGGGAGATAACTCGCCGGCGTTGAATGTTGGAACCCGGTAATTTCCGGACAAAGACCGACAATAGGTCCACCGGTCGCCGATAAGCACTTCGCTTCGGATTTTGACGCATCATGGTCTCAGGCAGCGCTGATCCTCTGCCACTTTATGGAACGGCGGCCGTTACGGGGATATAATGTCCAGGGAATTGCCGTCTCTAAGGGAAGATAGCCGATCGACACAGACCTCCCGGCCATTGGATAGCGAACACCCTGCGCTGGTAAAAGTCATATTCAGCAGACGGATGCTTGTCGCACTCCTGATGGGATTCTCGTGCGGACTCCCCCTGCTGCTTACGGTAAGCCTTCTGCAGGCCTGGATGAAAGACGAAGGCGTGGATCTGGCCGTTATCGGATTGATGGCTTTGGTCGGCCTCCCCTATACGCTCAAGTTCCTCTGGGCCCCCATCGTTGACCGGTTTACCCTGCCGTTCCTGGGGCGGCGCAGAGGCTGGTTGCTTACGGCGCAACTGGCGTTGATGGCGTCAGTCATCGGACTCGGCCTCAGCGATCCGGCCGCCGATCCCTGGATGTTGGCCTTTACGGCCTTTCTGGTGACCTTTTTCAGTGCCTCGCAGGATATCGTCGTTGACGCGTACCGCAGAGAGGATCTCTCCAATGCCGAACTCGGACTCGGGTCCTCTCTTTACATCAACGGTTATCGGTTGGGAATGCTCCTGGCCTCGGGCGGCGGACTGATTCTGGCCGATCATCTGTCTTTTTCTAGCGTCTATTTGATAATGGCCCTCTGCCTATTGCCCGGCGTGATCACCACCGTATACACGCCGGAACCTGAAGTGGCTGCTGGAACCCCAAGAACTTTGAAGGAAGCGGTCCTCATGCCCTTGGCCGAATACTTCAGCCGCCAAGGAGCGCTCTGGATACTCGGTTTTATTCTTCTTTACAAAGTCGGCGACTCAATGGCCACAACCATGACCACACCTTTCTACCTTGATATCGGCTTCTCCAAATCCGAAATCGGAGCCGTTGTAAAGCTCTTTGGTTTCTGGGCAACAGTCTGCGGCGGTCTGGCCGGAGGGGTGCTGATGATCCGCCTCGGCATCAAACGCAGCCTCTGGATCTTTGGATTTCTGCAAGCCGCCTCCACAGCAGGATTTGCCATTCTGGCAAAGGTCGGTGCCAGCCTACCGCTACTGGCCGGAGTGGTATCATTCGAGAATTTCAGCAGTGGAATGGGGACAGCTGCCTTCGTCGCCTTCATGGCCAGCATCACCAACAAAAAATTTACCGCCACCCAATATGCTCTATTATCGAGTTTGATGGGCGTACCCCGGGTCGTCGCATCGGCTCCGACAGGGATCCTTGCTAAAATCATCGGTTGGCCGTCTTTTTTCGTTTTTTGTACAGTGATCGCCATTCCCGGGTTACTATTACTGCTCAAGATTTCCCCTGAAATATCAACGGCTGATCGCACATAGAAAAACAATGACACACTTAAAAGACAAACACCAAAGTTCCCGACCTATTCCTTTACTCCAGAGAGAAAAAAAAATTCTATCGCTCCCGCCCCAGGAGGCCATGAAACTCATTCTGGCAGCCGATGAACCGGCCGCGCTGGTACAGTCGATGCCTGAACAGGACCTCTATTTTCTGGTCAACGACATCGGCTTCGAAGACGCCCTTCCGCTTTTGGCTCTCTCCTCCACCCGGCAGTGGGAGTACTTTCTGGATCTCGAAACCTGGCGGCGGGATCGGCTCGACCCGTCAACGACTTGGCGCTGGCTCGATTTACTCTTTCGGGCCAACGCCCGCCGAACCATCAAATGGTTGATGAAGGAAAAGGTTGACCTTCTCGAACTTTTCCTCTGCAACAATATCGAGGTAAAGATCAGGGAACATGATCAGGATCCGTCAGATTTAGGAGACGACTACACAACCCTGGATAATATTTTTTATGTGCGGATCGCCGGTCCACTTGCCGCCGCAGAATCTGAACTCGGAGACATTGAAAAAGAAAATCATCGAGATTTCCTCTTGAATCTGATGGAACGTATTGCGGATTTTGATTACATTGCCTACCAGAAGATACTCCTTGAGTTGGTCAGCGTACTGCCGACAGAAAGCGAGGAGGAAATCTACCGCCTGAGAAACGTGCGCTTGGCGGAGAAAGGCTTTCTGCCTTTCGAAGAGGCTGTGGGGGTCTATCAGCCGCTTAAACCGGCACAGTTGGCCCAGTCGAAACCCGACGGAGTTTCGCTCAAACCGTCTGTAACCGGTGTTCCTGCATCGCAATATCCGGCCATTCTGCTGACAGACGGGTCAGCGTTTGCAGACGGTTTGGCGGGTATCGACAGTCAGGCCGTATGGCAGCAATTGCAAACCGAATTCGCCGGGTTGTGCAACCGCATTGCCGCCGCTGATCTCATGAGGGTAAACAGCAGGGAAGCGCTCAAGGCGATCGTGGAGAAAGCCAGCGGTTACCTGTCGATCGGCCTCCATACTCTCCGCGGAAGCCCCCCCGCCGACGAACAGCCGCCCGGCAACCGTTTTGCCGACCTCGTTCAGCATCATTTACTGGCAGACATTTTCCGAATCGGCTACAGCCAGGCACTGGATCTCAAATGGCGAACTCAGAAGTGGATGGATATGGCCTGGTTTGCCCGCCAGGGGCTGTCGTTGACTTTCTGGGATGAGGAGAAACTCGGCGTTCTGGGAGGCCTGCTGGTAAAAAAACCGCTGTTTTTCGATAACTACCGAACCGGACGCATGTACCGTGAGTTCGGTTCCGTCGAGGATTTACGAATGTCCGAGGCGATCCTCGATGATATTATCGCCATCGACAACCTGCTCTCGTTGTTGGATTTTCGATTAGACTCACTGGCCGGCAGAAGATTTCTGACGTATAAAAACCTGTTACTGACTTTTTGGGTTCTCGACCGAATCGGCAGCGGCAATACCCTCCGCTTTTTGCAGCTCGGGGAATTCCGTGATTTTTTTAGCGGTCTTTGGCGATCGGACACAAAGGAACCGCAGATAAAGGCGGAAATGAAATCGTCTTTTTTAAATTGGCTCAGCCGCCGCTCCGGACTCGACGATTTTGAGATCGCCGGTAAACTCGGGCCTGCCCTGGAATCTCTCTTTGCCGAAATCGAAGATCAATGCGGCCGTGTGGATGCTGCCGACCTCAACCCCAAATACATTCAACTGTTTCTGCTCGAAAGGTAACCCACCCTATTAATCTGCCTGAAGGCAGAACGTTTCCACCGGTCTTTGACTCTCAGCCGGTCATGGCCTTCCTTTTCACTTTGTGCGTCAACCATTCGATCCAAGGGTCGAATCCCTCCTCAGTCTTGGCCGACAACTCGAAGACCGGAAGACCTGGGTGAACTTGTTGGATCGTTTGAACCGCCATGGCACGGTCGTAATCGAGGTAAGGCAACAGGTCTATTTTGTTGAGCAGGGCGGCATCGCACTCACGGAACATCAACGGGTATTTGGCGGGTTTATCCTCGCCTTCGGTCACGCTGAGCACTACGACCCGGCAGTCTTCCCCAATGTCGAACTCTGCCGGGCAGACCAGGTTGCCAATATTTTCAACAACCAGCAGGTCCACCCCGTCGAGGTCGATTCCGTCCACCGCTTTGTCAATGACGTGGGCGGCGAGATGGCAGGCCCCACCGAACTCGTCGGTATTGATCTGTACGACAGGTGCCCCACTGCGGGCCAAACGATCGGCATCGTTGGTGGTGCAAATATCCCCGACAATCACCGCACTGCGGATCTTGGTCATGATGCGTGCCAGCGTCTTCTCCAGGGTCGTGGTCTTTCCGGAACCGGGACTGCTCATCATGTTCAGGACGAACACTTTTTTTTCCCGAAACAATTTTCGGTTTTGTTCAGCCACAAAATCGTTCGCATCCAGCACTCTGCGGACGACTTTGATCTCGTTCACCCCGCCTTTACGTGTAGGCGATCCGCCGCCCGGTTGGCCTGCATGGCTATGATCGTGGATGCGGGAATGGTCGCGGTGCCGATGAACGATGTGTTTCTCACCGGGCAGCACTAGATGCGGATTGATTGATCTTGACGTTTCCATTTTTCTCTTCGGCACCCTATCGTTAAATTCTCCAGGCCAGCCGGTTTTCTTGTTGACCGGAGCGTCAATTGTTTTTATCACTCACCTCGATCGATTCGATATCCAGTTCGCGTCCAGATAGAAGTTCTATTTGACCCCCCTGGCATCGACTGCAAACGAACACGGGAGATTCTATCGTCCACTCGACGCCGCAAGTCTGGCATTTCGCCACAACCGGAATTTCTTCGATGGCCAGTTCGGCCCCTTCCAAAGCCGTATTTTTTACCGCCACCTCGAAGCAGAAGCGAAGGCTGTCGGCAACAATGGCTGACAGTTTACCGACTTTCAGGTTGATCCGCTCCACCCGCGCACGGGCCATGTTTTCCGGGATCGATGCCGTGGCGATCTCGATGATCTGCATGGCAATGCCCATTTCGTGCATCGCTTTGAGCCTCTATAAAACCCGAAACAGCCCGGTATTGGGAGAGCCGGCCTTGGGTCAGATAAAAAAAGTGTTCCGTGACTGCTGGCAATATTCTGGGCTTGTACAGGCACCAAATGCCAGGCACTGAACACTGTCAATTGAGTGATCGATTGTCTGAATCAACTTCATTCACCGCAACCGCTCGGCAGCGAAAGCTCAGCAGACCCCCTATTTAAAAACCTTTGCACATAATTTGCCGAAAGTACCCAGATCTTCGCATACGTGGATACCGCTTTCTTTCATCACATCAATTTTGCTTTGGGCCGTGCCGCTCCTTCCGCTGATAATAGCCCCGGCATGTCCCATGCGTCGACCCGGGGGTGCCGTCAGACCCGCAATGAAGCCCACCACCGGTTTGGTCACTTTCCTGGTTATGAACGCCGCGGCTTCTTCCTCGGCATTGCCCCCAATTTCCCCTACCATGACGACCCCCTTGGTTGCAGGATCCTTCTCAAAAGCGTCCAAGCAATCGATGAAATTGGTTCCGTTGACCGGATCACCGCCGATGCCGAGGCAGGTCGTTTGGCCGATGCCTTCCCCCGTGAGTTGGTGAACCACTTCATAGGTAAGGGTCCCGGAGCGGGACACCACCCCGATGGGACCGCCGGGCTGGTGAATCGGGCCCGGCATGATCCCGACCTTGCACTCGCCGGGGGTGATGATGCCGGGGCAGTTGGGTCCGATTAGCCGCGAGGGTTTTCCTTGCATGTAATTTTTAACCCTCATCATGTCGAGCACCGGAATGCCTTCGGTGATGGCAACGATCACGGCCAAACCGGCATCAACGGATTCCATGATCGCGTCGGCGGCGAAGGGGGGCGGCACGAATATCATGGTGCAATCGGCGCCTGTTTCCCTGGCCGCATCTTTCACCGTATCGAAAACCGGAACGGCATCCATTTTCTGGCCGCCCTTTCCCGGTGTAACTCCGGCCACGATTTGGGTGCCGTAATCAATGCACTGCCTGGTGTGAAACATGCCCTCTCGACCTGTAATACCCTGAACCACAACCCGTGTGTTTTTATCAACGAAAATGCTCATCGTTTTTCCCTCTCCAGCTTGACCGTTAGCTTGACACCCTTGGAAATAAGGTCATTCAGTATCGTTGGCCCTCTACGCGTCGATCATCCGTTGGCCCCAAAACCGCCCTGTTTTCGTCAATATTCGGTTGAACCGCGTCCTTGCATCCGTGAGACATCGTAAACAGGGGCAGAGTGAGGATTGGCATCAATCTCATGACCGCACGATGTCAGCCACCTTCATCGCTGCATCTTTCAGATCCACCGCCGTGGTCAGGTTCAAGCCGGACTCGGCCAAAATTCGCCGGCCTTCGTCGACATTGGTTCCTTCCATGCGTATGACAACCGGCACACTGATACCGGTCTTTTTAGCGGCCTCCACCACTCCCTGGGCCAGAACGTCGCAACGCAAAATGCCACCGAAAATATTGATAAGGATTCCTTTGACGTTCTTGTCGCTGAGGATGATCCGGAATCCGTTTTCCACCATCTCCGCACTGGCCCCACCGCCGACATCCAGAAAATTAGCCGGTTCGGCACCCGCCAGTTTGATAATATCCATTGTGGCCATGGCCAACCCGGCACCGTTGACCATGTTTCCGACATTGCCGTCCAGGTTGATATAGTTCAGGTTGAATTTCGATGCCTCGACTTCCAGCGGGTCTTCTTCGTCCAGGTCGCGGAACTCAAGGATATCCTTGTGACGAAACAAGGCATTGTCATCGAAATTCACCTTGGCATCCAGAGCAATTACGGCATTATCGGCCGTCAGCACCAGAGGATTGATTTCCACCAGGGAACAATCATACGACACAAACAATTTATAGAGGTTGAACAACATACCGGAAAACGGTTTGATCGCTGCCGGCGGCAAGTTCAAACCGAATGCCGCCTCCCGGCAATGGTACGATTGAATCCCCTGAAGCGGATTGACATACACCTTTATGATTTTCTCCGGGCTGCTCTCCGCCACCGCCTCGATGTCCATTCCGCCGGCCTCGCTGGCCATGATGACGATCTGGGCCGTCGACCGATCCGGGATGATGCTCAGGTAAAGTTCCTTGGCGATATTGAGGCCCTGTTCCACGAGGATCTTTTTCACCACCCGGCCTTCCGGTCCAGTCTGGTGGGTGACCAGCGTCATGCCGAGAATCTGGCCGGCCAGGCTTTCAACTTCCGCGGGGGATTTGGCCAGCTTCACCCCGCCCCCCTTTCCACGGCCTCCGGCATGGATCTGGGCTTTGACGACCACCGGGTACCCACCCAGTTTGTCTGCCACGGTCTTGGCCTCATCCGTCGAAGTGGCGATTCCGCCTTCGGGAACCGGCACTTCGAACTTATTGAACAACGCTTTGGCCTGATACTCGTGAATTTTCATCTCTTTCGCTCCTTCCTTAAGACCCCCATCCTAATGATAACGAAATGAATGTACAGGCAAACACATCGATTGAGTCAGAAATGGTGCATTCATATATCCGATGCCCGAAGGCTACAACTGGCCCGGGTTACTGGCTGGTATTTCTCCGATCCCTGTCGCTGCGGCCTAGCCGGATTTTTCGGATCGAATCGTTTGGGAGGCGGGATCGTGATCTGAGGCGGGGTGAGAAATGCCTGTGAGGTGTCCGAAAAACAACCTCACAGACATTTCAGAAGAGTGGCGCAGAAATGTGAGCTTGAACACCGCCCCCCGACAAGAAAATCAGCCGATAATTGCCAGCACATCGTTCTTTTGCACTGAATCACCGCTTGCATAGTTGACGGCCTTGATGGTGCCGTTGACTGGGGACGGCAGGGCGTTCTCCATCTTCATCGCCTCGAGGATCACCACAGTTTCGCCTTCACTGACCGAATCACCAACCTTTTTCTTGAAGTTGACGATCATACCCGGCATGGGAGCCTTCAGGGGCGTCCCTTCGACATCCGCCACCGCGGGTGCCGGTGCGGGCGCCGCTTCCTTGGCGGCTGCGGGTGCGGGCGCCGCCTTGACTGCCGGCGCGGGAGGCGCAGCCGCCGGCATCGCCATCGGTGCGGCCGGCATGGCCGGCATCTGCTGGATATAGCTGAGCACGGGCGAGCCGCCGACCTCGTCGACACCCACCTCAAAATAATCATCTTCCACGTAAACATTAAAGGTCCGCAGGGCCTCGCTCTTAGGCGGCCCCTCTTTCTTGGCGTCCTTCTCAACGAGCAACCCTGCCTTGGCTTTCTTGATCAGTTCCTGCTCCTTCAGCGCCTTTTCCAGGCTTCGCGGTCGGACTTCCGCCGGCGGCTCTTCCTTGCCGTATTTCCATTTTAGAAACTTTTTCCCGGTGACCGGATAAAGCGCATAAAGGATGACATCGTCCAGATCCACGGCCAATCCTTCGGTTTCGGCTTTGGCTTTTTCCAATTCCGGTTCGAGCACCTCGGCCGGTCTGACAGTAATCGGTTTTTCGCCTCTATCGTATCCTTTGAGAGCTTTTTTCTGGACTTCCGGATCGATCGGGATAGCGGTTTTACCGTATAGACCATAGCAGAGGTCTTTGACTTGACCTGTGATCATTTTATACCGTTCATTTTCGTCATCGAAGAGCACGTTGTTGACAGTCTGAATCCCCACGATCTGGCTGGTGGGCGTGACCAGGGGGATCTGACCCAGCTCCTTACGAACCCGCGGCAATTCCCTGTAAACATCGTCGATCCTGTCCAAGGCATCCATTTCCCGTAGCTGGTTAGCTAGGTTGGAAAGCATTCCTCCCGGTGTCTGGTGCAGCAGCACATTGATATCGATAATCGACATTTTAGAGTCGTCCAGCAGATGCTTGTATTTGGGCATGATTTCTTTTTCTAAGATTTCGTTAATCAGGGCCAGCTGTTTGATGTCGAATCCGGTGTCCCGGTTGGTCCCCAACAGCGTCATGACCAGGGGCTCGATGGCCGCATGCGAGGTGCGGTAAGCATAGGGCGTCATGACCGTATCGATGATGTCAACCCCGGCCTCGATTGCTTTAAGCATGCTCATCGGTGACATGCCGGACGTAAAATGGCTGTGTAAGTGAATCGGAGCCTTCACTGCATTTTTGAGGGCCTTTATGACTTCATACGCGTCGTAGGGAGCAATCAGCCCGGCCATATCTTTGACACAAATACTGTCAGCACCCATAGCCTCAAGGTCTTTGGCTTTGTTGACGTAGTATTCGAGATTGTAAACCTCTCCGCCCAAACGCGGTTCGGTCAAGGTGTAACAAATACAGCCCTGGAAATGCTTGCCGTTTTCCTTGATCACGGGAACCACGGTCTCAAAATTTCGGTAATCGTTCAAGGCATCGAACGTCCGGAAGATGTCCATTCCGTTGGCGCAGGCACGGTCCACAAAAGCCTTGGCGACATCGTCGGCATAGTTGCGGTAACCGACCAGGTTCTGGGCCCTAAGCAACATGGAAAAGGGTGTTTTTTTGATGTAGCGCTTGAGCGTGCGGATCCTTTCCCATGGATCTTCGTTCAGAAAGCGGTGCATGGTATCGAAGGTGGCCCCGCCCCATGTTTCGAGTGCCCAGAAACCCACCTCGTCCATCATCTCGGCCACCGGAATCATATCTTCCGTGCGTCCACGGGTGGCAAACAGGGACTGATGCCCGTCACGCAGGGTCAAGTCCTCTATTTTCAACGGGTTTTCCGCTTTGGGCCGGTCTTCACTGTAATTCATCTTGGTGCCTTTGACTTGATCGTGGTCGTGCATATTAAGAATCTCCTCTTATATATATTTCCTAAAATTAGTGGATGATCTAACGGTACGTCGTGCCGTGAAAGCTTTTCATCTGCATTAAATTCCGCATCTGCATCATCGCCTGCCGACCGCTCACTCCCCACAGGCTGATCGAAACCGGCCCCGATGTCTGTTGTCCGGCAACCCGCCCCGACATGGCTTGCGCGGCCACCACTTCTTCCTCGCTCTTGATATAATTCATCACCGCGGCTACAGCCGCTGCTCTCTTTTTATCCAATGCCATGATCGCTCCGTTTCAAAGATGGACATCAATAATGGGCTCACCCGACCGCTGGAGCATAACCGTACTGATTAATCCGGATCTGCCCGGCCTTTTTCGTCTCTTTGCCTAAAGAGGGATATTGCCGTGCTTCTTGGGTGGCCGCAGTTCGCGTTTGTTGCACATGATCTCAAGCGCCTCGATCAGGCGCGGCCGTGTCTGGCTCGGCTCGATGATGGCATCGATGTACCCCCTGTTGGCCGCCCGATAAGGGTTGGAAAAAAGCGCCTCGTACTCCTGGATTTTCTCCTTGCGTTTGGCCCCCGGATCCGCTGCTTCCTTTATTTCCTTACGATGGATGATGTTGGCGGCCCCGGCGGCTCCCATAACGGCAATCTCGGCCGTCGGCCAGGCAAAAGCCATATCGGCCCCAAGGTCCCTCGAACACATCGCCAGATACGATCCGCCATAATCCTTGCGGGTGATGAGCAGAAGCTTGGGCACCGTGGCTTCGGAATAACACCACAGGAGTTTGGCGCCGTGACGAATGATTCCCCCCCATTCCTGCTGGCTGCCGGGGAGGTACCCGGGTACGTCAGCAATGGTCAACAACGGTATATTGAAGGCATCGCAAAAACGGATGAAACGTGTGGCCTTGTCTGAAGCGTCAATGTCCAGACAGCCGGCCAAAACGTTGGGTTGATTGGCGATGATGCCGATGGTTCGCCCGTTCAAGCGGGCGAAACAGACCATCATGTTTTTGGCGAAATACTGGTGAGGTTCGAAAAAGTCACCATTGTCGGCGATGCTGCGGATGATGTCTTTGACATCGTAGGACTGGTTGGGATTGTCCGGAATGATGGCATTCAGTGCCGGATCGGTGCGTTTGGGGTTGTCGCCTGCAACCACAATCGGCGGGTCTTCCATGTTGTTGGCCGGCAAGAAGGAAAGCAACCGCTTGATCTGCTGAATGGCATCCTCGTCACTTTCGCAGGCAAAATGCGCCACTCCGCTTTTCTCGTTATGGGTCATGGCACCGCCGAGTTCCTCGAAGCTGATTTCTTCCCCGGTGACAGCCTTGATGACTTCCGGCCCGGTAATGAACATGTAGCTGGTATTTTTCACCATAAAAACGTAGTCAGTCATCGCCGGCGAGTAGACGGCGCCGCCGGCTGTCGGACCCATGATGGCTGAAACTTGTGGGATGACGCCGGAGGCCACTGAATTCCGATAAAAAATCTGGCCGTAACCGGACAGGGCATCGACCCCCTCTTGAATTCGGGCGCCACCTGAATCATTGATTCCAACGAAGGGCACTCCGGCCTTCAAAGCCAAGTCCATCACCTTGCAGATTTTGCGGGAATGCATCTCACCGAGGCTCCCCGCACGGGCGGTAAAATCCTGTGAAAAAGCAAAAACCGGCCGTCCGTCAACCAAACCGTGACCGGTGATGACACCGTCCGCGGGGATGTCGACTTTTTCCATACCGAAATTGGTGCAGCGGTGTTCGACAAACGCATCGATTTCCCGGAACGTCCCTTTGTCGAAAAGCATCTTCAGCCGCTCACGAGCGGTCAGTTTGCCTTTCTCCTTATGTTTGGCAACGGCCTTTTCGCCACCCATCTGCCGGATTTTTTCCTCCAGCTTTCTGAGTTCTTTCAATTTATCTTGCACAACGCCCATTCTCACGATCCTTTCATATCACCTGATTTTTCCGTCACACCCAAAGCGAGGTGGCGGGAAGGGGTCAAAGTCGATGTCGATTTTTTTAATATGGAAAGCGTAAACTGTCACATTTCTATACTGTGTACTTGTTGTCAAGCAAAAACTTGAATAAAGACCGTCATTTTTCACACCACGCAAAAAGGCCGTCATGTCTCCGGCATATTCCACGGCAATGGGCATTCATTAGAAATCAACCCCTTTCAACCCGTGTGTCTGCCTGGCGGCGTTGCGTCGGTGCCCGCTTGAAACCTTAACGGCCGCGGTCTGTCGATCAGGCCTTTTGTTCGAGGATGTCGAGCACTTTGTTGGCCGACTCGACGACCGGCGTCCCCGGCCCGAACACAGCCGCGGCACCGGCCGTGTTGAGGTATCCGTAGTCATTGGGCGGGATTACTCCCCCGACGACGACCCTTATGTCTTCGGCTCCTTCTTTTTTTAGCGCGGCAACGAGGCCGGGTACCAGCGTCTTGTGCCCCGCCGCCAAACTGGACACGCCGACCACATGGACATCGTTTTCAATGGCCATCTTGGCAGCTTCTTCCGGTGTCTGGAACATGGGGCTGATATCGACGTCAAAACCCATGTCGGCAAAAGCGGTGGCGATGACCTTGATTCCCCGATCATGGCCGTCCTGTCCCATCTTGGTGACGAGAATCCGGGGTCGTCGACCCTCACGCTCCTTGAACGCGCCGGTGCGCTTTTTTAGGGATTCGAAGACTTCGCTCTCGCCGTACTCGGCGGCAAAGACGCCGGAAATGCAGCGGGTCGTTGCGACAAAGCGCCCGAAGGCTTTTTCCATGGCCTCCGAGACCTCACCCACGGTGGCCCGCGCCCGCATAGCGGGTATGCAGGCCGCCAGCAGGTTGCCTTTGGTTTCGGCGGCCTGCGTCACGGCTGTCAGCGCCTGTTTGACCGCATCTGCGTCACGGGTCGCTCTGATTTCTTTCAACCGGGCCACCTGTTCATCGCGAACGGTGCTCGGGACTTCTAAAATGTCTTTCAGCGGTTCGTCTTTGATCTTGTATTTATTGACCCCGACGATCACGTCGAGCCCCTGGTCGATGCGGGCCTGACGGCGGGCGGCCGCTTCTTCGACACGCATCTTGGGCATCCCTGTTTCTATGGCTTTGGCCATGCCACCCATTTCTTCAACCTCGTCGATTATCTTTCGGGCCTCCGTGACGATGTCGGCGGTCAACGCCTCTATATAGTAAGAACCTCCCAGAGGATCGACGACATGGCAGACCTGTGATTCCTCCTGAATGATCAGCTGGGTGTTGCGGGCGATTCGGGCGGAAAAATCGGTCGGCAGGCCGACGGCCTCGTCGAAAGAATTGGTGTGCAGGGACTGGGTTCCACCCAGGGCCGCCGCCAGCGCTTCCAGTGTCGTCCGGATAATGTTGTTGTAGGGATCCTGCTCCGTCAAACTCCAACCCGATGTTTGAACATGGGTTCGCAGCATCGAGGAGCGCGGATTCTTGGGATTGAACTTGCTGACGAGTTCATGCCATAGGAAACGGGCCGCCCTGAGCATGGCGATTTCCATGAAAAAGTTCATCCCGACCCCGAAGAAAAAGGAAAGCCGGGGTGCGAATGTGTCGATGTCCAGCCCGGCATTGAGAGCCGCACGCACATACTCCACACCGTCGGCCAGGGTAAAAGCACATTGTAGGACCGAATCGGCACCGGCTTCCATCATGTGGTAGCCGCTGATACTGACGGTGTTGAACTTGGGCATGTTTTGGGAGCAGAATTCAATGATGTCCGACACAATCCGCATGGAGGGTTCGGGTGGGTAGATATAGGTGTTGCGGGTCAGGTATTCTTTGAGGATGTCGTTTTGAATGGTCCCGGTCAATTGCTCCTGTTTGACCCCCTGCTCCTCTGCGGCAACGATATAGCCGGCCATTATGGGCAAAACGGCTCCATTCATGGTCATCGACACACTCATCTGATCGAGCGGAATCTGATCGAACAGTATTTTGACATCCTCGACGGAATCGATGGCGACACCGGCTTTGCCAACATCTCCAACCACCCGGGGGTGATCCGAATCGTAACCACGGTGGGTGGGTAAATCGAAGGCCACGGAAAGCCCCTTTTGCCCGGCGGCCAGATTTCTGCGATAAAAGGCATTGGAATCCTTGGCCGTCGAAAAACCCGCATATTGCCTGATGGTCCACGGTCGGCCGGCGTACATGGTTGCCATGGGGCCCCGCACGTACGGAGCGTATCCGGGCAGGGTGTTGACATGGGGCATTTCGGCAATGTCTTCAGCCGTGTAAAGCGGCTTGACCGTAATCCCTTCCGGGGTATTCCAGTTCAGACTTTCGACCGGTTGTCCTTTCATCTGTTTGGAGGCCAGTTCTTTCCAGTTTTTCAATTTCGGATGTTCCGCCATAATCTACTCCTTTAGCATCGGTGTTCCCATGGGTGTGTTGTTAAATTATTTCCTATATATAAAATGGTGCCAAAGTCAAACCTATTGCTCGGCTGAATCGATTGGGCGTTCTGGGCATCCTGCAATCCAGTCAGGCCCCATCGAAGCGTTCATTCGATCCGGTTTTAAGAGAGTCGATGAAAAAATGAAGCTGGTTGATGGTTTTTTGTAAAACCAGGGGATCCTTCGACGCGGTATACAAGGCCGTCGTACCATAAAAAGAGGTCACGATAAAACTGCCGGCTTCGCCGCTATTGATGCTCTTTCTTACGGTTCCCGCCATTTTGGCGTCCTCGATCCACGATTCGATAAGGCGGGAATACCGTTCGAAACCCTCGAGGATGTGATCTGTTTTCGATTGAGATTGACCGGAAAACTCAATCAGCATATTGAGAAAGAAGCCGCCCCCCCTGAATGTGTTCTTCCCGATGTATTCTCCAAGATGCCTGTCGATAAGCACCTTGAGTCGTTCAAACGGGTCGGCAACATCGCGCATACTTCGGAAAATAATCCCCTTCCAAATATCCACCGCTCTTTCGTATGCGGCGTACCAGATGTCTTCCTTGCTTTTAAAATGCGCGTAAAGCCCCCCCTTTGTGAGCTGGGTCTCCTTGAGGATATCGTTTACGGATGTGTTGAAGAAACCCTTTACGGAAAAAAGCTGCAATGATTTGTCGATGATGTTTTGCCGGGTTTTAAGTCCCTGAAGTTTTTTTTGCATCGATTCGTTCTCACCCAGTAAATACAAAATACCAACCGGTCGGTATTCTTGACTAACGTTTCTCTACGCAAATGTCAAATATAAATTGCCGGTTTTGCAACTGCGGGAGGACCGCATGCCCGACTCTCCTTTCCGGCTCGGAATGTGACCCTTTTGTCTTGACAGTTCCGAGAGCCCACAGTTAATAATGGAGGTGGCCCTCGATTTTCCGGGGGACCAATCCTGCTGCGGACTGCCGGCGGTAATGATGGGCGAAAACATGCCGCACGGGAAGTAGCTCGCCAGAACATTTTGGCGTTTCAAAACAGCGGCTTCGACTCTATCGCGACGCTGTGTGCATCCTGTGCATATCCCCTGAAAAGCGGATTCAGCCGCCCTAAACATTCCGAAAAACCGATCGACTGGAAGCACACTTCATCGCTTCAGGCCCCGGAGCGCACCCGGGGTCTTTTGATTGGCCCACACCGATTAGGGAACTCAAATGAACACGCTTGATCAAAAACAGATTCTGGAATTGACGCAACTGGTCTCGCCGGATCGCCTCTCCACCGGCCGGTCCCACCTAGACCTGCACCGCCGCGACATTTCCCCCCACCGGGGCAAACGGCCGGCAGCCGTCGTCTGGCCCGAAACCACTGCCGAGGTTTCCGCCATTCTCAGGTGGACCTATACCCGGGAGGTGCCAGTGACACCCTGGGGGGCCGGCACCAGTACGGAGGGAAACCCGGTTCCTGTGCACGGCGGACTGGTCGTTGATTTGACCCGTATGGACCGTATCCTCGCCATCCGGCCGCAGGACCTGCAGGCCGACGTTCAACCCGGCGTATTGCGCAAAGAGCTTAACCGCCAGACCGGGAAGCACGGATTGTTTTTCCCACCGGACCCCGGCGCGGATGCCACCATCGGAGGAATGATCGCCAACAACGCATCCGGTGTTCAAACCGTAAAGTACGGTGCCACTAAAGATTTCACCATGCGCCTGACGGTGGTCATTCCCGGTGGCGACGTCATTCACACCGGCTGCAAAGCGCCCAAATCCTCTTCCGGATACGATCTGACCCGCCTTTTCGTCGGCTCGGAAGGGACCTTGGGCATCGTGACCGAGGCGACCCTCCGTCTGACCGGTATTCCCTCCCACCACCTGGCCGCAACGGCCGCCTTCGATCGCCTCGAAGACGCGTCCCATGCGGTGGCGGTGCTGATCGGTTCCGGTATCGAACCTGCGGCGCTTGAACTTCTTCCGCCGCAGTTGATCGGATTGATGAACCGGGAAAAACACCTCGGCTTGGCGGAACAACCGACCTTGTTTTGTGAGTTCCACGGGATCAGCCGGGCCATGTTGGAGGAGATCGCTGTCCTGGCCGAAGAAATCTGCAGGGACTGTGGCGCCACTCTGTTCAAAACCGGTATCGATGAGCGGCAGCGGCAAGATCTTTGGCGGGCCCGTCACGAAGCCTGGGAGACGATCCACCGCGCCCACCCCGGAAAAGACACCCTTGTCGTCGACGCTGCCGTTCCGATTTCCCAATATCCTGACATGGTCGTTTTTGCCCAAGGTCTCGTCGATCAATTTGGCGCTGTCGGCTATGTCTTCGGCCACGCCGGTGACGGAAACCTGCATGTGGTCTTGGTGGGAAATCCGGACGACTTCGCCGAATGGTCCCGGATAGAAACGATTAACGACCGCATTGTCACCCGCGCCGTCGAGCTGGGCGGAACCTGCACCGGCGAACACGGCATCGGCATTGGTAAACGAAAATTTATGCCGCTGGAGCATGGTGACAGTTATGAGCTGATGCGCCGAATCAAGGCTCTGCTAGACCCGAAAGGCCTCATGAATCCAGGAAAAATTTTCGCTTGAGGAAAACAACATGCTTGAACCGGGCAAAACATACGATGGGGTTGATCGATCCTTCAGGTGGCAGGTGCCTGAAGTCTACAACATGGGAATCGACATCTGCGACAAGCGCGCCAACCAGCCGCGCGCGTGGCCTTGATCCACGAGAAAGCGTCCGGTGAAGTCGACCGATACACTTTCGGCGAGTTCGAAACGGCCTCGAACCAATTAGCCAATGCCCTTGTCGGCCTTGGGGTGAAACGCGGCGAACGGATAGCCATTTTGTTGCCCCAATGCCCTGAAACCGGAGCAAACTGCCGATGAAACGCTCGAAAACGACATTCAAAATTTTATCCGGCACAGGCTCGCCGCTCACGTATATCCACGCCTCGTTGAATTTATCGAATCCCTTCCGATGACCGTCACCGGCAAGATCATTCGGTGAGGCCTGAGATCCAGAGAAAGGAGAAAAGAAAAATGAAAGTCGCATTTATCGGATTGGGAACCATGGGATCACCGATGGCACTCAACATACTGAAAGCGGGACATACGCTGACCGTTCACAACCGCTCCAGAGAAAAAGAAATTCCGTTGGCCGATGCAGGCGCCCAGCGCGCCGATACTCCGGCGGCGGCCGCCGTGAACGCGGACATCGTGGTCACCTGCGTCAGCGATACCCCGGATGTCGAGGCCATTGTCCTCGGAGAGAATGGCGTTGTCCAGGGCGCACCGAGGGGAGCCATTGTTATCGACATGTCCACCATCAGCCCCACGGCAACCCGGCGCATCGCGAAGGCCCTCTCTGCTCAAGGGATACGGATGCTGGATGCACCAGTCTCCGGAGGCTCCGAGGGAGCCCAGAAAGGCACGCTTTCGATAATGGTCGGCGGTGAGCCCCTCGATCTGGAAAAGGCCCGCCCCGTATTGGAAGCCATGGGTACGACCATCACTCACATCGGCGCCATCGGTGCCGGCCAAATGACCAAAGCCATCAATCAGATCGTCGTCGCCGGCACGTATTGGAGTGTGGCCGAAGGGATTGCTCTGGGATTGAAAGCCGGCTTGGACATGGTAAAAGTCGTCGCCGCGGTCGGCGGCGGTGCGGCCGGGTCCTGGGCTATGGTCAACCGGTCGGGCAACATGGTCAAAAACGACTATCCCCTCGGGTTCAAAGTTCAGTTGCACCGCAAAGACCTGACCATCGCCCTGGAGGTGGCCCGTGAACTGGGCGTCACGCTTCCGGTTGCCGCTTATGTTGAGCAGGCCGAAACGGGCCTGATTGCCTGCGGCCACGGCGATGAGGACATCTCGGTCATCGCACGCGCGGTGCGCAAGGCGTCGGGGATCGAAGGATAGGGCCCGGCAGGGTTTAACGCGCCCCAAGGCCACTTCAGGGGGAGGGGAGCGAATACAAAATCGGACGCCAACGACAGTTTGTATTACGAACACCATCGGCCGACAAGGGACGACGCATTTACTTTCGTGTTTTTCAATGCCCTGACCGGAGACACAGCCAACTGGTAAGCGGTCATCGCTGGGTGCACGTGTAAATCTACCGGTAAAAATTGGTCGGCCCGCCATAATGTAATTTCAGGGCTTTGAAATGAGAATAAGATGGTACCTACCCGAACAAAAATCATCCGCTTCGACGAAATCGACAATGTGGCAGTGGCAGTGGACGGCTTCGCAGCAGGGGAATCCGACACTGCCGGATCAATTATAGCCAAAGAACCGATTCCCGCCGGGCACAAACTGGCCGTTCGCGATATCCAGTCAAATGCAGCGGTTTACAAATACGGCCAGATCATCGGCTTTGCATCCCGCGACATATCCGCCGGCCAGCATGTGCACACCCATAACCTCACCACGGGCCATTTCAAGAGGGATTACGAGATCGGAAAAAACGACCCCCCTCCCGTGTCTATACCTGCAAATGAACGAGCCCGCTTCAACGGGATCGTTCGCCCGGATGGCCGTGTCGCCACCCGGAATTTCATCGGTGTTCTCTCGACGGTCAGCTGTTCTTCGAGCGTCGCCCGATTCATTGCCGACGAAGTGAAAACCGAGATCGCCAACGATTATCCCCGTGTGGACGGTGTCGTCGTCCTGGGCCACGGTGCCGGTTGCTGCCACAGACCCGGAAGCGAGGGGCTCGTATATTTGCAACGGGTTCTGGCCGGCTATGCCCGGCACCCCAACTTGGGTGGCGTATTGCTGGTGGGGCTCGGCTGTGAAGTCAACCATCTCGATTGTTTGATCGAGGCCACCGGTTTGCTCACCGGCGCCCGGCTGAAATCCGTCGACATTCAACAAGTCGGTGGAACAAACGCGGCCGTAAAAGGCGGCGTATCGGCCATCAGGGAAATGCTCCCGGCCGTCGACACGGTTGCCAGACAGCCGGTGCCGGCTGATCACATCGTTTTAGGGCTCGAATGTGGCGGGTCGGATGCATATTCAGGCATCAGTGCCAATCCCGCCCTTGGAAAGGCGGTGGACTTGCTGGTGGCCAACGGCGGGACGGCCATTTTGAGCGAAACGCCGGAAATTTATGGAGCGGAGCACCTGCTCACCCGCCGGGCAGTCGATACGGAAACAGCCGAAAAACTGATCCGACGCATCCGGTGGTGGGAGGAGTATACCGCCCTTCATGGCGGAGAGATCAACAACAACCCGACCCCCGGCAACAAGGCCGGCGGCATTACGACGATCTTTGAAAAATCCCTCGGGGCGGTGGCCAAATGCGGATCTACGTCTCTGCAAGGCGTGTATGAATATGCCCAGAGGGTATCCGGCACGGGCCTGGTTTTCATGGACACGCCGGGCTACGATGTGGTGTCCATTACCGGAATGATTGCCGGCGGCGCGAATATGGTTTGCTTTACGACCGGAAGGGGGACGGTCTGCGGCTTCAACCCGGTACCGACACTCAAACTGGCATCGAACACGCCGATGTATCGGCACATGATCGATGATATGGACATCAACTGCGGAAGAATTATAGACGGGGAAGCCGACGTCGAAGAAATGGGTCACGCCATATTCCGCAGCATTCTCGATGCGGCGTCGGGCGTCCGGGTGAAAAGCGAGCACTACGGTTACGGTGAAGCTGAGTTCGTCCCCTGGGCTATCGGTGCCGTGATGTGAGTTTTGACAATGGGTTATAAGCCATCTCAAAATTAGAATTTTGGTCCAAGGTCAAAGCGGATCCGAGTTTCAGCCCACAGGCATACTGAAGTATGTCGAGGACTTGGAACGAGATACCAACGCGGAGATTGGGTAAAAACTTTTTTGAGATAGCTCTTATTCAGGAAAGACAATCCTGCATTGGGCCAACACAAGAAAAGCTTCGGGTGGGGCGCATTTTTCTTGCTTGGCAGCCGGGAACCCGGACGATGAAACACCCCTGATAGATAAACATTTATGGGCAGACACTAACTGGCTTTACCATAAGTGTCCCGCATTTCCCGCTTGAGGGTCTTGCCGGCCACGTTGCGGGGGAAATCCGCCATAATCACCACCTCGTGCAGTCTTTGGAACTTGGCCCCGACCCGCTCGTTGACCCATTTTTTTATTTCTTCGGGCTCGGCACTCCCCTGTTGATGAAGAATAACTGCGGCCACGGGGGTTTCGCCCCACTTGTCGTGCAGCGCCCCGAAGACCGCCGCCTCGCGCACGTCTGGATGCTGGACCACGACCTCCTCGATATCTCTGGGATAGACATTGACGCCGCCGGAGATGATCATGTCCTTTTTGCGGTCGACCAGATAGAGAAACCCGTCTTCATCGACATAACCCATGTCCCCTGAATGCAGCCAGCCGTCCTTGATGGCCTCTTTCGTCAGATCGGGACGTTTGTAGTATCCAGGCGTGAGAATCGGGCTGCGGCCGCAGATTTCGCCCACTTCCCCGGGCGGCAAATCGCGACCTCTCTCGTCCAGTATGCGCATCTCGAAAAATGGCGGCGGCACACCGACCGACTCCGGCTTGTCGTGATAGTCGAATTTGTCGAGTACGGTCACAAACCCCTCGGTCAGACCGTACAGTTCGTAAAACCGTCCGGGCAGCACCTTGGTCAGCGCGTCCTTGTGCTCTTTGTGCAGCGGCGCTCCAAGGGTCAGGATCATCTCCAGCGATTTGAGTTTCTCGAAAGAAAAATTGGGCGCGTTCAGCAAGGCAATGATCTGGGCCGGTACCAGGATCACGTGGGTGACGTTTTCTTTTTCGACGGTGTCGATGTAATCGATCGGATCGAAACGGTCGAGCAGAACATATGTGGCACCGATAAACATGGTGGGCATCAGGTCCACGAAGGCCCCGTTGAACACGATGGCGCCGGCATGCATGGTGACGCTCTCGGGCGTCATCCGGTAGGAGCCGGCAAATATGGTGGCGTACATGGCGCGGATGTAGTGAGTGTGAACGATCCCTTTCGGGAGCCCGGTGGTGCCGCTACTGTACATGATGTTGAACGGATCACTGTCGCTGACCAATACGCCTTCCGGTTCCTTATCTTCGGCAACCGCTTTCAATGCGTGGTAATCCTGATAGCCCTTGCGATCGGAAGCATCGATCAAAAAATAGCGGTCCTGCGCGATACCCGTCAGGTCCTTTTTTATGTTGTCGAGCATGTCGGCGAAATCGTTGGTGCTGATGACGAGAGCCGTGTCGGAATCGTTCAGCAGGGATTTCATGGCCCTTTCCATCAGCAGCGTGCTCAGGGGTACGACCACGGCCCCAATTTTGGCGCAGGCCCAAAAGGTTTCCAGCAGTTCGAGGCTGTTGGGCAGCAGCGTGGCGACATGGTCGCCTTTTTGGATGCCCATGGCCCGCAGAGCGTTGGCCAGTCGATTGATGCTGCGGTTGAACTGGGCGTGTGTGAGGCGTTGATCCTTGAAAACCACCGCCAGATGGTCGGGGCGGTATCTGGCGTGTCGCGAGAAAAGGCTACCGATGTTCACGACCCCCTCCTTGTCAGATGATTAATTCTTTTTCAGGCAGCGGCACCAGGAGTACCGGTATCCGGCTGCGCCGCAGCACCCGCCGGGTCGTGCTGCCGAGAACCGCTTCGCCTAGCTTTCCGCGCATGTGATGGCCCATGATGATCATATTATAACTTCTGGCCCCAGCCGTTGCCAGGATTTCATCGACAATGGCGCCTTTGGCCACGACAATGTCTTCAGTCGGCAACGCTTCCTGTCCAATTTCCGATTTGGTGGACTCGCAAAATTCGCCGAGAGCCTGGCGGTAAAAAATTTTCGCCTCGGGTATTGATTTCGTTCACTGCGGTTTTGATCGCTTCCACCGCCCTTTCGAATATCAGGCCCCTGTTCGAGCCAGTCTCAACGTCACGCTCAGGTTGTACTGTTCGGCACAGTGAGCGCTTTCAAGTTGAAACAAAGCAATGAACCATATAAGCATGGAAACAGCCATAAAGGCCTTTAGATTTATGAACATAGCCTTCAATAAACCGCCCCTGTGATTAAACCATCTAAGTTCGCAAATCACCTGCAGCAACTTATCATTTGTAGGCCACCGCTGGCAACCAGATGACCAACTGGGGCCAAAAGGCAATAACCAACATCCCGATCAACTGCAGAATAATGAAGGGAACCACTCCCTTGTATATATCCGTGAGGGTCACTTCAGGGGGACAGATCCCTTTAAGATAAAACAGCGCGAATCCAACCGGCGGAGAAAGGAAAGACGTCTGCAAGGTAACCGCGATCAAAATGACGAACCAGACGAGCGTGGGGTTGTCGACGACACCGTAACCATCGATGTTCAATCCGAGGTTGGCCACAACGGGTGCCACCAGCGGCAGAATTATGAGAGTGATCTCGATCCAGTCAAGGAAGAAACCCAGCAAAAACACACAAAACAAGATAAAAATCATGACGCCGTAAGGACCGAACGGCAAACCGGTTAGAATCCCCTCGATGAATTCGTCACCCCCCAGGCTGCGCAGCACTAGCGCGAAAGCCGTAGCCCCGATGAGAATACCGTATATGTAAGCCGTCGTGTTGAAGCAGGCCTTGGGTCACTTCCTTCAGAACGCTCCAGCTGAGCTTTTTATTGATAGCGGCCAGGATGATGGCCCCCAGGGCACCGACACCGCTGGCTTCGGTGGGCGTCGTTATACCGGCAAAAATGGACCCCAAAACAGCCAGGATCAGGCTGGCCGCCGGTAGGATATTTTTGAACACATCCCAGATCATCCGCCAATGAAGCGGTTTTCGGTCTGGATCCAACGGGGCGGATTGAGGCCTCAATAGACCAAAAACCAGGATGTACAGAATATATAACAGCCCCAAAATCAAACCGGGAAACACGGCACCCATGAACAGATCTCCGACGGAAAGTGCCAACTGGTCTGCCATGATGACCAACATGATGCTGGGTGGGATCAGGATTCCCAGGGTCCCGGAACCGGCGACGGTGCCCACGGCCAAGGTCTTCGAATAGCCTTGCCGCATCATGGCTGGTATGGTCAATAGGCCGAGCATTACCACTGAGGCACCGATGATACCGGTGGAGGCCGCCAGGATGATGCCGATCATGCAGACCGTTACCGCCAGACCACCGCGCACCTTACCGAACAGATTCTGCATGGATGCCATCATGCGCTCGGCAATACCGGAGCGATCCAGCATCAACCCCATGAAGATGAACATCGGCAGCGCCACCAAGACCCAGTTGTACATCAGCTGATAAATTCGATTGATCGTCATGCTGAAGACAGTAAAGTCCAGGCCGGTCCAAGCGTCGAAATATGTATCGGCAATGATGCCCACACCCGTAAATATGACCGCCGTTCCACCCAGGACCCATGAAATAGGAAAGCCGGTAAATAGCAACACTATGAAGGTGACAAACATGGAGATGACGAGATAGTCATTTAATTCCATTGGTTATGCTCTCCTTAAAACCACTATCTTCCTGACGAGCTGGGACAATGTAGCCAAAATCACCAGAGCGAAAGACAAGGGCATCACGGCTTTGATCGCCCAGCGACAGCAGAGCCCCATGGGCGCCACGGAGCTCTCACCCAAGCGCCAGGCTTCATGAACAAAATCCATGCTTTGATAACAAATCAAACCAGCAAACGGGAGAAGTAAAACCAGGGTCCCAAAAATATCCCATCTCGCCTTCCACTTCTTCGACAGCCGCTCGTAGACCAGGTCCATGCCGACATGGGAGTCGGTCATGATCGCATAGGAAATACCGAACATGATTCCCACAGCGTAAAAATGCCACTGCAGCTCTTCCAAAATAACGAGCCCGTGGCCGAATCCATAGCGCAGAATCACCTGCAAGATAATCAGGGCAATCACGACACAGTTGGCCCACATCAAAACGTGCCCGACACGCCGGATGATCCCATCGATGGTGTCGGAAAACTTGTTGGCAGGTTTTTTATCTTCATCCGCCATAATAATATATCTCCATAAATGAAATATACTTTGCGGAACACGAGCGTGTTCCGCAAAGTATAATCAGCGCAGCGTTTATTTGACGTAAAGATCCGAAGCCTGCGGTTTGGGGCGCGGCAGAAATGCATAGTCCTTCCAGATTTTGTAATCTTTTCTGAAAGCTTGCAGATCATCCCAAACCTTTTTGAAAAAGGGATCCTTGGCTGCATTTTCCGCCGCCACTTCATTCCAGGCCTTTTCAATTGCCGCCAAAGTGTCATCGTCCCAGTATTTCAGTGCCACGCCGTGCTTCTTGACGTTTTCGAGAAGCACCGGATATTGGATCGATTCCGTCCAAGCCATCGTGTTGTAAGTGCTTGCGAAGCAGAGCGTCTCAATCAACATCTGCTGGCGTTCACTCATGCTGTTCCAGACGTCCTTGTTGATCAGCAACTCAAACAGGGTTGCCTGCTGGTGCCAACCGGGAAAATAGTTGTATTTGGCGATCTTGTAAAACCCGAGTTTGGTATCGATCGCCGGCATCGAGAATTCGGCACCTTCAATTGCGCGCTTTTCCAAGGCGGCAAAGATCTCGCCCCCAGGCAAAAGGGTGACTGAGGCCCCCAACTGCTGAAGGGTCTTGCCGCCCAACCCGAAGAAGCGAATCGGCAAGCCTTTGTAGTCGGCGACCGTATTGATCTCTTTAACATACCAACCCGAAGTTTCGGGTGGCAGCACGCCGCACAGGAATACTTTAACGTTCATGCCATTGCTGTCGTACATCTCCTGCCATAGCTTCATGCCGTTACCATAGTGGATCCAGGCCATATATTCGGTTGCCTCCGGCCCGAAGGGCACCGCTGTAAAAAAGTCGGCCGCCGGAAACTTACCGGACCAGTAACCCGAAACCCCGTAGCAGGCATTGACTTTGCCGGCGTGAACGGCGTCCAGCATTTCAAAGGCCGGAACCAGTTCACCGGGTTCGTATATTTTAATCATAAGGGTGTTATCGCTCAGCAACTGAATCCGCTCCGACATCCAGATGATAGTGGTCCCCAAACCCGGTAGCTTGGACGGGTATGCCATCGGGACTTTCAAAAGGATCTTCTTTTCTTCATCGGCAGCCACTGCGGTTCCAACCATTGAGGTGACTATGACGGTAAAAATAAAGAGGGCAAGCGCTAACCAAGTAAAGCGTTTCATCAGAAATCCTCCTTTTCCGGTGGTAAACGTCAAGCATCCTGATTTAGCCGCTCGACGCGGTGATGAGAACTACTTCTCCTTAAGTGCAACCCAATGCAATCGGCAATATTTAGGCTATCACCTCCTTTGCGTCTCGGAGTTTGTTTCTTTCCCTTCTAAGGGGCTAGTATGTCAAGACGACTCCGCCGTCAAAGAGAAGATCACCACCGACCAGATATCGGGCAAACTTCTGCGTCTTCTTGCCCTCCTCTTCATTAATATCCAGGCCGACCGCCATCAATCCATTGACAGCTGCGGCGATAGCCGTCTCCCGGCCGATCTCTCTGCCGGCACCGGTAACGATGCAGACATTGTCGTTTTGAAACTGTTCGTCCTGAACAACTAGAATGTCTTCCTGCCTGATCTCTGGCTCATTCCTGGTCATGGTTTTCCAATTTCCGATGGATTGTTTTCATTTTAACCTGCAAATTATGGACCATCAATCAAACTGGATCGCATAAACAAGGGGCCCGATCACAGCCATCGTCAAATTCACGAATCAAAAGGAATGAAAAACATTTGATGAGGTGGATTCACTTTATATCTCGACACAAGAAAAAGATGGCGCTATAAAAAAATGTAGCAAATTTTATACATGTCGATATTTTGATACAATTAACGGTTTTGCGCTGACCGTTGGCCAAAAAGTCGACTATAAGCCATCTCAAAATTAGGATTTTGGTCCAAGGTCAAGGCGGATCCGAGTTTCAGCCCACAGGCATACTGAAGTATGTCGAGGACTTGGAACGATGAATCAACACGGAGATTGGGCAAAAAAACTATTTAGAGATAAGTTCTTAGCAAACAATTAACACTACACTGGAAAACCGACAATGACAGGTACAAAGAATTTAGAAAGGTATAAAGAGAGTCTGCGAGCAACTAGAAATGTACAAGCAGATTTTTGAGAGTATTTACAACGGTTCCATGGTTACGGATGCAAATGGCATCATTACGCACTTCAACGGACCCTATGGGCATTTTCTGGGCTTGAATCCGGCGGAGCAGATCGGCCGGCACTGTACGGAAGCCATCGAAAACAGTCGCATGCACATCGTGGCGAAAACCGGGAAGCCTGAAATCAACCATTCTCAGGATATCATGGGTCAAAAAATGGTGGTCCAACGCATACCCATTAAAAGAGACGGCAAAGTTATCGCGGTCTTTGGGCAAGTGATGTTCAAGGACGTCAAAGACGTGGGCAAATTGGCCCGGAAGCTCTCTCTTCTGGAATCCAAGGTAAAATTGTACGAACAGGAGCTACTCAACCTGCGTTCGACACGCTACACATTGGACAGCATCATCGGTAAAAGCCGAAAAATTAAGTACTTAAAAAGCGAAGCGCTTAAGGCGTCTTCCAATCAGTTTCCGGTTCTCCTCTCGGGTGAGAGCGGTACCGGCAAAGAACTGTTTGCCCAGGCCATTCACCATGCCAGTTCCCGCAAACTCTTCCCGTTTGTGCGTATCAACTGCGCCGCGATTCCAAAGGATTTACTCGAATCCGAATTGTTTGGGTACGAAAAGGGGGCATTTACAGGTGCTCGGTCAGAGGGAAAACCGGGCAAGTTTGAACTGGCCCAAAATGGTACGATTTTTCTGGACGAAATTGGAGACCTACCTTTGGAGATGCAGCCGAAACTTTTGCGCGTCATCGAGGACAAGGAGTTTGAACGGGTCGGGGGTAACACGATTATCCGCCCAGATTTCCGGTTGATTGCCGCCACCAACCAGAACCTCGAGGAAATGGTATCCGCGGGGACTTTTCGCAAAGATCTTTTCTATCGTCTCAATGTCATCCCGCTTCACATACCCTCTTTGCGTAATCGTCGAACCGACATCGTTCACATCGCAAGGCACCTGTTGAACAAATTGTCGCAGGAAGCCGCGATGCTGAATGTTAAAATGGCTCCCGATGCCGAAAGAGCATTGGCGGACTATGACTGGCCCGGTAATGTCCGGGAACTCTCAAATGTCCTCGAACGGGCCTTGTCTTCCATAGAGGGCGATACCATCGAACCCGAACACCTGCCATTTTATGTAAGGCGGGAATCGTTATCGGCACAAGCAACCAAATACACCTCGATTCGAGCCACGCAAGCAAAGGCCGAAAAATCGGCGATTCTGCGTGCATTGGAAGAGACCGCAAACAATAAAACCCGAGCCGCTGAATTGCTCGGTATCCACCGCACCTTGCTCTACAAAAAAATGAAAAAACACGCCATAGCGGTGAGGAAAAATTAAAGCCTCGCAAAAGTGTAGCATTTTTGCTACACTTTTGTTTGCAGTACACGATTTAAGCCTTTTTTCAGAGTTTCGCCTTCTTCGCATACGCCCGACACAGGGTATCAGCTTATTTTTAGGGCCTTCTTTGCCTCCCGACTGCTTTCGAAAATATGCGGCGCAACATTCCGTTTCTGCATGGCATCACCAAGCTTGACCCGCAGAAAGGCGCTGGTAGTGTAACGGGTAACGCCCGTGTAATAAGTATCGACCAGGTACTTGACCATGTCGGTGTATTCGTCCACGAGATCGGGCAAAATGTTGAAATTGTCGTAGTTGACGATAGTAAATACTTTGTGTCCCACTGGTTTGAGGATGTTCTCGACAGCAGCCCGAATTTTCTCAATTGTGCGTCTGTCCTTCACGGAAAATCCTTCAAGATTGACGAAAAACAGATTTTCTGACCGGTCGTAGGCAAAACGGTCCGCCATTTTGAGTGTCAGTAAATCTTTTCTTAACCCCATCGGTCCGGGACTAAAAATTCGACCGTCCATCGGTGGGGGGGTACCTTTGATGACCGGCTTAAATTCCATCTGGGCCAAAATATGTTTTTCCAGGTCAACGCCTGGAGCAACTTCAATGAGCGTCATTCCAGCCTCGGTCAACTCCAGAATGCAACGTTCCGTTACATAAAGCACCGGTTGTTTCTTTTTCAGCGCATACTCCCCGCTAAAGGTCACGTGCTCCACCTGCTTGACGAACTTCTTGACTTTCCCTTCCTCGATAATCCTCAGTAGCCCTTCATTGACTTCAACTTTGAGCCCGCCTGCGGTAAAAGTACCAACGAAGATGACCTTCTTGGCGTTTTGGCTAATGTTGATAAACCCTCCGGCGCCAGCTAGTTTGGGACCGAACTTGCTGACATTCAGGTTTCCTTTTCGGTCCGCCTGGGCCAATCCCAGGAAGGCCATGTCCAAGCCGCCGCCATCGTAAAAATCGAACTGATTGGGCTGGTCGATGACCGCATCCGTATTGGTGGCCGCCCCGAAACTGAGCCCCCCGGCCGGAATACCGCCGATGACCCCCGGTTCAGCGGTCAAGGTAATAAAATCGAGGATCTTCTCTTCGTTGGCGATGTTGGCCACACCCTCCGGCATACCGATCCCCAGATTCACGACACTGTTGACCGTTAATTCCATGGCCGCGCGCCGGGCGATGACTTTTCGGTCGCTCATTTCCATCGACGCCACCGAATGCATGGGAACCTTGACCTCACAACTGTAGGAAGGATTGTAGATTTCTGAAAAGGTTTGCCAATGGTTTTCGGGACGGGACACCACCACGCAGTCGACCATGATGCCCGGTATTTTAACATGGCGGGCGTTCAATGTACCGCTTTCGGCGATACGCTCAACTTGGACGATGACGAACCCCCCGGAATTCTTCGCCGCCGTCGCGATGGCCAGCGACTCCAGCGTCAAGGCCTCCTTTTCCATCGTGATGTTGCCGTCGGTATCGGCGGTCGTGCCGCGCAGAAAGGCAACATTTATCGGGAAAGTTTTGTAGGCAAGGTATTCCTTTCCATCGAAACGGATCAGCTCTACCAAATCTTCGGTTGTGCATGCATTGATTTTACCACCGCCGTATCTGGGATCCACGAAGGTCCCCAAGCCGACCGAAGTTATCGTTCGCGGTTTGTGCGCAGCGATGTCCCGATACATATGGGAAATCACCCCTTGGGGCAGATTGTATGCCTCAATCTTGTTCTCGATGGCCAACCGCTGCAAGCTCGGAACGAGTCCCCAGTGACCGCCCACTACTTTTGACACCAATCCTTCGTGGCCTAAATGGTTGAGTCCACGATTTCTGCCATCTCCCTGACCGGCGGCGTAAATCAGTGTCAGATTTGTCGGGGTTTTATATTTGAGATAATGTTCTTCGAGAGCGACGGCAATTTCTTCGGGAAAACCGATGCCGACAAATCCCCCGGTGGCCACCGTATCGCCGTTTCTGATCAGACCAATGGCTTCCTCAGCGTTGACGATTTTTCCCTTTTTGGTTTTTTGCGGCGGCAGCGAGGCGAGAATGGGATGGGTGCGTTCCACATCATTTTTTTCTGGCGCATCAGTCATTGATTCCTCCAATAGTATGCTGGAGCATACCTTCGACCTAATTTGGCATTTACCCGGGACGTCCTGAATATTTATGCAATTTTGATGCCTCGAATTTAATGGAATATTTTATCCATTTCTAAGATTGTCAGCGATGTGCTTCTTTGATCCCTCTGCCGTATTAACAACAGACATCGGCATTATTTCATATTTATTCATGATAAATCATTGTCTCTTTTTCTATGTTGTGGCTCTGCAAGTGTTAAACTTTGGCAATCCCCCCAGTAAAGCCAGTGGTTTAAAGACGATTATCATTGAAATTATAGCCAACTGGAAGATATAAATGGAGTGTTTTTCATTCAATCCCGTTACGGGCGGAGTCGCTTTATACCAGAAACATATCAGTTCCTCTTGCCGCAAGCCATGGCGGATTGTGACAAAAGAAAGGGTAATCCCATGTTTATCAACGGTAAATGGGTGGAGGCCGAAAATGGAGGCCGTTTCCAATCGTTCAATCCTGCCTCCGGTGAATCAATCGGGAACGTACCAGCCGGTGAAAGAATCGATACCATAAAAGCCATCGATGCGGCAGCCACAGCTTTTCCCTACTGGTCGTCTCAAACGGCCTATTATCGTTCGGATTTGCTTTATAAAGCCTATTCTTTGATGCTGGAAGACCTCGAACGGCTGGCTGCCGTTATGACCGAAGAACAGGGCAAGCCCATCCAGGCCGCCCGCAATGAAGTCAAATACGGCGCCGATTTTTTATTGTGGTTCGCCGAGGAAGCCAAGCGCAACTATGGACGGACGATCCCTTCCGCACGGGCGGATCAACGCTTTATTGTTCTCCGTCAGCCCTTAGGTGTCGTGGGAGCCGTCACTCCCTGGAACTATCCCATATCAATGATCACTCGAAAGGTCGCCCCGGCACTGGCTGCCGGTTGCACCATCGTTCTTAAACCTGCTGAAGCAACGCCATTGTGTGCGAAAGCCGTCTTCGAGATCTTTGAAAAAGCCGGCATACCCGCCGGGGTCGCCAACCTGGTGACAGCTTTGGAACCAAAGCCGATTGGAGAGGCCTTCCTCAAAGATGACAGAGTGCGTAAACTGACGTTTACCGGATCGACCGAAGTCGGCAAGATGCTGGCGGGAGGAGCGGCATCACAGCTGAAGCGGGTGTCTTTGGAATTGGGCGGTCACGCCCCTTTCATTGTGTGTCGTGATGCGGACCCGGTTCATGCCGCCAAGGGACTCGCGCTCGTTAAATTTCTCAATACCGGTCAAGCCTGTATCAGTCCGAACCGGATATTCGTTCACGAGGATGTTGTTGAACCCTTTCTGGCCGAATTGTCAAAAAGAGTGTCGACGCTTAAGGCCGGATCGGGATTCGATCCGGGTGTCCGGATCGGACCGCTGGTAAATGAAGCGGCTCTCGAAAAAGTGGACCGCCAGGTCCAGGATGCTCTGGCCAAAGGTGCCGAACTCGTTGCCGGTGGTCACAGATTGGTTGAGGCGGGACTCGACAGGGGATTCTTTTATGCGCCAACCGTTTTAAATCGGGTTTCCGCCGATATGACAATCTACCGGGAAGAAACCTTTGGCCCGGTTGCCCCAGTAATCCCTTACCACGAAGAAGGCGAACTGCTGGCCATGGCTAACGACACCCATTATGGCCTGGCATCCTATGTATATACACGCGACCTGAAGAAGGCCTTCCGCCTGTTCGAAGGGCTTCATTTCGGGATCGTGGGCGTCAATGATATTAATCCGACCTCAGCGGCAGCCCCTTTCGGGGGCATGAGGGAAAGTGGATTCGGTCGTGAAGGAGCCGTGGAGGGCCTTGATGAGTATTTGGAAACCAAACTGGGCGGTTTCTCCATCTGACCAGACCGCAAGTTTGCGACGATGATCACTCACGCCTTGGCCCAGGTAACTGGCCCAAGAGAAAATATCCGTATTTCTCTCTCGGACCCAATTAATGTGGGAACTGGATGCCGGTAATCTGATCGCGGTTGAAATCGAAAAGCGTTTTGGACTCTTCTCCGCTACGGATGCTGACAACCGGACCCTCATTCACAGTCCCGATTTCAGCCGCGGTAATTTGACGCTCGGAAAAAAGTGACAAAACCCTTTCGGTGGATTGGGGGGGTACAGACAGGATGAACCCGAAACTTTGAAAACACAGCAACCACTGCTCGAGTTTCAGTGAATCGGGGACGGGAATCGCATCGAGATCGATATCACCACCCTTTCCCGAATTCTCAAGCAGGATGGCGATAGTTCCGAGGATCCCGGCGTTGCTGACATCCTTGGCTGTTGATGCTGCGCCAGCTTCAGCAATGAGGGGCAGCGCTTCCAAACGGCGCCGAAGCTCTGCGGGGTTCTTGCCGGAATTGGCATCCCAGCTCACTACAGACCGACATCCGGCTCTACCGTCCAAATCGACGGCGAGCACCAGCCGGTCCCCGGGTGCCGCCAAATGGCTGCGAAGAAGATTGTTGGCAAATCCGATGATCGTAACACTCAATGCCGGACAATCTATCGGCGCATCGGGATGCAAATGACCCCCCAACATAGGGACTTGCATCTTACGGCAGCCTTTTTCAATCCCCTCGACAATGTTGCGGCGTTGGGTGTCGTCTCCGCTGGCAAGAACATTCACCAGGCCGATGGGCCTTCCGCCCATGGAGTAAATGTCGTTGACGGTTACCATGACCGATGCTTTTCCAGCCGCATAGGGCTCATTGACCAGAAGACCGGTCATCATACCGTCGGCCGCGACCAGAAGGTACCCGTCCTGCCAAGGAATGGCCGCGGCATCATCACCGTAGTTGGGAAGCATCGAACCAAATGAGTGTGTTCGGCTCAGTTGTTCGACCACCTCCTTGATCGGCCGTTTGCGTCGAACGCCGTCATAGTTCCTGACCAGGTCGACGATCGTATCCAGCCCTATGCTCAAAACGGCCTCCAATTATCTATAGTCATATTCTGAGGCCCGGAGGTCGCCCCGGATTCGAATGGTTCGTACCCGGCCTCATCCGGCCAGCGCTTATTAACGTCGTCCTCGACGCGACTTAGGTCAGCCTGCATGCGCTGGTGGGGCCGCCCACAAAAATTCTCAAGCGGACCTAAGGTCACCCAGCCGAGTTTTTTAAAAAACCGAATGTTTTTTTCCTGAATATGGGCTGTAAATACTGTACAGTCCTTTTTCTTGACCCGCTTCATCGCCTCTTTCACCAGGGCGGCACCGACGCGAAAATCGCGAAATTCCTTGAGGACCGCCAACCGTCCACCGATCCAGTGCCCGTGCCTTTGGTGAGGATCCGGATAAACCCTCACCGCACCGACTATCCTTCCCGCATGTTTGGCCACGATATGAATGGCCCTGGCATCATGTTCATCGATGTCCGAATCAACGAAAATCGCCTGCTCATTGATGAAAACGTCGCGCCGAACGGCAAAGGCGAGGGATAATTCCTCATCGGTTCGTGCACTATGACAGACAAGCTGGTGAACCGGCCTCTCGAAAAGCGATAAAGCCGAACAGGCCCCGCATCGGACACAGCCGGCAAGGTTATTTTCTGCAGCTAAGCCTTTCCTGCACAGGATGTCAGCCACGTTGGTGTATATGGGCTTCATCACATTCGGATCCGGTGGAACGAAATCCTGAAGCGGGGTACCGGGAATGGGTCGCAGAGGGACGACAAATGGATAGACGCCAAGGTCGGCCAGAAATTCACTGCCCCGAACAATCGATTCCGGCGATTCGCCGAGGCCAACGATCAGAAAACTGCTCACCTGATTGGGCCCAAAGACGGCCACGGCTTCTTTCCAGGCGCCCTCATATTTTTGAAGACCGATTCCCGCTTTCGCCGGCGCCATCTTCCGAAGCACCGAATCATCGAAACTTTCTAAATGGATGCCCACCGTATCGACCCCTGCTGTTTTCAATCGATCCATCCACCCGAGATCGGCGGGGGGCAATAATTGAACATGCAAGGGCAAATCAACCGCAGCCTTGATAGCGGTCGCACACCGGGCCAGATAGCCAATCTCTTCCCCAGGGGGATCGGCCGTACCCGATGTGAGCACCATATGCGTGACGTGGTCTGTCGTTTTGGCGCTGCAGGCTACTTCGGCCAATTGGGATGGAGATTTTTGCGCAATGGTGGCTTGACTCTCAAGCGATCGTTCCGTAGCGCAGAAGGCACAGCGCTGGGAATGTTTCCAATTGGCACAGCGCTGAAACACGGTGGTTGCCAGACAATCGCTGCCATGCAGCAGGGCGATTTTCTGATAGGGTACACCGTCAGACCCGGTTTGGCCATAGAAGTGCGGTTGGGGAACGACCGAAACGGCGGTCACATGATCGCCATGCCTGTACAAGTCATAACAGCCATTGAGACCGTTCACCAACCGGTATGGAGATCTAGCCGCATACGCCGCACCGATAGGGGCGTTGACAACGGTACCGAAAATAAGAAATGCCCGGCCCTCTGAGGGACCGGCGCCCCCGTTGCGCCCCTTGATATCAGACGGCACGCGAATTCCCCAGCTCTGGATTTCTGTAATTATGTCCTTCATACCAATGATGTCGGCCCCAGCAAAGCAGGCTCCTATCCTATTGTGAACGGGAGCCTGTTAGCATTCTTTCACCGGTTTGTCACGCGGTGGACCGCAAGAGCGCCTGATTTATTTGTCGTCAACCGGCATGGAGGTAATGGTACCGTCCCAAGTGTCGACTTTGCAGGCCTTGACATCCTCCAATTCCGAGAACCAGGTATTGGTGACATTTTTGGTTTCAGTGAAAAACGCGAATCCGTCCCTGCCCATCACATGCAGATCGCCGAAAAAGGATTGTTTGTGTCCGGTAAATCCGAAAATTCCCAAGGGTACCGGAATTCCGACATTGATTCCAACCATGCCGGCATCCGTCCGTTTAGCAAATTCACGTGCGAAATAGCCATTTTGGGTGTAGATCACCGATCCATTGGCAAAACGGCTGTTGTTCATCAGGGTGATTCCCTCTTCGAAGTCTTTCACACGCTTGACACACAACACCGGTCCGAATATTTCTTCCCGACCCACTGACATATCTTCTGTAACACGATCGAGAATCGTCGGCCCAATGAAAAATCCATTTTCACAGCCAACCGGTACCTTTGGGTTGCGGCCGTCGACCACCGGAACAGCCCCTTCATCGATGCCGGTCTGGATCCAGCTCGACACAAATTTCATGTGCCCTTCGTTGACTACGGGCCCCATGTCCGTTGTTTTTTCATAGGCTGGACCGAGTTTCATTTCCAAGACGTATTTTTTCAGCAGACCCACCAGTTCATCGGCAATGCATTCTTCCACGGCAATGGCCGGAAGGGCCATGCAGCGCTCGCCCGCACATCCACAGAAGGCATTGATGATGCCCTGTGCGGTCCGATCGAGTTTGCAGTCTCTGAGTACCAACGCATGGTTTTTCGCTTCACACAGGGCTTGTACCCGCTTGCCGCTGGCGGCAGCGGTTTTGTATATATGTAACCCCACTTTCGTGGAGCCGACAAAAGAAATGCCGGCAATGTCCGGGTGACTGAGCAGAATTTCCGCTTCGTTGCGACCGGTCGTAATGACGTTGATCACGCCGTCGGGAATCCCGGCCTCCTGCCACAGCTCCATCATTCGCATAGAAGACTGGGGAACGAAACTGGCCGCCTTGAGGATCATGCAGTTACCCGTGGCGACGCAAATGGGTGTCATCCAACCGTGCGGAATCATGGCCGGAAAATTCCAGGGGGCGATGCCGGCAAAAACACCAACGGGATGGTGGTACTGGACCGTATCGTAGCCGGTGCTGACATTCATCAGCGACTCGCCCTTCATCAAGTGCGGTGCCCCGCAGGCAAACTCCACGACCTCGGTCACCTTGAGCACGTCACCCATGGCTTCAGCCCATTTTTTACCGTTTTCCATCGCCAGTAGATAAGTCAGCTCCTCCAGGTGGGTATCCAGCAAGTGCTTCATTTTATACAACACCTGCACACGTTTGCTGACAGGCGTATCCGCCCAAGCCGGGTAGGCTTCCTTGGCCGCCGCTACGGCCGACTCTACCTCATCCGCCGTGCATTGGGGTGCCAGGGCGATCACTTCACCGGTGGACGGGTTAAAGCAGTCCATGTATTTGCCGCTTTTGGACTCCAGCCATTGACCTCCGACACAATATTTGAGTTTTTTCGGTGTATCGCCGGCCCCATCCGCCCCGTTTTCGATAAAATATCGTTCCATTCTCTTTTCAAGCATTATTCTTACTCCTTTCTCTTTTTTTCAATCCACCATTTTTAAATATTAATTCGTATCAATTGCGGTTTCGTAAATTCAAACCCGTTGGTATCGATATATAATCACAAGGCGATGCGTTCGATCAGGTTCGCCGCTATTTGGTAAGTGCGATCAACCGTATCTTCCCGTTGTTTTCCCGCCACCCTGGAGTTGATTTCGGTGATATCCATACCGACTATTTTCAGGTCTTGTCCGCCGGCCTCGCCAATTGCATCCGCCAAACGGTAAATCTGTGTTTCAGAAAGACCCTGCCAGTTGCGAAATCGGACCCCATCGAGTGCATTCCGAGCGCCAATATCCATGTCGACAGATACGTATACATAAGGAGTTTGTATCTTGTTTAAAAGGGTTTTAATTTTGGTCGGTTTCAATCGGCACTCATCCTTGGTAATAATCGTGGCGCCTCGTTTCCTCAAACCGGTGAAAACCCCAAGATATTCGGCGATCCTTGCATCCCTGATGCGGAACGCCTTTTTGTCCGGAAAATCACTAACCCCCAAAATATAAAGGTTCTCGGGATCCAGGGTTCCATCTGTCAGCAGGAAGTCAAGGAAAGAGCTTGCATTATAGCTTTCGGACCGGTTGCTCAGATACGGGTCAGACGGGTCATAGATGGAGTTCGGATTGGTATCCATATCGTATGATATGGCCCCTGACAGCTTTGACATGGGAACAGCATCGGTATGGCTGTCGATGACAAGCAAAGACAAGTTGTCTTTCCCGTAATATTCTGCCAAAGCCCGGTAGACGCCGCCGGTTAAAGAGTGATCAACAGCAACCAAGCAGGGAAAACGCGGCAGAATTTTGGAACGGACCGTTTCGGCAACGCCATCGGCGAAATCAAGGCATCCATTCTGATCTATAAAATGTATGTAGGCCTCCACAAGAACTGCGGATCTGTCTTCTTCTGCCGGAAGAGGCCTAAGCCAACCGGGTACCTCAAGAGATCCTCCCAATTCCCATCCGCCTTGCGGCACCTGATTGGAAAGAACCTCGGCAACCGCAACCAACGGGTCATCTGAATGGAAATGGGCGGCATTCCCGGAAAGTTTTTCCTGGATGGCCTCATATTTTTCGTCGCAGTCCAGTGGACAACCGAACAGGAAGACGCTTTGTTCAGGGGACCGTATCACGTTAGTGTTCGTCAGTTATGGATTGTTGGACCGAAGAAAAGACCTTTGCTACCCTCACCAGTTCGTCAACGAACAAAGTCAATGGCTTTAAAGTTACAGCATCAACTGACATAAAGGCAAAAATTTGTCAACAAAATATTATAACTATCAAAACATCTGATATTTAAAATATATTAATGGCTGCGCCTGTCCTGATTTCCAGGGTGCTGAAATATTATGAATATCCGAATGTCGTTCTTATCGCGTGTCCCTGTTTCCGGGTGAATGGCCAAAATTTTATCGGACCATGAGCGTTCAAGTATACCGACAGCGCTTTCTCGCTTTCAGAAACAGCCTTTCGCCTGTTACCCGACCTTGAAAAAATCGTCACGCGCCTTCCGCAATTGCTGTACGTTGACAAGGGGCGACAGCGGGGCAATCCCGCATCCGGGTGTCAGAAAGTCGGTACCGTGTTCGAGGCAGGCTTTAGCCTCAGCATATGAGGCCTCTGGTGTACCCATAAAGAGAGTCGTTGCCGTGGCGACATTCCCAAAAACCCGCACGTCCTTTTCGTGCGCCACTTCAACCGCCTTTTTCATGTCGGCCTTTTCTTCGATGCTGATTCCGGCCACACCGGTTTCGCACATAAGCGGAACGATCTTGTCGGTGTTGGCGCAGATATGAAGAACAATCGGCCCCTTGGCCTTCTGGCAGACTGATTTCATCATCGGCAGGACGTATTTCCCCCAGATTTTAGGACTCATAAGCGCCGGGCCTGAGGAAGGCTCGGCCAACACGTAATAATCGGCACCCTGATCGAAAGCCCAGTTGACCACATCGACCACAACCGATGCTGTGACGTCCAGCACCTGTTGAACTTTAGCCGGCTCTTTGAACGTCCATTTCAAGAACTGTTCGGTACCGACAAGGTTGCAGGCGCATGTCCAGGCGCCTTCTGATTCTCCAAAAACGGCCACCGCGTCACCTAGCGTCTCCTTCAGGATTTTGAACTGCTCTTTGTAGGCCGGAAATCGCCCCTTTTCGAACAAATTTTCAGGATATGCAAGGCCGTCCAGGCTTTCGGATAAAGGGTGCGCCTTGATAAATTTCTGCAGGTCGATTTTAGGCTCGCCCAAAGTGCACCCCATGACCTCACTCACCGGCGTGATGTCCCAACCCATCGCCTTGCACCACTCGAAACCGGCCTCGACATATCCCAAGGCCAATGTCGCCATGGCTTTGGGATCGGTATCGGCCAAGGGCCTTTCGGCCCCCACTTTCTTCATGATGTCCACGACACCGTATGTGGTTGTACAACCGACGGGGGTCATATCCACCTCTTTGCCCTCCAGCCGTTTCATAAATCTCTCTTTAAGTGTCATTTTTCCCCTCCTATGATAAAATACGGTTTACCATTTCCTTTCTATCGCAAACGGCAAGACGAATTATATTCTATTGAGCAACGGCGGTTAAACGGACAGGTGTTTTTGAATGATTTCAGGTCGCTCAATTAATTCTTGGGTGGAAGCGACACCGGCAATCTTTCCCTTTGTTCCCATTAAGTAATGCCGGCTGGCCACCTTCAAGGCCATGCGGTAGTTCTGTTCCACCACCAGAAGCGTGATGCCTGAATTAACGCAAAAGTTTTGAATACACTCGATGACAAGATCCACCAGAAGCGGGGACAGCCCCTGGGACGGTTCATCCAGGATGATGATCTTTGAGTTGCTGATCAGTGCTCGGCCGATGGCCAGCATTTGTTGTTCGCCGCCGCTGAGGGTCGAACCGTCTTGTTTGGTTCTGTCGGCGAGGACAGGAAACTGATCGTATATTCTTTCCAGCGTCCACGGATTATCACCATTGCCCGGGCGGGCGGCCAGTTTGAGGTTCTCTTCTACATTTATCCCGGGGAATATATGCCTTTCCGCCGGGACATAAGCCACACCCAGTTTGGATATCGCATGGGGTGGCAGCTTGGTGGTCTCCTTGCCGGCGATGGTTATTTTTCCAGATCGCGGCGGAGTCAGCCCCATCACAGACCGCAGGGTCGTCGTCTTTCCGACGCCGTTTCGCCCTAAGATCGAAACGGCTTCGCTTTTTTCTACATGCAGCGAAAGACCTTGAATAACGTGGCTTTCATCATAATAGGTCTGTATATCCTCTATATTCAGAATCTTATCCTTCTTTTCCAAGATAGGCCTCCCTCACCAGCGCATTGTTTCGTATCTCTTCGGGCCGGCCCTCGGCAATGATGCTGCCGTAGTGTAGAACCGTGATGGCGTCGGATATGCTCATCACGAGGTCCATATCGTGCTCAACCAGAACGATGGAAATTTCCCCTGACAACCCCTTGATCAATTCAGATATACGACGGGTCTCGGCCGGCGACATGCCGGCGGTCGGTTCATCCAAAAATAAAATGTTCGGCGCACCGGCCATGGCAATGGCCACCTCCAAAACTCTCTGGTCGCCATAGGCCAGGTTCTTTGCCGGTTCACCGGCCAGGTCCTGCAGGCCGAGTCGTTCCAGGATACTCCAAGCCTGTTCTGTTACCTGCCGAAGATCTTTCTTGAGCGAGAAGATTCTTAGCGACCCACCCTTTCGGGCTTGTGCCGCGATCCTTACATTTTCGAAAACGCTCAGGTTCTGAAATACGCTGGTAATCTGGAATGTCCGGCATATGCCCATTTTTACCAATTCGTGGGTGGGCTTGTTGGTAATGTCTTTTCCATGAAAAATGACCTTGCCTGAACTGGCCGGTATCCGACCGGTAACGATGTTGATAAAGGTTGTTTTACCGGCACCATTCGGGCCAATAATGGAGCGCAGTCCGCTCCCCTCGAAATTGATGCACACACAGTCCGTGGCCGTCACGCCACCGAAATGACGACAAAGATCTTCCGTGCATAAAAAAGCTTCCATAGCGCTGTGCTAACCCTTTCTCAGCCGTTTCAGGTGACCGCCAAGCCCGACAAATCCAGTCGGCATGAACAATACCAGGAGCACCACCACAATTCCCAAATAGATCTCCCAGTGTTCCGACATGGTGCTGATATAATCCTGAATAAAAATAAAAATGGCGGCTCCCACCAATGGCCCCCAGAGCGTTCCCATTCCGCCGAGCAACACCATCATCAGAACCCCGGCACCGGCAAAAGCGCTCATGGTGGTGGGGCCGATGTAGCCTTTGTAAAGAATGAACAACGCCCCGGCAACACCGGCCAGGGTGCAAGCCAGCAACCATCCGAGCAGTTTGTACATTCGCACATTGATCCCGACGAAAGCGGCACGCTCCTCATTTTCGCGGATGGCCTCCAGGACGGCCCCAAAGGGTGATCGAATGATGCGGCGCGTGATAATATAGCAGATGGTAACGACAACCAACGTCAGCAGATACATGGCGGTGGGATCGCCTGAATTGCCGATGTCCCATCCAAAAATGGTGATAGCGGGATTGGGCATGCCCATTAACCCGTCGTCCCCGCCGGTCAGGCTGTACCATTTCCATACAATGGTATAGAACATCATGCCAAAAGCCAGGGTGAGCAATGCAAAGGCCAACCCGCCGGTACGCACCTGTACCCACCCCACAGGCAGGGCCACCACGGCAGTGAAAAGCACGCCGATCAAACATGCCAGCCAAAGGGAGGGGGAAATATGGATCAAAAACAACCCGACGGCATAAGCGCTGATACCAAGGTAGGCGTTGTGCATGAAAGACAGCAGTCCGGTGTAGCCCAGCAGCACATCCAGGCTCATGGCCAACAGTCCGTAAATGAGCATTTCATTGATAAGGCTGATATAAAACCGATTGGTGATGACGAAAGGAAACACCGCCAAGCCGGCCAGGATAAGAACGATGGCAACGATTTTCGGCACAGAAAGCCCCGGCTGCTTATCGGGTATTGTCAGGAGTTTGTCCATCACTCAAATTTTCCTTCTCCCAAAAGTCCGCGAGGCATAAACGCCAGAATCAATGCCATCAGCATATAAACGATCACCATCGCCAGATCGGTAATGAAAAATTCGGCCAACGTCTGCACAGCACCGACGAGAAGCGCGGCGATAACGGCACCTCGCAAGCTTCCCAACCCTCCGATGACAATGACGACAAATGAACTGATCAACATCTCATGGCCCATCAGCGGATCGATGGTCGTCAGGGGACCGGCAATGGTGCCGGCGATTCCGGCCAGCACACAACCCAGAACAAAAGCCCCGATGTGAACATATTTCATGTTCACCCCCAGACAGGAGACCATTTCCGGAATTGTACTGGAGGCCCGTAATATAATCCCAATTTTGGTTTTGTTTAAAAACAGCATCAAACCGGTCATAACAATCGCCGTAATAAGCAGCATAACCAACCGGAATACAGGATATTGTGTGCCCAGAATGGGTATCGTCGACTGGACCATTGCCGGAAGTTCGATAAAGCGCGGTTCATTACCCCAGGTGTACTTGATCATGCCGTCCAGAAAAAACATCAGTCCATAGGTTAGGATAAGCGTATAGATCATGGACCTTTTTCGCATCGGTGCGATAATGGTTCTTTCGAGCACCAGCCCCACGGCCGCCACCAGGACGGGTGCGAGCAGGATGGCTGCGAAATAGTTAAACCCTATGCCGACAATGGAATAGCCGGCATAGGCACCCACGGCATATAGCGAACCATGGGCCAGATTCATCACGCGGCTCAAACCATAAATGATGTTCAAACCGATGGCCACGATCAAAAAGACGCCGCCCAAAACGAGACTGTTTAGGATGATATCGACCGCCGTACTGAGTGATCCGCCCATTTCGGATTGCCGTGTCCTTGAAAAGAATTTGAAATGAATGCCTAGATTATTACCGGGTTGCGGGTCATTGCCAGGCCAACCCGCACCCCGGTGATTTGTTGGCCGATGATCTCATGCTGCAAGCCGGTCAGGCGCGCGACGGCAGACGAAAATTCAATCCTGAAACGAATAAATCGTCCCGTCTCCGCCGCAAAGCGCCCAAACCGCAACAGTTTTAAACATCAACAACATGAAATCACTCCGGTGGGCCGAGTTCATCGGCTTTGAAGGTCTCCAGCACTTTCATGTACACTTTGGCGTTGTAAGGATTCGACGGCGCAGCCATTGTTTCCGTCAGGACGGCATCGTTGCGCATGCAGTTGTCTTTGGCGGAGATTCGGACCGTGCCGTATGGGCCGTCAAAACTGATGCCTCTGAGGGCATCGGCGATTTTTTGAGGGTCAGTGCTCCCGGCTTTTTCGATGGCATTGAACAGATTCATGGCCCCGACATAACTGTGAACAGCCGCATCGGAGGGGATGGTGTTATATTTTTTCCAGAAATCCATTTCCCACTTGTCTGAAATCGGATTATTGACGTCCCAGGACCAGTCCGAGGCGCCGAATATCCCGTAACAGGCTTCTCCGCCGGCTTCCAATTCCAATGGCCCCGGCGCGGCGGCCGAAACAATTTTGGCCTGTTGCTGGAGACCAAAATCGTTTGCCTGTTTGGCGAATACAGGAATAACGTTGGTGATAAAAGCAATGTAAATGCCGTCGGCACCGGAGGCCTTGATCTTGCTGATGTAAGACGACCAGTCTTTGGTTGCAATCGGGGCCTTGTCAAAATCTTCGTTGTAAATTTTGATTCCATTCTGTTTGGCTAGTTCGATAAAACGCTTTCCAGCGTCGTGCCCCCAAGCGTAATCATGCACGATGACATAGTAAGTCCTGTCTTTCAGGTCGGGTCGAGCCATGATCCCCTTTACATTGCCCACCGCCGTCTGGTCATTCGCCAGTTGACCGCTCCTGAAAACGAGCGGGTGCAGACCGTAAAACTCGGTTGTCATGACATGCGTGCTAAGAAATGGCACATTGAGCTTGTCGATATTCTTAGCGATGGCCAGTCCCACTCCGCTGGAAAATACCCCGATCAGCGCCTTGCAGCCGTCCTTGTAAACCAGCTTTTCGGCTTTCGTCACGGCGACCGGCGGTTTGACCTGGGTGTCTTCCACCAGCAACTCGATCGGTCTTCCCAATACCGTTCCTTTTTCTGCAGCCGCCATTTCGATCCCGTACTTCATCTCGAGCCCGCCCTGGGCCACGATACCGGTCAAGGGAACGAGCACACCGATTTTGACCGGATCTTTGGCGCTGGCTTGAAAAGGTACGGACAACATGACAGCAAGCACCACACTCAGTGAAACCAGCATAACCTTCTTCATTTTTGCCTCCTCTCCTCTGTTTGACCCTTTGTTAAGCGGGCTTGCACCGGATATGGGCGCAAACCCCAAGACCCATCTATATGGTTCGATCGACACGCTTCTGCCATTCAGAATACATGTGCCACGATTGGGTCATTGTTTTTTCTATATCGCCTTGTCGATGAGCTCGGTCAGGTCATGAAGCGTCACATGACTGCCAAGACGCCGGGACCCTTCGGTAAGGTTGAAATAACAAAATGGGCAGGTGGAAACGATTTTGTCGGCGCCGGTTTCCATCCCCTCCTGAATCCTCAAACTGGCGTTTTTCCCGGCCCAGTCCGTAAACCCCGTCATCACGCCACCGCCGCCGCCGCAGCAGAAGGAATTGCCGCGGATGCGATCCATTTCCGAAAACTGAACGCCGGGGATCGCCTTGAGGATCTCGCGCGGAATGTCGTAGAGGCAATCGCTCTCGTCAACATCCACATAGGCGCCCTCCCACAATTCACTGCCGTCTTTATCCACCTTGAATTTGTTGAGGTGGCGTCCCGTATGACACGGATCATGGTAGGTCACATGCCAGGGCAGTTCATTTTTGAACGTCAATTGGCCGTCCTGCATCAGGCGATACAGAAACTGCACCGTGTGGACAACCTCGATGCCGTCCATCATCTGGTCGTATTGCGATGAGAGGATATAGTCCTTCTTAATGGCTCGAAAACAACCGGCACAGGAGGTCACAATGGTCTTGACCCCTTTCTCCTCGTGCAGCCTTCGGAAGGTTTCCAGGTTCTCGGTGGCCACACGTTTAAACTCTTCGGCGTCACCGACCCGCATGGCTGTCGACCCGCAGCAGACTTCGCTTTCACCCAATATTCCGAAATCGATTCCCAGTTTCTGAAATATCCGTGCCGTTGCCTGGGGTACCGACATGGCCGTTTTATTAAAGGCACCGGTGCACCCAACGTAGAATAAAACCTCAGCGGCCTCCTTGTTGATGTTCTTGATCGGCGTTTTGGCTTTTTTGAAGGGCCGGGTCCAATCCAGGCGTACCCGGCGCGGACCCTGGTAGGGGTTGTTGTAGTTTTTCATCGATTGGACCAGATTCTTCTGAAGCGGCATGGGTCCGGCACCGCTTTTTACCGCCTCACGGCGCATGGCCTCGATGATTTCCGGGATATGGGGCTTGTAATCCACCTGGCACTGGTTCTGGCAGCCGGCACAGACGGTACACTTGTAAATCGCCTCGAGAAAATCAGGGTCGTCGAAGGTCAGCGTGCCGTCCGAAATTCCACGCGCGAAAGCGGCCTTGCCTTTAGAAGAATAATAACCTTCGAATCCAAATTCTGTTCCGGATGGGCAAATCGGTCGGGCAAATGGTGGTGGCCCGTAATCATATGCTGACCGGCAGGTCCCGCAAGCGGTGCACCGCCAGAAATAGTGTTCAAGATCTTTTAGCGAAGGGATTCTCCAATCCATTTAAACCTCCAATCGTTTCGACGAATGTTTCCGGCTAGTGCCTACCGGAGGGCAACCTCAGGAAATGGGTCAGCGCCGGACGCGACGTTTTCGACTCAAAAGGCCAGTTTGCCCGGGTTCATGATGTCGTTGGGATCCAGCATCTGTTTCACCCGCTTTAATAAGGCCAGGTATCCGGGATGGGCCATTTTGTTTATCTCTTTGCCAAAGTCCACCGGCGGTTTGTAAGGAATCCCTCCGTTTTCCAAATCCACCTTCAGGCATTCGACAATAGCCTGACGGGCATTCTCAGTCTCTTCCGGACTCTGTTTGTTGAATGGGATCATCGCCCGCAACATACCGTAATGGACTCCCCGGTACATGCTCATTCGGATCGAGGGAGACAAATTACGACCGATCAGGATCTCTTTCCACGCGTTGTAAACCGGAGCCCATTTATTAGCCGGCGTAAAGGTGCCCGGCCAGGAAATTCCGGCACCAGCCATTTTACAATAATTCTTGGTGGATCCGACAATCTGACTCGGCAGCTGTGTCCGCGCGCGCAAGGCCTCCTCCGGATATTGGGTCACCTTCAGCGATGTTCCCTTTTTCGTTTCCTCATCGACCACCATCTGCCAGATTTCTTCCCGGGCCTCTTTTTCCTTTTCGGTGAACGAATTGGTATTGGCGAAACTGAACCACTCGGGCTGATCGTCCGGTTTCGGCCGGTAGGGATAGGGAATCGGCACCTGGGCCAACCACCATGATACGGCCGTCAGGTCGTCACAAATTTCGTAATTGCTTAAATTGAGCATGTAGGAGTACATGTCTTCAACATTGTCGCAGGATACCGTAAACACTTTTAGAACCGGCGGAATCGGATGTACCGCTATGCCCAGTTTGGTTACAACGCCCGTAGAACCCAACCAGCCCTTAAACAAACCGTCGAGTTTCGGCAACGGCATGGTGCTGTGCCAGGCATCCTCAACGATGGCACAGGAACCCACACGCACCAATTCACCGGTTGGCAGAACCACCTCCATGCTGGTAATCTCCTGGCTGTTGAGGCCGTAGCGCGCATTCAGTCCTCCGATACCATGGGAAATGGCGCATGAAGACACCGACGCCGACGGCGGTCCCACCGGCCAACCGAAACGCAGCTTGTGCTCATAGAGGGCTTCCGCCAGTTGTCCGTGGGACACCCCCGGTTCTATAACGGCATAGTGGGACTCCGCGTCGAGTTTTATAATTTTGTTCATCTTCTTCAAATCGAGCAAAATACCTCCGCGTTCAGGTATGCACAACCCACCGATGTTGGTGCCGGCCGTATAGGGTATCACCGGTATCTTTTCCTGGTTCGCAAAGCGCATGATCTGCTGGATCTGTTCAACAGTTTCGGCCATGACCACATAATCGGGTAATTTAGGCTTCACGAACGACATGTCATAAGAATACGCATAGCGTATGTGCTTGGCTGCCGTGGCGTTTTTTTCCCCAACAATGGCCTGCAATTCCTTGACGACCCTCAATGTTTCTTTTGGAATTTCGGGCATTTCTGTCACAGTTTACCTCCTCATGGATCGTATTTAGAGCTTACGCTTAAAACAATGTGTCTCCATCGCAATAGTGTTTCATATGCTCGTCCACCTCTACGATGTGCCGGTGCATTTCAGCGCGGGCCTGTTCCGGATCGCGTTTCCGCAGGGCATCAAAAATGCGCATGTGCGCCTTGTATACCTGGATGGAAAAATCCCGATCCAGTTCGAGCTGCAGTTTAATCTGGACAATCGCGTTTTTGAGTGAGTCGATAACGAAGCATATCAACCGGTTGCCGGATATCTCGGCAATGCGGTGATGAAACTTGGTGTCCAGCTTATAATAGAAAGGACCGGAATCCATTAAATCTCGCGTCTGATTCAAATTGTCTTCCAGATAATCGAGATCGGCCTGGGTGCATTTATGGGCGGCAATTTCGGTAACCTGTGGTTCGATAAGTGTGCGCAGTTGGGTAAATTCGCCGATAGATGGGTTCTGAAAGAAAATATAGTTGAACATATTGTTGCGGGCTGTTTCCAGGTCGACTTCCGTAACGAACGCCCCACCACCCATGCCTTGTTTTACCTCAAGCATACCGAGCGCTTCCAGAGCACGCAGCGCTTCTCTCAAGGACGCCTTGCTGACGCCGAATTCAGCGGAGAGTTCTTTTTCCGAAGGCAGGCGGTCACCTGGTTTCAACCGGCCGGCAATGATGGTATCTCGAATTTGGTCAACGATATTCTGGGATATTCTGTTAACGCGGGCAGCTTTAAACATTTTTCATATTCTGAATATAATTTAGGCTATAAGGGCTGGTAACATTTTGTGTCTTTGTCAGATGTCACAATCCGTCGACTGTGTCAAGAAGAATTATAAACTTTATAACTTCAGATGTTTAATATATTATCATTGACTTTTGGCATCCCTTCGTCTAAAGCCGAATGGGGAAACCGCTTGTCGCGACCACCCGTAAAAAGGGATGGCATGGTGACCTTATCAGGCAAAATATCATATGATTACAATATCATTTATTATCTTGGGCACTATTGCTATAACCGGAAAACTTGAAGGGACAAAAAATGGCAATTAAAATCGATGCGCTTAAATGCACGGGTTGCATGGCCTGTGAAATGGCCTGCGGGTACCACAGAGACGATGGTTTTGCCCTTCTTTCGTCATGTATCGTGGCTTACCGAACAAAGGAAAAAAAAGATTATTTCGGTGTCATTCTCAAGCGGGATGAAGATCTGTTGATCGCCAGACCGGAAGGGACTGAAATCAAACGGATTGGAGAAACTGAAGAATCACCGGCCACCGGCAAACAACAGGATGCCTCTGCCAAACCGATGCTGCTTCGGGAAGCCTGTGACCTGTGTGAAGAGATGGATCTCGGCCCCATGTGCATCAAGTTCTGTCCTGTCGACGCCATCAGCGAAGACTAATTGCATCGAAATACCTGGGAGGTAATCGGTATGGACTATTTATCCGCCAACAAGATTCTGGTTGTAGATCTGACATCGGCCGATGTCACGGAAGATGAACTCAGCGACGAACTGGTTGGAGAGAAAATCGGTGGCGCCGCTGTTGCCAAACACCTTTACGAACAGCACGCCGACGGCGATCCGATCGTAATCGGCACAGGACTGCTGACCGGAACACTGTTTCCGGCCGCAGCCGCCGGTGTCATTACAGCCCAAAGCCCGGTAACGGGAAACGTCTCTCACTGTCCGATAACGCTGAAAGTCGGCTTGGAGATCCAATACTCCGGATTCGATTATATCGTTATAAAGGGTTCATCCTCGGAACCATCATTTCTTTGGATCCATGATGGCGTCGCCGACATCTCGAGCGCTGCCGACGTGTGGGGCAAGAATGTATGGGAGACAACGGACACCTGGCGCAGAGCCATGGGTGACGACCTGATCCAGACTATCGTCATCGGCAAAGCCGGAGAAGATCAATCCGATCTGGCCCAGGTTTGCTACAACTATTGGGCCAGCGGTGATCGATGGGGTTTTGGAAAAATTTTCGGTGCCAAAAACCTCAAAGGACTGGCCTTCCGCGGAATGGGTTTGTTGGAAATGGAAGAAGCCGAAGAATTTGTCGAGCTGGCCTTGGATGTTCTGGAAGAGGTCAAGGAGGGCGACTTTGCTGGTAAAAAAGGCATCGGGGACATTTGCACCGCCATTGGAGAGGCGGATATCACCGCCTGGTTAGCACCGATCGTTCACCGCCACAGCGCCTGTTACAATACCCCTTATGCCACCAATACGTTTGTATTCTTCGATGAAGACCCGAACAATCTCGCCGAACCGGAGAATACGGAACCTGGCTTTCTGATCACCGATCTGTTCGGCCTGATCGGGTGTAAAAAGATCGGTCTTTCGGCCGAGGACGCCGGCAAGCTTCTCAAGGCTTGCGCACAATTTGGCATTGATGCTGCCGCTGTCGCTGAACTCAGTCAGACCGCCGGCAAAGCCTCCCTGTCGGAAATTCTGGATTCAATGACAGGGCTATCCGGTACCGTCACCCGGCCCGGCAGCGGTATCTTCAGTCCCTGGTGCCCCCTCCAGCCGGTATTTGGTGAATTCGATGATATCGGTGAAGACCTGGCATCATGGTGGAATCGACGCATGGCGATCGCCTATATTTTCGGTATTCACCCGATTTTTGCCGTCATGTCACCGGAAATCACGGAAGAAGACCTGCTTGAAATTGCGACCATAGGGACCGGGATAGAATTCAGCGAAGACACGCTGAACAATGCCGTCGATTTCTTACTGAACTAGTGGACCGCCAAGGGGGAACATCACAAGCGTTGACAGCTTGGGCCACCGAATCATTGGTGGCTCTCTGTAATCAGGTGCCGTTTTAACTCAATTCGCTGACCGCGCCGATGGTTCACCCTCAGGGTCCCATGATTTAAAACAGCCAGAGCGGATATGGCCTTCGCAACAGTGTATGATCAATACGCCGCCGCCAATAAAAGATTGGCCAGAGGTGAACGATTATTTTTTACCGGAAATGGCGGCCAGGAACGCATATCCGAACGGGAAACCTTAGGCAGCCGTCGGTTGCGATATTATAAGGTCGGTGTTTTCACCGGTGAAGGCACGTCTCACTCGTGGCTGTGGTTCGTCGACCTGTTCGAGCGTATGGGGTTTAACAGCCTTTCCTTGCTGAATGAATTCAACGTTCAGGAAGGCGGGTTAGAGGGCCTCGATGTATTGGCCATCTCTGGTGGGGATACCTTCGCGATTGCAGCCGCTTTGGGAAAATCTGGGGCACGAGAAATCAGGCGCTTTATTCAAAACGGCGGTGTTTACATCGGAAGTTGTGCCGGTGCCTATCTGGCGATGAACTCATCCAAATCGCCTTTGAATCTCTTCAATTATACGGCGGTCAAAATCACCAACCTCAGCAAGTATCTACCGCAATGCCGCGAGATGCCCTATAAGTTCTCAACGGCCTATGGCTGTTGTTTTGTTTTCCACCCGGTGCGGGAGTCAATCGGTTTACGCGTCAACGGTAAGGCCCCTTTTGCCAGCGCTGGTGTGTTAACGGCACCGCTGTATGGCGGACCGGCAATGATTGCTCCCGACGGCGCTCAAGTTTTAGCACAGTACGACGCTTTCACGAATAAAACCGTTTTTCTGGTGGATGAAGCCCTGGCATACGAGACATTGATTGGAAAGGCGGCAGCCATTCGTGCCCAACTCGGTTGCGGAAGTATTTATCTCTTGGGTCCGCACCTCGAACACCCCCATTACCCTGAAGCCAACGGGTTGATCGCAGACGCCATCCTCTGGGACGCTGGCCGCTCTTCTCACGGCAACCCGGCCCACCGAGTGAAATCGAAAAACCTTTCCGAATCCGACAGCCGAGACCTGATCAGGAATTTGAAGCGGGAGTTAAGCAACTCAAGGATTGTAGCGGCCGGTCTCGAATTGTCGCCCATTCGGTGGCTAATCGGAGCAAAATACTATGAACCCGAAAAAATAAGAGTGTTTCTGGATTCGATGTGGCTCCGCCTCAAATTCCTCGAAGCCCGAGACCGGCTATGTGCCACCGAGGGCTCGCCGACTGACCTGCGGACGTGGGCCACTGAAATCACTCGCATGCTTCGGCTGATGAAAAGCGAACTGGACCAAGAACACGATACCCTGCCTGCTGCCAGCCAGCTGTTCGCCGTGCTGCAAAAACTAACGGCAGCATTTCTACATTTATACTTTTTGAATGTATCGGAACCCTACTGATATTCGAGGAGTCGACAGTGGCACGCGAAATCTATCGGAACCGAACCGGGTTTAAAACTTGGGTGGCCTTGTGTTTGACGGCTGCAGTCATCCAGCTGGTCATGGTTGGGTTTCCAGGCAACGTTGAAGGTAGCGCCGATAACGTCACCACGTCCCGAGCGAACTGGTTTGTGGATTTGAACCAATTTGCGCTCTCGGCCCATGCCGGATTTAAATGTGAAGACTGCCATGGGACCATGATCGAAAACAATCGGACGCATCCGGACAAGTCAAACCCGGTCGATTTAAAAAAAGCGGCGAACCGCTCCTTCGATTACAGCCGTTGCCAGAAATGCCACAAACTCTCCTACCAGCGGTATCTGGAAGGTGAACACGCCAAGGCCCTGTCCAAAGAGATCACGGAAGCGGATGCGGCCGGTGTCGAGGTAAAAACAAAAACACCGGCACCCACATGCGGTAACTGCCATTCTTCGCACTACGATCGCTCCGGTCTCTCCCGGGTCGATATCGGCAAACGCATGATCTCCACCTGCGGCCGTTGCCACAGGGTTCAAACCGCCAGTTATCTCGAAAATATCCATGGCAGGCTCGGGGTACATTTGGAAAACCCGGCCGCGGCCTTTTGCACCGACTGCCACCAGGCACACACCATGACCTCGCTCAAAGAACCGGCGGCTGCGTTGCCGGCCTGTCGCCGATGCCATGCCGCTGCCAAAGCCGAATTCACCAATGTCGTTATCCACGCTTCTATCGACGAATTGGCTCCCAGTGATTCCCCAAAGCAGCGTTCGATCCTTTGGATCCACCGTATCAAGCTTGCTGCGATAGCGGTGGTAACGCTGTCGTTGATTTTCTTTTTCGGCCACAGCCTTCTTTGGCTTTTGAGAGAGCTGCATGAAAAATTGAGGAAACATTGAGATGACTGAAGAAAAGTATACGCAGGACATCACGATTCGTTTCTCCGTTCTTCACCGGTTCCTGCATTTGGTGGTGATGATCGGCTTCACCGGACTGGCCGTTACGGGCCTGTCGATAGGGTTCAGTTCAACGGCTCCGGCCCGGACGTTCATCTGGCTGGTTGGCGGATCGAACGGAGCCGCATGGCTGCATCGTTTTTTCGCCGTTGCAACTTATTTATGCGTGGTGGTGCATGCATTGTGGTTTCTCTACTATAAAACGGTCCTTTCAGGTCACCTCACCGGCCCGCTTTCCATTGCCCCCTCCTCTAAGGATTTCAATGATTTATCTCAGAATTTGCGTTATTTTTTGGGCCGCAGAGAGACGCCTCCGAAATTCGACAAATTCACGTATATTGAAAAAGTCGATTATTGGGCCCTATTTATCGGCATGAACACCATGGGAATCACCGGCCTGGTAATGTGGTTTCCGGAGCTTTTCACCCGATTTATCCCGGGATATTTCATCAATATCGCCCAGGTACTGCATTTTTTCGAAGCGATCTTGGCGATCGCCGTTAAATTTTTTATCCATATCGGTTTGGCCCATTTACGGCCGGCAGTCTATCCAGCCGACACAAGCATTTTTACCGGTAGAACGACAAAAGAAAAAATTATCGCGGAACACCCGGGCGAATGGGCGACGGCTCACGATGGCGGCGATTCTGTCGGAAAGTAAACATCGGATATGATCGTTCGGTCACTCGATCGTCTGCCGGTGAAGAAAATCAAAAGCGCCTTTTGGGGTGGGGGAGGAAACATAAATCAGATGAGAGGCATGGGTAGAATAGGTCTGGGAATCACGGCAAGTGTCGCCGTTCTTCTGGCTTTCAGCGTACACCCGTTGATGGCCGGCCAGAATGTTGCCGCCAAAACCGAGGAATCGGTTTGTCTGGATTGCCACCGGCAACCCAACATAAACACCAATGAAGGCGTGCAATCCTCCCGAGCCTTCTGCAGCGAGTGCCATGCCAATCCCGAATGCCGCCGCACGGTTGGCGGCAAGGACGTGCCGCTGCAGGTGACCGCCGCCACGTTCCAAGGCAATCCACACCAATATGTGGCCTGCATCCATTGTCATATCGACGTGGCCCGATCGCCTCACCGATCCGAGATTGGCGGGCAGTGCCGCGACTGCCACGCAGTTCATGGAGAAGGCACCGCCCACGCTCCACACCTGAGGGTTGACTGCCAAGCCTGCCATTTCAAGCATAAAACGGTTAGGCTCGACAATACGGACAACCGGGTCAAATTGGCATCTCTGGATGCCGACCAACAGCCGATCGGACTGGTCGATCACTCGCTCGATGATGTCAGCAACGAAAAAAACTGCCGGCGATGTCATCAAGCTCAAAACACGGTCGGTGCGCCGACCGCCATTTTACCGGCAAAAAGCCTGCTGTGCATCGTGTGCCATCCGTCACCTCTCGGTGTCGGACACCCGGTATTCTGGCTCGCATTGATCACGTTTCTCGGCGGTATGTTCTTGATGGTCCGTTTTTGGTTTATCGGCAGTGTTAAGGGGGCAGGCGAGTCAATACACCGGAAAATCAGTCTGACATCCGATGCGGTTTGGCAGACGATCTTTTCAAGGAAATTTCTCACGGTAATCAGAGTCATTGTCCTGGACATCGTTCTGCAACGGCGGATTTTGAAAAACAGTGTTCAACGCTGGTCCTTACACTCACTTATTTTTATTGCCATCCTGATCCGGTTTGGACTGAGCGTGTTCACAGGCCTGCTGTTCAGCATCGCGCCCGACAATCCGTTGGCTTTAGCTCTGATCAACAAGAATGATCCATTAATGGCCTTCGTATACGACTTCCTCGGTTTGTGCATTCTGGTAGGGGTACTGTGGGCCGCCATCCAACGCTTTGTCGTCAAACCGGCTCACGTGGTTACTGAAATCGAGGACAATATCACTCTGGGTATCCTCGGGATCCTTGTCGTTCTGGGTTTTTTTGCCGAAGCGGCCCGAATCTCAATGACGCAAATTCCCGCTGAGGTTGCCGTGTATGCCTTCATCGGATACCCCCTTGCTGCCGTATTATCGGTATTTCCAGTCGACTGGCGAGCGGTTTACCCTTACCTCTGGTATGCCCATGCCGTTATGGGCGCGGCTTTGGTCGCCTATCTTCCCTTCGGTAAATTAAAGCACATATTCAACGTGCCATTGACCCATTTATTGGAGGAAATTTCAGGAGTTAAAAAGGAACAGCGGATATAGAGCCCGGCCTCTATCAGGCGAATTGTAAGGCTAACCATGTCAATTTCAGAACCGTTGAATCGGTTGGAGCGGCCTGCACCCAAACCATATCGCATTATTGATTGTCCCAAAGAATATAATAGGTTGAAATCATGACCGAAGATCGCAAATCAGACCCTGAAAACCGTGGGAATCGGGAAGCGGACGCATCTGGGGATATTCCGCTTCACAGCCTGAAGATGAAGCAGTTGATCGAACTGGATGCCTGCACGCGCTGCGGCGAGTGCCTCACGTGGTGTCCGGTTTACGATCAGGATGCTAAAGAGGCCATTATTCCCCGGCGCAAAGTCATCGATTTCCTGAAGATCGCCAAAGCACAGCAGGGTTTTCTGGCAAAGATCATGCGCAACCCAAAAATCAGCGCGCCACTTAAAAGCATGCTGGGCAGAATTTTACGTTACCAAACCATCGGCAAGACGGAAATAGACGATTTTGTCCAAAACCTCTATGAGTGCTCCACCTGTGGGCAATGTGAGGTGGTATGTCCTGCCCACATCGAAACCGTAACGCTTTGGGAAGAACTGCGACGAATCATTGTCCAGGCCGGTTTGGGACCGCTGGAGGCCCAGAAGGCATTGGTCAAAAGCGTCAAAGCCTTTGACAACCCCTGGCAGCAGCCCCGGGCAGCGAGAGTAAAATGGGCCCGCAGAGCCAAAAAAGACGGCCTTATCCAAAAACTTCCCCGGGAAGTTAGAAAAACCAAGGCCAAAGTTCTCCTATTTTTTGGATGCACAGCCTCTTACGATGTCAACGTCAAGCAGGTGGCCGTTAACACCATCAATATCCTCGAAGCCCTGAACATCGACTACGGCATTTTGGGCAGCGAAGAAAAATGCTGCGCCAGTGTATTGCTGCGGATGGGTGACCCGGAACACGAAAGAGTTTTCAAAGAAAACATCGACCTGTTCAACAGCCTGGGAATTGAAACACTGATCAGCTCATGTTCGGGCTGTTTCAAAACGATTATGCAGGATTATCCACGGGTGGCGCCGCTCAATTTTGAAGTGCTGCACACCATAGAATTTCTTGCTCGACTGCTCAAGCAGGGCAAGCTGGTATTTCCGCATGCGGTCGACCGCACGGTAACCTTTCACGACCCCTGTCACTTGGGACGGGCGACGGGAGGATTCGAGGCCCCCCGCATGATCATGGAGGCCATCCCCGGGCTCAACCTTGTCGAAATGCCACGGAACAGAGAGTACTCGCGATGCTGCGGCGCCGGGGGAGGACTCAAGGCCGGTTACCCGGACATCCAGAACAAGATGGCCCAGAGGCGGGTGAGAGAAGCCGAAGCTACCGGTGCCGAAAACCTGGTTTCATGTTGCCCTTTCTGTTTTCAGGGCTTGAACATCGGCATCACTGCCGTCGAATCCCAATTGATGATGCGAGATATAAGCAGTTTGGTGGCGGAATCACTACTGGGATATGACGTTTTCGAAAAGGCTTCACAAGGCTCTAGTCCCAAGAGCACAAGCAAAGAAAACGTCGCTGCCAGATCTGCTCCTGATGCTCCGAAAGCCGTCAAACCATTGGATACCAATGGTGAGCCGTCCAGCCAAAAGGACGAAAAAGCGCATGACCGCGCCCAAAGACGGGCCGCACGAAGAAAAAAAACGGCATCACAAGCCAATACACCGCCTGAGGTCGCCCAAGGACCCGATGCCCTGATAAATACTCCCGGCGATGTGATCGATTCCAAGAAACCGATAGATCCCAAAGTCCTCAAAAAGGCCGAAAGGGAACGAAGGCGGGCTGAAAGGAGGGCTGAGAGGCGGGACACAAAGGAAAGTGCACCCGTTCTGGAACCCGATGCAGTAGAAGAAAATGCCATTGCACCTGGCGACCAATCCGTCGAAGAGACCGATTCCAAGGGCGACAAAAAAGCAGAAAAAGAGAACAAGCGTGCCGAAAAACGGGCTGCGCGTGAAAGGGAAAAAGCGGATAGGCGGGCAGCACGCAAATAAAATGAGCCTCCATTGAATGGTACCCCTATGATCTATTTGCCCTCTTGCGTTCTTGGCTGGTGGAATGGTATGTGATCCAAAAAATTTTTCAGGAGGCTCAATGAAACGAATCAAAACAGCCCTAGCAATTATCGCCATCATGGTGATCCCCAGCTCTGGATACAGCTCTGAATCATTGAATAAACCCATCCGGATGGCTTATCTTCAAAGCGATGTCCACCACCTTGCTCTATGGGTGGCTCTAGACAAAGGAATCTTCAAACAAAACGGTGCAAACATCGAGATTGGGGGTGTATTCAAAGCGGGTCCGGAAATCATGACGGCCTTTGCGGCTGGCGAATTGGATATGGCCTACGTTGGAGAAGCGCCCTCTACCACCGCTGTTGCAAACAATGCGGCCAAAGTTGTGGTCGTATCCCAGGTCAACACCGAAGGCTCTGCCCTGGTCGTATCTAAAAACACATCCGGCATTAACAAATTGGCAGATTTGCAGGGTAAGACGGTTGCTGTGCCGGGACATTCAACGGTCCAGGACTTTCTTCTCCGCCGGGCACTTCGCGAAAAAGGCATCGAACTACAACAGGTTAACATTATCGTATTAAAACCGCCAGAGATGATCGGTGCCCTCCGAACCAGCCAAATCGATGCATTTATAGCCTGGGAGCCCTACCCTTCGAAAGCAGGGACACAGTCGGTTGGACAAAATCTTGCGACATCCAAGGATTTGTGGCCCGGTCATCCATGCTGTGTACTTGTCACGGACAAGGAGTTTATGAGCAGACACCCTGAAAGTGTCAAGGCTGTTGTGAAGTCCCATATTGAGGCCACTGATTATATTCACCAGCACCCGGATGATGCCGTCAAGATTGGCGTCAAATACACCGGCATGGATGAAGCGACGGTTCGGCAGGCCATGCAAAACGTCCATTATACCTATGAACTCAGTATCCAGGGCGAAAAGGAATACGTTCAATTTCTTTCCGAGCTTGGCTATATCAGCTTGGATGACCCGGATAAATTTGTTGAAGATTTCATCGACCCAGACATCTTGAAGGAAGTCTTGCCGAAATGAATTGGAAACGGCTGCTGCCACCTTTGGTACTCATTCTGGTCTGGCAGGGTCTGTCCTCTTCCGGCATCGTTCCAGCGTACAAACTTCCGTCACCGGCAAAGGTCACCACGGGATTTTTCGATTTAATTCGAACGGGAATGCCCCCGGGACACCTGCTGCATATCCACATCTATTATAGCCTGCTACGGGTCCTCTGGGGTTATTCGCTGGCGTTACTGGTCGCGGTACCCTTGGGCCTTCTAATGGGATGGTCTGACAAAGTCAGAAGCCTAATTGAGCCTCTGATTGAAATGATTCGCCCCATACCGCCCTTGGCATGGATTCCTATTGCCATTCTCTGGTTTGGAATCGGTGGTAAATCAGCCGCTTTCATCATCTTTCTTGGCGCCTTTTTCCCCATTCTTCTAAATACCATAAGCGGCGTTCTTTCCATTGACCCGGTACTCATCGAGGCCGCCCGTGTGCTGAACGCGGGACGGCGGTTTATTTTTCTCAAAGTCCTTGTACCCGGAGCCATTCCTTCTATTCTGACTGGCATGCGTATCGGAATCGGTATCGGCTGGATGACGCTTGTGGCGGCTGAATTTACAGGTGTCAAACAAGGATATGGGCTCGGTTATATGATCATGACGGCAAGGGATATTCAGCGATCCGACGAAATCATCGCCGGCATGCTGGTCATCGGCAGCATCGGGCTGGTCATTGATGCGTGCCTCAAATTGATCGAACGCCAGATGATCAAATGGCGTTAAAAGAAAACCATGGCTTTAAAGCTTGAAATATCCGGACTGACAAAAACATACACTGGCGCGCTGGCCGATGACGCCGTACAAGTTCTTAATCGGATTGACTGCACCGTCGAAAAAGGGGAGTTTTTCACGCTTGTCGGCCCGAGCGGGTGCGGTAAGACCACTCTGCTGAGGATGATTGCCGGATTGGAAGCGATTACATCGGGAGATATTCTCCTGAACGGCGAGCGCCTGAACGGACCCAATGAAAAAGTTGGACTGGTCTTTCAGGAATATGCGTTGTTTCCCTGGCGCAAACTGCTGGAAAACATAGAAGTCGGTTTAGAAATCAAAGGCGTCTCGGCCGGGATACGGCGCACGCAGGCGATGACCTACGTTAAGGCATTCGGGTTGCAAGGTTTTGAAAACAGGTACCCAAAAGAGTTGTCCGGAGGAATGAAACAGCGGGTGGCCATCGCTCGGGCGCTTATCGCCAATCCGCAAGTGGTACTGATGGACGAACCCTTTGGATCGCTCGACAGCCAGACCCGTGACAGGATGCAAAATTTTCTACTTAAAATATGGGGGGAAAGAAATGATACGATCCTGTTTGTCACTCATAACGTGGATGAAGCGGTCTACCTGAGCGACCGCATCGCCGTGATGTCACCTCGGCCTTCGAGGATATTGAAAATTTTTGACTTAGATCTCGAACGCCCGCGGGATCGCACCAGTACTGAAGCCAATCAGCTCCGTAGAGAAATCCTCGAGGTGCTCGATCTCACAGGGTAGCTTGAGAGCTTCTTCGCCAGATGACCGGATGATCCGGTGGCATCGAGACACTCCATCCGGTCAATGCCACCTTGAGCCTTTTTTGTTGCCCCACTATCCCAGCTAGCATATCGTACGGGAGCTTGCTGAAATATACCCTTCACCAATTATGACTATTGGCGGTGAATTAATCTGCCGCCGACTTTTAAAATCCCTCGAAAGTTTACGACCGGCTTTCTATAAGAGGTATGTATATTTTCACGTAATCTTATAACAATAGCGGACCAATAGCGTAACGTCTTTCCATACCGTTGCCAACTCCGGCAATTTTTGTTCAAACGCAGAAAAGGAGAATATCAGATGCTGGAAATAAAAGACGCGGTAGCCGTCATAACGGGCGGTGCCAGTGGTATCGGACTGGCTTTGGCCAGGTTCTGGGTTAAAAACGGCGGCAAGGTTGTTCTGGCCGACGTTTCCGCCGAAGGTCTCGAAAAAGCGGCGGCGGAAATCGGGGGGGAGGCGACGACTGTGCTCTGCGATGTCTCCAAAGAGGAAGACAATGCCCGCCTGGCCGATACGGCCATCGAGACGTTCGGCCGGATCAACCTTGTGGCCCCTTTCGCCGGTATTATCAAGGATGGGTTGATGCTGACCACCAGCCGGGACTCCGGCAAGGTCGTAAAGAAGATGTCGCTGGAGACTTTCCAAAAAGTGGTCGACATCAATCTGACCGGCGTTTTTCTGACCGTTCGCGAGTGCGCCGAACGGATGATCAATCACGATTGCCGGGGCCTGATCTGCCTGGTATCGTCCACCGGTTCGCTCGGCACGGCCGGTCAGATCAATTACTCGGCCACCAAGGCCGGTATGTCGGTCATGCCGAAAGTCATCACCGCCGAATTTTTCCGGCGCGGCCTGGCCGACAAAATTCGTTGCGTCGCCATTGCCCCCGGCTACTGCGCGACCCCGATTTTAGAGGGGATGAACCAGAAGGCCCTGGACAAAATCCTGGGGAACGTCCCCATCGGGCGTCTCATTAAGTCTGAGGAAGTGGCGTCACTGGTCGCCGAACTCTACCGCAACGAGGCCCTTGCCGGTGACGTATTCTATATCCACGGAGGACTGAGATTGGGATCGCAGGGCTGACGGGCGGCCGTACGGCCATCGCAAAAGAAAGGAGTTCCCATGAGCAAGGTCAGTATCGTTGGTGCCTACAACACCAAATTCGGCGCCTTCGTCGAGAGAAACAGGGATACCGGGGAGATCCGGGATACCAAATCCTATTATGAGCTGCTGATCGAGGCCGGCAACGGCGCTCTTGAAGACGCCGGATTGGACCCCTCAGAGATCGACGGCATCTGGATCGGTTCCTGTTCGCCGTCCCTTTTCATCAACCAGGAACATGTCGGACCGCTGGGCCTGGAGGTGGCCCCCGAAGCCCTGCGTTTCGTGCCCACAACTCGCACCGAGGGGGCCTGCGCCTCGTCGTCTGTAGCCCTTTACAATGCTGTCTACGGGATTGAATCCGGTCGATTCAAGCGTGTGCTGGTGATCGGTGTCGAAAAAATGAACCTGCTCGGCACCCGAGAAATGACACATGTGCTGGCCTGCTCGTCCCACTGGCCGACGGAAGGCTCCCAAGGCATGACCTTTCCGGGCCTCTTCGCCGAATACGCCAAAGGCTACCAAAAACATTACGGTTACAGTGATGATGAATTGCGGCGGATGCTGGCCGCAGTTGCGGCACTGTGCTACCGCAACGGTATCGAAAACCCTTTGGCCCATTTCGGCAAAGGAAGTCCGCCGGACCGCATGGGGTTGATTACACCGCAGGCCATCCTCGAGCTGCCCGACGGCGGCAAGGGGGGAAATCCGATGATTGCCCCCCCTTTGCGTCTTCACGACTGCTCCCTGGTGACGGACGGTGCGGCGGCGCTGGTCCTTGCACCCACCGCGGACGCCGCCTCGATCGCCGAAAGGATCGTTGAAATCGCCGGTATCGGATCGACCACAGAGCGGATGCCGGAGAACGTCCGCCCCAACATGCACGAGCTGACCGCCGGAAAGCTCTCGATCAAAAAATCGTTCGCCGAGGCCGGCATAACGATCGGCGATGTCGATTTCGCCGAAGTGCACGATTGCTTCACCATCAATCAGGTATTGAGCGTGGAAGCCCTGGGTTTGTCAGCGGACGGGCAGGGCGGGTGGGATTTCATCGAAGGCAAGTACACCTCCGAGGACACGTGTCCGATCAATTTGTCCGGGGGGCTGAAATCGAAAGGTCACCCTGTCGGCGCCACCGGTGCATCCATGCACGCCTTGGCTTACAAACAGCTGGTGGGGAAACCGATCGGCCTGTCGCCGAAGAAAGGGCAACCGGAAATCGGCGTGGTGTTCAATGTCGGTGGCTCCGCGGTGACGAACTGCACCACGACCTTACGCAGGCTTAAATAAACGCCAGGCCATTTAGGAACGGGCACGCGGCGGGCTCACCAAGGCTTCTCCGTCGAGAACCGTCGTTCCCTTCTGGTTGACGCACCAGGTCTTCAGACGGACCCGCTTTTTATCCGAAATAATTTCAGCCACTTCGGCAATGGCTGTCACAGTGTCGCCGATTTTGACCGGCGCCAGGAAGTTGACCGCCTGGCGCATGTAGATCGACCCCGGCCCGGGGAGCATCGTACCGATAATGGTGGAAATAAAACTGGCTGTCAGCATGCCATGGGCAATACGGTTCTTAAAAAAGGTTCCGGCCGCAAAGGTTTCATCGACATGGGCCGGGTTGAAATCTCCCGATATACCGGCAAACAAGTATATATCGGTTTCGGTGATCGTTTTTGAAAACCGGGCTTGCTGCCCCACACTGAGTTCTTCAATCGTTTTTCCAGTCATTTGGAATCCTCCTATTTTTCCCATCAGCCGATGTATCAGCTGCAAGTGCGATGTGGCACCGCGCACCATTTTCCGGCCGGCGCTATCCGGGACACCTTAAAGCCGATTTAAATGTAAACAGTCGTGGTCCGAAGGAATCTTGCGTGACGGTATCGGCTATAAGGGTCAATATCAAGTCCGTGCAGTGACCGGCCGGGGCTATCTATCGTCAATCCTTCGGGTTCCTTTTCTTCTCTTTTCTTCCTGAATCGGGTTTGGTTTTGAACATCGAGGAAAAGGGCGCCATGCCCGTCATCGATTTCTGAGTCCATTCGGACATACCGGCTCCGAAATCGAGCCATTTCTTGAACTGCTTATCCACCGTGCTCTTGTATTCGAGGTAGTTTCTGACAATCTGTTCCAGGTATTGGTCAAAGAAATCGACCAGGACATTGTCGCCGTAACGGATGATCATGTGCAACAACGGTTCCGGTAAAAGGGCTTTTTTCTTCCGCGCCTCTTCGAGAACGATCTGTGTCAGGACAAAAGCGGTGACATCCTCTTTGGTCTGGGCATCAATCGCCTGGATCACCCGGCCTTGCCGAACCATATCCGCCACCTCGTCGAGGGTGACATAGGCGCTGCGTTCGGTGTCATACAACCGTCTGTTGGCATACTTCTTCAACACGACCTTATCGGCCATTTAACCTTTCCTTTCGACAACCACGAAGATGCCGCCCGAATGTTACGTTGCAGCAAAAATTATGTTTTTTTAACACGCGCCTCCAAGTCCAAAAAATCAATTGCATAACATTTCATATAATTTCAGAATGATGCCGTATAATCGCATAGTGGTCCGGCAACGCTAACCCTTACCAAATATTTGTGCAATGCAAAAATTTTATTGACAAAACCCCTGCCCTACCTATAATAAGGTCAACAATGTTCGCAAACCTCAGCTCCCGGAGCACTCATTCATAACTTTAAACCAGGAAGGAATTCATAACATGGAGACCGAAAAATTTGCAAAACAAATGATTAAATTCCAAAAAGCCACTTTTGACAACACCTTCAACGCCCTGACCATGATGCAGGACCAAACGGAGAGGCTCTTCGAAACGGCACTGGAGCAGACCGCTTGGCTGCCCGAAGACAGCCGCCGCGCCATCGACGAATGGATCTTGACTTATAAAAAAGGTCGCTCCGAACTCAAAGGGATCGTCGACGACAATTTCATTAAATTGGCCGATCTGTTCACCGCCGCACCGATGGCAAAAAACCCGTCACCCCAAGCGGCGAAAACCAAGTAACCGGTCGTAACGACCGGTTTCAAAAAGGAGGAAATTATGATGGACCCCAACCAGATGTTGAAACAAATGCTCGAATTCAACAAGACCGCATTCGACAACAGCTTCAATGCCATGTTGACTATCGGCGAACAAAATGAAAAAATGGTCAGCACATTTTTAGAGCAGGCCACCTGGATGCCGGAAGAAGGCAAGAAGCTAATTAAGGAGTGGGTCGAAACCTACAAAAAGGGAAGCCAAGACTTTAAGAAAACAGCCGATGCCAACTACAAAAAAGTAGCGGACTTTTTTGAAAACGCGAAGAAATCCAAATAACCGGCAAATGTGTTTGTGGTGGCGCGCGAGGCCAATTAGATGAACTCTTTCGATCATGAATTCTTCGGACGGCTGTCTGATTCTGTTACCGCCCCTTTGCAGTTGACGAGCAACCTGGTTCGGGCATACCTGGCTTACTGGTCTGGAGTTTACCGCTATACCAATGAATTCATGCTTCCCTTCTGGACAGCGCTCAATGCTTTTCTGACCACGGAAAAAAACAAACTCGTCCGCCACCAGCCGGCTGACTCTCTCAAGGACTACCTGGAACTCCTCCAGTTCAATCTCCAGGTGGCTGAAAAAGGATTAATGAACAGCCAGAAAGCTGCCAACGATTTTCACTCTGCCAAATCAACCCAGGCCCTGTCGGCCGTGCTGAATACATTATCAGGAAACATGGAGGGCGATCTGGCAGCTTTCGTCGCCCAACAGGCCACCCTGCTGGAAAAGGTCGTTTTCGAATATCCTCAAGCGATCCGGGCTGTCAAACCCAAATACGGTTTTCATTTCGATCAAGAGGGTTACAAAAAAATCACCGAAACCGATCGGTTCACCGTGTACCAAGTACTGCCGCTCAACGGCGGCACCCCCCGAGCCGGCGCCAAACCGATTCTGATCATTCCGCCATATGTATTGGGAGCCAATATCCTGGCCTTTCTGCCGGAGGAGAAAAAAAGTTATGCCCATGCTTATGCCGACCAGGGAATTCCAACCTACATCCGCATCATAAAAGATATCATGAATACCCCGGCGGTTCAGACGATCACCGGAGAGGACGAAGCGCTCGACACCCGCACCTTGTGTGAAAAGATCAAGTCGATACATGGCCAGCAGGTCACGCTGAATGGTTTCTGCCAAGGGGGATTCGTCGCGCTATGCAGTTTGCTGACTGGAGAACTCGACGGGCTCGTTGATGCTCTGATCACCTGTGTCGCACCGATGGATGGCACGCGCAGCAAGGCCCTGATCGAATACCTGGAGCACTTGCCGCCCCGTTTCAGGGATTTGGGATACGCCGTCAAGGTCCTGCCCAACGGCAACCGGATCGTCGACGGCAAGGTCATGAGCTGGGTCTACAAGCTCAAGAGCATGGAAAAAGAAGCGCCTCTTTTCACCTTTTACCGGGACTTGATGATGTTCGACAGAAATGGCGCTTTAGATCGTCCCATCAGCCAGACCGCTGCGGCCATCAACAATTGGCTGATATACGACCGCAATGACCTGCCAGAGGCCATTACCAAAATGAGCTTCGATTCCTACACGTTGCCGGTGGCGAAAGACGGCAGCCTGCCCTTCAAGCTATTCGGCCGGCCGCTGAATTTCAACCGCCTGAAGGAAAAGAAACTGCCGTATCTGATCTGCTATGGCAAGGATGACGATCTGGTAGACCGCGCCGCCGCATTAGCTCCCCTCGATTTTGTTAAAGCCGAAGTCACCGGATTTCCCAAAGGGCATGGCGCCATCGCCACCTCCTGGTCTCATCCGGATAGCGAATACGCCCTGCAAAAACGTTTCGACGACGGATCCCGCGGGCCGGTGCGGTTTCAGCTGGACCTCGAAGTGCCAGCCAAATAACCGCGCAGAGACCCGTCTTAACTTCAATAGCCACAGCTTTTAATTTCGAATATTTATGGACAGGCACTTCCTGGAATTCTGGGGTCATTATCTGCTTTCGGTCGCCAGAGGCCAGAAGCAGCTTGAGGACATCACACGTTGGATTCGCCAAGGCTGCCAGGGTGCGAATGAAATGACGGAGATGTTCAAGAATTACTATGGGCTCGAGGAAGACGACATGAGCACCCCGGAAAGCCGTTCGGCCTGGGAAAAGGCGGCCTCAGATTTCAAAGAATCCTTTAGGGACTATTTTCGTATTATGGGCTGGATCTCGGAAGAAAAATATCAGGCCCTCGAAGAAGAAAACCAATCGCTAAAGGAGACCATCGCCGAGCAAGAGCAAACGATCAAACGCCTGAGAAATCTTATCCGCCAGCCAGTCATCGATCAGAGTCAAACCCTCGACGTCCTTCGGGAACTCATCAACAAGCAAAGTGATGAATTCCAACAGCTGCTCGCCAACTTCTCCGTTTCGCCCAAGGACGATGAGGTCGATTCGGACCCCTGAGCCGGCCCTCTCGAAATTCATTGGCAATTTTCAATTGCTAGAACCACGAGCGATGGCTCCAAATATCCTCCTTTAGATCCTTCATATCGTTCTGCAACGCCAGGTACATGGCCGCGTTCTGTATGGCAAGACCGCCGGTTTGCGCCAAGGCACTGACCAGCATGATGACATCATCGGGATACGCGCGCTTGGTGCTGTTACACAAGCGCATGATACCGATAACCTCGTCCTTGGCCTTTACAGGAACCACCAGCATGGAAGAGATCCCCTCCTTGATCACTTCGTCCTTGTATTGGATCGTCTTGTCGGTTGCGATGTCTTCAACAACGACGGTATCCCCCTTGAGCACCCTCCCTAAATGTTTTTGAGCGGAAACCGGTCCTTTGTTCAGGAATTCTTCGCTCAGGCCGTAGCTGGCAACGAGATCCAGCTCACCGGTTGCCTTGTTCAACAGGCGGATGATGACACCCTTCATTCCCAGGGCTTCACAAATATCGGCCGTCAGATTGTGGAGGATTTTTTTAATGTCCAGGCTCGAATTGATGTTGGTGGCCAAATCGAGAAAAAGTTTGGAATTATTGCTGATCCGTTCAATCAAACGGGCGCGCTCAATGGCCATGCCGCCCTGCTCGGCCAGGGCGGATAAAAAGTCAATCTCATTCTGCGAAAAGTCCCGCGGTTTGGCGGTATAAAGGGCCAATACACCGACAGCCCGGTCATTGACCATCACGGGCACATCGAGGATCGATGCAATCCCTTCGGCTTTTTTCATCGCGTGGTTTTCGACTCGTGGATCGGTGGTCGCATCGCGGATCGCGAGATAACCCCCCTTCAAAATGGCGGCAACGATTTTTTTAGCGTTCATTGGTTTGGCGTGAAGATATTTATCCGACAATCCTTTCTGGGCCACCGGAACGAATACGTCTTCTTCTTCGTCAGCCAGGAAGAGACAGGCGGCTTTGGCTTTCATGGTTTCGATGGCACTGTCGACGATCAATCCCAGAAGTTCGTTCTTACTCAAGGTGGTACCGAAGGCCTTGCTGATTTTACAAAAAGACTTAAAGTAGTTGGTTTCCTTTGCCATCTAAGTATCCTCCACTGCATCATTTCTACACGTGTGAGAGCGACAAACCGATCAAGGGCTAATGAATACCGGTGAAAAAAGACCGTCTAATCAGTTGCCGTTTTTTTCCTTGCCCGCTTCGGGGCCGCCTGCTTTGCGGTTGTTTTTATTCTGGTCTTTGGGGGTCGTTTCCGTTCATCCCTGCTCTTCATCCAATCGGCAATTTTGGGAGCAAATTCTTTTTGACATTTTGAGCTGACATAGATGCCGATGTGCCCCGTCTCGAGGCATATGTCTTCGACATCAGAACTGCCGACACTGCGGGTCAGAAACTCGCATGCCGCCGGAGGGACGAGATGGTCGTATTTTCCGTAAAAATTCAAGAGCGGCATGGTAATCTTCTTAAGATCGACGCGTCGACCGCCGACCTCCATTTTGTTCTGAATCAGAAGGTTCTTCTGATAACAGTCTTTGATAAATTGCCTGAAGGTTTCCCCCGGTACATCGGGGCTGTCGAATATCCATTTTTCCATGCGAACAAAATTTTCGACGAAATTCTTGTTGTCCATATTTTCTAGAAAACCGACATACTTGTCGACCATCAAACGGGCCGGGTTGAGAATCAGAAAGCCGAAGTTAAGGAAATCTCCAGGCATGTTCCCAAAGGTTTCCACCATCCTATCCGCATCGACGGCATTCATCCAAATGTGTAAAAGGCCCTGGTCAGTATCAAAATTGGTCGGTGTAACGGTTGTCACCAGGGTTTGGATCTTTTCCGGATGAAGCGCCGAATAAATAACCGAGAAGGTACCCCCCATGCAGATACCCATGAGGTGTATCCGGGGTACACCATGTTTCTCGCGAATGAAATCGACAATGTCATCCATGTAAACATTGACGTGGTCGTCGATTGTCAAATATCGATCTTTTCGTGACGGATAGCCCCAATCGATCATATACAGGTCGATTCCCTGTTGAAGAAAATTTTGAACCACACTCCGGCCCGGCTGCAGATCGAGCATGGTTTCCCGGTTTATAAGGGCGTAAACGACCAAGAGGGGGTGATTGTATTGAGATTCGGTAACCGGACGATAGTGTTTGAGTTTGACCCGGTCTTGTTCGTAAACGATATCATAGGGTGTGGTAGCTATCTCGGTATCGAGTGACTGGAGCAGCACATCGGATGCTTTTTGCGCGCGCGCTTGTGCTTTCTCGGCATCTTCAGCCAACCTGGAGAGGATAAGGTCGATCGGAATTTTTGGCTTTTCCATCGGTACCGCCTTAAGTCATCGGTTTGCATAGCGCATCTAATCCTGCGCTGTCTGCCTCAAAGTCCTTTTTCCAGCTTTCTTATTTTTTTTTTGAGTTGATACACTTCCTTGTAGAGCTCATCCATATCTTTTTGCGTCGGTATCGACAGACCTTTGAGGATGTCCTGGATAACCGCATCACGGGATTTCAGAAATTCTTCGAGCGTGGCCAGGGTCTCGCCCATGGCCAGAGAATATTCCGGTGATTTGAAAAGATTCATGTAGTGTCCCTCGAGAATCTTTATCCACAGGCGATAATACGTGTTGTAGTCATCCGCCAGCTTCCCGTCTTCGGCCATTTGAGCCACTTCATCCTGTAACACCTTGAAGGACTTTTCCATCGGGATGTAAAATAGATGCATGAATTCGGCAAAGGCCGACTGGAAGCGGTTGCCATTGTCCAGCGCCCGATTCATCTTTTCCTGATATAAGCGGGTCAATCCCAGCTGAGGTATGTTAAAAAATTGGCTGAATTCAGATTCGTATATTTCCGCCCAGGCCTTGAAGGTATTCTTTTCGAGATGCTCGAAAGAATAGGCCTGGGTGGATTGCTCGATTCTGCCCATTTTTTGGAACCATTGCTGTTGGACGTGAAACAGGCTTTGCCAGCTGGCCTGGACCATTTTGCGCAAGATGTCCGGCATGGTCTGCGTGACGTTGGAAAGCGCATCCATTGCGCCCGGATCCTGCGCAACCGACGACAGCGTCTGCCACGTTTTCAGAACCGATTCCAAAGACTCCTGGGTTCTGCTTTTGTTTTGATCTTCGGGCGTCTCCGAGCCTTCCTGATCTTTTGGGGATGCCGTCCAGGCCTTAAGCATGGTACCCCAGAAGTCAGTTGTGGTTTCAATCCAGGATGACAGTAGATTCGATGATGCCGAAGAAGCATTTTGATCATCAGGCATAACTGACCTCGTTATCGAATATACGCGAATACTTTAAGTCCAGAAGGTTAACTGGAACCATGGAATAACTATTCGGCATAGACCCTAATGGCGCTCGCAGAGCTCGACCAAAACCCCTCCCGTGGCCTTGGGGTGCAGAAAGGCAATCTTGGCTCCGCCAGCGCCACGCCGGGGGGTTTGATCTATGAGTTGAATGCCCTTGTCTTTCAACTCCTGAAGAGCGGCCTCGATATTCTCCACTTGGAAGGCTATGTGTTGTATGCCCTGACCTTTTTTTTCGATATGCTTGGCGACCGGCCCATCCGGCGACGTCGACTCCAACAGTTCCACTTCACTCTCGCCCACCGGGAAAAAAGCGGTTGTCACTTTTTGTTCTGAAACGGTCTCGGCCCCTTCAAAAGACAATCCGAGCACGTTTGACCAGAAGTTCTTCCCTTCATCAATACTGTTGACCGCGATGCCAAGGTGATCGATCTTGAGTATTTTCATTCAACGCTCCTTTCTGAGTTCTGTGGGTGTGCTGACCGCCACGGCAAATTTAACCGCTGTGGCACGTGACGATCTATTTATGCTTCTCCAGGGCCTTGCGGAACCCGGCCAAGGAATTGACGATCGTCTCATCTTCGACACAGTAGGAAAGCCTGAAGTGTCCGGGCCCGCCGAAACCGCTTCCCGGTACGGCCAGAATCAACTCCTCCTGCAGAGACTTCACGAAGGCTAAATCGTCTTGAATCGGCGCCTGGGGAAACAAATAGAATGCTCCGGGTGGTTTTACAAATGAGTAGCCACATTCGGCCAGGCCGTCACAGAGCAGCTCTCTTTTCCGTGCATATACCGAGATATCGACGGTTGCCCCTTGCACCAGGGCCACGGCCCGCTGAATGAGTGCCGGAGCATTTACAAAACCGAGGATTCTGTTGGCCAGGGTCATTCCGCCGACCAATTCCCTTCGAAACGCGGCCTTCGGGTTGACGGCAATGAACCCGATACGTTCGCCAGGTATGGACAAGTCTTTGGAGTAGGAAGTGGCCAGGATGCTTTCGCTGTAACAGTCGAAGATGCTCGGAACCGAGATGTCTTCATAGACGATTTTGCGGTAGGGTTCGTCCGAAATGAGATAGAGGGTCCGCTGGTATTCCCGTCCCTTCTCGGTCAGGAGTTTACCGAGTTCCCGCAAACTTTCCATCGAATAAACCTGTCCCGTGGGATTGTTTGGAAAATTGATCAATACAGCCTTTGTCTTTTCCGTTATGGCCGCCGCCAGGGCATCGAGATCGAGAGTAAAATCCGGGCGCGTCGCGGCTGTCTTCAACAATCCGCCGTGGTTGGCGGCGTAGAATTTGTATTCGACGAAATAGGGAGCGGGTGTAATGACTTCGTCGCCCGGGTCGAGAATGGTTTTAAGGATCACGTTGAGCGCCCCGGCGGCACCGCAAGTCATGATAATGTCGTTTTCAGTGAGGCTGACCTTGCGATCGCCGCTCAGGTACTCAGCCACCGCCCGGCGCACGTGCGGATAACCGGAGTTTGGCATGTACGCATGCCCCATCGGTCCTGTTTCTTCGACAACGGCCTTAAGTGCTTTTTTAAAAGCCTCGGGGGGGTCCTGGTTAGGGTTCCCGAGGCTGAAATCATAAACATTTTCGGCGCCATGCTCGGCCTTAAGCCGGGCCCCTTCCTCGAACATCTTCCGAATCCACGAAGACCCGGCCATCATTCCCATGATATCCTTTGCTACGCTCATTACCTGCCCTCGCCATATCTTTCATGCAGTGCGAAAAGATGCATCGGCAAAAATCCGTTAACGATTAAACGGATACGACCGATTTTATCTCCGGGATTTCCTGCTTCAATATCTTCTCGATACCATTTTTAATCGTCATCTGAGACATGGGGCAACCGGCACACGCCCCCTGGAGACGGACTTTAACGACACCATCTTCCACATCGACCAGTTCCACATCACCGCCGTCGCGCTGCAGCATTGGACGGATCTTTTTCATCGCCGCTTCAATTTTTTCTTTCATGTTTTCCTCCTGTTGAGGGCTGCAGAATCCTGGCAACCCTAAGATTTATTTTGACCGGCAATGGTCATGCCCATTTACCCAACATTATAAATACGAAATAAAGAAAATCCACCAACACATGGTGCCGGATGCCAACTATCTCACCTGAAACAGATGAATGTCAAATCCCGGTGAGTTATTGTCCCCTTTCCCGGTAAAATAACCTCCTAAATTCAGGGAACCGTTGTTCGGCAATGGCTGATCGCATGCCGTCGACGAGTTGGATGAAATAATGGATATTGTGAATCGTGTTCAATCGATAGGCCAAAAGCTCTTTGGCCATATACAGGTGCCGCAGGTAAGCCCGTGAATAGTTTCGGCAGGTGTAGCAATCACAGGTATCGTCAGGTGGAGCCGGATCGGCCTTGAACCGGGCATTGCTGATATTCAACGCCCCTCCGACAGTGAACAGCTGACCATTGCGTGCATTGCGGGTCGGCAGTACGCAATCGAACATGTCGGCTCCCAGGGCCACCAGTTCCACCAAATCTTCCGGTGTGCCGACTCCCATGACGTATTTTGGGTGAGATGCCGGAAGCCTGGGCAATGTGTGGTCGGCAATTTCCAGCATGATATCCTTCGGTTCGCCCACGCTGAGTCCGCCGATCGCATACCCATTGAATCCGATCTCGACGGTCATATCGACAGATTGCGCTCTGAGATCCTTGAACATTCCGCCCTGCACGATACCGAACAAAGCCTGGTGACCATCCGACCGGCCCTGCCAGACGGCTCTGCATCGCCGGGCCCAGCGAACGGTCAACTCCAAGGCCTTCACGGCGGTCTCGCGATCCACCGGATATTCGATGCATTGGTCCAGACACATGATGACATCGCTGTCGAGGCCCATCTGGACTTCGACGGACTTTTCGGGAGTGATCAAATGCGGCGACCCGTCTATGTGGGACTGAAAAGCCGCTCCTTCTTCGTTGATTTTCGACAGTCGGGCCAGTGAAAACACCTGGAACCCACCGCTGTCCGTCAGAATCGGGCCGTTCCAATTCATGAATCGGTGCAGTCCGCCGAACACGTCGATGACCTCACAACCGGGCCTCAAATAAAGATGGTAGGTGTTTCCCAGAATGATCTGAACCCCGCACGCCGACAATTCCTCGGGGCTCATCGCTTTGACCGTCCCCAGGGTCCCCACCGGCATGAACACTGGTGTTCGAATCCTACCGTGTGCGGTATCGATTATGCCGGTTCGCGCACGGGAGTCTCGACAATTGGCGATAACTCGGAAGTCAACCATTAGATGAAGGCACCATATTGGGTGATAATGTTTTCAGTGTGGGCTGTAAATGTATCGGGCTCCGAGGTTTTCGATCAGGGGCTTTGGTCTATAGTATCAGCATGGCATCTCCGTAGCTGTAAAATCGATATTTTTCTTTGACGGCGGCCTCATAGGCTTTGAGAATTTTCTCCCGTCCGGCAAACGCCGCCACCAGCATCAGCAGCGTCGATTTAGGCAAGTGAAAATTGGTGACCATCCCATCGACCACATTGAACCGGTATCCCGGGTAAATGAAAAGATCACACTCTCCGTGACCCGGCGAAACATCGCCATGCTCATCGGCCATGAACTCAAGGGTGCGCACACACGTAGTCCCCACTGCGATAACACGCCCTCCCGCCTCCCTGGCTGTCTTGATTTGCGCGGACGTTTGCGCCGGAATCATAAACCTCTCGGTGTGAATTCGATGCTCACGAATATCGGAAACCCTGACGGGTGCAAACGTGCCATAGCCGACATGCAGGGTCAGTGCGGCGATACCGATTCCTTTGGCAGTGATGGCGGCCAGCAGGTCCTGTGAAAAATGGAGCCCGGCCGTGGGCGCAGCTACGGCCCCTTTCTGTTCAGCATAGACCGTTTGGTAGCGTGACCGGTCTTCAGGCAAAGAATACCCCGCTTCACGCCTGATGTAAGGCGGCAGGGGAACCCGACCGACGTGATCGAGTTTATCCAGGAAAGGCTCGTCGCAATCGAAGGCCAATGTGAAATGCCCCGCACCGCCGACCGTCTCCACCGTCGCCCGAAGACCGTCCTCGAAGTGCAGCGTAGCACCGACTCCAGGCGGCTTAGAGGCTTTAACCAGACACTGGCAGACAAACCGTCTCTCGGCCTTCCGCCCGCCCGCAAAATCAAGGATCAATACCTCGACTTTTCCGCCGCTCTCCTTGCGGCCGAACAGTCGCCCAGGTATGACCTCGGTGTTGTTGACAACCAGCACGTCCCGTGCTTCGAGATGGGTGAGGATATCGGTGAATCTGCCGTGGGCGACGGCACCGCTGTGACGGTCCATCACCAAGAGCCGCGAAAGGTCCCTGGTGGCAGCCGGCTGCTGGGCGATACGCTCGGGAGGCAGATGGTAATCATAATCTGACAGGGAGTACATCGCAGCGCTCCATCACCGTTTTCCGATATAGACCAGTCCGAGTCCCATGAGCATCAACACGAAACCGACCCGGCGCAAACTCCCTTCAGGCATTTCAGCCACCCTCAGGACCCACGTTTTCATTTTGAGGGGGAAGGTGAAATAGGGCAATCCCTCGACGATCATGACCATGCCGATGACACACAGAAAAAAATCCATACCCCATCCTTTAACCACCGGATTTCCAATGAACTCTCATTCATCTGCCGTACTTCAACATACCAGTATTCGGAATCTTGAAAACTGAGTCAAAGTTTTCCTTTATAATTCTATTGCTTGAAGGTTGTCAAAACAAAAGCCCCCGCCGCTGGCGGGATCAGCTATGCGGGACGGCATATGACGCCGTAGATGCGGCAAGATCGACAATCCCTATGGGTTTCAAATTTTAAGATCAAACGATGATAGAATTCCTTACAAATAAAGCAGTTCCCCCTCCATTTAAAATTGAAACGCTCAATTAAGGTGAAAGCCATAGAAGGCGATGCGCCCGACGGGATGAAGTCTCGACCGGTGGTCTCGGGGTCTCGCTTTCACCCGGCTTGACACCGGTAAACAGGGTCGATAGTATCAATGAAGCGTCAAAAACACACCAATGCGTTAATCGTTTGGGATGTCATCCCGCCGTTGGTGGGATGCACAGCACCGGTTTGAAAACAACCCATCAACCGGTTTCGGATCGGATGCACCCCCCCACGCGCTATATTAAAGGGCTCGACCTTTTTTCAGTTTACCGCGAAAAATATGGAGAATATCGCCGTGAAACGTTCAATCCTGAAAATTTACGTATATTACGCCGTAGGGGCCGTACTGCTGACCGTTTACGGAGGGCAGGTCTGACCGTGGATGGAGACGCTGCCCCCCGTGACCCTGGGGGCCATTATATTCGGTGCCTTTACCATCGTTGCCGTTCTCAGACGACCATTGGAACGGTCCATTGTCGAACATGCGCCGGTCACTGAACAACCCAAACGGCAAATTTTCCTGGACATGTTTCTGTGCCTGCTGGCCGGTGTAATCGGTGCCGGCTACAACACCATCATGCTGAGCTTTCCACCAGCCAGTACATTGAGTCTGCTTTTCGGCTGCGCCGTTGTCGGCTTCTTTATCGCCATCGATATGGCTTTGGATCGGGAGAGGCACAATATCCTATCGGCACTTTCCAGTAAGAGCAGTCTGCCGTTGGGCGATCGCCTCTTTCCGTTCACACGAAAATTTTTTCTGTTAGCCGTTTCCACCGCGCTCTTCGTCACAGTGGTCATCGTCTTGGTCGTTTCGCGCGACATCGTGTGGCTTTCCAAAATCGAGCACACCGATACGGCCCTGATCGATGCCCAAATGTCCGTCACCTATGAGATCTTTTTCGTGATGGCCGTTTTACTGGCCATGGTCGTCAACCTGATCACCTCCTACTCCAAGAATCTAAAAATATTGTTTCGAAACCAAACCAGCGTTCTTGAGGAGGTCAGCCGCGGAGATCTGTCAGGTTTCGTTCCGGTGGCTTCCAACGATGAATTCGGACTCATCGCCGCCCACACCAACACGATGATCAAGGGCCTGCGGGACCGTATCCGTTTAATTTCTTCTCTTAAACTGGCCGAAGAAGTCCAGCGCAACCTATTGCCTAGCCATGCGCCGGATATCCCCGGGTTGGATATTTCCGGCATTAGCATTTACTGCGACGAAACCGGTGGCGACTACTATGACTATCTCGACCTGCCGGGCGGCCGGTTGGGTATCGTCGTGGCGGACGCTTCAGACCACGGTGTCAGCGCCGCGCTGCACATGACCACGGCCAGGGCTTTCCTGCTATACGGCAGCCAGAACGCCGATGCCCTTGAACGCCTGATCGAAGATATCAACCGTCATCTCGTCCGGGACAGCTTACAGACGGGTCGTTTTGTGTCCCTGTTCCTGCTGGAAATCGATCCGCAGGAACAGGCGCTTCGCTGGGTAAGGGCCGGGCATGAACCCGCGCTTCTCTTCGAACCGGGTCCTGACCGGTTTCAATTCCTATCCGGTGAAGGGATCGTACTGGGTATCGACGGCGGCTACAGTTTTCATACCTATAGCCGCAGCCAGTGGGAACCCGGGAGCATCGTCATTATCGGCACCGACGGTATCCACGAAACCCTGAACGCCGAGGGTCGGATGTTCGGCCGAGAGCGGCTGAAAATGATCGTTCGCCGGAATCACGGACGCAGCGCCGGTTCGATACAAACAGCCATATTGAATGAGCTGGAGGCCTTCAGGGGGTCGGCGCCGCAGGAAGACGACATCACCCTTGTGGTCGTAAAGCTGCTGTGAGCATCATTGAACGCGGAGTTTATTCGTTGCGGATTCGCCGCACCTGTTTGCGGCAACCGAAACAGATCATCCCCTCGATATCTCCCGCGGCGAAACGGCGGCGATAATCCGCGTAGCGACCGCTGTACCACACGTCGGCGACCCGCTCACTGGTTAGATCCCCGACAATGCTCTCCTGCTCCCAATCGGAACAGCACAGCACCATTCGGCCGTCGTATAAAATGAAGATTTGCTCCATTAACCGTCGGCACCACGAAAAGGGAACCAACCTGTCGACGCCGATGGCTGAATCACGAATTCCCCTGTGGTCGATCCGGTTTTCCACTGCTTCGATGTGCAGTTTAATTCCTCGTTGTCGCCAATACCGACGAATCGCCGGCAGTTCATCTCGGGTTTGGACCGAATCGACGGTAATGATTTCCAATCGTGGTTTAACATAGCCCCCTTTCGCCTTTAGCTCCAGAAATTGATCGATATTCTTGAGCGTTCTTTCCAACGGAAGATGCATCAGGCGCCGGTATCTTGAGGGATCGACACTTTGGATCGACACTTTCAATTTATCAAGGCCCGCGTCGAGCAACCGCTGCGCCATTTCCCTGGTGAGCAAACCCCCATGAGTGGTAACCTTGGTCAGACGCGGTTCCCTTATTCGGGCACTGATATAGGCAATCCGCTCGGGGAGATGGCGGTCCAACAGGGGTTCGTTCATCAGGTATAAGGTGAATCGTCGAACGCCGAGCTCGAGGCATTGATCGGCCACGGAGTGAAATAGCCCCCTGTCCATCAGACGGCCAAAGGGTATGCTGCGCTCCGTTTTCCCGTTGGGACAAAACACACAACCGGCATTGCATCCGGTGACGGTTTGGATTTGTACATTCTCGGGCGGATCGTCGGCGGCCGGTTCCAAAGATTGCAGATTAACAATATCTCCCATAGGGTTTCATCTAACCTTTTGACTGAACGCCGTCAATGTGTTGTATAGAATATCATTGGCATATCCATAAAGATGCCGCCCATACCGATGGACGGACGGATGCCGCTGATCGACCGATACCCCCTTCGTCTGGTGGCGTTTTAGTACCGACGAGTCGGTTTTGGGCTTGTCAAATTGATTCAATACGTATTAATACTTAAGATCATTGGAATAGATCGATGCTCAAGGGCGTCGCCAAGTCGTTCGCCCATTCTCCCGCAGAGAACCATTCGCCAACGTCGACGCCCATACAACCGGAACGAGACCCTATGAAACCCAAACAAATATCAGTGGTCAAGAGAACCTTGGGCTCTTGGGTTCTCACAACCAACCCTAAGCTTCAGATTCTGCTGATTTTCATTATACTGATCACGGTCGTCAGCCGTGTCGTCCCCTTGGAAATGCAGAAACGGGTCGTCAACGAAGCGATCAACCTGCGGAAAGTCGATCTGCTGCTGATTTACTGCGGCATCTATTTAGCCGCTGTCATTGCACAAGGGGCATTGAAGTATTGGATCAATTACATTCAGACACTCATCGGCCAGCGCGCCCTGGCCGCCATGCGAAAAGAACTCTATCACCACATCCTGACGCTACCCCTCGGCTTTTTCCGCAAAACTCAACCCGGACTGGTGGTATCGACGCTGACGACCGAGCTGACCACCCCTGGCAACTTCGTCGGTATGGCGGTGTCGGTACCCGTAACCAACATCCTGACCCTTCTGGCCTTTGCCGGATACCTGTTCTGGCTGAATCCCTTGTTGGCCGGTGTTTCCCTCAGCATCTATCCGGTGGTGATGATTCTCCTACCTCGGCTTCAGAAACGGGCCAACCGGCAGAACAAGCGTCGCGTAGATGCTTCCCGGGTAATGGCGGGTAAAATTGCCGAATCCGTCACCGGAATACACGAGATTCACGGCAATGGTGCTTATCTGATCGAGAATGGCAAATTCGATCGCATGGTGGATAAATTAAAAAACATCAGGATTCTATGGACTCTTTATACCCAGGGCATAAAACTTCTTAATAATTTTTTCACCAATCTGAGCCCCTTTCTGGTCTTTCTGCTCGGTGGCTATCTGACCATGCAGGGCCAACTGGAACTCGGTGCTTTGGTTGCGTTTCTCTCGGCACAGGAAAAACTGTACACGCCCTGGAAGGAAATGGTCGAAATGTACCAGGTGTATCAGGACGCCAAGGTACAGTATTACCGTACCATGGATTACTTCAATCACGAACCGGATCACCAACTCGAGCCAAGCAACCGCAATCCGTACACACTTGAGGGCAATATTGATGTGCAGAACCTCTCTTTTGTCACCGAAGACGGTATTCACCTGTTGGACGACATTTCCTTTACCCTCAAGCAGGGTCAACATTTGGCTTTGGTCGGATTTTCCGGCAGCGGTAAGAGTACGCTGGCCCTGTGCGTTGGCCAGCTCTATCCTTATTCTGCCGGGCACGTTCTGTTGGACGATAAAGAGGTTGCGAACTTGACCAAAAAAGATATCATCATGAACGTGGGCTTTGTTTCCCAGTCGCCGTTTATCTTTGCCGGCACCATCCAGGAGAATTTGCTGTACGGCTGTACCGCTGAATCCACTGGCAATGCCGAAGACAGCAGCCACCGGATGCCGACCCGGGATGAAATCATCTCCGTTCTGCAGCAAACCGGACTCTTCGTCGATGTCCTGCGCTTCGGGCTCAACACCCTGTTGTTTAAGGATCAAGATCAGGAACTTGTTGCAATAATATTGCGGACGAGGGACAGCTTCCGCCACGGGCTTGGCCGAAAACTCTCTGAGTTTGTTGAGTTTTTTGATGAAAAAAAATATCTCTATTTCTCCAGCGTTTCGGAAAACCTCACCTTCGGCACTTCCAACCGACCTGATTTTATCCATAGCAATTTATCGCACAATGGGTATTTCGGCCGATTTATAGGCCTAGCAAAACTGGAGCGACCCTTACTGGCTCTTGGTTTTCGTCTGGCAAGCCAGATGGTCGACATCCTGGGCAATATGCCCCCGGATACGGTGTTTTTCGAGCAGAGCCCGATCGCTCCGGATGAACTGGATGACTTCAGACGAATCGTCGGCCACGCCAAAAAAATCGAACCCCATCGACTCGAAAACGAGGAGCGGACCAAACTACTGGATCTGGCCTTGCGGTTCACACCGGGTATCCACAAGACCGTCTCGCTGACGGAAAACCTGGAACGCCTCATTTTAGAGGGACGGGAACTGTTCATGAAAAATATCACAACCGACGATCCGACCGCTTTTACATTTTATCAATCGTCGCAGTACATTTTCTCCCAGACTATTTTGAACAATATATTCTTTGGAAAGATGAAGACCTTCAACCCCAAGGCCCAGGAAAAAATCAACCAGAGCATCGTCCATTTGCTGATCGAAGAAGACTTTCTCGAGACTGTCATCGAAATCGGTATGCAGTATGAGGTCGGCAGCAAGGGAGACAAACTTTCGGGGGGCCAACGGCAGAAGCTGGCCATTGCCCGGACCCTGCTTAAACGTCCAAAGGTGTTGATTATGGACGAGGCCACATCGGCCCTTGACAACAATTCCCAGACCCGAATTCAGAATCTGCTCGAAAACCGATGGAAAGGTAAGAGCACGGTGATTTCCGTTGTCCATCGTTTGGATATCATCAAAAATTTTGACCAGGTAGCGGTAATGAAGGCCGGCAGAATAGCCGAAATGGGGCCTTACGCCGAACTCATAGCGAAGAAAGGTTTGCTGTATGAACTCGAATATGGAAAAAGATAGCCAAGGAACCGACAGCGAATACCAAGAGAATTTGAATTTCCTTCGGCAAGTCGATTTTTTCTCCGGGCTGCCCCTGGAGGCGACAAAGGTGTTTGCCTACCTGTGCACCAGAGAATTGTACAAAACCGGCGATTATATATTTCAAAAAGACGACGAGGACCAACAGGCGTATTATATTATATCTGGGAGTGCCATTCTCCTGCACACAGCCAACGGTGACGAGCAAGAGGTCCGGGATTATGGAGACGGCGATTTCATTGGGCGACTGGCCCTGTTGGGAAGCAGGCGCCACCTTTTTTCACTCAAGGCCCAAACCGACGTCGCATGTCTGACCATAACCGGTGAAAAATTCTCCAAGGCTTTGGCACAATTCCCGGATGTGATGCCGAAAATGATCAAGGTTATTATCGATAACATTCATAACTGGGAAAAACGGTTCGTGTCCCGCCGCAAGGCGGAATGCAGCGACTGCTTCAAAGAGATCGGCGTCAGCCTTGTCTGACGGTGGTAAACATGATAAAAATATTTTGAGTTCTTTCAGGATGTAATAATCCTATGGTTACCGCACACGGTCCAGCGCGGCCCCACGTTAATTTAACGGACGAGAATGCATCGTCATGGCTAAGAAAAACCTCTCATTCAGGCTTAAAAACGACATATCCGAACTCGACAAGCTGGGCCACAAGCTGACAGCCTTCGGAAACGGGATTGGTTTGTCAAAAAAATGCATCTTTCAGATCAATTTAGCGCTGGACGAGTTATTCACCAATATCGTAAGTTATGGATTTCCGGACAACGGTCCGCAATGGATTTCAGTCGCACTTTCCCACGACAACAGCACGATTAGTGTGCGGCTGGAAGACACCGGTATTCCCTTCGACCCTGTAAATGCGCAAACCTCGGCTACAGAAACGGAAATCGAGGCTTGCAAGGTCGGTGGGCTCGGCCTGCATTTGGTAAAAAAAATAATGGACAAAATCACCTACCAACGGTGTGGCAAGAAAAATATCCTCACATTGACCAAACACATTCATAAGGCCTGAAACGCGATAATCACTGCGCTCAGAATTTAAAATATGGATTTTCCGACATTTGATAGATCCAAACAATACGAAGCAAAGAGGGAGTCAGATGGAAATACTCGAGACGAAAAAAAACGATATCAACATTTTCAAATTGAACGGGCGTCTTGACTCGAACACCTCTCCCGCTCTGGAAACGAAACTGATGGAGGCGATGGAAGGCGGCGCCCGAAATGTGGTCATTGACTTCGCAGATCTGGATTATATTTCCAGTGCCGGGCTGCGCATCATCCTGAAAACCACCAAGGATCTAAAAAGAACGGAGGGGAATATCGTTCTTTGCGCCATGCAGGACTATGTCAAGGAAGTTTTTGAAATCGCCGGGTTTGACTCCTTCCTGCCGATCGTGCCAACCGTTGAAGACGCACTATCGAAAGTTTGAGTCCACTTGTGCCGGAAAGCTGGTGCGCCTACAACCCCCCCCCGGCATAGAGAACTCGTGACGGCTGAGAAGGTGCCCGGTTTCAGCTTATCGGCACCAAGCCTATTCAGCGCAAACCGATGAGCCCGCGCTTGCCGAGATCTCGCAGGAACCGGGTGACCGCGATTTCTGCTTCCCGCTGAGGCAGACGATGCTTCGTGGCAAACCGTCTTGTGACATCGAGGACCCGTACATTCCCGTCCAGGAGTCCCCAGACCTCTGCACCGAGAGTGTCCAGTTCGAGTTTCTTCAATACGGTCCGCTCCTTGTTTTCTCTCAACCGTCCGAAGACACCGGCCAGCCATGGTCGAATGGTGACCGGATAACGCAATAGCAGTGCCCCGTTTTCGGAGCGCAATTCCTCAACCTGATTATTCTTTACGGGTATGCACTGGAGCGCCTCGATTCGATTCGGGCCCTCTTTTTGTCTTTTAGGTTTAAATAGTCCCATAATTGGCACAGATCGACTCCAATTGTCGTGGATCGATCGGTTCCCGGCCTTCCAGGCGCACACCCAAGATACGGTTCTTGTCGGCCTCGTGCCACAACCGTGCGCGGCTATACAGCGGTTGCCGCCTCAAACGTTTCCGTAGGCGTTGCCGGAAATCCTTGTGTGAGCCGTCCTCCCATTCGACCGCCTCTGAAGAGCGTGTTTTTAGAACCATCGACCGATTGGCGGCATATGCCAGGCGATTCTTTTCGAATCCAAACAGGTCGGTTCCACCGAGAAGGGCGTCCGCAGGACTCCAACGCTGCAGGGTGAGGGTGGTCGCCCGGCTGGTAAATGATAGTTCGTAGCGGCCGGACTCGAAGCCGAATGCCTTCAATAGATAGTCGGTCGGAATCTTGGCCCATATATCGAAAACCGACCACAGCGTACGGGACCGCTCGGTGTGATCCTCAAAGGAGGCCAGCAGTCGACTGGCGTAAGGAAGTGATTGCGGCGGCAGCGTTTGATAAAACTGCAGCAGTGTCGCCTGGCGGCAGCGGGGGCAGTAGAGAACGGTTCCGCGGCCGCCAATCGTGCCGCTGTGCCAAAGAAACCCGACGCTCTCATAACGATCGAGAACCCGAATCCATGGGGCCGGCAGCACGTCCTCGCGTAGGACCTTCCGCAGGTTGCGCCGTTGGGAAGCCGCCAGCTTCTTGAATTGGGCGCGGGGTGAAAATTTCCCTTTTACCGGTCCCCACTTGATCTCCAGCCGCGGCCCGTCGACGGTTTCGAACAAAAGGTACCGTCGGCCGATTTCACCGATTTCCCAATCTGCAGGAACTTCGAAACGAACCCCGCCCCAGGCGACCTCACGCCATTGGGAATTATATGAATATTCAAGTGGTTGCGCACGGCCTGTCTGTCGGGATAGCGGTATCAATACAAGAGCCTACCGAGAGATTTGAGTATGAGAGCAAAGCCCATCGCAAACATGCCGGTCAACCCCATGCCGCAGGCAAAGCCGGCCAGGAGGACCGGAGCGTACTGCCGCCACATCGCCCCGTAGCGCTTCAAAAAAAGAAACCGCCCCAACAGGGCGCCGATCACTTCCAGCAGAAAACCATGGGGTGTGGATTGCCCCAGACCTCGGACTACGCCGTAAATTAACAGAACCGGCAGCCCCAGAAGCGACAGCACGGCATACGTCACCAGCCCGAACAGCATGCCGATGAACACGTAGCTGGCCCTCAGGGCCTGGAAGAAAAGGGAATTGCCCTCCAGGGTCGAGGTCTGCATCAGCAGGGAATTGAGTGCCTGCAAGTGCCAGAGTTCCTGGGCATAAGGGTAATTGCTGGAGGGAATCGGGGCTAGGCGCCAGATGAACTGCGAGAAAAGGAGGCTGGCGATCATGACCACGGGAAACACGACGATTTCAGCCTTGATGATACCGCGCAGGCTGGTACCGGTCAGTTCGATCTCGCGGAAGGAAACCGTGGCTTCACCGTAATTGTGGATCGGAATAGGCGCATACCAGATCTCGATGCCCTGGTAGCCGAAAAACCGGGCACCGGCAATGAAACTGGCCTCGCGCACCATTGGGAGGCTCACGAATTGCCCGGCAATCCCTTCCATGCGGGCGGTGATATAGGAAACCAACGGGGTGTAGACAAAGCCATATCCCAGAAAAAAGATCCAGGGAAAATTGGGAACCAGCCAAACGCACAGGCCGACGTATGATAGGGTGGAAAATACGTAGATCCCGATGGAAATCCAGATATTGACATCGCCCCGGGAGGGATGGGACTTTAGCAAATCCTTGAGGCTTCCGCGCTGTACCGGCGCGTTTTTGCCAAACGATCTGAGAACGGCCCAGATGCCTATGGCAGCTATTGCCAAACCGAGTCCTATACCGAAACTCAAGTAGAAGTCGAAATTGTTGGCAAAAACCGTATCGACCGTCCCCATGCCCTCATGCCACCGATGGAGAATGCCGTGGCGAAACAGGATCGGATTGGCGATAAAGGTGATGATGACACCGATCAAGCCGCCGATGACCGCCCAGAAAGGGAGCACCATTCCGACAAAAAGCAGGGTCAGGTCGAACTGGATGCCCGTGGCCACTGCCGGCATCACCCTCTCGGTGTAGCGGGTCAGCTCGACCCATGGAATCGGGATCAAACGGATCGGTTCCATCAGCACCAGGCCCGAGACAGTGGGCAGCAGGACATAGAGGGCTCCGAAAGCCAGACCGAGCATCCCGCCGATGGAAAACACCCGCCACTTCCAACTCTTCTGCTTGTCTTCGGTCGACTCGGCCAGAGCCATGGTTCCCAAAGCACCCACAGGGGCCATGGGAAAGGGAAGTTTTTCGACATCAGAGGTAAGACGGTACAGGGTATATCCGAGTCCAAAGCGATCGATACGTTGGATCAATTGGGTGCCGACAAGCAGCAGGATCGGAATCAACCAGTCTCTGTGGAAAAAAGTTCGTAAAATTAAAGAGTCCGAATTCGCAGTTGGTGCAATCCAAGTCGGTATGTATTCGGTGAGTCCAAGCATGCGAGCAGCATCGGACTGGACCAGGTACTGGTTCCAGAGCAGGCCCTGGAAGGGGGTCGCCATGGCGGCTCCGGCCATATAGTACAACAGAAATATTTCCTGTTGTTTCAACTCTGTGTACGACCGTTTGGCCACTTCGGCAAACAGGATGATGGTCACCCAGCGCGCGGCCGGCCCGATACCGGTTCCGATGACCAGTTGCAGATACATACTGCCGGGCATCATCAAAAACCCGATGAATATCGCACCGATGACGGTCTTCCAGTCAAACCCTTCCTCGAAATGCTCCGGGGGCTTGAGAAGATCACGATACTCTTTGAGTTCCTTGTCGTCGTACATGGGTTGCGTTGGGGGTAACGGGTAACGGGTTTCGGGTTACGGGTTTCGGGTTCGAGTTACGGGTAACGAGTTACGGGTTGCGAGCCTGCTCCGTTGAATGCCGTTTTGCAGCCCCTGCTTGGGCAGGGATTCAACGGGGTTATGCGTTTGGTGTTTGGTGCTTGGTTTTGCGGATCGTCTCGTTTCAAAGAGTCTGCCGGCCCCGGCGTTTTTCATGACATGCAGACCCGGATCAGGCCGGCAAAACCAAGTAACTCGCGTCAGAAAACAAGCCAACAATCGCCCAACTGCCGGCCATGAGAAAATCGCCGATGATCAGCCCGATGAAGAACATCCTCAAGCGTTTGAATAAATGGACCCCACCATAGCGCATGCACAGGACGTTGCATAACCATCCCACAAAAAAACTGAACCATAGTATCCGCATGGCTGAACTGTAAGCGGTCAAATATCCGATCGGGTGGATGGGCCACCAGTAGAAGCGGTGGTAGCAGACCACCAAGGCCAGCATAACCACGCCGCCGATCACCGAAAATATCAACACCCATTTTCCGCTGCGCATGGGTGATTCGACGAGGTTGTGCACGTTCTCGTAAACCGAAACGGTAGACCGTACCGCCCAGTCGAGATCGAGCTCCCGGACTCCGAATTTATAGCAAAGGGTCAACATGGAAATAAAAGAAACCACGACAGCAGCTAAAAGGGTGACCACAATTGTGCCGAGGATCATTTTCTTGGGATCCATGCGATAGGTCACCCGGCCGGTATGAAGCAGTGATGGCATGAGAGATTCCCGCAGATCGAGAAACATCACCTTTTGTACCACAGCGCTGAGGAGCAGCCCCGCACTGCCGAAAAACCGAGGGCCGAAAAAAAAGAGCAATCCGTCAAGCGGTGCATCGGTGAGCGTGAAATAGGCCAGCCCTCCCTGGCAGATGACCCGGGTGGCGACCAACATGACCATGAAGAAAGCACACACGGTAAAAAAAGCCGGCAGCAGCGGCAGCCCGAAGTAAACGCAGAATCCGATCAGCAGGATGGACCCACAAATGACCCCCCAGAACGCAAACCGGAAGGAAATCCACTCACCATGGGATGGATCGGGAGCTCGGAATCGCACCGCATCGTGAAGCGTCCCCCAAAGATGATGACGCGCCAACCATAGAAGAAAGAGAAAAAAAACCGCGTAAGCCCCGATAGTCTGAGTTTCTTCGGGACGAGTGAGGGTCGGGCCGAAGGTGACGCCCAGGGCCGCCTCGGGAATTTCATAACCGAAGATGCCGAGAATTCCGAACAACAAACCGCCGATAATGAAAAACAACCAGAATGAAAAGGATATCTGTTTCGACGCCAAAAAGGCAAATCCGATAAAGGCCGGATATATGAAAATCTTGAGTTTGTAGAATCCTGAAAACAGTCCGTACTTGGGAAAGTAAGACCCGGCCAAAATCAGCGTGGGCACCTGCGGTACAGAAGGCACATAGAAGTTGAAACCGTTGATCAAGTGCAGTACCACGGGTATGGCAAGGCCGGCCAGGAGATAACGGTCGGATAAAAAACGGCCGAAAGCATTCCCATCGTATGCTTCCTGCATCAATTGCGGCACCCGCAATAGCGGGAAATTCATCCGTTCGTTCTCAATCGCCTGACGGCTGAGGATGTTGATCATGCAGAGCATCACGAAGTAGCAGATGAAAATGAAGATCCCCCAGGTCACGAGGGACGGCAGCCAGGCTTCCCAGGGAATCTGCTGAAACACCTGCCACCAGCCCAAATTGCGCCCACCGGCCAATCCGTCGTAGAGCGTTGAAACCGCTTCCGGACTTTGCGGATAAAGCCCTTCGGGAAGAAGCGGCAACAATTCCTCTGCCCAGCGGCTTCCGAGGGTCGAAAAATGCTGCGGGGCCGTCAGGTTGATGAAAAAAGTACGGACAAGGCCGGTGTAAGCAATCCCCGAGGCCAGAACCATCAGGATCCAGATCAGCAACAGTTCACGCCCGGTGAGCCAGTTCCACCGTGAGAAAACCACCCGCAAGCCGGCGGTGGTGACCATCAGCCAGAAAAGGATGTAGAAGGGGGCAAGAGGAAAATGCCCCCCCCCCAGTGGCGTTGCAGATCGGTAGATATTGTTGAAAGGTGTAATGGCGCAAATAAACAGCGCCAGAACAAAACCGATCGTCAGGGCCCGCAGGCGGATCGCTGTCCCCTCATGGCTCGCAAGGGCAGGCGAGACACCACCAATGGGCCGCATTCCCGACGCATCCTTACCGGCGCTCGATTCGTTTTCTTCCATTCCGCTCAATTCCCGTCGGCTATCGACCCGATGGTCATGGGGGCCGAGTCGAGAAACAGTCTGACATCAATACCGCGTTTGACTCCCTCTGCGGTTATCAAATCCGCGTAATAATCCTTGCCGGCCGAATCCAGAGACCGCCACATCAGCAGTGTTTTCCGCATCTCGTGCAGGAAAGCCTTGTTGATTCGCATCCAAGCATTGGCTTCTCCGGAAAGCCGTTCCAAAAGAACCCTGATTTCAAGGAATTCAGGGTCTTCGGCAGACCGGCAGAATGCGACCACCACCTTCTGCATGATTCCGAAATCAAAAGGCGCCAGCCAGATATCGGTGGTCAGCTGCAGGAATTCCTCGTCGTTGTCGGTAGCGCCCGTTTCTCTCCGGAGGTTCTGGGGATGTCGTTCAGCCTGAGGGACCTGGCACCGGGCCAAAGAAAAAACGATCGCACCGGCTGAAAACATGCCGTGGGAAACATCCCGGTGCCCTTCTATATGATCCAGAATATAACCACCGACACTCAGGTGCTCGTGGCGTTTCATCAGAAAAGGAAGGGTCACTTGCAGACGGTTTCCCACCGCCGGCGGTAGCCGCCAGGAGCGGTTGATATCGGGTATGGCGATATTGGCGGCGACCCTGGAAGGATAAACAACGGAAAGCAGCACGACCAGGATCACTATGATCATGGCCGCCACCCCGGCAATGGAAGAATAATTGACCGTTATGCCGGACCACAGGGCGGTGCCGGCCAGGACGCCGGCCGCCGATTGGGCCAGGAGATATCCGATAACCACACTGAGTACCGCAAACGCCAGGGCCTCTGCAATAAAAAGAAACGACACGTGGGACGGTGCCAAACCCACGGCCGTATAAATACCGATTTCCCGTTTTCTTTCGTAAACGCTGCCGATCATCGTGTTGAGTACGATAAAGATGGATATCACAAGAGGGATCACCACATTGGGAACACCGCTGTAACTCATGGTGTCGCTGGCCTGGTAGAGATAGGTTCCGTCAGATTGACCGGCGAAGAGTGTCAAACCGAACCGGTCGACGAGGAGTTCGGCATCCGCCCGATCGACGCGTCCGCCATCGGGTTTTACGGCGACACCCTTTAGCGTCCCCCCCACAGACCTCAGAAAAGTGTCGGGAACAATGATCATCCGGTCGGCATCTATGTGCTGGTAACGGCTTTCGTAGGTTCGGACTTCCTCACCGGACTCCAATGCTTCCATTTCCACTTCGGTCATCTCCATGGAAATCTCGCTGGGGAAAGTCACTGTTGAAAGGGGTTCTCCGTCCAGATCGGTACTGTCCATGAGAAGACGATTCGAAAACAAGCCCACGACCCGAAACGGGAGTCCCCAGATCAGTACATCGGTGTTCTTATCGAGCACCGGATCGATGGCCAGTTCTTCGGCCATCCTTTCTGGCAAGAGGACCACGCGCTGCTCGGACGCTTCAAACCACCGGCCGGCGGTCAGAATCCGGTCCATGCCGGTCACCTGTATTTCGTCGGCAGACAAACCGATAACACCGTAGACCGTATACTGTCGATCCAAGCGTTGGACCGTCACGCTCAGGGTTCGGGTCCGGTCCTCGTCCTCAAGCCATACCCGCGGAGCCGCCGTACTGCCAGGGCCGAAGTAGTCGGCCAATATCCCAAGGGTTTCAGACGGCAGGTCGTTCCAATTGACATTCTTGAACAGATACCCCTGGTAGGGCGAATTCTCCTGGAAAAGCAGGCGGGTGTGGTGCCGCAATGACTTTACGGAAGTAAAACTCATGACCGTGAACGTCAAGATGATCAGAGTGGTACAGGTCAGTGCCGTCCGCAACCGCCGCCGCCTCAGATTGCTGACCCCCAGCAGGAATGCCGCCACAAAGGCCTTCCAGCGCCCCATCTCAACCGCTTTCATGTGCCGGGCGTGGCGCTGGAGCTTGGCCATCTCCTCCTCGAAACGGAAGTAGATGATCAGGGTCACGATGCCGGAAAGACCCATGATGAAAAAGGCCAGTATGACCACAGTCGGGCTGTAGGCCAGCTGGAAAGCCGGATGAACGTTGTAGATTACCGCGATCAAAGCAACGAGTATGACACAGAAGGCCATGATGCGCTTGTTAATGTTTGTAAAAGAAAAAAGCAGGCGTTCCATGCAGAAGGCAAACGGTACAAAAAGAGCAATGTAAAACAATACGCCGAAGAGGACATCCTTTTGGGTGTTTTCGATATCGCCGTAAACACGTGTGGCCAAGGCCCAAGAGCTCGACGCCATCTTGACGAATTGATCGTATTGCCGCACCTCGAGGGCCATGCGGGCTTTTTCGAGCTCCGCCACACCGTCCTGTTGCAGCCGGGAGATTCTTTCATTAAAAATGCCGTGTTCCTCGAGGGTCCGGATGCGCGGCACGAGCAAGCTCCACATGTCGCGGGCGACCATGTAATCCGTGCGATGAACATACGGCCATTCGTCGACAAGGTATCCCCGGCCTTGGGGATCGGCTGCGTCGGCGTTGAGAAGCAACAGCTTCCATCGCAGCACGGTATCCGACAAGGTCAGTTTCCAGGGCGTCCCGGGTTCGAGCAGCAGCGAGGAAATAACGGAGGACCAGGTATCGAGTCTGCTGAAGCTGTATCTGACCGGCGTGGCTTCACGTCTGGCATCAATCAGCTGAACTTTGTTCATGAAACGAAAAGTGCGCGGTTCGAGAAGATTGAACACGACGCTCTGTTTGCACCCGAACATCACCAGGTTGGTCTCTATGTTGTTCCTCTGAACCTTGATCCGATAGGCATGTTTCCCGGTCGTCTTCTTGTCTATGGCCCATACGATTTGACCGTTGTTCGGGTCGAACCGGTAGGCTTCGAGAACCAATTTGTCCTGAACCAGCTTCTTGGTGGCCACCCCTTTGATGGTAAACGTTCCCATGGCATCCACCATGCTGTAATAGCGCCCCTGTCCCTGGAATGTCATGACCACTGTTCCCGGAGCCGGCTGATCGGGAAAAAGTTCTCCGTGCCTCAGAAATTTGGCTTGGGCCGCGACGGTCGCAAAGCCGTCTCGGGGTAGAGAACCGTCGTAAACAACCGGTGCCCGCGCGATACCCTTGATCATTGCTGTTATCTGGGCACTCTGGCGTGCGGCAAAATCCCCGTCGACGGCCTCGGGAAGATCACCCGGGGTTCCCCAGGAAGGCCGGGCATCGTTCACCGTCACCAGCGAGACGCCCAAAAATCCCGCCAAGGCACTGACCTCACCGCCCAACGGCGGCCGGTCGATAAAGTAACTCTGCCATGACTGCTGCCGGCTGGGTCGCAGGGTGTCCCGGTAGAGGACCGGACCCAATCCCCTGTCTTTTAGGTCGCCGGCCTCTTTCTTGAGAATATCGTCTAAGGTTCTGTAAACAGCCGTTCGGTTGACCCGCGGTCGCAATGGATAAAGCCATCCGTAGTTAAAGGCGCCGAATCCATCCCCGTGACTGGAGAGGTGCAGGGAGATCACGGTTGAGATCTCCATTGACTTGGCGAGGCTGCGAAAGGTTTTGGCGCTGCGGATAAGCTTTTCCTGGCGGCGGGCATCTTTTTCTATCTGATGATTTTCGTCAATCGCTTTTGGAATGAGCTGCTCGACCGCTGTCATCTCCTCGGTGGAAAGACTGTCCAGATCGGTGCGCCAAAGAAGGCGTCGCAGAAGCCGCCGCTCCTGGACCAGATTGCGGATGCGATCCCGATTCTCCTCCCCCTTGCTCTCCAAACGCAGACGCATGAGTCGTTTGGAGATGTGGTCCACCTCGGTTTTCATCGAGTTAGTGACGGCTTCGAGTAGTCTCGGGCCCGCCGACCCGGAGTCGTCTGCTGCCAGAAAGGCCGCAATGCCTTTCTGGGTGATATTTTCAAGCATCACCCGGATTTCGCCGGCCTGTTTTACCGTATTTCTGAGTGTTTTCTGCAGAACCCGCAAGTCCTTGCTTCGCGACCGGATGCTCCAAATCATCTCCCGCATGCCGGCAAGGGTCTGGGCATGTCCAGCGGTGGCAACAAAAAGCACGGAGCGGCCCGGCGGCGAATCCTTCAGCGCACGGGCCAGATTCAACAAGGTTACGATCCCGATGGCTTCGTCCGCCCCAGGGGCCAAGCCCGGCACCAAGGCGTGGGAATCGTAAAACGCCTCCACCACCACAACTTGATCTTTGAGCTGGGGGTCGCTTCCGGGAATCAGTGCATAAACGTTTTCGGCGCTGACATCCACCCAGCCGGATTTTGAGTACATCACGGCGGAACGGGACACCTCCGCTTGAAGAGTTGCGTCCAAGGCTCCGAACGCCTGCCGGGCCGTTTCGCGATCGATTCGGAAGCGGGGAAAAGGAAAGGGTGTCAATTCCAACTTGTCTTCATATTTCATTTTCGGCGTCGATGCCTCGTCGATATAAATGAGGGCGGCGGCGCCGAGTGACGCGGCATGGAGCCAATTCTTGCCCGAATCGATGTCCATCAGAACAATCGCACCTTCGACCGGTTTGCCGTTAAAGTCTTTTAACTCTCCCGGACCGACATATATCACCGGGCCTTCAAGGCCTTCCGGCGGGATGGTCTTCGGTGACACGGCGTTAAAAAGGACCGGATGAATGTCGGCATCGACCTGCCGATCCGGCAAGTAGAGGCGGCTGCCATAATGTTGAATCACCGGTACCTTGAAGAGTTGGGAGTCCACTGTTTCCAGGCCCAATTGCTCGAACCGCTCTTTTATCAACGCTGCGGCGGCGGCGGATCCGGGTGTTCCGGTGCTGCGATCTCCCAGGGCCGCCATTTCGCGGATATCGGCCATGAAGGGTTCAACCGGCACCGCACCTTCTGCAGCCAGGGAAAGAGACGCCGCCAGAAGGGCCCAGAGGAAAAACGAACGCGTGACCCATCGAAATCGAAACCAATGAATGGATAAAAATCTGGAATCAAACCGATTTCGCAGGCAGGGCGGCGATGGGCTGTGATTTTGGGTATAGGAGCAAGCCGTCATTTTGATGGTGTCTGCTCTTGCTGGTGGAAGAATGATCAATACGGGCCGCGTCATTCAGTGATGACGCCACCGCGTCATCGCGATCGTGGATTCTGCATCAAAACCCTTGAATATCCACTCGCCGCGCGAGCGGTCACATGGCGCTCCCCCGAAAAGGGTGCAAAGGGGCGGCTTATACGGTACAGACCCGAAGACCGTGGGAGTCAAAGCACGTCAGTGCGTTAATCGTTGCGGTTGTAATCCCGCGGGATGCAAAGCACCCGGTTTGAAAACAACCGTTCAAACGTGATTCCCGTTTGAATGATCTTATTCCTTGGACCCTATGGTTCCAAGAGAGATGGACAGCTCGTCCCGGTTTTCGATCTTGTCCACGCGTCCATCCCGAATCCAGACCACCTGGTCCGAAACGTTCAACATCTTAAAGTCATGGGTAGCGGATATCACGGTCACGGACCTTTCGCGACTCAGGTTCTTCAGCAGGGCAATGATCTCTTCGCCCGTACTGAGATCGAGGTTGCCGGTCGGTTCGTCGGCCAGAATGATGGCCGGGTCGTTGGCCAGGGCCCTGGCCACAGCCACGCGTTGCTGCTGGCCGCCGGAAAGTTCCGAGGGTTTGTGCTGAAAACGGTCCCCCAGGCCCACAAGATCGAGCAGACGAATACCTTTCTCGGTGGCTTCATCGCCGTTCATTCCCGCAAAGGTCATGGGCAGAGTCACATTCTCCAGGGCCGACATGACCTGAATCAGGTTGAATGTCTGGAATATATAACCGATTTTGCGGCAGCGCAGCCAAGCCAGCTCGTAAGCGTCCAATTGAGCGATATCGACCTCGTCGATGAAAACTTTGCCTGAAGTCGGCTTGTCCAACCCGCCGATCATGTTGAAAAGCGTGCTTTTTCCCGATCCCGAGGGGCCCATGATGGAAATGTAATGCCCGGACTGAATTTCAAGGTCGATACCTTTGAGGGCCTGGACCTCTAATTTACCCAGCTTGAATGCCTTGATAACATTCGAAACCCTGACGATGTTATGATTGTTGTTCATCGATTATCCTAACAATGGGCCCACCGGCAGGGATATCGCACTCCATCTCACCGCGCGATTCCCGCCCGAGAGCAAAGGGATCCCGGGTTCCGCCCTTTATTGAATCCTAAAGCCTGCGCCTTGCATGGGCAGGAATCCCATCACATCGCCACACCGTCAGTGCTCGGCGCGCATGGCCTCCACCGGCTGCATTCTGGCGGCGACGATGGCCGGATAGACGACCCCGGCCAGGCTCAGCAGAAAGCCCACGATAGTGGCAGACAGAACGGAAATTAAAACCGCACGCCATGAAAGACTTCCCAGCACTGACGTTCCCAAACTGATGACCGAATTGAGCAGAGAGAACAAAGCGCCGACCAATGCACCGGCAGCCCCGCCGGCCAGGCCCTGCATTCCGGCTTCCAGAAAGAAAAGCCTCAGAATAAAGCGATCCAGCGCCCCAAGGCACTTCATGGTACCGATCTCCCGGAATCTCTCCGTAACAGCCATCAGCTGGGCATTGACGATGCCCACTACGCAAACCAGCAAGGAGAGTATGACGATCCAGCGCTGTTTTGGTGACGCCGCTACGCTGGTGTCTTCAGGGCCGATATCATAACCGGCATTGATCAGCAACTGCCGGGCATCGGCGTGACCGGTGGACAGGAGTCCGTCGGCCACGTCGGTACCGACATTGGTGAAGGAAAGAAAGGCCACAGCCAGCACCAGGCTCAGGGTGGTAATCAACGATCGGAAAAATCTCACCTGAATGCTCTTGTAGGCGATCTCAACCGCTTTTTTGAAAGGCAACACGACAAGCCTGTTCACCGGATCGATGGCGGGCACGAGCGTCATATCATGAGAATTATCAGCCATCGGCACTCAGCGTCGATATCGATATACGATTTTCGGGTTTAGTATTGTTTTCATGCATACAAGGGAATAATGTACCCATGTTAGGGAACGATTAGATGTGGTCGATGGATTTCGGCGAGATCCAATCGAAACGGGCCGCAATCGACATCCGCCGGATTGTTCCGGTGTCTCCCGCATGCCGGGTGTCTTCCATCGAGCGCCGGAAAAACATTTTCAATAACAACGTAAGGTTAACACGTAACATAAAAACCAAAGCCCATCAATGGGTATTGATGGGAACAAGACAGGGGAGTCAGATCGATCACCGAACTGGACGATCCGGCACTGCTGCCGCCTGATTTACGGGCACCGGCCGAAAAATTCACCGAATTGGTCAACTCGAAACTGGAGATATCCCAACGAAAAGCTCAGGAATTACCTGCAGCAAAATACCCCTCCCCTTGATTGAGCGTTTCACATTATCAAAGCGGAAAACACCGCCCATTGGAAAAAGGCCATCTATTGTTGCTTTAGCCATGATCAACGAAACCTCTCAGATCAAGCTGCTCCAAATACCTGGCGGTTTGGGCGGCGCCGTCGAGATCGATGTGAGGGATTCTCGCTCTGCCGCGCGTTAGTCGATCGCGAATCACCGCCGCCAGTCGATCGGGCTGTAAGTCCCTTTCCTTTAACACCGTGGCCGCACCGATTCCGTCAAGCCGCTCCGCCCGTATGCCCTGCTCCCTGTCACCCGGATACGGCCAGACGAGCGCCGGAACCTTTGTTGCCAGGATGTTCATGCTGGTGTTGTATCCGGCCATGCTAATCGACAGGTCGGCAGTTGCTAAAAGCGGAAGAAAGTCAGAGGTAAATCGCTCGATTTTTACAAATTCATTTGCGCGCTTCCGCAATCGGGCAAACTCGTCATCGGGCATGTACGGACCCGTATATACATGCAGGACGGCCGGGCGGCCGTTATTCAACGAGGGAAAACAATCCACCAGCGGTTCCAAAAGGACGATACCGGCCTGCCCGCCGCCGGCGCTGGCGACGATGAAGAGAACGTCTTCACCGACGCCGACTGCTGAACGGGCTTGGCTGCCGGCGTCGACCGGTGGATTGGGTGCAATATAACCCGTATATGTCACCGGTATGGAGACATCGCCGAGGCACGAAAATGTTCGATCCAACTCGACAAGGTTCGGATCGGCGTGAATCAGCAACAGATCGTACCAGCGATTGAGGATACCGACGACCCTGTCCTCATAGGCCACGGGGTCCTTCTTCTCGACGAGAATATCGCGAATACTGCAGACCACTTTGGATGGATGGAGAGAACCGTTTCTGATACCTTCCAATATCGGATCGAGTTCGAAACGGAAGGCCTTGCGGCCGAAAGGATAGAGCTCGACAATAAAAATATCCGCCGCTTCTTTTGCGAACATTCGAAAGAGTAAGTCCTGCCGCTCTATCTTAACAGCCTCCAGTGTTTTGCCCCTGTCGACAGGGATAAGCCCGTTATAGTGGCGATCGGTCATCAAACCGGGGAGCCGGAAAAGCTGAACGTGGGTCGGTAAGGGTGTGTCGATGTCAGGACCACCGACGACCATAACAATGTCGTGCCCCACCAGGGCCTTGCATATTTCGAGGCTTCTGAAAAAATGCCCGACACCCCAAATATGCTGGCAGTAGTATACAATCTTCATCGAAGCCTCACTTTTATACGCCTGCCCAAGGCCAATGCATTGATTTTGTCTATGACGATGCCGCTTTGATCGGCCATCAGCCAGTGGAGATGGGCGGGTCGCAAAACAGGTGTTTCGGACGGGAGAAAACGCCGTCGCAGCAGACGATACACCAGGCATTTGATGATGCCTTCGTGAGTAACCACGAGAATCGATTCCCCCGGCCATTTGGCTGCCGCCGACTCAAGCGCGCGCCGACCTCTATCCCACACACTATTCCGGTTTTCTCCGCCCTCGGGACGAAACCGCCAACCGCGTACCGTTTGTTCGGCCAGCCGTTCGGCTTTTTCATCGGTCAGCTGAGCCAAGGTCAATCCCGACCAGTTTCCCCAATCCTGCTCCCGCAGCCGGGGATCATCAATTAAGGGAACCTTTATGTTAGCGTTGATAATCTCCGCGGTTGACTTCGCCCGGCCCAAATCACTGCAAATACACCTATCCCAGCGGTATGTGCCCAGCTCACCTCCCCAGGCTCGGGCTTGAGCCGATCCTTTTTCCGTAAGAGGGGAATCGAGGTGTCCCTGGATCCGCTTGGCTTTATTCCAGACGGTTTGGGCATGCCGAATGAGGCCGAAACGGGTCTGTCTGTTTGAAACGTTCTCCTTCAATGCGATTATCTTTCTCCGACAACAATTAACAAAATATTCGTGTACGTTATGAGGCGGCCACCCGCTTCAGAACCTCCTCGACAATGGCATAATTGGTTGCCAGATCTCGTTCCCGCCGAATGTATTTCTCGGCTGCAATCCCCATTTCCCTTCGACGCATGTTGTTCAGCATCAGTTCCTCAACAGCCTGAACAAAGGGACCCGTCTCGTTGAGGGGTGTCAATAGACCGGTCTTGCCGTTCAGGACGACCTCCGGTACGCCGGTATTGTCCATTGCCACAACCGGAAGACGGCAGGCTTGGGCCTCAAGGTACACCATCCCCAAGGATTCTCCGATTCCGGGGAAGACGAACAGATCGGCCCCGCTGTAATAATGGAACATCTGCGATCGTGGAATTTTTCCCACGAAACGGTACTTGCCGGGAATCTGAGCCTCTGCCAACTGCTCGAGTTCGTCTGCCGCCGCGCCATCGCCGACAATGACAAGCTTCAGGTTATGACCGCGCCTCAGTAGGGTTCCGCAGGCACGGATAACCCAAGCCACCCCTTGGGCCTTGACCCCGGGACGAAGCATCGCCGCCGTGAGCAGGACGGTGGTTTCACCGGTTTGCCACGCTGACCGCATGATGGCCCGCCGTGCCGCATCGAACCTGAATTCTTCCGGACGGATACCGGGCGCGACATAGGATATCCGCTCCGGCGTTAGCAGCCGTGTCAAATTGACAAGATCCACCTGCTTGTTGACGAAGACATGCCGCGCCGCCTGTAAAGATGTTCGGTTGAGGTAAAACCCTGGCACCGTGCGGATGTCACGTCGATACTTGGTTGCGTATGCCCCTTGAAAGACGACATAAGGGATATTCCTGGCGGCGGAAATAGACGGTCCCAACAGGTCCGGCCCCTTGTAATAGGCATGATAGGTGAGCCAGAGGTCGGGGCTGCCGAAAGGCAGCCGGCGGTACCGAAGCCGCCGGCGCTCTGCCAGAAAACGGGGCAGCATCCAGGGCTTCCAGTAAATCCAGCGGGCCCGCAGCGTGCTGGCGACCTGCAGTTGGTGCCCCCTATCCTCGAGATATTGATACAGACCCGTGGCGATGACCAGATCGCCTGAAGGGTGGCGATGCCCCAGCGGCTTGAAAGGCGCATAAAAAAAAATGTTGAGTGTTTGGGGTTTGGGGTTTGGGGTATAGTGTTTGGTGTTTGGTGTTTTGTGTTTGGGGTTTGGGGTTGATTGTTCTGATCTCATGGATTTAACTTGGGCATTTACGCCAGATGATAATGATTAAGGATTTTTTTGGGTTACGTTGGAGGATTGTCGATCGTTAACCGCTAAAGCGGTAATTAACATCAATACTCTCAATTGGTTTTGACCATACACCAAACACTAAACACGATACACCGAATACAACATACCAAACACCAAACACTAAACACTAAACACCAAATTCACGTATTTCCCGCCGATAAATCGCTGCCAATCGCTGAATATGGTCGTGATTGTAAAAATTTTGCATGACGCGCTTGCGGGCTTTTTTGATGATCCGATGCCGCAAATCGTCTTCGGTCAATAAGCGGACGATCGCTACGCCCATTTTGCCGGGATCGCCCGGCGGGACCAGAAGCCCCGTTTGGCCATCTTCCACCAGTTCCGGAATGGCGGATACGGTCGTGCTCACTACCGGCACCCCCATGGCCATGCTCTCCAGAAGTACGTTGGGGATGCCGTCACGATCTCCGTTGGCAGCAACCTCGCATCCCAGAACAAACACATCGGCCCGACGGTAAAATTCGAGAACCGTCTCATGGGCCTGGGTCCCATGCCATTTAGCCACACCGTTGAGCCCGAGGGCGTCGATAAATGGCAGAATATTTTTTCGATCCTCACCGTCACCCACCAAAGAATGCCGCACTGAGTAACCGTTGTCACCCAGCCACTTGACAGCCCGGTACACGGTTTTCAAACCCTTTTTAGCGGTCAGGCGGGCAACGGTCAGAAGATTATAGGGCGCAACCGGCTTCCGGATGTCGTCAGGACACGAAAAAAGCCCGGTATCGATGCCGTGATACACCCGGTGAATGGGCGCACTGTCGCCGCCTGCAAGGGCCTCGAGGTGCCGCCGGTTATATTCGGTGCAGGTTATGACGAATTTGGCCAACGCCAGCTTCTCCCGCAACTGATCCCGGTCCGAGGTGTATATGTCCTTGGCGTGGGCGGTGAAACTGAATTCTAACCCGCTTAGCCGAGCGGCAAACATGGCAACCGAAGCGGGGGAATGGGCAAAATGCGCGTGTACATGACAGACTCCGGATCCGGGCATCAGGCGCTGGACAAGATAGCCGGCTTGAAGGAGGTGCTTGAACGTAGCCAGCCGGTGGGTTCTGCGAAAGCGGCGCAGGGCGGCCCTGAGCGTTTCCCGAAAAACCAGAGGATCTTTTAGGGCCAGCAAGAGATTGTGATAGATAAACCGGGGCAGGGGCACCAGAAGCGTTTCCGGTAGATAATCGACCCGCGCCCGGATCTGTTGGATATTTCGGTGGGTGAAATTTTCCCTGGGGGCCCGCATGGAAAAAATGTGAACCGTGATGCCCAGGCGCTCCAGGAGCAAGATCTCGTTTGAAATGAACGTTTCGGATATCCGTGGATACCCCTTCAGGATCATCCCCAGAACCGGTGCGTTTCTCTTGGCCATTTGTGCGGTCCTCTCCGTGCCCTGCCGACGGGCACGGGACTGTCCGGCGCCGGCAATTAAAAAAGGGGCTATTGCCACCCCTTGTCGCTGCCCGGACCCCTTCCGATTTTCGACCGCCTCGAATATAACACCACAACGGTGTTATACGACCTAGCGCATGTAGGCCACCGGTTCGACTTCCTTGATCGGCCGATTCGAATCTGTCTTTATGGTCGGCCCGCAGGTATTAATCGGATCGACCCCTCTGAATACCTTCAGGCGGCCCCGCATGGTGCTGATGCCTTTCATCTGGAAGCGGGATATGGCCTCTTGGTACGGCAAGGGATTTTCCAGGAGGGAAAACACTTTTTCGCGCATATTTTCGGCCCTGCACTGGCACCACGGTAAGTACTCCACCAGATTCTTATCGTGAAATATTTCGGCGCGGATCAATTGCTCTTTGCGCGGTGTGTCGCGGGGCACGATCAGCGATACCGTTCCTAATGATAGCAATTCACAGATCGTGTTATAGCCCCCCATACTGACGACCACGTCGGCTGCGGCCAGCAATTTTTCCATGTTGCGGTAAAAATGATAGGTCCTCAAACCGAGTTTTCGGGCGCGTTTGAACACCTTTTTACGGTCCTGTTTCGGCATGAACGGCCCGGTAATCAACACCGATTTAAACGGTACCGTACTCGATTCATTTTCGAGCATGGAAAGATACGCATCCATCAAGACATATCCGTCTCCGCCGCCGCCGGTGGTCACCACGATCAGTTTCCCGTCGTCCGACAGGCCCTGCTCCTTACCGACCTTTTGAACCTGGCTGTCCGACGGCACTTTGCGGGGGATGTAACCGGTGTAGACGATCTTGCGGCTGACGCTTGCCGGAATGGCATATTCCTCGACCGGATCGTAGAATTCCTGGTTCCCGTACACCCAGATCTCGCTGTAGAGTTTATCCAGAATGTCGTAGATGCCTTTTTTTTCCCAGTCCTGCCGGACGGTCTGGCGATCGTCCATTATATCACGCAGACCGAGAATGGTCTGGGTGTTGGGTTGACAGCGCCGCAGCCACTGGAGGGTCGGCAAGACCTCTTTTTTCAAGCCCAAAGGTTCCTTGTCGACGATGAACAGATGGGGTTGAAAAGCCTTGGCGGTGGCGGTGATGATGTTTTTACGGATATCGAGGGCGTGTTTGGCGTTGATCTTGATCGACAGCGGCAGGTATTCTTCGTTGGTCTTCTTTATCATCCCCGGTATCCGCACGAAATCGATCTGTTCCGGAAACGAGAACCGGCCGACAATCGGTGAACCGGTCAGAATAAGGATATTGATGTGCGCTTCCCGCAGTTGAGAGGCAATGGCCAGCGTCCGGCGGATATGGCCGAGCCCGTAAGTGTCGTGGGAATACATCAATATGTTGTAAGTGGAGTTTCGGGCCATTGCCAGCTGATCAATCTCTCCGTTGCTTGACTACCCGATCGGGCCCTTCCGGCGGATAACCCAACGCCGCCTCGATCCCCAACCCAATTCTAATCGGTAGTGAATCCAAAAACGCAATAGGGAACTTATGCAACGATCCAAATTGAAATTCAAGGTGTTATTATTATCAAAATGGCTTGAAAAACACAATATGTTCCCTGAAACCGTTCGAAAGGGCACCGGGGCCTCCCGGTATCACAGCAAATGGTACCGTGCGTTCCCGCCCGCCATTCGATTATGCCGATTTTTCAGTTTCGATTCCCGCCGGCGACACCAGGACGTCCAGGCCGGTACGCCGCCAGGTTGCCCGGGCCTGCTCGACGGTATCCACAAGCGGCTCCTGGCAGTTGAACGAGGTGTTGAGAAGCATGGGACAACCGGTTTTGTCCTGCCAGGCCGTCAGCAATCGGTGGATGAAGCGGTCGCTGTTCCCGTCAACCACCTGCGGCCGGCTGGTTCCGTCCACGTGGGTGACGGCCGGCACCCGTTCGGCCTCGAGATTAAAGACGTAGGACATGTATGGACTGGGGACACCGCAGGCACCGAGTACCATGGGCGCAAACGGTCGGTACCATTCACGGTGCTTTACATGCCGGTTGAGCCGATCTTTGCCATCGGCAATCCGCGGATCGAGCAGAATGCTGCGGTGGCCGAGAGCGCGGGGCCCGGACTCCGCACGGCCGAAACAAAGCCCGACACTGCGTCCCTGTTCCAGGAATTGAACGATGTCCGGAATGAATGTTTCAGATATCGAACCGGCATCCGTACCCAGGTAAGGCGGCCAAGCGGCGGCGGTCCGCGGCCGATCGATTACATGGTGCCAGACGAAGAGGGCCTGCCCCAGGCTCAATCCGCCATCATGGGGTTGTGCGGGGACCCAGGTGTCCTCGAACAGACCGCTGTGGTGGATGGCGGTGTTGGCGATACAGTTCATCGAACACCCGCCGGTCATGATCAGGCGGTCGATCGGCTGCGGCCAGGTTTTGATGCGGGCGGCAGCGGCCAAATAAAGATCGGTGGTGAGCTTTTGAAGGGATGCGCATAAATCCTTTGCAAAAGGGCTGTGGGGATCGAGTACCGAATCGTTGTCGAAACCGAACCTGTTGAGCGGCAGGGGTTCGTAATGGCGGTGAAGCATCTGTTCTTTCAGCATGGCGATCAGTTCGGTCCGCGACGTGCCGTAACTGGCAAGCCCCATGAGTTTGCCGGCGCCCTCCAAGCGCTTCATTCCGAAATGATGCTCCCCGGTGGAAGCCCAAACCGAACCGATATTGAGTTGCCGCCCGTCTTCTTCATACCCCCAGTCGTACTCGAGATGATGAATCCGGTTGCCGCTCCCCTCCGCCAGGGCGCACATGCGCAGGTCACCGCCGCCGTCGGCGCTCAGGATCCCGGCCGCATCGAAGGGGGAGGTGAACAATGCGCCGGCGATATGGGCCAGGTGATGGTCAACGGCAAAGCCGTCATACCAGCGCCCCAAAAGACGGATGCGATGGCGGCTGTAACGGTTTTCCACCGGACCGGCCCAGCCGCTTTGTCGATAGGCGTCGACTTGTTGATAGGAACCGCCTTCAGTTTCCCATTGAAATTTCCGGCGGTCGGCCCGCACGATGTAGGGGTTGAAAACCACAAGGTCGATGGATTCCGGCTGCCATCCGTAGGAGGCAAGCAGATCCTCCAGCGCCAGGGGGCCATGGTCGTGTTTGATCCGGGTCAGACGCTCTTTTTCTATAACCGCCACGGGCTCGCCGTCCTCAAGCAACGTACAGTTGGCGTCATGGGCGAAATATAATGATAGTATCTTCATTGATAAGACTTAAACCGCGTGTGCCGGCATTTAAAGATAATAGATACCTGTTCTTGTTTTTGGCGTTTCGTGTTTGGTATGAATGGGTTGCCCCCTTTCTGGCCAGGTCATCCTCTCCGGCTTCGATTGATATGTTGTAGAAACGGAAGTCGGGTACCCGCTTGATGTCAAAGAAACCGTAACTTCATACCATTGGCTGCGCATTGTTTGCAAATGCTTATATTATCGGATAATAATAACAATTTATTTGTGCAATTAAACACCAAACACAACAAGGCATTCATCATGGCCCGTTCAGATGTCCATCCGGTTCACACCTTCGCGTCATGGCAGGTGTGGCCGGGATCGTATAATAATCCGGCGGCTGACGGCACCTACCTTTTTCCGCCGGAACCGGGATTGACGATCACCCGCGAAACCCCCATCGCCTCCATGGGATCCTGCTTTGCCCGGGAAATCCGCAAGCGGCTGATAGCCGAGGGGTTCAACTACATCACCGAGGAAACCCACCATCCGGCCGCCGTCCACGCCAGCGCCGCCTGGGAGAGATCCTACAACACCTTTTCCATGCGCCAGATATTCGAGTACACGTTCGAAGACTGGCAGCCGGAACTGCGCTGGTGGCAGGCGCCGGTTTCCCGGAAAATCCAGGATCCCTACCGCAGGATCATCCTTTACGACGACTTGGCAGGCGCCGAAGCCGACTTTGCCCGTCATCGCACCCATTCGCGGCGCGCCCTCGAGCGCGCCGAGGTCCTGGTCCTGACCCTCGGGCTGACCGAGGTCTGGGAGGACCGTGCGGACGGATCGGTCATCTGCCTGCCATCGGGGCCTTATGTGAATGAAGGCGGCGACATGAGCCGCTACCGCTTCACGGTCAGCCGGTACGCGGAGAACCTGGCCAATCTGGAGCGGATTCACGCCATCATGGCCGTCCACAACCCCCGCTGCACCTTGCTTGTAACCGTATCCCCGGTGCACCTTTGGGCCACTTTTCGCAAGGATATCGATGTGATCGGCGCCAGTTGCAACTCCAAGTCCACCCTGAGGGCGGCCGCGGATGAGTTCGCCGCCAACCATGGAAACGTGTTCTATTTCCCGGCCTTTGAAATGGCGACGATCTACCAGCCCCTCATGGACCGGACATGGTTCAGCGAGGGCAAGGAAAACTTCCACGTCAACAAACAAACCATCAAGTTCATCATGCGGAATTTTTTCAATATATACGCCAAGCCGGGTGCTTCGTGATCGTATTTGACAGACTTACCGCGCACCGGTTCACCATTTTCCGCCAGGGGGTTATCAAATGACATTCTTTTTTATTCGGTTCAGATGGCCACCGGCCGTATCGGCCGTCCTTCTGGTGGCAGCCATTGCCGCCTGCAGTGGCAGCTACGGCAACATACAATACAACCGCGAGGTCGGCGCTGGCTTCCAAAATTCTGAAATGATACCCAATTATACGTATTACTTCAGTGGCCGGCGAAACCTGCCCTCGGCGATCGTCGGCATCGACCCATCGTTCGTAATCCAGTCGCGTTTCTGGACCGTCATCGAACCGCATGAGTTTCAAACGATGGTCAGGCGGTTGTCGCCGCCAACCTACGGCCTTCTCAGCGGCGCCTATCTGATCGCACCCGACGGCCGCAGGGCCGGCGTTTGGTATTCCTGGGTGAGCACCGTGTCCGCCAGGTTCGACGGCAACCGAATCATCATCTCTTTCCCCGATCCTTCCATCCGTCGGGTCGGATAACACCGGGAAACCGATTCGAACGGCAAATGGTTCTGGCTCGCTGAGCCTACCGCTTGCTCCTGCGGCTTAAAAGCCTTAGATTACGCCTGTCGGCTTGCGTTACAGGCTGACGAGAAAAACGGTGTTTTCCAACTCCTGCTGGAGCCGTGAACTTTCTTGAGGAGAGGCAAATGACGACCGTGACAAATAGACATATACGGCAGTTGGCAGCGGCAATGGTTATCTTGGCCGCTATGGCCGCCTGCGCCCCCAAGTACGGCAAACTGCAATACAACAATGAAGTCGATCTGGCTTTTAAGAATTTTGAAAAGCTCGGCGGGTATGAATACTATTACAGCGGGCGTCAAAACAAACCGTCGGCGATCATCGGAATCGACAGGGGATACGAGTTCAGTTCGCCATTCTGGACTCTTATCGACCCAGATGAATTTCAAACGATGGTCGGTCGTTTGTCGCCGCCCGAGTATGGCTTTCTCAACGGCGCGTTCATGCTGACACCCAACGGGCAGAAAGCCGGCGTTTGGTATTCCTGGGTGACGATCGCCTCTTTCAAGTTCGAAGGTGAGCGGATCATTGTCAACTCACCTGAACCCTTTGCCGATGCCGACGGGGGCGGTTTCGGAAGAGACCCGCTTTGATCGACCGCACGCACCCGGCTTTTGCCCGATGGCATCGATTCATCTGATTTCACGGTGGAATTTGGATTTTATTCACTTGACACATTGGCGCCGATCATTCAGTATCCGAATTTTTCATTGCTGAATCGAGAGTGACGTGGTGGGCTGCACTGCATTCTGTGGCGCTCGTCGCCTTTGTCATTCACAGGAGTCGGAATGGAATTCGAACCGGTCATCGGGCTGGAAGTCCATGCCCAGCTGAAAACCAAGACCAAGATCTTCTGCAGTTGTTCCACCGCCTTCGGATCCCCCCCCAACACACACACCTGCCCGGTCTGTCTCGGTATGCCGGGGGTGCTGCCGGTGCTCAACCGCAAGGTGGTCGAGTACACCCTGCGCATGGCTCTGGCGACCCATTGCGAGATCAATGCCGAGAGCCGTTTTGCGCGCAAAAACTACTTCTACCCCGACCTGCCCAAGGGCTACCAGATCTCCCAGTACGAGCTTCCCATCGCCAAAAACGGCTGGATACATATCCCCGTCGACAACACGCCAAAACGGATCGGCATCAACCGGATTCACATGGAAGAGGATGCCGGAAAGCTCATGCACGACCCCGCGCGTCCGGTCAGCCGGATCGATTTCAACCGCACAGGCGTTCCTCTGATCGAAATTGTCAGTGAACCGGATATCGGTTCGCCGGAGCAAGCCGGCGCCTATCTGCGCAAACTGCGCGCCGTTGTGCGCTACCTCGAAATCTGTGACGGCAACCTCGAGGAAGGAAGTTTCCGCTGTGACGCCAACGTGTCGATCCGGCCGGCCGGCAACCGCAAACTGGGAACCCGCACCGAGCTGAAGAACCTCAACTCGTTCAAGCACGTTGAGAAGGCCCTGCAGTACGAGATCCTGCGCCAGAAGGAAGCGCTTCTGGAGGGCGGCCGGGTGATCCAGGAAACGCGCCTCTGGGATCCGGATCGCAACTGTTCGACCTCCATGCGCGGTAAAGAGGAAGCGCATGACTACCGGTATTTCCCCGACCCCGACCTGCTGCCGCTGGTGATCGATTCCGAGTGGATCGAAAGGGTCCGAACAGGCCTGCCCGAGTTGCCGGAAGCCAGAAAGTCTCGGTTTATCGAACATTACGGTCTGCCGGCCTATGATGCCGACCTGCTGACGGCCGACCGGGAACTGGCCGATTATTTCGAGGCCTGCACCAGAGACTTCGACGACCCCAAGCAGGTGAGCAACTGGATCATGGGCCCCGTCCTGGGCCTGTTGAACGCCGAGGGCCGTACGATCGACAACCCTCCGGTCTCCTCTTCGGACCTGGCGCGCCTGCTGAAACTGATCGACGAAGGGGTCATCAGCGGCAAGATCGCCAAAACCGTTTTCGAGGAGATGGCCGGCAGCGGCCGGGATCCGGATCGGATCGTGAAGGACCGGGGCCTGGTGCAGGTGAGCGATTCGGCCCGGATCGAGACGGTGGTCGAAAAAATCATGGCCGCCCACCCTGACGAAGTGCAGGCCTACCGCAGCGGCAAATCCAAACTGCTCGGTTTCTTCGTCGGACAGGTCATGCGCGAAACCAAAGGCAAGGCCAATCCCCAGGTGGTTAATGAGGTGTTAAGGTCGAAACTTGAATCGTGATTCGGAAAATTTCATGAAATCCTTGCGAGCCAATAAAACAGATCCAAAAGAATTTCTCGCAAGAGAATGTTTGCCTCTTTATCAATATATTGACAGCTGATCTGCATCGTATAAAAATCCCCCTCGATCCCCCTTTGCAAAAGGGGGAAGCTGTCTTGGCCGACGGCTGTCGTCATATCTTTAGTCCCCCCTTTGGAAAAGGGGGGCAGGGGGATTTGACAATAAACCGAACATTTTGAATTTCTGGCTTTGGTTTTAGTGTCAGCAAACGAATGCTAACATACGAACATCGTTTAAAAGAAAGCGCACGCCAGTTGCGCAAAAATATGACAGACAGCGAGCGTGCCCTATGGTCCCGGTTACGGGGCAAACAACTATACGGTGTACAAGTCTATCGACAAAAACCGATCGGTGAGTACATCGTGGATTTCTATGTGCCAAAAGCCAGGCTTGTCGTCGAAGTGGATGGGTCGCAGCACTCGGAAAGTGAAAACGCTGAAAAGGACAGGAAACGCGATGCCTATATGAATACTGTCGGAATTCAGGTGCTCAGGTTTAGAAATATTGACGTATTGAAAGAAACGGATGCGGTTGTGGACATTATCGCCCGTACCATTAGCGACCGTTTAAGTTGATACGCTGATTCGATAAAAACACTGAATAATTTCAAGCATATGACATCTCAGTGACACCAAGAAAAGTCCCCCTTTGAAAAAGGGGGATTTAGGGGGATTTCGGAGGCCATCTTTGAAAAATAGAATATACATTCGTTACTTAATCATCATCATCGCAGCGATGTCGATCGTCACCGGAAGGTTAGCGGGTGATGCCACCGCCGCCGATCCGCAGCGGGTGGCCCTGCTGCCGTTCAAGATCAATGCCGAAAAAGATCTGACTTACCTTCAGAACGGCATCTACGACATGCTTTCCAGCCGTCTGACCGACCCGGGCAAGGTCCAGGTGTTGAGCCGGGCCGAAGTCGACACGGCACTCGCCGGTGCGGCCGGTCCGCAGGACGTGGCCGCCGCCCGCGATCTCGGGGCAAAAGTGGGGGCCGATTTTATTCTCTTCGGCAGTCTGACCATGTTCGGCGACAGTCTCAGCATCGACGCTAAAATGGTGGACGTGACCGGCGCCAAACCGCCGGTTGCGGTGTTCAACCAGAGCCCGGATACCAGCGGCATCATCCCGGCCATCGACTCGTTTGCGGCCGACATCAACACCCAGGTGTTCGGCCGCGGGGTGTCGCCGCCAGCCGTTGCCGCCACGCCGGCTCCCGCTGCGCCCCAGGCCGCCCCCTCGGATGAGAGCCGGGCCCACCCGGAAAAGCTCTACCAGAAGGGTGAATCCGGGATCTCGCCTTTTGTCACCAGCAGAGACCTTGTCCTCCAGTCGCCCAACATGTGGAAAAGCCCCAATTACAGTCATCTGATCAACGGGCTGGCCATCGGCGACCTGGACGGTGACGGCCTGAACGACACCGTCGTTGTCACCCCGGACGACGTCTTCGTATACCGCTTCCAGGAGGGCCGCCTGCTGGAAACCGCCCGCCTGGAAGCCGGTTCGGACCGCTACAACATCGCGGTGGACGTGGCCGACATCAACGGCAACGGCCGGGCCGAAGTCTTCGTCACGGCCCTGAATACCAATAAAACCCTCGTGCGCTCTTATGTGCGCGAATACGACGGCAAGGCGTTCGTGGAAATCGCCTCTGACCTGGCCTGGTATTTTCGGGTCAGCGACCCTCCGGGCCGCGGCCGGATCCTGCTGGGGCAGAAGGCCCGCTTGTGGGAGCCTTACCGCGGGGGAATTGTCGAGATGGCCTGGGACGGCGGCGCCTACGTGCCCCAGAACTCCGTCGGCACCCCCGGACGCTCACGCTTCAACGTTTTGGGTATCGCCATAGGGGACGTGCAGAACAATGGCGAAGAAACCCTGGTGGCCATCGATCAGGGCAACCGCATCGTCATCGTCTCGCCTACCGGGGGCGAGTCCCTCTGGAAGAGCGGCGAGAAATACGGCGGCAGCACCCTCTTCGTCAGCGGCGAAAAATCCGACAAAGGCCAGGAGGGAGACCCCATCTTCCTGCCCATGCGGATCATCGTGCGCAAAGGCACCACCACCGAAGAGGGCGCCAAAAACCAGGTGGTTGTCGTCAAGAACCACGAACTGTTGGGCATGCGCTGGAACCGGCGTGATTTCACCGACGCCCACATCGAGGCCTTTGCCTGGGACGGGGTCGGACTGATGCCGGTGTGGTCCACCCGCAAAATGTCCGGCTATATCCGTGACCTTCAGGTGGCCGATTTCGACGGCGACGGCAAGGAAGAACTGGTGTTCGCCCTCGTCACCAAATCGGGCTCGGTTATGCTCACCACCCCCAAATCGACTCTCATCGCCTACGAACTCGAGGCGATCTCTGAGGGGCCGCAAGTGACAACCGAGCAATAAAAAACAGCGGTGTTGTCGGCGGGTCTGCCGGGCGGAAATGAATAGCGGGACCGCAACGGATAGGGTCATTTAGAAAATCCCCCTGTCCCCCTTTGAAAAAGGGGGGACAAGATAATCCGGCAACGGGTCGTCTTCAGTTCCCCCCTTTGGAAAGGGGCGGCCAGGGGGGATTTCCAAGCGAGGCTTGAGCTGCTCGGAGTTGAAAGCAGATCACCGCGGTCAAGCACTTTGGCCGCGGTATTGACAACAGTGCTGAATCTTTGTTGAATCTGCTGCAGGAAAATTCTTTCAAACCACCGCCACCGTTCGAAAAGTTCGTCGTAACTTTGAAGGGCTTCGATTCCCGCCGCACCAATAGTCACCATCGTATCGTCTATTCCGTAGATAAAGATCTCCAGTTATCGGTTCGCGGGGTGCAACCTCCAATGAGCTTGAGACCGAAGAATCGTAAGCATTTACAGGGTATCGCGGATGCAAGGCATCGGGCGCGCAGACGCACTTTTGTACTTCAATTGCCCGAAAACATATCAGATGCGGTGCCCTGTGAATGCTTACGATCTCCATATCGTTCATGTGCTGATGAGGACGCTATAAATCAAACCGAGCATCCTACCTTTATCGATCTCACTGGCGTAGCCCCCCGCCAAAACGCATAAAAAAACCCGGAGCCGAAGCTCCGGGTTTTCAGTTTATTCATCATTTAAATTCGGCATTCGGCTAAGCCGAATTTAAATTAGAAGTTGATCTGCCACTTGGCACCAAAGTAGAACAGGTTGCCCAGATCGACATTGGCTCTGTCATCTTTGAAATCGAGTTCGCCGTAGTCACGGTAGCCGATTTCAGGAATCACGAAGACGCCCGGGGCCATCTGGTAGACGGCCTGCAGGTAAACTTCGTAGTAGGTCTGGTCATCCAATTGGAAATCATCCTTGCCTTCGCTCCAGACAACGCCGCCGCCCGCTTCGAGGGTCAGCTGCTCGGTCGGCGAGAAACCGAGGGCCAGCATGCCCATCAGGGTGTTGACATCGACGACTTTTTCGCCGAGAAGAATCGGTCCGCTCGTCTGTTCGCCGAGGTCACCCAAACCAGCAACACCGGAAAGCGCGGCGTTGATCACGCCGCTGGTCCAACCAACAGAACCGCCGTTCTGGTAGTAGCTGGCCTGGGGCTTGACGAACATCGGGCCGAAGTTGAACTCGCCGCCCAGACCGACCATCCAGGCGTTGATGGTCTTGCTGGAGCGCGTGGTGATGCCCGTGTCGCATTTACCTCGTTGAAGTAGTATTTCTTGGACGCAAAACCACCCATGGCGTGGACGCTCATGGCATCGCCGAACTTGAACTGGTAGGAGGCCTCCAGTTTCGGGAAGTAGGACTCGGTTCCGGCACCGACATAGGTAATACCGTCGCCGGCAATCGGATCGACGATCGTGATCGAGCCGGAAGCGTTGGTGATGGCGGCGAACTTGAAGCCCATGCCCTCGATGGCCAGCTGGCCGAGACGGCCGCCGTAGGCGTTGCCGAGTTGGAGCAGGCCGCTGTCCGTATCGAAGACCTGGCCGGAGAGGAAGAAGGTGATCGGGGTGTAGTCTTTACCGACCTTGAACCCCCAGCCGTCGGCGAACTTCCACACGCCGTAGATGCGGCGGGAAGTGACGCTGGCTTCGTTGACGCCGAACTCGAAACGCGCATCGATCATGTCACCCTTGACGGTGGCGCCGATACGGGAGTTGCCCTGCAGGTCCCACTGGGTGTTCTTGATGCTGCCGCGGTCGGCCGGATCGAGCGCCTGGCGGTCGTCCAGGGAGTCGCTGGTGTAGAAAGTCGCCATACGGGCGTTGCCGTACAGGTTCCACTCGTTGGCCATGGCGGTGACGGCGAAGACGGCTGTCAGCGCAATGGCAAGTGTAATAACGGTAAATTTTTTCATCTGTCATTCCTCCTTAAAGAATTTTTCAATACGAAAAAAACATCCATCCTCAAAACAATGACACATCCTCAATAATGATCATCCTCATAATCATCATCGTTGAAACGGCGGAACCACCACCTCCTTTCGGGTTTTGCGTTTGCGGTTTCCGGCAGCAGCGGCTGCCGCAGGTGATGACGCCGTCAACGGGTTACAAACGGCGCCTTAACGGCTACAAGTAAAAAAAGGACGCCACCAGTTTCGGCATCCTGACAGGGCTCACAGGCCCTTTAAAAAACCATTCGCAACGATGTCCACGAATATCTGCAAGAGACGATTCGTCATATATCCACAGTCCGGTTTGGGCCTCAATCTGCTGCAACTTGCTTTCCGCGGGCAAGGAGCTCTCTGCCCGTTACCGTTCGGTATGGCGTCTTCATTATGCGCAGCATCACATCTGCGCATGGAAGCATCGTTTATCAAGCCGGCATTCTGAAGTCAAGCAAATAAGCGCTTCTAACACTTTCCTTCCCGGCTAAAAAAACAAACCGCAAGAATCGTATAGCAATCTTTTGATAAAATCAACTTTTATTTTACGTCAACCCTCTGTTCATGCCTATTCAGGAGCCGGAAATGTCTTCGATCCCCACTCGAAACTCGCCTTTAAAAGGGCACTCCCGGAAGTATTTCTCCGTTTGACGCCGATTGTGGTGGTCGCGGAAAAAACGGGCCTCTTTGCCGGGCGATGAACATTTTTCACGATAACTATCTGTTAATATAACAACTTAAGCCATTCCAGGCGTCACAGGGCACCAAGTGATCCAGCGTTCAGATCCGCAAAGCCCACTCGAGATTCCCTTTCAGTATCGATAGTTGCCTGAGATGAAAGAAAAGGCTAAAAATGCCCTGAAAGACAAATTAAATGGCTATTTTTATGCTTTTTGCGATCCTCTCGCTCCCCTCCCTGGTCTGGGGGCTGGGGCTAAAACGGCCGCCTCATCGGAAAATTCATATTTATATGAACATGATACAACCATGTCCCACCTCTCGGAACCTGAAGATAGGACGACCACTGGATCACCCAGGTGCAGGAGGCGTCCGCCGGGCACTGCGGCTGAACCCAAATTTCCCACCACCGCTGGCAGAAAGGCGGATTCATGGGGTAAGCGGCCAAACCAAATTCATTTAATGTGCAGACCCTTTTAGAATATATTTGACTTAACACCGACGAATCCTTTAAAATATACGGGTTTACGACAGATGGGGAAGACCGTTGACTCTGGCATTCACACGCGAACAGGGGGAGGGAGGAAGAATGAAAAAGGGAGCATTTCTTTTGGGGGCCATCGTGCTTTTGTGCCTGCTGGCCATGGCGGCATCCCCGCTCTACGCCGGCGGCATCATCAACAAGAACAACCAGAGCGCGGACTACATGCGCACGCTCAACCGCAGCGCGGCAACGGATCATCCCGACATTGCCGTGTACAATCCCGCCGGTATCATGAAAATGGAAAACGGCGCCTACGCCAAGATTGACGCCCTGTATTTCAACAAGGACTACTCCAACGACGTCCCGGGTTTCGGCCGCCTCAATGCCGACACGCCCTCGGTCATCCCCGGCGCCTTCGCCCTTTACAAACGCGATCGCTGGGCCGGATTCTTCGCCTTCACCATACCGGCAGGGGGCGGCGAGCTCGACTACGAGGACGGCAACGCCCGGACCGTGGCTCTGTCCCAGGGGGTGGCCGCCCAGGCCAACGCCCTGCTGGCACCGGCCATCGGTGCGGGCCTGCTCCCCCCGACAGCCGCCTACAGCCAAATCGACGATATGAGCCTCGAGGTCAAGCAGAGCTCGGTCCTCGGTTTCACCTTGGGCGGCTCCTTCGCCCTCAACGACATGTTCTCCTTCGCCGCCGGAGTCCGCTATTCCACGGGCACGCGCGAGTTTGACGGCGAAACCACGATCAGTGCCGTCACGACGATCCCGGGCGTCAACGCGCCCCTCAACCCGAGCCTCCGGCTCGAGGAGGATGCCGACGGGTGGGCCGGGATCCTGGGCGTTAATTTTGCCTGGAAGGACCTCAATGCCGCCGTCACGTTCATTTCAAACACCAAGATGGAATACGAGATGGACGTGAGGCGCGACACCCTCGGTATCGCCCCGGCCCTGGGATTTGCCGACGGTTCAAAACGGCGGATCGACATCCCGGGTCAGCTCGGTTTCGGCGTGTCCTACAAGTTCCTGCCCCAATTAAAAGTAGACGCCAATTACGTCCTCTATCTTGAAAAAAACGCCACCATCGACACGTACGAGGGTGAGGGGAACAGCTGGGACCTGGGCCTGGCCGCCGAATACACTTTCTCTCCCAAATGGAAGGCCAGCCTCGGCTACCTGTACACGAACATCGAGATCGACGACAACCAGCAGATCAACGAACCCGAAGAGCCCAAGCTGAGCGCCAACACCCTCGGCTGCGGTGTCGTTTTCAGCCCGACCCCGAACTGGGACATCACCCTGGGCGGCGCGTACATCTGGTACCAATCCGTGACCGGGGTGTCTGAGGATCCAAGAAATCTTTTTGGTGTGCCGGTCGAATACGACAAAGAAGTGTGGAACCTGGCGGCCGGTGTAACGTGGAAGTTCTTCTAAAATAAATTTTTCGGTGAAAAATTTATGTCGATTCATATATAAAAAATCCCCCGGAGAATCTTATTCTCCGGGGGATTTTTTATATTCGGCTGAAAGCCTTTTCCAGCTCCCGGCCTGTCCACTGCAGCCAGGTCGGACGCCCGTGGGGGCAGTGGGAGGGATTGTCGCAGTCATCGAGTTGCCGCAGCAGGTGCCGGATCTGCCGGTCATCGAGCGCCTGGCGGGCCCGGATCGATCCATGGCAGGCCATGAGCTGCAGACAGAGGTCGATGGCATGGTCCAGCCCAGCGCCGAACCCCTGGGCAGCCAGTTTCTCCACCACCTCCCGGATCAGCGGCTCGATGGCCCGGCCGGACAGCATGGCGGGCACTGACCGCACCACGAAGGTCTGGGCGCCGAAGGGCTCGATTTCGAGCCCGAGGGTCGAGAACTCGGGTAGCAGCTCCTCCATGATTCCGGCTTCCCGGATGCCCAATTCGACCGTCTCCGGCACCAGCAGCCGCTGGGCCTCTTTTTTCAAGGCTGCGGAGCGTTTTTTGAGCTGTTCGTAAAGCACGCGTTCGTGGGCGGCGTGCTGATCCAGCAGCATCAAACCCTCAGCGGTTTCGCAGACGATGTAGGTGTTGCGGAACTGACCGATGATCCGCAGATCGGAAAAACCCTTCTCCGGTACGACATGATCCGATTCGCTTCGGCGGCCGTGCACGAACGCCCATTTTCACCTTCGTCCACCGGCTGATGGCCGGACAGGCCTCTGCATGCGCTCCGGACGCTGAAAGCCGCTGTCGGTCAAAGTGCAGTCCCGGCTTCTGCCTTCGACCGCGTTGCCCCCCCCACTCTCGATGCTGAGCCTTCAGCCTTAAAGAGGGGGCTTCGCAGCGAACCTTGAGTTTTCAACCTCATAACCGGGGCTTCCCTGGTTCCGAATACGTGCGCCACACCCTGCAAACCCTTGGCCGGCGCAAACCGCTCCCGATTCCACTGCGGCCGTTCAGCGCGGTCGAGGGTTTCTTCCACCGCCGCCTGCACCAGGTCGTGAACGAGGCGCTGCCGGGCAAACCGGACCTCGTGTTTGGTCGGATGAACGTTGACGTCAACCCGGTCGCTGGGCAGGGTGACGAAAAGGACGGCCACGGGAAACCGGCCTTTGACCAACCGCTGCCGATACCCGGCAAACAGGGCGTGTTGAATAACCCTGTCGCGCACGAACCGCCCGTTGACATAAAGAAATATTCCCCGGGAAGTGCTGCGGTAAACCCGCGGGGACGACACCCAGCCGTCGATGGAGACCGCAATCGATCTGCCGGGCCACCGGGCAGAGATCAGGACGAAGCTCCTCCCCCAACACGTCGGCGACCCGGTCAAGCCGATCCGTAGCCGGCGGCCAGCTCTTGAGAGTCTTGCCATTGTGCTCCAGCTTGAAATAGACCCCCGGCTGACCCAGGGCGATGCAGTTGACCACATCGGCGATGTGACCCATTTCCGTGGTCACGGTTTTCATGAACTTCCGTCGGGCCGGCGTGTTGAAAAAGAGCGTCTCGACCGTCACCATCGTCCCCGGCGGTACACCGGTATCCACAACTTTCAGGATCTTTCCCCCCGCCACTAAGATTTCGGTACCGACGGCGGAGTCGTGTTCGCGGGTAACGAGGGTGAATCGGGACACGGCCGCCATGCTCGGCAGCGCTTCGCCCCTGAAACCGAGGCTTTTGATCGAAAACAGGTCCGCATCCGTCCGAATCTTGCTCGTCGCATAGCGCTCAAGCGCCAGCAAGGCATCGTCGCGGTTCATGCCGCCGCCGTCGTCTGAAACCCGGATGAGACGGCGGCCCCCTTGTTCCACTTCCACGGCGATCCGTGAGCTTCCGGCATCCAAAGAGTTCTCCATCAACTCCTTGACCACGGAAGCCGGCCGTTCAACCACCTCACCGGCAGCGATCTTGTTGGAAATAATCTCAGGAAGGATTCTGATTTTGGACATGTTGGTTTTCGGGTTACGGGTTACGGGTTGCGGGTTGCGGGTTGCGGGTTACGGGTTACGGGTTGCGGGTTGCGGGTTGCGGGTTACGGACTACGGGTTGCGGGTTGCGGGTTACAACTCGTTGCTATACGGGTTGCGGGTTCCGGTTTTATTTCCAATTCGCTTCAACGTACTGGATAAAACGGTTAATTTTAGCACCTAATTCATCGTAAGATTCTAAAAAATTATCAATTTCATCTCCATAATCTTCATGAATTTCTTTGATGAAATTCAAGTGGAGAATCGTTTCATCACATGAAGAATGGGCGTAAACAAGGAATTTAATAAAATCGGCCTTATATCTTCTTCTTCCATACCCTTCGACAATGGATGCAGTAATCCCCTTTGAAGATCTTCGAATTTGACTTCCCTCTTCATACAGCTCGTAAGCTGGAAGCCCCATTGATACCCTATGGATTCTTACAGCAAGCTCAAATGATGTTTTGTATATGTCCAGTTCCTTGTAACTTTTCATCAAAATGGCTCAATTGTTGTTTTGTTTCGATCATAAAATATCAATTTGCACCACCTCAAGTTGCTTGTATCACGCAACTCGCAACCCGGAACTCGGAACTCGCAACTCATACCACTAAATCTTTTCATCCTTTACAAACCGTTGCAAAAACTCCGTATCCAGGGGCGAGAGGTCGAATTTGCGGCTGGCTTCTTCGAGTAATTTGTCAAGAGGACGCGAAGCGTCGTGCTTGCGTTCCTCGATGATCCATTTCGACCGCCTTCCGAATATCTTCACTGTCGGGCTGTATTGTGGTCATTGTTTCCTCCGGTTCTTCTCCAGTTCAGTTGGTGCAAATTGCGACACATGGCTATTTATAGTTTGGGCTTCTAACTCTTACGGAATCCGGTCGCCTGTTCGAAGCCGAAAGCGACCTGCAGTAATCGTTCCTCGTCAAAGTGTTGGCCAAGAATCTGACATCCCAACCGGGCAGACCGTCGGCAGAGAACCCGCAGGGTACGGAAACCCCGGAATGCCGGCCAGGTTGGCCGACAGAGTGAAGATATCGGACAGGTACATGGTCAACGGGTCGTTGACTTTCTCACCGATTTTAAAGGCCGGCGTCGGCGCCACAGGGGTGAGGATGACGTCGCATTCTTCGAAGGCCTGCTTGAAGTCTTCCATGATCAGGGTGCGCACCTGGGAAGCCTTACCGTAGTAAGCATCATAGTATCCGGACGACAGGCAGTAGGTTCCGATAATGATCCGCCGCTGCACCTCCGCGCCGAAGCCTTTCGAACGTGTACTGCGGTACATGTCGATCAGGCCCGATGATTCCTTGTCGCGATACCCGTATTTGACGCCGTCGAAACGGGCCAGATTGGAGCTCGCCTCAGACGGCGCGATGACGTAATAGACCGCCACGACATAGCGGGTATGGGGCAAGGAACCCGACACCCGTCCTGCGCCCAGATCTTCGATGGCCCGGGTGGCCTCTTCCACCGCGGAGGAGAGTCCGGGTCGAGAGGCCGTCCATCCCGTGGAAGTACTCCTGGGGCAATCCGATCTTCAAACCCTTCAGGCTCCCACCCAAGGCAGCCGTGTAATCCGGGACGCCTTTCGGCACCGAAGTGGAGTCGCCCGGATCGTGTCCTTGGCGATGACATCGAAAGCATCGCGCAGTCGGTGACAATATCCTTGGTCAACGGACCGATCTGATCCAGGGAGGAGGCGTAGGCCACCAACCCGTAGCGGGAAATGCGGCCGTAGGTGGGTTTCAGACCGCACCACCCCGCAATGGGCCGCCGGTTGGCGGATGGAGCCCCCGGTGTCCGAACCCAACGCCCCTAGGCATTCCCCGGCGGCGACCGCCGCTGCCGAACCACCGCTGGACCCGCCGGGGACATAATCCGGGTTCCAGGGATTCCGGGTCACCTGCAGGGCGGAATTCTCCGTCGAAGAGCCCATGGCAAATTCATCCAGGTTCGCTTTCCCGACCATAACCGCGCCCAGGACTTGAACCGGGTGATGACCGTGGCATCGTAGGGCGGGACGTAGTGTTCCAGTATCCGCGAAGCACAGGTGGTCCGAAGTCCCTTGGTGGAGATTAAATCCTTGACGGCCAGGGGGATACCGGTAAGGGGGCGGCCGTCTCCGGCGGCGATGAGTGCATCCGCTGCCTGCCTGCTCCAGGGCCGGATCGGCCGTCACCGTCATAAAAGCCCCGACCCGGCCGTCGACCGCATCGATTCTCTCCAACACGGCCCGGGTCAGCTCTGTGGAAGTGATTTCTTTATGGCGTAGCAGTTCATGGGCCTGGTGAATGGTTAATTCGTATAGCCTCATAATCATCGTCCTCAAGTCGGAACCCTTCGCTTCATGCTCACACCCACTTGCTCACACTTCCCCCCGTTCCCAACCCTATGCACTTGAACTCCAACTCCATCCTAGACCCAGACCCTAAACCCCAACCCCAACCCAACCCTCAACCCCAATCCTAGACCCTAACTCACAGTCTATAAGTCCCCAACTCCAACCCCAACCCCTAAACCCACTGAATGCAAAACTCATAGAATGCAACTCCAACCCAGACCCTATGCAAAACTCTAGAACCCGAAACCCTAGACCCTACTCTGTAACCCGCAACCCGCAACCCGTAACCCGTAACCCGCAACCCGTTATCACCCCACAACCTTTGGCACGATAAAACTTCCTTCATCTTTCTCAGGTGCGTTGGCCAGGGCGGTTTTCGTGTCGAGGTGATTGTCGAGCTCGTCATCCCTGAAAGCGTTCGTTAGAGCGATGGCGTGCGATGTGGGACGAATCCCTTGGGTGTCGACACTTTTCAACTGGTCCACATACGCCAGAATTGTGCCGATCTGATCGGCAAACGTCTCTATGGCCTTCTCGTCCAGGTCGAGTCGGGCCAGATGGGCCACATGGAGAAGCTCTTCTTTGGAAATCTTCATCTTTTCCCCCTGTCAGTTTCCGTTCGACTTACGGTTGTGCGCTCAAAGAGCGCGGGTGGGGCTGTTGTGGATTTCTCATCACTGCCGCTCTACGGCCATGGGACGATAGCCGTCTTTTTTCAAGCGCCCGATCATATCGTCCAGCGTCTCTTGGCTGCTGAATCGGCCGACACGAATGCGGAACCAGATTCCCTTATCGGGCACTATGGCAATAGTTTTGTATGCCGGGTACCCTTTGTCGCTGAGCTTTTTAACCAGTGCATCGGCATCGTTCAAAGCCTTCAAAGAGGCCACCTGAATGGTCATCTCTTTCCCGTTGGTCGTCGCCCCCCTGGCTGATGGGTCTTCTTTTTCCACCGGTTTCGTTGTTTTCACCGGCTTTTTTTCCGGCGCCTTTGCTGCTGGATCCTTTCTCGCGATCGAGGTCTCTTCGGGTTGAGGTCTATCTTTTACATCCGTTGCGGATCGGGGGGCGGTTTGTTTTTCTTGCTTTTGCGGTTTTCGCGGAGATTCGACAGCGTCCGCATCGGGCTTGCCCGTGGCGCTAACATCCGGTTCACTTTTTTTCAGTTCTTCGTAGAATCCAAGAGTTGTCTTGGTTTTCTCCTCGTCGGCTTCCATTTCCACCGGAGCCATCAATTTTTTCAAGTCTGCCGCCCGGAGTTCGGCAAGTTCTTCGGAGAGCCTTTTGACGTCGAACTTCACCGGGGCCGTCCCGCGTCCGACGAGTATGCCAAGGATGAACATCCAGGCCGATAGTGCGACAATCGCCAGGTACCGTCCCCACGCAATCCGGCGGAATTTCTCCTTCAAACCAATTTTTTTTTCGTCTTTTTTACGACGGTTCGCCATGTTTAAAAAACGTGGATAGTTGGGTTACGCTAACCTAGTTTGATCGTTTTACCGCCCAGGAGGTGGGATTGACGGTTCCCCGTTGAAGTGCATTCACGTTCATAGGGTATGCGCCAACGCCGCAACGTGAAACGCGACAAAACAGATGGGCTTTATCATTTGTCGTCTCGTCACATTTTTTCCGGTGCACTCACCCCCAACAATGTCAACCCGTTGCGGATAACCTTGCGAACCGCTTCCACGAGACACAGCCGCCCCCGACTCAGTCCCGGATCTTCAGAAAGCACGCGGTGCTTGTTGTAATAAGCATGGAAAGCTGCGGCCAGCCCCATGAGATAGTAGGTGATCCGATGCGGTTCCAGGTACTCGGCGCTGGCTGCAACGGTTTCTGGAAAACGGGAAAGGGTTTTGATCAACTGGATTTCCTCGGGTTCCAGCAGCAGAGATACGGCGGCGGCATTCCACCGAAAGCCTTCCGCACCCCGTTCGGCGGCTTTTCGGACAATGCTCGAAATGCGGGCATGCACGTACTGAACGTAATAGACCGGGTTCTCGTTGGTCTGCTGCTTGGCCAGATCGAGATCGAAATCCAGGGGGCTGTCATAATGCCGTGTCAGAAAAATAAACCGCGCGGCATCTTTGCCGACTTCGTCGATCACCTCCCGCAGGGTGACGAACTCACCCGCCCGGGTGGACATGGCCACCGGTTCTCCTGCCCTGAGCAGGTTGACCAATTGGACCAGAATGACATGAAACTGGCTCCGGTCATATCCGCAGGCTTCAATGGCCGCCGTCATACGGGGGATGTAGCCGTGGTGATCCGCACCCCAGACATCGATCACGCGCTTGAATCCGCGGGCATACTTGTTCTGATGGTAAGCGATGTCCGATGCAAAATAGGTGGTCTGCCCGTTGCCGCGCACCACAACCCGGTCTTTCTCGTCCCCGTACCGGCTCGTATTGAACCACAGGGCGCCTTCGTGTTCGTAAATGGTTCTGCTGGCGCGGAAATCCGCGATGATTTGGTCGACCCTGCCGTCATCGTATAGCTTCTGCTCGCTGAACCATTGATCGAACGAGACACCGAATACGCCGAGATCCTCCCGTATGCCGGCAAGGATGTCTGCGGCGGCAACCCGCGCACAGGTCATGACCGCATCGATTTCTTCCCGCTTGAGGAGGCTTTCACCGTGCCGTTCCTTGACGCTTGCGGCAATGGCGCGGATGTAGTCTCCCTGATAGCAATCGTGCGGGAAATCGACCTCCTCGCCCAAAGCTTCCCGGTACCGCAGGAAAACCGATCGGCCAAGGGTCTGGATTTGGCGGCCGGAATCGTTAAGATAATATTCCCGTTGAACCGCATATCCGCAAAACGCTAGGATGTTGGCGACGCTGTCTCCCACGGCCGCCCCCCGGCCATGTCCGACGTGCAGCGGTCCGGTGGGGTTCGCACTGACAAATTCGACCTGAATCTTATCGCCGCGGCCCAGATTCGAAGCGCCGTACCGGTCGTCGCCATCTTGGATCTCTTTCAGCACCGGGTGCCACGCACCGGGTTTGAGGTAAAAATTGATGAATCCCGGCCCGGCAATGTCGATTTTTTCCACTGACCGATGCGAATCGCTCATGTGCTCGACAATGATCTCGGCGATTCGACGGGGAGCCATCTTCTGTATGGAGGCCATCAGCATGGCGAAGTTGGTCGAGAAATCACCGTGAATTTCCAGTTTAGGGACTTCGATAGTGACCTTTGGAAAATCTCCGGAAGGAAGCGCGCCATTTTCATAGGCGTGCGCGGCGGCCTCATTTATCAATTGTCTGATCGTCGTTTCCATGAATGAAAATGTCTGTTTCTGGTGAGTTGAGGTAAGAGTATAAAGTTTCCATTGATAGTTAATTTTACGGTCCAAGTCAAGGATGCTGGTCGCCCTGTTTCCTTCGATCACATCCTAGCACGCGGCTTAAATAAGGACAGGCCCCCACATTTGTCCTCGATTCCACTTGACACCGGCAGCAAGCCCTTGTTAAAGAATCGGCATCATCGGTTGAAACCGAACGATCAGCACCATCCAAAATTGTTCGAATCTTGAAAATTGCGAAAACCACCGGCACCGCGAAGGTACCGGATAATAGGGGTTGTTTTCACCACAAGCGTACGTTAGATCTCCGAATCTGACATAAAAAAAGATCGCGCCAATTAAGCCACGAAGGCTCTGGATTCCCCCGCGAAGGATCCGTTGCCGCGTGGCTTTTTTATTTGTGGCTGTTGAGGATCGAGGCCGGACCGACATCGTCGTAAAGCCGAAATCCCATCGGCCTTGCTGATACCATCCTGTCGCGTCATGAGCGGCCATAACGCCGCGGATTTCAAGGACCAACGGGATTGCAGTGAACATTAACGTAGAGGAGGTAAGATGAAATCATCGGTTCGGTTCATATTGGCCATGGCACTGCTCTTGTTGTCGGTAAGTCACAGCTTCGGTCATTTCGGTATGGTGATCCCCTCGGATTCCATGGTCATGCAGGAAGACGACCGCACCGTCACCCTGCAACTCTCCTTTTCCCACCCCATGGAAATGGTCGGCATGGATCTGGTCAAACCAAAATCCTTTGGGGTGGTGGCCAATGGTAAACAGGGGGATCTTGGCCACACGCTGAAACCGATCGAGGTCATGGATCATTCGGCCTGGCAGTCAGATTACACAATCAAGCGCCCGGGCGTCTATATGTTTATTATGGAGCCGCAGCCCTATTGGGAATCGGCCGAGGATGTGTTCATTATCCACTACACCAAAACGGTGGTGACGGCTTTCGGCGACGACGAGGGGTGGGACGCAGAAGTCGGCCTGAAAACAGAGATCGTGCCCCTGTCGAAACCCTACGGACTTTACGCCGGCAATGTCTTCCAGGGCCTCGTCAAGCTGGACGGTAAACCGGTGCCGTATGCCGAAGTCGAGATCGAATACTACAACAAGGACAAGAATGCCGTCGCTCCCACCGATGTCATGATTACCCAGACCATTAAAGCCGATCAGAACGGGGTTTTCACCTACGCGGCGCCCAGGGCCGGATGGTGGGGTTTTGCCGCCCTGAATGAAGCCGACTTTACCATCCAACATGAAGGCCAGGAAAAAGGGGTCGAGATCGGGGCCGTTCTCTGGGTGCATTTTGAGCCCTGGCAGTCAAAATAATATCGACGCGATGAGTTACGGCTCACCGACATGATCGAGAAAAACGGCCGATAGGCCCCATTTTCATTTTGCAGGGGGAACAATCATGCCAAGACGCCTTTTGATCATTTGGATATTTTTGACTATTTCGACATTAAATGCCAGGGCGCAGGATACCGCCACCCCGCAGGAAGTCGACCGGCTTGAGAAGCGGGTGGCTGAGCTGGAGCAGAAGCTGGCCAAAACTGAAGAGGAGTTCGGCGCGCTGTCCGACATCGCTAAATACGTGTCCATCGGTGGAGTGTTATCGGGTGTTTACCAGTACGAATGGGTCGACGGTCCGCCGGATGTCGACGACAACGGCCGCGGGGCGATTTCGTTTCAGCCGGAGGTCAGCATCACTCCCACCGAAAACGACGAAATTTTCTTTCTTTTCGGATTCGGCGCCGGCAACGGTTTGGCCGGTGTGACCTCCTTCAATCTGGCACCCTGGGCGGCCGGTGTGGAAGACGACGTCAAAGACATCAACGGCCGCAACCGCGACTACCTGCTGCAGGCCTGGTACAAGCACACCTTCACCTTCAGCGAGGAGCACACGCTGGGGTTGGTGGGCGGGATCATCGACGCCACCGACTACCTGGACGACAACGCCTACGCCAACGACGAGTACACCCAGTTCATGAACGAGGCCTTGACCAACGGGCCGAACGCCTTCCTACCCTCCTGGGACATCGGCGGTGCGGTGGAGTGGGGCTACGGCCCTTACGGAGTCAGAGGGGTTTACATGAACATCGGGGAAAACGACGACGGCAACAACTTCAACTTCTACGGAGCTCAATTTAATTACACCCTGGAGACCGACCTGGGGGAGGGCCACTACCGGGTGAATTATAATTTTTCCAGTCAGGCCTTCCCCGATCCTGAGGGTACCTCAAGGGAAAGGCGACAGTGCCTGCTTTTTTCCTTCGACCAGGCCCTGGGAGAGACCTTCGGCGCCTGGATCCGCTTCGGCTTCCAGACCGATGACGCCCTGGTCAACTATGACAACCTGTTCTCGGGCGGCGTCAATATCAGCGGCAACCTGTGGGGTCGCGAGCAGGACAACATCGGCATCGGCTACGCCTACCTGGACGGGGCCGAGCAGACCGAGGAGAGCCTGAAGAACAGCCAGGTGGCCGAGGCCTATGTGAGCTTCGGACTGAACGACTATCTCTCCCTGACCTTCGATTTGCAGTACATGCAGGACACGTGCGTGCTCGGTGAGAACAACGTGGACGGCTGGATCGCCGGTGTGCGAGCGACATGTGAATTTTAATTGTAATCCAAATTCTGTAGGCATTGATTTATAGACAGTTGTTGCGTATACCGGCAATGCAGGTGATAGATTGAGGTGCGCGAATTCTTCGGGTTATAAATGTTTTCATTAACAAAATTGGAAATTCGATGCCTCGTGGCTCTTTAATGCTGATGGTTGGAGATATCGCGATTGCTGGTACGAATTTGCGTGATTGATGGACAAGGCGGGGGAATTGGCTCAACGCTGATCAAATATCTGAAAGCTCAACTGGGCGAACAGGTGGAGCTGATTGCTTTGGGAACCAATGCCATTGCAACGGCCCAAATGTTGAAAGCGGGGGCCAACAAGGGGGCTTCCGGTGAAAATGCGATTTGCCGGACGATTGCCGAAGTTGATTGTATTATCGGCCCCATCGCCATTACATGGGCCAACGCCATGTTGGGCGAGCTGACTCCGAAGATGGCTGAAGCCATCATGTCCTGTTCGGCTGTTAAAGTGCTTCTACCGATAACTCAAGAAAGGGTGGAAATTGTCGGATTGGACAGGGCGCCGTTGCCGCATTTGGTTGAAGCGGCGGTTGAAAAAATAAAAGAGGTGATGAAACATGTGTGAAGCCAATGCATACCTCATCAAGGAGGGGAGCGAAAAATTGATTATGGAATCCGTAGACATTGTCGAACCAGAGGGATCTGATACCTGGCGGATAGTGGATATTTTCGGTGACCAGAAATACATAAAAGGGCGCATCAAAGGAATGCATCTGGTAGATCACAAAATTATTTTCGAAGTGCTGCCGGATTGAGGAACCGGTATGGCGATTTGTCTGGCATCGGATCGATTCGTTTGAAAACGCTGGCGCCGATCGGCCATCCACATTGGAAGAGACGGAACTTTCATGCATATCTCCGAAGGTGTACTATCCGGGCCGGTACTGATTTCCGGTGCTGTTCTTGCCGCAGCCGGAACGGTGATCGGCCTCAAAAAGATCGACTACGATAAAATCGCCCAGGTCGGCATCCTGGCGGCGGCCTTCTTCGTGGCATCTTTGGTCCATGTACCCCTCTTCGGTCCGGTCAGTATCCATCTGATCATGAACGGGTTGGTGGGACTGCTGCTGGGGTGGGCCGCGTTTCCGGCAATTGTGGTCGCCCTGCTGCTACAGGGCGTTTTCTTTCAGTTCGGTGGGATTACCACGCTGGGCGTTAACACCGTTATTATGGCACTGCCGGCTGTCAGCGTTTATTATGTTTTTTCCCCGCTTTTACAAAAAAGCCAAAAAATGCTTCTGGTCGCCGGATTCAGCTGTGGTTTTTTTGCGGTCCTCATGAGCGGTTTACTTGTCGGCCTCGCGCTCCTCTTCACGGGAGAAAATTTTCTAAAAATTGCCAAACTGGTGGTAACGGCTCATCTGCCGGTCATGGTTATCGAAGGCATCGTGACGTCATTCAGTGTGGCGTTTCTCAAAAAGGTTCAACCGGCCATGCTGCCATAAATCTGTTCGATTAAAAATCGATTGATATCAATGAGCCATAGGGAAGTTTTCATCAACCGGGAGCGGTGGGAATGCATCATGTTCTTTATTCAATTGACAATGCGGCACCAAAAGAAAAATGTCGGACAGATGTCACTCGTCATGGCTGTGATATCGCTGCTCGTCTGCAGCCAGGCGATGGCTCACAATGTGACCGTTTTCGCATGGGTCGATGGGGAAACAGTGCACGTCGAGAGCAAATTCAGCGGCGGACGAAAGCCGGTGGCCGCACCCGTTGAAGTTTACGACACCCAAGGCAATCTCCTTCTGAAGGGTGTGACGGACGACAACGGCGAATTTTCCTTTAAAGTGCCCGAGATAACCGAAATGAAAATCGTACTGCAGGCCGGGATGGGCCACAAGGGCGAGTGGACAATTTTGCTTTCAGACCTTGAAGGTGTCGGTATCGACACACCGCCTCAAGCGGTGGAACCCGACGCAAAGCAACCCGTCGCAACCGCTTCGGATCAAGCGATGACTGGGGCTCCCGGAGTGAGCGGCAATTCGGACCCCACCGGATACGTGTCAACCGCCCAGATTCAGGAAGTCGTCGAGGCGGCACTGGACAAAAAGTTACAACCGGTCATGAAACTGCTGGTTGATACGCGTCAGAGTGGGCCTTCGGTCAACGACATTCTCGGCGGGATCGGGTACATCTTCGGTTTGATCGGGGTCGCCGCTTATTTCAGCGCCCGGCGCCGGAAATCTTGAATGCTTGACCTTTCAGCCGGTGCCTGGCGCCCTGCTTAACAGGGTAACTGGTGCCCGTTTGCATTAAAACCTTGCGGTCCATAAATCCAGTCTGCCGTATGATTGAGCAGGTTGTTGATTCGGTGCCCGATGTTCAACGAAACCTTCGCGATTGGCGATTCGGTCATTCACCACATCGATCCGCGTTTCAAGGTGGTCGCTGCGGTCGTGTTTTCGTCTCTCGTGGCCGTATCGTATCGGTTCCCCACTCTTCTGGCCGCACTTTTTGCGGCTATCAGTTTGACATTGGCGGCCCATCTGAATCTAAAAGCCGTTGCCCGGCGGCTTCTGGTGGTCGTCGTCTTTCTCGTTTTGCTGTGGATCCTTTTACCGTTAACCTTCGAAGGGAACGCTCTCACGAGAATCGGTCCGCTGACCGTTTCCCGGCCCGGGGTGATCCTGGCCGCTCAGATCTCCCTCAAATCGGTGGCCATTCTGCTGGCGTTCATCGCTCTTATCACGTCCATGAACTTTACCACTTTTGGTCATGCACTGGACCGATTGCACCTCTCGGGAAAATTCGTCCACCTCTTGCTGATGACCTATCGCTATATATTCGTCATCGAGCAGGAATACCAGCGCATGCTCCGGGCGGCAAAAATCCGCGGTTTTCGTCCGCGCGCCAGCCTGCACACATATAAGACGTTCGCCTACTTCGTAGCCATGCTCTTTGTGCGCGCGGCATCCCGTGCCGACCGGGTCTATCGTGCCATGCGCTGCCGCGGTTTTAACGGCCGCCTGTATTGCCTGGCCGACTTTCCGCCTCAAATGACCAACTGGGTTTTTGCTGGCGTGATGGCGGGGGTCGTTCTTTGGCTGGTATTTCTGGAATGGGTCATGTAAGAGCGGCAAATCGATTCTTCGGTTTATTGAGCACCTTTTTTACGTTAACCGTCTAACTGCTTAAAAAAGAGAACCTATCATGAAATCAAAATTTGTCCTTGGGTTATCAATTCAATTGATGATTCTCTTTCTTTTCAACATAAATGCCACGGGTGACAACAGCCTCCCGGATGTATTTGAATTTCGTTTTCCTCATGTGGATGCCATAAGGATATATTCTGGAACCGTTAAATTCGCCCATAAAGCACATTTTTCCGATTACAGGATATCCTGTGTCCGGTGCCATCACCATCTTGAATTTGGGGCGGAACGTGTCGATACACTCTGCAAGGGGTGCCACAGCAATGAAGGATTCCCCCGTTTTGAGGAAGCTGAGAGACTGACCCAAGAAGAAAAAAAACAACATTATCTTGTCGTCTTGCATGCCCAGTGTATCGGGTGCCATATAGATACCCGGCAAAACCAAAGCCAAAGTATTGTGCCCATTAGTTGTACGCGATGTCATCTGCGGTAAATATTCTTTTTTCTGTATTCGGAGCGAGGCTAAAAATCGGGAGAGAAGTCTAATGCAAAAGGAAATATCACGTCGATCCTTCTTGAAAACCAGCCTGATAGGAAGTGTGGCAACAGCATCCAGCTTATGGCTTCCCCATTCGGCAATGGCTTTTAACGGTGATGCATTGTGCACGCTTTTTGATTTACGACAATGCATTGCTTGCGAGGCTTGCGTGGAGGCGTGCCGTGATATCAACAATCATAAATTCCCTGTGATGGAGGGCCCTATTCCGGAAAAGTTTCCGCGTAACCGGGTGGAAATAGCCGATTGGACATCGCCAGAAAAGCGGGCCGTTCGTGAGCGGCTCACGCCATTCAACTGGCTGACGATTCAGACAGCCACCGGACGATATAAGGGCGATCACTTTGAACTCCACATTCCTCGGCGATGTATGCATTGTCACAATGCACCTTGCGTCAATCTATGTCCCTTTGGCGCCGCCTTTACGCAACGCAACGGCATCGTTCTCATTCATCCCAACATCTGTATGGGTGGCGGCAAATGCAAGGCCGTCTGTCCTTGGAAGATCCCGGAGCGTCAATCTGGCGTGGGATCGTATTTGAATGTATTGCCGAACTTCGCTGGCAACGGTGTTATGTTCAAGTGTGATCGATGTTACGACCGGGTGAAACTGGGCGAGCTGCCCGCCTGTGTTGAGGCCTGTCCCAAGGAGGTGCAGAGAATCGGCCCGAGAAACGAGATTGTGAGACGGGCTCATGAATTGGCCAGGAGGATCGGCGGTTTTATTTACGGTGAATATGAAAATGGTGGCACTAATACAATTTATGTATCACCGATCCCCTTCGATGTGCTCAATGACGCAATCACCATCGGACCCGGGCAACCACACTTAAAGAGTGTTTCCAACTCAATGGCGACTGTAAACAGCCTTGCTTCAGCCCTTGTTGCCGGGCCGGTAATCGGTGCAATCGTTGCCGCAGTCTGGCTTAAACGATCCGGCGACAGTTCAGGGCGGAAGGAGAATTGACCATGCTCAATGATCGGTTCAATACTCGAATGAAATGGATCTATTTGATCGCGCTGATGGTGTCCATATTTACCGGATTCGGAAACATGCCGCTGTACGGCCGTTTTTTTGTATCGGATATACCCGGATTCGGCTGGTCGGCCGATTTTTTCATCCTTCTCTATGTTCACTACCTGTCTGGAGCGGCGCTTCTCATGGTATCGACTTATTTTGTTATTCTCTACAGCCGGCGCTCTAGCAAAATCGCCCGATTATCGATCACCGGCATTGCTCGTGTGACAGTTCTCTGCTTGGTGCTCATCACAGGCATCATGTCGGCGATTAAAAACCTGCCTTCTGTTAACCTGTCAATGGTTGGGTTGATGGTCGTGGCCTTTACCCATCTCGGCGCAGCAATGATCTTCATTCTTCTGTCGATTTCGTTTCGGATCTTTAAAAGGCCATGGTTAAGGGAAATGTTCTACAGTCAAACCCAAGATCTCGATAAAATTAAAAACCATTGAGGCTTCTAAGCCTTTGATATTTAATTGATAAGATAATGTCTGCCATTAATTCGATTTTTCGAAAGGGTGAGCAATGGAACTAACACGCAGAAGATTCATCTGCCTGACTGGATCGGTATTCGCTGGCCTAACGGTAGGCGGGTTAGGGTTCGATCTTCTCCCTATAAAAGCGTACGCACAGCAGTTGACGTTTAAAAACGCCCGGGAAACGAAAACTATCTGTCCATATTGTTCCGTCGGGTGCGGAGCAATAGTCCATTCACGTCTTGATGGAGACAGACGAACCATCAACATTGAAGGAGATCCGGACAATGTTATCAACCGGGGAGCGCTATGTTCAAAAGGAGCGGCACTCTACCAGTTTGTCGAAAATGAAAACAGACTTACCAAACCGAAGTATCGCGCCCCCTTTTCTACGAAATGGAAGACCGTCTCCTGGGAATGGGCCCTTGATCGGATCGCAAAACGCATGCAAACAACCCGGGACAACGGCTTTATTCACAAAAACGAACGCGGACACACGGTCAACCGGACACCCAATATCGCCTCTATGGGCAGTGCAGCCATGAACAATGAAGAGTGTTGGCTTTACCAAGCGTTACTTCGCGCCCTTGGTCTTGTGTATATCGAGCACCAGGCGAGGTTGTGACATAGTTCTACGGTTGCGGCTCTGGCAGAGTCGTTCGGACGCGGCGCAATGACCAATCATTGGATCGACATAAAAAATAGTGATTGTATCCTGGTTATGGGGGCCAATCCAGCCGAAAACCACCCCATTTCGCTCAGATACGTAATGCAAGCAAAGGACAACGGCGCCAAAATCATTTGTGTTGATCCCCGTTTCACACGCACTGCGGCGGTAGCCGATATTTACGCCCGGCTTAGATCCGGCACCGACATAGCCTTCCTCGGTGGCTTGATCAATTATATCATGGCAAAGGAGCTCTACCAAAAATCCTATATTACCGACTATACCAACGCATCACTCATCGTAAATGAACAGTTTTATTTCGAAGATGGCCTGTTCTCAGGATTTGACCCCAATGAGGAGCGCTACGACACCCAAAAGTGGGCGTTTGAAAAAGACGATGATGGCCAGCCAAAAAGTGATCCCGCGCTCAATCATCCGCGGTGCGTATATCAGCTGTTGAAAAAGCACTATTCGCGTTATGATTTAGACACGGTATCCCGGATTACGGGGACCGCCAAAAATCAATTGTTGGCGGTTTATGAAGTATTCTCCGATACAGGTGCCCCTAACCGTGCGGGAACCGTTTTATATGCCATGGGTTGGACCCAGCACACCACAGGGGTTCAAAACATACGTGCAATGAGCATTATCCAATTACTGCTGGGCAACATGGGACTTGCCGGTGGTGGAATTAATGCGCTGCGGGGACATAACAATGTGCAAGGATCAACCGACCACGCCCTTCTGTTTGGAAATTGGCCGGGATATCTTCGTGTACCACGAGAGTCCGATTACAACCTGGCAACATACAACCATAATAATACCCCGGAAAGCAGCGTTGCGCGATCTACGAACTGGTGGAGAAATTTTGAAAAATACTCGGTGAGTTTTCTCAAATCAATGTTCGGCAATGCGGCGACAAAAGAGAACGAGTTCGGCTACCAATGGATGCCAAAATGCGACGATAATCGCAGTTACTCCTGGTGGAAGTTGTTTTATGGCATGTGGCATGGTGACATCAAAGGCCTATTGGCCTGGGGAATGAATCCAGCAGCGACATGTGGCAATGTGAACATTATTCGAGAGTGCCTAACACGCCTGGACTGGATGGTCCACGTCAATGTATTTGATACGGAAACAAGTGATTTTTGGCGTGGTCCGGGTATGACCCCCGAAAAGATCAAAACTGAAGTTTTTAGCCTGCCGGCATGCTCTCCACTGGAAAAAGAAGGCAGTGCGACTAACAGCGGGCGCTGGATGCAGTGGCGTTATGCGGGGCCACCGCCTTTGGGCGATAGTAAATCCGATGGCGATATCCTGATGGCCTTGGGCCACGAGCTAAAGAGCATATACGCGCAGGGCGGAAAGTTTCCGGAACCCATCCGCCACCTCAAATGGGACTACCTCACCGACGGCAAATTCGACCCTCACAAAGTCGCAAAAGAAATTAACGGCTATTTCCTTGAGAACACGACTGTTGATGGAACCGCATTTAAGAAGGGCACGCTGGTCCCAAGTTTTCTATACCTGCAAGCCGATGGCAGCACCTCCAGTGGTAACTGGCTATATTGCAACAGCTACACAGAAGCGGGTAATCAATCCGCCCGGCAGGAACAATTCGATGCTCCCAACAAGATAGGAGGATATCCCAAATTCGCGTGGGCTTGGCCGTTGAATCGGCGGATAATCTATAACCGGGCTGCAGTCGACCCGAAGGGAAGGCCGTGGGACGAGCGGCGCTGGGTTGTAAGGTTTGACGGCGAAATTATGGGCGGCCGGTTTGTCGGCGGAAAATGGGAAGGTGACATTATCGATGGCGGGGGAATGCCGCTATTGCATCCTGACGGATCCGAAAACGAAAAGGGACGATACCCATTTATCATGCTGCCCAACGGCATCGGTCAGATTTTCACTCCTGGACTCAAGGATGGACCATTCCCGGAACACTATGAACCGCTCGAGAGCCCAATTATGGAAAATCCACTGAGTGCGCGAGTCAGGCCGCCCCTTCTTCGATACGCGCCCAAAGTCGATTTGCCGGCGAAAGCCGATCCCCAGTTTCCCATTGTCTGCACGACCTATAGGGTAACCGAGCATTGGCATACCGTCACCCGGATGCTACCATGGAACATGGAATTGCAGCCACGTGTGTTTGTTGAATTAAGCCATGAACTGGCAAAGGAAAAAGAGATTTTCACCGGGGAACGGGTAATGTTAAAAAGCTCTCGGGGCCAACTGGAATGCACTGCTGTCGTGACCCATCGTTTTAAGCCTTTGAAAATTACTGAGCAAACCGTTCACCAAGTGGGAGTCCCATTTCATTTTGGGTGGCGCTGGCCGATAGGCGGTACAGAAGAAAGTGCCAATATTTTGGTCTCCACCGCAACCGATCCAGTTGCAGAGATTCCTGAATACAAAGCGTTTATGGTGAGTTTGTCTAAATTGGAAAAAGGGTAGAATCATGAGTTATGGCATTTTTATTGACACGACACGTTGCATTGCCTGCAAGGGATGCCAAGTTGCTTGTAAACAATGGAACCGATTGCCCGCGGAACCCACCGATAACCTCGGCAACCTTCAAAATCCACCTGACTTTTCTTATACGACATATAAGCTCGTCCGGATGCGAGAACAGATTATGGACGGTCAGGTGCGCTGGCTTTTTTTTCCGGATCAATGCCGCCACTGCCTTGTCGCGCCATGCCTGCTTCGGGCCGGAAACACGGATGCTATCTATCAGGACCGCGATACCGGCGCCGTCATCCACACTTCAGACACCAAGGCTCTGAATAGTCAAGAAATAACCGCAGCCTGCCCATACAACATACCGCGCAGTAATAAAGACGGTGTGCTGGCAAAATGTACAATGTGTAATGATCGAATCAAACGTCAACAGGAACCGGCCTGTGTGAAGGCATGCCCGACCGATTGCCTCAACTTTGGAGAATTGGAAGATATGCATGAGATGGCAGATAGGCGTCTTAAAAAAGTAAAATCCGCATACCCTGATGCGCGATTGTTGGATTCAGAAAATGTTCGGGTGATTTTTCTCACGGCTTACACTCCTCATAAATATCATGATTATGCGATATCGTTTGACCCAAAATTATGGAGTGCCCAATAAAATGTATTACATTACCTGACCGCGCCTTCGAGGCATTTTGGATTCATTGGGAGGCAGGGTGCTTTTTTTGAGGTCTGTTGAGAGGTTTTTAAACGGAAAACGGAATAATGGATGCGACTGCAAACTCAGCCTTGGAAGAGATCGGGAAAGCGGCAGAGGCACTCAAAAGGATACGACCGCTGTACGGCCACGCAATAGACTACTACGAGCAGCTGTTGATGGTCCAGGCGAGGGTAACGGAAGACCTGCACATGTTTCCGATGCATATCCCCCGGTGCCGCCTCAAGATGAAAGTGAAACGCTGCGTGCCGCTCGCGAGCCCATCAGATTTCCCATTCGACGAGAGGGCCGCCAGGATACTGTTGGAAAAAATTGGCGATTTAATCGTAACCGCCGGTTTGAATTCTCCGGCCATAAACCAGAAGTTCAAAGCGCTCATCAATGATGGCTTCGAACTCACGTCCTTTTTGAGATGTTTTCTGGACCAGGAGGAAAATAAACTGAACCATATGGCATCCTCGATTGGCCTTGATAAAGAATTCCTTTCCCATGTGGCCCATCAGAGCCTCATGCCATCCATCCAATCGTTTGCGAAAAGCGCTTCAGCTTGCTTCCCCCGAATTATCACTGGAACAAAGGCCTTTGCCCTGTTTGCGGCGAACCGCCCGCAATATCCACGATAGACGGCCGGGGAAAGCGTTCATTGCATTGCAGCTTCTGCCGGCACCAGTGGCATATCAACAGAGGGTTTTGTCCATTTTGCGGCAACCATGAGCCTAGAACCCTTTTCTACCTCTACAGCGAAGAAGAAGCCGAGTACCGCGTCGATCTCTGTGAAAAATGTAAAACTTACGTCAAGTGTGTCGACACCCGCAATACGCACCGATGGGTATATCCGCCCATTGAACAGGTCGCAATGGCTCATTTGGATATAGCCGCTCAGGAAGAGGGCTTTGTTCCTGCTGCCGTATCTATTCCCTCGACCGATGGATGATCCGAATAAGGATTTTTTCGGCAAACTGTCAGCCTCCGTATCAGAAATGTGAGTCATGAACAAAGAACCGATCATCAAACTCGAAAGAATCACCTTTTCCTACACGAACGCCACTCCTGTGCTTAAAGATCTCGACTTATCTCTATTCGAAAAAGATCGCATTGGTCTGATCGCCCCCAACGGCAGCGGAAAAACCACTCTTTTTCACATCATCATGGGATTGCTCAAACCAGCGGCAGGCCGTATTGAAATCTTCGGTCGGCCGGTCGCAGAGGAAAAAGACTTTGTCATGGTGAGGCGCCAGATCGGGCTGCTGTTCCAGGATGCCGACGACCAGCTTTTCAGCCCGACGGTGTTGGAAGACGTAGCCTTTGGCCCTCTCAACCAGGGTAAAAGCAAAGAAGAAGCCGTTGCCATATCACGCAAGACCCTGTCGTTTTTAGGGCTCGATGGTTTCGAAGAGCGGATCACGATGCGGCTCTCCGGCGGCGAAAAACGTCTGGTCGCCATGGCCACCGTTTTGGCCATGGCGCCACGGGCCATGCTCTTGGACGAACCGAGCGCCGGTCTTGACGAGGCGACAAAAATCAGGCTGAGCGACATATTAAAGAATCTCGACATCAGCTATGTCATCGTATCCCATGAGTTCGATTTCCTTTCCGAAATCACCGATACGATCTACACCCTCCAAAACGGACAAATTCAAGTCGACACCGCCGCCCACTTCCACGAACACGTGCATGCGCACCCGTATGGCTTCCATCCTCACAGGCACAAACGATGAAAAACCGTTCTATACCGGACAAAGCAAAAGGATAGCTTTAGCTTGACACCACCGCCCGTTTTTCGTAAGTGAACAGAAAAAACCCAGGTGCGAATTGTTTTGATGCTTAATAGGGAATCCCGTTAAAGTCGGGAGCGGTCCCGCCGCTGTAACCCCTGCCCTAGAAGAAAGACGCGCCGTTTGCCGGTTCGACACCCATAGACACACGCCCGAAGGCGGTTGTTTAAGGGCCGAGGGAATCCCCGGTAAACGATATTCCGATAGGACCCCTTCAGCCTGATCGTGTCACTGTTCCGCAAGACCGGAATGGGAAGGCCGCTGAATGGGAGGGGAAGCCAGAAGACCTGCCTGAACGTTACGACATCTGCCGTTCCTTGACGGTCGATAATAGTATGGGTGTCAGAGGGTCAAGAAACTGGGTGCAGCCCTTCAAGTCCAAAGCGATTTGAAGGGTTTTCCATTTTATAAGATTTGGATGCATTTTGCCGATTTCAGATGCCATAAAACAAAAGCTCCAAGGCGCCTTCGTCGGGCAGGTCCTGGTGCTGACGGCGCTGCTTTTTACAGCGATGATTACCGCTGCGACCATGGGCTATATGGCCATCCCGCCGGCCGATGTCCTTAAAGCCGTGGCGGCCGCACTCACCGGCAATGCCCAGCTGCTGGAAGGAGTCAACGAGCTTTTCCCCGTCGTGGTGATCGATGTGCGTCTTCCGCGCATCCTCTCGGCCACACTGGTCGGCAGCGGACTGGCCATGTCAGGCGCCGTGTTTCAGGGAATCCTTCTCAACCCGCTGGCCGATCCTTACACGCTGGGGGTATCCGCCGGCGCCGCCTTCGGCGCGTCGGTGGCCATATTGCTCAACATCGGTCTTATGGGCGCCTATTCGGTTCCCCTGTTCGCATTTTGCGGTGCCGTCGCCACGCTGTTTTTCGTGATTTACCTGTCGGCATCCGGAGAGGGGCTTTCCTCCAACAACCTGATACTTTCCGGCATCATCGTCGCCGCCATTCTCTCCGCCGGCATCAGTTTCCTAAAATACGTGGCCGATGAGCAGGTGGGCGTCATTATTTTCTGGTTAATGGGCAGCTTCGGTTCTAAAACCTGGCTGGATGTCGGCCTTGCCTTTGTTTTCGTTTCGATCGGCCTTTTGGTTTGCGTTTTCTTCGCCCGGGATCTGAACCTGATGTCCCTGGGAGCCCGCACCGCCGCTTCGCTGGGAGTCGATACACGACGGGTGCCGCTCATTCTTCTGGTCACTGCATCGCTGGTTGCAGGCGTTTGCGTGTCGATCAGCGGCATTATTGGTTTTGTCGGCCTCCTGGTGCCGCACATGGTGCGTTTCATCACGGGGCCCGACAATCGGCGACTGATCCCGGTGTCGCTGCTGGTCGGCGCCATTCTGCTATTGACCGCAGACACCATCACCCGGGCGGTGTTGCCGGCTGAAATACCCATCGGCGTTCTCACGGCTCTCATTGGTGGACCTTTTTTTTGTTATATTTTTCGCAAACGGCAGAAAGGGATGCACAGCGATTGACCATGACCTACGACATCCGCAATGTATCCTTTTTCTATGGAGACAAGAACGTAATAGATGATGTTTCTCTGGAATTTCCGCCGGGGAAATTCTATGGCATTGTCGGACCTAACGGATGCGGCAAGACCACCTTGCTGGACCTGTTGATAAGACACAAAGTGCCGGCTCGGGGCCGGATTGCGCTCAACGGCAAAGACCTGTCACGGTTTACCAAAAAAAACCTGTCCCGCCAAACGGCCCTGGTTCCACAGAATTTTTACATTAATTTCCCCTATACAGCGTCGGAAATTGTGATGATGGGCCGCTACCCCCACATGGCCCGCTTCGCGACCCCATCTGAATCAGACCAACAGACTGTGGCAGATGTGATGGACAAAGCCGATGTGGCCAGGTTCAAACACCGCTTCGTAACCGAATTGAGCGGCGGGGAACGCCAGCGGGTGGTTTTTGCCAGGGCTCTGGCCCAGGACACTCCCGTGCTGATTCTGGATGAAGCCTCGTCCAACCTGGACATCCATCACGCGTTGCGCCTCCTGGGGTTAGCCGCCGAAGGCGTCAGAAGACAGGGGAAGACGGTCATCGCCGTTCTTCAAGACATCAACTTGGCGGCTCTCTACTGCGATCATCTCATATTCATCAAACAGGGACGGATCGTGAACCAAGGACAAACGGATACCGCTTTGACGCCGGAAACGATCCAAGAGGTATTTAACGTGAGGGCAAAAGTCTCTTTTGATCCGTTTTCTGATCGCAAGCAGGTGGTCTTTCGAAAAGATGAAATTACTTCCAACGCATGTTAAGAGCGTGTTTATCAGCATAGCGCTGGTCTTGCTGGCGACTGGTTCGTCACCCGGCGAAAATGTATGGGCCGCAGAAGCCCTGATCGATAACCAGACGATCATCGATCAGGCTGGCCGCAAGCTGGCTGTCGCAAAGCCGTTCGGACGGATTATCTCCCTTTATGGTGCGCACACTGAAAACCTGTTTAGCCTCGATGCCGGCAGCCAGGTGATCGGGGTCTCCAAAAACGAAGTCCATCCGCCGGAAGCCCTGCAGAAACCGGTTTTTTCTTACCGCGACGATCCCGAAAAATTCCTGGCCGCTCGTCCCGACCTGGTGCTGATCCGCCCCATGATCGGCCGTGGCTATCCCCAGCTGGTCGAACGCCTCGAGGCCAGCGGTATAACGGTGGTCTCCCTTCAGCCCTCCTCTGTCGATCAGTTGCGGATCTACTGGAAGATTCTCGGGGTCCTTACCGGAAGACAGCAACAGGCCGCGGCAATGATCGCCCATTTCGATGATGCCGTGGCAGAGTTCTCATCCATCACCAACGCCATTCAGCCGAAGAAAAGAGTTTACTTCGAGGCCATCCACAGCAAGATGAAAACCTTTGCTCCGGGTTCGATGGCCATATTTGTTTTGCAGACCGCCGGAGGTATCAATATCGCCGCAGACGCCGAGCCGGTGCGACAAACAAATATTGCCGCCTATGGGAAGGAACGCATCCTGTCTCATGCAGACAGGATCGATGTCTACCTGGCCCAATTCGGGGAAATGAACCAGCCGACCGTCGATGTGATCAGAAACGAACCGGGGTTCAGCGCCATCAGGGCCGTTCGCAACGATGAAATCTACCTAATCGATGAAATGATCGTTTCACGCCCGACGTTGCGGCTGTTGGATGGCATTCAGGAAATCGGCAGTCGTCTTTACCCCGATACTTTCGGGCAGAAGACCGCCGGTAGCAACATTCAATAACAGCAACGAACGTTTGGTTTTAGATTTGCCCGAAGGGCAACTGGAATCATATCCGGCCATGCCTGCCCCGTGAAACGCGCAGCCTGTTTCTCTGGGGTCGGCCGGATATGGTCTGCGTCAGTCGAACGAGCGGGGGGAGCGGCCGATTCATGAGTAGACATACTGCCGCCGAGGAAACCGCCCATTGGCTGGAAGAATCACATGGCATGCGCGGCAAATGGACACCTGTGGATTTTGACACCTTAGGCAGACGCAGAAGTAAAATTCATTTTGCGGATGGACTATAACCGACAACTGATTTGAGGGAACAATGACAAGAAAAACTGGTATACTCTACGGCCTCGGTGTGGGCCCGGGTGATCCCGAACTGATCACCCTTAAAGCCGCACGGATTCTCAACAGCGCCGATGTCGTCTACGCCGCGGCTTCCACCAAGAACAGTTACAGTCTTGCGGTCTCCATAGCACGGCCACACATTCCGGATCTGACGCCGGTGAAGATGCTCCACTTTCCGATGACCAGCGATGAGAACAAAAAAATATCGGCCTGGAAGAAAAACGCCGCCATTCTGATCGAGGAACTGAAGCACAGCAAAATAGTGGCTTTTATCACCCTCGGCGACTCCATGACCTACTCCACCTACGGATATGTCCTGCAGTACATCCAGGAGCTGGCACCCGGTGTATCGGTCATCAGCGTGCCGGGAATCACATCTTACCAGGCGGCCTCCGCCTGCCTGAACACACCCCTGGTGGAAAGCGAGGAATCGTTGCTGATTCTCTCGGGCGTCCATGGCGGCGACTGCCTCAGAAAATTCAACACGGCTCCCGACAATGTCGTTTTCATGAAAAGCTACCGCAACGTCAAGGATATCGTCGGCTGTTTGGAAGAATTCGACCTGGCCGACGGCAGCGTGGCCATCCAGAAATGCGGCCTGCCGGAGCAGGAGATCATCGAAGACGTCCGGAGCCTCAAAAGCAGCCCGCCCAATTACTGGACGCTGATTCTGGCCAAGCGGAAAAAAGGCGATGTCCCGCAAGAGAAGTAAACCACGCCTTCGTGCCGTCGTTATCTCCCTGCTGGTCTCGGCCGCCGCTCTGATCGTCGGATATTATACGGTGGAAAGCATTCACCACCACTCGCTGATCAAGCGGCTTTTCTGGCCTTTGCTGCGCCTGCTGATTTTTATCGGGATCGGCCTGGTTATCGGGCAGATCATCGAGGCAACCGGATGGACGCGGTACCTGGCAGCGGTGGCGATGCCGGCTTTCCGCTATGGTCATCTCGGTCCCCATTGCAGTGCGGTGTTTACGACGGCATTTTTCTCCGGGGTAGCCGCCAATGCCATGTTGATGGAGTTCTACAAAGACGGCGCCATCACACGTAAACACCTTTTTCTGTCCAACCTTATCAACCAGTTCCCGGCGTATTTTCTGCACCTTCCCACGACATTCTTTATCGTCATCCCCCTCACCGGACGAGCCGGGGCGCTGTACTTCCTGCTGACCTTCCTGGCCGCGCTTATCAGATCGATCCTATTATTGGTATACGGTCATTTCCGGCTTGAACAGCCGGTCGCCACCGCAGCCGGCCCTGGAGAAAAAAACATATCCGGGCCGCGTAGGAAGGCAACCGGTATTTGGGAGGGTATCCGCCGCCGGTTGCCCGGTCGCCTGACCACCATTGCGGTATACGTGATCCCGATCTACATCGCGGTTTTCATGCTGAACGCCATGGGATTCTTCGAAGCCATCCAGACCACACTGGCGCGGTTCACCTCGGTGGCGTTCATCCCATTGGAATCGTTATCGTTGGTGATCATCAGTTTTGCCGCGGAATTCACCTCGGGTTTCGCCGCCGCCGGCGCCCTGATGCAGGCCGGTGTCCTCACGACCAAGCAAACCGTTCTGGCCCTTCTCATCGGCAACATCATCGCCTTCCCTATCCGTGCCCTGCGTCACCAACTCCCGCACTACATGGGCATTTACGAGCCCAAAACAGGCCTTCAGCTTCTCCTGATGGGGCAGGGTGTCCGAATTGCCAGCCTCCTTATCATCGGCTGTGTCTACGCCATCGCCTTCTGAAGCGTTTGGGGCCCCTGAAAAGACAGGAGGTGCGGCGGCATGACAAGAGTGTTGACACCCATGCCCAAAATCGCATATTTTGCCAGGGTTGGAATCTACGCCTACTTCAAGGCGCTGCTCCAAGGGTAAACCCGTGATAATCTGCCTGCGGCCGCATGAAGTGAAGGCCTAAAGCAACTGATCCTGCGGGGCGTTTTTGATTTAACGGAAGCGGGGAGAATGATTAAAAACGACCCGACCCTTGACCTAAACCGCCGCCTCGCGCAAAGGTGCCCTTCCATCGACCTCTCGTAACTTGGAGTCAAAGGATGAACGACAATTCCAGTCTCTCTCCCCTGTCGCAAGCCGTGATCACCTCAGCGGGCATCGCCATCATGTTGTTTTTCCTGCAGGCTGCGGCAGACATCGTCGCCCCCGTGCTCCTGGCCGCTTTCATCGCGATCGTCGCAACCCCGCCATTGCGCTGGCTGCAGCGCAAACGGGTGCCGAAATGGCTGGCCCTGGCCATCATCGTGATCACCCTTCTCGAGGCCGGCGGTATTTTGGCATTGGTGTTTACCGGAGAACTGGAGGGCTTCAGAGACGGCCTCCCGAGTTATCAGGAACGGCTGAGCCTGCTGAGCAATCGGTTCGGCGACTGGCTGGAGGGTGTCGGGGTGGCCAGTGCCCGCGAGGCGGTCAAGGATATTTTCGACCCGGCCATCGCCGTCAGGCTCACACGCGGCGCCTTACAAAACGTTAGCGGCACCTTCGGGACCGGACTCGTGGTCCTTCTCGCCGTCGTCTTCATGCTGTTGGAAACCTCAAGCCTGCCGGATAAGATGAAGACGGCATTTCACCTTTCGAAGGAGGCCGAAGAACGCCTGGGGCGGATTTTTAGCGTCATCAACAAATATATGCTCATCAAAACCCTGGCCAGTCTCGCCACCGCACTATGCATCTGGATCTGGTTATGGATTCTCGGCGTCAACTTCGCGGTTCTCTGGGGCATCCTGGCCTTTTTGCTGAACTTCATCCCCTTTGTCGGTGCTCTTCTGATGGCGATCCCGGCACTCCTCCTGTCTCTCGTCCAGAACGATTTGCAAACAACGCTTCTCGTGGCGCTGGGGTATCTGGTCGTCAACACGGTCATCGGCAATGTCCTGGAACCCCGGGTCATGGGCCGCGGGCTTGGCATCTCGACTCTGGCGGTGTTTCTTTCCCTGCTGTTGTGGGGCTGGGTTCTGGGAACCGTGGGGGTGTTCCTGGCGGTGCCGCTCACCATTGCGTTGATGATTTCCCTTGACGCCAGTCCGCGAACCCGGCCCATCGCCATCCTCCTCGGCCCGGAGGTGAGGCCGGAAGCCGCAGCGGAAGAAGACGAGCCGGCATCCAATGGCGCGGCCGATTAACGCTGCCGATCATACCCGAAAAATGGTACACACTCTGACCATACGAAAGAAAATAGGCTTCTGGGTGATCGCGCTGATCATACCGCTGGCGGCCATCGCTCTGGGACTGCATGGACCGATCCCGCAATCTCAAAGCTACCATGAATTCGCCGACAACAGAGCCCTGTGGGGCATCCCTCATTTCTTGGATGTCACGTCCAATTTGGCATTCGTAATGGTCGGTGTACTGGGGCTTTACGAGTTATTGGTGCGTAAAAGCCTCAAGATAGTAAATGAGAACCGTCCGAGCTATATTGTTTTTTTTATCGGGGTGGCGTTGGTGGGTGTCGGTTCCGGCTATTACCACCTGGCACCGAGCAATGAATCTCTGGTTTGGGACCGGGTCCCTATGACGATTTCATTCATGGCATTGGTTTCCATTGTTATTGGTGAGTTTGTGTCCATACGGTTCGGTGCGACACTTTTGATTCCCCTGGTAGCCACTGGGATTCTAACCGTACTCTATTGGTATTGGACGGAGACCACCGGGCATGGTGACTTGAGACCTTATATCCTCGTCCAATTTTTACCGATGATCGCTCTACCCATAATCCTCATCTGTTTTGAATCGGGATTTACCAAGACAAGCGGTTATTGGCTATTACTATCCGCATACGTTTTCGCCAAAATATTCGAGCATTTGGACGGGGAAATCCTCCTCGCCACAGGCGTGATCAGCGGGCACACCCTGAAGCATTTGGCAGCCGCCGCGGGAATATTCCTCTTGTTGGCATCTTTTCGTCGTCGCCGACCCGTTTAGCCGATCGGAATCTAAGGCTTTGTCTGATTTTGCTCATCCCCTGAAGGAACCCGGTCCGCACCGATGGTGACACGGATAATTTTCTGCTGCGACCCGCCCCGTTCGGGGCTGCCGGTGCCATACGCGCAAGGACCGGGAATCTCAGCGGCCGGCATCCAAACGGAATTCTTGAAGAGCCAAAAGTCCCGGCCGAATTGACCAAGATAGCGGGTTTATCCCCCCCGGCAGCACCGCTTATCGTCCAGCAATTGAGTCAGATCGCCACGCAATGCCCGCCGAACCGCCATCGCCATCTCGACCATCGCAAGTGCTTCGCCGGGAACAGTTGAAAAGGCGCGGCAGCCATGGGCGTTGCAGCCACTGTTCCGATTACGACTCCACCTTAGAATCTCTCCATAAGACCCCGTGAATTTCGAGTCCCCGAGCCGGCTTTACCTTCTTCGACTGCCCACAGTCTTGTTCCCATACCTTCCCAAAGATTACCAAACTGTAATCCTGGCGTCATCTTCCGGTTAAGTTCAAGGATTACTTATGTTCGCAAGAAGTGGAATGCTTATGGAGGATAATTCAATGGATGGCTCACAGGGCAATGAGTTGAGCGCTTCCCACCACACGAGCGTCCTTCTCGTCGAGGAGGATAGGGAAGCGCGGCGTTCTCTGCAGGCCTTACTGAAATGCTGGGGCTATAAGGTCATTGCCAAGAAGACGACCCGGGAGGCCGAGAATTTTCTTGCCGCGGACGGCGGTGAAAATATCGGCTTGATCATCTTTGACATGAATCTGCATCCGATCTCGAAAGAGCTCGAGGGTTATGCATTTTTCAGGCGACAGGCCGCCGTTAACCCCGGATTACCGTTCATTCTGATCAGCACGGATTACACAATTTGGGACTTGCCTGCCGTTCGATCGATGGCTGAACACTTTCTGACTAAACCTTTCGACCCCGAGGTCCTGCACAGCGCCGTGCGATCCGTCCTAAAGGCATAAATCGCGGCAATTCTGGGCGACACAACACAAACCAAAACAAGTTTGACGCAAAGGAGAAAGATCATCTGTTGTTGCTGGTGCAACGGCAGAAGGGAAAATTCTACGTGCCCCTTGCGCAGAGGGGATAATCTCATCCCGGAAAGGCGGCGGCCCGGCCGGCTTCCGCCTTTCCGATTGGAAATCCAAAGTGATTCGTCACACACCCACAATTAGTTATCCGCGTCACATGGCGGTCCCGGTCCGGTCGTGGATCCGTACGCATATCGTCGATCCGGTTCGCCAGATACGTCTTTCGTACCTGCCGCCCCTTTTGGTTTACATGGCCGCCGGTATTTCCAGTTTGACCGGCATCGTCGGGACTTTTTTCGTCAAGGACACCCTCGGACTGTCGGCCGAGTTTCTGGCCATGCTCGGATTCTGGATCGGCCTGCCCTGGGCGCTAAAGATGCCGCTGGGCCACCTGGTGGACCTGATCTGGCGTTGGAAGTCCGCACTGGTCGTCCTCGGTGCCGTGCTCATTGGCGCCGGCCTTGCGATCATGCTCGGTTTAATCGGTTCCAGCGCTTGGATGACCCGTTTTATGGCAGTGGAGTCGTGGTTTGTCCTGGCGGCTCTGCTGGCGCCGGTGGGCTACGTGATTCAGGATGTGGTGGCCGACGCCATGACCGTCGAGGCCGTGCCGCTGGTCGACGACAACGGTGCGGCCTTCGACGACCGCACCATCCGGCGGATGCACACCACGATGCAGACGCTGGGCCGGATGGCGATTGTCGGTGGGGGGATCGCCGTCTCCGTCGTCAATATCGTCATGTTCAGCGGTGTCGCCGACATGCCGGAAGAGTTGAAACGCAGCGTCTACACCGATATCTACCAGCTGGCCCTGATCATCCCAGTGATTTCGGTGGCCGGAGTGGCGCTGGCCGGCCTGTTGAAACGAATCCGCGCCCGCAAGTATCGGGAGCTCGGTTTGTCGGACGGGCGATTCACTCCGGGAAAGGAAGGCAACGGGCCGGAGGTTCGGCCCAATGGGTGGATTCTGGGCGGCAGCCTGGTTTTTGTTTTGTTTACGCTGGTGATGGGATTGGGCCGAGTTCCCTATAACCAGGAAATCGTATTGGCAGGCTCGTTGGCCATCGTCCTCTTCCTGATGGCCAAACTGCTCAAGGAATTGTCTCCTTCCGCCCGTCGCACCCTGGTCGGCACGGCAATCGTCATTTTCGTGTTTCGGGCCCTTCCCGGACCCGGCGCCGGCGCCACCTGGTGGCAGATCGACACCTTGGGCTTCGACCAGCAATTCATGTCGATGCTGTCCTTGATCGGCGGAGGGCTCGCCTTGCTGGGGATGTTCGTCTTTCGGCGCTTTATGGCCGAGAAATCAATTGCCTACGTGGTGGGATTCCTGACCCTGGTCGGATCTGTATTAAGCTTGCCCATCATCGGCATGTACTACGGGCTGCACGAGTGGACCTCGGCTCTGACCAACGGAATCGTGGGTGCACGTTTCATCGCCGTGGTGGACACCGCCCTGGAGTCGCCGCTGGGCCAGGTAGCGATGATCCCCATGCTGGCCTGGATCGCCAACAGCGCACCACCGCACCTGAAGGCCACTTTTTTTGCGGTCATGGCCTCGTTTACCAATCTGGCCCTGTCCTTGAGCAACCTGTCGACGAAATATCTGAATCAGATTTTCACGGTCAGCCGCGAGATTCTGGATCCGCAATCCGGTGCCGTCATCGTCCCTGCCGACTACTCCACGCTCGGCGTTTTGCTGGTTACGGTCACCGGCCTTGGGCTGCTGCTGCCGATGCTGACGATCTGGTTTGTCCAGAGATCGTCGTTGCGAAGTGCATAGAGGTCCGTTGGAAAACTACATTGACTGCGCCTTTCCAGATCCGTCACGGCAAACTGCAACTGACGGCCAAAAATTTTGATTTGCCCCGCATCCGGTTTTGTTATACCTTCCCCCCCAATTACCCTGGCCGGGTTTGTTGAAAAAATCGATAATGACCATTTTCCATCCATATATAACCGGATCGCAAGCAGAGTCGGGCCCACCCGACCCCGGGAGATCGAGATGACTTTGAAAAAGTGGGCCGCCGCCCGCCTCGCGGCTTTGGCGCTGTCCGCCTTTTGGCTGGGTGCATGCACCGCTCAGACTCCTGTCATACGGTACCAAGGCGATTGGCCCCCTATCGAGACCGTCGTTATTGTGCCGTTTGAAAACCTGGCGGAACGCTACGAACCCGACACCGGCGTTCGCAGTCCGATCAGCGGCCGGGTCTTCGTGACGGGTCCGGCGGCCGCCGGCGCAGAGCAGTTTCTGACCGGGCAACTGGTTTCCCACGTGCAGCGGGACACGGCTTTTGCTGTTCTGCCGGCCGGCGATCCTTCAGCCGTGGTGGAGGCCTTTGGCGGCGGTCGGAGGGACGATGGGCAACAGCTCGAGCGGCTTTCGCAGTATGGCCGGCGGCTGGGAGCCGACGCGGTCTTCACCGGTCATGTCTACCGTTTTCGGGAGCGCGTCGGTGGCGGGTTTTCGGCCGAGTCCCCTGCTTCGGTCGCATTCGACATCTACCTCATCGACTGCCGGCAGCCGAGCGTTCTCTGGTCTGCCGTTTATGACTACACCCAGGAGGCCTTGAGCGACAACCTGTTCGGTCTGGGAAATTTCTTCCGTCGCGGAGGCCGCTGGGTGACCGCCGAAGAGCTGGCGACGGCCGCAATGGGCTCAGTCTTCGAAGACTTTCCCCGGCCCCGGCCGTAAACGCTTGCGGGAATCGATTCGGGGCCGCATCGATCCATTCGGTCCACGGATTCATCTTGTGTCATTGTGCCAATACTGACATAAAAAGCATCTGTATGGTAAGAAGTTGAAGTGTTTCGGGCTCCGCTCTCCGCCTTTACCATGGGCTCGGAAGGCATCCCCCCTGAACGGATGAACGGCATGACGTCGCGGCAAATATCAGGTTTGATATTCTTCAGAAATGATGGCCGGAAGACCATTTGACATGCGTCGGAAGGGCTATGACTTTTTTGGATAATGCAAATACTTGAAAAAGCCATAATCCTGGCATTTCTGATCTGGCTTTCGCTCGGCTGGCCGGCGGATGCCGCCGAAACCGACCGGATCGCAACGAAGCGGGTTCTGGCGATTATTTTTAGTCAAGAAGGGTTGCCGTTCACGGTGGCATTGGTCCAAAGCCTGCGTTCGAACCTGGATTCGGCGTCTCCGCATCTTGTCGAGCTCAACATCGAATTTGCAGACCGATTTCGGTTTGCGGATAATGTCTACCTGCAAAAGTTCACTGATCTGCTGCACTATAAATATTCTCAACCCCCAATGGAGGTTGTCCTTGGCCTGGGTGATGAAGCCGCAGATCTTGTCGCCAAACACAGCGAGGCGTTGTTCGGAAACGTTCCGATGATCGCCCTCACGACAAACCCCGACTTCCAAAAGGATTCGACTGTAAAGCCCTACCTCAGGAACCTGGTCTATGGATTCGATGTATTTGGCCAAGTCATCTTGATTGGAAAATTGCTGCCCGAAGCCCGCCGCCTTTTTATCGTTTCGGGTTCCTCGCAAAGCGACCGCGGAGGCGCAAGGTTGGTCCGGGAAAATCTGAAAAATTATCACGGGCCGCTGGAAGTCGTTTATCTCAGCGATGTGAGCAAAGCGGAGCTGCTGGCCAAAGTCGCCCGGTTGCCGGAACACGCCGTGGTGCTCTTTACAAGTTTTATCAATGATGCCGAGGGAAAAACGTTCGTGTCACGCGATGTGATGTCCGAGATTGCACAAGCAGCCAACGCACCCGTGTTCGGTTTCTTCGATATTTATTTAGGATACGGAATTGTGGGCGGCTACCTTCTCAGTCCCGTCGATCAAGGGAAAAGACTTGCGGACGTTGTCCTGCAAATTCTAAACGGCGACGCGCCGGCTGCCATCAATACAGCCCCCCCGGAAAATCGACTCGAGTTTGACTGGCATCAGCTGAAGCGCTGGGGCATAGACGAAGAGCAGCTGCCTCCCGGAAGTGTCGTGCGATTCAAAGAATTTTCGCTCTGGGATAGGCACCGCAAGTACATCATTGCCACCATTCTGGTGATTTTTTCTCTAAGCGTGTTGGTCTGTCTTCTGTGGACCGTAAATGTCCGGCGCCGCCGGGTCGAGGTTCGGCTGACTGAAAGGCTGGCTTTCGAGAAGATACTGGCCGAGCTTTCGGCCCGATTGGTGGACCTGCCGCCGGACCGGGTGGATGCGCAAATTGCCGCTGAGTTGAGAACATTTGGTGAGCATCTCCAAGTGGATCGTATCACGTTGTTCGAACTCTCCGATACCGACCAGCGGATGAGGATTGTCCATTCTTATGTCGACGCCAGCATTGCGCCGCCACCCTCACAAATTGAATTCGACCGGTTTCCCTGGGCTCGAAAAAAAATACTGCAGGGGGAAAGCTTTTATTTTTCCGATCCTGACGACCTGCCTCCGGAAGCCGGCGTGGAGAAGGCCTTTGTGCATTCTCAAGGCACCAGGTCGGCCGTTGTTATTCCCGTTGCGACCGGCGGAAGTACCCGGGGAATGCTGGCACTCGGGATGGTGACACGCGCCAGAGACTGGTCGCAGGATATGATCCGAAGATGCGAGGTGGTCGCTCAGGTCCTTGCCCATGCGTTGGCCCGCAAGCGGTCCTATGAAGCCCTCGTGCAGAGTAAAAATTTCAATCGATCCATTCTCGATTCTCTGACCAACCACCTTGCCGTTTTGGATCGGCAAGGCAACATCCTGGACGTCAATGAAAGCTGGATGCGGTTTGCCCGCGAAAACGCTGCAACTACCCTGGAGCATATCGGCCGCGGCATCAATTACCTCGAGGTCTGCCGCCGCAGCTCCGAAACCGGTGACGCGCTCGCGGAAATCGTGCGGGAGGAGCTACGGTCGGTGCTTGAAGGAACCCGGGAGAAATATATTCTGGAGTATCCCTGCGATTCGGCTAAAAATAAACGCTGGTTCATGATGAAAGTCATCCCGTTTTCCGGTCACAAAGGCGCGGCCATCGTATCTCACACTGACATAACCGAGCAAAAACTGGCGCAAATCGATCTGCAGACCGCCTTTTCGGAGATCAAGCAGCTGAAGAACCAGCTCGAAGCCGAAACAGCATACCTGCAGGAGGAGATTCGGCAGGAGCATAATTTTGAAGGGATCATCGGGCGGAGTGCCGCAATACAATATGTATTCTACAAGGTCGAACAAGCGGCTGAAATCGATTCCAATGTTCTGGTTTTGGGCGAAACCGGAACCGGCAAGGAATTGATTTGCCGGGCCATCCACAGCAGGGGGCTGCGCCGTAACCGCTCCTTGGTGAAAGTAAATTGTGCCGCACTGCCAGCACAACTCATCGAAAGCGAACTGTTCGGCCACGAGAAAGGCGCTTTCACAGGCGCCCACTCCCGGCGAAAAGGACGGTTCGAACTGGCCGACGGTTCGGGTCTATTTCTGGATGAAGTCGGTGAATTACCGTTGGACTTGCAAAGCAAGCTGCTGCGGGTCCTGCAAGATGGCGAATTTGAGCGCCTCGGCAGTTCCATGACGCTCAAGGTCGATGTGAGGGTGATAGCGGCCACCAATCGCAAACTGGAGAGTTTGGTCCGGGAGGGGCGTTTTCGCGAGGATCTCTATTACCGTTTGAACGTGTTTCCGATTACAGTGCCGCCTCTGCGTGAGCGGATCGAGGATATACCCTTACTGGCCCAATTTTTCATGGAAAAAGCATCCAAGCGGCTGGGTCGATCAACGCACATCATCACTGATAATGTCATGTCGAAATTGGTGGCTTATTCATGGCCCGGTAATGTGCGGGAACTGGCTAGCGTAATTGAACGGGCGGTCATCAACAGTTCCGCGTCCAAACTCGTTTTGGCCGAAGACCTTCTTCGTGGGGTAGACTCTGAAAGTAATGGCGAACCACTTAAAAACCTGCAAGAAATCGAAAGGGAGCATATCATTCGGGTGCTCGAGAAAACGAGCTGGCGCATCGCGGGTCCCAAAGGCGCCGCCGCGATTCTGGAACTCAACCCCAGCACGCTGCGCTCCCGCATGCGCAAACTGCGGATAAAAAAATCATAGCCGTCTTATCTGCAGTTGTTCTGCCAGAACGGGGGGCTCGGTTTGATTGCATATATTATCAACTTCCTTCTGCTAAAGACGAGGTTGCCTGTTATCGTTGTTGTCGTGTTGATGTCCATACGCGGCGCACAACGTTTGCCGCGATATTTAACATATTTATTAAATTTCGCGGCGAATAAGGTCGCGACAACCAGCCCCCTTATTCGCCTTTTATTTTAATACATACGCTATAATAATGTGTTATCGACAGTTTATTGTATTGAAATCATTTGGCATGAATCTTGAGATTTAGAAACCGATCTTATCTGAACGGATACCGGCACACGGGGCGCCAATGACGAATGGTAGCGCTGACACCGACAACGGAGCAACCAGCTGGGGCTTAGGAATATGTTACCCTGTCTGATTTGGAAATCCTGAAGACTTCCTCAAAACTCCCTACCATACCGATGAAAGGAGACTGATAATGACAAACAATCTCATCAAGCAGGACCAAATACGGAATCCGGAAAGCCTGGCAAAGCACTTTTCGCGCTTGGGATGGATCGGTTTTTGGATCCAGCTGGCGCTGCTGTCTGCCGATCTTCTATTGGTGCTCTACGTAGTGTTTTTGGCCAGTCCCGAGTCCGTGCAACGCAAAGGGATCGATCTGAGCAATTACCTCTCCCACGGCAGTCTGCTGGTGATGGCTTTTATGACCTACTGGTTTTATCAATACACACGCCTGTCGAAAAAAATCGCCGATCCACAGACGCGACCCCCTCTATCCAATGTGCTCAGGAACATCTGGATCGGTCTTTGGGGGAGCTGTCTGGGCATCGTCTTTTCGATGGTCCTCCAACTGAATGCGGTCCTGCGTCTTTTGTTTACGCTTCTGGCCACCCCCCAGACGGGCTTACCGGTTGCCCAGCTCGGCGCTGACCCTGCACGGGTCCTGTCGGCCATCGATGCGGTCAGCCTGACGTCCCTTTCCTTCATCGTGACGGCTGAATTGATCGTGCTCGGGTTCTCTGTCTGGCTTCTTTTTCGCGCGACCCGGCCTCCGAAAAAGGTACTCGAAGGCACGTCCGCCGTATAAGGTCGATTCCCCAGAGGTCAATGCCTATAACCGCTATGGGGTGGCTGACGTATTCGTCAACTGGCCTGAGTTCGAAGTTTGACCGCCCCCCGCCTCTGCGCCGCCGCCACCATGGCCGGCCTTTGCCCTCTTCCCGTCGCGGAATGAGAGCGATATACCTGGTGACGTATAACGTCTTGAAGCCACAAAGGAGATGCCGGCGCCTTACTAGTGATTGCCGTCGAGGTATGGCCCGAAACTTTACTCGAGTGGGGGAGGCTACGGGGCCATTGATTTCAAAATTTCCGCGATATTTAACGCTTATTCGTTATTTCACGAAATGATACGGGCCTTCCCTCCGGTCATACTGCGGATAAGATTCATTAAAGGCTATTATTCCATTCAGTTATATTACTCACGGTTTGGCCGATCACCTTGGCATGCATTTTGGTTGTCTTCTTACATGCGTTCGATGATTGGCAATATCCATATAACCTTTTGGGTACCTTTATGAAGGAAACCGGTCCGATGGTGTCGATCGTGCATGGGCGGCGCAAGGTTCAGTTTCCGGCCCCTGATAACCGAATCATCACGCGTGCCGTCAACCCGAAAGCCATTCGGCCCGGCACGACCAAGGGAGGTTTTGATGAGCGAATCGAAGAACACCATTCGCCAACCGTTAGGGCTGTGGATCGTCCTTCTTCTGATCGGCTTACCGATATTGGGCGTGGGCACGAATCCGCCGGTTTGTGCAACAGGTGAGGAGGTCCGTGAGACCTATCTGGGCGACGGCATCGTCCAGCAAGGCGAGGATGTCACGGCGGAACTGGCCAGGGCGGCCCAGAATCCGGTTGCCGACATGATCAGCCTGCCCTTTCAGAACAACACCAACTTCAATTTCGGACCACAGGAGAAGACCCAGAACGTTCTGAACATCCAACCCGTGATTCCTTTTGATCTGGGCCAGGACTGGTTGATGATCACCCGCACGGTCCTTCCGGTCATCTCACAGCCGGAATTTGACCCGAACGGCGATCGGGAATTCGGCTTAGGGGACACGATCTTTACGGCCTTTTTCTCGCCCAAAAACCGGAATTGGTGGCTCGGCGACTGGCTGTGGGGCGCCGGACCGGCATTCCTGCTGCCCACCAGCACCGACGACCGTCTGGGCCCCGGTGAATGGGGTATCGGACCGTCGGCGGTGTTTCTGACGATGCCCGGCCGATGGGTGATCGGCTCTTTGTTCAACAACATCTGGTCGATCAATGCCGACAGCGACCAGACCAAGGTCAACCTGTTTACCTGGCAGCCCTTTGTCAACTACAACCTCGACGGCGGCTGGTATGTGGTCAGTGCTCCGGTCATTACCGCCAACTGGGAAGCAGACAGCGACAACGCCTGGACGGTCCCCATCGGCGGCGGGTTCGGACGCATATTTCCTATCGGCAAACAACCGGTAAACGTTTCCCTTCAGAGTTTTTATAACATCGAGAAACCCGACAACATCGGTCCCGAATGGTCGATTCGCTTGACGTTTCAGTTGCTGTTCCCCAAGCGCCGTTGATCCGTTTTGCCGGGTATTGGAAAAATAACGCTTCGATGGCCGCCGCCTAAGAGTTTCGGGATCTTGGCAAAGCGAGGATCAGCCACCAGGGTGGTCTTCTGCAGGGATATCTCACGAGCGAATACGGCACCAACGGCGCCCGTTTTCCGCCGTGAACCTGATCTGGAAGTATTGCAAACACGTTTCAGAATTCGATTCTTTTCCCAAAAACGACAGGGAGATCACTATGGAATCAGACCAGAAGTTTTCTCGTACAACTTTGGCCGCCATGGTGGTCGAATCCATGGTCGGAGCGGGAATCTTCTCGCTGCCGGCCCATTTCGGCACCGCCACCGGGCCCTTCGGGGCCACTTTCGCCTATGCCAGGGCGGGGTTCGGCGACTTGCTGGGCTTCGCCGCGGCCTTGCGCCGGTGGTCCTCTCCCGCGCGATCGGTGATACGGCCACCGTCACTTCGGCCCTGGTCCCGTGGAACAGCTGCGGTGCCTACATGGCCGCGACCCTCGGGGTGGCCACCCTCAGCTACGTACCGTTCACCTTTTTCAACCTGTTGAACCCGCTGGTCTCGATTCTGTATGCCTTCACCGGATTCCGCATGCTGAAAAACGATACGCGCCTGCCGGAGGATCGCTCCGGCAAAGGAGGAAATGCATGAAGAGACTATTGATGGGAGCTTTGGCAGCCGCGGTATTGGTTCCCGCAGGCTGCAGTCTAACGGACAGAACCGGACCGGGCCAGAGCGCCGCACAGCCGGCGACCCATGTCGAAGCCTTTTTTCTGTGCGGGGATATCCCGGTCGTGTTCAGTGCATCGAAGGGGCGCGAGCGGATGACCGTTGCCGGTGAATCCTTTGATCTGAAACCCGCCGTGTCAGCCTCCGGGGCCCGCTATGCGGCCGTCGACGACACCGCCACCGGTTTCTGGAGCAAGGGCGAACGGGCCATGGTGACCGTGCGCGGCCGGGATCTGCCGGAGTGCCGCATCCTGCGGGAGCCCGAACTCCCCTTCACCGCCCGCGGCCAGGAACCCGGGTGGCTGATCACGATCGATGCCGACACGATCTTTCTCAATGCCAACTATGGCGCCCTTGAGCTCCGCATGCCGAAAACCGATCCGCAGATAACCCCCGATGGCTTCCTCTATCGGACCGAGACGGGGGCCCGCCGCCTCTCGGTAGCCGTCCGGCCGGAAATCTGCGCCGATGTCGCCACCGGGATGCCGCACCCCTATCGGGTGCGCTACGATCTCGACGGTAAGTCGCACGCGGGTTGCGGCGGATCACCTCAAAGCCTCCTCACCGGCCTGGAGTGGATCGTGGAGACCATCGGCGGCGTGCCGATGATGGACAAATCCGAGCCGACGATCCTCTTTTTAGAGGAGGGCCGCGTGGCCGGAAACGCCTCTTGCAACCGTTTCATGGGTAGCTTTCAGCTAACCGGGGAGGGGCTTTCCTTCGGGCAGATGGGTGGAACGATGATGGCCTGCGAGGAACCGTTGAGCCGCCAGGAGGCGCGCTTCCTGGAGCTGCTCCAGAAAACCCACCGCTTCGAGATCGGCCCCCAGGGGCGCCTGGTGCTGCACACCCCGGACGGGCAACGCATTACGGCCCGGCGATAACCCCCTTGGCCCTTCGGAGCCGGAGGCCGTTTTTTTCGTCGTCGATAGGTAAGCCTTCGAAGTCGTCGCGCTCATCCGCCAACGCGATCGCCGCGTCGCCGAGATCAGGCTCTCCTATGCCGGCAAGATCGGGCCGTTCGCGGGCGCTTTCCCGATCCCCGCAACGGCAACATCGGAGTCAACCAGGCCAAGATCGGCGTTGCGGCGGATAGCAAGACCGAAGAAGATTGACACGACGGCCGTGAGGATGGCCGGAAGAAAGTCCGGCAGGTTCCATGCATTAAAATGGCCCAAAACACAATTCCAACGCAACTAGCTAAGCGGAGGTAGGAATGAAGAGCAGCCGTACAAAAAAAATCGATATCGCACTTCAGGGCGGCGGTGCCCACGGCGCCTTTACTTGGGGTGTTCTGGACTGCCTGCTCGACGACGGGCGCATAGAGATTGAAGGCATCAGTGGGACCAGCGCCGGCGCCATGAACGCGTTGGCGTTGACCCAGGGATTGGCGGACAGCGGCGCCAAAACCGCGCAGGAGCTGCTCTCGGGCTTCTGGAAGAAGGTGAGTGAGGCCGGACGGATGAGCCCTATCCAGCGGTCTTTCTTCGACGTCATGATGGGACGCTGGAGCTTGGATCTGTCTCCCGGCTTCATCCTGTTTGAGCATCTTTCGCGAACCTTCTCGCCCTACGAGCTCAATCCGCTCAACTTTAACCCTCTGCGCGAGATCGTCGCCGATTTTTTTGACTTTGACGTCATCAACCGGCCCCAGGCGCCGAAACTTTTCCTCTCCGCCACCAACGTGCGGACCGGGCGTCCAAAGGTTTTCCGACAGCCGGCCATCTCAGTCGATACCGCCATGGCTTCGGCCTGCCTGCCTTTTTTATTTCAAGCCGTTGAAATCGAGGGTGAGGCCTATTGGGATGGCGGTTACATGGGCAACCCACCGATTTTCCCGCTTATCGATGAGACGGAGGCCCGCGACATCGTGATTGTCCAGATCAACCCTTTTACCCGATCTAAAATTCCCCGGACGGCCTACGAAATTAATAACCGGTTGAATGAAATCACTTTCAATGCCAGCCTGATAAAGGAATTGCGTGCGGTCGCTTTTCTGTGGGAGATCATTCACCATGAAGGCCTTGAGCGTGAAGCCTACCGGGACTGCCGCCTCCATTTGATTCATTCCGAGGAAGAGATGCAGAAGCTCAGCGTGTCCAGCAAACTCAATGCAGACTGGGCCTTCCTGCAGCATCTCCATGATATTGGCTGGCGGACCGCGGAGAATTGGATGTCGGAGCATTTCGAGGATCTGGGCGAGCGCTCCTCCTGGAGGCCCACCTTTGTCTTCGAAGAGAGCCTCAAGCCGGCCCATCTGGCAGAAGGCACGCAAAGGAACAAACCCAAATGATCGACATTCTTTCCATCCTGATGGCCCTCGGTCTGCTTATGTATTTGGCCTTCCGCGGGGTGACGCTGCTTATATTAGCACCCGGGATGGCGCTGCTGGCCGCACTCATTGCCGGCGGGCTTCCATTGCTGACGGCCTATACCCAGATCTTCATGACCGGTACCGGTACGTTCATTATCGCCTTCTTTCCGCTATTCATTCTGGGCGCGATTTTTGGCAAATTGATGGAGGACAGCGGCTCGGCCAAATCCATCGCGCGATCGGTTATCATCCGGTTGGGAGCCGAGCGGGCCATCATGGCGGTCGTCCTCTGCTGCGGTGTGTTGACTTACGGGGGCGTGTCGCTGTTCGTTGTTGCTTTCGCCATATTTCCGGTGGCCGCAGCCCTGTTCCGCGATGCCGATATTCCCAAGCGCCTGATTCCGGGAACGCTTGCCCTGGGCGCATTCACGTTTACGATGTCTGCGCTGCCGGGGACCCCGGCCATCCAAAATGCGATCCCGATGCCGTTCTTCGGCACCACTGCATTCGCCGCACCGGGTCTGGGGATCATAACGGGCATCATCATGTTTTTACTCGGAACAGCCTGGCTGAACCGCCGCTTGGCCAAAGCGCGGGCCGCCGGAGAGGGGTATGGCGTACACGACGACAACCTGCCTGCGCCGGACGGAGTGATGCGTGAACATACACAGGGCTGCGGCTTTGACATCAACGAGCTGACGCAAGATCGTACCGATGCCGCAGAGCCGCCCTCCTTTTGGCTCGCGCTGGCACCGGTGATCATTGTCATCGCGGTGAACTTCGCTTTTATCGAGTTCCTCGTTCCGATGATGGATACCACCCACCTTGCCGAACCCCGCTTCGGCGCCACAACCATTGAGAATGTACGCGGTGTTTGGGCCATCATCGTTGCCCTCTTCCTTGCGATCCTGTTCCTGGCACTCGCGAACCGTACCCGTTTCGAAAGCCTGAAAATCAGCCTGAACCACGGTGCGGACGCCGCCGTTTTGCCTATTTTCAATGTCGCCAGCCTGGTTGGATTCGGTGCGGTCATCGCCGCTCTACCGGCTTTCGACATGATTCGCGAGGCCGTGCTGTCGATCGGCGCCGGCAACCCTCTCATATCCCTGGCGGCGGCAGTGAACGTGTTGTCGGCGTTGACCGGCTCGGCCTCCGGCGGCATGAGCATCGCGCTCGATGCGCTCGGCTCCACCTACGTCCAGATGGCCCACGATTACGGCATCTCTTTGGAGGCCATGCACCGCGTGACAGCGGTGGCATCCGGCGCTCTGGACGCGCTGCCCCACAACGGCGCCGTCATTACCATCCTGAGCATCTGTAAACTATCTCATCGCGAAGCCTATTTCGATGTTTTTGCAGTCGCCGTCGTCGTGCCGATGATTTCTCTGGTCACTCTCATTTTTTTTGCCACCCTGTTCGGTACTTTTTAGACGAGATAACAGGTCTTTAGAAAGGGGATTCCCGGATCTTGTTCACCGAGTGGAACACCCGTTATTTCGGCAAAGAGGTAAGACCGGTGGACATCCTGGTCACGCGATCCGTCAGCAATCCCGGTTCAACCGAACTCCGCGAGACCGTTGCCAAGGCCGCCAAAAAAATAGCGCGTCACCTATCGGCTGAGGAGCTAGACGCCACGGGGCAAAATCGTAAGAATAAATTGATATTCCGATATCTTACACCGAAAACGGCAGGTTAATCTAAGCCCACTTTTCCCGGCCGATATCTTGCAAACGGGCCTCTTGCCAGAATCCGAGGCAAACGGATCATTCATGCCGGCAAGGAGTTCGGCGGCTCAACTATTGCGGGAGGGAGTGTCTCCCCACAGACCGGCACGTCTCCCGCCTTCCTCTGCGTGTGGCCGGATTACCCGGCCGCCGCCGGTCACAGATTCAGAGGGGTGATGCGCGTTCCGTCCAGGGAAATCCCCCCCATGAGCCCACGGTTGACGAGCACGTAACCGATGACGGGCTGCTGGGCTGTGACAGAGGTCACCTGGGCACTGGCGCCGACCGAGATCAAGGTCACCGATGCGTCGGCCCCCACCGTCCAGCCCTTGCTGTTCTCAAACCTTCTCAGCGCGTCGTCAGTCATAAACAACAAAAAGATCGCGGTCGACTGCGCTCCGGCTTGAAAGCCGAAGGTCCCGCTGGTGGTGGCGTGGTAGCTCTTGGTCCTACCGCCCACGCGCAGCGCGCCTTCACCGCGTGAGGCGCCGATTACGAATCCGGCTTCCACCACGTTCGGGAACACCAGCACGCCCCGTGCCTGGTTCACCAGCTCCTTCGACCCCGGCACCTGCTGGTGCAGCTCGGCGAGGGCGTTGTCGACGCCGGCATCGATGCGGGCACGCCTGGTTGCTGGATCGCCCGAACTCGGCCCGGTGGTGCTGCAGCCCATGGCGAACACTAGAAAAACGGCCAAAGCCGTCAGAAAAATTTGTTTGTTCTTCATACGATGTCACTCCTTTCGGGTTCGATTTTTGCCATGCCATCCCCTCCCCCATCGCCCTCGCTTTTCAGCGAACGGACCTCGGCAAACGCCAGCTGGGTGGAGACCAGCGGGTTGAGTATAGTGAAAAAGACGAAGGGTGCATTAACTGATATAGATAAGGAGCAATTTAGGATTGGCAACATGGCGGCCCTAATTTCCCGGCTACGGGCTCGCGAAACACTCAATAGGCATTCTCCCGACATTGAGCGCACGGCCGAAAGGACGCAAAAGTCGCCGATCTGTATCTGCCGAGAGTTTGCACCGGCAGGATTCTTCCCGTATTCATACACTTGACGTTACACATTCTAAAGTGTAGATGGAGAAAAGTGAGATTGACGGCATATAATCGACAGTCGGCACAAACAATCGGTTCAACCAACGAATTAATGGGAAATGGGGTATGGCCCGAAAATTATGCTTCTATTTTGGAATCACTCAAGGCATTTGAATTGACTTCTAAAAAATATATCCATCTCGTGAAAATCATCGCCTGGATCGTCTTGCTGGCCCCGGGATCGATCGATCCCGGGGCTTCCTGGGCACAGACTACGCCACCCGTCGCGTATTTGTCCCCCCCATCGCCTATACGCACGGACAGCCCCCGCGACACGCTGGCCACGTTCCTGCGGCTGAACGATGAAATGGAAGCCGCGCTGGTTGCCTATACCCAAAGCCCCTCGCGCCCCCACGCCGCTCGCCTGGCGATCGTTTCGGACCAGATGGTCGCGTTGATCGATCTCCATCAGGTCCCCGAACCCTCGCGCCGCGAGGTCGGCATCAAGACCGGGGTCTATCTGATGGATATCTTCGGGCGTATTCCGCACCCCGATCTGGCCGAGCTGCCGGATGAGGCCGAGCTCGATCAAAAAGAAGCCGTGAGTTATCGCATCGAGCGGACGCCGCTGAGAATCATGCGCATGTCCGCAGGCGACCGCGAAGGGGAGTACCTGTTCAGCCCATCGACTGTTCAGGTCGCCCCGCGGTTTTTTCGCCAGATCGCTAATCTGCCGCTGCAAACCCGGCTCGATATCACCAGTTATACAGATTTTTCACCGCAGCTTACCGGTCCCCTATTTCCCGCGACCATCGTGCGGCAGATGCCGGCGCCGCTCAGGGGCCTGTGGCTCGGAACACCGGTTTGGAAAATCATCGTCGTCATGCTCTTCGTCATGGCGATGGCCCTTTTGATCGCCGGTCTGCAGCGGATCCTTGCGGCGCATACGCCCGCAGCCCGGCTCGCCGCGCTGGCCCTGCGCGCGATCCTGCCTCTGGCGATTCTCGGGGCGGTATCATTGGCACTGCCCTACTTCTCGCACCAGATCAACATCTCGGGTGCGTTCGCCGCTGCCATCGCGACGGTACAGACACTGACCGGCAGTCTGGCCTATGCGTGGCTTTTCTGGCTCGGCGTTCGCATGCTCTTCGAATGGGTGATCCGGTCGCCCCGCATTCCGGACGAGAGCTTGGACGCCAATCTTCTGCGCCTGGTCTCCGGTTTAATTGGCATCATCGGGGTGGCCGTGATCCTGGCGTTCGGGGGGCAGGAGATCGGGTTGCCGATCATGAGCGTTCTGGCCGGTCTCGGCATCGGCGGCCTTGCAGTGGCACTGGCCCTGCGACCGACGCTCGAAAACCTTGTCGGCGGCGTCATACTGTACATCGACCGCCCGGTTCGGGTGGGCGACTTCTGCAGCTTCGGCGACGAAAAGGGCACCGTCGAAGGAATCGGAATCCGTTCGACCACGCTTCGCGCAATCAATCGCACGCTGATCTCAGTACCAAACGCGCAGTTCGCCGACATGCAGATCGTCAACTGGGCCGAATGCGACCAGATGCTGATCGACGAAACCATCGGCCTGCGGTATGAAACCGAACCGGACCAGTTGAGGTATCTTCTTGCCCAGCTGCGCAAGATGTTGCACGCCCATCCCCGGATCGACAGCACCACGGTCCGGGTCCGCTTCACTGGTTACGGCGACAGCGCGCTCAACATCAACATAAGGGTCTACGCCGAGACGCGCGAATGGAACGACTTCTTCGCGATCCGGGAAGACATCCTTCTGCGTGTCTATGACATCGTGACCGGGGCGGGCAGCGGCTTCGCATTTCCATCCCAGACGCTTTACATGTCCCGCGATACCGGTCTTGACGCCAAGAGCGCCGGGGAGGCGAAGGCGACGGTCGCCGCGTGGCGCAAAAACAAGCAGCTGCCTTTTCCGCGCCTGTCGCGTGAGGAAATCGAGCGGCTCGAAGGCACACTCGACTATCCACCCTACGGCAGCCCGGAAGCCGGCGGCGAAAACCTTGATTCGGCGGAATCCGCCGAACGCCTGTCGTCTGATCCAGACCCCGCCGAAGCAAACGGCGCGGAAGCACCCAGGCCCGAGGAACCGCTGCGCAAAGCCTGAACCGCGCACCCGACGGTGTCGGAACGGGTTTGATGGAACGGATTTTGATATCCGGATCAAAATGCAGGAATTGACCCTGCCGTAAACTGCGGCTATTGGGCAGTGGCCTCAGCACCGGCTCTGGCCGGGCACCCGTCAACGAACACCCGCAAAGCGGGTGGCTTGGATTTCCGGCCATAGGCCGGAAAAACAACAGCACGTCAGTGGGTTAATCGTTGCGGTTGTCATCCCGCCGTTGGCGGGATGCAAAGCACCCGGTTTGAACACAACCAATCACGCCCGCTGATTTTCCCCGCGGCTGCCGTAAAGCTTTGCGTAGACGTAGGAAAACTCACATCCTACAAAAACGATCTGGCAGGCCATGAAGACCCACAGTAACAGAATCATGACGCTGCCGATCGCCCCATAGGACAGAAATTTGCTGAAAACGGAAACGACACCGCCCGTAGCCAACTTTTGCAGCCCTACGAGCATGAAAGCCGTCAGGATGGCCCCCAGCCATACATCTCGCCACTGGGGACGGACCGTGGGCAGGAGTTTGAAGAGAATGCACAAGGTTACACTCAGGATGACGACCGAAGTGCCGGCCTGAAGACCGCGGGTGAGCAGCAGTTCGTCCATCTGCTGGATGAAGGCGACATTTTCCTGGAAGCGGTTGACCAGATCAATGACAGCCCGGATGAAAGTGTTCGCCACGAAAGACACCAACAGGAGTAAGGCGGTCGCCAGCACCAGCAGATAGGCCACCAGCTTGTTGAGGATGAAGAAGAGAACCATCCGGGGGATCGAGCCGGCCTCGGAGATGCGGGCCGGGGATTCCCAGATTTTGTTCACCGACTGGCGCAGAATCGCGAACAGTTTGCTGGCCGTAAAAAAAAGCAGGCTGAACCCCACAAGTCCGGCCCCCACGCTGTTTTCGTTGAGCGCGATGACGGTCCCGACCACCACCTCTTGCACCGCCGGCGGCAGATCCCTTACGATTAACTTTTGAATGTATTCAAATGCCTGTGTCTCCGGTCCGATCAGTGCCCCGACAATGCTCAAAATGACCAGGAGCAGCGGGAAAAGCGAGAATAAAGCGAAATAGGAAAGCGCTGCGGCCATACCCGTGCAGTTGTCACGGTCCCATTTCAAACCGGTCTGGATCACCAGCTGAACCGGGCGCAACGGCAGCACCCGGGAACTCAGGAATGACCGGGTGGCGGTTCCTATCTGTACGGGCTGCTTCATAGAATCTCTTGGAGTGCCTCTGAAAGTTCGGATGGCCGACCGGGTGGATGAACGGAAATGAAACGCCGACCATCGGACCCGTCCGAGGAGGGCAATACCACACGAATGTAGCACAACACAACGAATTTGGAAATTCCAACTGCGGGATAGACAGCGGCGAACACGCGCCCGCTGCTGTCAAGGGGCCCGGCAAACTCCAGATTCCGCCGGACACAAAATATGTTGCCCTGACCGACTATTTTCCCCCCTTCAGAGCGATACGCCTGTTAAAAAAATTACGCGATATTTAGCGTTTCTTCTATATTCCACCATAAAATGGGCCTTTGCCCTTGCTTGCGTAACCCTTTCAAATCTGAATAGTCTCCTGAATTAAGCAGGTTATTGAGCTAACGATTAAAACAAACTCTTTGGCATGAAATTTGGATTTTATCTGTCTGGCCCAGTGAGGTTATATCCGGTTTACCCTCGGAACTTTAAAGACCAAGGAAGGGAAAATCCCCATGATTCTGCACTTTGTGAGGATTGAGGTCCTTGAAGACAAACGTCAAGAAGTTTGGCAGACCATTCGCTCTCTGGCTGCGGAGATTAAAAAGGAAAAGGACAACCTAGGCTCAGGATTTTATCAAAACGCGGAAGATGAAAACGATTTCCTTTTTTGGGGAAAGTGGACAGATCGTAAAGCTTTGGACACCTACCTGCAATCGATTCAATTCTCGGTATTGATAGGAGTCAGGAGCTTGTTACGTCGACCACCGGAAATCACGATTCACAAGATTTCCCATTCAGCGAAGCTGGAGGTCACGCAACCACGAATTTAAGGGGATGAAAACAATGTTGCGTCCCATTGAAAATAGAGATATCTTCCGCTGGGAAAACCCACGGAGAATCCCGCCAGTGGCGGGACCCAGTGGGAAAAAAGCCATTTACGGATGGACTCTAAACTAACGTCTGAGGAACTGGCGACACCCGCAATGGATGATATCTTCGCGGATCTCTCCCGCCGGTGAGTCAACGATCCCCCCCAAAAAGGATCAACCCGGTAAAGCCACATTCATTTAAAAAATGGCATCCGGACAGTAACGGGTATAATCACGCTAAGATAGGGAGGTAAATATGAAGACCATTGTTGTAAATATTGCCATTCTACTCTTTGTCCTGTTAGCCGCCACCCAGGTCGTCCTGGCACAGGATTTCTTTGTGTTTCCGAGCCAAGGCCAAAGTCAGCAACAAATGGATAGAGACAAGATGGAGTGCCAGACCTGGGCCCGGCAGCAAACGGGTTTCGATCCCATGGCCACTCCAACCGCCACCACCCCACCGCCACCCCAGGAAGCCCCCCAGGGCGGACTTCTTCGCGGCGCGGCCCGCGGCGCAGCCGTCGGCGTGGTGGGGGGGGCCATTGTGGGGGAGGCCGGCAGAGGTGCGGCCATCGGCGCCAGCACCGGCGCTTTGATGGGCGGCATGCGTCGATCGGATCAAATCAGAAGAGAGAACCAGACCCAACAACAGTGGGCCCAGCAGGAAGCGGCCCAGCTGTCTCGGGATCGCGATCGGTTTAACCGCGCATTCAGAACCTGTTTGGAAGGCAAAGGGTATACGGTCAACTGAGCCCTGAGGCTCCCAAGTAGATGGACGCGCAAGCCTGATGCACTTAGAATCTATCCGAATAACAGGAGGAATCGGATGAATAAATTAATCTTTATTGTTTTGGCTATGTTTTGTTTTCCATTCACGTCTGCCCTGGCGCTAGCCGGTGACTTCGACGGCTCGAAACCCTTGCTGTGCACCGTGATCGACATCACGGAGTGCATCATGGGCGAAAGCTGTAGAGAGGTGACTGCCGAGGAAATCAACCTGCCGCGTTATTTGTGGATCAACGTCGGCAAGAAGACCATTCAAGGTCAGAAGACGGATGATGGTTCGCGGAAGAGCCCGATCGAACACGTTAAAAATGTCGATGGCAAGCTGATCCTTCAGGGCGCAGAACAGGGATGGGATGGTGTCAGGGACGGATTCGGCTGGACCATCGCCATCATGGAGGATACCGGCCAGATGGTACTGACCGCCTCGGGGGACGTCGTCGCCGAGGTGGCCTTCGGGGTTTGCACCACTCAATAACGGAATTTAAACAAGAAAGGAGTATGACCCATGGGTAATCTCGTCGTGATTGAATTCGATAACGAAGAGGCCGCTTTCGATATGCGGGCCGAACTGGCCAAGATGCAGAAAGAGTATTTGATTGAAATGGATGACGTCGTTGTCGTCACCAAAAACGAAAAAGGCAAGGTCAAACTTCACCAGGCCGTCAACTTGACCGCCGCGGGAGCCGTGGGGGGGTCGTTCTGGGGCATGCTCATCGGGATGATCTTCCTCAACCCGCTTTTGGGTGCGGCCGTGGGGGCCGGCGCCGGCGCGCTGTCGGGCAAGCTGCGCGACATCGGCATCAGCGATGAATTCATGAAGGAACTGGCAGCCAACCTCACAGAGGGAACATCGGCCCTTTTTATCCTCGTACGCAAGGCAACCGGGGACAAAGTCCTCGAAAGGCTGAAGCAGAAAGGTTTCAAAGGAAAAGTTCTTCAAACGTCGCTGACGGTTGAAAAGGAAGACGAATTGAGGCAGGTTCTTGAAGGATAGTTGTGACAACCGAATCGGCACGCGTCCCTCCGCGGCATCCGGAGGGACAGGAGCAATGATCGGTCGACACCCTTAAAAGAGATATTAAGGAAAGCGGATAGCAGATGTCCGGTGCTCTCGACTTCACACTAATATGACCACAACGATGGAATCGGTTTTATGGCACTCGCCCATATCCTGCCGCGTATTCACGTCCTGGCCAAGCCGACCGGATCGACCTGCAACCTAAACTGCGCCTACTGTTTTTACCTGAAAAAAGAGGCGCTTTACCCCGGCAGTCGTTTCCGCATGTGCGATGAGGTGCTGGAGAGCTACATCTGCCAGCTCATCGAGTCTCATCGCAGCGACGCAGTGACCGTTGCCTGGCAGGGAGGCGAGCCGACTCTCATGGGCGTCGATTTTTACCGGCAGGCCATTGCGTTTCAGGAGAAGTACCGTCGGCCGGGGATGACCTTCGAAAACACCCTGCAAACCAACGGCACCCTGCTCGACGATGAATGGTGCGGGTTCTTCCGCGAAAACAACTTCCTGGTCGGCATCAGCATCGACGGCCCCCGGGAGCTGCACGATACCTACCGGGTGGACCGGGCCGGAAAGCCAACCTTCGAGCGGGCGATGCGCGGTCTACGGCTGTTGCAGAAGCACGGGGTCGAGTACAACATCCTGGTCACCGTCAACCGCACCAACGCCGATCACCCCCTTGAGGTATACCGTTTCTTTCGGGACGAGGTTCAAACCAGCTGGCTGCAGTTCATTCCGGTGATCGAACGTCTATACGAGGGCGAGGTCACCCCTTACCTGAGGGGCTCAAAAGTTTCGGATCGTTCGGTAAAGCCCGGGCAGTGGGGTAGATTCGTAACGGCTATCTTCGACGAATGGGTGCGCAACGATGTGGGTAAAATCTTCGTGCAGACGTTCGAGGCGGCAGTGCGCAACTGGATGGGGCTGGGATCATCGGGCATGTGCATTTTCGATCCGACCTGCGGGCACGGGCTGGCCCTCGAACACAACGGCGATCTGTATGCCTGCGATCATTTCGTGGAGCCCGACTATTTGCTGGGCAACATCCAACACACCCACATGGCCGAACTGGCCGGCTCGACACAGCAAGGTCAATTCGGCCGTGACAAGCGGGATACACTGCCGGGGACCTGCCGAAAATGCGAGGTGCGCTTTGCCTGCCATGGGGAATGCCCTAAGAATCGTTTTCTGACCGCGCCGGATGGTGAAGCCGGACTCAATTACCTGTGTGCGGGCTACAAATCTTTTTTCACGCACGCCGACCGGCCGCTGAAAATTCTGGCCGGACTCATTCGACGCGGGCTGCCGGCCACCAAAATCGTTGAGCTGCTGGCGCAGGAGGAATCCCCGCCGGCAGGGACTTTCAGCAAGACCGGCCGCAATGCCCCTTGTCCCTGCGGCAGTGGTCTGAAATTCAAAAAATGTCATGGCCGTCCCGGAAACAAAGGAGACGGCCAAGCGGGTCAAAGCCCCGTGCACCCTTCTTGATTAGGGATGGGAAGTGGAGCATTGGCGCAAATTGCGCCGGGGTCCCTTAACCTTCCGGCGATCATCGGAAATGGTGAGATAAGACGAAACACACATCTGCATATGGGCTGGACACACAGTCCCCATGAACTACCTGGAAAGGAAAAGCCGCATGACCTTGATCGCGATCAACGTACTGCTGGATCCGGATGCTGCCACAGCAACGGATCATCGACGCCGTCGCCCCGTTCGCGGTGGAGCAGGGGACCGGGGAGACCTTTGCGCCCCGCCCCGACGGCCATGCGATCAGCCAGCCGACCGTGGACTACGTGAACACCGGTTCATAAATACAGCAGCGTATGAAACCTCCCATCAAATCCCTCCCGACCTCCCTTTACGAAAGGGAGGGGAAGGTTTCCCCCCTTTATCAAAAGGGGGCGAGGGGGATTTTACGTGACCATTTTATGAAAAGCGGTGCTTAGGATGCTCCTCTCATTAAGGTGAAGCCTGCAAACTATGATCGTCTATCCAATTCAAGACCAGGAGAAACAGCATGAAAACGACCAGCGCTACCCCTGAAGAAGCCCGCGCCATTGCCAGAGAGGCCTACATCTATGGTTTCCCCCTGGTTGAAACCTATAAGACGCTTCATAAGCAGGCGATTGATAAGACCAGCCCGGACTACAAGGCGCCGCTGAACCGACTCGGCCACTCGCGCACCGTCGCCACTCCGGAGGATAAGTTCGTGGTCACGCCGAATTCGGACACCCCGTATTCCTTCGCCTGGCTGGACCTGCGCGTTGAGCCGATGGTCATCACCCTGCCGAAGATTGAGCCGAACCGTTACTACTCGGTGCAGCTGGTCGATCTCTACACGCACAACTTCGGCTATCTTGGCACCCGCTCATTCGGCAACGAGGGCGGTGATTTCCTGATCGCGGGGCCGGATTGGCGGGGAGAAAAGCCCGCGGGAATCAGGGCGGCGATTCCTTGCGAAACCCAGATAATGTACGCCTTCTTCCGTACCCAGCTCTTCAATCCTGACGATCTTCAGAACGTGCACCAGATCCAGGACGCCTGCCGGGTGCGGCCGCTGAGCATCTACCTGGGCAATGCTGCGCCGCATACTGCACCGGCGGTGGACTGGCCGCCACTGGCCGATGGCATGAGCGAGTCGGTTAAGCTCTTCAGCTACCTGAATTTTCTCCTGCAATTTTGCCCCACGCACCCTTCGGAGAAGGAAATGATGGCGCGTTTCGCCAAGTTGGGCATCGGTCCCGGCAAACGGTTTTCTGACCAGGAACTTGCTCCCGAAATAAAAAAATCCATGGAGGAAGGTCTTGCCGAGGTCTGGCGGGAGGACTTTGCCGGCTTCATGGAGCGAGTCAACGCGGGTGAGGTGACTAGTGCTGACCTCTTTGGCACCCGTGAGTTCCTCGATAACAACTATCTCTATCGCTTTGCCGGGGCAAAGCTTGGACTGTACGGCAACTCCCGGGAGGAAGCCCTTTATCCTCCCTATTTTGTAGACGCTCAGGGCGACAAGCTGGACGGTGCGAAACACGCCTATGTATTGCGTTTTGAGAAGGGACAGCTGCCACCCGCCGGGGCGTTTTGGTCCCTTACCATGTATGACGGGCCGACGCAGTTCCTCGTGGCCAATCCTCTGAATCGCTACCTTTTGAACTCGACCATGTCGGATTCCTTCCAATACGGCACCGACGGCTCCCTGACGTTCCACGTGCAAAAGGATTCGCCGGGAGCCGGAAAGGAAGCAAACTGGCTGCCGGCACCGGACGGCCCCTTTTACTGCATCATGCGGATCTACATACCCCAGCCCGCCGTGTTCAACGGCCAATGGAAACAGCCGCCCTTGCAGCGAGTGGCGGCGGTGCAGGCGGCTGCTCGGGAAACTCCTGCCGTGAAGGTGACGCCCGAAACCTACATACGGGCCGAAAGTGACCGGCAGTTCGGCGTGGTCGCCAAGATGGCCGGCGGGGTGAACCGGCTCTATCATTTCCACCGTCCCACCCCACTGGACAAACAGAATGTGGTACGCATGAACCGGGATACGCTCTATTCCATGGGCATTGTGGATACCTCGAAGGGCGCCACGATCACCGTCCCTGAACTCCCGAAGGAACGGTATGCGTCGGTCTATCTCGTGGACAACGATCACTATTGCCCCTTCGTCATCTACACCTCCGGCACGCACGAGCTGCCCAGGGACACCCAATACCTGGGCGTCGGGGTGCGCATCCAGGTTTTCGACCCCAAAGACGAGAACGAGGTCGCCTCGATCAACGAGCTGCAGGATCAGTTCATCATCAAGGCCAACAGCGCCGATCCACTACCGGAATTCAGGTGGGACCTTGAGTCTCTGAAGGCCCTCACGGACCAGTATGAAGAAGAGTCGACGCAATACAGCAGTTGGCAGGGAATGATGGGGCCCCGGGGCCGGGTGGACGAAAAGACCCGCCATATTGCGGCGGCCGCGGCCTGGGGGCTTTTCCCGGAGTGGGACGCCACGTACCTGAACTACAGCAGCGGCCATGGTTGGAGGGATTGCCATAAGGCGACCTACCAGGTACCGGAAAACGAGGCTTTTTGGTCCATCACCGTGTACGGCGACGATGGCTTCATGAAGAGCGACAACAACATCGTCAATTCCTCCAATGTGAAGCTGAACGCCGACGGCACGTTCACCGTGTATTTCGGATCAGTGGAGACCTGCGGCGAGGTGCCCAACCGGTTGGATACCACCGAAGGATGGAACTTCCTGATGCGCATCTACCGCCCGGGCAAATCGGTGCTGGAGGGCGCCTACAAGCTTCCCGCGGCCAAGCCCGTTAAGTGAACCGCTCCTCCAGCAAGAGCAATTGAGCTATGCCCTGCCGCACATTGAGGTCGGAAAATGTTCACGGCACCATAATGACTCCCGGGTATGCCAGGGCCGTTGCGCAAATGGTCCACGCCTGGGGCTGGCCGATGGTCGACATTCAGAGCCGGCGCCGGAAATGCTCCGCGTCCCCGATGCCATTTTTCGGATCGGGGAATTCGCCTGGGCGGAAGTCACCCTGCAGCACGATATGAGAAGGGGGGTGGAAAGGAGACAGTGTGAAAGTGCCGACAGGAGAAACCTGGCAGAGGCGATAACTAACCTTCAACGACTCAACAAAGGAGGCACCGCATGGCAACAGAGAAGAAGCCGAACATCCTCGTCATCTGGGGCGACGATATCGGCATCACCAACCTGAGCTGCTACTGCGACGGCCTGATGGGCTACCGCACGCCCAACATCGACCGCATTGCCAACGAAGGCATGCGCTTTACGGACTCCTACGGCCAGCAGAGCTGTACCGCCGGACGCGCGGCTTTCATCACCGGGCAGAGCCCCTACCGCACCGGACTGACCAAGGTGGGCATGCCCGGTGCGGACATCGGGCTGTCGGCCGAAGACCCCACCATTGCCGAGATGCTCAAGCCTCTGGGCTACGCCACCGGCCAGTTCGGCAAGAACCATTTCGGCGACAAGAACAAGTACCTGCCCACGGCCCACGGCTTCGACGAGTTCTTCGGCAATCTCTATCACCTCAATGCCGAGGAGGAGCCGGAGAACGTGGACTACCCGACGGACGCGGAATTTCCCGACTTCAAGAAGGTATTCGGCCCGCGGGGTGTCATGCGTTCCTGGGCGACCGAGCAGGACGACCCCACCGAGCATCCGCGCTGGGGCCGCGTCGGCAAGCAGAAGATCGAGGACACCGGCCCGCTGACCAAGAAGCGCATGGAAACCTGCGATGCCGAGTTTCTGAACGCCGCCCAGGACTTCATCAAGCGCGCCCACCAGGACGACAAGCCCTTTTTCGTCTGGTTCAACACCACCTGGATGCACTTCCGCGTGCACCCGCCGGCCGAGGTCCTCGGCCAGGCCGGGCGCTGGCAGTCATTTTACCACGACGTCATGGTGGAGCACGACAAGCAAGTCGGGCAGATGCTGGACCTGCTGGATGAACTGGGCATCGCCGAGGACACCATCGTTATGTATTCGACCGACAACGGACCGCACATGAACACCTGGCCCGACGGTGCCATGACGCCTTTCAGAAACGAGAAGAACTCCAACTGGGAAGGCGCCTTCCGCGTGCCGATGATGGTGCGCTGGCCCGGCAAGATCGAGGCCGGCACGGTCTCCAACGAGATCATCGCGCACCAGGACTGGCTGCCGACCCTGCTGGCGGCGGCCGGCGAACCGGACATCATAGAGAAACTCAAAGACGGCCATCGGATCGGGGACAAGACCTACAGAGTGCACATCGACGGCTACAACTTCCTTGATCACTTCACCGGCAAGGAGGAAAAAGGACCCCGACCGGGATTCATCTACTTCTCCGATGACGGCGACCTGGTGGGGCTGCGCTACGACAACTGGAAATTTGTCTTCGCCGAACAACGCTGCCAGGGAACGGTCCAGATCTGGGCGGAGCCTTTTACCTTCCTGCGCGTCCCGAAAATCTTCAACCTGCGCACCGACCCCTTCGAACGGGCGGATGTCACCTCCAATACCTATTGGGACTGGATGATCGACCGCGCCTACCTGACCTATGCGGCGCAGTTCATCGTGCGGAATTTCCTGGAAACTTTCAAGGAGTTCCCGCCGCGCATGAAGCCGGCCAGTTTCAGCATCGATCAAGTGCTGGAGAAGATGGAACGGGCCTTGAACATCGACTGACAAAACCGGTGACCCCCGGCTGCGACGCACCATTGCGGTGCGTTGCAGCCAAAGGCTTTATGACAGGGTTTTGACTGTGCTGCCGGTCGCCGTCGCATGACACTCTAAAGCCTTCTTCCTCCGGCCTGGCCGGCATTTTTATGGACAATCGAGACCCTCGTTTTTCGGAACTTGACGGCGTCAGGGAGGCTGTGCGGGAGTTTTACGACCGGCACCCCTACCCGCCGCCGGCCGGTGACCTCGCAGGCTACCGCCGTCGCTGGCGGGATGAGGCCCGGCGCCGGGCGGACTTTCATCTGCACTGGCCGGGAAAGACCTACCGCACGGATCTGCAGGTGCTGGTCGCCGGCTGCGGCACATCCCAGGCGGCCAAACATGCCCTGCGCCAGCCTTCGGCAGGCGTTACCGGCATCGATTTCAGTTCGACGAGCATCCGGCATACCGAGGCCCTGAAGCGTCACTATCACTTAAACAATCTTGAGCTGCACCAGCTCCCCATTGAACGGTTGCAAGAGCTTGGGCAGAGATTCGACAAGGTTGTCTGCACGGGGGTACTGCATCACCTCCCCGACCCGGAGGCAGGGCTGCGCGTTCTGCGCAACGTCCTCAAACCGGATGGGGCTATGCACCTGATGGTGTATGCGGCTTATGGCCGGAGCGGCATCTACATGCTGCAGGAGTACTGTCGCCGGCTTGGGATCGGGCACTCCGACCAGGAAATCCTGGATCTTGCCAACACCCTCACGGCGCTGCCGCCCGGGCATCCATTGGCGCATCTGCTGGGCCAGGTGTCGGATTTTCGAACCAAGGCCGGGCTGGCCGATGCCCTGCTGCATCCGCAAGATCGAGCGTTTACCGTACCGCAGCTGTTCGACGTCATCGCGGAGGCGGGGTTGACGTTCGGGCGCTGGTTGCGGCAGGCACCCTACCTGCCCCAGTGCGGTGCCCTGGCCCAAATTCCTCACGGCTGCAGCCTGACCCGGCTTCCCCCTGCGGAGCAGTATGCGGCCGTTGAACTGTTGCGGGGAACGATGGTCCGTCACAATGTGATTGTTTACCGCAGCGACCGGCCTCTTAGCGGTCAGCCCATCCGGTTCGATGAGGATGGCTGGCAACACTACGTCCCGATCCGGCTTCCGCGGACACGTTGCGTTGAAAAGCGCCTGCCGCCCGGTGCAGCCGCGGTGCTCATCAATCAGGGCCACACCTATGCGGACCTCGTCCTGCCGATTGATGAAGGGCAGAGACGATTATTTGACTGTATCGATGGGCACCGCACCATCACCGAGATCCAGAGCTATCTTACATCTCGGGGAGAACAATCCCCCGGCCACGAGCTTGCCCGCTCCTTTTTCGAGCAGCTCTGGCGGTACGATCAGGTGACTTTCGATACAACCCAGTGCAGTAAGGAGTCGAATGGCAGAACTATTTGAAAAAGCAGTGATCGTCTTTGAAGCCGTTGCGGTAGCCGTCTTGATCTTCGGGACTTTGTTCTGTTTGGGGCGCTCTATCCGGCAATTGTTTCAGGGGTCGAATCCGCACCAGGCGTATCGGAAGTTCCGCCACGGCTTTGGCCGCACGCTGCTGCTGGCCCTTGACCTTCTGGTGGCCGCCGACATTGTCCTCACCGTTACCCTCGACCTTAGCTTTGAAACTCTTGGCATGTTGGGACTGCTTGTCCTCATTCGGACCTTTTTACACTTCGTCCTGGAGCTGGAAGTCACCGGCCGCTGGCCCTGGCAGGCAGCCCATGGAGCGGCCGACGATCCTGAAGAGTGAGGAGTGTTGAAGTTAAAGACCTATGATTTTCGAGAAAAACAAAAACTGGCTGTAAAAAACCATTATATTTTTCTGACTCGACGGGTAAGGAGATCCAAGTGAACGCAATGGAAGACGCCAAGCCCCTCCCCATGAAAGGAGAAACCGCATGACCTTGATCGCGATCAACGTACTGCTGGAACCGGATGCGGCCACGGTTGAGAGGGCACAGGCGGTGAACGCTCGACTGCGAGAGGACTATCCGGACGGTCCCCTCGATGCCAACCACGCGCCGCACATCACCCTTCTCCAGCGGTTTGTGCGGACGGCGGACCTCGACGAGGTCGCGAATGCCGTGGCCGCGGTGCTGCGTGCAGAGCAAACGACTAATTGGGAATGCCATGCGATCGGTTACTATGCCCTGGCCGACAAGGATCTCCGCTTGGTGGGCATCGTCATCGAGCCGACCCAGGACCTGCGCCGACTCCAGCAACGGATCATCGACGCCGTCGCCCCGTTCGCGGTGGAGAAAGGGACCGGCGAGGCCTTTGCGCCCCGCACCGACGGCCAGGCGATCGGCCAGGCGACCGTGGACTACGTGAACAACTTCGTCGGACCCCGCACCGGCATGAACTACCACCCTCATCTGACCGTCGGTATAGGGACCCGTGACTTTGTGGACGCTCTGAAAGCGGAGCCATTCGAGCCCTTCACCGTCCGGGCGATATCCGTGAGCCTCTACCAAGTGGGGGATTACGGTGTCGCACAAAGGAAGCTCTATGACCTCCACCGCTGCTGATCCGCTACCCTCCTGGAACGATGGCTCCGCCAAACAGGCGATCCTCGCGTTCATCGCCAAGGTGACAAAGGACGGATCACCCGACTTCCTGCCACCGGCGGAACGCATTGCCGTGTACGACAACGACGGCACTCTCTGGCCGGAGAATCCGATGCCGTTTCAGGCAGCCTTTGCCATCGACGAACTGAACCGACACATCCTCAGTGAGCCCAAGCTCGCTTCGGATCCCATGGTGCAAGCCGCCCTGGCCGGCGACCTTGCAACCCTCCTGAAAGGCGAACACTTCGATGGCCTGATGCGGGTCCTGGCGCTCACCCATGCCGGGATGACGATCGACGAATTTCGTGACGCCGTAGAGGCATGGTTCACATCGGCCAGACATCCGCGCTATGGCAGGCCTTATGGCGAACTCACCTACCAACCCATGCAGGAACTCCTGCGCCATCTGCGGGCAAATGGCTTCAAAAACTACATCGTTTCCGCCGGCGGCGCGGACTTCATGCGCGTTTGGGTGGAGCGCGTCTACGGCATACCACCGGAGCAGGTTGTCGGCTCGACAGCGCGGACAACCTTCGAGCTACGCGACAGCGGACCGGTGCTGACAAAAACACTCGACTATTTATTCGTCAACGACAAGGAGGGCAAGCCGGTCGGCATTCATCAGTTTATCGGCCGGCGACCGACGATATGTTGCGGGAACAGTGACGGCGACCACGCGATGTTGCAGTACACCACGATCAACAACCCGCGCCCCAGCTTCGGCCTCATCGTCCACCATACCGATAGTGAACGCGAATATGCCTATGACGCCAAGACGAAGAGCACCGGCACGCTTGTCGAAGCCCTCAAGGAGGCCCCCAAGCGCGGCTGGCTCGTTGTGGACATGAAGCGGGACTGGAACACCATCTTCCGGTCCGAGTAGAGGTAACTCGTGGAAGGGTGACGTTGGTTCTGCCAGCTAACAACGCCCCTGCAGGACCCGCCAACATATCGCGGCAGGAAAGGTATAATTTATGGACAACGCCATCCTTTTGAAATTCGTTTCCGTGACGATATTCAGCTTCATGTTCGCCATCGGGGTCAATCACTCCTTTGAGCACCTGACAACCCTGTGGCGCCGGCCGCAACAGCTGCTGCGCTCTTTGCTGGCCGTCATCGGGCTGGTTCCCCTGGTGGTGGTCGTACTGCTGTCTCTGTTCGACCTGCCGCCTGCCGCCGCCACCGGGTTGGCGGTACTGGCCGTTGCGCCGGGCGCCCCGATGACCTACAAAAGGGCGCAGATGGCCGGCGGCGACCCGGATTATACCGCCAGCCTGCAGCTGACGCTGGCGTTGCTGGCGGTCCTGGTCACGCCGGCCCTCCTGGCCATTTTCCAAGCCCTTTTCGAGCTATCCATCATCAGGCGGGTTTCTCCTGTCATGGTGATCGCACAGGTCGGCGAGGTCACTTTCCTGCCGGTGATCATCGGCCTGCTGCTTCAGCGATTTGCGCCCGGATTTACCGCCGTCATCGCCGGCCCGGTGCAGAAAATCGCCGGTACATTGTTCATCCTGCTGCTCGTGCTGATCGTCGTGATCCTGGCCATCGCCCCCAACCTCAGAGCGATGCTGAATCTGGGGTGGCTGCCCCTGGCTGTGATTCTGATCATGGCAGCGGCCGCGCTGGTCATCGGCCACCTGATGGGCGGTCCGCCCCGGCAGCAGCGTTCAGCGCTGGCCATCGCCTGCGTCGCCCGCAACATCGGCCTGGCCCTGTTCATCGCGGGGCTGTGCGACTACGGTCAGCAGATTATCCCCACGCTGCTGGCCTACCTGATTGTGGGAGCGCTAACGGCCTTACCGTACAGTGTCTGGAATAAACGTCAAATGCGGGCAACGCCGGCCCCCCTGCCGGGGAAGTGATCGTCGAACAACCGCTTTCGAAAGTGAGGATTGAGCCGATATGGACGAGGAAACAAAGGTGGACATCAATACCCAGCTTGCCTATAAGCGAACCGAATTGGCGCAAGACCGCACCCGCTGGGCGGCTGACCGGACCTACTGGGCCGGCGACCGCACCGTGATTGCCTGGGAACGCACCGCGCTTTCCCTGATCGGTTTCGGCTTCGGTATCGGCAGGGCTCTGGAGTACCTGGAAAAACTTGGAAGATACGCCGACCCGTTTTTTACAGCCCAGGTTTTCGGCGGCGGTTTTATCCTGATCGGCGTTCTGATGCTGTTCGCGGCCGTCATTCAAAACATGAGGATCGAAAAGCGTCTGGAGAAGCGCGGCTACCCTCGCATCGAGCGCTGGCCCCTGGCTTTTCTCAGCGCGATCATGCTGTTGCTGATCGGAATCTACGGCTTTGTCGTGATTTTGCTCAACCCCTGAAATGCCCCGGTCCCCGACGGACTTCCGTCTCGGACCGAACCGCGAGCCGGCTCACACGGCGATTCCTCTGTTGGGAAAGGAAGAAAAAGCACCGCGGCGCCAACTCCTGGAAACCGTAAAAGATCGATTTCCGGAACAGACGCCTCGGTTTCTTCACAACTACGGACCGTTTTACTTCGATTTGGACTGCGGGGTGTGGGAGGGGGACCGGCCGCCTTCGGTAAACCGCTGTCTGAGGGATGACGAACTGAGCCGCCTCAAGCGTCGTATATTGATCTGCATGGCGCTGGTCGTGCTGGTATCGGGAGGGCTGGTGTTTTTTTATTCTACCGGCCCTCCCGGCTGGCCCTGGATGATCGGATGTATTATCCTGCAACATCAGCAAGGGCAGTCGACGTATGTCGCCAACAGCGCCGATTATCGTCCAGCGATTGAAAGAAGAAAATTAGGCTGGATTCCGTCCTTAAACTGAATCGATGGATACCACCATGCACACGAAGGCACATAACGTGAGGCGGGGATTCTCACCGGAGCGGTTTCGGTTTTGCGGCCTGCTTATGGCGGCACTGATGATCTGCGCCTGCTCGAGCAGCCGTCAATATAAAATCGACCTGATGCCCGCACCCGCTGTTTTCCAAGATGGAGAAGTCAATCCCCTGCCTGAAGGATCGCCTCCGATATCCTACGATGATTTCCGCATGCTCTATTCGACGATTCGCGAACCCTCCGACAATCCGCATGAGAGGCCGTTTTATCTCAATGAACCGGGATATATCGTCAGGATGGGCCAGGCGCGCGTCAAGGCGGCGCCGCCGGGAACCACCTGGCAGATGGTGCGTCGCATTTCATTGGCCAAGAACCGCCGCGGGAATTACCCCCTTGCGGTGTTGTCGGTGGACGAGGTCGGCGTTCTGCCGAAAAGTTATTCATATTTACCACTGTCGGATCCGGAAGAGAGGGTGCCCGATACGAATGGCCGGGAATTTGCCGAGTTGATCGACGAGCGCCTGGCGGCCTCCAGTGTCAGGGAACTCTATGTTTATGTTCACGGTTTCAGGGTCACCTTCGACCTCCCGGTGCTGGTCGCCGCCGAATTGTGGCATTTCCTCGGCTACCGGGGGGCGTTCATCGCCTTTAGTTGGCCGTCCACGCCCAGTATCTTCGCCTATTTATCCGACACGGAGGCCGCCGTCATAAATGCGCGCAAATTACGCCTGCTTTTCACCTATCTGGCTGAAGAGACCCAGGTGGAGAAGATCCACATCATTGGCTTCAGTGCCGGATCGCGGCTGGTCGTCCGAGCACTTGGTCAACTGGCGCTGCTCAAGGCCTACGCAACTGCCGAGCAGGCACACAAAGAGGTGCGCATCGGTAACGTCATCATCATCGGCGGAGATATCAGCCGCGAAGAGTTTGACGCGGTTGTGGCAGATGACTTGTTGAGGATAGCGGAAAGAACCACCATCTATGTTTCGTCGACCGACAGGGCTCTGATTTGGGCCCGACGATTGTTCCGCCGGGAGCGGCTCGGCCAGATGTTCGATAAGGAGGATTTGCAGCCGCAGGTGGTGGGCTTTATGCAGGCGAACCCGTCGCTGCAATTCATCGACGTCACCGATGCCGCCGGTTCGACGACGGGCAACGGCCATTCCTATTTTCGGAACAGCCCTTGGGTCAGTTCCGATTTGCTCGCGCTGCTGATCAGCGATCTCAGCGCTGCTGAAAGGGGGCTCGTAACAGTAGCCGACTCTTTCGTTTATCAGTTTCCTCCGGACTACATTCAACGGTTGCAAGAGGTGTTGGTAGCCAGAAATCCGGATTGGAAGGGCACGAAGGATCAATCCGATAACGGGCATGCGCCAAAAGACAGAAGGCAAACGACACTGAACAATGAAACCGACCCTATGGGGTCCCGCTGCGCCCCCGGGTTAAACAGAAAATGACGCGTCTGATCCGAAACAAAAAGGACAGAACGCTTTTGTTCTGCTTTAAATTGAAAATGTCAGGAGGACACGATGAGTCGTCTCAAACGACGCCTGCTCATAGGCACAACATTTGTGGTGCTGCTCCTGGTGGCAATGGGGGCATTTCTCTACCGGCCGACCCGCATCGCTTTAGAACGCGCCGAAGCGCTTCAATTCCGGCGAATGCTGGTGACGAGGATCGCCGACCAAGATACCTTCCGGTTTTTCTTCGTCACCAATCGCCGGCTAACCAGCCAGGAGGGCCCGATAGAGGAACGCTTCGGCAACCAGCGTGGCGAAACTCTCAAATTCGGGCTGTTTGATACGAAGCTTGAGCCCACACTGGGAATCGGAATGATTATCAATCCGACCGACTGGTTTCAGAATGAAGAAATCAAGCTTAACCGGGTAGAAGTACTGGATCAAAGCGATTTCGTCTCGCGCATACGCCAACAGGTTCACGCCTCATCGCTCCGTTCGCTACTCGTCAATATTAATGGTTTCAGGGAACGGTTTCCTTCGGCGTTGCGCAAGACCGCTTTTCTCGGGCATGTCTTGGACATCGATTCGCCGATGATGGTATTCGACTGGCCTGGCGACCAGGGATCGACACCGCGCGGATACCAGCGCGCTCAGAGGATCGCCACCGATTCCGGAACCGAATTGGCCCAAACCCTGAAATTGATCATCACGGAAATACAGCCGGAAAGGCTGTGGCTGGTCGCCAACAGCATGGGCGCCCAGGCCGTCGTCCATGCCTTCAGCATTCTATACAACGAGGTCGATCTTTTCGGTACGGAAACCAAGTTTGAAAACGTGGTGCTGACAGCTCCCGATGTGAATAAGGATGAGTTCACGAATCAGTTCAAGCAGGAGATTGCTTCTCTTGCGAAAAACCTCACAGTGTACGTGTCTTCAAATGATCGCGCATTACTGATGAGCCGTATTCTCAATCGTGGGAGACGTTTGGGGGAAAGCACGCTGGACCCCCGGAATCCGAATCAAATCGAGGAGGCCGCCAGCCTTTTCGATTTGGTCGAGCCAAACAACAAACTGATCACTCTGGTGGATGTCACGCCGGTCAATCGAACCCGAAATTTCCATAATTTCAGCTTGGAAACGCCGCAATTTTTTGATGATTTGTTTCTGCGCCTCGTCAATGTCGACATCCCGAGCAGCCGGACGAAGTATCGCGTCACAACGCCAGAAGGCCGCGAATACTGGGTTCTGACCCAGGGACGGTAGAACCATACGATGACCATCGATCACTCAAGCCCTCACATCAAATTAGTTTTCCGGCCTGACGTCGAAGGAGAATGCCGCCCATGAAATCATTTGCCATTGTCCTCTTTCAGCTAAAATGGCCACTCACTCGAATCCTGCTTGGATGCCTCCTGGGGGCAACCGCATGGCTCATCACGGGGTGCAGTAACCCGCCACTGCATCCCTGGCACACAGAAAGACTGGAGGCTGAATTCACGGCCAGCAAATTAAATGAAATCCGATCCCTTGACGGCTACCGGGAATTGGAAGACCGCCTGTTCGAACAGTTGCAAAAGAAAGTCTATGCCCGAACGGGATCCGGGCCCGAATACCAGCTCAACCGCTACAGTTCCGGCAGTGCGGCTGATCCGCAAGACCGCAGTCCCGATTGGAACCGCACCTTCGAACTGACCGCCGTGTCTCCTGCCGGCGGCGTCTTACTCTTGCACGGTATGTCAGACTCGCCTTACAGCCTCCGGACCCTCGGAAAGACGCTCAACCAGCGCAATTACTGGGTCATCGGTTTGAGGTTGCCCGGCCATGGGACGGCACCATCGGGTCTTAAATTCATCACTTGGGAAGACATGGCCGCGGCGGTGCGGCTCAGCATGGACCATCTGGCCGCCAAAGTGGGTCAAAAACCGATCCACATCGTGGGGTATTCGAACGGAGCGCCGCTGGCCATCAACTACAGTTTAGACGCGCTTGACGGTAAATCTTCTCCACTGCCGGCCAGCCTGGTCCTGATTTCTCCGGCCATAGGGGTCCATCCGGCGGCGAGACTGGCCGGGGTCAAAGACGGGTTATCCCGGATTCCGGGCCTGGGAAGCCTTGCCTGGTTGTCGGTTCTGCCCGAATTCGATCCTTACAAGTACAACTCATTTGCCACCAATGCCGGAGCCCAGGTGCACCGTTTGACCCGGTTCAACGCCCGCCGCATAGCCATCCGCACGCAAAACGGTTCGTTGGAACATTTCCCGCCGACACTGGTTTTCAAATCGACGGTCGATGCAACGGTTTCAATGAATTCCGTAATTGACGATTTTCTCAAACACCTCGGCCCGCATCAACATGAGCTCGTCCTGTTCGACATCAATCGATATGCGGCCAAAGTTAAACTGCTCATCGACGACCCGGCCCCACTGACCGATCGGTTGATGGCCGATGAAAAACTGCCGTTCACCCTGACACTGGTCACCAATGAGAAACCGGAAAGCTTCCAGGTCATCGCTCTCTGCAAAGCCCCGCTGTCAAAAGCTGCGCCAGAAACTGAACCCCTGAGCCTTGCCTGGCCGACCGGTGTGATTTCCTTGTCCCATGTGGCGCTGCCGTTTCCACCGGATGATCCGCTTTACGGCCAGCGCCCCCCCGACAATGAAAAGGTCATCTTTTTGGGGCAAATGGCTCTTCAGGGTGAGCGCGGCCTACTGAAAATTCCCTATGATTGGCTGCTGCGCTTGAGGTACAATCCTTTTTATGATTATCTCGAAGGCCGGACGCTGCTTTGGCTGGACAACGCCAAGCAGAGGTAGGCTGTTACCGGAAATCTCGGTAGGCTATTCACCTTGCTTGTCATTGAAACATTTATCGGAATTATTTTTGCGGAGGTCAACAATGATAGATGCAATCCCCGACCGATTGGTTAAAAAAACACACTTCGGTAAGGTGCTTATCATATTGATTTTTTCGATATTTTTAACCGGAGCGGATTATCTTCGCCGCGACCAAATACCCAGCGGATCGGATTTAACGAGCATACGCTGCGACGGAAGGATCGTCAGAACGGGTGATCTCATGCGGGATGTCAGGGACCGCTGCGGCGAACCGATGCGCGAAACCCGAATGGCCAACGAACCCCATACCGTCTGGATTTACCGTTTTGGGCAGTCTAATTTTATCCACTATTTTGCCTTTATTCATGAAAGGCTTCAAAGAATTTTCAAGGTGTCCTGCCGGGGCGACAACCCCGACTGTCAATGACACCTTTCTCCTCTATCCCTAAATTTAGAAATCGCCTGATCCCCACAAGTCATTGTGACGTTATTCACGGAACATTCTAACGGCAATGAGACCGCTTCTTATGCCAAGGCTTGTTCGGCTGAAGACCACATCGCGCCCCTTAGATCCTTTGGCCTGAATGTTTCGAATCCGGTGGAAAAATACCGTTGCAGGATTTCTTCAAGTTTTCGGCGCGGAGTGCCCTGGGTGCCGTTGGTTAAATCATCAAAAAGGGGATTGGCAATCGAAGCCAAAACATCTGCCAGATTCGGATCGAGATGATGGCCGCGTTTTTTATCGAGGATGTCGATTACCTGCTGTAGTGCCTCGCGATCGGGCAATCCCGGTATGTCGAGGACCGATCGATTAACGCAGCATCCTGGTTTCATAGGTGTCGACTATTTTTTCCCATGCCACCCGGTAACGGTCAACAGCCTTGCGAAGCAGGGGTATTCGACGCCGTGCCACCGCCTCGAGACTGCTCATCGGCGGCGAATCGAAATCTTTTTCCTTCAACCGATCAACACAGTCGAACACATCCAGGCAATAGGTGATTTTGCGGCTGATTTCCGCTTCAGGAGAACGGTATTTATAGGTCTGGCGAATAAAGCGAAGATGGGTTTTTTGTTCCGGAATGATATCGAGATAGTCGTCAAACAGTGTGAATAGCGCTCGGCGTGCGTTTTCAAGCTTTTTCACCTGGCGCAACATGGGCAACGGCCATTCTTTTCTTACGGCGTTTTTCAGCAGGGCGATTTCTTTGGGAGGCGAAGCAAGAGCGTATTCATCCGGATTTTTGAAGAACATATGATACGATTGATGGCTCTTCTTGCTAAAGATCCTTAAACCGATTTTTTTATGGATATCCGTCATATGGGCAATTTCGGTTTGCAGAATGTTTTCGGCCTTGGCCTGCAGCAGAATCAACAAGACGTGAATATCGGAATCCTCCTGTTCGACGAGCAATTTTTCCAGACTGCCGATATCTCCTTGAAGGCAGTCAGCCTTGAGTTCCCGCACGAGCAAGGGTGCCTCTGCGCCTTTGACAAATTTACGGATTCTGATCGCCTTGACGGTTTGATACGCCAACAGGGTCACGAGCAGGACGGCGATGAGAATCGAGCCTTCAAGCCCGTGCCTCAACCTGGAGGAGAAATCGAGTTTCATCACAAAGGGATAAAGCACCACCACCAGAAGCAAGCCCACAAATACCGAGAAGATAAACGGCCCGGCCAGTATGCCTTTATCGTTGTTATAACCGGCCGTTTTGAAAGTCATGGGTTTATCCATCGACATGGGGTCTCCAGGCGGAAGACGTTTTCCACGGGCGGAGAAAAAGATACGCTGATTGGTTTGGGGGGCTGAAGATTTGGTTCGGAGAATAAATGGGGCGTAATGTGGTGCCCCTGCATGGTGAATTATCCGATGTCACTTCCCGGCAAAATCCGCCGGACCCGGCAGGGCTTGAAACTTCTGATTTCCCGCCCCGCCCTGGGCAATCATTCTATGTTCGGACAGGCTAATCACTTCACCATCCTTTTTGACGACGGTGTGATCGTCCATCACCAGAAGCTCGAGGCGCTCCATGACCTGATTGCGGTATTGGTACTGGTAGTCCATATGCTTTTTTCTCAACTTGTAATTGATGATCAGCCAAATACCGCCGAACAGGATACCGGCGACAAGCAGCACACCGCCGGCAATGAGGATATATTGGAGCATTTTTTCACTGGCATTGACAATGAACATCAATATGGTGTCCATTTTATATACGATCAAGGCCCCAATCAGCACCAAAAGCATAATGAACAAAAAGGGCAGTCTGCGGGTTGTATAGAGCAGTGAATTGAATTTCAGCAGGTAGGATTTGCTCTCCTGATTCCCGGATACCAGGGTTTCATCCTTTTCTTTGGTATCGGTATCTCCGAAGCATAAATAATTGAATGCCAGTACCAATATCCCGAGTAAAAAAGTGAAGGCGACCGGCACACTGAAGGCCAGAAAAAAATAGAGTCTCCATGGAAAGGGCTTTTCTGATGGGGTGATGGTGCCGATATAGGTGATAAGGAAAATCAGCACCTCGATCCCGACAACGATGAGAAGATAGTTCATGAAGTAGCTTCGCAGCTGTATCTCGTCAAATAGACCGGCGACACCGACCAGTTTGCCCTTCTTGAGTTTTTTCTTCATTTCTTTACCACCATTTCATTCGATTCAATCGCGAGTGAAGCCGGCTGCGGCTTGGCACAACCTTCGGCCTAGACCACATGTTACTGTGGCCTGCGATTCTCAACATCTGCGGATGCCGTGTCGTCGTTGAGAAGATATCCGGCTTTATCCCCCTCGATGTATTTCAGCCCTTTATCGGACAGCGCCTGCCCCTTCTTGTCGATCACAGTGTTGTCATCGAGAACGAGCAGTCCGAGTTGATCCATAACGTCTTTTTTGTACTGATACTGATACTCCATGTATTTTTTACGCAACCGATAACTGGCGATTATCCATACGATGCTGAAGATAAACGCCCCGGCCAGAACGGCGCCGGCAGCGATCATCAGGTACCGTGCCGTCTGCTCACCGAAACTGATGAAAAAATTGACGATGGCCTCCAATTTGTACAAAAGAAAGGCCACGGCGATCAATAGCGCCATTTTCAAAAAAAGAGGCAACCGCCAAACGTGTTGCAGATAGATGCTCTGCCTGGATAAGGGCGTCTCATTTTCCGCATCAGAATCCAAATTGGAAATGTCTTCTTCTATCGGGTTCCTTCCAAAGATGAACTTGTTGAATGCAACGATGAACACCCCCAGGAGAAAGGTAAGGGCCAAGGGTATGGTAAATGCCATCAGGAAGTAAAATTTAACCGGAAAACTTTCTCCCATAGTTCCGAGAAAGGTCAGCCAAAGAATGAGGACCTCAACCCCAACCATGAAGTAAACATAGTAGAGGAAATATTTTCTTACCTGAGAAGCTTCAAACAGGCTGGCAATGCCGACAAAGTTGTTTTTAAGCTGATTTTCCATAACATTGTAACGAGATTTTTTTAATGAACGGATTCTCTATACACAGAACGGCGCATCGATCGGAATTTCAGGTGAAGGGCAACACTGAACCGGCTGGGCCGATCAATACCCTCGTGCCGGAATATTCGGACCGGACAGGCGACCGGTACATATGACAATACCTCGCAATTGCCCGCGTAACATATTATCATTAGTAGGGTTTTTCGGAACTGTCAACCCGATTTAATACCGAACAGGGAGGAACGCCGAGATTGTCAGGGAACATCGGGCTTAAGCAGTCACTATAGTTTCCTTAAATATTGACATCAACTTGTGCAATGTCTGATCAAGGCGCTACCTGTAAGACCAAATCAAGATGGAAGCACTGTCGGCGTGTTTCACTCTTGCAGTGTTTCGTATTGCGGATACGAACTGATTGTTATACTAATACAAGTTTGTCGATAGACTCGCATATTCGTTTGATTCTACAGCAAACCATTAAATACTCAGCATCAATGCATTGTTTTGAGTTTTTCTGTACAAATTTGACGGACGTTTTGTATTTTATCCTTATAAAATTATTGACATTTACCCTTTGAACGAATTCGTTCTCTGGAATATAGGGACAAAAGGTCATAAATACAATTACCGTTTAGGTGCTCGTTATGTTGTTTAACTCGCAAGGATTTTTGCTAATTTTTTTACCCCTCACGCTCATACTCTATTTTGCCTTCGCTAAAAAAGAAACTTTTCGCATCTGGGTTCTGATTTCGGCATCCTTGGTTTTTTACGCTTACTGGGACCTTCGGTTCCTGCCCTTGCTCGTTATCTCTGTGTCCTTCAATTGGTTTTGTTCAAAATGGCATGCGTTATATCCAAACAATACGATACTATTTGCCGGTGTCGCGGCGAATCTCTTGATCATCGGCTTTTTCAAGTATACGAATTTTATCCTTGGCAACGCTGCCGCAACATCTGGTATCGAATTCGCGCCCTGGAATATTATTCTACCCCTGGGCATTAGTTTCTTTACATTTCAACAAATTTCCTACCTTATCGATTTAAAGAGGGGTACTGCACCAATTTATCCTTTCCATAAGTACGTGCTCTATGTCACCTTTTTCCCGCAGCTGATTGCCGGACCGATCGTTCGACACAATGAAATTATTGCCCAGTATGCTTTCGACCCCTTCAGAGGCGGCGTCTATGAACGCCTGTCGAGGGGATTTAGCCTGCTATTCATCGGCCTTTTAAAAAAAATGATCCTCGCCGATACCATGGCGGAAACCGCCAGTTTTCTGTTCAACGATGCCGCCACCGGAAATACGCTGTCATTCTATGGATCGTGGGTGGCTGCGGCGGCTTACACGCTTCAAATATACTATGACTTTTCAGGATATTCCGATATGGCCATCGGGTTGGGCTTAATGTTCGGCCTGACCATACCCATAAACTTCAATGCGCCCTATCTATCGATATCCATAAGAGATTTCTGGCGGCGCTGGCACATCACCCTCTCCCGATTTCTGCAGGATTACCTTTACATTCCGATGGGCGGAAATCGGTTCGGCCTGTTGCGACAGGTCGTGGCTTTGATGGTGACGATGCTGCTCGGTGGATTGTGGCACGGTGCCGGTTGGACGTTTGTCATCTGGGGTGGACTTCATGGTCTGGCTCTGGTTCTCAACCACTTTTGGGAAAAAACCGGTATACCGTTGCCCAGACCGATCGGTTGGGTTTTAACCCTCGCATTTGTCATGTTCGGCTGGGTCATTTTTCGTGCCGATAACCTGGAAACGGCCAGCGCGATAATGCAGTCGATGGTGGGCATCAATGGGTTTTCATTTAATTTACCCGATATCAATCCACCGGGACAGATCCTTTATTATGCCTTACCGGCGTTCATCGGGCCGACCAGCCAACGCCTGGCGACACACTGGCTTCGCCCACGGCCGGTTTATGCCGTAATCGTTGCCTGTGCTTTATTTTACTTGGCTCTAAGAGCCGGTGATGGAAATTACAGTGAATTCATCTATTTCCAATTCTGATGCCCCTTGGAAAAGGTTTTTCAGAATATTGACGATTTCTCTTATCGGCCTTTTTGCCGCCGGATACCTCTTTATACTGGTTGTGGATCCTTATGGTATGCTGCCGATATCGTTTGACTTTGATCGAGGCACGATTACCGCAGAACAGCGCTTTTTTTATCCGAACCTGGCCAAAAAATCGCAGTTCGACAGCGCCATCATTGGAACTTCAACCATTCGATTGTTGAATCCGGATGACTTGAACCCACTTCTGGAAAGCAGATTCGTAAACCTGGCGATGAATGCGGCATCCGTGTTTGAACAGGAAGCTATCTTTAATATCTTTTTAAGGTACCACCCCTATCCAAGGACGGTTATTTTCGGCGTGGATCATGTCTATTTCGATAAAAGCAATTATGCGAAACATATTGGTGCAGTAAAATCTGAACATTTCCCTGATTGGATGTATGACGAAAACTTGCTGAACGATTTGCTGCCCTATAACTGGCGAACGATGCAAATCACCATTAAACAATTAAAATGCATCACAGGAATGAAACCGCCGAAATTTCGGGTTGACGGTTATGATGATTTTACAATGACAATGTTTTCACACGATATTGATCACATACGAGAAATTATTTACGGATCAAAGACACCCATAGAAAAAAAACCCGTGGAACCTCCGGCCCAAGCCACTCCCGAACTTATCAAATCTTTCGAGTTTCCGGCCATAGAACATTTGGAACGGATGCTGGATCGGTTGCCGGACACTACGCTGAAAATTGTCGTTATCCCGCCGTTTCATTATTTTCACCAGGCCACGCCCGGATCTATGGATGACATTAAGTGGGAAGAATTCAAACGCCGTCTGGCTGAAGTCACCTGTCGATATGAAAATGCACTGCTGGTTGACTTTATGATCAAATCGCCAATCACGACCAAGGATGAAAATTTCCTTGATCAGACCCACTATACGGTGCCGATCGCACAGGAAATGGCGCGCGCAATTGCCAGAGAGGTGTTTACACTGTCAAGCAGCCCGAATTATTTCCGGTACTGTAACCAGTTCACTGACCTCACCAATAATTGGAGCCTTTTGTATAGGGGCTATCGATCGATAGAAAAAGGGGCCACGGCCTCGACCGTAACCCCTTGAATTTTCTGGTAGGCACGACTGGATTTGAACCAGCGACTTCTACCGTGTCAGGGTAGCGCTCTCCCCCTGAGCTACGTGCCTATGGAGTCGTCTTCATTACCATCGGCTGTCCCGGCTGTCAAGCATCAAATAGGGATCCCGATTACTTTGACTATGGCTGTTGAACCGCTCCCGGTGCGTTCGGGATGAGCTGGACGCTTAAACGATCTTCTGCAACATCGAATATGTTAATCCCAAAGGTATCAAAAGGTTGGACCATAATGGCATCGGCCAGTTTTCGGGTTTTCCCTCTGTAGGCGACGGCCAGAATGGCATCATCGGCCCTGAGTTCCTTCACCTGTACGTCTTCGACACCCGATAAAGAGGTCAGCATCCGGCGAAATTGGACGAAATTGGCCAGATTGCGGGTTCCGGTCAGCTGGATTTCGACCTTGCCTGCCGCCACCCCCTTCTTTTGCCAGGCGACAGCCATTTGGCCCGCCAACTCTTCACCGATCAGGCCCCCAGCCTCGCTCAAGGCCTTCCGGCCACCGGCAATAGCGTCCGCATCGGCCGTTACTGCCGTCTTATCCATGGCGGTTATCTCCTCTCCCGAAGCCGTGAGATAGACCCGGGCAATGATGTTCCCCTTGTAAGATCGCAGGTCGGATCCCATCATGTTGGGTGCATTTTCGGCCACGGCCCGGCCGAGGATGACGGCGTCGGCCCGAAGAGCCTTACCCAATTCGACGGCATCTGAAACCGTGATCTGTGGAGCATCTGGAACTGACTGGCGGGCCATGAGTTGAACCTGAGGCCCGTGCTCGACAATACGAAAGCCCTTTGCCCGCAGCGTTTCGGTTATAGCTGTTTCTGTGGGGGAGTTCGCGAAAGGCATGTTGCGCCCCCACCAGTATTGCGGAAACGGGTTTTCGAAGTTCTGTTCGACAATGAAGAGAAGCACCGCCGGCATCCTCTCCTGGGTCAGTAGAATACCGGAACGGATCAGTTCGTTCCTGATTTTGCTGGAGGAAACAGTGGCCTGAACCACGACGCGATACCCATTTTCGACGCTCGACTCGCTGAGGACCTTGTAATCCTGAACAAATCGACCGGGAGCGTTGAAAACGACCTGGTTGAGCTTTTCGTAGTGCGCCACCATGGTTTCCACTGATATCACGTCCGCCACGGCAAGCCCAATAGCCGACACCAGGGCGTTGTTGAGCGCTTGCTTTCTCGCCTCGGGGATGTTCTCTGCAGCCAAGGATTCCGAACCGATGACCACATAGGTCTGTGATGACGATGGGGGTGCCGCCTGGGTGGCGGCGGCAAACAAGACCAGGATAAACGTGCCGAACGCCGCGTTCGGGAGCCAGCCTTTACGGACTCTTTTCATATCGACCCTATTCCTATTGATATGGGGATTTTACGATTGCCTATATATACCATATTTAGGTTTTTCGGGCCAGCGCATAGTCGGCGATATCATAAAGAAGCGCCTTTTCCGGGCCCGCTTCGAAAGCGTTGAGCGCGCCTTTGGCTTGGCGGATGAATTCGGCCGCTTGATTGCGGGTGTACTCGATACTGCCGTAGCTGACGAGAAGGCCGTTAAACACTTCGAATTCATCGCGCGAGAAATCCTCGTTTTGTATGATACGTTTCATCCGTCCGTAGTCGTCGACTCCGGCGGCTTGCAGGGCGTGAATGACCGGCAGCGTCAGCTTGCCTTCCCGCATGTCGGCACCGACAACTTTCCCTAAGGCGGCACTGTCGGCGGTATAGTCGAGCAGGTCATCGGCCATTTGAAATGCAAATCCCAAATTCAACCCGTAGGTATTCAATGCCGCCTCTTTCTCGCGGGATACATTGGCCAAAATGGCGCTGGAGCGGCAGGCGCCCGCAAACAGGACCGCTGTTTTACGCCGGATAACGTCCAGATACTCCGGTTCGGTCATGTCCAAAGCGCCTTTGCGCGCAAGCTGATAGATCTCTCCCTGGGACATGTTCTCAGTGATCTCGGCAATCACTTGAATCACTCTGGGCGAGCCGGTTTCAGCCGCCAGCGTCAACGACCGTGCCAGCAGAAAATCGCCGACAAGCACGGCTTTGGCACCATCCCAAACTGCGTGGGCCGCCGGTCGGCTCCGGCGGAATCCGGCACCATCGACGACATCGTCATGCAGGAGGGTCGCTGCATGCAGAAATTCGAAAATAGTGGAAAATTTGAAAGTGTCTGCGCCGCCGTAACCGCATAGCCGGGCACTGATAACCATCAACAGCGGACGCAGCCGTTTCCCGCCGCTAAACAAAATGTGGCGGGCGATTTCCGACACCAAATCGAAATGGGGGCGAAGATTTTCAGCCAATTCTGATTCTATGGAAGCCAAATTATCCCTGACCCGCTCGATTATCCTGCTTTTGAGATCGCCGCTCATACCGCAACTCCCACCAAGTCGTATTCGAGAGTGTCCGTAATCCTCACTTGGGCAAAGGATCCGGTTGTCAGGCTGTCGGAATGGATATACGTGATGCCGTCAACTTCCGGGGCCTGAAATTCAGTGCGCCCCGTGTAAAGCCCCTTTTCCGGTTGCTCTTCGACGAGAACGGTGAGAACCTGGTTGAGGAAACGGCGGTTTCGCGCCGTGGAAATGTCTTGCTGGCGCTTCATCAGGACCCGGTAGCGTTCCCTTGCCGTCGCTGCCGGGACGTGATTCGACAAGCGGTGGGACGGCAAGTCATCAGCGTCTGAATAGACAAAGCAACCCAGGTGGTCGAATTTCGCCGATTCGATAAAATCGATCAACGCATTGAACTCGGCATCGGTTTCCCCCGGAAATCCAACGATGACGGTTGTGCGCAAAGCCACATCCGGTATTTCCCGACGGATTTGATCAACCATGGCATACAGCTGGTCGGAACCGTATCGGCGGCCCATCCGTTTGAGGACCGAACCACTGGCATGCTGAATCGGCACATCGATATAGGAACAGATATGGGCATGGCGTGCCACCGCAACCATTGTCCGGTGGTCGAGGCTTTCGGGGTGACCATAGAGGAATCGGACCCAGAACCGCCGGGATCCCATGTCCGCCCATCGGCCCTCCATAGGCTCATCGCCCAGTCCGGCAAGGGCCTCCAGCAGACTGGCGAAATGGATCGCTGGCGAGAGTTCCTTCCCATAAGCCGTCGTTTCCTGCGAAACAAGAACCAATTCTCTGGTGCCGGTCTGAATGAGCCGGCGGGCTTCGGCCAGAATATTCTCCAGGGGCCGGCTTTTTTGACGTCCGCGAAGCTTTGGAATAATGCAGTAGGTGCAGTGTCTGTTGCACCCTTCGGCCGTTTTGAGATAGGCCATGTGCCCGCTGGCCCTGATTCGTGTTTCAGGGTCGGGCATCGATGTCGATATGGCGTCCGGGTCCGGCAGGAGGCACTTCGATGTGTCCAGATATCCATCGACGGCTTCGACTATCCGGTCAAAGGCACCGGTCCCGAGAAAAACGTCTACTTCGGGAATGGCCTCGGCGATATCCTCTCGATATCTTTCCGGAAGGCAACCGGTCACAACCAACCGGCGGCACTGGCCTTCCTGCTTGAACTTTGCCAACTCGAGGATCGTATCGATCGACTCATCGGCCGCAGATTCGATAAAACTGCACGTATTGACGACGATGACCTCCGCATCCGCAGGCGTGTCGGTCAACACCGCCCCGGTTCGTTTCAGACGGCCGAGCATAACCTCGCTGTCGATCTGATTCCTGGCGCAACCGAGACTGGCAAGATGGATTTTCATGTCACTTCAATTATCATCACGCCCTGCTTGCCGATCGGGGGCCTACGATCGAAAAAGGCTGCCCACGGACGGCAGGCAGCCTCAAGTTTCGCGGCAAACGGTTCGTTTCACTTCGGTCTTGTTTTTACCGCTGAACGCACCAAAGACCTCTCCGGCACATGGGGCCGGAACGGCGCCTTTGATGGGTATGGACCTTGACTTAACTGGCGAGCTTTTTCACTTCTTCGGTGATCAACGGTACGATCTCGAAAAGGTCCCCCACGATACCGTAATCGGCCTTAGAAAAAATAGGGGCTTCGGCATCCTTGTTGACGGCCACAATGACCTTGGATGACGACATCCCGGCCAGGTGTTGAATAGCGCCCGATATCCCGAGCGCAATGTACAGGTTCGGAGAAACCACCTTTCCGGTTTGCCCCACCTGGTCGGCATGCGAGCGCCAGCCTTCGTCGACGGCTGACCGCGAAGCACCCACGGCTCCGCCGAGGGCCTCGGCGAGCGCTTCGACTAGACTGTAATCCGCACCGCCCATCCCTCTGCCGCCGGAGACCACGACATCGGCTTCGGTCAGTTCGACCTTGCCGGATTCCAGTGACTTTTCGACAAACGTCAGCTGGCTTTCGCCCGGGTCGATATCGATCTTTTCCAGGACCCCTGCCTTGTCGGACGATTCTATGCTCATAGCATTCGGGCGGATGGCAACGATCTGCGGCTTGCCGCTGAGTGCCACTTCGGCCTGAACCTTTCCGCCATACAGCATTCGGGTGGCAACGATGTGACCGTCGTTCTCGCGCACCGCTACGCAGTCCATGGCCATCGCGGCATCCAACCGTGCGGCCAGCCGTGCGGCCAAATCCTTTCCCTGGGTCGAGGCGCCGAGTATGATGGCTTGAGAATCGACCTTCCCGCAGATATCCGCAACCACACGGGTGTATAAATCGGTCAGGTATTCCCCCAGGCTTGCATGATCCGCCAAGATGATCTTGTCGGCGCCGTATTGGCCCAACTCGGCGGCCATGGCTTCGACACCGGAACCAACGACAACAGCGGTCAGATCTGTCCCCAAGGCGTCGGCAAGCCGCCGGCCCTCACTCAGTGCTTCGTAAGTCACTTTTCTGAATTTTCCGTCTCTCTGCTCGGTAATGGCTAAGACGCTCATATCAATCTCCAAATCTGTTTTTTGGCAATGTCATAGGATGGCCGATGCTAAAGAACCTTTGCTTCCTCTGCCAGCAGCTTCACCAGTGCGGCCGCCTTTTCGGCAGCGGTTTCGCCATCGATAATCCGTCCCCCTTTTCTTTCGGCCGGTTTCTGCAAAGAGATTATCTTTGTCTTTGCCTCACCCAGGTCGGCTTCGCTCAGGCCGATATCGGCGAGGCTTTTCACGGCCAACGGTTTCTTCTTGGCTTTCATGATGCCTGGCAAAGAAGCGTACCGCGGTTCGTTCAATCCCCGTTGGGTGGTCAGCAATGCGGGCAGGGACGCCTCCAATACGACGACGCCGCCTTCAACCGTCCGCCGGCAGCGGACTTTGCCGTCAGCGATCTCCTGCTTGTTGACAAGGGAGATGTTGGGTATTCCCAGCAGTTCGGCCACGGCGGTTCCGACCAGAAAATTGTCGTCATCGACGGCGCGCTGGCCGGCGATGATCAGATCGTGCGGTAGACTCTTTAGCGCCGCTGCAAGGATTTTGGCTATGCCGAGGCCGTCGCACTGCCCGGTGGCCGGGTCATTGATCAGTACGCCCTCGTCCGCGCCCATGGCCAAAGCGGTCCGCACGGCTTCGGTGGCTTTTTCGGATCCGACGGTGAGGATCGTAACCTTGCCGCCTTGAGCTTCTTTGATCCGCAATGCTTCCTCTACGGCAAATTCGTCATAGGGACTGATGACCCATTTCAGATCCGCCGTTTTGATCGACATGCCGTCTTCGGCTACGCTGATCATCGACTCGGTTGCAGGGACCTGTTTCAACAAGACCACTATTTCCACTGGATTTTCCTTTCTGCCTGAGGTCGGTTTTAATCCAACGCGCAACTTCCAACGGGCCGCCAGCAGTGGTGCCTTGGACCATCGGAATGCATTTGAGTATAAGCCGTTTAAATTTATGGATTTTAAAGAATTTTATTTACCGGACCGAACGATTTATGTCAAGCCCTCAACCTTTTCTCCCGGTTATTCCACTTTTATGAATCCCTCTGAATAATGATCGACGAGAGTTCCGTCCTCCTGCATGACGACAATCAGGCATTCCACACCCTCGAGCCGGTCAACCAGGGCCAGCCCTTTCGTATGTCCCATGACCATCAATGCGGTCGCCAGCCCGTCGGCAAGGGTGCAGTTCTCGGCCATAACGGTTGCGCTGACGACACCGTTTTCCACGGGATATCCGTTGCGGGGATCGATCACATGGGAGTAACGTCTGCCGTTGATTTCAAAAAAAATGCGATAATCGCCACTGGTGGCCATGGCCCGCTCGCTCATACTGACGGCGTGGTATACCTGGCTGCCGGAGGCGTCCGGCCGCGGGGTATTGATACCGACGCGCCAGGGATGGCCGTCCTTGCGATGCCCGGCAGCGTAAACCTCACCGCCGATTTCCACTAAAAAATTTTCGACGCCCCTGGCTCTGAGAAGCGCGGCAACCTGATCGACGCCGTATCCTTTGGCAATAGATGCCAGGTCGAGGCTTACGGCAGGGTTGCTCTTGCCCAGACAGCAATCGTCGACAATCTGCAAGGATAAAAACCCGACGGCCTGTAAACTCTTTTTTATTTCCGCCTTTGTCGGGGGTTTGGTTCGGGCCTTCGCATTGCCGAACCCCCAAAGATCGACCAACGGTTTAACAGTTCCGTCCCATGCACCGTCGGAAAGCAGGAAGATTTTTTTGGCCGTCTGCATAACCCGCATGAAATCGCTCGAAATTTCAAATTTTTGACCCACCGGAACCAACCGATTGAACCGGCTGATTTCACTGTCTGCAAGATAGGTGGACATGCTGCGGTTGATCTCATCCAGTCGGGCGTCGATCATTTCCTGCCGAACGCTCTGGCGGTGAAAAAGGCCGGTGACCAACTTGACCGTGTAGGTCGTGCCCATGGTGCGGCCGTTAAAAACCGTTTCATTATCGACGCAACCCAGGAGAAGGGATCCGCAGATCAGAAAAACGATCATAATGCCGGACGTTTTGCCGGGTTTTTCTTCTGATATCGTCATCATCCTCAACTGATCGCAACAAACCTAATGGTCGGCGCCACGGATGACCTCAATAATAGATGCATCCTGTTTTTCTAATCCGTAGCACAACTCAAACAGGTATCCAACAGGCGAATGCAGCCGCCTTTCGGCCGGCGGCCGGTTTTCTTTATGGGCCTGTTTCGGCTGTGACGGTGGGCCCGGCCTGCAATGAGCAACTCCATATGGGTTCGTCCGAGAAACCCGTACCCAAAATGAGCGATTTTCAAGTTTGCCGCAGATACAAGGAAAATGTCGTTCCGCTATAGTCAACTATGCGGGAGGGCATTTGACGCCGTAGATGCGGTGAAATTGGAAATCCCACCGGGTTTCATGTTTTCGAAAGTCAACTCGGCAGAATTCCTTGTAAACATTTTTATTTTAATCATTTCGAAAACATGAAACGCTCAACTTGGGTCGTAGTCAATAACCCTCTCACTCAAAGGGCCTTTGAATCAGGCGCCTCGTTTCGGATGGCAATTCAACACCCGGTCAATGTCAACAGGGCCTATTGAATCAATTCGATTGTTTTCTTTATCCATCCATTTGCGGTATCTTTCTGATCCGCACGAACGGTCGTGAGACCAAGAGATATTTTCAACTGAGGGGCATCGGTCTCATCCGGCTTGTTCTGTAAAAGATTCTGTATCCGATCACAAATCTCCCGGGCCTCCGCTTCTGGAGTTTGCGGAAAGAACAATCCAATGAGCTGTCCGCCACAGCGCCCGAGGACATCGAATCGGCGGACACTGCGAATCAGCGTTTCACTGACCGACTGCATTAGTTTCTCTTTTTTCCATAAGTCGAATTCAAACCCGTCATTGCCCGGCTCGACCTTCATGAGGCAAAGGGAAAGGTCGTTATGGCATACTCTTGACCGCTGAATTTCCACTTCCAAAAGGTTAAGAAAATTTTCCCTATTACATAACCCGGTCGCATCATCGAGAACCTTTACCTCGGCAAGACACGTGGTGAGTCTTTCCACCCGGCCGCAGAGGATCTTCAATAGGTTGTGCATAAATTTTCGGGCCGTTGGCGGGTACAGCCATTGCAGGCGCTTGATCATCGTCCAATTTATCGGCAAAAGCTCTACCGGCTCACAAGCGACGACCGTTGCCGACCGCGGTGCTGAACGGAGCAGGCCCATTTCCCCGAGCACATCACCGGCTTTCATCCGGTTGATCAAACGCGCACTGGGTTGATCCGATAACGAGCATTCCTGGTTAGGTGAATCGAGGACATCCAACGTACCTGAAATGATCGTATACATCGAATTGCTGGAATCCCCCTTACGAAAAAGGACCTCTCCGGCTTCAATTTTTTTCAACGTTCCGGCCATAATCAGATAGTGAACTTCAGTGCGCGAGAGGCCCCCAAATAAAGGGATGCCCTTGGCCGGCTCCTGGCCCAATTTCAATCTCACCAAATCCCACAAAGTCACCAGTTCGACGTGTTGCATGAGTGAAGGCAGAAGAATCAAATCTCCCACCAGGGCTGAGAGCATGGTGATGGCCATCATGATACCGAAAACCGCTGTCGGCTTGAAATTGGAGAACATGAGGATCGAAAAGCCGACACAAATGGTGACGGTGGTAAAGACGATGGGTCTGCCCACCTGCTTCAAGGTTTCACCCAAGGCCCGCTTGCTATCGAGATCTTTCTTAAATTCGCGGTTGTAGCGGAACAGATAGTGAATGGTGTCGTCCACGGCCAAGCCGATGGCGATGCTGGCGATCAGGCTGGTCACCATTGACAGCTCGACGCCCAGCCATCCCATGATCCCGAAATTAATGATAATTGGAAACAGATTGACCACTATCGCAATCAAGCCCACCTTCCAGGAAAGAAAGAGTGTGAACATGATAAAAAAAACGAGGACAAGGGTGAGGGCCAAGCTGTTGACCTGCCCCGTGGTAATCCTTTGACTGCTGGCCGATATGGCCATGCTGAAACCGGTGACGTCCCAGGAAATGTCCTTGGGGAAACTATCCGCCACAAACGCCATTATCCGGTCCCGGGTGTTTAAGAAATCGCGCGAACCGGTAATGTGGGTCAGCAGCACGACATTGGTTGCGGACAGATCCTGGGCCATGAAGCGAGCATACATTTCCTCTCCGAGCATGGTCGTGTAGTTGTTGAGCACCATGCGCATTTCGAAACCTTCCTCCGGAAGGCTGTAGTATTTCGGGTCGAAACCGTTGAGGGCATAATTGACCAGTTTCATGTAATCGGCAAAAGAAATGGTCTTATCGATGCCGGGCAGGGTGGCCAGGAAATCTTGAAGGCGGACAATGTCCGCCAGCTTCCGGGGGTCATCGAAATAGTCCGACCGGCCGCCGTTCATGACGACATTGATGGGAAAGCATCCGGAAAGATCCTGGTAGATGTCTTGGAAATGCTGCCTGACCGGGGTGTTACCCTTGAAATAGTCAACCGGATTGGTTTCCACCTGAATCCGCAGGATGCCGATCGAGCAAAAAGCGACCAAACCGCCCAGTAGCGGGAGAACGATTTTACGATGGTTGAGATTGAGCTGGACAATCTTCTGGATAAAACCGTCGAAGACTTTCATGGCCCCGATTCGCTGGTGGCGATCTCCCTTGGGCAAAGGGATCAACCCGATGACAGCCGGCAGGGTGATCAGGGATACGAAGAGCAGGCTCAACATGCCAAAACAGGAAAATATCGCGAATTCCCGTACGGAAGGGATCCGATTGACCAAAAGCGAGCCGAGCCCCACCATTGTCGTCAAAACCGCTAAAACCAGGGGGAACGACACAGTGGAAAATGTGGCCATCGCCGCCTCTCGCGATGTCTGCGATTCCTGGATGCAAGAAAGATACTCGGTGACGATATGAAAACAGTACGCCGTACCGACGGCGATCAAAAACACGGGCACGATCATCGTCAGCATCGACATGGGAATGCCGGCGAGGGCCATGAGTCCGAACATCCATACAAGCGCAATGGCGACTGAGGCCAGTGGAATGCAGAGATACTGCAGTTTTCGAAACAGAAAGAACAGCATCACCGCAATGAGCAAAAAGGTTATCGGCGGCAAACGAAAAAAATCCTTTTCCGTGTAGCGTACGAGCGCTTCGGAAAACAGGGGCATGCCAATTTGATAGAGGGAGAGATTTTTGGCCGAATCGAGGATGAGTTTATCGACGGCCTGGATGACCGTTCCCGGTTGCGCATCCGTGCTCAGCACCAGCGTCAAGGCGGTCGTCTTGCGATCTTCAGATAAAAGGTTTCTCTTGAACAGGTCAACATGGGAAATGATGGCGTAAAATTTCTCCACACCCCAGTTGCCTGACATATCGATGGCGGCTTTGATGCCCGGCAATCCGATGACCCGCCGGACGCCCTCGACTTTGGAAAGTTCGTCCGACAAACGGCTTATTTTGGAAAATGTGTCCGGCGAAAAAACGTCGTCGGCTTTTATAACGACACGAATAATCTCGTCGGAACCGAATAGCGCTTTAAAATCATGGTACCGCTTGGTTTCTTCAAGATCTTCAATTTCAAGATCGTATACCGAGGTGTTGAAGGAAAGCTTGGGAATGTGCCAGGCAAAAAAAGCGGTAAAGACAAGGGTGAATATGATGGGAAAAGCGGGGTTGCGGATATTCCAAGCCACCCATTCCTGGAAAGACAAATTTTTAATGATCTTGCCCAGCATGTTGCAACGACATCCCTCTGGATTGCGGTTGCGGGTCAAACCGATCCGATAAAACCCATCTATATGCTATTGGTACTAAGAATATTTTAGCATGTCAAAAGCATCCTTCGTCTCATTTAGTGGGTTCGATCGATGGCCGCATCAACAGATTCTGGGTAACTGCTCACCGGTCAGCATGTCAACGATACGCTCGCCGCCGATCCGGGTTTGCATATACACCTTGCCCGGGTGATTGGTCACCACTTCGCCGATTACGGCGGCATCCCGGCCGAATTCATTGCCGCGAACGGCGTCAAGCACGGATTCGGCTTGATCCGGTGCGACGAACGCCAGCAACTTGCCTTCATTGGCCAGGAACAGCGGATCGAAACCCAATAGTTCGCAGATGCCGACGACTTCATTTTTTAGGGGAATACGCTCCTCGAAAATGGTGATTCCCACCTCGGACATGCGGGCGATTTCGTTAAGGGCGGTGCCGACTCCGCCCCGGGTGGGATCCCGCAGAACATGGATGTCATTGCTGACCGCAAACATATCGGCGACCATTTTGTTGAGCGGTGCGCTGTCGCTTTTCACCCGCGATTCGAAACTGAGGCTTTCCCGCTGAGTGAGAATGGTGATGCCGTGGTCGGCGATGGTACCACTGAGGATAATCTGATCACCGTTGCGGGCCAGACGGCTTCCGACCAAAACACCCTCCGGTATGAGGCCGATACCGGAAGTGTTGATGAAAATTTTATCGACAGCCCTTTTGGGCACCACTTTCGTATCTCCGGTGACCACGCTGACGCCGGCCTTGCCAGCCGCTGCGCCCATCTGCTTGACGATAATCTCCAAATCCGTCATGGAGAACCCCTCTTCGATAATGAGACCAACGCTCAAATAAAGAGGGGCACCGCCGCACATGGCGATATCGTTCACCGTGCCGTTGATCGCCAAATCTCCGATGTTGCCGCCGGGGAAAAAAATCGGATCTACGGTGTAGGAATCGGTGGAAAATGCCAAACGCTGTCCGCCGATCTCGACAATCGCGCCGTCGTTCAAATCGGCTAAAACCGGGTTATTGAAAACCGGCAGCAGCATATCAACCGTCAAGCTGTGGGAAATCTTCCCCCCGCTGCCGTGGTCGAGCAACACCTTCTCGAATTTCATTGGTCATTCCGCAATTACGCTAAGGGTTTATAAACCGAATTCAGTGCCGTATCGCCCCTGAATCCGGATCCGAAGACTATTTTCCATTCTTTATTGATTTGCCAAGTTCAAATCGTCATCACTTTCTTCGCGGCCGGACATTGACCTGCCATCCAGCGCCGGGCGGGAGAAGATCGCGCAATGGAACGCAAAGCAACGCGCGGCTGTATTTCCAGGCGTCTCCCGCGGCCGCCAGTTTTCATTCAATGATATTACCCGTGGTAGCGGTAGTATGCGGCACAGGTCCCTTCACTCGACACCATGCAGGGGCCCACGGGATCGATTGGGGTGCATACCGTTTTGAAGAGGGCGCACTCCGGCGGAATTTTCGCCCCGGTCAGAACCTCGCCGCAAGCGCAACCGGCCGGTTCCTTGCTTGTTGGCGGAAGGGCCAGCTTAAAGGCTTTTTCGGCATCATGGGCGCTATAGGCCTCCCTTATTTTAAGGCCGCTGCCGGCAATCACCCCGATACCCCTCCAAGAGGCATCGGTCGTTTGGAATACCTGGTGGAGTATGCCCTGGGCCGTGGTGTTGCCTTTTTCTGATACCGCACGGTCATAGGCATTCTCAAGCCCTGGAGTCCCTTCTTCAATTTGCTCGACCAGCATGGCTATAGCCCGCAGCAAATCCGTCGGTTCGAAACCGGCCACCACGCAGGGTACCCGATAGGTATCGAAAAATTCGCGGTACCCATTGAGTCCGATAACGACCGAAACATGACCCGGCAGGATGAACCCGTCGATCTGGACGCTCTCCATGGACATCAGGGCGGTCAGCGCCGGCGGCACCAGCTTGTGGGCCGAATAGACGTAGAAATTCTTCAAGCCCTTTTGGCGGGCGGATAAAATGGCGGCCGCGATGGTCGGTGCCGTGGTTTCAAAACCGACCCCCAGGAACACGACCTTTTTGTCCGTGTGCTTTTGGGCCATGTCAATGGCATCCATTGTCGAATAAACGATCCGGATATCACTCCCCTCGGCGCGCTCTTTTTGAAGAGAAGACACCGTTCCGGGGACCCGCATCAGATCGCCGAAAGTGGCGATTATCACGTCCTTGATCCCTGCCAGCGCAATGAAGGCATCGATTTCGGACTGGGAAGTCACGCACACCGGGCAACCGGGACCTGAAAGAAGAGATAGGGTCTTCGGCAGGATCGAACGGACGCCGCTGCGAAAAATCGACACCGTGTGAGTGCCGCAGACCTCCATCAAGCGGATGGGTCTGGTGTGAATCCGTCGAATCTTGTCAACTAAGGGTCGGGACAGTTCGGCGTCCCGGTACTCGTCGATATGTTTGAGGGTCATGCTGTCATCCTTGCCTTTTGGGGATAAATTCGCGAATCTATTCTGCCGCGCCCATGGCCCCTGAAGCCGTTTCGAGAGACGCCGCCGCAACCACCGCCTGTCCGAGACTGATCCCACCGTCGTTTGTGGGCACCAGGGTGTGACTGTATACGTCAAACCCTCGCCTTTCGAGGGCCTGCATCAACCCCTGAAGCAGGATGGCATTCTGGAACACCCCGCCACTCAGGACAACCCGCTTCAACCCGCGCTCCCGGCGGAGATGGTCACACAGATCACTGAAAAGCCTGACCAGGGTCACGTGGAACCGGCCGCTGATAACCGGTGGGGCGGTCCTCTGCAACAGGTCGGCCACCGCCCCGCGGATGATCGGTGCCGGGTTTATGAGCAGGGGATTTCCGCCGTTCCAGTCGAAATCGTAAGCCTCATCGGCGGAGATGTCGGCCATCATTTCCAACTCCATGGCGGCCTGGCCCTCGAAAGCCACTTCATTCCTCAAGCCGGCGATAGCCGCCACGGCGTCGAAAAGCCGGCCCATGCTCGATGTCATCGGCGCGTTGATCTTCTTGGTGATCATTTCGGTGATCAATGACAAGCGGCTCGAGTCGATTCCGTCCAAGAAAGGCAACGCTAACCGCTCCATCTCTTGGCCATAAGCGGCGTAAAGGTGACTCACTGCCATGCGCCAGGGCTGCTTGACGGCAAAGGCACTCCCGGGCATCGCCACATAGGCGATATGGGCGGCACGCTCAAAGCTCCGTTCATCGGCAATCAGCACTTCCCCGCCCCAGACATGCCCGTCCGGCCCGTATCCAGTCCCGTCAAAAGACAAACCGATCACCCTGCCGGTAACGCGGTTCTCCGCCATGGCGCTGACCACATGGGCATGGTGGTGCTGAACCGCTATTTTCCGGACGTTTTCCTGCTCCATGGCCCAGCGGCTGCTCAGATAATCGGGGTGCATGTCATAGGCGATCACTTGCGGTTCGATTTCCAGAATCCTTTGCATGTGCCGGATGGTCTTTTCAAAAAACTCACTGGTGGCCTTATTTTCCAGATCGCCGATGTGCTGGCTTAAAAAGGCCTGGCTCCCTTTTGTTATGCATACGGTATTTTTGAGTTCGGCACCGCAGGCGAGCACAGGCTCGAGATCCCTTTCTAAAAATATCGGTATCGGCACAAATCCCCTGGAGCGCCGGATGAGGCGCTGGCTGCCGGCCACCCGTCGAACGATGGAGTCATCGCTTCGCAAATAAATATCGCGATCGTGAATCAGAAAATATTCCGCGATGCCGCTGAGCCTCTGGAACGCCTCTTGATTGTCGATGGCAATCGGTTCTTCACTCAGGTTCCCACTGGTCATCACCAGGGCTGTGAATTCATTTTTCAACAGGAGGTGGTGCAGTGGCGTGTACGGCAGCATGACCCCGAAATAGCGGTTGCGCGGGGACACCGCCGCCGAAAGGGTATTCGGTTCTATTTTCGGCAGCAGGACGATCGGCCGCTGGATGGAAAACAACAGCCTTTTCTCCTCGGATGTATAAGAGGCGTATTTCCGGATTGAGGCCAGACTCGGCGACATGAGGGCAAAGGGTTTTTCCTCGCGATGTTTGCGGGAGCGTAAAGCCGTCACCGCTGCATCGTTTTCGGCGTCAACGGCCAGATGAAATCCCCCCAGGCCTTTAACCGCGATGATTCGGCCCTCTTTCAACAGCCGGACAGCGTCCCGGATCGGATCGTTGCTCCCAACCTGTTGACACCTTTGGTCATAGAGCGAAACCATCGGGCCGCACACCGCGCAAGCGTTCGGCTGCGCATGAAAGCGGCGGTTCAGCGGATCATCGTATTCCGCCTGGCACTGGGGGCACATGGTAAATCGGTGCATCGATGTTTTGGGGCGGTCATAGGGGATATCGGATATGATCGTAAAGCGGGGCCCGCAGTTGGTACAATTGATGAAAGGGTAGTGGTAGCGGCGGTCGTCGGGGTCGAAGAGTTCCCGTAAGCAGTCGTCGCATACCGAGACGTCCGGTGAGATCAGGGTCGACATGGCGGATGCCCCCTGGCTTTTCGTAATCGAAAAGTCCGGGTATCCTCGGGGGGAGAGCTCGTGAATGGCCAGCTGGATGATATGCGCCAACGGAGGCGGGTTTTCGGCGAGTTCTTTTGCGAACAAGGCCAGACTATCCCGGGATCCCTCCACGTTGACAACGACTCCGGCAGAGGTGTTGGCGACCTCTCCTTTCAGGTTGAAGCGATGCGCCAATTGATAAACAAAAGGACGAAATCCGACCCCTTGTACAATCCCGTTGATCTCGATTCGTCTGGCCTCATGCTCGTCCATCATGTCCGTTCGTCGACGATGACGATTCCGTGACCACACCCCCTTAGGGGAAGCGTGGCCATCTCGTGTCGACCGTCACTCCGTCTCGGCCTTGAGGTTGCCTTCCACCAAGGCCGCCGCCTCTTTGAGCAGTGACAACGATTCCATCGCGGCTGTTTCGTCGATTTTATGCAGGGCAAAACCGGCGTGGACAATCACCCAGTCTCCGACCTGGGCATTTTCGACCAGCAGCAGGCTGCACGTTCGCCGGACGCCGTCGACGTCGATCGTTCCCATTCCGCGCTCGATACTGACAATCTTAGATGGGATAGCGAGGCACATCTTCCGAGTTTCCTTCCTTATAGGGAACCCCCAGGCGATCGAGTTCTGCCAGAACCAGACTGATGACCTCTTCCATTCGCGATTGGGTGGTAGCGGTCAGATCGATGCTGAGGGTTTCGATGTCTTCCGGCTCCACACCGATGATGACGGTTTCTGGAACCTTGTCCAAAGCCTGACACAATGTCAATGCCTCTAGAAAGTCGACTTGATGAAGCGAGTTCTTGGCCCTGATTCTCTCGGGTATCTGTTTTCCCTCGAGTCTGTAGATATCCCCAGGGTTGCCTTTGTTCCGAATAACGTCAACGACGATCAGGTAATCCGGTTGCGAAATCACCCCCAAAAGATTGACACCCAGAACGCCACCGTCGACCACGGAGACATTGTCGGGAAATTCGTACAATTCCTGAATCTTTTGGATGACGCGGACGCCGAACCCTTCATCGGAGTACAGGATACATCCGACGCCGATGATCATTACATGATAAGAGGTGTTACTCGTCATTTTAATGCGCTCCGAAGTCCCGTCAAGGAATCACGCCGGATTTTCAACAATGCGGGATCTTAGCCAGGCGAAGGAAACGTTCCTGGATGACCGTCAGGCAAGAACACCGAAGGCACTGTCAATTCTTGCTGGTCAGTTTAGGCGGGGCCTGCTGAAAAGGTGCTCGCCATCCCTTTTGAGTCAAAGGTCAGACGAGCACCCCTTAACCTTTAGAGGACCTTGATTTTATAAACCTCGTTTGAATCAGGATCGATAACGTGCACACCACATGCAATGCACGGATCGAAAGAGTGAACTGTTCTGAGAACTTCCAACGGTTTTTTCGGATCCGCTATCGGGGTTCCGATCAGAGCCTCCTCTATCGGGCCCAATTTGCCTTTGGCATCTCTGGGGCCCAGATTCCAAGTCGAGGGAACCACATACTGATAATTTTTAATCTTTCCGCCCTCGATCTCCATCCAATGGCCCAAAGATCCCCGGGGAACATCGTTCAAGCCGTAACCCATCCCCTTGTCCGGCATGGTCCAGGCCTGGTAGGTTTGGGTATCGCCGTTTTTGACATTTTCCACCAATTCCATGACCCAGCCCTGCATAGCGTCACCGATGGCAATGGTTTCAATCCCTCTTGCCGCCGTCCTGCCCAGGGTGGAAAACAATGCCGTGGCCGGAATCCCGAGGTCCTTGAGAACTTTATCGACCACCGGCTTGATATCCGCATGGCCCTTGGCGTAAGCCACCAAAACCCGCGTCAACGGCCCGACCTCGCAGGGCTCACCGTCATAGCGGGGGGCTTTGAACCATGTGTACTGCCCTTTGTCCGGCTTGTATTCGGGGCTTTTCTGAATCGGCTTCGTCTCGCCCTGGAAGGGATGCTTGGCGCCGCCCTTTTCATACCAACCGCGGGTGACGTCTTCGGCGACATTATCCTGCAACGGCATGCTGACACCGGCAATATCTTTCTTTTTGATGTATCCGCGCGGCATGTAAAGGCTCTCGGGTTCCTCGTCTCCGAGGGGAAATTCACCCCAGGCCAAAAAGTTGGTCGTCCCGCCTATGCCACCCCAGTCTTTATAAAAGGAGGCCACGGCCAGCAGGTCGGGGATGTAGACGTTCTTGATAAATTCCTGGGTCTCTTTTGTGATGTAGAGAAATTCGGCGATGCGGTCAGGCGTCAGGTCTCTCACAGACGTGATGCCACCGACCACCAGCGACTGCAGGTGGGGGTTTTTTGCGCCGAATATGGCATGCAGCCTGGCGGTTCTGGCCTGCAGCCGCAGGGCTTCGATGTAGTGGGCTGCAGCCATTAAATTGGCTTCCGGTGGGAGCTTGTACGCCGGATGCCCCCAGTATGCATTGGCAAAGGGGCCGAGCTGTCCACTGTCAACAAAAGTCTGCAGGCGCTGTTGCACCTGTTTGAAATAGGCCGCTCCGCCCACGGGTGCATTGCTGACATTATCCGACAGGGCCGCGGTTTTGGCTGGATCGGCTTTGAGGGCGCTGACGATGTCCACCCAATCCAAAGCGTGGAGGTGATAGAAGTGAACGATATGATCGTGCTGGAACTGCGCACCCATCAAAAGGTTTCTGACAATGCGCGCATTTTTCGGTATTTTGACGTTTACGGCCATTTCGGCTGCCCTCACCGAGGACAGTGCGTGGGTGTACGTTCAGACCCCGCACGAGCGTTGCACGAAATGATGGGCATCCCGCGGATCGCGTCCCAATAAAATCATTTCAATACCGCGGAACATCTGCCCGGAACTCCAGGCATTGACGACCTTGCCGCCGGAGACCTCCACTTCAATACGAAGGTGGCCTTCGATTCTTGTAATCGGATCTATTGTCACTCGCTGAGCCATATTGGTCCTCCCTTTGACCTTAAATAAGGAAATGTGGGTCGAATCATACAGGATCTACATTTCTTCATAAAACGGTGTGAATTTGTCCCAAAATTGGGGTTCACTGCAACCGATGCAGGGGTGCCCGGCTTCCACCGGCCAACTGGTACCGTCATTGAATTTGGCGACCGGACAATTGTTGTAGGTTTCCGGGCCTCTGCAACCGACCTTGTAAAGGCAGTAACCCATGGCCGCTTCTTCGGAACCAAACTCTTCGACAAACTCTTCGTTTTCGAAATGAGACCTTCTGGGGCACTGATCGTGAATGGTCTTTCCATAAGCAAAAAGCGGCCGTCCTGTGTCGTCGACAGCCGGTAATTTGCCGAGCAGGAGGTAATTGACAATCGTGCCCACCGTGTTGACCGGATTGGGAGGACATCCGGCAAGATTGATCGTTTTCACGCCGACGGCTTCACTGACACTGACGTATCCTCCGGGATTCGGGGCGGCCGCCGGAATTCCGCCATTAGTGGCGCAGGCACCAATGGCTATCACGGCGGCTGCTTTCGGGCAGACTTCCTTGGCAATTTCCAGGAAGGTCCGGCCGCCGATTTTCCCGTAACCACCGTCAAACTTGGTCGGGATGGCGCCTTCAACGACACAGATAAAATTGCCGTTGTGCTTTTTCATCGCCATTTGCAGCTGATCTTCGGCCTGTTGACCCGCTGCCGCCATAACGGTTTCATGATATTCGAGCGACAGAATTTCCAGAACCAGATCGTCAATGTAGGGATACTGTGATCTCAGTATCGATTCCGAGCATCCCGTACATTCCCCGAAGTGCAGCCAAATGACCGGTGGCCTCTGCTTCGGTGCGGCGAATACGTCGGCCACCCTGGGAACGAACGAGGAAGATAACCCCATGGTCGCCGTGAGAAAGGTGCAATACTTCATGAAATCCCGCCGTGATACACCTCTCTCCGCCAGCTTCTCATAAAACCGTTTGTTCCTTTCCATCGGCACCTCCTTGATGCGATTATATATGCTGATGGTTGACGCCCGCACGATACGGGCCTTACCCAACCGCTATGACGCAAAATCACCGACAGCGCAAACGGCCGCCGGCGCTCTTTTCTTTCCAGCTATATGTCAGATCAGTGTAGGGATCGGGCCATTTGCGTGTGGCCAAGGCCTTTTCCAGATAGCCCAATGGGGCACGCATGTCAAGGTGAAACGGTTTGAAAATACAAGGTATGACTCTTAGCGGGCACCCGTGCACGGGTGCTTTCGAACGTGATTCTGATCGCCGAAGACCATGTTCGGCAAACGACCGGCTGTGTAATCTACATTCGGCGTTAATCAAGCCTCTTCATCCACATCGCCGTATTCGTCATCGGCAACCTTGAAGGGACCGACATCTTTGAGATCTCCGCCGGTTTCGAAATCGTCGTCGAAATCGTCCGCGTCGGAAAGCAGATCGTCGATATCCGCCGCCTCCTCTTCGGCCGCAAGTTCTAAAGCTTCCTGTTCACGTTCCAGCTTGAGCAAGTCGATATCATCGAACATGACCTCAGCCGTGTCCTGGTCCCCTGCGTCCATAAATTCCACGACGACATCGGCAATCTTCTCGGCATACAGGCCCGGCGGGTACATGTTCTTGGTTCTGATCGCCGTCATGAGCGCGTTTTTTCCTTCTGCCACAGCCGCGGTAATCGTCTTGATGTCGTATTCCTCTTCACACAATGGTGAAAGGATGTCTTTGTCCAGCTCGGCATATTCCCTCAGCACCAGGGTGTTTTTTTCCGTGTTCTTGATGAATTCATATTTTTGTTTCATGTCTTGACCTCTCGTTTCGTCAAAAATATTTTATTTTAATAAATGGTGAAGAAAATCACATCGCGTCGAATCTGTCAACGATCAAGAAATACGACCGGCCCGTGGATGCCGTTATGGCCCGGCCCGGTGACATAGGTAACCGATACAGTTACCGAAATGGCCCTGCGGGCCGCCAACAAAAATATTGACCCCTCACCATTGAGGTGATAAAAGTTTGTGTCCCGGGCGTGGAGGGATGGCTGAGCGGTCGAAAGCGGCGGTCTTGAAAACCGTTGAGGGTAACACCTCCGTGGGTTCGAATCCTACTCCCTCCGCCAATACAATCACGAGCAGAATGTCGCACCCTGGGCGATTATCCAGGGTTGACCGATCCACAAAAGGAGAGATGGCCGAGTCGGCTGAAGGCGCTCGCCTGCTAAGCGAGTGTGGGGGGAAACTTCCACCGAGGGTTCGAATCCCTCTCTCTCCGCCACTATCAAGCAATTGGCCGATTCTCGACACATGGGAATCGGCTTTCTGTTTGGCCCAAAACTGCTGAATCGTACCAGTTAACGTACCACTTTCAATTTATTACCAGAATTTACATGGTCCAGCGCACAGATAAGGGCAGAGCCAATAACTCTGCCCTTTCTTTTTTGACTGTTCACTTACTCCTCTCTTACACATAATCCAACAATTAGATCCAAGCATTTCAGAATTACTCAAAGATGGGTCTTTTTAATCTGTGGGTAAAATTGCGCACTGGTTTTGGGGCAAAACCCTCAGTAGCCTCATTTGTCAAACCAGAAAACTAATATCGGAATTCAGCATAACAGACTGATATTAGATTAAATATATTCATATCTATGGTGTTGGCATGAATTTTGGTTATCCATTGGTCATAGAAACCCACTTATGTCCGGCAGAGGAACCATGGACAAGGAAATACAATCTACGACCCTAAAAATCTTACTCGTTGAACCCAATGATTTTATAAGGAAGGCTATACGAACAGCATTCGTGAAAACCGGTCACTACACCATTGCAGTTGATTCCGTTAAGGATGGCCAGCAAATTTTAAGAGACGATTGTTTCGATGTGGTTATAAGTGACTTTGATTTATACGATGGTACCGGCGCTGAGTTTTTAGAGTCTCTGAAAGATATTTATCCAACTACAACCGCCGTGTTAATGATCACATACGGAGATCTTGAAAACCACTCCATAGCCAGAGATCGTGGCATAGACCATGTGATAGAGAAGCCTTTTCTTTTTGGCAAGCTTTTGAGCATCGTTAAAGGTATTTCTGAATACAGGTATGTGGCATCGTAACTGAGATATGATTCAGAAAAAGGAGAAAAGAAACATGAAACAAAATAAGGTTTGCGAAGACATAAGAGGCAAAGTGGAAATATGGCTAAGCGGTTTGAGTGCTGCGGAAAGGATAGCGCTCATAAACAAATATTCAGAGAAAGCGAAGGATATTTATTACATATACGATATCGATGATTACGTGGATGTTCTCAACAAATTATTATCACTGAAGAGCAGCACAGAAGCATTGATTAATTGTTATGTGCATGGTGATCCTGTCGTTAATCGCCCCGGCTACAAGTTAAATGAGTTTCTGAACGATGCGATGGTTAGTTTGGTTAGGTAGTGTCCGTCCATAAATGGCCCTTTTCCCCCTGTGCGGTGTTCTCCGCGGGTTTTGATCTTCAACGTAGCCCTGCTACGCCTGCGGTCAAAACCCTTGTGCGGCCTTGCCCAGAGAAAAAATGTCTCACTTCTGAATCGGACACTGACATTTGTGCCCATCTATTTTTTCAACGTCGTGGATGGGCACTAGGTAGGGTTGATAGTATGGAATCTGTCAAAATTAAGTCTGAACATCCCGCCAAACGGAAAAATCTGAACAGATTCAAAGCATACGTTTTAATGGATGTGGTCATTTACCGGATACGCTGTACGTCTCTGCAGTTTTGCGATTACGTAGTTACTATCACGCCACCTGTAATCTCATCGAGTAGGGGAAGACCTCACGGTCTCCCTCTCTCACACCACCGGGCGGAACAATGAATGAGAAATATTTTTTATATTTTTGCTATTCACGTTGTTATTACCTCACTCATTAATTTGCGCCAAAAATAAAATATCATACTGTAATTATTTAAAATACAACAGTTCGGATGGCATTGGTACGATACTTGCTGAAGGCCTGGCTATGATTAACATTTAGAGAATGCGAATTTATAAGGAGAAAATTTGAAATTCTCAACGAATCGGAAAACAATGAGACTGCCTTGCTATCAGCCCATTCAGATGCTCATTTCGCAAAAAAACAACACGCCCTCATACAAGGTGATCAAGGCTGTTATTACAAATGCGACAAAACATGGGCTTTTCATTCAAACCTCTTCGAAAATCAAAAAAGGCAAAGTTTTTTTTTCCTACAAAGATGAAAAATCAACAGATACACTTTTTTTTGAATGTGATGTTCTCCGAACGGATCTCAACGGAATCGCCGTGACCTACCACCTGCAGTCCGATTCGGATCAGGAGCAAGCCAATTGCCTCTATAAAAGGAACCTGTCTCCAGTCAGTAAAGGGCGGTTTTTTGATTGCTATCTTTAGAAATCGATTCATCATTCAGGAGCGACAAGTTGAACAAAAAAAATTGTTATGGCGCAAAGATTGAAGCCTACGATCAATCCGCTAATATAATCTTATGCTTTGACTGTGCTGGACTGTTGGTCAATGAGTTGGGAGGCTGGAGCAACATTAATTTAGGAAGAAGAATCTATCGCTTACATGAGAAATATGAGAGCCTGTGCTGTGACGTGTGCAGTCAACCGTTTATTGTTGATCGCAGATGTGACTCAGATCGACGAGAATATGATTACCACGCACATGTACCGGAGCGGCGTAGGGCGGGACGTCGTTCAACTCGATAGAAAACCTATAATCGATAATTCAAGTACTTTCCCAAAGTGGATAGGTCCCTGGGATTTGGATCGATAATCATGGCACCCTCGAATACGTGTCTTAAGCAGATGGGGCGTTGCTGCCCAGGGTCTCACGCTTTTTCATTAATTTTACCTGCCGACCAGGGAACCCTGGAAATCAAATTGCCGTAACGATCGTACTTCTCAAAGAAAATCTTTTTATTCTCGACAACATATTTCGACGGGGTTTGCGAGATATCTCTTGTTATGGTCAAACCCGTTCTCTCGGCTCCACGGTTTGAAGACGTCTGATAGAATATTGAAACAAGCGTATTGTTGATTTTGTTTAAAGGATCACTCATAGAGACACCCCGATTAGGTTTATCGGCAATCCGCAAAATATCTTGAGCGGCATTGGATCACATATGATTTACAATGATCAAAACCAAATTTGATTACTGATTTGCCGGGAATTATCGATTGATTTAGGCATTCATCGGCCATATGATAATCTAAAAATGAAACTGCAGGTCCGACATGAGATCACGTGATTGCGAATGCGGTGGCACCACTCAGATAACACAAAAAATTGAAGAGGGCCTGTATACGGTTTCCTGCCCTCTGTGTCGAAGCTGATTTGATAATTTCTGTGAGGAATTTAGAATGTGGTCAAAGTTAGGTATAGGGTCACTGTGTCTTGCCATTATTGCTTTAGGATATCCGATAATTGGTGGGATCATTGGCTTGGGATATACTGACAAAGTCGACTTCTCTCCCCAGAGCCTGTTAGAGATTCTGGGGGAAGATAGTTTCCTGTGGGTAGAAAATATCCCGGTAGGTGTGATTCAATCTGCCGTGAATTATTTGGTTAACCTGCCTCTTTTCCTCTTGTTATTTGGCACAAGCATCATCTTCATATTGATCCATTTCATATCACCCGAAAAGGATTAAAGGGCTGGATACCTCTCTCGAACCAAGCTGAAAAGCCCAGCACTTAATTGAAAATGAGCCCCTAAAATTTCCGAACCATACCCAGGTATTGACTCTCACCTCTCAAGACACAATCAAATTCCCCGCCAGATAGACATGTGATGCATGTTCTGATATAATCATTGGAAAAACACAGATAAGGCCAAACTTGCCGTGAGGCATGGACGGAAAGCCACGGACCTGTTAGCAGGTAGCCGGGTTGCCAAGGGATAAGCATGGAAGCCGAGTTGCCGTAATGGTGGCTCGGCTTTGTTGCTTAAAAGGGGGAAATATGGACAGGAATCGAATTGTAGGTTTGATATACGTGATGCTGTTTCTGTTTGCACTGACGGTTTTGACAGGGTGTGGCACCAGTGGAGGAGCCGGTGTGAAATGGGGTGGAGGCAAGGATGTCGTCTACGAGGAACCAAATGTTGCTAAGAAGGGTCCTCCACCTTGGGCACCGGCCCATGGACATCGGAAAAAATACAAGTACCGATACTACCCGGATTGTTCCGTATACTATGATACCGGTCGGGGCATATATTTTTACTTTGAAGGTGACAACTGGACTGTCGGTGCTTCATTGCCCACTTCTTTGTATAACGACCTTGGTGGCCATGTCGAAATAAGCATGGATACCGACAAGCCATACACGTCTTACAGTGACCACAAGAAAAAATATCCACCGAGTAAGACCAAAAAGGATAAGAAGCAGAAATGGGCTCACAAGGACTATAAATGAACGTCGATCGTATTTTTGTGGACATCCAAACCAACGTATAACATTTTCTTTTTCATGGTCTGCCTCCTTTGTTATGGCTCTGAGCCGTTGTGACACAATTAGGTCGCACAGCTTACCCCAGGCCGCAAGGGACAGACCATTCACTTTCAAACATTATGTCTATTTATATTTACGTATCGATTCAAGGGGTTGCAACGTCCAATGCGCTTCAGGCCACAGAATTGTGCGCGTCTACAGGTGCCGCGGATGCAGGGCGTCGGGCTCGCAGGCCTTCTTTTGGACTTCAAGCGCCCGACAACATCGCCGATGCGGTGACCTGTTAATGCTGACTCAAAATTATTCTTGCCACAGCCATATCTATCATTTAAGCATAGGTTTATGATCCGGTAGGTTACCGAATTCCCTCCCGGGTTCTCCCCGGATACACCAGTGCGTAGAAATTGAACAGCCTGGCGGATGACGTACACAAACGAACAAAACCGCGCGGCTGACTGTATACCGTTCTGCTCCCTCGGCGGTATTTTGTAACTCCTGAACCGTGACGTCGCTGTCACCGAATTTGCTGCCGGTCTCTTTATTTCATCAAATGCAGGAATGCGTTCAAAAATCGACCTTATAATACCAACCATAAGAGGAGGTGAGGAATCTATCCATGCTTAATCTCGAAAAGATTAAAATCGACTACTGTATGGATCAGTTAAAAAACACCTACAAGAAAAATTACAGCGAAATGGAGACGGAAGTCGGCAATGTGATCGTATGGTCATCGCACCTGGCCCTCGAGATCATCGCCAACTCCGATGCCCTGTACCACAACGTCGAGCACACGGTGATGGTGGCCCTGGCGGGGCAGTCGATCCTTGAAGGAAAACACCTCTCCGAAGGCGGCGTCACTCCCAAAGATTGGGCCAATTTCATCATCGCCCTCCTCTGCCACGACATCGGCTACGTCAAGGGTATCTGCAAAGGTGACACAAGGGATCGAATCTCTACCGGAATTGAAGATCACACTGTCGCCATTCAAAAGGATGGCACGGATGCCGCTCTGGCGCCGTATCATGTCGACCGGAGCAAACTTTTCGTCCGCGAACGATTCGGCAAGGGCATGTTGTCCCAAGACCTGGTCGATGCCGAACGGATCGAAGCCTACATCGAGATGACCCGCTTCCCTATCCCCGACGACGACACGCACAAAAATACGACCGGCTATGAGGGGCTTGTAAGAGCCGCCGACTTTATCGGCCAACTCGGCGACCCCTATCGCAATCAAAAGTGCACGGCCCTCTTCTATGAATTCGAGGAGCTTGGCCTCAACGAGAAACTCGGCTACAAATCCCCCGGGGACCTGCGTAAAAGCAACGCCAAGTTTTACTGGGATCACGTGAACAGCTACATCCAGGACGGAATGCGTTATCTGCGGGTCACGCAGGACGGCAAGCAGTGGATTGCCAACCTTCAGGCCAACGTGTTCGGGGCGGAACACGGCTGCAATATGTGGCCCTTCAGCTGTTCAGGCACGAGCTAGTCTCTCCGCCGCACTGTTTGTCCTTGCCAACCCTTGCCGGGAAAGCGACAAATGCCGAAATCGTTAAAATCAGTCCTGTCCATAAACCCAACGTCCCTCACGAACGCCACGATACGCCTCTTTGCCACCCTGCTTCTGTCCCAAGCCCCCATTCTGGAAATGATCGAGCCGAAGACCTACGACCTCCGTTTCGGATCCCGTGGTCATCTGCCACACACGCCACCGCTGGCCTCAGCTGATAGCCGCAAAGACCCTCGACATGGGAGGACGGGATTGTGCCTATGATCTCGAAACCAAATGATGGGCGGGGTTCCTTCAGAATCAGACCCGAACTCTCCGGGGCCTTGTCAGCCGCCATCATTACCCTGCCGATGGCCGTCGCCTACGGCGTGACCGCATTCGGCCGCCTCGGTCCGGACTTTCGCCCCCAGGCGGCCCTCATCGGGTTGAACGCCGCCGTATTCGGCGGATTCATCTCCGCCCTCTTCGGTGGAACGCCGGCCCAGATATCCGGTCCCAAAGCCCCGCTGACGCTCATCCTGACTTTTGTCGTGGGAACGCTGGTCGCAGAAACGGCCATTCCAACAACGGTTGTCAATCGCGAGATGATCATTGTGGGATTGGCTTCCGCCTGCGTCTTGATCGGCGGTCTCGCCCAGCTTCTGTTCGGCATCCTGAAGATGGGGAGCGTGGTCAAGTACGTCCCTCACCCGGTGGTGGCAGGGTTCATGAACGGGATCGCCATCCTGTTGATCTGGAAGCAGCTGAACCCGTTTCTGGGGTTTGAACAAGGCAATAGGTTCTCCGAAATGATCGCCGGATTTTCGCCATCGAATGGCATGACGCTTCTGGTCGGGTTTTCGACGCTGACGGCCATCTTCCTCTCTAAGCGATACGTCAGGCGCGTCCCTTCGCTGTTGTCCGGCCTGATCGCCGGGTCATGTGTTTATGTGATGTTGACCCTCTTGCCGCATTTTTCCGAGCGGTATGCCATCGCGGCTGTGGGGGAACTGCGGTCGACGTTTCCGGCACCGACGGCATTTTTTGCTCTCTTCAACTACGATCTCGCGAACATCCCCCTATCGGTCTACTCAAATCTGGTCGTCTATGGGGTGGTCCTGGGCGTCGTCGGCTCCATGGAATCGCTGATGAGCTCGGTGGCTATCGACAACCTGAGCGGCAAACGCCACGACAGCAACCGGGAATTGTTGGGCCAGGGCCTGGGCAACGTGGCCGCATCCCTGTTCGGGGCTTTGTTCTCCGCCGGATCGATCCCCCGGTCGGTTGCCAATTATCGGGCCGGTGCGCGCAGCAAACTGTCCGGAGCGGTGTCGGGGCTGCTGATCCTGGCGATTTTCCTGACCATGGCCCCGCTGATCGGCCGGATACCCCTGGCCGTATTTTCCGGCATTATCATCTCCGTCGGCATCGACCTTTTCGATCGCTCCACCTTCCGTTTCTTCCGCGCCTTACACAACACAAAAACCGCCAGAAAGGACGTGGCCATCAGCCTTTTGATCAACCTGTGCGTGGCCGGCATTACCGTCAGCGTCAACCTGGTCACCGCCGTGCTGATCGGCGTGGCGATCTCGGCGGTCTATTCGATAGCGAAAACCAGCACTTCGGTCCTGCGGCGCGAATATTCCGGCCGGCAGGGGACCTCGAAGGTGGTCAGGCAGGACAGCCACTCCCGCTGTCTCCAGGAACATGGAGAAAAAATTATCGTCTTCGAACTCCAAGGCCCCATATTTTTCGGCTCGGCCGATCGGCTGGCCCTTCTGATCGAGAAGAAAACCAGCGAAGCGATGTACTGCATCCTGGACATGAAACAGGTCAACGAAATCGATACCACGGGGGCGAATATCCTGGTCCGTCTCCACCGGGTGATGCGCCGGCAAGACAAGCGGCTGTTGATCACCCACCTGACAGACAACCCGTCCCTCTGGGGATTTCTCGAAGCCACCGGGGCCGCCGGAGACATCCCGCACGACCACTTCTTCGAAGATACCGATGCCGCCCTCGAATGGGCGGAGGAACGGATTCTATCCGAGTTCGGTTCGGAGAAAGTCCGTCGCGCCTACACCCTCGATGAAACCGATCTCTTAAAGGGGTTCGATCCCCAGGAACTGGAGACCTTCCGCGGTATGCTCGAATGGATGACTTTCAGCAGGGGGGAAGAGCTTATCCGCGAAGGCGGTCAAAGCCGCGATCTCTATATCCTGACCCACGGTTCGGTGAGTGTCAAAATTAAGCTGCCGTCCAACAATCGCAAGAAACGGCTCTTCACCTTCGGCGCCGGCGTCGTTTTCGGAGAAATGGCCCTGCTGGACGGCAATCCGCGCTCCGCACAGGTCCTGGCGGAAGAAGATTCCGAGGTTTACCGCCTGACTCACGAGCGATTCGAAAAACTATGCTTCGAAGATCCGTCCGTCGCCGTCAAGCTGCTGCAGAATATCGCCCTGGTTCTCACCCATCGGCTGCGGGTGCGTTCAGAAGAGGTGCGCATGCTCGAGGATAGATGAGAAAGACAAGCCTGCCGGGTTTCATATATAGCGCAGGTCATTTCCACGGGCGCTCCCCCCTTCCAAATCTGAATCGTGTGAATGGTATGGTAAAATTGACTGGTTTTATATATAATATGATGAATTTTCTCATTTTTTCTAAATGCCGACAAATGATACAAATGGTGCCGAGATGACAAGATTCACGATTCTCTGGATAACGGCCTGCCTGACCATGAGCGTTATGAGCTGTAGCCAAGAACAATCCGATCAGGAATTGATACTTGCCAAAATTAATGAATACACCCTCACGCTGAACGAATTCAACACACTGCTCAAGGAAGAGCTGGAATACAATGCCGAGTTTAAAGTGGATCAAGACGCAAAAAGAGCCTTTCTGGACCAAATCATTACCAAGGAACTGCTGATCCAGGAGGCCAAAAGGCGTCAACTCGATCGCGAGGATAAGTTTGTCCGGTCGATCGAACGTTATTGGGAGTCGACCTTGATTCGCGATCTGATGGCGATGGAGGGTCAGGCGATTGAAAAACGGACCGTCGTCTCTCAAGAAGAGATCGAAACCCGATACGATGAGCTACACCAATCCAGTCCGAACCCGCCTCAGCTGACTGCACTCCGCGATCAAATCACGCAGCAGATACTGGAAGAAAAAAAGCGGTTATCCCTTGAGGATTGGATCGGTCGTTTAAAATCGAAGGCTCAAATCAGGGTCGATGAAAAATTACTCGTTCCCGGGGGGTCGGGAAACACCAACGACTGACACCGAACCGTCGAGCTGCGCCGAATTGTATCCGTTGCGTTATGTCTACCCACCGGAGGAACGGTTGAAAAATTGATCGAGCCGAAAGGCGCGCTTCTGCCAGAAGCCTAAAAATAGCTTTGATTTTAGAGGAATATCGCGATGCTCAACAAAGAGTCCACCAATCGGCGTAAACAGTATTTCATAAAGAAGGAATTTCAATTCAGATTCATTCTGAAATTTTGCGGCGTTCTGCTGGCCGGTATCGTTATCTCAACCGTTTTGCTCGTCATACTATCGCGCGGAACGTTGACGTCATCGTTCGAAAACTCACAGCTGACCGTTCAGAATACCGCCACAGCCATTTTGCCCAGTATTCTTTTATGCAATCTCGTCACCCTGGGCCTCATCACGCTGGTGACGATTGTGTTGACGCTGTTGGTGTCACACAAACTGGCGGGACCGATGTATCGTTTTCAAAAGGAAATCGAGACGATTGGCACCGGAAATCTGACCCAAAAAATTCAGCTTAGAAACAAAGACCAACTCGAATCTCTGGCCCATAGCCTCGATTCAATGCGCCAGGCCTTGCGGGAAAAAGTACTCACTTCCCAAAGAGATGTTCTGAAAATTCTCACTACGGCGGCGAGCCTTGAAGTGTCTCAGGAATTGGTCGAGGAAATAGAACGGCTGCATCGGCATATCGAAGACAATTTCAAAACTTGATGCTCATATCGAAAACGCTCATACGGCTGCTTCCAGTCTTATTGACCATTGTATACGTTTGGTCGCCGGAGAACGTTTTATCCGGGGAGAGCCCTTCCGAAAACTGGCAGACTTTAGAGACCCAATACACCGTCATCCACTATCTTGCGCCGGAAGATCTCGATTCATTTGACCGGTCCGTCGAATACTCTCCCGGCCAATGGGTGTTTCCGAAGATCTTCGGTCATTCCGGATCAAAAGACAGCCGAAAAAGAATCGAACGAAAAGTAGACGCGCTTTTTGAAAAGGTTCAACTCATTCTCGATATGCGCAAACGGTTTCGTAAGGTCCAAATTCACATTTATGAAAACAGCAAAAAACTCCACGCGGCTTATTTCAGATTATACAAAAAACCTTGCCGGCTGCGGGCCTGGTATGTTTTCGAACTGAACACGGTATATCTTAACGCCGACGACGTGCAGGAGGAACTGCTGGCACACGAAATGGCTCATGCCATCATCGACCACAACCTGTTGGTGCGCCCCCCGGCCGCAACGGCCGAAATATTGGCAGGATATGTTCACACCCACCTTTACGATTGAGGACAAGCGTCCTATATTTTTTTATTGACTAATTAGATTTCCTGTTGTTAGTGAAAGTAGGGAAATACACTAAACTTTTTAGAATTTTCTCTGCGCGGTGCCAGCTCCCCTATTGCTATCCGGTTATCAACTTCATATTGAACGTTTGTAATTGGAACCCTCTCTGTTGTTGCCAACGGTGGCAGCTATAACATTTTGATTTATTTATCAATCAAGCTCTTGAAATAAATCGATTCTGTTCAGCAGCTCTCTTCAACATAATACTTGCTTGAAATCGGGATTTGGAAGTTAAACAGACAGATACGGTTTCTAAGCCTCCAATAATTCGTTCGTGAACTTTTTAGACTGTGAAAATTATTTCTCATAATCAGGCAGTTGGGTTTATACATGTCAACTGCACAGGTCACAATGCACCGTAATTATTATAATTTTTTGCCGCTTTTACTTGGATGATTGTGCATGTTTTTTGCAAACAATTAATAAATGCCAATTCAAAGTTTAAATTGGCCTCACGCCGGAAGAAAAAAATGAAACCTAAAAAGTGCCAAAAAACCGTATTTGTTGTTGTGTGTTTGATTTTCCTCGCTTTGTCGCCCCCTCTGCACGCCCAAGAGGAACCGGTGGCCGTGCTGGCGGAATTCTCCGGCGCGGTACTGATCAACAGCCGCGGTTCGTGGGGCGTCAAGCCTCAAGTCGACCTTCCCCTGTATTCCGGGGACAGGGTCGTCACCCGCGTCGGGTCGGCGAAGGTGTTGTTCAGCGATGGGGCTATCCTCGATGTTCAGAATAACTCCAATCTGATCATCGAGGAGAAGGAGCAAACCCGGGGGGTTGAAAAAAAGATCAACTACATCGAACGGCGCGTTCTGTTGTTTCTGGGCAAAATGAATTTCAAGACCGGCAAATCGAACATCGAAACCCGATTCGAAACCACCAAAGCCGTCATCGGTATCCGTGGAACCGCCGGCATCCTCAGCATCGGACCGGACGGCCAAACCTATATTATGTTTACCGAGGGCGGTGCAAAGTACCTCATCGGCGATTTCATCAAAGGCGTGGCTCCAGAAGTGCGCCCCGAATTGGCTGACCAAAATCCGGTGCAGCGGGCGGCGTTTTTGGCTAAGGCCGCCGCCAACCAGGCTGAAAAAACCGAGGCAAAAGTGCTGGCCGGGGAAATGCCGGCCGTTCAGCTCGACCTGGCCAGGGCGATTGCCAAAGAAGTGTCGGCCGTTGGAAAAAGGATTTATGCGGAGTCTGTGATGGCCAGCCCGGATGAAAAAGTCCGCCAGTGGGCCACGGAACAGATCGCCGAGGCCGAAGAAGAGATCAAAGCGGCCAAGGCGGAACAACAACGGGCCATCGACAACGGCGCGGACCCAAAATTCGATGGGTTCTCCACCGATGAACCGGGATTCGACGTGCCATCGGATCCTGGTGAAAAAGGTAAGGGCGATGCCTAAATGGGTGACATCATGAAAAGAGGACCGGTAAAAGGGCTGCTTTGGACTCAGATAGTTCTCTTCTGTGTCATGGCCAACATTCCGATGGCCTGGGGTGTCGGGAGCCATTCCAATGGCTGGCTGGCCCAAACGGATAAAAGTACGGCCGAACAGCAGGGCAAGAGATCGTCGGGCAAGTTGATCCTTGGACCGGACTTGGAAATCTACATCGTTTTCATCGAGGGGCAGGAATACGTCCTTCCCGAACCGGCCATGGGGTATGTCAGCGGCGTACCGCGCGACCTCACCACAGAGGAAGCCGAATCCAACCTGATCCAGTTTGCGACATTTGAAGCGCGGAATACCTGGATGCGGTGTTTGGAGGCCAGGGAGAAGGTGAAAAAGGGAGAGATGGAAGAGGAGCAAGCCAACCTGGTCTGCGCCGACGCCGATGAAAAATCGGCCATTCTCACGCAGGTGACGGCCCTGGCCATGCTCGAAAACCCCTTCGCCGACCCCCAGGAGTGGGAGGACCAGCTGTCGCAGGCCGAGCAAAAACTGATCGATGCGCAAATTGCCAGACAAAACGCTCTCGCCGCAGGGGCCAGCCTCGATTTCGAGACCGCTGAAGGCTTTACGCCTTTTGTCGGATCGGATATCGATCCACTGACGGGAGTACCCACGCAAACGACTTGGCTAAGAAATCAGGAAGAACCTCAGGCGTCACCATTTGGGGCTACACAATAGAAAACTACTGGGTTTAGATTTGTGATCGCTAAGCAAATAGAGAATAGGATTCAAAAAGGTCGCATATCCTTTTAACTGATGGACGGTAATTCAAAACGGTATCATTCGTTGCAATCGAATATAGCGTTCAATTTGGAGCCGAAGGAAAAAATTAATATACCGATAAATTGAGACTCAGTGCACAAAAGGTACGGTATGAATCAAGCTAAGTGGGGTTCGCTTGCTGTATTGACTATTCTATGTGCAATGCTGCAGCCGCTGTCCGTTTGGGCAGCGGCTGATTTTGACATCGTCCCCAAAGTGTCCGCCAGCTGGCGTTATGATTCCAATTATTTCAAAGCGGATTTCAACGAAAGGGCGGTATTTACCTACTTGGTTCAGCCTGGTATCGATCTGGGGATCGAAACACCCAAGACCAGCGTGCTCTTGAATTATACGTTGGATGCCTATTGGTACAGCGACCAGGATCCGGCGCCCGCCTTCGAAAGAAATGCCTCCGATTATGATTATGTCGGGCAGACCGGCGATTTGAAAATGCGGTACCAGGCATTTGACCGGCTGCAGATCGGCCTCGATGATACGTTGCGGTTGACGCGGGATCCAGGACAATCCGACCAGTTCAGCGATTCGATCATCCGGGCAAAATACCTCCTTAATGCGGTCACACCTTTAGCGATTTACGAATTTGGGCCCAAATTCAACGTCGGCCTACGCTATCGCTACACCACAATCAATTACCTCGATCCGGCGGATATCGAAGATTCATGGGAAAATCGGGGTATTATCGATTTTGTCTATAACCTTAACCGCCGCAATTCGTTGGACCTCCAATATCAATATTGGTCCAAAAAGTATGAGGTCAGCTCGGATTACACGTCCAATCAGGTTAAACTCCTTTTTCGCAGACAGATGCGATCTTTCGATCTGGTTGTCGGGGGCGGCTACCAAAACCGGAAATTCGAAGACAGTGATCTGGACGACGTCGGTGCGTTCACCTACAATGTCAGTCTCGACGGTGAGATCATAGAGAATCGCAGGGCCTATGCCACTTTCAGCGCCGAACAGAATCTGAACGATCAAGCGTTTAATAGTGACTATTTCATCGCCACCCGCTTCGCCCTGTCCGGTGGCTACGAATTGACATCGAAATTATCGGCAGATGCCCTGGCATCCTATCAAATCAGCGACTACCAGCTTACGCCGCGTAAAGACAATACGTATGTGCTCTCGGGTAGTCTCAATTACCGATTTGCACGCTGGGTGGCCTTCAACTTGGCTGCCGGCTATGAAAGCAGGGATTCGAATATACCTGGTCTCGACTATGACAACACCTTTGTAATTGCGAGGCTCAACTTCGCTTACGAAATCGGCAGGAAATAGACTCGTGCCCGCCCACGGTTTCTTAATGGCACCGCCCAGTTTCCGATTCAGAAAAGCGCAATTTTTTGCAGGTTCAAGCAAATCAAGAAATTGCGCGGCGGCACACTGTCGCAAGCCACATAAGCGATTCCGCCGGCCTGCCGCGACTTCAGCGTGGTTGACACCGACATTGCTGAAGAGAGCCATTGCTGGACTGAAACTAGAAGTGTTCCTGGGCTGCTCGGATTTACGACCGGCACTTACATTATGGTGTAAAATATGTTTTGGTTTCACTCGGTACGCATCACATTTTTCCTTTGTTTGGCCGCCTCGATCCTTTCTTTATCGATCGACGAGAGGTCTCATGCCCAAACTACGGGATACCGCATCGGCCCGGGTGATGTCCTCTCTTTGAGAATTGTGGCCGGTGGCGAAGAACAGCACGCCGCAAACCTCACCGTATCCTCCCAGGGACTCATCAACGCGCCTTTTATCGGTTCAATCAAAGCCGCAGGTCTGACCGTTTCGCAGTTGGAGAGTCAAATCACCGAACCCCTGGCGGCCGATTACCTGGTCGATCCTGAAGTCACCGTCACGGTCAGCGAATACCACAGTCTTCATTACTACATTTCCGGGGCCATCGGTTCACCCGGGTTGTACGAGATGAAATCGCAGCCAACCTTGCTGGAGCTCATCGCCAAAGCCGGCGGTGTTTCAGCAAACAGAGGCAATATTGCCTACATTTTACGTCCTCCTGAAAAATCCGACCCCGCCAAAGCGAAAAGTGATAATTCTGATTCCCCTAAACCGCCGCTGAAAATCGATCTTAAAAAACTCCTCGATCAGGGCGACATGAGCCAGAACATTGTCTTGCAAACCGGCGATGTCGTCTATGTCCCTTTGAGCACCTCCTTGAACCTGGCGGAATCGAAAATTTATGTCGAAGGCGAGGTCCAGAGCCCGGGGGCTTACGATTTTCAGGAAGGCATGACAGCCTTAAGCGCGTGTATCATGGCCGGCGGGTTCAGCAAGTTCGCCGCCCCGAACCGCGCACGGATTATCCGCCAGGACGGGGATAATCAAAAGGTCATCAAGATCGATCTCGACGATGTCAAAATGGGAAAAATCCAGGACATGGAAATCATGCCCGGTGACCGCATCCACATCCCCGAAACATGGCTATAGATGATGTCGTTGAATTTTAAGACTTATGGTGGTTGTCATAAATGCGTTCCGAATCAGTGCCGTGCGACCGAATCATATCCTCTCATTCCCCCCTTTGGAAAAGGGGGTTAGGGGGATTTTACAAATGAGCCCATCGGAATGTAATTCTGACATTCACTATCGTTGGTGTAAATTGATACGAAGCTTATGCATGGATCATAGCGTTTTTAAATTGGCCGCCCGCTCACTGTGCTCGCTCGACAGACGCTGACGGACAAGTTGCTTTTTGCTTTTCGGCGTCTCAGCGAAAAGCAAAAAACCGAATCTCTCTGCGTCCTTCGCGACTCGAACGAGTGAATGCGAGTGGGCGGTGAGCACAAAGATTCCTTAAATCTCAACAGATCGCATCCGGTTTTGGGCGATGGAGGCAATAACGAAAATGCCTGATCACCAACTGACCAGCGAAAGCGAACAAACCAAGCATCTGACCGAGTACCTGTTTCTGCTGCTCAAGCGCAAATGGCTCGTTGTGGCATGCTGCCTCATAGCGGTCGGCACTGCCGCCTGGCACAATTCGACCCTCCGGCCGGTGTATCGCGCCACCACCACCATCATCGTCGATGACGAACGCCGGCGCTCCCCGGTCAGCGGCGACATGATCAGCTGGGAGTCCTATTACATGGGGGCTCTCAAATTCAACACCCATTTCAGCCTCATCACCTCGAGCCCCGTTCTCGAGCGCGTCGTTTCAAAGCTCGAAATGGACAAGGTCCAAAAAGACAGGGTCATCGACAAGCAACCCCGCCAGTCCTTCTTTGCCAGCCTGCGCAAAAACATCGATCTGCTCCTGGGAGTCGAAAAAAAACCCGAGGTGGCGTTCGACAAAATGCCCGCACTGGTTTCCAGCTTAAAAGGGCGCATCCAAGTCGAGCCGGTCAAGGACACGCGCCTGCTGAAAATTACGGCCACGGATCCCGACCGCATGACCGCCAAAAACATGGCCGACGCGCTGGCCGACGCCTACATCGAGTTCAACATCGAAAACCGCCTCAAATCGTCGCGCAGCACCCTCACCTGGATGACCGACCAGCTGTACGAAATGAAGAAAAATCTGGAAGACGCCGAAGAGGAATTTTACGCCTTCAAGCAGCAAAACAAGCTGTTTTCGTTTTCCGGCAAGCAGGATATGATCGGTCAAAAGATTTCGGACTTTAACAATACCTATATCCAAACCCGGAATCGCAGGCTGGAGATCGATGCCAAGCTCAAAGAATTGAATCCATCCTCGACCAACAAGGTCAATATTCTCTATGCCCGTTCCGTTATTTTGAACCCGGTTATTGACGAGCTGTATTCTCAACTGTTGAACATAGAAATGGAGCATTCCCAGCTCGGCAAGGTCTACAAATCCAAGCATCCCAAGATGGTTCAATCCACGTCGCGGTTGGAGAAAGCCCGGCGCAAATTGCACGAAGAGGTGCTGAAAGAGGTTGAAAATTTAAAGTTCGAACGTACGATCCTGTTCGAAAAAGAGAAAGTGCTGCAGCAAACCATCGCGGACTTTGAAGGCGAATCGCTTCAGGAAGGACGCAATGAGCTCAAGTACACGATCCTGCAGCGTAATGTCGAAACCAATCAGAAGCTCTACGATATCCTGCTGTCGAAGGTTCAGGAATCGAGCCTGATCGAAGACATCGACATATCCAACATCCGCATCGTGGAAAGGGCCGAACTGCCACCGGGGCCGATCATCCCCAATAAACAAAGGAATTTGTTGATGGGTCTTGTTTTCGGCCTTGTCAGTGCGATCGGGCTCATTCTGTTTCTTGAATATCTGGATCGGTCGCTGCGAACCGAAGACGATGTGCAAAAGCATCTCGGTCATCCCGTGCTGACAGTGGTACCGGACACCAATGGAAAGCAAGCAAATAAAAAGCGCACCAAAAAGACCGCGTCGAGCGACGAGAAATTCCCCCAGGAGTTGTTCCTGGCCCGATATTCGCCCAATTCACGCTTCGGAGAATCCTACCGGACCCTCCACACCAATATGAACTTCCGGTATCTCGAAAAAAACCTGGGCAGCCTGCTGGTCACCAGTGCCGGTGCCTTGGAGGGCAAGACGCTGACCACCGCCAACCTGGCCTTCACCATCTCCCGCACCGGACAATCGGTTTTGATGATCGATGCGGACATGCGCAAGCCCAAGCTCAGTTACCTGGCGCACCCCGCCGAAACCAGCGGCCTGACAGGGCTGCTCACCGACACCTTCAACCGGCCGCTCCACCAAGGCGAAATCGACAGCGGTTTGAGCGTCAGCGATCTGTTCAGGCTGGCCACGCTTCAGAAAAAAACGGGCGTTTTGAGCATCCTCGGCGACCCCGAAAAAGTCGATTTGATGTTTGTCCAGGGCGCACTGGTCGATGTCGAATGGAAGACCCGCCCTGACGACAAAAAACTGGCCAGTTTGTTGGTCGGCAATGCCAAAATTACCAAAGAGCAAGCGCAAAAAGCCATCATCAAGCAAAGGGACACCGGTCAGAAGCTTGGATTCATTTTAATCAATATGGGTTTTTTAACTGAGGAAGGCCTCAAAGGCCCCCTGACGATCCACATGATGGAAGGCATCCGAACCGCGCTTCAGATCGGCAACGGCCGGTTCGCCTTCACCGAAGCGTCACCTTATGAACACGATCAGTCGAGTTTCAACCCCATCGACGTGCACGACCTGTACTACCAGGTACTGTTGGGGGACGAAGCCCTGCCCTTTATTCACAGCAGCGTCGAGTCCGCGGTGCTGCCCACTGAAACCGAGAAGTTGTTTTTACTTCCCTGTGGCAAAATACCGCCCAACCCGCCGGAGCTTCTGGGATCGCGCCGCATGGCCTTCCTGATGTCGTTTCTGTCTAAAAAATACGACTTCGTGATCGCCGACACCCCGCCCATCCTGCCGGCCACCGATGCCCTGATTCTCAGCTCGCATGTGGATGGTGTGCTGTTCGTGTGCCGCTCGGGTTTGATGAACCGCAAAATGGTGATCAGGTCGATTAACCAGCTCGAAAATGCCCAGGCGAATTTGTTGGGGGTGATCCTCAACCGGGTGAACGTGGAGAAAGAGGGATACTACAAGTATTATCACAAGTACTATGCGCAATATTACGGAGAAGAATCGGTTTCCGGCCGTAAATAGCCCTTTTCCGCAATTTCGGTGTCAATCGGCGGAATCTGCTTGTGCGGCGTACGAGAGTACGCCTCCGCGCAATGACGCTAATTTCCTTGAACTTGCAGAAAATTGCATATTTCTGGATCGGAAACACCAAGATACCGCTTCCCCCTTTAAAAAAGGGGGATCGAGGGGGATTTCACAATAGAAAAAAGAGTCACATTTGCTCGTATCACTATTTTGCAAGAAACAAGGCTGAGATCAAACGTATGGTTCTAGATTTGCCCGCAGGGCAACGGCAAGAATATCCGGCCAAGCCTGCCCCGTGAAACGCGCAGCCTGTTTCTCTGGGGTCGGCCGGATATGGTCTGCGTCAGTCGAACGAGCGCAGCGAGAGGGCGGCCGTTAAAAAGTAATCAAATTCTACCTTTGAATGGGAAAAAGCGCCACTTCTGGATGGACACTTCCCCCTTTGACAAAGGGGGACCGAGGGGGATTAAAAACAAAGGATCTTCGCCCAAAAATTTGTCTTAAAAAACAACAAAACCTGCATAATTTGCGATAAAAAGGTTGAAAAATTAGCCGCAGACAAAAGCAGACATTTAGTCCGGCCGACCTGGCCGGACTAAGGTGAGTATCGCTTCGCGAATGAAATTAAATGAACATAGATGATATTACCTATCAAATCAGAGGTGCCATATTTGAGGTCAACAAGGTTCTGGGTTATGGGTTTCTTGAAAAAGTTTATGAGAAAGCGTTGATGATTGAGCTCAGCAGCCGGGGGTTGAGTGTTGAAAACCAGGTCCCGCTTAAAGTCAGTTACAAAGAGCAAGTTGTCGGTGAGTATTTCGCTGACCTACTGGTTGAAGGCCGGGTGATAGTCGAGATAAAAGCCGTTGCCAATCTGTTGAATGAGCATCAGGCACAGTTATTGAACTACCTTAAAGCGACGGGAATCGAAGTTGGTTTACTGGTGAATTTTACAAGGAACAAGGCTGAAATAAAACGTTTGGTTTTAGATTTGCCCGCAGGGCAACGGCAAGAATATCCGGCCAGGTCGGCCGGATATGGTCTGCGTCAGTCGAACGAGCGCAGCGAGAGGGCGGCCATTAAAAAATAATCAAATTTCCCCTTTTAATGGGAAAAAGGCCATTTATGCATGGACACTTCCCCCTTTGACAAAGGGGGATCGAGGGGGATTTAAAACACAGACAAAACCTCGACCCACGCAACATAAATCATTGCAAGGTTAGCGTAATGAATACCCCGACACCAACCAGCAGCTCACACGAGTTGAAAGGAGATGGCGATAGTCTCCATCGCGCCCCCCCATCCCCTTGGCTGCGTTTGGGGTTATGTCTTGCGGTGATCGTGGTGTCGGGTTTCCTGTTCGCAACAGTGGGCTCTCGGCTGATGTCCCAAATTTATTACACCAAGGCCAATTCAGCCTTCAAAGCCAAAAACAACTGGATTGCGGTTCAGCACCTCAAGAAGGCCATAGAACACCAACCCAAAGACATCATGTTCCGGCGCAAACTGGGCGAGGTCTACTCTGCGATCGGGGAGAACGAGGTGTCGCTTAATCGGGCTTTTATGTATGCCGAACGGGCCCGAGGGGCATATTTGGAAGCGAATCGACTCAACCCGCTGGACGCCGCAACCGTCATCGGTCTCGCAAAGGCGGAAGACCGGATGCAGCAGCTCTACGCGCTGCTCTATCCGGGCAACCCGGATAATCCGTATAACCCCCTGCCCTTTTTTGAAGCCGCCATCAAGACTCAAACCCAACGGCATTCCCTATCACTTTGCCCTGGCACGCCATTTACACCAAATAGGTCAAAATGAAGCCCTCATTCAAACCGCCCAATCATTGGCGCGCATATATCCCGGCGTTTACGATCTTTTGAAAAAGAGAGCCGATGTGGTCGCCCGAGCTTCGTGCTTCTGTCAAAAGAGGGCTCCAAGAGGCTATAGACGAAGAAATTGCCGTCAAGGAAGCCCATCGATCGCTGTCCTACGCACTGGCAGACGAGAACAACTGGTCCGGGGCCATTGAGCACCTCGAAGAAGCCCTTGCTTATCAGCGGGAAATTTCAGAACGCGATTACATCCAGCTCGGGCGACTGTATCTCAATGCTAATCGAACGGCAGAGTCGAACGTCAGTTTTATCCGGGCATTGACCATCAGCACGGACAAAGAGAAGAGTCTCAGCGCAATCACTCATATTTTCGACAACAAAAACCATCAGAACGAGTTTTCCCAGTTTTACAAGGAAATCGAAAATCACTTTTTCCTGTCACCGGGAATGCAGATCATTGCGGCCAAGAAGTTCATCGATTTGAAGCAGCTCGACAAGTCTCGCCGCATTTTAACAGTCGTCAATGATAATCGGCAGAATGCAGATGCCTATTACTGGCTCGCGCGAATCGCTGAAATCGAAAAAGACTGGGATGCCATGGAGGTGAACATCCAGCGAGCCACCGTGCTCGCGCCGACGAACGAGCACTACTACAACGTGTTCATCCAGCTGCGCAAACGCCTGGGCAAAGACAAGGGAGGCGCCAAGAAGATATCGTTCAGTTTATCTCACGCCCGCTCCCGCTGGTCGCTTGAGCGCGCAGAGAGCGCAGAGAATGTTTTTTAAATAGAATTATGATCTCGTTGATCCCTCCATGTGCTCCGCGAGAGCCTGAGGGGTTTGGCAATCATTTATGCCGCTAATTTATAAAGCTCTATCGAAATAGTAGAAGTCATCTCAAAATTTGGGTTTTGGTTCAAAATCAAGGCGGATTCTTGGTTTAACCCGCAGGCATACTGGAGTATGTCGAGGATTTGAAGCGAGGATCCAACACAGATATTGGGCTAAAATACTACTTTGCGATATCTTCTATATGCTGGTTGGTTACGCGTTATTCTATATGTAACTGACCAGGCGGAGCTGTATCAAAGATGAAATTTGGATAAATTAGCCGCAGACAAAAGCAGACATTGAGTCCGGCCGACCCCAGAGAAACAGGCTACGCGTTTCACGGGGCAGGCCTGGCCGGACCCAAGTTCAGCCATCGCTTCGCGAATGATAATTTAAAATGAACAAGGCTGAAATAAAACGTTTGGTTTTAGATTTGCCCGAAGGGCAACGGGAATAATATCCGGCCAAGTCGGCCGGATATAGTCTGCGTCAGTCGAACGAGCGCAGCGAGTGGGCGGCTAATATAAAATTATACACATGTTCCCTTTTACCTTTAAACACATGATTCCAAACAGTCGAGCAACTTATAAGAAAACCTGATTTCATTAAAATACTGCCGAAGGCATAGCGGTTTTCATTTGCCGGCGTCTCAGCGGCAAATGGAAAAACTTTTTCTCTGCGTTCTCTGCGGCTCTGTGGTGAAAACTAAAACTCTTTATATGTCCACTGCATTCATATGCTGAAATGGGCTAACGAAATATTAGCGGATATTCCACGCTATTGTATTTTCGCCCTGCTCGTCTTCACCCCCCTGGCCGTCGGATCGGCTCCCACGTGGGCGATAATGACCATTCACCTTATTACCCTGATCGCCCTCACGGCCTATTTCATCGACAGAATCGTCACCTGGAATTGGCGATGGATAAGGACTCCACTCGACATCCCTCTGGCCGCCTTGCTGGTCGTGGTCCTTGCTTCAGCCTTCTTTTCAACCCACAGGTACACAAGCGCCTGGTCTATCAGTCTGCTTGTTACCTATATGGCCATCTTTTATCTGACCATCCATGTGACAACTACCCGACAGGAATTGCGACGCCTCGTTCAGGTCATCGTATTCATGGCCGTTTTCTTGTCGATTTTCGGCCTGATCAAAAAATCCGGCGCCAATCCCTTCCCCTGGTGGGAATATGACATCGGCCTTAACCGCGAAATTGCCAATTCCTCATCGACCTATGGCAATCCCAATCACTTCGCCGGATATCTCGCCATGGCGCTTCCGGTCTGCCTGGGGATGTTTTTAACAGGACTCAACAACTCGCGGAAGATTCTCACCGGACTGTTTACTTTCTTGATCCTGCTGGCCCTCCTGTTCGCACTCTCCAGGGGCGGCTGGATGAG
>CAWBYM010000007.1:0-37675 GCA_963792945.1 uncultured delta proteobacterium | reverse complement strand
CGACTGCAGCGCCACTCTCCCCTCCCCGACTGGCTCCAACACCGGCGCGGTTATCGCTCTGTTCATATTAGGGTTCCTCCTCTCTGATTTTCTGGTACAGGCTCATGATTTCTCTGAAACAGGGACCGGACCTGTTCAGGAGTCAATCCGGCTCGCCGGGGTTCGATGTGAAGTTCAATGCCGTCGTCAACAAACATGTGGCTCCAGACCTCGACCGCACCCGGGTCTTTTTTGGGCAGGGGCGGTGGTACAACTGGTCGCCGTCACCGCCCTCCTTTTCAGTTGCCAAAATGTCCTGGATACGTTCCAGGGACAGACCGGCGGTTTTCCACTTGCGGATCGCCAGCAGCTGCTCCAGGTGAGTGTGGCTGTAAAACGCCCCTTTGCCGACACCTTCAGGACGGTCCACCAGCCCTTTCTGGATGTAATATCTAACCGTGCGCTTGTTCATTTCCACGAGGGTACAGATCTGCTCATGGCGAATTTTTTGGCCTCGTTTTTCATGACACCTATTCTTGACATCTTTAGTGTCATTGTCAAGTGCAAAATATCACTCCCATCAGACAGATCAGGTCACAGCATAAATTTTTAGGACCTCTGAGAACCTTTCATCCATCATTTTTGCACAAAAGGGATACCTGGGCGCTACATGTGGATCGGATTTGTTCAGCTTGGCTGAAACTCAGCAGCTCACTCAGCCGCTAAAAGGAAGGAGGTTAAGGAAATTAGGAATAGGCAATGCAAATAGAAAGCGCCTTGATCGCCAAAGCCCAGCCGCAGATGGCCACCGCCCTGGCACGGAACATCATTCGAGAGGAGATCCGCAAGGGTTGTCGCCCTGATGTCTCCCCCCTGCCGGTGTCCCTCGAACCCCGGTTTCGGCCGCTTTGGGTATCAGGCGGCTGCGCTCCTACAAGAGTTGAGTCCGACCTGATTCCAGAGGAGCCGGTGCCCCCCAACTATTGGACGAGGTTTCGAATATGGGTATCCCCGGAACACGGCCTTGATTGGAATCAATCGGAGTTGTTTGTGAAGCAGCTCCAGAGTCTCCGCCACCGCTCGGCGTTCGACATCTCGGGCAACAAGGATGCCGTAAGGCTCAATTTTCTTGTCCATCGAGGATGCGCCCGCCTCAATCCGCATTCAATGGCGTGTACAATGCCTGCGAACTGTCGGTAGCGAACAATCCCGGGTCGGTGAAAAACTCAACCTTACTTCGCTTCCGGGACTATTACCCGCCGCCCCCCTACTCCCACTTGCTCACCAGGCCGCCTGAGCTCCAAAAATCGCCCCTCATGCCCCTGATCACAGCCATGGCCGACATCGACCCGCCCGCGGTGGGCGTCTACCAGGTTGTTTTCCAGGCGGTCCACCCGGTGAATAACCGGCACAGGAATGTCCAGATACTTTTGGATTTGGAATACAACATCAAGCTCCAGACCGGCACAACCCCCGGGCTTCGATACGCACAGCAGTCTCCTTCCGGTGATCTGAAACAGATGGCGTGGGAGGTCGAAAACAAGGCCCACAACGACAAGCCGTTTTTCTCGACAGCCGTGCGAATCGGGGTGGCACGGGCAGGTGAAAAGGCCGAAATTCTTCTGAAAGCCCTGTCGACCTTTGTCGGGCTATTCCAGCACGGCGGCCGACCACTGGCTTACCTGACGGAACGAGAGTATGCAGGACAGATCACTTCTACAGCATTGGGAAAGCTTTTTTCCGAAGCAAGAACCCACCGACCTGGGTTTCTCGTAATTTCCTGGAGCTCACCGGTCTTGTGCATCTTCCGCCGGCTGCTGGGATCGAAATCGAAAGGCAGCTGCCCTTGGACGTCTTAAAGCCGCTTCCTGTCGAAGCGACCTTTTGTCTGATGGAACATGGGTTGGCACCTGCGATTATGCGGATTCGGAAAACCGAGTTTGCTTTCCCGAAATCATTCGGGCCAAACATACCCACTTGATCGGAAGACCCGGAACCGGAAAAAGCACCACCCTAGAGCACATGATACTGGCCGACATCGGACGCGGCGATGGAGTGGCCGTGCTCGACCCCCATGGGGATCTCGTAGAACGGCTCCTTTGCCTTATCCCCAAACACCACGTGGACCGCACCATCTATTTCGATCCCGGAGATCCGGTTTGGATCCCCATCTGGAACCCTTTTCAACGTATTCCGGGTCAGGACGTCGGACGAACTGCTGACGACCTTGTCCAAGCTATTCAAAGTTTCGTAGCAAAATCGGGCTGGGGCGACCGGCTGGAACACCTGTTTCGCAACCTAATTTTTTAGTGTTCCATCTGCCGCAGGGAACATTTCTCGACATCTCCAACCTATTGCGTAACAAGTCCGATGAAAGCAAAATCATGCGCCGGGAAATCCTCAAAGTCGTCGAAAACGAAGTCGTGCGCCAATTCTGGATGCACGATTACCTAAAGTACAGCAAAGACGACTTCGGGCCACCTCGCAACAAGCTCAGCAAACTGATGGTTTCAAATACCGTCTCCTTGATGCTGTCACAGCCCGATAGCCTTTTTAATTTCAAAGAGATCATGGATCAGGGTTTGGTCCTGCTGATCAACCTTTCCAACATCGGGTCTATGGTCCGCGGTATCCTGGGATGCTTCATCCTCTCCCTGCTTCACTTGAATGCGTTGGGCCGTAGTAAGGTCCCGGAAGAGCGCCGCAAACAATTTCACATCCATTGCGATGAAGCGCACCGGTTCATGACCGACTCCCTCGAGGATCTCGTTGCTGAAACCCGCAAATACAAGGTGAGCCTCAGCTTGGCCCACCAATACATGAGCCAGTTCGGGACAAAGGCAAACCGGACGCCTTTCAAGCGTCGGTTCGACCATCATTTTCAACCTGGACAACCGGGATGCCTTGTACCTGACAAAGGACCTTCAGCAGAAGGTGAAGGTGGAAGACCTGGTGTCTCTGGAAGTCGGCGAGGCCATCGCCAGGATCGGCACCGAAATCGTCCGGTTCAAGACGCACCCACCGCTTCCGATACCCAAAAGACATTTCAAGGAAAGAATTGTCCAGGAATCCCGTCGAAAATATTGCAGGCCTGCCGGCGAGGTGCGTGAATGGATCCGCCGCCGCGGCGAAAGATGGAGACAGCGGCTTCTCCCCTCTTGCTCCCCTTGTGTGGGGGGGGATTCAGGCCAGATTGGAGGAATTCGAATATGACGAATTCGAATTGACCGGCAAAGCCTGAACAGAACCCTCGACACCGTGCTCCAATTGCTTGCGCAGAATCCCACATAGTAAGAATCATCGACGAACCGGTTCAAAGAGCGACCACGTCCTTTGTCTATCGTTCGCCCGTATCTGATCCATATTTACAGTTTGTCGACACCGCAAGCCGCTTTTACGCATACCTTTATGAGTGTGTGGAAACATTCGACGAGGAAAAGCCACCCGTCCATTTCCAACGGGAGTGGATGAACCTGTTTGAAACAAGATACCGAACAGCAAACGGCAGCGGGTTTCACCTCGCCTATCTCGACGCCCTCGAAGACACCGAGTCGGTCTTGTCGCACATGGCCGGCGGCGTCGTCTCGCACCTGCGGGAAAGACACACTCGGTGGCGGTATTCCAAGTGGATCGCCGGGTTGGAGTGGGACGACAAGTGTGAATTCGTAAAAACGCTGTTTGACCGAACCCCGTTTCTTCCCGAATCGATCCTGAAATGCCCGCCTGCCTCAATGGCCGACCGGATCTTCGAGTTGATTTCTGCAGTGGTCTATGCAGACAAGGCAGTCCAGAGCCTCATATTCGGCGACACGGGTATAGTTGGAGCTTGAAACGACCCAACTATTTCTGCCGCATACCTCATAGAGTCAACGAATTTTCACATTATCCTGAAAAGGCGAATTTGAGGAATGCGGTCGGCCATTGACACGTACCAAGACTTTTTCACGCTCCACCCAGTGACCACGTCCTGTTCGATCATCTCAGAGGAAGTGTCGTTTGCGCATGCAGACGGCCTTACAAGTGTTATGGCTGCATATCTGAAGCGGTTTTACCCCATTGCAACAATTCGTGCTGGGTTCAAAAAGCCGAACCCCGATTGATCCCAACCAGTTAATTTTCTTGGTACCACCTTGAACTTTACATACCCTCACAGCGCTGATAGAATCCCTTCGAATTCCAGGGGAGGCATCTGCGTCATGAAGGGCTCGATTTCCTACTACAAAGACAGGGGGCAGTGGATTGTATCGTGGTATGATGAAGGCAGGATTTGGAAAATTACTCGGTACAAAGGAGAACTCATGTACCATCGCAAGATCGCCGAAAAGTGCCTTGCGATGGTCCAGGCGGATTACGAAAATTACCTGGCAGGCCTCGGAGCGTTCCGGATCGAAAAATACACCGGAAAGGGCTGGACCGACGTCATCGAATATTTCGAAAGAGTGGCTCAAAACCAAGAAAAAGAAAAAGCCGGCAACCTACAAAGGGTACAGTTCGTATTTCACCAATTGGATCAAGCCCTTTTTCAAGCAGCATCCGGTGATGCTCCACGAAATCCAGTTGGACACCCTGGACAAGCTGCTCGCCTACGTCCGATTATCTCCAAAGGGCAAATACAACGTCATGAACTGCTTTCACGCATTCATGGACTATGCCTGGCGGTCGAAGCGGATTCCCGAAATGCCGCCGTTTCCCAAAAAAAGCGATTACGGTCTTGTGGAGCCCACGATCAAGTGGCTACCGGAAGATCGCCAGATGAAAATAGTATCTTTCGCCATTCCGGAGATCCACCGGCCGATATTCCTGTGGCTCAAATACCACCTCAGGCGACCCGCCGAAGCCTGCGCCCTTCACAAGGAAGATTACGATCCGTTCAATGGCGTGTTCCTTATCCGGCGGTCGATTTCCGCCCGAAAGCTGGTGGATTCGACCAAAACCAATGTCGAGCACCTGATCCCCTGTCACTCAGCGTTCGAGCCTCACGCCCGGAACTCATCAAGGAACCCGGGCAGTTCTTTTTTACCAATCCCAGGGCGAGGCGAAAAACAAGCGGTACACCAACGAGTCCCTGAATAGATTATGGAAAGCGGCCTGCAAGGCGGTCGGCGAGAGTATTGACCTATATTCCGGATTAAAACACTCGAGCTGCAGCCAGTACGTGAACGAAAGGGGGCTTTCGATTTCCGACCTTCAGACGATCACAGACCATGCCCGAATTGAATCGGTCCGTCGATACGCTAAGGTGGAGGTGGCGCGAAGAAAACAGCTGATGGAACGGGGGGCCATTTTGCACTTCCACAAAACTTCCACAAATGAAAAATGATGTATAGTTTTCTGTGTTTTGTTGGATGGTTATAAGGATGTGCCGGGGTTCGATTCCCATGCACTTCCGCCATTTTCGAATCTTTCCTCATTCGTCCAACCAATTTTCCCCTTCACTATTTCTACAAAACGTTAAAAATTCAAAATTCCTCACGACAAGCTAACCGCCAATGCGATAAAACGCATAGAGGGTCAGCCTTGAAGGTTGCCCGCAACCGATATTAATCCCAAATATTTAGAATGACAATTATCAGATAAAGGGTTGAAAGGAGAGTTCAATTGCAAATGAGGTCAAAATCGTTACAACCATCATAAATTGTTCGATTTTAATTCTTTCTGCCAATGGCATAGTTTTAAGCCAATAACCCGCGATGACTGCTAATGAGGGCATCAGAAACAGCCATATTCTCTCAGTCTCCAAATAAAAAAGACCGGAAAAACTAAATATTAATATGGTTAAGAAAAAACTTGAAGCATAGCTGCGCATTGCAACGTTTCTTGTATATTTTAGCTCTTTCATTGCCCATATCGATAAAATTGCAGCTGTAAAATTGGGCAGTATAAAAAACGCGATCAAATTTCCAGATGATCGCAAAAAATAACGCAGAACATCGTCATAAGGGGTCGCGGTCATCAATTTTTGGTTGTTTTCAATGGAAACAACCAAACATTCATATATATTAAATCCAAAAAAGAAAAAAAGGCATAAGTAGAAAAGACCTAACACCATAGCAATAATCAGCCATCTCAATACCAATGTTGCTATCCGCTTGTTATGGATGCACATAAAAAAATCGGTTATAAATAAGAAAGCTATCATTACTACCGCTGAAAAAGAGAGAAGCAAAGACACTGATAGAACAATTCCAGTAATGACAGGATAAAAGTGACCTATTCCTCGTTTTTTCTTCAACCCAGTGTAGCTTGCGACTATAAACAAAGCCATGAGTAGAGGGGTCGTCGAGGTTGAAATAAAGGCTATTGTGCCAAATCCGAATAAATACAAGAATAACGAAAATCGTTTTTCTTCGTTGCTAAACCCCAAGACGGACAGAAGCTTATCTAAATAAAAAAAACCTATCAAAGGACTGAAATAACATAGCGCCTTCAGCCCGTATGAAAGTCCCATCTTATTTCCAGCGGCGATTACCAATAAATTACCAGGTGGATAATGCTGCCCTCTATTGCTCAGCAGCGGTATGGTCTTTACGTAATTTCTTAATAAATCAACTGGACCGTCAAAGAGTTTAGAGTCCACATAGAAGCTGGATTGTTGCGCGTAATAAGTCAACAGGCGTTCTTGGCTTTCAGAGAGCGCAAAGGTCGTCGCGAAAATAATGAATACAAACCCATAGATGATTTTATATCTGCGTTCATACATGGGTTGCGAAGAAGTCTTCAATAAAACGATTATACCAATCGCCATAATAAATATTGCGCTTGCTATAACTATATTGGGCAACAGTTCACTTTCACCATAGATAGGGGCATGCGGTCTCAAAAATGCCTCTCTGAAAATGTCACCACGATAACCGCCTAATATATAATTAATCGAAAAAGTATATGCCCATATAGATTGTAATAACAGCACGATAGAAAAGCTTATAAAGAATTTCATTAGAACACAGTTTGTTAAATTTGAAGCCCTTATTTCTGATCGTAATACCCACAATACCAGTAAGAATGAAGAGGATAGAATCGTTAGCTGAATTAAATGGTAGGGCAATAAGGTGTTACGGAGATAGAAAAATAGAAATGTTGGGACAGCTAATGTAATAGCATTTGCCTTGAAATAATAAAAAGGGTTGACCGATATGCATTTCAATACCCGTGTAGAGTCCATTTTTTAAAATTCTTTGATTCCCAATTTAATAGCAAAACAGAAAATTGATTATAGCAAACAAACACGTATAGTACAACAAAATGAATTGCAATTATAGAGGGTTACAGTTCTGGTGATAGATCGAAAAGATGAAAGGCAAGTGGCGGAGGCGTATGGCTGGATTCCTGCAGTAAACGAGTATTTAATATATACATATCGTCGCAATGCGCGGATGGATTAGCTGGGCGCGATCAAGCGTCCAATCTGGTATACGCTAAAGGATGCCAGCCATGCCAGAGAGGTACTGTAGAATATACTAAAGAGCATCCATTTAATCGAACCGGTTTCGCGGCGAATGGTGGTTACGGTAGCAAGGCACGGTAGATAGAGAAGCACGAAAATCATCATCGACAGAGCGGCGAGGGGCGTCATTCCGGATGCTTTGAGTGCCGTACGCAGAGCATCGGACTGTTCGCCGTCGTCGACAGCATAAAGCACTCCCAGAGTACTCACGACGATTTCCTTGGCCACGAACCCGGAGACTATCGCGACCCCTCCGCGCCAATCGATCCCTATGGGTGAAAATAGCGGCGCGATGGCCTTGCCGATACGTCCCATATACGATTGTTCCATCTGTTCCGCCCGACGGGCACTTTTCAATCCGGCCAGCGCCGCACCTTTACGCTCTAACAGCACCGGCTGGTCTCTTTCCCCCGCAGAGCGGATCAAACCATCGTAGTGTACACTGAGCCGGGTCATTTCGCCCTCATAGTCCATTGAATATTCGATGTCCCGTGGAAACGCCGAAAGAAACCAGATAATCACGGATCCGACCAGAATGACGCCGCCCATTTTTTTTAAAAACAGTTTGGAGCGGTCCCACATGTGAATCACCAGGCTTTTAAGCATCGGCGCCCGGTATGGCGGCAGTTCCATGACAAAGGGTGCATCAGCGCCTTTTAGGAGGGTCGACCTGAATATCCTACCGGTAACCATCGACAGGGCGATCCCGAACAGATAGACGGCAAAAATGACGCTGCCCGCCCTGGCCCCGAAGAATGTGCCGGCCAAGGCGATGTAGACCGGAAGCTTGGCCGAGCAGGACATGAAGGGCGTTATCAATATCGTCAGTATGCGATCTTTTTCGCTCTCAAGGGTACGGGTGGCCATGATGGCCGGTACGTTGCATCCGAACCCCATCAGCATCGGTATGAATGATTTGCCGTGCAACCCGATGAGATGCATGATCTTATCCATCAGAAATGCTGACCGGGCCATGTAACCAGTGTCTTCGAACAGCGCTATGCAGAAGAAAAGGATCAGGATATTGGGAAGAAAAACGATGACACTGCCGACACCGGCCACGATACCATCCAGCAAGAGTTCCTTGAACAGGCCATCGGGCAGGAAACCCGCCAGCACGGCTGAGGCGACGCTGACACCGCTATCTATCCACCCCATCGGATAGTCACCCAGTGTGAAGGTGAGTTGGAACATGGCCCAGATAAAGAAAACAAAAATCGGAAACCCGATGAACCGATTGGTCAATACCAGGTCGATTTTCCGTGACATGTCGACCCGCTGCCGGGTCGTATTGACGAGCACTTCCTTGACGATACCGGCAATGAAACCGTAGCGCTCATCGGTCATGATGATCTCCGGATCATCATCGAAGCGATCCCGCAGATGACCCCTAAGCGAACCGGTGAGCTCGAAAATGCCCGTCTGGGCGGGGCCGGCCTTTTCGCTTATTCTTTCTTTGACGATCTTGTCGTCCTCGAGGAGTTTTATGGCGGTCCATCGGGAATTGTAGGGAAAGCGACCGTCGAGCTCGCCGTCGATGAATCGCTGAAGCTCAGAGATCGCCACTTCGATATCCTTGCTGTATTTCACCCGTCGCTTCGGCCCCTCGGGGGCCTCCGACTCCGCCAGGTCGATCGCCATTTTGAGAAGCGGCTCGATACCCTCGTTTTTGTTGCCGATGGTAAAGGCCACCGGAACATCCAGCAGCTCTGACAGTTTACGGTCGTCTATTTTGTTTCCACGGGCACGAGCCAGGTCGGCCATGTTGAGGGCATAGATGACTTTGCAGTCGAGTTCTCTGACCTGGGTGGCGAGATAGAGGCTGCGCTCGAGGTTGGAGGCATCGATGATATCGATGACGACATCCGGGGCTTCATCGAGGATGTAGTTGCGGGCCACAATTTCTTCGATGGAAAAAGGGGTGAGACTGTATGTACCTGGCAAATCGATTATTTTTAGCTCGTAACCGTGCTTGCGGACTGTCCCCTCTTTCTTCTCCACAGTGACACCGGGCCAGTTACCGACTTTCTGGCGGGTACCGGTGATTCTGTTGAATATCGTTGTTTTACCGGAATTCGGATTTCCGGCCAGCGCAATCGTCAGTCGTTTGGGATGCATTGGGAAGGTCTTACCCCACTTTTTCGACCGTTATTTGGGCTGCCTCTTCAACCCGCATCGACACATGGTAACCCTTGACGATGAGTTCCAAAGGATCCCTGAGAGGTGCATATTTTTCCACCATGACCTCAGTGCCTTTCAAAATCCCCATTTCGTGCAGTCTGCGCCTCAAGGCACTGTTTCCGCCGACACGATTGATAATCGCTTTCTGCCCTTCCTTGACATCACTTAGACGCATATGGTCACTCTGCATAGTGAACCGGAAGGCTACAAGGGTCAGTTTCCGGTTAACCTGGTTTATAGGGCGTCAGACGGATTACACCGTCACCCCTTTGGTTCAGCTGAACTATTGGCCGCCCCATTACGGACTGCCAGGCCGAGTTGGAGCAAGTGAATTTAATGATGTAAAAATCGAATGTCAACAAATGCTTCAGTGGGAATAAGCCGGACAGACTCGTGGCTGGCCGGGCTGTGCGGAAAGTATGGCATCAACCTTTGGGTATGATCAACACGGCGCCGCCGAGTATGAACACCGCCCCGGCCATCCGGGGACCGCGATGCTTTGCTCTCTGAAGACCATGGTTCCGGAGATGCCGCCAAAAAGAATAAGCAGAGCATCGGGCGGCCAGCAGGTCCATACGAAAAAGCCCCGTCTAACCGAGATACGTGTCAGACGGGGCTTTTTTTCGCGTCGTTATGTTGTCAATCCTCTACTCCGCCTCCTTCAGGCATGTAGTGCATGGTATTGTTCATATTGATATCCGCTTCACTGAACTCTTCAATGTCGGTGTAATACAGAGCGCCGGCATCGATCCCCCGCTCTTCGATAAAATCGGCCAGCGGGGCGATCGCCGGCGTTTTTAAAAAATAAGGTCCGATGACGAACAGAAACAGCCACATAACGAAGAGACTGACTGCCAGAGCCGCCCATTTCCTGAACGCACGCGTTCTCTCATGATCGCGAAGACCTTTTATCAATCCCATGCAAACTGTCTGTTCCATGATCATATCTTGGCCGTAATTTCAGGGAACACCAGGTAGAACATGATGTAGGCCATCAAAAGGGTCAACATAAGGTTGAAGGATTGACCACAGACATAAAGAATGAGCGGCTTACCGCCCTTGAAGTATTCCCCCAACTCGCGGAAATTGGTGGCCAAACCGATGCTGGTAAAGGCCAGGCAGAAAAACCAGCCCCTGAAGATCCGCGAAAAACCGCGGATACCGCCATGCTCGAGCATCGTGTAGCCGACATCGCTGCCGAAGCTCTGGTACATCAGCGAAAAGACAATTGACGCCGCAATGAAACCCAGCACGAACTTGGGAAAGCGGTGCCAGATTTCCGTGACCGGAACGCTCTGCCCCGGAACGCGATCGACCCGTGCGACCCAATAGATGGCCACTGCAAAGGCGATGACACCGATCAGCACGTTCTGGATCATCTTGATGGTCGCAGCCACGTACAGGGCTCTGTCACTCAAGAAAGCGCCGGCAGCGGCGACCGCACCCGTGGCATCGATGGTTCCTCCCATCCATGCGCCCCCCAGTACATGGGGCATTCCCACGGCCTTGATGAAAGCCGGCATGACGATCATCATTATCGATGTGAACACCAGGGACAGTCCCACGGCCAGGGTCAGCTCCTCCTTTTTGGCCCGACAGGCGGCGGCGGTGGCGATGGCAGCCGAAACACCGCACACCGACATATCGGATGATATCGTGATGTTGAGCGTCTTGGAGGGCATCTTCACGACCTTTTGGCCGAAAATGTAAGTCGTAATTAAAACGACAGGTGTCACGACCCAGGCCACGAAGATCCCCGGTATGCCGATGGAAACGATCTTTCCGAAAAGTATTTCGGCCCCCAGCAGCACGAGGCCGGTCTTGATGTAATATTCGGTTTGAACCGCCGGCATCACCCACTTGGGAGTGCCCACCGTGTTGCTGATGATCAGGCCGAACAGAATGGCCCAGGCGGCATAGCCGATGCCGTATTCCTTGGCCGTTGACTGGGCGGCGGCCATGTAAGCCAGGGTGGCAATAAAAAATACGAAAATAAATCCAACGAAAAACTTTCCAAACGATTTACCCATCACCGCCATACCGATACCGAAGAAAACACCCATGACTGCCATCAATCCTATTAAATAGGGAATCTGGTTGTAGGGTTTAGCACCGATCTTCTTCTTGGCACTCGACGCTTTGGCGTGGGTCGATCGCCAGCCGTCGATCGCCTTGACAGCCGCGGCATTCAAGGCCGCATCCTGATATCCGCTATCGGCGGCAATCTTTTCGGCCGCCTGAGCGGCAGCCAGGGCTTCAGCCTCTTTGGCCTTGGCTGCATCGTATTTGGGCATGCTCTTTTCGTTAGCTGCATCCGCAGCGGCCTTGCTTTTCACAAACGAATCGACCGGATTGGTCTTCCACCCATGAGGCTTATCGGTAAATGTTTTGATCGTCTTCCCGATGGATGAACCGGTGGCCCTGAGCTTCTTCTTGGCATCAACCGCCTGGTACCAAGCGATCGTCTTGAAAGGCGCCTTTTCGGATTCGGCTTTCAGGGTGGCGTTGGCCTTGGCAATTTTTTCAGTCATCCCTTCCGGTTTCTGGGGCATAAAGATGAGCAGGCCAAGGATCAGTATCGTGAAGCCGAGCCAGATGGCCCAGTAGTCTTCTTTCTTCCATAAATCCGAGATGCTGCTCGTTGCCCGGTCCCGAACGATATCAGGGTTCGGTGTCGGTGAGTTTTTTTCGGCCATAAGTGAATCCTCCTTTTTTCCTTTCAGGTTTCTCTGAAGCTTGTGGTGTGGTGTCGGTGAATCTTACCTCGGCAGAACAGATAGGCATCCTTACAGACGAATTTCACACTCCCCGTTCTGAATTTTGAATATGGGCCTTCGTTAACCCCCGCAAAGAGGTGGCGCCCGGAATGGAATTCATTAAACTCTCACAAATAAAGCAAATCACGTACCACATCGTCGCTATCCAGGCTTAAATTATTGTTATAAATCAATATATTTGTTTCACTGTTGAATGCCCCACACTTCCCTGCCGCCTGACGGCGGCAGTCCGAATTTCGGGCACAATTGGCCGGCATATTTCCAACTTGTTGTTATTTAATGTTTTATATTGCATTCAAGAGAAGAATGACTGGAATGGTTCCCTGCGAGAGGGTGCCGCCTCTCGGCGGCAGTGTCGCTTTGAGAAGGCATTTTGCCGGGTGTCACTCAGAACCCGTCACGGTGGGGTGTTATGGCCGGTAGCGATCGACGGAAAACCCGTAGCGTCTGATGATTTTTTGAAGGGATTGTCTCTTTATGCCGCTGATTTGTGCTGAGAGCGTGACATTGCCGCCTGTATGGGCCAACAGCCTGTCGAGGTACTTCCTGGTGAATCTATCGATGATTTCGCATTTGAGTTGCTTGTAGGGTCTAATCATTTCGACTTCATCCGGCTCCGGCAGGACCTGTTCACCCCTGTGCGGAATGTCACCCATGCGGATCACGTCTCCGGGTGCGAGGGCCGTCATGTTGAGAATCATATTTTCCAATTCCCGGGTATTCCCGGGCCACTCCCGCCTGATGAGATATTCGAGCACCTCGGGTTCGATTCCCTTTGGGGGAATGTTTTCCTGGCAGGCGGACTTGACCAGAAAGTGGTCAACGAGCAAAGGGATATCATTGCGCAGATCGCGCAACGGCGGCATGGTCAGGGTAGCCACCTTGAGCCTGAAATAAAGATCCGACCGGAACCGCTGGGTGTCTATTTTATGCTCTAAATCCTGGTTGGTGGCGGCAATGATCCGAACATCGACGTGATGGCCGCCGGTATCCCCCAGGGGCATGATGATGCGGTCTTGTAGAACCCGCAGCAGTTTGGTTTGAACCCCGACCGGCAGATCGCCGATCTCGTCAAGGAAAACCGTACCGCCATCGGCCTGGTCGAACAGTCCCAGCTTGTCGCTGCTGGCATCGGTAAACGCCCCTTTTCGATAACCGAAAAGCTCGCTCTCGAGTATGGTTTCGGGCAGGGCCGGACAGTTGACCGTCACCATGGGGCGGTTACGCCTCTTGCTTACCGCGTGAATGGCCCGCGCGGCAAGGTCCTTTCCCGTTCCCGTCTCACCAAGGATGAGAACGGTGACATCGGTTTGGGCCAGGGTTTGAATAACCCCTACGGCCGCAGACATTGGCGCACTTTTTCCGACGATGCTCTCCAAAGGCGATTTTTCGCACACCTTGGCTAAAAGGCGCGCATTTTCCCTGACCAATCGATTGAGTTCGAAGCCTTTGCGTACCAGGTGAATCAGCTCCTCGTCCTTAAACGGCTTCTGGATGAAATCGTAGGCACCGGCCTTGATCGATTTCACCGCCGTCTCCACCGTACCGTAGGCGGTCATCATGATAACGGTCACATGCGGATCGTGTTTCCGCACAGTTTCGAGCAAATCTATACCATCCATGTGGGGCATGCAAACATCGGTCAACAAAACGTCCACGGGTTCGGCTCTCATCAGCTCGAGCGCACGGGCGCTGCTGTCTGCAACGAGAATGTCGCAATCGATCTCCATGGCGATGGAACGCTGCAAACCGGATAGTAAATCCTTTTCGTCGTCGACTATGAGGAGGGTATCCCGCATGTGGTCTCCCTATTTTTACCTATATGTCCTTGACTACGGGCAGGCTCAGGGTGAATGTGGTGCCTTCGCCGAGGGTGCTTTCGACCGCCAGTTCTCCGTCATGCTGTTTGACGATACCGTAAGTCACCGCCAGGCCGAGACCGGTCCCTTTGTCATCGGATTTGGTGGTGAAAAAGGGTTCGAATATTTTTTGCAGGTTTCGGGGGGCAATACCTTGCCCGGTATCTGAAATCCGGACCGCCAGCAGGCGCCTGCGGTCATCAAATGCCGTCTCCACGTCGATGCGCCCCTGGCTCCCGATAGCCTGCTGCGCGTTCAGCAAAAGGTTCATAAACACCTGTTTCATCTTCTGCATGTCGATCGTCAGCAAAGGTAGGTTGAGGCCGTAATGCCGGTTGACGACAATCCCGTTCTGCTGCATGTGATGCTCCAGCACCGACAGGACATCGTCGATACAGGCATGGATGTCTGCCGGCTCCATGCGGGGCTCGGAGACCCTGGCAAAGCTGAGCAATGCCTCAACCACAGATTTACAGTTCAGGGTGTGTTTTTCGATGACCTTGGCGTCTGCCTGCATTTGAGAGTCGGCCGCAGTCGATTTTCGAATCAAACCGGCGTAACAGTGGATCACGCCCAAGGGGTTGTTGATTTCGTGGGCCACACCGGCTGCCAATTGGCCTATGGAAGCCAACTTTTCCGTTTGTGCCAGGTGCTTTTCCAACCGCCGCTTTTCTGTGACATCCCGGATGCTGCCCTCGAATCCTTCCGGTCGCCCCTGTTCATCCACTTTCAAATGGGCCGTCAGGCTCACGTTCCTCTGACTGCCGTCGGTACTCCTGATCGTCGTCTCGAATTCGTTGACAATACCGTTGGCCTGCAATTGATCCCAAAGGGGTTCCCCATCCCGGGTTTCCCTGAAGAGCTGGTCAAAAGCGTCGATTCGAAGGGCCTCGTCCCGGTTGTGAAAACCGAACAGCCTGAGGCCCGCACTGTTGATGTCCACCAGACGACCTCGCACATCACAGATAAATATGGCATCCTGTGACGTTTCAAACAGCTGCCGATACTTCAATTCGGATGATTTCAGTTCATCGTGCGCTTGCTTGACCGACAGCGCGGCATTTTCCAGCGCAGCCTGGACTTGTTCCAGTTCTCCCCTCGAATTGGACTTTGTAATCGGAGAGTCGGATAACGGTTTATCGGAAATGTCCTGGAAGGTCGTCACGAGTCCCCGCAGATGAGACACGATGGTCCGGTTGAACAGCAGGTAGAACATTCCAAAAAGGCTAAAAAGGCCGCCGGTGCCGATAATGAAAACCCAGAACGCTTTCTCTTTTATGCGTACGAAGGCCACATCGACGGGAATGTAGACGGTGTCGGCGGCTACCACCTCGCCCAGGTTGTAACCGTAGCCGCCGTCAGTACCGTAGAGAACCTTCATTTCATTAGGAGCGTCTTTGGGGTCGCCGTGGCAGACGAGGCACTCTTGCTCGGCATAGATGGCTTTCAAACGCGCGAAGTAGGACGTGTTGCCCTTCTGGATGACACCGGACCATTGGTCAGCTTCTCGGTGGGCGTTAAACCAGCCCAACATCTCGAGCTCGAAATCGTCAGCCTGGTTGACCGGATTCATGGGGTTTCGGGCCGCGCGCTTGTAGTGAAAGTGGGGAAACTGTTCCCGCACCCGATTCATGATTTCCCGGCCGACATATGACGTGGACATCACCTCGGGAATGAATCCACCGAGGGGTATCATGCGTGTGATCCTTGGCCGGGTCACGTCCTTTACGTAAGTGCGGGTTGACTCGACAGTGGTGACAAGTATCTCGGTTTCCTTGTATATGGCCTCATCGACCATCTTTTTCATAAAATTGTATACCAGCAAGGAAAATCCAATACCGAACAGCAGGAGAATGGCCGCCATTCCGACCCGAAACTGGTTCGTAAAACTTAATTTTCTCATCCTTATATTTTCTCCAGGTTCACCACTGTTTCGATGTGATAGGTGTGGGGAAACATGTCGAGCGGTTGAACCTCCACGACGCGATAATGCTCCTTCATCAGACTGAGGTCTCTGGCGAGAGTGGCCGGATTGCAGGACACGTAGACGACTCTGGCCGGGGCCATGTCGACGACCTGCCGTAAAACATCTTTGTGCATCCCGGCCCGCGGCGGATCGATGACAACCACCTCCGCCGGGGACGTAACCTGCTTCAGCACCACCGCGATGTCCCCCTGAATGAACCGGCAGTTGGAAATCTGGTTACGACGGCAGTTCTCTTCTGCGTCGGCCACTGCGCTTTCGGCGATCTCGATGCCGACGACCTCACCGGCTTCAGGTGCCAAACAGGCCGCAATGGTTCCGGTGCCGCTGTAGAGATCGATCACCCGTTCTTTCCCTGTGAGCCCGGCGAACATTTTCACGATGGAGTACAGGCGTTCGGCGCCGATGGTGTTGGTTTGAAAAAAACTATTGGCTGATATGACGAAATCGTTGCTGCCGATGCGGTCCGTAATAACGCTTTCCCCGGCCAACACGACCTCTCTTTCGCCCAGCGTTATGGCCGCCTTTCGGATCGTGACGTTATTGACCACTGAGGCGATGTTCGGATAGGCCGTCATCAGCCGTTCGGCCAGGGAGGCGAGCAACTGTCGCTTGTCGTCCGCCGTGACGATATTCACCATCCAGCGATCTTCGGACACCGAATGCCGCAGCATCAGGAACCGCCAGAAACCAAGGTGGGTTTTGAGCCCGTAGACCGGCTCGGATGACTTCTTGGCGAATTCCCGCACGAAGCCGAGAATGTCGTTTCCCACATCCGGCTGCAGAAGACAGGCCTGTATGTCGAGCACTTTGAAAAAGGTTCCGGGGACGTGCAAACCAAGGGCCATGCCGGCTTCGACGTCTGGATTTCCCATTTCCTCAGGCATCAGCCAGCGTCGATCGGAAAAAGTAAATTCCATCTTGTTGCGGTAGTGAAAGACGCTGTCCGAGGGAATCGTCGCCCGGACGTCGGTGTCTTCGACCTGGCCGATACGGGTCAAAGTGTCGGCGACCTGGCGCCTTTTGTATTCGAGTTGCCTGGCGTATTCGATAAACTGCCATTTACAGCCGCCGCAGGTACCGCTGTAAGGGCAAGGCGGTGTGATCCGATATGGTGACGGCTGAAGCAGTTCCACGAGGACGGCTTCGGCAAAATTGCGGCGTTTGCGGATAATGCGGATGCGCGCCTGGTCCAGGGGAGCGACCTGATCGACAAAAACCGCCATGCCGTCCACCCGCACCAGTCCGCGTCCCCCGAAAGCGAGATCGGCGATCTCCACATCAACAACTTGTCCCTTTTTGATTCCCAATTCGACACCCTCCGATCATATAAAAACCTATACTCCAGGTCCCGGGAAAATGAAAGTGACAACAGCCCATTCGTGATTAAGTTTATCAACAACTATTTGAACTTAAGGGCAAATTATGATTAAGATCCAGCCAGCGGAACGCGTGAAGCCCATCCGGTTTAGCAGCGATGGCTACCGGCTTGCCGGTGTTTTGCACTTGCCGGAAGATGAAAACCCGCCGGTGGTCATCGGAGTGCACGGACTGTTGAGTAACAGAGAATCCGCCAAGCAGCGCGCTCTGGCTCAATTGTGCACCGCAGCCGGAATGGCCTATTTCAGATTCGACCACCGGGGATGTGGGGGCAGCCAAGGCATCCTGTCGGAGGTCACCACTTTGGACGCCCGCGTGCGTGATCTGCAGTCAGCGGTCAGCTGTATCCGGGCACGCATGCATGGCGGCCTGCGCATCGGGCTTTTCGGCAGCAGTATGGGGGGGGCTGTTTGCTTGTCGGCCGCACGATCGATAGGTGCCGATGCGCTGGTGACGTATGCGGCGCCGCTGAGAAGTCGTTCTATCAGAAATACCGGAAACGGTGACAGGGACAAAACTGTCTCCAGCATCCTCCGCAAACCGTTCGACATTTCCGGCCAAATCACTGGACTGCGCCACATCCTGATCTTTCACGGGGATGCCGACGAAGTGGTTCCCTACTCCGATGCCGTTGACATTTTCGACAACGCTGCGGAACCGAAGCGGTTGGTGAGGCAGTCCGGGGGCGATCACCCCATGAGTCACGAACTGCACCAGACGGAGTTCGCCCGGGACACGGTGGGATGGTTTGGCGCCTTTCTTAACCCATGATTGACCGGCAACTGCCGTAAGGGTCTGGGCGGTCGCTTGGACAAGCTTTTCAGATTCCTTTTCGATTTAAGGAGATTAGATGACCGACAATCATTCGAAGAGATTTTTCCGCAGGGCGTTTGTCAAGAAGGTCTTGCGCCGTACTTTCGCGATGCTGGCCTTGGTCGGTTTGGTCTATGGACTGACAGCGCTGGTCTATGCCACCCGGACAATATTCAAGGTCAAGATGAATTACGCGGTCGTGCTGGAAAAATTCGGCGGCATACGCGATGCGGTCACAGAAGTCGGCTGGCACGTGCGACTGCCCTACTTTACCCGAATCGAGCAGGAAGTGTCGCTGATGAACCAGCGCCTTTTTCTGGGAGGCACGATCGAGCCGATACGGATCATCTCCAAAGAGAATGTCGCCCTGTGGACGTCGGCCTTGCTGACCTATCGTATCCGCGATCTCAACGTCTGGGCCATCGAAAACCTGGATCCGATGAGTCTTCTCCAGGGGGATTACGACGGCATCGTCAAAGACATCCTCCAGGCCCAGCAGGTCGACTTGCTGATCAGTGACCGGGAGTCGATCAAGGAAAAGATTTTCGAAGCTCTCAAATCCCGCCCAATCAACGAAGGCGGCCCGACTCTGGAAGAAAAATACGGCATTGAGGTGGTCAGCTTCGTGCTCAAGGACACCCGATTTGGGGACAAACTGGTGGAAGCCACCGAGGAAAAAAAGCGCCGCGAGTTGATCGCTGAAGCCGAAAATTATGCCGCTGACCAGGAGGCCAGCAGGATCCGCAAGCTATACGCGGCGTATCTCGATAGTATCGAGTCGTTGCAAAAGGCCATCGGCCGCTCGGATGGCGCCACAGATGTGGCCCTTTTTGAATTCTTGAACCAGCAGAAATGGGCTTCGGCTTATGAAAAAAACCAGGGCGACCAGCAGACCATTGTCATTCAGAACACGCAGGGCACGCCGGCACTGACCATACCGCCCTTAACTCCGGCCGCCAAGGATCCCCAGGAGAAAGAGAATGCCCCGTAGGCTGACCAAAGAAATCCAGTATATCCGTCTGCCGGAAGATCGCATCCTTGAAATCCAGGACCTGGTGGCTTCATGGCCGTATGAAATTATGGTCTTCATGCGCGCCCGCCTGAACCAATACCGGCCGCCGTCGGATGTCATCAATACTGTGCTGGAGTGGATCCTGTCACTGTTCACTGAAGCGCCGAAGAAAAAATTCGATGTACTGCAGAACCCCGATTACCTCACGGACTGGCAGAAGCGCTTTGAAATATCGGGTCAGACAAACCCCCAGGAGGCATGGAACAAAATTCTGGAAAAGGAGCTGTCATCAAAGGATTACATTTATCTCCTGTCGTTATTGGATAATGAACTGACCAACGTACACATTCCCGATGAGCTGCGGTCGCTTTTCGAAAAAATCTACCGGGCCCATATCCGCAAGGAATACATCTCCGACGCGTCGGTCCCCAAAGCGCCATTGCTGCTGGTTGTCGGTCCGAGCGGCAGCGGAAAGTCCTCCACTATTGTAGAGTCCATCGAAAAAGTCATCTTTGCCAACGAAATACTGCCGGAAGTCGACTTGAAGCAGAAGAAAGAAGAGCTGTTGGCCGGTGAACCCATCTGGAAAACCATCGAGGAAATCGATCCCACTCTCTCGATGGAAATCACGCGCAGGAAAAAAATAAAGTTCTACAAGCGTCTGACCAAAATTCCGTTGATTCGAAGCGTCTTCAAGAAAAGAATCAGCCGTGGGCTTTCCGACCTGCAGGAACAAGGAATGATGGTCGATTGGAGCATGGTGACCCCAAACGATTACCAGACCGCTTTGGCGGGCGAGCCTGGAAACTACTTCAAGAAAGCGCTGGGGGATCCACGCAAAACAGCCATTCGCCATATCGAAGAGGCCCACAGTGCTTTCGGGAAGTCCAACGGTCAACAATCGGGCCTGGAGCGTCAGCAAAGAACCCTGATCGATACGTCCAATATCATCATAGACGAAATCATCAACGGGCGCCGGGATTGCCTGCTGGTGGCCACCAGCGACCAGCCGGAACGCTTCGATCCGGCCATTTACCGCCGTTTCGTGGAAAAAGGCAAGATCATCAACATCGCCGATTACTGGAAAGAGCCGCAAAACCTGCGGGAAGTCGTCCGTTTGGAACTTCTGCGCCACGATATCCGCGTGGCCACCGCCCCCGATAACCGTTGCCACCGGACAACCGTATGCCTGAACCCCGTTGCGCTCGATCAGTCGGTTGAAAAACTCTATGTCATCTTCGATGAGCGCTCGCTGAAAATTATTCCCTCCTACGTCCGCAAACTGATCGATTCGATCATCGAAATCAAGGACGGCTTCGTACCGGAGTACCTGGACGACGCCCTTCTCGTGCGCAGGGCATTCGAGCTGGTGGCTATGAACTCCTATGGCGATCTTTTCAACAAGGTCGTCGACCGCATGGACCGCAAAGTCAAATGGGAGGAATATGTCGGCGAGATAAAAAACGTCTTCTCGGAAATGGCCAACAATTGTCTCCACTATGGCGTCAGCGAGGAAAAGGGGGTGGTGCTGAACGGCCCACCGGGAAGCGGCAAAACCTTCCTGGCCAGAACCTGGTTGAGCGAGAACCAGGACATCCACGACATCTCGGCCAGTCCCAGCATGCTCCAGGACCCCGTGAATCCTGTCGACGGCGCAATCGAAAATCTCGAAAAATTATATGACATCGCCAAAATGATCGCGCCGACAGTGGTGTTTTTCGACGAAGGGGACTCTCTGGCACCCAAACGAAGCCCGTCTGGCGGCTCCCCTACCGATAAGCTGACGAACAAATTTCTGAACATTATCGATGGAGAAATTCCGTTCAACAGGGTTTTCACGGTATTGACCACCAACAGGCTCGACATACTCGACCCGGCGCTCATTCGGTCGAAGCGGTTGAAAGTCATGGAGGTTTCGGGAAATCTGCGGAAGAAAGACATCATCGGTATCATCCTATACGCCATAGACGGTATCCCGTTGACTGACGGCCTCGATGCGACCACCATCCTCGATGTCGCCCAACCCCTTTGCAATACCCCGGCGGATTATACGGCATTCATTGAAAAGGCCTGTTCGCTTCGAAGTACAGAATACGAAGTACTGGTGCGGTTGAGGAACCTGGCCACCGGCGAGCGGGAACTCATGACCAATTTCATCAAGTTTAACTTCAAGACCTTGATCGGCATATTGGATGCGGTTAACGCCCCCCAGGCCATCCGGGCTGCGGCGAAGAACGACCCGCAAGGCTTCCTCAATCACTACGACAAGATTATCGATCTGCTGGACACGATCAGGGATGTGAAGAAATACCCCCTGATGCCGTCCCATTTGCAGTCGGCGCGGCAGGAAATCTCGCAGAGCCCGGTCAAGAAGGGTAAAGTGCAACTGGACGAATTTCTGGAAGCCGAATTGAGCCAGGAACCCCAGGTAGGTTTTATCATCGGCGTCGGCGCCAACGACATCGCCGGCGTGCTGCTGCCGATAGCCACCAGCCTGACCTACAATCTGGGACCGGAAAAAGTAATCGTCACAGGAGCGGTTTCCAGTACGGCCCCGGGAGCGGCCGAGTTGGACATGGCCGTGAAAATGACCCAGCAGTCGGCCCAGGAAGCCTTGACGATGGTGAAAAATTACCTGCAGGACCTACAACCGAAGGTCAGCATCTCGCGCCTGTTGGGGGACTTTCTCGATCACTACACCATTCACCACCAACTGCTCAGCGCTTCCTACAATGTCGGCGGTCCGTCGGCCGGCTACGCGCTGGCATTGAATACCCTCTCCACCCTGCTTCTGATTCCGGTATACAACGATTTCGGCATCACCGGAGCGCCCTGGACCAAAGGGGTCAAGCGCGGTGAGGTCGGCGGTTCGGTCATCATCGGTGGCCATAAGAAAAAGGCCCAGAAAGTCCTGTTGCACTTGCGTCGCATGTACATGCCCCTGCAAAACTACAAAGACCTTGAGTATGAGTTCTTGGATAACTACTGGGAACACAAAAAAGACATCCTGGGAGTCACGCATTTCGGCGAACTGGTACCGGAAGTGCTGTATCTCGGACCGGATAGCGAACAGATAGTCCAGGAACTGATCCATCTGCGGATTGATTACAAGCAACGGAAGTTCAAAGGCAAGAAGCCGCCGGAGTCACAGAAGGAAAGGATACTGAAAATAAAGGATACCCTGAAGGATCAAATGGAAAAAGAAATCGTCGGGCGTCTGGAAGCCTTGCGGCGCTACTTGCGCTCACCGGCACGCGACCCTCATCTGTCGTTAGAAGAAATTTTCCGCAGGAAACCGTCGCGATTCGAAGGATTCAGACCGCTGATGAAATACCTGAAAAAAAGAAGCGGGAAAACGATCCTCCCCGACACCAATCGAAGCCACTGATTATAAAACCGTCATCGCGCGGATCCACGGTTCGTAAACGAACCCTTGTCCCCTCCAAACCTGACGCTCGCCCGAAGGTCAAACCTTTCCAAACCGATTCACATCTATTAAAAGCTCACGCCGCAACAGGTTCAACGCCGTGTACGCAAAGATCTTCTTATTCATTCCGCGGTCATCGAAGCGAAAATTGTACCTGCGGGCCTGACGACCGCCGGGGCCGGACAAGCCGATGCATACGGTGCCCACCGGTTTTTCGGCTGTGCCGCCGGTGGGACCCGCTATGCCGGTAGTCGACAACCCGTAAACCGCGGCAGCCCTTTGGCGGACTCCCTCGGCCATCTCGACCGCCGTATCTTCGTGTACCGCCCCGCACCGATCAATTGTGGCTGGATCGACTCCAAGAACGTCTACTTTCGACCGGTTCGAATAGGTCACAGCGCAAAAATTGAAATAGTCCGAACTGCCGGATACATCCGTCAGCATATGGGCAACAAGGCCGCCGGTACAACTTTCGGCCACACCGATAGTGGCATCCTGGCTGCGCAGCAGGCTGCCGACCACCTCGGCCATCGAGCATCCCTCCATCGACAGAATCCGGTGGGACAATCGCTGCTGTACCCATGCGGCGACCTCTTCGGCATTCTGTTCTGCCAGGTCGGCATCTCCCCTGCGGGCGCTGAACCGCACGGTGATTTCCGGGAAAACGGCGCATAGCCCCAATCGCCACCCTGGAAAGATCGATTCGAAGCCGGCCAGATTCTCGGCCACAGCCGCTTCGGTCATTCCAAAGACAGTCAGCCGCCGCTTGCGCAGGGTATGATCTCCACCGCTCGGATCGATTTTTCTGATGATCGGCAGAACATCCTCCGCGAACATGCGCCGCATCTCGTGCGGCACGCCGGGTAGGCAAAATACAGTACAGTCACCGATTTTGATGAAAAACCCCGGTGCCGTTCCAATCGGGTTGGGAATGCAGGTCGAACCAGCCGGCAAAAAAGCTTGTTTGCGATTGACCGCGCTGTAGAGCTTCTGCCGGTTTTTAAAGAACACCTTTATGGACTCAAGGGCTTCCCGGTCCAACGCCAACTCGGCGCCAACGGCCAGAGCAGCCGCCTTGGCAGTGATGTCATCCTCGGTCGGGCCCAGTCCGCCGGTCACCACGGCGATCTGTGAGCGTTCGGCAATTTCCCGCAGGATGGCCGCCACAGCATCGACATCGTCCCCGACACAACAATGGCGGCTGACCTCTATTCTCTCATCTTCGAGGCCCTGAGCGATATAGGCGGTGTTTGTATCAACCACTGATCCATCGCGGATTTCATCGCCGGTCGCGAGAATTTCAGCTTTCACCGCAATTTTCTCCTTTGGAGACGGGAGCGATCCATGCAAGCCGATCTACAGTCGACTGTGTTCGGTGTCACGGAGTGCGGGTTTCCAACGGCGGGAGAGTGAACATGGCAGGCGTTATCGGCACATCGGCCGTGAAACGTTCGATATCGAGCTGCACAGCGGCACCGTTTTCGGTGCTTAGCCTCACACGCAGAGGGACCCGGAATCCCTGCACCACTTGGGTATCTAGAATTTCACCCCGATAAAGAAGCGTTCCATCGGTTTTGAAAAATTCGAACCGCCATACAGATTGCCTATCCGGACTCAAATGAATTTTTTGAACGACAGACCACCATTTCTCCAGTACCAGGGTGACCTCTTCGCCGGATTCGGCCCTTTGGAGCAAGGCCCGGCTGTGCGTGCGCAGCGGAATTTGACCGGCCAGAATCGCAGCAATCTCTCTGACCGTCACCGGTATGCGCGTCAGCCTGTCGAGCCGTGGATCGGAAACCCTGATCTTTTTATAGGAAGCTTTGGGGTCCGAGAGGTCGATGGCGTAAAGGTGCTTTCCATCGGCGGCAATTTTAACGACCGGACGGCCGGCAGCGAGAACGGTGATGGCGAGCTTGTCCGGCAAGGCCGCGATCCAAGCCACCCTTTCCGTAAGTGTCGGCTGATCAGGTTCCGTCAAACGTATCCGGCCGATACCTTTGAAAGACGTTAAGTTTGAATTGAGGTTCGAGATTATCGACAGAACGGGCTCGGCGTCTCGCTGCGCCGCTTCCCCTTCTGCCGGCAGACGCCGCATCAGAGTGGAACAACCGGCCGTCAATATCATCAGGCCGGCCAGGACGCCAAGAATGACGCTTCTGGAACAAGCGCGGCTCATTTCTGCTCCGGCAGGTTTTTAATCTTCTCCTCGATGGCCGGACGGTCTTTGTGTTGTTTTTCCAAAGACCGTTCATACGCCTGCCGGGCATTCTTTGTGTCGCCGGCTTTAAGGTAGGCGTCACCCAGATGCTCGAGAATGATCGGATCATCCGGTACGAGTTCAACCGCTTTTTTCAGGGTTTCAAGAGCTTTGGCGTAGTCACCCTTTTTGTAATACACCCACCCCAGGCTGTCGGTAATATACCCGTCGTCGGGTTTGTATTTAAGAGCCTCTTTAATGAGTTGCTCGGCTTCGTCCAGATTTTTTCCGAGATCGGCATACGTGTACCCGAGATAATTCAGGGCATTGGCATCGCTGGGGTCGAGATCGATGACAGTTCTCATGGCGGCGATCGAGTCGTCCTTGCGCCCCCATTTGTCGTAGACGACCCCGAGGCGGAAATGGTATTTCGTTTCATCCGGTTCGATTTGAATCGATCGGTTGAAAAGCTCCGCCGCTTTCTCGTATTCCTCTTTTTCTTCATAAAACGTTCCCAGATAATACACGAACTCCGCATTTTCCGGAAAGCTCTTAACGGTTTTTTCCATCAAGTCGACGGCGTCCTGGGTCTGCCCGTTTTCACGATAAAGAAAGGCCAGGTGAACCACGGCGTCCTGGTAGAAACGGGACTGTGGGGTCACTTTCGAAAAGTGCAGCAGGGCCTTCTCATTATTCTTTGTGTCGTAGTAGGCGACGCCGGCCAGGTGATGGAGATCGGGGTTGTCCGGAGACCCTTTGAGCAATCCTTCCAGAACGATAATGGCATCTTGATGCCTGTCGGGTTCGAGATATGTCTGGATGACTTTGAGGATGACATCGAACTCGTTGCTGCTTCTGCGCCCCAGGTCCAGAAAAGTCTTCTCGGCAACCTTAGGCCGGCCCTCTTTCCAATAGATAAGGCCGAGTTCGAGAGCCGCACGGATATTCATGGGGTTGTTCTTCAGAATATCTTCGTATGTCCTTACAATGATGTCGGTTTTCCCTTGATCCTTATAAAGTTCGAGCAGTTCGAAGCGCGGTTCGAGGAGATTCGGCTCCAACTCCAGGGCCTTCTTGAAAGCCAATTCGGCTTTATCGTTGCGGCCCTGTTTGGCATATATTTTCCCCAGAAACAAATGCCCGGTGTAAGCATCGGGAAAATTCCCAACCATTTCTTCGAAAACGCTGCGCGCTTCGTCGATGCGGTTGTTTTGAAGATAGATGCCGCCGAGAAGCAAATAGGCATTCTGTTGGCTTTTATCGATGTCGATGGCCCTCTTATAGGCCCGGGCGGCTTCGTCGATTTGGTTCTGACTTTGCCGAATCCGCCCATACAGGATCAGCATCTCCACGTCGTCGGGATAAACCGCGAGGATATCCTCGACCACCGCAAGGGCCCGTTGTTGATCCTTCAACTGGACATATTCCAAGGCCAGTTCTTTTCTCAGGTAAAGCGATTCAGGGTCGATCTCGATGGCTTTCGATAAAAGGGCGGCGGCCTTTTCATTGTCGCCGTCTCGCTTGGCCATTTGGGCTTCGACATAGTAATAATAGGCATTTTCGGGCCGGTCAACCGGTGGGCGTCGCCCTCCATCTCTGCGTTGAGGTCCCTCGGGGGTCGTGCACCCCATGATCATTGCCGCGGCAAATACTGCCGCGGCCGATATCCGTAGTAATTGTCGCATGGATTGCGTGCCTGTGTGGTGGTTTGAATAAACGCTGGGCAGCCGGTGACAACGTTTAGTCGGCCGTACTCTCTTCGGTATATGTTTCAAAGTCGGGGATTTCTTTCTTAAAAAATTCCCGCATTTTTTTTATGATATTTTTTTCTACCTGCCGAACGCGTTCGCGGGAAATACCATACCGATCACCGATCTCCTGAAGGGTCACCGGATTGTCGGAGAAAATCCGCAGATCGAATATTTCTTTTTCGCGTGGCGTCATTTTCTTTCGAAACTCGGCGATCTTGGTATGCAGCAAGGCTTCGATCTCTTTCTTGGCCACCTTATCCTCAATGGACTCGGTGGTGTTGCTCAAGAATTCTATCCGTTCGGTGTCTGAATCGTCCTTGAAGGGGGCATCCAGCGAAAGATCCCACCCGTCGAGGCGTTGATCCATGTCCACGATCTCTTTTTCTGAAACGCCGAGTCGCTCCGACAGGAGCTTGGGTTTGGGGTCAAAACCCTGGTCGATCAGTTTTTGTTTCTCTTTTTTAAGCTTGAAAAAAAGCTTCCGCTGGCCCTGGGTCGTGCCGATTTTCACCAAACGCCAGTTGTCCATAATAAACTTCAAGATGTATGCTTTTATCCAAAAAGACGCGTAATAGGAAAACTTGACGTTTTTATAAGGGTCAAATTTCCGCACGGCCTGCATGAGGCCGATATTGCCTTCTTGGATCAGGTCCAGCAGGTTCTGCATCCACACCCTCTGGAATTCCAAGGCGATTTTCACCACCAATCTTAAGTTGGAAGTCACCAGAGCATAGGCCGCCTCTCGGTCACCATACTCCTGGACCCGGATGCCATATTCCCGCTCTTCGTCGCGCGTCAGCAATCGGTATCGGCTAATTTCGGTCAAGTACCGCTGAAGAGGATCGAATTTGACCAAGGCTTTGTCGCTGGATTGCGACCCGGCGGGAGCCTTTTGTCGGTTGTCTATGGGCGCCAGAGGCTTTTTCGGCTTTTTCAGTTGGGGCTTTTTCGGTGTATTCTGTTTCTTGCTCATTTGGTCTGCCTCTTTACTAAACATTTGTCGCCTATTTACTAAACATACGGTATGACAATCGACTCGAATCCGAAGGGGTATCTTTTCCCGCCGAAATGTGCGCTTTCCTAACCGGCGAATTCCGGCTTTTCCTCTTCCCGAAAGCCTTTTTGACCCGCATTCACGGGAGTTTTAGTTGTGGACATCAGAGGGTGGTTATGTTAATCACCCTCTGGGTTCGTGCGCCTGTAGCTCAGTTGGATAGAGCAACGGACTTCTAATCCGTAGGTCGCAGGTTCGAATCCTGCCAGGCGTACCACTGCGCTCAATGACGCACATGCGCAGAGAAAATCGGGATCCTATTGCGCGGGAGTGTGTATTTGCATTCGGTGCATCGAACCTTTCCCCATAGGATGCGGAATATCCGAACTGGGCATTATTTGCATAAATTTTTATTATTAACAGGTATCGATTTTAACCACAAGGGCTATTTTCCTCAAGAATCTCGACAAAAAACCGGTGCCCTCGCCATTTTCATTCCGACCGAAAAATCGTTCAACTCGCCATGACGGTGGTATGGAGAAACACGCCTGTCTGTCAATCGATGGATCATAGACCATGGAATTATTGAAAAATTTAGTGATTATTTGCTGTACCTTGCTGGCGGCCGCTATCCTCGGCAACCTTTTTCTGGCCGAAGCCAGGAAGGCTCGCGCCAAAAACGCTCCCTGGTACGCACCTTATTTTACTCTCCCGGGAATGATGGTACTGAGCGCCGTATTGGGCGTGCCCCTGCTATTTTGGTTTATCGGAAAATAACCCCCTGAATTTGAGTCTCGAAAACAGACGATCGAGAGTGCACATCGCTGCAAAAGGGAGTTGAATCAGAAACTCCATTAAAAAACCGATCACTATCAATACATATACAAAGGGTAACTCCAATAAGTACCGTTTGGCTTTTCCATTCATACCGCGGTTGTGATTGCTGCTCTCCATCGTCATAACTGGCCGTTGACATCTGCCGCCCGCAGTGCCGTCAAATGATAAGCGGCTCCTCTGCTCAAACCATCAAATATCACAGGCGACCAAAAAATACATCATGATATCTCAGCAGCTGGCATAGCATTTGGCGGATCGGCAATTGACTGTTATTACGGCGCTAATCTTTCCGCAATCTCTCACTTGAATCCGATATTCACTATATAACCACGACCAGCCGAAGAATAGGAGCGATGATGGCGCGAGCCCTGAGCGACCGACAACTTGCCGGACAAAGGTTGATGGTCGGGTTCAATGGAACCCGGTTTAACGATGACCTCCAATTTCTCATCGAGGAACTCAATGTCGGCGGTGTGATTCTCTTTACGCGCAATATCCTCGACCCGATACAATTACAAACCCTGTGTGCAGACATCCAACGCTGCGGGCGCCGGTTGGGGCTCCCGCCCCTCTTCATATCCATTGATCAGGAAGGCGGTGAAGTGGCCAGGCTCAAGGAGCCCTTTTCACAACATCCGGGAGCCTCACGGCTCAAAACCGAGGCCGACGCATCCGAGTTCGTCCGCATCACAGCGGCGGACCTGAACTCCGGCGGAGTCAATATGAACATGGCACCGGTAATGGATATCGCACCGGCCGATATACCCAGCATCATGGCGTCAAGGAGCTATGGGTCCGACCCCACGCAAGTCTCCAAATTGGGTTGCCGCATCATCGATCGCTTTCAGCAGCGCAACATCATGGCCGTTGCCAAACACTTTCCGGGAATCGGCCGTACCGTGCTCGATTCCCATGACGACTTGCCGACGCTCGACGTCGGTGTCGACACCTTGAAGGCTTCTGACCTGATCCCTTTCAAGGACGCGATCCATTGCCGGGTTGCCGGACTGATGCTGTCACACATCGTCTATAAAAGGATAGACGCCGATTGGCCGGCGAGCCTGTCGCCGATCATTGCCAAGGAGCTTTTAAGGAAGGAGATGGGCTACGAGGGCGTGGTCATGACCGACGACCTGGATATGGGGGCCATTAAAAAGCACTTTGACATCGAGACGGTCATTCGGCAGGTGCTCGCCGCGGATGTGGATATCGCCCTTATCTGCCATAAAGGCCCCGACATCCAAGCGGCCCACGGCATCATTTCGAAACAGCTGTCCGCCTCCGTCGATTTGAAGAGCAAGGGCGTTGAGTCGGCCAATAGAATCCTTGAGCTGAAAAGGACCTTCCTGGGGGATTGACCATCCTACAGCGGCAGAAGAGGGAAAGATCGGTTCGGATCGTCACTGACCGAAGGTGTTATACGCTCGTATGCTGTCCGTCGAGTCTTTATGGGGGCAGCACCCGTGAAAACAGCCGGGATCGGCGGTGCGAAGTGCGGCGAACCTCAAGGTCCATTTGTCAACGGCCAGTCGACCTGGCGGGAGTAAACGTCGTCTGTAAATTCTCCCTGGTGCCCCGCCGCGATGAGATGGTAGCCGGCTGCGGCTATCATGGCGGCATTGTCGCCGCACCATCTGAGGGCCGGTATATGGACGGTATAGCCCCTTTCTTCGGCTTCAGCCGTTACGGCTGACCTCAGCCTCTCGTTGGCCGCGACACCGCCCACCAGGGCCAGCCGGTCGCATCCGGTGGTCGCTGCTGCGTTGATGATTTTACGGACCAGAACATCCACAACCGCCTCCTGAAACCCGGCGGCAATGTCAGCGGCCCGGTCGGGCACCTCGTGCGAATTTTCCTGAATGTATCGACTGACGGCCGCCTTTACGCCACTGAAGCTGAAATCGAAGCTGCCCTTGTCCAGATATGATCGCGGAAACCTTATTTTCCTGGGATTCCCCCGCTGGGCAAGTGCCGAGATAACACCGCCGCCTGGATATCCCAACCCGAGCATCTTGGCCACCTTGTCGAAGGCCTCCCCGGCGGCATCGTCTCGCGTCTGCCCCAAGGTTTCGAATTCGGTATGGGAGATGACGCGGTAGACAGCCGTGTGCCCGCCGGATACCAGCAATGCGACAAATGGAAAAGTCGGCGGATGGTCCTCGAGGAAAACAGAGTTGAGATGTCCGGCCAGGTGACTGACACCCACCCACGGCACGCGGTGGACCATTGCAATGGCTTTGGCGAAGGAGAAGCCGATCAATAGGGATCCGATCAGCCCGGGCCCCTGGGTGACCGCCAATGCTTTCACCTGGTCTTCGGTAATCGCTGCATCAGCGAGCGCCCGACGGTAAACCGGGACGATGGATTTAATATGGTTGCGCGAGGCGAGTTCGGGAACGACCCCCCCGAAGGGTCGGTGAATGTCTATTTGAGAGGATACGACCGAAGATAGAACCCGGTGGCCGTCAGCGACCACCGCAACCGCCGTTTCGTCGCAGGATGTTTCAATGCCGAGAATGATCATTTCATCAAGTAATGTCGGCTGTCGTCCGGAGTCCAGCGCGTCAACGATCACCCGCAAAGCAACCGGCTTGAAACCAAGCCATCAAATCCACTGACAACGATTGTCCGTTGACCGACACTCGGCCACTTCGCCAATGACATAGGCATTTTCGTTTAAGGCCGAAAGCCGCGATAAAACTTCAATGGTGGCTTTTTCAGGTACGATGGCCGCTAAGCCGATGCCATTGTTGAATGTTCGCATCATCTCGTCGTCGCTGATGTTCCCCGCCCTCTGGAGAAAGTCAAAGATCGGGGGAACTTCCCAACTGCGGCGCTGCAGCACCACCTGGCACGCCCTGGGCGTGACGCGCAGAATGTTCTCTTCAATGCCCCCGCCGGTAATGTGCGCCAGCCCCTGGATCGGCAGATCACGGGTCAGATGCCGTATCGTTTCGGAGTAGATTTTGGTCGGTTTGATCAACTCGTTCCCCAGTGTACCGCCCAGTTCTTCGATATGAGATGCGCAACTCAGATTCAACAGGTCGAAACAGATTTTTCTCACCAGAGAATACCCGTTGCTGTGAAGGCCGTTGGAAGCAATGCCGATGATCTTGTCGCCCACATGCACACCCGAACCGTCGATGATTTTGGCATTGTCCACGATGCCTACGGCAAAACCAGCCAGGTCATATTCGCCCGGCCGGTAAATTCCCGGCATTTCGGCCGTTTCCCCTCCGATAAGCGAGCAACGGGCCTGTTTGCACCCCTCGGCGATTCCTGAAACAATCTGGGTGACGATGTCGTCTTCGAGATGGCTCATGGCCAAGTAGTCGAGGAAAAAAAGCGGGCGGGCGCCTTGAACCGCAATATCGTTGATGCTCATGGCGACCAGATCGATGCCGATGGTGTCGTGTTTGTCCATCATGAAGGCAATTTTCAGTTTTGTCCCGACCCCATCGGTGGAACTGACGAGTACCGGGTTTTCGACATTGGCCATGTTCAGCGAATACAAGGCCCCGAATCCGCCGATTTCACCGAGCACGCCCGATCTCGAGGTCTGGTTGGCGATGTCCTTGATTTGATCGACCAAACGTCCGGCCTTTTTGATGTCAACGCCCGCATCGGCATATGTCAGTGATCTGGCCATGTCATCTCCTGGATTTTAATGAAAAATTCTCACAAAATTGAGTATTTAGACGCTATCGGGTAAAAAGTCAAAACTTATTTTTTGACAACATCCACCGATTAATGTAAAAATTTACAGTTTCATGCCCGACCAACACTTTGCCCGAGAGACACTCGATCCCTCTCAACCCTGCGATACATCGGTGATAGAACGATAAATATGGCTCCCCAAAACGGAAGTCAAGATACGGGACCGCCGAGATCATGCCGACACCAAAGCCATTTTGGCACCGTGCCCGTGCATAAGAAGGCGGCACCGATCGCCCACTGAACGGTCGTGATTGACAACCTAATAATTTCTCGGTTGAAAGGTTTAAGCAATGAGTAATTTTGCCAGACTGGATCGCCTGCCGCCTTACATTTTTGCCCAGGTCAATGCCATTAAAATGGAGGCCAGACGAAAAGGAGAGGACATTATCGATCTGGGAATGGGAAATCCCGACTTAGGAACCCCCCAGCATATTGTTGACAAACTGGTGGAGGCCGCCCAAAAACCGCACAATCACCGCTATTCGGCATCGATGGGTATAACCAAGCTGCGGATGGCGATAGCCGATTGGTACAAACGCCGTTACGACGTGGATATCGATCCCGACAACGAGGCGATTGTGACCATCGGTGTCAAAGAAGGCATTTCCCACTTGATTCTGGTAACGATCCGGCCGGGGGACGTCATCTTCACACCCAATCCGACATACCCGATACACCCCTATTCAGCCATTATTTCAGGAGGCGACGTTCGGGGCATTCCCGTGGGTCCGGACGAAGACTTCTTTCACAATCTGCAGCACGCGACCCGCCAAACGTGGCCGCGCCCCAAAATACTGATTATCAGCTATCCGCACAATCCGACCACAGAGGTCGTCGATATCGAATTTTTTGAAAAACTGGTCGACTTCGCCAAAGAGCACAATATGATGCTCATCCACGATTTTGCTTACGCAGAGTTGACTTTCGATGGATACAAAGCGCCCAGTCTGCTACAGGTAAAAGGGGCCAAGGATGTCGGGGTCGAATTCTACTCGCTCTCCAAGAGTTACAGCATGCCCGGCTGGCGGGTCGGGTTTTGCGTCGGAAATCCGGAAATAGTGGCGGCCTTGCGCAGAATCAAAAGTTACCTCGATTACGGCATTTTCCAACCGATTCAGATTGCCTCGATCATAGCCCTCAACGGGCCCCAGGATTGCGTGGAGGAGATCCGTCAGGTCTACAAAGAGCGCAGGGATGCTCTGATTGCCGGTCTGGAGCGGGTTGGCTGGCATATCAACAGCCCCAAGGGCACCATGTTCGTATGGGGCAGAATACCGGATCGATTCATCGGCATGGGTTCGGTCGAATTTTCGAAGTTCCTGGTCACCGAGGCCAAGGTCGCGGTCTCCCCCGGTCTCGGTTTTGGTGAATATGGCGACGAATACGTCCGTTTTGCTCTCATCGAAAATAAAATGAGGATCAACCAGGCTGTCCGGGGGATCCGCAATGTCATGCAGTCCGAATAAATGGCCCTGACAGCGGCGCACGGAGCCCGACATGACTTTCTCTTTCACTCCCCATAAAACGCTATAACACCATCATAATCATAACGGGATTATTGAAATGAAAACCATCAACATTGGCCTGCTGGGACTGGGCACGGTGGGCTCCGGTGTTGCCCGAATCTTATTGGACAACAAAGATGTGATTTCCGCACGCGTCGGCGCGGATCTGATTCTGAAACGGGTGGCAGACATAGACACCGTCACCGACAGGGGTATACAATTGGCAGAGGGCGTCATGACCACCGACGCCCGGAAGGTGATCAACGACCCGGATATCGACATCATCGTCGAAATGATCGGCGGCGAAACCATCGCCAAAGAATTGATTCTAGCGGCCATCGATAACGGTAAACCAATCGTGACGGCCAACAAGGCCCTGTTAGCCGCCCAAGGCAACGACATATTCGCCGCCGCCTCCAGGAAGGGTATCGACCTGGCGTTTGAAGCCAGCGTAGGCGGATGCATGCCGATCATCAAAACGATTCGAGAATCCCTGGTCGGCAACCACATCCGATCCATGATCGGAATTCTTAACGGAACCTGCAACTATATCCTGTCGAAGATTACCGACGACGGCAGTACTTTCGACGAGGCGCTGGCGGAAGCCCAGTCCAAGGGATATGCGGAAGCCAATCCGGCATTGGATACTGAAGGCCACGATACGGCTCATAAGATCGCTATCCTTTCCGCACTGGCTTACGGCATGGAAATCAACCTGAACGACGTCTATACGGAAGGCATTTCTCACATCACTCCGATGGATATCGAATTTGCCGGTCAGTTCGGATACAAGATCAAACTGCTGGCCATCAGTAAATTCAAAGACAACGCCGTTGAGGCCAGGGTCCATCCAACGATGATTCCGTCTGACAATATGCTCAGCAATGTCAACGGAACTCTCAATGCCGTTACGATTTCCGCGGACGCGGTCGATGACATTCTGCTCTACGGCCGGGGAGCCGGGATGATGCCGACAGCCAGCGCCGTCATCGGGGATCTGGTCGATATCAGCAGGAATCTGATCACGGGGGCCGTTGCCAGGATTCCCCTACTCTCCTTTCAGCCGGATCAAATCCGCAACATACCGATCAGGCCGATCAGCGACATTGTCACCCATTACTACCTGCGTTTTTCGGCTCTGGACAAACCCGGGGTCCTGTCAACGATTTCAGGTATCCTCGGCCAGCACGGCATCAGCATAAAAACCGCCTACCAGAAAGGCCGAAAGATGAACGGTTCGGTCCCTTTGGTCATGCTGACCCATTCAGCGCGGGAAAAATCCGCCCTAAGGGCCCTGTCAGAAATCGCTTCACTGGACGTGGTGAGCGCCAGACCGATAATGATCAGAATAGAGGATGAACAGGACGACAATTGACACCGTGTCGGTGTCGATGCCGCAGTGACAAATTGTGACTTTCGGGACATCGCACGACAATACAAGGAGCATCCGGCAACTTATGGGCAGAGCCGGGGCCAAGGCGCGAAACCGCTCTCGGCCGGCAACCCATCCATCGACAACTGACCTATCAGCGAGGCCAACCATGCACATTGTCTGCACCGACCTGGAGGGTGTCTTTACTCCCGAAATCTGGATTAACGTGGCGGAAAAAACAGGCATCCCGGAATTGCGCCTCACCACTCGCGACATTTCCGATTACGATGTCCTGATGAAGAAACGTCTGTCCATCCTGGATGAAAAGGGGCTCAAGCTCGAAGACATAACCGAGGTGATCGCATCGATGCAGCCTCTGGAAGGCGCCGCCGAATTCATGAACTGGCTTAGGGCCCAGACCCAAGTCATCGTTGTCTCGGACACCTACATCGAATTTGCCCGGCCATTGATGGAAAAGCTCGGCTGGCCGACGCTGTTCTGCCACAACCTGACGGTCGGCCCGGAAGGTCGGATCCTTGGTTACAACCTGCGCCAAAACGACAGCAAATTCAGGGCGGTACGGGCTCTAAAAAGTTTGAACTACAGCGTCCTGTCGATCGGCGATTCCTACAACGACATCACCATGCTGGCCGAGGCTGACCACGGATTTCTTTTCTGCCCTCCCGAGAACGTCAAACAGGAATATCCGCAGTTTCCGGTCGCATACACTTACGCCGAGTTGAGAGCCGAGATTGAACCGGTTTTGAAAATATTAACATAGCCCGCACGGTCCCTTGCATCCTAACATTGATCAACCCGTTCGAAACACGGTTTGAGGAATCCTTGACATGCTGACCAACAAAACCTCGTGCCGCGTGCGGTATGGAGACACCGACCGCATGGGCTATGCATACTATGCCAATTATCTGAGGTGGTTCGAGATCGGACGTTCGGAACTTTTTCGGGCTCTCGGCATGACCTATCGTGAAATCGAAGACAAAGGCATTATCCTGCCGGTGGCCGAAGCGTACTGCAAATATCTCGCCCCTGCCCGCTACGATGATTCGATAATCATTGAAACAACCCTCGACGCTGCCGTAAAGGGCGCCATGAAGTTTGATTACCGAGTGCTAGGCGAAGACGGAATCAAGGCTGTTGCCGAAGGCTACACCAAACATCCTTTTGTCACGCCCGATGGCAAGGTCACCCGTCCGCCCAAGTTTCTACGTGATTTCATCGCCCGGAATTTGACATAATCAGACCCCGAACTTCTGTTTATTGTCCGTCCGCAAAAAGCAGACGGCACCATTGACGTGCTCATCCAGAGCCCAGGACATCGACATTCGAGATGACACGGAGCCCTATGAACCCTATCCGCCCCCACCCGAACGGACTGGTCATAAAGGTTTTTGTTCAGCCCCGGTCTTCGAAAAATTCGATCGTCGGACCCCACGGGGATGCACTCAAGATTAAACTGACGGCGCCCCCCGTGGCCGGTGAAGCCAACCGATTGTGTATCGAGTTTCTGGCCAAATGCCTTGGTTTCCCTAAAACCGCTTTGGAAATTATCTCCGGCCATTCCAGTCGCACCAAACACGTGCTGGTGCACACCGATTCTGGCGAATCGAGAAAACAAATGCGTATCGACATTCAAAACTGGATCGGCGCGACAACCCATCTCGAGAATATAGATTAGGCGCCAAGGACAAAGTGCGGACCGATGAGAAAAGGCGCATAATCGACGGAGAATATGTGAGGATTGTATAGAGGGCCGCGTCACAGCGGTTTGTCCGCACCCGGCAGATTGAGTCTCAGATGTTTTTTGAATAGGGGTGGCAATTAATTTTGCAAGTCTCTTGACAGACCGCGGCGATACCGTTATATTCCGGTTCGCAAAATTGATGCGGGGTGGAGCAGTCTGGTAGCTCGTCGGGCTCATAACCCGAAGGTCGTTGGTTCGAATCCAGCCCCCGCTACCATTAATAAAATCAAGGGCTTAGTAAAAAACTAAGCCCTTTTTTTTGAATGGAAAATTGAAACACCCAACACTATACCCAGCATAATTCCATATTTTGTCGTCCCCTACTGATCAATTCCACCTACCATTCTATAATCAGTTCAAAGTCTGTTTTGCCTTTTATTTCCCAGGATTGGACCCTTTGATGGCATCAACAATTTCGTGGCTGAGCTTGGCCAGTGCACGGCTCTGAGCCGCGACCACCGCGGCATAATCCGGGCCGGTCACCGCCTCGCGAATGCTGGAGCGGTTGACGGCGAGCAACTTCTTGTCCTGGCCGGTCAAAATGCTCCAACGCGCTACCAGCCAGGCGTCTGTGCCCAATTCGCCATCAAGACGAACCACATCCAGCACGATCTGATAGTCGACCGGCACGGACTGGCGCCAGGGGTAGATGTAAATCCGTTCGGTTGGAACCAGGAACCC
>CAWBYM010000006.1:0-478088 GCA_963792945.1 uncultured delta proteobacterium | reverse complement strand
AGCCAGAGCATCGAATACGGCGTGTCGCTGTTGGGTGTTACGACAGCCGTATCCTTGTAGGTGAAGACGCGTGCATCATTATAGATCGTGTTGAACGGTGCCTTGTACTGCCCCGAATTCTTGTCCAAGACGAACTCATTCATCACTGCGTAGTTCATCACGATCGGCAGGCCGTAGATGAACGCCTCCTCTGCGATGGCCTTGGTCTCAGCAATGCTTGGTGCGGCGATGCCCGCCTTTTGGTCGGTCTGATGGGCAGCCGAAATGGGATCGTCCTTCTTGACGCAGTCGGCTAACAGCGCCACAGCGATAAAACTGAACAGAACGCCGATAAAAAGTATGCGTATTGATCTTTTCATTCGTCTTTCCTCCGGGTTTGCCTGCGTTGATAATAGGTTTAGGGTCGCTCTCGGTCAAGCCGCCCAACAATAATGAGCAATTAGACAGCCTAATTTTTGTAAGTGAACAACCCTTGCCATAGTGTTTGTTGATTAATACCTGTCAAACAGCGTGGTGTCACAATAGATAGTGTTGATTTTTACTTTAAATAGCGATTCTGCAACTCAGTCCAATTTTCCGTTTCCATAAATTTCAGTAAGGCCTTCGCAGCAAACCCACCGCTGCCCGCTCCAGCCGGATGCCCGATGAGGTCCGAGGCAAGATCGTCGAGATCAAGCGGAAGCATCCCGGTTTTGGGGCGCGTCGAATCGCCGACATTCTCAAGCGCTGGTTTATGGTTCCCGCCAGCGCCAGCAGCGTGCAGCGCACCCTCTCTCAGGAGGGCCTTGCCGTAAAACCAAAGCCCAAGGCCAAAAAGAACCCGTCCAAGCCGCGATTTTTTGAGAGGGCCACGGCCAATCAGATGTGGCAGAGCGACATCATGACCTTCCGTTTGGCCGGACGCAACGCCTACCTGATCGGCTTCATGGACGATTATTCGCGTTATATCACCGGCATGGGATTTTATCGCAGCCAGACCGCCGAACACGTGCTGGAGACCTACCGGCGTGCGGTGAGCGAATACGGGGGCGTTGCCAAGGGGATGCTCACCGACAACGGGCGCCAGTGCGCGAACTGGCGGGGCAAAACCCGGTTCGAGAAGGAGATGAAAAAGGACCGGGTCAAGCACATCAAATCGCGTCCGCATCACCCGATGACGGTGGGCAAGATAGAGCGCTTCTGGCAGACGATCCTCACAGAGTTTTTGCAGCGGGCCCAGTTCACCAGCTTCGAGGACGCCGCCGGGCGGATCGATCGAAAAAAAATGAGCGCATCATGCAAGCGGTAACCCTGATCGAAAAAATGAAGGCGGACTTTGCGCTCTCCTTCCGGCAGATCATTGCCGACGTCGACTTCAGCTACCCGAGCTTCATGCGCTGGAGACAGCGGGTCGCCGCCGGCAAACCGCCGGTTCAACGGCCAGGCCCCAGAAGGTTGCCCCCTTCGATCTCGGGGATCTGACCTGCAGGATCAAGTCCCTGGGTCATGGGAAAAAGCTCAGCCGTGGGGCCGGGACGCTTTGTGCATCCTTTAGAGAGGCGGTCTCCCGCAGAGAGTTGAACGAGATGATCGCAAGTGTTCGCCGGGAAGAAAACCGCAAGCGGACCGCGGGCAAGTGCCGGGTGATCTGGCATCGCCCGGATCTGTTCTGGGCCCTGGATGGCTGTGCATATGCGCTCTGCTCTGCGGTGGCTGCGATGCACGTTCAGAATCTTCAGGATCTGTGTTCCCGCTATAAGTTCGCTCCCCTTGCCACGACGGCTCTGCCCTGCGGCGAGGAGGTGGCCGGTCAACCTGGACCGCCATTTTAACCGACACGGCACGCCGCTGTTCGTCAAACGCGACAACGGGGGAAACCTGAACCATGTCTCGGTCAATCAACTGCTGGAAGAATCCATGGTGATCCCGATCAACAGTCCGGTCAACAAAGCCTCCTATAATGGGGCTATCGTGCATAGCCAGGGAGAAATCAAGGGCTTTCTGAACATCTGGCGGCACAATGCCGGCAAATTGGAAGGGTTGTTTTTGCTAGTCGAAACAGCCGTCCACGACCTGAACCACAAACCCAGGCGATCTTTAGGAGGAAGACGCGCCTGTCGCTGCTATTTTGACAATAACCGAATCCGCTACTCAAAACAAAAGCGAAAAACTGTGTATCGGTGGATACGAGACCTGGCCGTCGAGCTGAGTCAGGCCCTCGGAAAGGATGTCATCAGCCCTGCAGCTTGGAGAGTGGCGGCAAAGAGATGGTTGGTTAAAAACAAGCTGATCAAGATTGTCAAACCGGGAAAAGTGTTACCCAATTTTTTGCCGATTTTGTCTCATAATTAGCGATGCAGCACAGGCAGTCAACCGAAGTCGGTTGGTGAGGATGCGCTGAATGACATGCTCGAAGAATGAACCATATTCACCGGTTTTAGGCCGCTGATCAGCCCGTCACTTTCTTTGCCGTCATGTCAGACTTGCAATAGATTTATCATGCCTGCCGAGTTATGGTTGATCTGGACTCAAACCACCGCGGATTAAGATATACGGCACAAAGATTAAAATATCCTTGTTTTCATTTCGTTATCGTATCTTCAACTTATATTTAGAATCATTACGGCACGAGCATATCAACCGTAAACCGATTGAAGTCACTCACCTTTTAACAAAGAAATTATGCGGGGGTGTTCGAATTGTGAAGCGTAATATAGGGCTGTGTGTCCGTAAATATCTTTTATGTTTTTGTCTGCATGGTATTTAACCAGGATTTCAGCCACATCGTAAAAATCATAGTAAGCAGCATGAATCAATGCCGTTGCACCGTTGGCACCTTGGGCGTTCACATTTGCCCCTCTTTTACAAAGATATTCGACTGTTTCAACGTTCCTGCTATATGCGGCAATGATCAGTGGTGTGTTTCCTGCTTGGCTTTTCGATTCGATTGAAATACCTTGATCCAATGATTTTTCAATTCCCTCAATATTTCCAGTTTTCGCACTATACCAAATATTTCCACATGAGCTTAAAATGAAAATCAAAGAAGCAATCATTAATAAATAGAATCGATTCATTTCCTCCTCCTACTTTAGTAGCTTTTCCATTAAAAAAGTTTCAATTTCGATGATCTTTTTAATTGACGAGTCGTTTGATAAAATGGCCCCATCATTATTTTCGGAATTGCAATTTTCTATTTCTATGGCAAGGCTTCCCAAAGGCATATGGTGCCAAAACACCATAGTCGAAACAAACTTTTTCATAACTTTAGTCTTTCCTCTAAAAAAACGGAAGGCCTAACCGCCCTTATGGGCAATTTGACCTTAGAAATCATAAAAAGACTTTTCATCCCATCCTCCTCAGATGGGTGGTCTGTTAATACTCAATATTTTGAAATCACACTATCACCATTGCACTTGGTGTCAATTACCACGGGGTGGTATAGCAAAATGATAATTCGAAAATATTGGCCTCAGTGGTATATGAAATATGAGGATTTAATATAAAAAGGGTAGGGGCGAACCGTCGTCCTGGCGACCGCCTGATGCATGAAAGTGCGGCGCAAAGCGCTTATGGTTTAGTGTAAGTCTCATGGGAAGCATGCCAGATTAGAGCGATTGAAAAGGGAGTTGACTGAAAAGAGAATCAATGTTAATGGATAATAATTATTATTTAATATAAAGAGGCCTCAGTTGGCAGACCATAAAAAAAGATTTGAAATCATCATCCAAAAATTAAGGGATAATGGCCACAAGATAACGCCTCAGCGGATGGCGATCGTTAAAATCCTTGCCAAAAGTGAAGGCCACCCCAGTGTTGAAAACATCCATGACCATATCAAAAAAGACTTCCCGACAATGAGCCTCGCCACTGTATACAGAAATATTGTTTTAATTAAATCCTTTGGTGAAGTTCTTGAGCTCGGGTTCCCGGATGGGAGTAACCGATATGATGGAAACAGGCCTACCCCTCACCCACACGTCATCTGTATCAGGTGTAAAAAAATTGTCGACCCATACTTGGATTGCCTGGATGAAATGAAAAAAGAGGTTGCGTTAGAGACTAACTTTAAAATTCTGAATCATAGGTTGGACTTTTTCGGTATATGCAGCAATTGTATGGCAGAGAAAGTTTAATATGTTTTTTTGCCAACAATTGATGGCCGTTATCATATCATATGCAATTTCTACAATCATATGAATGAGGAGGTTAACAGGACTGAAAAGAAGAACTGACCTATAATTTCGGTGCCCGGCTGCTGAACATCAAAATGCAAGGACAACCGGCCCCAGGTTTTGCGCTCAAAAAAATGTTGCGACGTTCTTCTAACGATCCTTCAAGTTCCCCATTGTCACCAGCGGCAATCGACAAGTCCGCTAAAATTAATCAGACAGATGAGCACCGAAGCACGCTATTCATAGCGAGACAGCACACAAATACTGACAACCAAAGGAGGTAACCCTATGACTGACGAAAGCAAGTGCCCGGTAACGGGCAGGACGAGCAAACCCATTTCCGGTGGCGGCACGTCGAACCGGGACTGGTGGCCGAACCAGTTGAACCTCAAGATTCTTCATCAGCACTCCCGCATGAGCAACCCGATGGGCGCGGGTTTCAACTACGCTGAGGAATTCAAGAAACTCGACCTGGAGGCCCTGAAGAAGGACCTCTATGCGCTGATGACCGACTCTCAGGACTGGTGGCCGGCCGACTACGGTCACTACGGGGGGCTCTTTATCCGGATGGCGTGGCACAGCGCAGGCACATACCGCATGGGCGACGGCCGCGGGGGCGCGGGGTCCGGCAATCAACGCTTTGCACCCCTCAACAGCTGGCCCGACAACGTGAACCTCGACAAGGCGCGCCGCCTGCTCTGGCCGATCAAGCAAAAATACGGCAAGAAAATCTCCTGGGCCGACCTGATGATCATAGCCGGCAACTGCGCTCTGGAGTCGATGGGCTTCAAGACCTTCGGCTTCGCCGGCGGCCGCGAGGACATATGGGAACCCGAAGAAGACATCTACTGGGGTGCTGAAGATGAATGGCTGGCTACAAGCGACAAGCCCAAGAGCCGTTACACCGGCGATCGTGATCTCGAAAACCCACTCGCAGCTGTGCAGATGGGGCTGATCTACGTGAACCCGGAGGGCCCGGACGGCAACCCGGATCCGGTCGCTTCCGGTCGTGACGTTCGCGAGACCTTTGCCCGCATGGCCATGAACGACGAAGAGACCGTCGCCCTGGTTGCCGGCGGGCACACTTTCGGCAAGTGCCATGGCGCGGGCGATGCCGCACTGGTTGGTCCGGAACCCGAGGCCGCCGGCATCGAGGAACAGGGGCTCGGCTGGAAGAGCAGCTTCGGCAGCGGCAAAGGCGGTGACACGATCAGCAGCGGTATCGAGGGCGCCTGGAAGCCGAACCCGACCAAATGGGACATGGGCTATCTGAACGTGCTGTTCAAATACGAGTGGGAGCTGGTCAAGAGCCCGGCCGGCGCGAATCAATGGCTGGCCAAGGACGTGGACGATGAGGACATGGTGGTTGACGCGCACGACCCGTCAAAGAAGCACCGGCCGATGATGACCACTGCGGACCTCTCCCTCCGCTTCGACCCAATCTACGAGCCGATCGCGCGGCGCTACCAGCAGAACCCCGAGGAGTTCGCGGACGCGTTTGCCCGAGCGTGGTTCAAGCTGACCCACCGCGACATGGGTCCGCGTTCACGTTATCTCGGCCCGGAAGTGCCTGAAGAAGAACTCATTTGGCAGGACCCTGTGCCCGCAGTCGATCATAAGCTGATCGACGAGAAGGATATCGCAGACCTCAAGGGCAAGATCCTTGTCTCGGGCCTGTCGGTTTCCCAACTGGTCTCGACCGCCTGGGCGTCGGCGTCTACGTTCCGCGGCTCCGACATGCGCGGCGGGGCCAACGGGGCGCGTATCCGCCTCGCCCCGCAAAAGGACTGGGAAGTCAACCAGCCCGAGCAGCTTAAAAAGGTGCTGGGGACCCTCGAGGGAATCCAAAAAGCGTTCAACAGCGCGCAGTCCGGCGGAAAGCGGGTCTCGCTCGCCGACTTGATTGTCCTGGGTGGTTGCGCCGGCGTTGAGAAAGCTGCGAAGGATGCCGGTCACGATGTGACTGTTCCCTTCACGCCGGGGCGCACGGATGCGTCGCAGGAACAAACCGACGTGGTGTCATTCTACGTACTCGAACCGTCTGCAGACGGATTCCGCAACTACCAAAAGAAAAAATACGCCGTCTCGGCAGAGGAAATGCTGGTTGACCGGGCGCAACTGCTGACGCTGACCGCGCCTGAGATGACGGTTCTCGTTGGCGGCATGCGCGTCTTGAATGCCAACTTCGGACAATCCCCGCACGGTGTTTTCACCCAGCGGCCAGAGACGCTCACCAATGACTTCTTCGTGAATCTGCTCGACATGAGCACGACGTGGAAAGCAACCTCGGAAGACGATGACGTGTTCGAGGGTCGTGATCGCGAGAGCGGCGAACTGAAGTGGACCGGCACCCGTGTCGACCTCCTCTTCGGTTCGAACTCCCAGCTCCGGGCCGTGGCGGAAGTCTATGGTTGTGAGGACTCCCAGGAGAAGTTCCTGCACGACTTTATAGCGGCGTGGAACAAGGTAATGGACCTTGACCGCTTCGACCTCGCCTGATCGCAGCATCAGCGTCTTCAAGGGCTTCCGAAGCGTATTCTGAACTTCAAATTGGATGATCGGGAAGCGCCGCCGCGATGACGGATGCCTTGAACACTCACGGAAGCCATTTACAACAAATGAGGCCGGCGTTTCAATACAACCTGAAACGCCGGCCTTCTTTAGGCCATTTGACAGTTTGCTGGCCACAGAATCAGAGCCCCAAAAAACATGACAGGCGCTTCAAGGGTGACACCTTCCGCGATTTGCAAGGCGCACCTTAGGCAAGCGTTCAAGGGCTATTATCCCATTCATGAGTTTTTCCTACCAATATAGTCAATCGGGTCGACAAAAATCGATAGGGTGACCAAAGGATTTTGCGACCTCCTCGTAAATGGACACGGTTCGTTCAAAAACACGCGACCACGTATTGTCGGTGGCAATTTTTTCAGCCTCGGGATCGTCGATGTCGGGAGAACGGTTCACAGCGGCGATCATTTCCAGAAGACTGCTAGACAGGGCATTGATCAGGCGAGCCTCGTCCTTTCGGTACGGCCGGTCGATGGTTTCCAAGGGTGGCAGCGGAATCAGACGGACCGTGTCGCTTTTAGTTTTACCAAAAATTTCACTGAAACCGGGAAGGTTGGTTGTGATGATCCGGCACCCCGAAGCCAGCCCTTCAAAAAGCACCAGGGGCAGTCCTTCGAAAAAGGAGGGCAGCACCTGAATATGGGTCCGTTTCATCATTTCGGCCAATCGACGATGGCTGACATACCCGTGCAAGGTCACCCGAGTTCCTAAGTTACTGGCCAGGTTGGTGCATTCGTCGTATTCCGGCCCGCTGCCACTTCCTGCCATATGAAGGTGCCAGTCCTGGTCGGTGATCGTCGAGAGGGATCGCAGCAGCCAGGGGACACCTTTGCTCCGATTCAATTTTCCGGCATAGAGTAGCTGAACCGTACCGGCAGTGCGCTGGGGGCCGCGGTTAAAGAGGGTATTGTCGTATCCGCCGCCGATCACCACAATGGACTCTGCGGGAATTTCGTACACTCGGCGGATCTCCTTTTTCTGATCGGCACTCAGGGCGATGATTTTGTCGATGCGCTTGCAATACTGTCGTACGAATCGTCTCAAATGGGGGCATAGCTCCATTTGCCTCAGGTCGGTGCCATGGCATGTGGTTACCATGGGCAGATTCGGAAAGCGTTTTCTGATCAGGGCCGACAGCAGGAAGAGGTGGTTCGTGTGAAGGATATCCGGACGAAAGCGCGTCAGGGTTTTCTCCATTACACGGATGAATTCCGCCGTGTAGGCCTTCAGGTGCCGGCCTTTTAATTCACTGAAAAGCGAACTTCGATAGGGCATGACATCGGACATACCGACGACCGAGAAATCGAGTGTTTCCGATTCAAAAAAAACGTAATCCCGATCGATGGATAGCTGATCCGCCGATGGGTCCAGGCTGCCTGCGGGGACACCGGCAATTCGACAGCAGGCGATACCTTGTTTTTGGGCTTCCCTGATCAGGGCCTCCACATAGATCCCGCTGCCGGTCATTTCCGGGCGCTGCCCGAGCACGTGCAATACGCGCAAATCCTTCATTGGCTTGAACGGTCCTCCTTCAGGCTGTTTTTTTTTGCCTGCTGCGCGGTCATAGTATAGGCCAGACGCCAGGTTTTAGATTGCTGGACTTTCCGGGTGGGCCATCGGAAGCCAAAATGACCGCATAACGGACAAAAGGCCGCCATTTGGTCCTCAAAGGCATGGGATGGGTCCGGCAGGGTCGGTCGCCCCAGTTGATAGCCGAATATCCGATCGATGCCACCGGCGACGGCACACATGTAATACCCAGAGGGGGTCAGGCCCAACCCGCAATCTTCGATGATGCGGCAGCCGCAGCTGTAGTCTGAAAATCGGTTGAAGCGCGTATCCACGGGTGCCACGTTGAATGGCCGGAAAAGATTCGTACGCGAGATCTTGAGCGTACTTTTAATGGCGATGGAAGGGTGCAGTCGCTCTAATACCCGGCGAACCCGGCGACCATGAAAATTGGTACCCACCACCAGTCGGACAGCGGGGTTATGGGTCTGTCGATAGTCCATCAGACGGTCGACGATGTCGAAAAACCGTCTATGAAGGGTGGGTTCTCCCCCCAGGACACGGATCCGCTTCCAGGCGATCTTCTGATCGATGCTTTGAGCGATGAAGGCCTCGACGGTCGCGACAGGCATTTCTACTTCGCTGGGGGCCTGGGCGCATGACCGGTTGCAGTTGACGCATTTCAGGTTGCATTTGTAGGTGATGTCGATTTCAACGCAGCTGCGGCTGGGTTGAAATGGCTTGCCGAAGCGGTGGCAGACCCACGACTGGCAAAGAATCAATTGGAAGGCATCCAGAAGCAGTCGTTTAACCGTGATGTTGCGGTGTTTGCGAGGCGGTTTCAATTGCAGAACTCCTTATCATGGCTGGCCGAATAGGGTTTTCTGGTTGAATGCCTCTGTACGGTGGAAGACAGCGTCACAATATTGGTGGGCGACTGGTTCATGGGGTTCACTTACCATAAGCCTCATATAGTTTTCCATTGCAAGTGCAACGCCCAGGTATATGATCGATAGGATCAGCCTTTAGGTACCGCTTAATTCCAAATAATCAGGTGATTTGTTATCGGCCATGACCGGAATCAATTGCTCGCAGTGCCAAAGAAACAGAAGGCTTTAGCACTTGCGCCTTCATTTTTGTCACCTGGGTCTTCAGGCATATTTTTTACAACTGTGATGGTACTGAAACCCACTTGACTTGTCGGTGAAACCACACCGTTATCGTCCATAGTTGTCGATTCGGCACCAATCTCAAGTAGTTCTGCATCCTCCCAGAACATTTCATCGGAGTTGGTGGCGATGATGATTTGTATGCTGACGGTACCGTTAGTTCCAGCACCATAAATCGTCTCAGTGTCTAAAAGAAAGATGAAACCCTCCTGCTCTAATGATGATCTAAAGGGATCTGTGACTGCTGGGGAGTTGTAATCATTATTGGCCGAACAGAAAACAATTATGTCGGCTTCGTCCGGAAACCTTTCTTTCACGTCATCAATGATCTCGGGTAATAGATCGATTTCCCAGGGACTCAACTCCGGTTCAGTGTAAAAGTTGATAAGGGTAAGATCAAAGTCACCATCGTCAATTTCAAACCTTGCTACAAAAGGCACCCAGCCAAAGTCGTCTTCCAAATGGCCATAGTATGAATACCATACTATCGGATACATCAAATCAGTCCGATAGAGGAAAGCATAACGGCTTGGGGCAGCTTCAAGCTCCGGACCCAGAAGGAACTCGTACTGATATCCAAATGTGTCCAATTCATCGACCAATGAATATAAGTCAGTCTCGGCGTTATCGCTTCGGATGCCTTGAAGCGCTACGACCCCAAATCTGGATATGATGTCTGCTGTCATCCTGATTGAATCTGGATCTGTCCAATCAACTGACTCGAGATTGCCATTCGCAATTGTGAACTGGTACTGGGATTCAAACGCCATCGTGCCATACTCCTGAGAGGATATCTCATTGCCACTAAAGACGCTTCCCCAGAAGGAAATAAAGGACAGAGAAAACAGCAGTGTCTTATATCCCGGACTCATTTGGTCCCCCTTAGTTCATGGGTCATCTCAGGTCAGTTGTATATGTCGACATCTGCAATCCATATCTCCCAAAAAGGGGGCGGGAATCCGCCCAAAAAACATCAGTTGTTTTCAATGATCAAGAGTCTAAATTTTTTACGGAAATATTGAGAATTGTAATACTTAAAAATAGGAGGTTTTGCTGGGGCTTTGCCCTTACAACGCCATGGATGACGACAGATTGCATTGGACTGACCGGCGCAGCAGGTTTTAGCTTTCCCCCACGACAACCAGGTTGTTCAGCGTTCCGTAGGAGTTCGGTGCCGTGCGTTCGTGGGCCTGCGCATCCCGCCATTTTCCGTCCACCATGAATTTGAATTCATAGCTGCCGGCCGGCAGCAGCAGATGGGTTTCCCAGAGGCCGTCGCTGTTTTTTTTCAAAGGATTTGTCAGGGCGTCCCAATCATTGAAATCCCCCGCCAACAGGACTTGATTGGCTTTTGGTGCTTTTAGCCTGAAGATAACCCTGCGCGTTGACGCCCGGGGTTTTGCGCTCCGATCATCCAGCGGTTTGCCGTTGACCAGAGCCAACAGGTGCCGCGCTTGGGCATGGCTTTTAGAGAGATGGGATTCAATGTTTTCAATCTGTTCCAGGTCAGGGCTGTCGGATGGAAACTTCTGCTTCAGGGCGGAAGTCATGCCGATCGTAGAGGAGAGGAACCCGTTCAGATCATATCCGATTTCCCGCAGCTTCCGGTCATGAGACTTGGCAGCGACCAGGATTTTCGATGAATCGCTGCGTCGGTCTGTGTGTTGGGACATGTCGCGGATGATTCCATAAGTGCCAATGAGCGGCTTTGGCCCGCTGGCCTTGCCATTGCGGTAAACCCCGCTGGCGTATAGCTCGATGACCGAGAAGTAGTTGCTCGTAGCGGTTGTGGTTTGCCGGGGACCGGGCTTCAGTCGCAGAGTCAAGCCGCAAGTGGCTCTCGAGCCGGTGCGTCTTTCGTTGAAGCGCCAACGGGCGTATGGAAGATCTTCATCCCAGAGAATCGATTCGTAATGCTGCCCGACGAGGTCATTGGAGCGATAACCGAAGGTCTGTGCGGCCGAATCGTTGACGTACTTGAAGTGGCCGGCCGGATCGAGGGTGTAGATCATGTCGGGCGTATTTTTGAGGATGAAGCGAAACCGGCGTTCAGAGAGTTTAAGGCGGTGGTGCAATAAGTGGGTTCTTTCAAGCAGGTACTTCTGTTTCCATCCGTTTTCGATGGTCTTGAGCAGTTCTTCGGGCTCGAAAGGTTTTTTCAGATAATCATAGGCCCCCATGCGCAGAGCGGTAACGGCCGCATCCACAGTCGCATCGCCGGTCATCAAAACGAACGGTGTACCCGGCATCAAAGAGAGCGTCCGCTCCAGCAGTTCAAAGCCGTCGATGCCGGGCATGTGGACATCCGAGAGAATCAGATCGAATTTATGCCCCGCAATGGCTTTTAGGGCAGATTCGCCGGAGGTGGCATACGCATATCGATAGCCGGCGTTCTTGAGAATGACTCCCAAGCTCAAGCACACTCGTTCTTCATCATCGACGATGAACACTGTCGGTTGGCGCATCATATTTTCCTTTGGTGATTACGGTTCGTTCCTCTGCAGATCCTTTCCTATATCAGGGTTGTGGGGGGTGTTCAAATCGTTTTTCCGGCTCCTTGAAAAAGAACCGTCCGGCAGGCGTCGCGAAGTCAAACCGTCATCTAAAATGAATAACGCTGGGACGGGGGTGCTGGCGTGAAAGGCGAGCGCCCTTGGAGGTAGGACGATTGTGACGGCCATCGGCCGATGTCTCGCTTCGCTGGCAAGAACAGCGCGATCTGCGGGGAAAGAAGAACCTGGCGGCCTGCTGAATCCATTGAAAACCATCGATGTGGCGGATAGGGGCGCTCGATATCAAGCGGTGATCCGGTATCGATTGATTTTGTTCAACAGGCCCTGGCGGGTGAGGCCCAAGTGACGCGCGGCTTGTGAGCGGTTGCCCTGGGTGGACATGAGGGCCCGTGACACCATGTGGCGCTCCAAACGTTCGACGGCTTCCTGCAGGGTCACATCGACAGCGTCGTTTTTCAATTCCGCGGCCCGGGATCCGGCGATCTTTTCAGACAGGCAGGCGGGCTTGATCTCTCTGTCGTCACCGGCCAGGGTCAGGGCCCGCTCGATCTCGTTCTCCAGTTCCCTGATATTGCCCGGCCAGTCGAACTGCATCAGCAATTCCAGGGCCGCAGGCGATAGCCGGGCTTTCGGCCGCTTGAGCTTCTTCGACAATTTCTTGATAAAATGATCGACAAGGATCGGGATGTCTTCCTTTCTATTTCTGAGCGGAGGCAGAACGAGGGGGAATACGTGCAGCCGGTAATACAGATCGTCTCTAAAACGGCCTTGACTGACCTCTGTCAAAAGGTCGCGGTTGGAGGAAGCGATAAGCCTGAAATCGACCCGGTGATAACGGGGACCGCCCACAGGCCGGACCTGGCCTTCCTGCAGAACCCGCAGGAGTTTGGTCTGCATGGTGTGGGGCATGTCGGCGATTTCATCGAGAAACACCGTGCCGCCGTCCGCCATTTCAAACAGTCCCTTTTTGTCGGCTATTGCACCTGTAAATGCACCTTTCACATGGCCAAAGAGTTCGCTTTCGAGGAGATTTTCCGAAAGTGCGCCGCAGTTTTCGGCAACAAAGGGCTTGGCTTTCAAAGGACTGTTGTAATGGATAGCTTTAGCGAACAGCTCCTTTCCTGTACCCGTTTCCCCTTGGATAAATACCGTTGTCGTGGATCCCACAACCTTGTCCACCAGTTCAAAGACCCTTTTCATGGCCGGACTCGTGCCGATGATCCCTTGCAGATTGAAGCGGTCACGGACCTCCGACATCAATCTTAAATTTTCTCGCTCCAAATTTTCGGCATGATCTTTGATTTCACCGTACAGTTTGGCGTTTTCAACGGCGATGGAAATGGTGCCTGACAATATCTCCAGCAAAAGGGAGTCTTTCTGATCGAAGATCCCGTTGCGTTTGTTTAGCGCATACAGTACCCCGATAATTTCTTTGCGCGATTTCAACGGTACGCAAATCATGGAGCGGGTGATGACATCTTTCTGGAGGTCGAGATTGTCGGCATACCTGTGATCCTTTGTCACATCCGGAATCGTCACCGGCTGTTTATGGCGAAAAACCCAGCCGGCCACCCCGTAGTCATCGGGGAATCGCATCCGGGCCATTTTTTCGTCGGTGTCGTCCCCCTGTTCTTCAACTGTCTGGATAAAATAGAATTCCTTGCTTGCGGCATCGTGAAGGGCAATGGAAGCCCCCTCGATGTCGAAAACCGCTCTCATTTTCTTGAGGATGTTTTGGAGCATTTTGTCGAGGTCATCGATCGCATGGATGGACATCGACAGGTCATACAGGAGGGTCAGATCGTCGTTTGTCAGGCAGACTTCTTGAATCGGCGTTGCCATAGCGGATCTCCCATTTCACGGTTTCTGCTTTCCTGCCCGGATTCATGAAACCGAGTGTTTGACCAACACGCACGGTTTGGGGAGTCAATCTCAAACTGTAGGCTACTACATATACATTCCTGCTCCATATATGTCAACAAACTATACAATTGTAAAGAATATATGCGAACCAAAGTGAGGCTCTGCATTGGACGATCCCGTATGGTTGCCTAAATAAAGGCAAATTAGTCATTCTTGTTCGGCGCATTCGACCGAAGGAATCTGTTGGCATTAAACCTGCATTTACGGTGTTTAGGGGGAGTGTTGCCGCGCAATGACCGGTCAGAGGGAAGGTACACCTTGATGCTGCACACGAATCCGCTATTCCTCCGAAACGACAAGACTACACCATCCCTCGGACAACGGGATGCGTCTGTGCCGTTATGGGCAGCCACTCGACATTTCGCTGAATTGATCATGAAAGATTTGGGCATAGCCGCGGATACGGGCGGATGGGGGAAAGAGCGCCGAGTCCCGTCACAGGCAGGGTCGGCGGCAGGGAAGGGGGGAGATGCCATGCAAGTTCTGGATGAATTGATCAAAGTCTTATCCGAACCGGAAGTCGCCGTGCGCAATTGCCGGGCGCGGGCGGACCGGACCTGCAAGCTCTGCGGCGGCCCGGCTCGGCGTTTTCGCGACGCCATAACGGAATTTGAATACCATATCTCCGCCATCTGCCAGGGCTGCCAGGACAAGTATTTTTATTCCGGAAATGACACTTACTGATAGAAGCGCCAAGTATCGAAATGGCCTACTTGAAGTCTTCGCGCACCGGACAGAAAACATCGATAATGTCACAATCGGTGATGGCTCGCCCGGAATGGGTCACGTTGGGCGGTATCGTCAAAACCTGACCGGGAATCAGTCGATACGTGTCATCGCCGACGGTCAATTCCATTTCACCCTCCTTGACCACGACCACCTGCTCGTGAGGATGGGCGTGTTCCGGAACGATGGCACCGGCGCTTGCCGATAAAAAGCTGAAAGTCATACTTTCGGCGTGAACGATCCTTGTCGTGGCACCCGGAAACAATTCCTGCATCTTTACTTGGTTCAATTCCACAATAGGCATACCGACGCCCCCCTTTCTGCGTTACCGTCTGAAGCCTCCAAGCTTCACCTGAATACAAGGGGTAACTCTTAGCATAATTGTCACACGTAAAAAAGGTGATTAAAATAGGAGTCCCTGGACGTATGCAGCACCAACCAGGAGTGGCGACCCGAAATACGAAATCCTGGGAGGAGATGATTGTGAACGATAAAAAAGGGGTGACCTGGGACCTGACGTCCTACTTCCCCGAATTCAACGGACCTTTGATGCGGCGCTTCAAGTCTGACCTGGAGCGGGACATTGCAGCGCTCAAACGGAATCTGGAAAAGATCGGGACTCTTACCCGGGAGAACAGCGAGAAGTGGGCGTTGCTGATTGTCTCGGCCGAAAATGTTTCCAGCCGGCTGGGGCATCTTTCTTCCTACTTGGGCTGCCTCGAATCGGCCCACGCGGAAAATGAGGATTACGCCACGGAACGGGCCGCCCTTGTCGGTCTGGCCGCGGCTTACGAAAAAGGCGAAATCGATATCCTGAAGACGTTCAAGAGAGCCAATGCCGGCGTATTTTTATCGTTCTGTGGGCGCCCGGAAGTCAAAGATGTGGCGCATTACCTCAACCGACTGCGACAGCGGGCCAGATACACCATGTCCCCCAAAGAAGAGGCTTTGGCCTCGGACCTGAATGTCGACGGCTTTACGTCTTGGGGGCGTTTGTACAACAAGATCTCCGGCAAGCTGCAATTCGAATACACGGGCAAAGACGGCCGGGTGGAGCGAAGGCCGATATCTCAATGGCGATCCCTTATGTCGCATCCGGATCGGGAAATAGGCCGTGCCGCGTTCGAAGGGGGGAATCGGGCCTGGCAAGGAATCGAAGATTCGTGCGCCGCCGCTCTCAACGCCATTGCCGGGACCCGTTTGACACTGTATCGTCATCGACGGATAAAGCATTTTATGGATCAGGCCCTTTTCGGTGCGGCCGTCAGTGCCGCAACGCTGGAGGCCATGTATCAGGCTGTTTTTCAAAATTTAGATACGGCAAGGGATATCCTCAAAGCAAAAGCGCACTATTTCGGCCGCAAGGGCATTTGGTTTTTCGAGCGCGAAGCCCCCTTGCCGCTGGCCGACACAAAGGCTATCAAATGGCCACAGGCGGTCGATATGGTCCACAAGGCTTTTACATTAACTTACCCGGCCCTGGCCGACTACTTCCGCGGAGCCTTGAAGAAGCGTTGGATCGAATCCGAAGCCCGGCCTGGAAAAAGGCCGGGTGCTTTTTGTACTGGATCGTCCCTTACCGGAGAGCAGCGGGTGTATATGACATTCAACGGATCATTGGGGGATGTCACCACCTTGGCCCACGAAGTGGGTCACGCCTGGCACGGGCATCTGCTCAACCAGGCCAGGCCTTTTGCCCGCCGGTATCCGATGACCTTGGCAGAGACCGCTTCGATATTTGCAGAGCATCTGCTCATCGAGGGGCTTTACAATGACCGGACGGTTGACGGTAGTGAGAAACTCGGTCTTTTGGACAACGAACTGACGGATGCGGCGGTTTTTTTGCTCGATATCACGACCCGGTTTGAATTCGAAAAAGCCTTCTACCAGGAACGCCGGGAAGGGGAGGTGTCCGTCGCGCGTCTCAAGGCGCTCATGGGCGAAACCCAACGCCGAATCTATGGTGACGCTCTGCTTGACGACGGCGACGACCCGTACTTTTGGGCATCAAAACTCCACTTTTTTATCACCGACACCTCTTTCTATAATTTTCCTTACACCTTCGGGTACCTGCTGGCCCGGGCCCTTTTTCATCGGCACCGACTCCTGGGTGAGGAATTCATACCCCAATACGAATCGTTTTTGATGGCTTCGGGCAATGGCCCGGTCGAAGAAGTGGGCCGGCAGGCCCTGGGTATCGACTTCACCGACGCGGATTTTTGGACGCAGGCTATCCGCAGCCTCAAAGAACCGCTGGAGAGTTACCGTACCGGAATCAGCGAAGAGGTGGAAAGGTGAGCGGGAAAAGGCGGAATTTTTCATCAAAAGGAACGAATGGCCGGGCAGATTAAATTAAAGTATATGTTTAATAAATTACATAAAATATATTATATTAATTAGTAATAAATAATATCGTTCCGTGTGCCGATTGGGTGGTTTCCGATCCCCTATCCCCGGTGGCTCTTAACGTTTGGCAGGGGCCGCTTTTCCGATCGGTGCTCAATTTAACCCCACAAAAACAGGAGGGAAGCGTGGCGGCGACGTTAAAGGTGCAGGGTGGTGAAAATACACATCCCCGGCCCGTGCCGGTATGGGATTTTCCCACCCGGCTTTTCCATTGGTTACTGGTTATATCCGTTTTGGTCTCCTACACCACGGCCAAGATGGGCGGCAACGCCATGCCGTACCACCTGATCAGCGGTTATGGGATATTGACGCTGTTGCTGTTCCGGGTGGCATGGGGTTTTGTCGGCAGCCGCCCGTCACGCTTCAGTGCTTTCGTACGGGGCCCGGCAACACTTGTCCGCTACGCGGCGGGATTGATGGACCGCCGGTCACCAGGATATTTCGGACACAATCCCCTCGGCGGGTGGTCGATCATGGCCATGCTGCTGGCTCTGTTGATTCAAGCCGCGACCGGCCTATTTGCCAATGACGATATATTCACCGAAGGTCCACTGGCCGTTTACGTCAGCAAGGCCACCAGCGATTGGCTGACCCGGATTCACCGGTTCAATTCGGGTGTGATTGCCATGCTGGTTGCCTTGCATGTCATGGCCGTGATTTTTTATCTCCTGGTCAAACGCGAGAACCTGATCACTCCAATGATCACCGGAGTCAAAAGGTGGACCGGAAGGTCCGATCCCGTCGGAGGGAATCTTTGGCTTGCCGCCGGTCTGGCCCTGCTCTCCGTCCTCGCCGTCTACACGCTTGTGCGTTGACGCTTTTATTCTGCCCAGCGCACCATCTCCTGGCATGATCGATGTCCGAGCTACTGTGAACGAAATTCTTGGTGGCAGCCTTTACAGCTCTGAGCCACCTCTCCGAACGGCGCCTTGAGGTCATCGAGTCCGCCTTTCTTGGCGACACCGGCAAGGGCGCTGCTCGTGGCCTCAAATACGCCGGCGGCCTGCTTGAACCGGTCCGGTTCCGAGAACGCGTTCGATTTCAATCCGGTCTGCCCTTTGTCGGTTCCGGAAACACTGAAGGCCTCCCACGGCAACTTTGAAAGCGTCTCGACCAGAGCGGCGTCCTGCCCGACCGCCACGCTATCGTAGGGGGCCTTCCCCTGCACCACAGCGGCAATGCGCCCGAAATGCTGGGCGATCAGAAACATGACCGCCTGCCGGTATTTGATGGCCTCCTCAGGCCTGTTGAACTGCGCATGGGCGGTGGCGATGATCCCCAGAACCAAAACTGAAACGACCAAAGCACGCGACATACTTTTCATATAGCCTCCTAGATCTTTGGTGAATGGGACGTTATCGACCGGCAGACCCGGTGATCTGTCGATCGCCATCGAAAAAAGGACGAACGGCGATGGGTCTGTTGATGCCCGGCATCGATTTTGACATTGGCAAAACCGAATCGGGCTGTCAAGAGGGGGTTGAGAATGCGCTGCTCACTGCCGATAACTGGGTGAGCACCTCCGCCAGATGGGGGTCCGGTACGTCGAAGGTGAGGGGACGGCCATCGAACGGGATGGTGACTTCAGCCATGAGCGACTCACTCCGACAAGATGTCGGGAATGAACATGACCAGCTCCGGGACATAGGTGATAAGGACCAGGAGCGCAATCATGATGACGAGAAACGGTAGAATGTAGGCGATGATCTCAGACAGCTGGATCCGGGCGATATTGCATGAAATGAACAGGCAGATGCCCAGCGGCGGGGTCAGCATGCCGATGGCCAGAGCGGTCACCATGACCACACCGAAGTGAACCGGGTCGATACCGATCTTTTCGATGACCGGTAAAAACACCGGCGTCAGAATGATCAGGGACGCCGAGGTCTCCATGAAGGTCCCGACAACGAGAAGACAGATGAGGATCAGGCCGTAGATGACGTGCTTGGACGAACTGAGGGTCACCAGATAGGCGGCCACATTCTGCGGTACCCTTTCGGCCGTGAGGATCCAACCGAAGATACTCGCTGTGGCGATCAACAGCATCACCGTAGAGGTGGAAACGGCGGCCCGGGCCAAAATCCGCGGCAGGTCTTTGAGATTCAACTCCCGATAGACCATCAGTCCGACGATGAGCCCGTACAATGCCGCAACGACGGCCGCTTCCGTCGGAGTGAATATGCCCCCTAGAATGCCGCCCAGGATGATCACCGGCATGAGCAGGGCCCATACCGCGCCCCAAAACGTCCGCAGGATTACCCTGTATCCCGCAAAGGCATCCCGCGCGTAACCGGCTTTCTTGGCGAGAATATAGCTGGCGGCCATCAGGCCGCCCCCGATGAGCAGACCCGGAATGAATCCGCCCATGAACATCTTTCCGATCGAGACCCCGCCGACGACGCCGAAAATAATCATCGGAATGGAGGGCGGAATGATGACCCCTATCGATCCGCCGGCGGCCTGGACGGCCGCGGCGAAGCCTTTTTGGTATCCTTTGCGGATCATGGCCGGTATGGATACGGCCCCCACGGCCGCGGTATCCGCGGCGGCGGCCCCCGATATTCCGGCAAAGAACATGGCAGCCACCACGGCCACCATAGCCAGCCCGCCGTAGACAAATCCCACCAGAGCATGGGCGAAATCGAAGAGGCGGCGGGATATGCCGCCGGATTCCATCAGTTCACCGGCCAGCATGAAAAAGGGGATAGCCATCAACGGGAATGAGTCCGTGCCGGTAAAAAGTCTCTGGGCCGCCAGTGTCAGAGGCAGGTTGGAGCCGAACTGCAGGGTGGCCACCGAGGCGACGCCAAGGGCGAAGGCGATCGGCATGCCGAGCCCGAAGCAGACGGCCAGGGAGACGAACAGAATGGCGGTCATGTCCTGACCTCCATGTCGAGGGGTTTTCCCTGGAAGGCCGCAACCGATATCCTGAGTGAGTTGATGAACATGAACAGGCAGCCCACCGGAACGGCGAGGTAGGGGAAAACCATCGGGATATTCATGGAGGGGGAGGTCTGAAATTTGATGATTCCCAGGATCTTGAACCCCCAGTAGGCGATCACCAGCAGGAATGCCTGGATCATCACATTGACGGCGATGACCACCCAGCGATAGAGGCCCGGGGCGAGGATCTTCTGCAGCAGGTCGATCCCCAGGTGGACCTGGTACCGGACACCGGCTGCGGCTCCGATGAAGGAGATCCAGACAAACAGGTACCGGCCGAGTTCTTCGGACCAGGACAAGGGATCGTTCCACGCGAAACGATACCATACCTGGGCGGCGATGATGGCGACCATGGCCGCCATCATCGCCGCCAGAAACCAGTTGATACCCCGGTCCATAGCGTCAAAGAGACGTGACAGCATACAAGCTCCGGTAACGCACCCGGCCCACTGCGTTCGCTATATCGTTTTCTCGGTGTGATCTTTTTTCGGCCGCCGCCGACGAAACGACGGTCAGCGGCGGCTGATGGCGGTCTTGCAGCCGGTTAAAGGAACCCCCGCACAGGCCTTGAGCGCGAGCGTTCATTTTGCGGCGGCGCGGACGGCGTCGATCAGGCGTTTTCCTTCCGACGCATTGCCGCCGCCGATGGCTTCGATGACCGCGAGGTTGTCGTATACGGAGGAGACGGCTTCGACAAAGGGCGACTTGTCGGGATGAGTCACCACCATCCCGGCTATCTTTAATTCGGCCTCGAGGCTCTGGTCGGCTTCCATCGAAATCCGGCGTTCGAAGTCTCGCGCTTTTGTGGCGGCATCCAGAAGGATCTGCTGCTGCTCGGCAGACAGTTTACGCCAGGCAATTTCACTGATCAGGAGCATGGCCGGAGAGTAGAAATGGCCGGTCATGGACAGGTATTTCTGAACTTCGAAAAAACGAGAAGAGTGGATGACGGCCAGGGGGTTCTCCTGGGCATCGACGGTCTTCTGCTCAAGGGCTGTGTAAAGCTCGCCGAAGGCCATTGGCAGAGGGCTGGCCCCTAGCGATTTCATCGTCAGGATGAAGACGTCGTCTTCCATCACACGTATTTTCAGGCCGTCCATTCCATCGGGGCTTTCGATCGGTCTTTTCGAGTTGGTGATGTTGCGGAAACCGTTTTCATACCAGCCGAGGGAACGAATGCCGACATTTAAAAACAGTTCGGCAATGCCGGTGCCGATCGGGCCGTCGAGCACCTTGTAGCAGGATTGGCGGTCTTTGAACAAGAACGGCAGGTTAAAAAGCTTGACCTGTGGCACGAAATTTCCGAGCGGGCCGGTTGACGTCAGGGTCATTTCAAGGGACCCGATCTGAAGACCTTCGACCATGTCTCTTTCAGAACCGAGCTGCGCGGCAGGGAACAGCTGAACGTCAATCTCACCATTGCTCTTCTCCGCGACGATCTTGGCGAAATACTCCACGGCCTGATTGTATATGTGGCTGGGTTGGGTTGAGGTACCGCATTTGAGAACGATCTTGGCTTGCGCCGAAGCATGTATGAACAGGAACAGGCTCACAGCCACTATCAACGGCAGGCTGAATTTCGTCAGGATTCGCATCGAGTGCCTCCTCTGATTAGATGTGATGGGTTGTTTCCGGTCATCGGTTTTAACCCCGTTCACTCGTATTGTCCAGCAGGGATTCGGTCGCCGACGGGATTGTAACGTTTCCCGCAACCACAACCGAGGTGGGACTGTTATTCGTTATCGGTGACAGGCCCTGCCAGCGATAAAGGTTCAACTTTCCGGCCGGATTCTGTTGCGGTTGGCGACCGAGAAGCCGAATCGCCCTGAGGCCTGTCCCTGACCTTGAGAGCGATACTTACCAGGCAGCTACCAGTGCCACCATATCCGGCCGACCGTTGTCAAGTTGAAAAAGGGCAGAAGAAAGGTTCTCGCATACAAGCAAGGGCAGCCACCATGGCTGCCCTTGAGGGGAGGAATACAGAGAAATTTGAGGATGGTCGTGTCAATTTCTCTTTGCCGATATTTTTATGCAATATTCGTGCTAAATGTGAAAAATAATAATTTAATTAAATATTACAACATCATAAATAATGCACAAGATCAATTGCAGGCGGTGTTTAAGGAAAAAAGGCCTCATTGTGTATGAAGACAAGGTAACACTCTTACGAATACTTCATAAACGCGATTGATGGGCCATCAAAACCATTCTGGAAAACCGCATTCGGGTGTATGCGGCGGTTGGCATTCCTTGATTTGCGGCGATGAACGGCCGGCATCGCTCTTTGGTGATCGGCCCTGCGATCGGCGTCTAAACTTTCAAGACCCCCAGAAGCTGGATACCGAAGCCGGAGGGCGACTGGCGGACGATTTGGGCTTTGACCATGACCCCATTGTCGAATTTTGTGCCGGGGATGACAAAATGGATATGCTGGTTGATTTTCAAGCGATTCTTGGATTCGATAAAGATTCCCCCCCGGCTGACATCGCGGATCAATCCCTTATAAATATTATTCTCGGCAACAAAATAGACCGCCGTCGCCATCTGCCTTCTTTTGAACCTTCGTAAATCTGATGTTCTCAGCTCGTCGTTAACCGCTTTAATCAGCTCCAGGTACTTTGGAATGTCGCAGTAGTATTGTTCCGAATATTCGGGAAAGACCCCGATCGGATCCAGGTGTTGAACCCCGTAAGCATACCTGTAACGGGAGCGAAGGACATCAGTGCGCCACTGGATCTTGACCTTGTGACATTCATATGTTTGGGGTGTGATGGCATAGGGCGAATCAGAAAGGCCGAGAAACAGGACGTTCTTACGGGTGATCAGGATGTTGGACTCAAATCCGAATCCACCCATGCTGTAGTTGCGCATCAGACCGATAACCACCGTGCCCGCCGTGAGACTCTCTTTAACGATTTGGCTGCGATGGGTGTAGCGTCCATTTCGGCGCTTGTCGTATTTGACTTTGGGCTTTTTCATTGTTGGTGTCCGGTTGAGAGTGACCATTTCTCTCTGACACCAAGTGGCAAAGTTCGTGCCATTTTATTCTAAAAATATTAATGTAAATAATTCAATCGGTTAAAACATCTACGGGGCCGACAGACCACATGACAATGGGATCAGGCTTGGGGGATTTGCCGCATTGTTTTGCGCAAAAAACCCCAGGAGATCGAAATTGCGGTGCCTCTTGATTTTCGGAAACGACTATCTTATTCAGAAGGATCGAATGGAGTGCTGGGTGGCGTCGTTTCTTTTGCGCCTACCGGACAATTTTGGATTGCACCGGATGATCGAGGTGAAACATTGCGGGATAGAGACACAGGGAATGATTATAGAGATAAGCGCCGTGAGGAAAGGTCGGCGACCAGTCCCGAATGCGGCGCTGTGGTGCGGGTCAGCGGTATACCCATCCACCAGTTCAAACTGAGAGACATATCCCACAATGGAACGTGTTTCCTTGTGGCCGAGGACTCCTCCATCCTGCGGAACCTGCGGTCCGGAATGGAGATCGAGATTCAATTTCATTTGGGCCCGGGCGGACGACCGCGGGAATTTCACAGATCCGAGATTATGCATATCACCAGAGCCAATGAAGGTCAGTTCAAGGGTTATTGTTTTGTGGGCGTGCGAATCGTCAGCCGTTTCAAGGTAAGATAGAGGCGCTGCTGCGGAATCGCCCGGACACTCCCCCCATCAGAATACAACTCTGACCATCAGGTATAGCTCCCAAACCACCACGGATGCAAAAGCAGTGATAATCAAGGGAAATACCGACCGGAGGTGAATCCGAGATCCCCGTAAGACCACACTGCTGTAAACCAACAGAATGAAAACCGACAAGCTGGTCAGGGCGTATTTTACCAATATGAAAGCCTGGGTCCCCATAGTCAGGTAATAGGCCATTACGGGATTGAGCTCGACGGCACCGTTTCTAATCAGCATCACGGTTAGAAAAGCATCCACCACGCTCAATACCAGAATTGATACGACGAACCACCGCGTCACCGGATTGTAGCGGTCGAAGTAAACCATGCTGTTTTTGTCGGTTCGTCGCCGTGCGTGTTCGCGTTTACCGCTGAGCAGCGGTTTGATGCCGCTGAATCTCGGTCGACTGCGTCGATCCCTGCCGGATCGGCGGTCCAAGTTGATTCGATATGTCGGACGAGTAGTCATAGCCAATCACCTGCCCGGCGATGGAGGTCGCCATCTGCCATCGCACACCGTGTCGGGGTGGGATAGGGTGGATTTCGGATTGCCGCACCTGCCGTTTACAGGTACGATAAGCAAAACGTATGCCTTCGTTGATCGGACCCGCTATTCTTTTTTAATTCCAATTAATATTAATGGCTTGGCGACTTCTTGGCGCGAAGACGGCTTATCCTGGCCCTGGAGCTGTGTAATTTTCATCTTAAATAAAGATGTAACCAAATTCACTATTGTCACCAGCGTCGCAAAAAAAGGAGATGCCTTGTGCGACCAGATGCCTGTATCTTAACGAAGAAAGGACCATCGAAATGAACACCGGAAGGATCCCTGAAAGGGCCGCTATACCCGAGAGCGACAAGTGGGACCTGACCCCGCTTTTCAGGACGGACGCGGAATGGACGGATCTGTTGACCGGGGTTGAACAGGAGATCGGGAAATATGAGGGGTTCAACGGTCGATTGCGTGAATCTGCGGCCGTACTCGGCGAAGCCATCCAATTTCACTTATCGATTCTGCGGCGCATCGACCGGCTGTATACCTACGCCCACCTTCGAAGCGACCAGGACAAATCCGACACCTATTATCTGGGCTTTTTGCAACGGGCGACCCATTTGATGACACGGGCGTCTGAATCCGCCAGCTTTTTCACTCCTGAAGTGCAGGCTTTGCCGGATATGCTCATGCAGGATTTTATCGACAATCGGGCCTTGAAACCTTTTCGATTCTTTCTCGAGAAGATTCTACGCAACAAACCGCACACCCTCGGCCCCTTAGAAGAAAAACTTCTGGCCATGAGTTTCGAGGTGACGCAGGCACCCTATCAGATTTTCAGCCAACTGGACAATGTCGATCTCCTCTTTGGAACGCTGTCGGACGAAACGGGCCGTGAACTGGAATTGAGCCATGGCAACCTTATCACCCTTTTGGCCTCGGCGGATCGGGATGTTCGGCGGAAGGCCTTTTTCCAGTATTATGCCGCCTATGACGCCCATAAGAACACCTTAGCGGCAAGCCTCTCTTTTTCCGTAAAAAAGGATCTGTTCTACAGCCGGGCGCGACGGTTTCCCAGTTGTCGAGCGGCCAGCCTGTTTGAAGACAACGTTCCTGAAGCGGTTTACGACAATCTCATCGTTTCGGTGCGCGAGCACTTGCCACCGCTTTTCGACTACCTGGATTTGAAGCGGCAGGTCCTGGGAATATCGGATTTGCATTTTTACGACACGTACACCCCGATCGTCCCGGATGTAACCTTTCACATGCCATACGCGGAAGCGGTTGATGTGGCGGTGGAGGCTCTCGAGCCGCTCGGCGCCGACTATACCCGTGAACTGCGGGATGGGCTCCTGGGTGGCTGGGTGGACCGTTATGAAAATCGAGCAAAACGCAGTGGCGCCTATTCATCCGGTTGCTACGATTCACCGCCTTATATCCTGCTCAATTACGAAGAAAACAGTATCAACAGTCTTTACACCTTGGTTCACGAAGCCGGGCATTCGATGCACTCCCAGTATTCACGAAGGCATCAGCCGTATGTCGACCATGGCTACGCTATTTTTGTCGCCGAAGTCGCTTCCACGTTGAACGAAGCGCTACTCAACCGTCATTTGCTGACCCGCTATGACGGCAACGCCCGAATGCAGGCTTACATTCTCAACCGCGAGATCGATAATATGAGGGCCACCCTTTTCCGGCAAACCATGTTCGCCGAGTTTGAGAAAAACACCCACGAACTGGCCGAAAACCACCAGCCGTTGACCTTGGCGGATTTCATGCAGATATACGGCGATCTGCTCCAGGCTTACTTCGGGGATGCCATGGTCATCGATCCGCAGTTGAGCCTGGAGTGCCTACGGATCCCCCATTTTTATTCCGCCTTCTACGTCTACAAATACGCTACGGGCATCTCCGCGGCCGTCGCTCTGGCCGAGAAGATAGCCGGGGAAGGAAAAACCGCCCGCGACGCCTATCTGAACTTTCTGAAACTGGGCGGCAGCCGGTTTCCCTTGGAGGCGCTGAATAGCGCCGGGGTGGATATGCGATCTCCCGAACCGGTTCGGTCGGCCTGCCGGCACTTTGCCGGGCTGGTCGATCAATTTAGGGCGGTCATTTGAAATTGTGAGCCCGCATTTGTCGTCGTCCGCCATCTGCCGAAACCAAAGGCGATGCAGCTGCGGTCTAACGGTCGAAACCGGCTGTCGGCGTCCGGAATGCGATTGCCGATCACAAGTAAAAGATGGTATAATAGCCGGGCTTTGTACGAAACCGGTCGATTTCCCTCTGGGTAGTGTTTATACACCCAAAATTGATCGATTCCAGGTTCGTGATTAAAGTGTCAAATGTTATAACATTCTGAATATTATACTTAACGTCCATTGTTTGGATCGGCCGCTTTCACTCCGGCATGGGTAGGAAAAATGGTTTGCCGACCATGACCAGTGGTCACCCGAAACCATTTGCATGCCCTGGTGGCCGGACGGAGAAAATGGGTATGAGCAGCTCTGAAGCTGTTTTCCGAGTCGTGGAAAACCGCAAATGCCCTTACTACAGCAAGGGGGATGAGTTCAAACTGTCGGGCAATGCCCTGCTGTTGAAACTGAAACGCGAGAAGACTTTTGTTTCAACGGCGGTCATCGCACCCCCTTACGAGAAAGAGACCTGCCGTATTTTTGTTGCCGATCTCACCCGAGTTCTGGTCAATTACGAAAGTGCCGACCGGATCCCTGGCGAGGCTATCGTCTGCAGCGGGTGCACCGGGAGTATAACCGTCGAGCCGTCTTCGCGCCAGAATACCCTGAAATCGCACGTCGGTAAGGACCGCGTCCAGAAAATAGACGCCGTCGCCAGACTCCTCAGCAATTTCTCGATATTCCAAGCCCTCGACCGGAAGAACTTGAAGGATATCGTGGCGCTGTTGAAATTGAAGAAATACGGACGCGACGAGATCGTTCTGAAAAAAGGCGATCCGGCCAGGCACCTCTACATCATCCTGGCCGGAACCGTGGATGTTCTCGATGACAAAGGCGTCCGATTATCATTCCTGCAGAAAGGCGATGTCTTCGGGGAGATGAGCCTGATCAGCGGCGAACCGATAGGCGCGACCGTCAAAATCGTGGATCCGGCCACGATTATTTTCATCAAGGGGCAAGACTTTAAACAGATCCTGAACAAATTTCCGTCGATTCAAATGTACCTGGCCCGCCTGTTGGCCCAACGACTGGCCAAATCGAACCTGGCGGTTGCCGAAGAGATCACCTCCGGCATGATGGGACGGCTTTCGGATATGCCCCCGACAGAGATTGCCCAGACATTGAACCTGAACCAGAAGACCGGCCGGCTGTCCCTGATCTTGAATGAAGGAACGGCCATGCTGACCTTCCGCGAGGGTGAGCTGGTGGCGGCGGCGATCAACGAGTTGTGCGGCAAAGAAGCCTTCTTCGAAATTCTCAAAGAAACCGAGGGCCGATTCAAGTTCAATCAGGATTTATCGGAAAAAGAAAAGAAAGCACCCGTAATGGGCTCTTTCATGGAGATGCTGTTGGAAGGACTGCGGCGCATGGATGAGGAAAGAAGCGTCTCCGCAAAAACCGGGGAGGTTCTGGTTTGACAGGGCGCTTCATTGCGAATCTGCCAGGTGATTCGAGCTTCGCCGGAGAGGTAGGCTTCAATACCCTGCCGAAGAACCGGTGACACGATGATTATCTACGATCCGGCACAGCCGGTGAGTTTCCACGAATTCGGCATCCAAATTCCCATTAAAGACAGCCGGGCGAGGCGAACATTCGAGAGCCTTAAGGCGCACCCGCTGATCGGACCGCGGATGGGGGAGTGGTTTACGCCCAAAAGCCGACAGCGACTCGAGCGGGCGGACCTCGAACGCGTTCACGACCCGGCCTATATCGGCAAATTGTTTTCGGACGCCCTGGAAGCCGAAATCGTCAAGACTTACGAGTTGGTCGACTTTCAGGGGCGGTATCACCGATACGCGCCGGCTGCCGCCTCCCGGCCGTTGAACCAGTTGTTCGGACGTATCCAGGACCGCGTTTCCGGCACCTGGCAGTGTTGCAACGTCGCATTGGAGAAAGGGTTTTGTTTTTATTTCGGCGGCGGAATGCATCATGCGCAGAAATCGTTCGGAAACGGCTTCTGCCTGCTGAATGATATTGTGGTGGCCATTAGAAAACTGCAGGCGACCCAGCGGATAGAGACCGCCTGGGTCATCGACACCGATGCCCATAAAGGTGACGGCACCGCCGCCCTCACAGACGGGGATCCTTCCATTGTCACCCTCAGCATACATATGGGGCAGGGTTGGCCGCTCGATGGTCCGCCGCACGACGCAGACGGCCGTCTGAAGCCCTCTTTCATCCCCAGCGATATCGATATCCCGGTATATGCCGACGAGGAGCCGCTTTACGTTTCAAAGCTCGACGAGGGGCTTCAGGAACTGGGTCTCAGGTCGCATCCGGACCTAGCCGTGGTCGTTTTCGGTGCCGATCCGTACGAGAACGACGAACTTCCCTCCACCGCCGCACTGAAATTGAGCCTGGAGCAGCTCTTTGCGAGGGATCGGCTGGTATACGAATTCCTGAAGGTTCGCCGCATTCCCATGGCCTATTTGATGGCCGGCGGCTATGGAGATGACAGCTGGAGGGTCTACACCCAATTTCTGACATGGGCCCTTTGCGATCAACTCGGCCTACCCCTCCCGCCAGGCCATTGATACGATCTTGCCTACGGCGGCCCGCTTTCGACCAGGAGGGTCACCGGCCCGTCGTTGACCAGCGACACCGCCATTGAGGCACCGAAGCGGCCGGTTTGAACCCGCAGCCCTTTCCCCCTGACCGCCGCGACGAAACGTTCATAGAGCCGCCGTGCCGTTTCCGGCGCGGCGGCTTCAATAAAGGACGGGCGCCTTCCCTTGCGGCAATCCCCGTAGAGGGTAAACTGGGATACCACCAGCATCTCGCCGCCGCATTCGATCAACGAGCGGTTCATCTTGCCTTCAGCATCCTCGAAAATTCTCAGATGGGGTATTTTTTCGGCCAGATAACCGGCATCGGCTTCGGCATCCGCCCGGGCCACGCCGAGCAGTACGAGCATCCCGCCACCGATTCGGGCCACCTCCCGACCATCGATCGACACCGAACTTTCTTTAACTCTTTGAACAACAGCGCGCATGGGGGAGACCTTCGCCAGAACGGATTAACTTTTGCGCCTCCGTTCAAGGGCTTCCGCAAAGGGGTTGTTGAATGGACGGTCCTTCAGTCGTTGATTGGCCTTTTTGACTCTGGCCGGTTTTGGGCGGCTGGTTTCTTTCTTTGCTTGAGCCGCCGAAGGATCACCGGGAGCCGTCTTCATGGACAGTGAGATTCGACGCCGTTCCAGGTCGACATCGATAACGGTCACCTTTACCCGCTGATTGAGCGCAACGACATCCGATGGGTCACGTACGAAGCGGTCCGCTAATTCGCTGATATGGACCAAACCGTCCTGATGGACACCGACATCGACGAATGCACCGAAAGCCGTGACATTGGTGACCACGCCTGGAAGGGACATCCCCGCTCGGAGATCGGCGATGTCGTTGACGTGGCCGGCAAAATCGATGGATGAATAATCTTCGCGGGGATCGCGCCCCGGCTTGGCCAGTTCGGCCAGGATGTCCTGCAGCGTGGGCAGGCCGATCCGATCACTGACATAGTCCGATAGCTCGATGCGGTTTCTGAGAGACGCGTCTCTCATCAGATCCGTCACTGAACAGCCGAGATTCCGGGCCATCGTATCGACCACCGGATAACTCTCCGGATGGACGGCGCTGGCATCGAGGGGATCGATGCCGTCGTGGATCCTCAAAAATCCGGCTGATTGCTCAAAGGCCTTGGGGCCCAGGCGAGGAACCTTTTTCAGTTTTTCCCGCGACTCGAACGGACCGTTTTCATTGCGGTATGCCACGATGTTCGCCGCCAGCTGAGGACCTAGTCCGGAAACATAGGTCAGTAGTTCCATACTGGCGCGGTTGGCATCGACGCCGACAGCGTTGACGCAGCTGACGACCACATCGTCGAGGGCCTTCTTCAAGGCCGACTGATCGACGTCGTGCTGGTATTGACCGACGCCGATGGATTTCGGTTCAATCTTGACGAGTTCGGACAGCGGGTCCATCAACCGGCGGCCGATCGATGCGGCTCCGCGAACGGTGAGGTCCAGGTCAGGGAATTCGCGGCGGGCCGTTTCCGAGGCCGAATATATCGATGCCCCGCTCTCATTGACCAGCAAAACCGGCACGCCCTTCAAGCCTTCGATCTGACGAACGAAGACTTCTGTCTCACGGCCGGCGGTTCCGTTGCCGACGGCGATGGCTTCAATAGCGTAGCGTTGGCAAAGATCGGCAATCCTAGCGGCCGCCTGGCGGTCTTTTTTTTCGTTCAAATGCGGATATACGGTGTCATACTCCAGAAGTTTGCCCTGCCTGTCCAGACAGACCACCTTGCAGCCGGTGCGGTAGCCCGGATCGATTCCCAGCACGCGCTTGGGGCCGAGCGGAGGGCTGAGGAGCAGCTGCCGCAGGTTTCGTGCAAAGATACGGATTGCTTGGTCATCCGCCAACTGCTTCGACGCCAGACGCAGTTCGGTTTCCATGGAACGGGAGAGCAGCCGGCGGTAACAGTCCACCACCGCCATTTGAACCTGGGCCGAGTCGGGCCCATCACCGCGGACGTAAACCTCTTCCATTAGACCGATAGCCGCTTCTTCAGGCGGCAGCATGCTCAAATTGAGGATGTTCTCCTTCTCTCCCCGCCGCATGGCCAGCAGCCGGTGCGAGGGAACGGTCGCCGCCGGCTCTTGCCAGTCGAAATAATCCCGGAATTTAGCCCCCTCATTTTCCTTGCCCGTGGCAACGCTGCAGTGAATCTTTCCCTGGCTGAAAAAAAGAGACCGCACACGCTCCCGCACCACGGGATCTTCGTTGATGATTTCAGCCACGATGTGTCTGGCGCCCTCGAGGGCTTCGGCCACCGTGTTCACTCCCTTGTCGGGACTCACGTAAGCGGCAGCCATTTGATCCGGATGGCGGTTTGCCTGTTCCAAGATAGCCAGAGCCAACGGTTCCAACCCTTTCTCGCGGGCGATGGTGGCCTTGGTTCGCCGTTTCGGGCGATAGGGGAGATAGAGATCCTCAAGGACGGCCAAGGTCTGTGCGGCAAGAACCGTATCCTTTAATTCATCGGTCAAATGGCCGTTGTCTTCAAGAGATTTCAACACGCTTGCCTTGCGCGCATCGAGTTCTTCAAGTTGGCGGAGCCTGTCCCGAATGGCGGTGATGGCCAGTTCATCTAAACTGCCGGTGGTTTCTTTGCGATAACGGGCGATAAACGGGACGGTCCCTCCCTGGCCGAGAAGGTCTGAAGTGGCTTGGACTTGCTCGGGTTTCAGATCGAGTTCGGCGGCAATAATGCTGATGTGCTCCAAGACAATCTTCCTTTCTGTTGTGGACCCCGGCAAAGAGGCCGCTGCTGCAGGTTGTCTAAAACCCTGGCCCTATACGCAACCGGAACGGGAAAGTCAAGGCCGTCCAATGGCCATTTTCCTTGAAGGATTGAATAATATAATATATAATTTTAGTGTCTTATATCAAATGGGTTTGACCTGTCACGATCGGTCGATCATCAAGAAAAAAAGGGAACCGGTTAATGAATGTATACAAGTGGTTGGGGGGGGAATCCTTGCGGTATCGCAAACTGTCCTACAAACTGAACCTCATTTTCGGTCTTTTTTTCCTCTTTCCCGTTTTCGGTTTCATCTACTTCGGCTACAAGCACAACATACTCAACGACAGGTACGTGCCTCTCTTCTTTATGGGGGTGCTGATATTCTCACTCGTCGGGTTTATCATCCTCAGGAGCCTTTTCGACAAGATCACCGATATCTCCGATCAAATGGTAAACAATTCCTTCGCGGATACGGCCGGGGAAAAATTGAAGACCGGGGCGGATGAATTGCAGAACATCGTCGAATCTTTTTCGGTTCTTCAGAAACAATTCGGCAGTACATTCAGCCAATTGGAAAAAAAGGCTTCGGAGATTTCCATTCTCAAAGAATTGTCAGAGCTCTGCTACGTCACCTTCGATCCCGAAGAGATTCTCTATGTCACCCTGGAGCGGGCGTTGGTGCTCACGCGGTCGGATTTGGGCTCGGTTTTGACCTTGACAAAGGGCGGGAAAAAGGAATTTGTGGTCAAGGCGAGCGTCGGCCTCGGCGAATACGTCAAATTGGGAGACCGCATCGACTTCGAGTCGAGTATTGCCAAATATGCGGTCATCAACAAGTCACCGCTGGTTGTGAAAGACATCGAAAAAGATCGGCGGTTCGGAAGGGCGAACCTGCCGCACTACGGCACCAAATCCTTCGTCTGCATGCCGATTAAGACCAGCAAAGACATCATCGGCGTCATGACGCTCTCCCGCAAGGACGAATCCAGAGTTTACAGCCCGGAGGATATCGAGGCGCTGACACCGCTATTGAGCAATGCCGCATTTACCTACGAGAACCTGCGCTTGATCAAAGACAATGATCGCGGAGCGATGCAGCTGCGGTCGATCGAAAAAATCTTCAAGATCTTCAATTCCAGTTTCCGGGACAGCGAACTGCTCCAGGCCGTTTTGGCTGAAATGCACGCAGTCATTCCGTTCGACATGGCCCTGCTGTTGACCAAAAACGGTCAAAAACCGGGAAATCTGGCGGTGTTCGACATGCTGTCCCATGGCGCCACGAATATCACCAAGGGGTCCTGGCTGAACTGCACCGACACGGTCTTCGAAAAAGTGCTCAAACAAGAGACGACCATCGTGATCGATACGGTCGAATCGCTTGCCCCGGCAAACGGAAACGGTGGTCAGAACCGGAAGGTCAGCGACATTGAAAAGGAGCTTTTCAACCATTCGGATCGCAACACCTGCCTTTTAACGCCGTTGCGTGTCGATGGGCTGATCACCGGCGTGTTGGTCCTGTCCGCCAAAGCACCCGGTCTGTTCAACGGAATGCAAAACCTGATCGAATGGATTGCCAACGGCCTGTCGATCGCCATGGAGCGCAATCGGCTGTCGGCCGCGGTGCTCAAACGCAATCAAGAGCTGGAGACCATCAAGCAGATCGGCAGTGCCTTGGCCTCGTCGACTTTCGATATGAAAAAGGTCCTCAAGTACACCATGGATATGGTCAGGATCCTCATGAATGTCGAGGCCGGCTCGCTGCTCTTTCTTGACGGCGCCGAGCTCGAATTGGCGGTGGCCTTCAACACGCAGCTGTCATCGATGAAAAAGTTTAGGTTGAAGCTGGGGCAGGGGATCGCCGGTTACGTGGCTGCCCGGGGCGAGGCGATTGTCGTCAATGACACCCAGCAGTCCCCCCATTTCTTTCCCGGTGTCGACAAACACACCGGCTACATGACACGCTCGGCCCTGTGCGTGCCGATGATATCACAAGGCAAGGTTATCGGCGTCATCGAGGTTCTCAACAAAATCGATGGTGATTTTACATCCAACGATGAGGACTTGCTGCAGTCGATAGCGGCCTCGGTGAGCATTGCCATCGAAAATGCCCGCCTTTACAAGGAAACCGTCTCCATGGCCGAACATGAGCGCGGCATGCGCCGCATGTTTCAAAAATTCGTGCCCAAGGAAGTCCTTGAAAACATCATTTATGGGGAAAGAACCGGACGAACCGTTGTTGATGAAATAAAGACCGTTACCCTGCTCAACATCGACATCAGGGGGTTCACGGAGTTGGCGGTGGAAATGGGGCCTCAGAAAACCGTATCCCTGCTCAACAATTTCTTCTCACTCATGGGTGAAATCGTCTTCAAGCACCACGGAATTGTCGACAAGTACCTCGGAGACGGCTTCCTGGCGCTTTTCGGCGCACCGGTCTCGAGCGTTCGGGACGCGGACAATGCGGCCAGAGCGGCGTTGGAAATGAAGGGTGCCGTTGCCGCGATCAACCGTGCCTTTGAAGGCGATTTGGGCACGACCGTCAGCGTCGGCATCAGCGTGCACACCGGGGATGTGGTCGTCGGCAACATCGGATTTGACAAGAAGATGGATTACACGGTCATCGGCGACGCCGTCAATACCGTGTTCAGGCTGCAGGAGCTGACGAAGTCATATCCCAACGGCATCATTATCGGCGAGAACACCCGGCGTGCCGCCCAGTCGACCCTGCAGGTCAACGACATTCACAACGCTTTGGGAGAACTCAGACTGTTCGAGCTGATCGGGATCAAAGAACACTGATGGGATTTGCCGATGAGCCCGGCGGACGCACCTCCCTCCCCGCGTGTCGGTGGTACCGCAACAAGGCGCACCGGTCATGGGTTACCGGCCATCGACGATTAGAATCCTGATACCCCAGGATCCCGCCCCCTTTAACCTTGGCGGTTCTCAGACGATGAGGACCACGCGCAAATCCATGACATTGGTGTTGGTGGGTCCGGTTTTGAGCAGTTCGCCAGTTCTGCTGAAGAAAGTGTAAGCGTCGTTGTTGTCGAGAAAGCTGCGGTAATCGAGTCCACCATCCTCAGCCCTGGCGATCGTCGTGTTATCGATAACCGCCCCGGCGGCATCGGTCGGACCGTCGGTGCCGTCTGTTCCTGCGCAAAGAGCCACCACAAATCTTGGCCCGGAAATGTCCGGCGCCAAAGCCAGGGCGAAATGCTGATTGCGGCCGCCGCGGCCGTCGCCACGCAGGACAACCGTTGTTTCACCCCCGGAGAGGATGCAGGCCGGGGGCGCGATGGGGTGGCCGGTCTTGAGAACTTCCCTGATGATCGCCCCGTGCAGCCGGGACACTTCAATGGTATCGCCTTGCAGCATGGAAGAGAGGATAAGCGGGGCATAACCCCTCCGGGCGGCCTCAGCACCGGCCGTTTGAATCGCATCGTAATTGCTGCCGACGATCAGCTGCATCCCGCTTTCGAAAACCGTGTCACCATGTTTGGGGGTTTCGGGTATCTTCCCGGCCGCTCCGGCCTTCAGATGGCTGACGACCGACTCTGGCAAGATCGCCGAGATGTTATATTTGCGCAAAATCATCAGGCAATCGTTAAAGGTGCTGGCGTCCGGAACACACGGCCCGGATGCAATGACGTCCAGGTCATCGCCGACAACATCGGACAGGATCAATGTCACGAGCATCGCCGGGTGTACCGCCTGGGCCAAACGGCCGCCCTTGATCGCCGAGATGTGTTTGCGGATAGCGTTGATCTCATGTATCGTCGCTCCGCAGGCGATCAGCACGCGGTTGGCTTCCTGTTTGTCGGCCAAGGACAACCCGGGCGCTGGAAGGGGCAAGAGCGCAGACCCTCCTCCGGAGAGAAGACATAGCACCAGATCCCCGGACCCGGCCGGTGAGACCAATTCCATGATCCGACGAGCGCCTTCTTGCCCGTTTTGATCCGGCACAGGATGATCAGCCTCGACGATATCGACCCGTTTGAGATCGGCCAAATGCCCGTGTTTGACGATGACCAAACCACGGGTGATACGTTTTCCGATAAGCCCCTCGATCGCCAACGCCATGGCCGCCGCGGCCTTGCCGCACCCGATCACGAGGATGTTTTCGAAAGCGTCGAGGTCGAAGTCTTTTGAGCCGATGCAGAGGCGGTTTCCTTCGATCCGGCAATGCCTTTTGACGGCCATTTCAGGATCGACAGCCCGGAGACCGGCGGTAAAAATCTGCCGCGCATCCACACGCATCTTGGCCAATCTATCGTCCATTTCGATCCTTTCACCAGGGGTGTTCAGCGGGCAAGGGCAGGGGCGGTATTCAGAAAGAGAGATGCTGTCTTCTACAGCAAGACCGCCGCTGACGATTCTGCTATCTGCTGGTCGGCGGTACGGCTTCCAATCGGAACCGGTACACCGATCGCACCATGGAAGAATAAAAAATTAATCCGGGATTGTCAAAGGCGAGGGCAGTGGATTGCCAACTTGACAATACTCTGCTGAATCAGTAGGTTCGACTATTTTGGACTGGATTTTCGGCACGATGGCGGGCAGTAACGATCGGTTATCTGGAGGCGAACATGGTTTCCACACAGGATTCACTCAAGGGGCATTACCTCATCTCAATGCCCGGTTTGCAGGATCCCAACTTCCATCAGACGGTGACTGTCATCTGTGAACACAACGCCGACGGGGCCGTCGGCATCGTCGTCAACCGCGTTCACCCCCAGCTGACGTGCGCGGATATTTTCGAAGAATTGGCCATCGAACACGGGCCGATTTCGTCAACACTGCAGGTTCATATCGGCGGGCCGGTCCATATGAGTGAAATTTTCATGCTTCACGGGCCGCCGTTCACCTGGGAATCATGCTTGACAATCAGCCCGACCCTGGCCATGAGCAATAGCCGGGATATCGTCGAGGCCGTTGCCGCCCGCCGGGGACCGGCGGCTTTCATCCTTTCCTTGGGATGCGCCGGATGGGGCCCGGGACAACTGGAGGCAGAGTTAATGGAAAACGCATGGCTAACGTGTCCGGCCGTCGATGATGTCGTCTTTCGGTGCGAAGTGGAAAAACGCTGGCAGGAAGCCGTCAGAAGGATGGGGTTCGACCCGATGCGGCTTTCACCCGCGTCCGGCAATGCGTGAGGGCTGAATGAATCGTTCGTTGAAAGGTTACGCCTTGATATCCTCGGCCTTTTTAGGCCTTGGTTTCTTTTTCTTTAAGCACACGGTGTCTTTCCTCGCAAACGCACACAGTTTCGGATTGTGGTATTCTTTGCAGTTTTGTGGATTGTACAGGGGGCATTCAGGTTTTTTTTCAGACATCAACACCGGTTTCCTTCGAACCCATACACCAAGTTAAGGCCTTAGGCCGACTCCGCTTGTTTCCGGCCTCCGTGCCAAACCTTCATAACACAAATACAAAAGGGTCTCAACCATTGATATCCTGAAGGAAAGCATGCATAGCTACAGCGTCTCCAAGCAAGAACTGTTGAACATCAATGATGACCTGCACGAACTTCTGTCGATAGGGGCATCGGTTCCGGGTGCGGCGGCCGATGCGCTAAACGACTGGAAGGGGTCCTGTCGGCTGTTGCGGCGGCAACTCTCCGAAGGAATTTTGCGGATCGCCGTTGTCGGAACCATTAAATCAGGCAAAAGCACTTTCCTGAATTCTCTGCTGGGCGGCGACTACCTGAAGCGCGGGGCAGGGGTTGTCACCTCGATCGTGACCCGAATTCACCATGGATCCGAACCGGTGTCCCGGTTGATTTTCAAATCCTGGTCAGAGGTCAATCAGGATATTACCCAGGCGCTGGCTCTCATGCCGGCGGCACAGGGCCTATCCGAAACAGGTCCGTTCGATATCCGCGACGCCCAATCCCGCAAGGCACTGCGGGCTGTTCTTGAAGGTTTACCTGTCGACCAGGCGTTGTCCCATGAGTCGCGGAACCTGAATAGCGTTCTGCTGGCCAGCTATCTTGAAGGGTATGAGCGCATCAAGAATATCGTGGAGGAGGATAACCTTACCAGGCACTTCGACAAAGAGAGGTTTGTCGACCATTGGCAGTATGCAGGGTCCGACTCCATGGCGGTGTACCTGAAAGATTTACAGCTGGAGATCGACAGCCGTCATCTCGACAGCGATACGGAATTTGCCGATTGCCAGGGAAGCGACTCACCCAACCCGCTTCACCTGGCCATGATACAGGATTACCTTCAGCAGGCCCATCTCACTCTTTATGTTGTCAGCAGTCGCACCGGCGTGCGGGACGCTGACATCAAGTTCCTGTCTATCATCCGGAAAATGGGTCTGGGCGAAGCCGTCCTGCTGGTGGTTAACGCGGATATCAGCGAACATGAATCGCTGAGCGACCTTGGCCGCTTGACGGAAAGAATCGTGCGCGAGCTCGACCTGATCATTCCCCGGGCTCCGTGTTTTACCCTATCGGCGCTCTATCACCTTTTCGAAACTCTGGGGGATCGCCTGGCTGAAAAAGACCGGATGCGTTTGAAGCAATGGGACCACCAGGCTGAATTGGCCGATTATTCGAGATCGGAATTCCGGCGGTTCCAAGAGTACCTTCGCCACCGCCTCTTGCAAAAACGGTATCAGCTGATGGTCAAAAGCCAGATCGAACGGCACGGGATCATCCTGGATGGTATATCGGACTGGATCAGAATCAGTCGTAGGATTCTCTCCCGTAGTGATGGAAATGCCCGGCAATTTCTCGATGCACTGGCGGATCAGCGAGAGCGCATCCAGCAGATGAAAGCGGGTATTGAAAGCACGACCGCCGGTGCCGTGCCGAAGATCAAAAGCGAATTGAATGTAGACGTCGATCGCTTTTTCGATCCCCAATCGGGATCCTGTATCAGACACCTGCTCGGTTTCATTCGGGATTACCGGGTCGACTTCGGAAAATACCAGGAGAATCTGGACGACAGCGGTTTCCTGCACACCCTGGACCTGGTCTTTCAAGAATTCAAGCAAGCCTTGGACGCAAACATGGCTCACGCCGTGTACCCAACGGTGGTGAATTTCGTGCGGGATGAAGAGGAGAAAATCGGCCGGCGCCTCGGGGACGTTCTCGAGCCCTACCAGGGGATCGTTGTTCAGGGCCTTGGGGAATTGAGAAAAGCCCTGGTTGATTTCGATGCCGACACCCGGACGGATCCCCTTTCGGTAGGATTTGAGGCTCCCGACATCCAGGCTGTGAAATCGGCCGCCGCCCTGCGCCTTCCCTCTCTGGTCACCTTACTGCAATACTCGAGAAGGATCAAGGCCGAGGCATTCATCCATGCGGGGTATTTCTCGGTCATCAAGGCGGTAAAGAAGATGTTCAGATACAAGACGGCCGTTGGGGTGGATTCTTATGCCAGAGCGCTTGAGAAGAGCGTACGCCGGATGAAAAAACAAACGGAGGAATCGATCCTTTTCGAGTGTAAAAACTTTCGTGAAAACCTGAAATTTTCCTACCTGCACAAGCTTGTCGAAGCCGTTACCCAGAGTTCGGCTGCAAACCTGACGGATAGGTTCCGTGCCTTCGGAGCCGGAACGGCGGTCATGGCGGACCATGTCGGCCAGATGCAGTCAGACAGGGACAACGCATTGGCTGCTTTTCAGAAGATGGATGTGATTGCGGCCGCGGCTGGGAAGAAGCTAGGGCACCTGCGGCACCGGGTCGAAGACCCGGAAGCGGACGCGACGGTATAGCCGGGTGGAGACGCCGGGGATAGCGGTGCCGGTTGATTTTTAGGCCGACCCAGGCGGCCGGCTTACATTTTCTGGATCAACTTTGCGAGATTCTGACGGGCAAAGGTGATCGAGGGATCGATGTCCAAAGCCATGATGTAATACCTTATCGCCATGTCATTCTGCCCGAGGTCGCGATAATTCGATGCGATGTTGGCGTAATCGATCGCAGAGGACGGGTCGAGCGCAATGACTTTTTGAAAACAGCGGATAGCCTCCTCGTGCTTCTTCAGCTTGAAGTGGCAAAAGCCCATCAAGTTGTAAATATCCGTGCGCTCCTGATCGTATTTTTCTCCCTCTCTAAGGGCCGCCAAGGCCTGCTCGTATTGCCCCATATCTCTGTATGACACACCCATGTAAGAGTAAATCGCGGCGATATCCTGGTGATTCGGGCGGCGTTCAAGAGCCACCTTGAAATGTTTCAAGGCTTCCTCCGGGGCGTTCGATTTCAGGTGACAGACGCCCAAATAGAAGCTGATGTAATATTTTTGGGGAAGTGTTCGCTCGAATTCTTCCAGCTTTCGGATGGCCTCATGGGGCGGGAACTTTTCCGTGGCCAGTTTGGCCGTAAACATGCCCACGCTGGTGTTTAAGGCGCGCTCCCTGAAATGAGCGCCCGGCACGATGGTGTAGAAAGCCGGAACGTTGAGCAACGAATGGGTCGTATTGACCACGATAACCGGCAGGTTTCTTTCGGCCAAGGCGGACAGGCAGTTTTCGACTTCCAACCGGATATTGTCGGATGAGATGTCCGGGAGATTGGAAATGTCGACCGTTCGATCGGGATCGGTGACATGTGCGGCGTCTTCGAGCCGGGTAAATTTTGGCAGCCCGCTGGCGACATAATTGGTTCCGCTGTTGAAATCACCGGCCAGTTGTGCCACTTCCGTCAGGGCGCGGCTCAGCGCTTTTTCGGGACTCGGCGTTGTTCCGGCTGTCCAGACGATCTCACTTTTCTCGGGGAAAGTTGACGGATCATAGGCCAGCGCCCCCACCGTGGGGATGCCCATTGCGAGGGTGAAGTCGGTTAGATACAGCTTGATGCCCGCCTTGCGGTACTTGTCGAGCATTTCCACCACGAGCGGATCTGTGGCGGAATCCGGATTGATTGCGGGGCACACGAGCCGGTCGTGGCTGATGATCGATGATGTGTGCCTTTCGACGATCTCGCAGATTCCCTGACAGAGCGCTTCCTCCACACAATTGCCCGCCGATGGGCCATTGAATGCGTTGATGGCGTAAAACCAGTCAAAGGGGATCATCATCTCTTTCTGATGGGTGAGATCGTATGCCCGGGTCCATTGCAGCGGCAGACTCTCAAACACCTCCTGCGAGGCTTCCAGGTCCGACGAATGATCATGAACGGAAGCGGCGATCCATTCGAAAGGAAAAGGCTCACCCCTCACATCGCGATACGGTGCCGAAATGAAGTTGCCGGGATCGCCGGCGAAGCTGAAAAAGCTGAAGCGTTCGGCCAGTTCCATGACCGCACTCGCCTCGGCCTGCTCCGGCGTGGCGCCCTTGCCCATCTGTTTCTTGGTGCCCGTGAGATTGGCCGCATCCGGGCCGCAGTAGCTAAAGAATACCGGGATATCCAACCGGCCGTTGTCGATCCTGACCGTTCGCTCGAGAATTTTCAAATCCACCTGCTGCAGCACGGCTTTCAAGCGCCGGACGGTTTCTTCAGGCGGCAGGATTTTGTCCTGATCGCGGGTAAAGGTCTTGTATGCATCTTGCAGCTGTATCCTGATTGTCATGTCGAGCCTCCGCAGTGCGCGCGCTGTCGGCACGCCGGTATTGACCGGTTGACGTCGGGATCCCTGTCTGTGACCCCGTATGAGATTTCAGTCGTTGTCCATTGGGCCCTTTCGGATTCGGAGCGGCGGGAAATGGGACGGATGAACAGCCGGCGTCTTCGAACGGGGAGCCATGGTTTTGTGTCCATAACAAATGGACCCTTGCTTGGGAACCGCAAAAAAAAAAGCCGACCACCCGCCGGTCTTAAGGGCAATGAATACTGTTGGGTTCGTTGAGTGATTCTTTTTTAGGGCAGGGCCGGACGCACGAAAGGCGGCCGTGCGGTGCACCGCGCATATGTCGCAGCTGGGAACCCGCCGAAAAAAACTCCACAAAGAAAGACGGCCGTTATGGTCGACCTGTAGAACGCCTCCATCAGCCCTGGGTGTGACACAATATATTTCAGCAATGGCATGCAGACAACCTCTGCCTGGGCCACGGGGGCAGGCAGACACGCAGATTTTGAATTGACCGAAGCTGTTTTCTCTGTTAAACATATCGCTGTCAGTGGGGATGTAGCTCAGCTGGGAGAGCGCAGCGTTCGCAACGCTGAGGCCGAGGGTTCAAATCCCTTCATCTCCACCAATAAAAACAATAAGTTAGCCGGATTCGAAAGGGTCCGGCTGATTTGTTGGGATCAATGATTTTTGACCCTGGGACGGCTGTGACGCGCGGTGAATTGCCCACCCTGCCACCCCGACCGCCGGTCGGCAGCGACGGTTCTTTACCCATCCCCGGCTTTTTGTTTCCCGCCCGCCGAATCCGCCGGCGCATATCCCGGACTCGATCTGATGAAGTCTGGATGTTCTCGTTGACCTTCCCTGGGTGACATCAGCCGACACTCCGGTGAAAGTGTGTAACCGGAAACAATCCAACGGCTCTTTACCCATGAACAGCCAAATAGCCCGGGCTGTTCAGAAAGGTGTGCAAAATCTGCATTCATCTTTCCTCCTTACAGCGCAAGGAGGCCGGTTGCCGCAAGGCACCGGGGGGTTCCAGAGCCTTTCCATATCTCCTTGCGCTTTCCCGACACCAGACGCCGTGACTCATTCAAAGATCGCGCTCTGGATCCTATCGGCAGAAAAGAGACAATCCGCATTGCCATCCTTCTGAAGAGAGCGGCTGAAAATCGCGACCTTATGGCCTTCCTCCTTTGGCGGGTGATCCATCCATGAACCGCCTTTTTTTGTCCTGCGAACGCACACCTGCCGGAAAAATTCTTTGAGGACTTACCAGGCGGTGGTGTTTGACGACCAACAGATAGGAAAAGTAGTGCTCAGATCCGACCGGAAATGCGGCGGCAGGTCGGTTAACTTCACTGGCGACAGACTCAAGCTCCTCTGCCAAAATTTTTGTGATTTTGGTATCATGTTCAGGTTTTCGGCCGGTACCGAGTGGCAAGACCGACAGTATTGCCGATATTCCCTGAAATCATCGAGCGGCGGTCGGTGCATGTATTATCGACAACAGATCGGAGGACATTGCGATTGTGTCCAGGCGCAAGTAGAAGCCGGCCGGCTTGACGGCGAGACGCAGCGTTGAGCTCGATCCTCGGATACCTCTCTGTCAAGAGATTTTCCGTTTTCGGCTGGATCGCCCGCTGGGGAAGCGAAAGGGGAGTTCCGGCTGGATGTAGCGGGTGTATGCATTGCAGCTGCCCCGCCAATTGCATTGCCGGCAGACCGCCACATGTTTGCGCGGGCGGCCCTTATAGCGTTCACATTCCAGGTAGTCGTCCCGCACTGGATTATTTTTCGAGCTCAATAGATTCTCCGGCGGTTGAGGGTCATTCCGATTGCGGGGGTGGAAATCAAAGAGGCCCCTGTTTACGCTATTGTGACGGCCAATGCAAGCCTCGGCTGCACGAATCCGGTTGAGCGGCCCGACCGGTGCGGGAATCCGGTTGTCGCCGATAGGAATAGAAACTTGACTTGCAATCAGGATCTGTAGTAATTATTGTTGGTTATTCGTATCTGATTTGAGCGATTGCTGAGGTTACCGTAGATGAGCAAGTTGAGCGTAGCGAAATCCCGCCCAGCGGGAGAAGAATCTGTTCCGCTATAGGGGACGATGCGGAATGGTTTCTGACGCCGTAGATGCGGTAAGATCGGCAATCCCAGCGGGTTTCAAAATTGCAAAATTAGAATCGATTTAAATCCCCTGAATAAAGGTAAAATAATACTTTTTGAAAATTTGAAACGCTCAATTCAGGTCGAAATGTCGTCTGCGTGTGATCGAATAGACGGATACGATTGAAAGGGGACGATGAGAATGGGCCGATCAGCCGAGGCGGAACGGAAGACAAAAGAGACTCAAATACGAATTCAAATCAATCTCGACGGAGAAGGTACCAGCAGCATCGATACGGGCATCCCTTTCTTCGACCACATGCTGACCTTGTTTTCGGTGCATGGTTTTTTCGATCTCGACGTCAATGCCGCCGGAGACATTGACGTCGATCACCATCACACTGTCGAAGATGTCGGTCTCGTTTTGGGCGACGTGTTCAGCCAGGCCCTTGGCGACCGCAGGGGAATCAACCGGTACGGCCACGCAGTCACCCCGATGGACGACGCCCTGTCGAGTGTGACCGTCGATCTGTCGAACCGTCCCTTTTTGGTATACCATTCAGCAGGGCTGAAGGGATCCGGCCAACATTTCGATATCTCGCTGGCCAAAGAGTTTTTCCGAGCATTCGCAAATCGGTGCGGCTCGAACTTGCATATCAACGTTCATTACGGCGATAATGAGCACCATGTTATCGAATCGGTATTCAAGGCTGCTGCCCGGGCTCTGGACCAGGCTGCGCGCACGGACGAAAGGATTAGCGGCGTTCGGTCCTCCAAGGGGGCGCTGTAATAAAGACCCTGCTGGTTGCCATGGAAGGCGCCGGCCGGTTTGAACATTGAACAATACTTTCGAATGGATGCGTTCCGTCGAATTAAAATGATTAACCTTCAAAAAACCATCCGAACCGTGGTCAACGCTCTTCTAACGGCCTTTCTCTTATCCGGCTGTGCGGAAACCACGGTCAAATCCGAACAGCCGGGTTCGTTAGACGGTGTCAAAACCGTTCTCGTTCTGGGCTTTTACGATGCGGCCGCAGGACACGATAGCAAGGGCATGGTCAAATGCCCGCTTTGCGGCAACTATTTTGAATCCGGAGAGGTGCCCCCCGACACCATCGATCGGCTGACTGAGCGAACGGTCGACCTGCTGAAACAACAAAATGACGTTACGGTGATCGTCCAGGAGCGGGCCCCGGCTTCCAATGCGGATTTTCTCCCGGAAAGGCTGTTCATCACTCGTACCGGGAAATCGGCCGGCGCAGATGCGGTTCTCACGGGGTACGTCTATCGCTATGATCACCGGGCCGGCACTTACCTTGCCGCCAAAAATCCGGCTTCGGTCGCCCTGAGTATCCACATGGTCAGGGTGGCGGACGGTGTTGACATCTGGTCCGGCTACGTCGATGAAACTCAACAAGCATTGGCCGATGACCTGTTCAAAGCACCGGCTTTTTTTCGCCATAAAGGCCGATGGGTTTCTGCCGACGAAATGGCCGATGCCGGTCTTGAAAAAATTTTTAAAAGTTTTCCGAAACAATGATCGTTATTCCTGCGATTGACATCAAATCTGGTAAATGTGTGCGTCTGCTGCAAGGACGAAAAGAAGACGTGACCGTTTTTTCCGAGGATCCGGCCGCCATGGCGAAACGCTGGGTGGCCGAAGGGGCTGAAGTCATCCACGTCGTCGACCTCGACGGCGCATTCGAAAAAACACCGCGTAATCTGGAAACCATCCGAGAGATTATAGATAGCGTGGACGCCGACATTCAAGTCGGCGGGGGGATCCGGGATGAAAACAGCATTCAAACCTACCTCAACGCCGGGGCGAAACGCGTGATTATCGGCACGGAGGCCATACGGGATCCGTCTTGGGTGAAAACGATCTGCCGCAAATATCCCCGCCGCGTCATCATCGGAATCGATGCCCGAGACGGATTGGCGGCCGTCGAGGGCTGGACGGAAACCACCCGTATAACAGCGGTGGAATTGGCACGGCAATTCGAAAACTGCGGAGTGGCTGCGATCAATTTCACCGACATTCACCGGGATGGCATGCAGACGGGGCCGAATATCGCGGCGACCCGACACCTGGCAGAATCGGTTTCTATCCCCGTAGTGGCTTCCGGCGGTGTGTCGACGATCGAGGACATCCAAAACCTCTTACCCCTGAGAGATGTCGGTGTCATCGGGGTCATAAGCGGCAGAGCCCTCTATGCCGGAACCTTGGATCTGAAGGCGGCCATCGCGTGCACGAAGACTGAAACGCCCCGTAAATAGCCAAATTTGCCGATTTTTTCAAATATTGCTTGACATTGGGGTTGAAACAAATTATTTTTTTCTGCTAATTCGCTTTACCCAATATGCCGAGCATGGTCATTATGATACGCATTGATTTAAACATCGCCGACGTGCGGCGCTGTTCTTTTAGGTTCGGCTCGTATTTCGCAAAGCTTCACCCCAATTAATACCTCCATTAAAGGACCAACTCCCCTTGATCCCAAAAAGTGGAGGAAGCTCTTCTTGACCCACGTTATCCCGGAAGAAAAAATTGCAGAGATTAGAGGTGCCGCCGACATTGTCGATGTCGTGTCGGGAGCCGTGCTCTTAAAAAAGTCCGGCAAGAATTACCTCGGTCTATGCCCGTTTCACTCCGAGAAAACCCCCTCATTCACGGTCAGTCCCAGCAAACAGATATTTCATTGTTTCGGGTGTGGAGAAGGGGGCAATGTTTTTTCATTTGTGATGAAGCAGGAAGGAATGACCTTTCCTGAGGCAGCCAGAACCCTGGCGCAACGTTACAACGTCATTATACCCGATCGGCGCATGAGCCCGGGTGAGAAGCGGCGCCTGGATGAAAGGGACCAGCTGGCGGCGGTCAACCAGATGGGAATGGACTATTACCGCCGGCTCCTGAGCGACAGCTCCGCAGGTCAAATGGCCAGGGAATACCTGAAGAAGAGGGGATTGGACCCGGCTACTATCGAGAGCTTTGCCATTGGATTCGCCCCCGAGGGATGGGACAACGTACTCAATTATCTGGTGCGAAAGCGCATTCCCCCGGACCTTGTCGAAAAAAGCGGTTTGACCGTACCGCGTAAAAATCGCTCCGGGTACTACGATCGCTTCCGAAACCGGATCATTTTTCCGATCATGGATACCGGTAACCGCGTTTTGGGATTCGGCGGCCGCGTCATGGACGACAGCCTGCCCAAATACCTGAACTCCCCGGAGACGCCGGTTTACAATAAAAGCCGAACGCTGTACGGCCTAAACCTTGCCAAGCCGCACTGCCGGGAAACGGGAACCGCGATCATCGTTGAAGGCTATTTTGATGTGATCGCCCTGCATCAACACGGCATTCGCAATGCCGTGGCAACCCTCGGCACAGCGCTGACTCCCGAGCACGTCCGCCTGCTGAAGGGCTGTATCGGCGAAAAAGGCTTGGTTCTGCTGGTTTACGATTCCGATGAGGCCGGCATCAAGGCCGCTCGGCGCAGCATCGAAGTGTTTGACAAAGAATTTGTCAATGCGCAGGTTCTGGTCCTGGAATCCGGCTACGACCCGGATACGTACATATTTGAATTCGGTGCCGAAGCCTTCGAGAGAGCCACGGATGGGGCACTGGATATCATCCCTTTTCTCCTCCATTCGGCGATCGGCCGCCATGGCCTTTCCGTCGGAGGAAAGGTGAAAATCGTCGCTGAACTGATCGGGGCGCTGCGGTCCGTGTCGGATGTTGTTGCCCGATCACTTTATGCGAAAATGGTCAGCGAAAAGCTGGGAATCGACGAGGCGATTCTGCTCGAAAAGCTGCGCGGGACGGCAGAATCACATGGGCCTGCCGGCGGCCAACGGACGTCAGCCCTAAAGGGCAATCGTGAAAGCCAAGTGCCCGATAGCACGACCTCGGGCGTTCACGGTCGACTGGAGAGACAGATCATTGCCATGATGCTCCAGGTGCCCGACATCTGTACGGCTGTGGTCGAGTTGGGCGCTCTGAATGTGTTCAACGATCAGGATTTGGCGCGAATTGGGCAGGTCATACTGGAAGTTTACGACAACACGGCCACCCGCACGGAACGCCAATTCTCGCGAAGCCCCGCAGAAACTGGGCCGGATGCCTGGGTGGCCGACATCCTCGATGCCCTGGCAGAGCCGAAGGACCAACAGCTAGTGGCCGATATGGCGATTCGGGATGAAGAATGGGACATGGTGGGTTGCGAAAAGCAGCTACTTCACTTTGTTGAAACGACCCGCAAGAATCGGGTCCAGGAAGACATCGATAGCCGGATCAAGGAGGCCGTGCGCTACGGGGACGACGATCTGGTAAACCAGCTCTTGGTTGAGAAACAGAGGCTGGCAGTCAAACGCGAAAAACGGAAAATGGCCTTTCTCAACCGTCGTTAGGTATTCATCGTAGGCCGCCACTGATCGGTGTGGAATGGCTTTCGTGTGGTAGTGGTGCAACAAATCGATAGGTGAAGTTCAAAAACCGGTGAATTCGCGGGAGGCATACGTTAATGGTAAAAAAATCCGCACAGAAACGGGGAAGCGTGAAAAAAACCGTGAAAAAAACAAAAACCAAGAAAGCAGCGCCAACCAGCGCCAAACCGAAAAAAGCCATGACCAAGGCGGCGGCGGCGAAAGCCGTTGAAAATCGCGAAATCGCATTGAACATCAGTAAGAAAGCGCTGACGGACCTGATCTCGAAAGGGAGCAAACAAGGGTATTTGACCTACGATGAAATCAATGAAGTGTTGCCTGAGGATACGCTTTCCGCCGATCAGATTGAAGAAACCCTGATGCTTTTTGACGATCACGACATCGATATACTGGACGAAAAAAGTGCCAAGAAATCGGAAGAAGCCAAAAAGCTCAGAAAGGAAAAAATCAAGGCGCGCCAACGAGCATTGACGGACTTCGGGGCCGTTACCGATCCGGTCAAGATGTATCTGCGCGAAATGGGCATGGTCACGCTGCTGAGCCGTGAAGGTGAGGTCGAAATCGCCAAAAAAATAGAGGCCGGGGAACAGGAGGTCCTGCGGGCCCTGCTCGACACGACCACCGGCGTCGAGGCCATATTGGAACTCGGCGAACGGATGGAACAAGGCGATCTTCGATCCAAATACGTCCTGAGAGACATCGACGAGGGGGATACTTACGTCGATGAATCCGTTCAGACGGAAAGATTTCTCAGTACCATACGCTCGATCAGTGAAGTGCACATAGAGAACAACCGCTTTCGCGAAAGGCTGTTTTTCACCCAGCTGAAACCGGCTGAAAAAAGGCGCGTTCGCCGATCGATAAAACGGCGCAGCGCCAAAATATTCGAGCTGTTGAAGGATTGGCGGCTTGAAGGGAGCATACTGGATGACATCGAGTTTCGGATCCGCAATCAGATAGACTGGTTCGATCGAATGGGACAAAACTTTTCCAGGCGGGCGACCTTTATCAATCAGCCATTGGCAGAAGTTCGTTTGAACCTCAAGTCGAAAACCCATTTCGCCAAATGGGCCGGTGGTCATTCCAACCTGAAAAAAGACGAATTGATCGAATTGTTTGAAGAACTGAACAACATCAATACCGCTATTATCGACCGGAAAAAAGGCCTCAAAACCAAAAACAGGATCCTCAAGCGGGTGATGTCCAATGTTTCCGAAGGCCGCCACAGAGCCAAATTGGCCAAGAGTGAATTGACCAGAGCCAATCTGCGTCTCGTTGTCAGTATCGCCAAAAAATACACCAACCGCGGTTTGCAGTTCCTGGATTTGATACAGGAAGGCAACATCGGGTTGATGAAAGCAGTGGACAAGTTCGAGTACCGCCGGGGATACAAATTCAGCACGTACGCCACGTGGTGGATCCGGCAGGCCATCACCCGGGCCATCGCCGATCAGGCGCGCACCATACGGATTCCCGTACACATGATCGAGACGATCAACAAGCTGATCCGCACATCGCGATACCTCGTCCAGGAACAAGGGCGCGAGCCGACACCCGAAGAGATCGCCGAGAAAATGGAGATCCCCTTGGAAAAGGTCCGCAAGGTGCTGAAAATCGCAAGGGAACCGATTTCGCTGGAGACTCCGATCGGAGAAGAAGAAGACAGCCATCTGGGAGATTTCATCGAAGACAAAAAATTCATGCTCCCGTCCGATGCCACCATCAATCTGAATTTGGCCGAGCAAACCCGCAAGGTCCTCGCGACCCTCACACCGAGAGAGGAAAAAGTTCTGCGCATGCGTTTTGGAATCGGAGAAAAAGCCGACCACACCCTTGAAGAGGTCGGTCAGGACTTCGCCGTCACGCGTGAACGGATTCGGCAAATCGAAGCCAAGGCGCTTCGAAAGCTGCGCCATCCGACCCGGAGCCGGAAATTGAAGCACTTTATTGAGACTTGAATACCGGCCGTTAGTTCAGTTGATTGGCGGCCCAAGGTGCCATGTCAGTGAAGGGGATTGATCCGCTCCCCTGAAGTAGGTGCAAGTGTTGTGCTTGACAAAACGGATCGTTGGCGTTAGGAAGACACGTTTCAAGCGCGTGATTGTGGGCCCATAGCTCAGCTGGCAGAGCCACCGGCTCATAACCGGTAGGTCCCTGGTTCGATCCCAGGTGGGCCCATACCTATGAATCAAACCCCTTACAGCGATCAAACAATTTTTCGGCCAACCGGTTGCGGACGGCCGTCGAGAGGATATGCCGCCGTTCCGACGCCGGCATCTCATCCGGAAACGTTTCCCGAAGGCGTGGTTGCATGGCAACCGCGCCTTTTTCGTCATCGAATCCTGGAATAGAGGAGGGCTGCCCTTTGTGCCGCTGGACAGCGGTCAGGGACGCACAAAATCCGAGGGGTACACAACATGACCGCCACGGTTGAACATATCATTCGTATTATGGAGGAACTGGCACCACCAGGGCTGGCCGAAAAATGGGACAATGCCGGGTTGCAGGTCGGGAAAGGGGACTGGCCGGCCGGAACCGTCTGGATCGCCCTCGATCCTCTTCCAGAGGTGGTCGAGCAAGCCTGCCGGGAAAAAGTCAACCTGCTCATCACCCACCACCCTCTGTTTCTGCATCCCTTTAGGACCATCGACTTTGCGACCCCGAGCGGACAGATCATCCGCCAGGCGGCGCAGAATCGATTGGCGATTTATGCGGCCCACACCAATTTCGACAGTGTCTCCGGTGGCTTGAACGATATGCTGGCGCGGCGCATCGGGCTAAAAAAACTGCATCCCCTCGTCGGTGGGGCTGCCGAAGCGGCATATAAGTTGGTGGTGTTCGCCCCGGTGGAACACGAACAGAAGTTGTTGGAAATATTGATTGATTCCAGGGCCGGTTTTTCCGGCGTCAGCCAAACCAGAACTTTCAGTGTCGCCGGCAAGGGGATATACTTGACCGATCCGGTTCCCGGAGAGAACAGGGGAGAGAACGGCGGTTTAAACAAGGTCGCACAGGTTCGCGTCGAATCGGTGGTGACGGCCCCGGAATTGACAACTCTCTTGGGCCGATTGCGATCATGTGTGCCGGCCGAAAGCATGGCGTACGACCTGTACCCCCTCGTCCCACCCGACTCGCCGCTTGGCATCGGCCGCTGGGGAGAATTGCCCGCTGAAACCGATCTGAAATCGTTGGCCTTGCATGTCAAAAACAAACTGGGCTTGCCGTCGATCCGGATGGTGGGACGGCCAGAAACAACGGTCGAAAAAGTTGCGGTTTGCACCGGCAGCGGCGGAAGCCTTATGCCGAATTTTCTGGCATCCCCCGCCGATGCTTTTATTACAGGTGATCTGCGGTATCACGAAGCCAGAGACGCCCAGGCCGCAGAGAGGGGAGTGATCGACATCGGCCACTTTGCCTCCGAACACATCATGGTGCCGGAACTCACCAGGACGTTACGCGAAATCGTTTCTGCCAGGGGACTCGAGGCGAATATTCTTGCCTGCACTTTCGAAAGAGATCCATTTATTCGAATGTGACCAGGGATTAACCTTCACTTGTGCGGAAGATTATGGAATCGGAACTCAGAAAAAAATTTGACGTTCTCTTGAAGCTGCAAAAAATCGACATTGAAACGGCCGATGTTGAGGCTAATCTCAAGCGTCTGCCAAGTGAATTGACGGTGCTCGATCAAAAGGCTCAGGAAAAAGAAAAAGGCGTCAGCGAAGCGGCGGCAGAGTTAAACGAACTGCAGCAGACGTACCGGGCTCTCGAATTGGAAGCCAAATCTGTGCAGTCGCACATCACTAAAAGCGAGGATAAGCTGCGGTCAGTTAAGACCAACAAGGAATACCAGTGCTCATTAAAGGAAATCGAAGACCAGACGGCCTCGCTTTCCGCTATCGAAGATCGAATAATCGACTGCCTCGAGAAAATCGACGAACTGGAAAACACCGTCAAAGAGAAGAAAAACGAGCTGCAGCGCACGGCGCAGGCCGTCGAGAGAGAAAAGGCGGAGATCCTTCAGGCCGCCGATGTCATGCGGCAACAGATCGCCGCCCTGGTTGAAGAACGCGGGCAGATCGTTTCAGGCATCGACAAAGAGCTGTTGAAAACCTATAAAAGCGTGAAAGAAAATACCGGAAGCCTAGTCATTGCCATCGTGAAGGACGCGGTTTGCCTCGGTTGTCACGTCAACCTTCCCCCCCAGATGTATAATGAGCTGTTGCGATTCGATAAAATATTTTACTGCCCGCATTGTGACCGCCTCATCTATCCGCAGAACGAATGAGGCGCTGAGCATGCCGAACAGCGGTGCCCGCTGGTTGCCATCTGACGGTCATGGCAGGCAAAACCTTGATTTTTGATCGAAATATCATCATATTAGGCAGGTACCAACGTAACATAACGGGATACGAATCCGTTTGCGGCCGGAGCCGTTCAAACGATCGCTGGGCCGATCTTAAGGCCTGGAGGAAAGTCCGAACACCACAGGGCAGGGTGCTCCATAACGTGGAGTCGCGGTGACGCGAAGGAAAGTGCAACAGAAAGCAAACCGCCCCGCCAGGTTTGCGGGGTAAGGGTGAAACGGTGCGGTAAGAGCGCACCAGTTCCCCGGGTGACCGGGGAAGCTCGGTAAACCCCACCCGGTGCAAGACCAAATAGGGGAACGCTCGAGGGTTGTCCCGCCCGAGTTCCCGGGTAGGTCGCTAGAGGTGCCGGGCAATCGGCATCCACAGATGAATGATCGTTGCTCCATGCCGGGTAACCGTGCACGGAGAACAAAATTCGGCTTACGAACGACTCCGGCCGCCTCCTTCGACATGACTCCGACATCCGCGTGTAGTGAGACCGCGAAACCGCATCGCACCAAGACGGGCCGATTTCCATGGATAACCAGGGCACTTGCGACATTAGCTTCTCCGGGCGGGTCAAAATCTTCACCCACGATTATCTATGCTACTGCAAATATTTGGCCGACGAGCGTTCCACATACGGAGTGATCAGCAAGAGGCTCTACGCCGCCCTCATCGCCAATTCCCAGCTGCTGGAAGACTTTCTCGATTTTCACGGCGCCAAAAATAACACCGATTGGTATTTCTTCAGGGAACTCAGTGCGGCCGTGCGACATTTGAGCCTGGCCAGCTACTCTCAGAAGCATATCCTCAACCGATTGATTTTCTACGATTTGGTGGATATGGAAAATTTTCGCCGGGAGGGCGTGGCGACCGCTTCCTTTCTGACCAACACGCTGAGAAAACTCGCTCCGGTCATTATCGGCGAAGCCCGACGGCTCGGCATCCCCGAGCCATCCATATCGATCGACATCGCCTCCTTTCCCGAGGTCGTGACAGGCGATATGCTGGAATACAACATCGATGACGAAAACCGCGATCAACAGAAAAAACATATCGTCAATATTGCCAGCGAATTCATTCGCATTGCCAAGAGCCTTGATCAATTCCGGTTTTACGAACCTCACAGTATGGCGGAAATCAGGTCCATCGTGCCGGATAAAATCAATGAGGTCGAGGTCCGAAGGTTCGAAATGCTGGTCCATAACCTGCAGTCCTCTTTCGATACCTATGTGATCCACGGCGGGTATCGATTCGGTAACCGCAAGCTGAAACAGCTGCGGGGCAACTTTTCAGCGGTGTTTCACCTGCTTCAAATAATGGGGAGACTGCTCCATTTCTATGAACGCCATCTCTACGATGCCGGCTACAAGAACATATACAAGCAGGTGCAGGACCGACTGGCATCGATCGTCGATGCCGAAGCGCTGCTGGAGAGAACCGTCAACTACGGCCTGTATTACACGTCACACTTCCTGAACGTCGGCATCAAACTGGCTGGTGAAATCCTGAATGAAAATATCGAAAGACGTGCGATCACCGTCGGCATCCCCGTCAAACTCGGTTTCCACAGTCGGCCAAGCCTCATGGTGGCAAAAGTGGTACAGCACTACGGAGGCCAGGTTGAAATGGTGGTCGGTGATGCGCGGTTCGACGCCAGCAGTGTCCTCGACATCCAGTGGGCCGGCGGTAAAATCCAGAAAGAAGCCTTGACCCAGGTAATGTTCGAGGGTGACAGCCGGGCGTTGGCGGACATTGAAATCCTCGCCGGAGTCAACTACGGCGAAGACACCATGGGAAAAGGCGTACCGTTGCCCAAGGAGCTTAAATACTTAAAGTAAATATTTAATTAAATAGACTTATATTATTTAAATTAATGGCAATAGCTATAATAGTATCTGCAGGAAAAGGGGCGCGGATGGGCAACGGGCTGCGCAAACAGTACCGGGTCGTTGCCGGCCGCCCGATCCTGGCGCACACCCTCCACCGATTCGATCAATGCCGCGCCGTCGAGCAGATCTACCTTGTCGTTCCGGGTCAGGATGTCGATTTTTGCCGCGAACTAATCCTTCAGGCCACTCCGTTGAACAAACCGATTCAGCTCGTAGCGGGAGGAACCGAACGGCAGGAATCGGTTTATAATGGATTGATGTCACTCGATCGGAAGGAAGGTTTTGTGGCGATTCATGACGGTGTGCGTCCGTTGATCGATCCGCCGCTGATCGATGCCTGTATCAAGGCAGCCGCGGTGAGCGGTGCCTGCGTACCGGCAGTCCGGGCCTCCGATACCATCAAAAAGGTCAATCGCCAGGGCCGCATCACCGGTACTGTTGAACGAAACGGTTTGTGGCTGGTTCAAACCCCCCAGGTGTTTGAGTACCGGATCATTGCCGACGCCCACGAGCGGGCCCGAAAAGAAGGTTTCAAAAGTACCGACGATGCCGGGCTGGTGGAACGATTCGGATACCCGGTGCATATCATCAACGGCAGCAAGTCCAATATCAAAGTGACCACCCAGGAGGACCTGGCCATGGTGGCAGCGCTCCTGTCATCGGGGCCTTAAACCGGAGCATTCACTGGGCCCCGGTTCCGATTCGAAGATTTCTCAGAAATCCTGTCGGTCACCTGTCGGAAAGACGGCCCATGCCCTTGACGGCTTGTACTGCGGCTTCCGGTGTACCGACACTCAACAATTGTCCAGCCGCCCGATAATGTGCGAACCTATCTCCCAATTCAAAGTCCAGCAGAATGACGGTTTTCCCGCATTTCAATGCCAAGGCGACCTCGGAAATGGTCCCGGCACCCCCCGGGCAAGCGACCACGATGTGACTGGACAATACGTTGATAACGTTTCTGGCATTGCCCATCCCGGTCACTATCGGTATCCGGATAAAGCGCGACGCTTCCTCGGCGCTGTCCCCCGGAAGAACCCCGATGGTGACGCCACCGTTTTCGGCGGCCCCCCTGGCGGAAGCCTCCATGATGCCGGCACTGCGGCCGCCGTTCAGCAGGACCCACCCTTCAAGGGCAATTCGGCGTCCCAATTCGTAAGCGGCCGCTTCCGTCTGCGGTGAGGCTTCGGCACCGCCCATGACACCTACGATCAATGCCTTCTCCATTGCAGTTCCTCTCTATCAGAATTTTACCAGCATCAACCCCCTCCATAGACCAAAACCCGGCGGATCGCAACCGGCTTGCCGGCCTTCGTTCAAATGCGCCGAATGCGTCGTAAAGTAAGGCCAAATGCAGCCGGATGGGAGTTGACACTCGAAAGCATCATACTTAGTTTAGTTCCGATTTATTCAAGAATTCAGAGTGAATTCAAAGGGAAACGGAGTCAGAAACCAACGAACGAGGAGGAAACGCTTTGGAAAATACGGCTGAGATGGAAGCCCAGGCTGGGGCTGCCACCCAGGAACAATTCATGCGCCAGCTGAAGCAGACCTTTGAAAAGCTGCCGCATGACATCCCGCTGTACATGTTCGTCGAAAAGGGCGGAGACAACATCTTCTCCCAGACCAACCGACAAATCGTGCGCGCATTCAGGGAACTGACCTCGAAGATTACTTTCCGGGAGTATGACCTGGACCATGAACTGGCACAGAAATGGAATGTCGATCGTTCCCCGACTCTGGTGATTGCCCCCGAGCGGGTCAATATCCGCTGGATCGGAGCACCATTGGGCGAGGAGGGGCGCACGTTCTTGGAGACACTGATTTTTGTGGGTTTGGGTCAGAGCAATCTGAACGAGCAGACCCGCAAGGTTCTTCACAAGATCGACTCCCCGCGTCATGTCATCGTTTTTGTCAGCGCGACCTGCCCCTATTGTCCACAGCAGGCCGTCAACGCCATTCGGTCAGCCATCGAGCGGCCGGATCTGGTTTCGGTGGATATCGTCGACATTCAATGCGAACCGGCGATGGCGGATCAATACTCGGCCCACAGCGTTCCCCAAACCTTTGCCAATGATGTTCTCATCGGGAAAGGCGCCCAGAGCGAGGAAGTTTTCGCGCTGTCTCTTCAGAAATTGGAGCCGCAGACCATTTTCATCCCCGAAAGTGATGTGGAATTGGTCAAAAACGACATTGTCATTGTCGGCGGCGGGCCGGCTGGCCTGGCGGCCGGGATCTATGCCGAACGAAGCGGGCTTAAAGCGGCGGTTGTCGAACGCGATGCCTTGGGGGGGCAGGTGGCGACCACACCGATTGTCGAAAACTACCCTGGATTCACCCAGGTGGGCGGAAAGACCCTGGTGGACATCATGGTCAGCCATGCGCTGCAATACGTCCAGATCTATCCCGGGGAAGAGGTGTTGGAGGTCCGTCCCGGTGATCCCATCGTCGTCCAGACCAGTCGGCGCAAGTTCGAAACCCGATCGGTCTTGCTGGCCACAGGGGCCAAACACCGTCACCTCGGCGTTCCGGGAGAGTCACGGCTTTCGGGCCGGGGCGTCAGTTACTGCAGCACATGCGACGGTCCGCTCTTCAGAAACAAGAAGGTCATCATGGTCGGCGGCGGCAACAGTGCGGTCACGGAAGTGTTACACCTTTTCCACCTCGGGATAGAGGTTACCCTCGTTCACCGACGTGACAAGTTGCGCGCCCAGGATTTTCTGGCCAAACAACTATTCGACAACGACATACCCGTTATCTGGAACACCGAAGTCAGGGAAATACGCGGAAAAGAACGGGTCGAAGAGGTTTTGCTGCACGACACCGAGAGCGGCCAGGATTCGGTTCTGAAAACAGATGGTGTTTTTATTGCCATCGGCTATGAACCGTCGGTGGAACTGGCCAAAAAGATCGGCGTCGAATTGAACGAAGACGGTTTCATCAAGCATGACGAGAAACACCGCACCAACATCCCCGGCATTTATTCCGCCGGAGATGTCGAAGGAGGGTACAAACAGATCGTTACAGCCTCCGGTCAAGGATCGGCGGCGGCGTTATCGATCTTCGAGGATCTTATCAATCCCTACTGGATGCAAAATATTCACTGAATCGTTCCTCTTCGGCGGCTTTTCAGCCTTCGAAGATTTACATCCTAAAACATTCATTGCCAGATGTCAGAGCCGGGCGATTCGCTGCCCGGTTCTCAGTTTCTGGCTGAAGGGCAACGAAAGGATGAAAGGATGGTCAGCAACGTCCGAATAACCAGACAAACCCTTACAGGCAAATGGACCCGGCTGGCCAGGTGATCGCGGTGACCGATGGTGCGGGCCGTCCAGTGGCGCATGCGTATGCCTGCTGGTTTGCCTGACGGGCCTTTCGCCCGGAGACAAGCGCCTATTGCAACTCCAAGTGATCGGCGTCCATCCAGGCCGGAAACGAGCGGCGGTATTCTTCCAGCAGGCCGTAGTCGAGGCGCACCGAATTCAGACTGGGGGCGTGGGCGTTACGAAAGAGAAGGGTTCCCTGAGGGTCGATGACCGAGGAGTCACCGCTATGGTAGTTGCCATGGCCGTCGGTTCCGATCCGGTTGACGCCGATGACATAGGCTTGGTTCTCTATGGCCCGGGCTTGTAACAGGACCTTCCAATGAACGGCGCGCCTCGCGGGCCAGTTGGCGATGAATACCGCTACATCGTACGCTTTGTCCGTATTGCGGTTCCAACCCGGGAATCTTAAATCATAGCAGATAAACGGCCGGATCTTCCACCCCTTGACCTCAACCAATATGCGCGAGTCGCCGGCGGTGTAGACCTTTTCTTCGCCGGCAAAACGGAACAGGTGTTTTTTGTCGTAGACATGCAATCGGCCGTCCGGTGTGGCCCAGCACAATCGATTGCGATACGTCCCGTCTTCAGTGATGATAAGGCTTCCGACAACATCGGCCTGAAAACTCCGGGCGGTGTCCCGGAGCCATTCAACCGACTTCCCGTCCATGCCCTCCGCCAGAGACGCGGCGTTCATGCTGAAACCGGTGGTAAACATCTCCGGCAGGACGATCAGGTCGGTATCGCCTTTTAAATTGTGGAGCATAGCGTCAATGCGGCGCAGGTTGGCCGGGCGGTCTTCCCAGTCAAGTTCGGTCTGTAGCAGGGTGACTGTCAGATCTTGCATAAGATTTCGGCTGCCTTTTCGAGGGTTTCATCATTCTTGGCGAAACAGAAGCGCAGGACCCTGTTGTCGGTCTCGTCGCGGTAAAAAGCCGAGATCGGAATTGCCGCTACACCATGCTCAACGGTTAGGTGCCTGGCGAACTGAGTGTCCGGCATATCTGAGATGGCGGAATAATCGAGCAGCTGGAAATAGGTGCCTTGGCAGGGTAGCGGTTTGAATCGGGTATCCTTGAGCAGAGTCAGAAAGGTGTCCCGCTTGGCCTGATAAAATGCGGGTAGCTCCCGGTAAACGTCTTTACGCTTTAGGAAGTCGGCGAAAGCCATCTGTATCGGGGTGGGGGAGGAAAAAGTCAGGAACTGATGGATTCGTCTCAACTCCTGCGTCAATGGGGCCGGGGCGATACAATAGCCGATCTTCCATCCGGTGGCATGGTAGGTTTTACCAAAAGAGCTGATGACGAAGCTGCGCGCCGCGAGTTCCGGGTCTCTCAGCAGGCTCTGGTGCGGTTCGCCGTCAAAGAGGATGTGTTCGTAAACCTCATCGCTGAGGATGATCGTATCGGTGCCCCGTACAATCTCCTTCAGAATGGTCAGGTCTCCTGCTGTGAAGATCGTGCCCGTCGGGTTGTGGGGAGAATTGAGGATGATCAGACGGGCGTTTTGCGCCACCGCATCGGCCACTCTATTCCAGTCGACCCGGTAGTCGGGATACGATAATTTGTGGCCGATCGTTCTCCCGCCGTTCAGTTGGACGATGGGGATGTACGCATCATAGGCCGGCTCAATGACGATCACCGCATCACCCGGATGAACCACTGCGGTTATGGCGGCATATAACGCTTCGGTCGCGCCGGAGGTGACGGTCACCTCCGTTTCGGGGTCGACACGGGCGCCATAGAGTTCGGCCGTTTTTTGCGCAATCTGTTCACGAAGCGCGGGTACGCCCTGCATCGGAGCGTACTGATTGTTCCCGGCCCGCATGTATGTTTCCACCAGGTCCATCAAACCGGCGGGCACTTCGAACTCCGGAAAACCCTGGGAGAGATTGACGGCCTGGTGTTGATTCGCCAACTGGGTCATGCGGGTGAAGATTGTCACACCGACCTGCGGTAGTTTGGAGCGCAGCATCGACATTAACCTCGTGCGTCATTGGCCGTTTATGGAAGCGCCGGTAAAGCGACCGGTTCGGGTCATGGTCCGGTGTACGGATCGGTTGACCGTGGGGTGAACAATGTTGAAGAATACTTTCCGATGATCCGCATGTCAAGCGGACGTCGGTCCCCGAATAGGCCCGGCCGCTGCCGGCCGGTTGGTACTATCCACTGAAACAAGCCGGCGCCGCATCGGCAGAGCGCTTGACAGGGTTAACGCGGCTGTGCATAAAAAAGAATCCGTGTTCGCCGCAGACCATTTGGGGCCGCAAATTATTATGCACCGTTTCCCCGGCGGCTGTTCTTGCCTGGTCAGGAGGAGGTTACCGCTGGTCTGGGTACCTCCGGTTGGACAAGCTTAAACTCCCGGATGGATTCAGCATCGATCTATTCCCCGGCGGCGTGCCCGGAGCGCGCTCAATGGCGCTCGGCACCACCGGCGTTGTTTTCATCGGAACCCGGCGGGAAGGCAAGGTATATGCGGTAGTCGACCGTAATAAAGACAACAAGGCCGAATGAAAATGAATTCGAACAAATCTCTGGAAGAATCATATCCCGACAGGCCTTGTGTCGCCGTCGGCGCCGTGGTGTTTAAAGGCAACCGTGTGCTTCTGGTCCGTCGCGGCCGTCCGCCCTCCCAGGGATTGTGGGCCATTCCAGGCGGCAAGGTCGATCTTGGTGAAACGCTGCAGGCGGCAGCCGAACGTGAAATCCACGAAGAGACCGGAATCGTCATTTCCGCTCGGCAACCGATCCACACGTTTGACCTGTTGGAAAAAGACGGTAGCGGGCGGATCCGGTATCATTACATTATCGTCGATCTTATCGCTGACTATGTCAGCGGCGCCATCCGTGCCGGTGACGATGCATTGGATGCCTGCTGGGCCAGTCCGGGCGACATGGATAGTCTTTCGGTCAACCCGGCCACCGCTTCGTTGTTACAGCGAAAGTTCGGATTCGGGCCGGCGTCTGCCGGCGAGGGTTCCGGTGAGGCTTGACATGCCGCTCCAGGTGGACGTTTCCTGAAGGATAGCGACCATGCATTTCGACCGGATAAAATGGAACCGCAAATTCAGCGCCGGATCTTATCCGACAGGACCGAGTGAAATCGTCACCGAGTTTGTAGGCTTGGCCGAAAAGGGCAGGGCCCTCGATATTGCCGCCGGAAACGGTCGCCATGCCCTTTATCTGGCCGACATCGGTTTTACCGTCGAAGCGCTGGACATCTCGGATGTGGGGCTGAGAAAATTTGTCGGGTGCCATCCGAAAATCCGGGCCGCGTGCCTCGACCTCGAAGACTATGATCTGGCTGAGGATCGCTACAACCTGATTCTTAATATCAGGTATCTGAACCGGAAACTCATGCCCCAGATCGCCGCGGCATTGACCTCCGGCGGCGTTCTGATCTTCGAGACCTATCTCCAGCGGCCGGGGTTCACACCCCACCGCACCATCTGCTGTGATCACCTGCTGGGGGTCAATGAATTGCTGAGGTCATTCCCGACCTTGGAGATTGTCTTTTTCAGAGAGACGTTCACTCCTTCCCGCGATGAGCCTTACCCGTTGGCTACCCTTGTGGCAATCCGTCGATAATTCCCGCTCCGCGTAAAAAATCTTCGATATCTCTCCAGAAAACGTTCCAGTCGGGCGGGCAGTCGTTGTGCCCGCAGTCGTAAGCCAACAATGTCGACTGTTTTGAGGCTTTATGGAGAATTTCCCCGTGATGGAAAGGGATAATGTCGTCATAGCGGCCGTGGACGATCAGGACCGGACGGTCGTAATTCCGCACAACCGACAAGTTGTCGAAGGGATCCAAGACCAGAAATCCCGGAACGAGATATTTCGCCGCCATCGGCCGGACACCGGTGAAGGTCGACGTTAGGATCAACGCGGCAGCCTGTCTCTCGACGGCCAGCGCGCTGACCGCACCGCCCCCTAAAGAACGGCCGTAGAAAACGATCTTTGCAGGATCCACGTCTTTCCGGGCAACCAGGGCATCGTAGGCTGTTTTCAGCGCAGCGGTAATGGTTTTCTGTGACGGGGTGCCGCTGGATCTTCCGTATCCGGGATATTCGACGAGCAGCACACCAATGCCCATGACCGTGAACGGTTGCAATTCTTCGGCGCAGAAATCGATGAGTTCGGCATTGCCATGGGCGAATATTACGGCCGGGGATCGTGATGGGGGCCCTACGGTCAAGGGGGGAAGATACCAACTTTCCACGCCACCACCCTGACCGTCGCCGTGCCAGATTTTCTCGACGGCGAGATGATCGTTATGGGAGCCACGGCTGTGAGCAATGAGGCTGCGCGGAAAGATCATCTGGCGCTGGAGCGCAAAAAGAAATCCACAATACCCAACGTAAAAAAGGATTGCCCAGCCAAGAAACTTGATCATCACCTGCATAGCTGTCACCCCGGCATGCTTCAGGAGGATTCTGCAACGGACGCACATGGTACCGATACCTATTTTTCCAGTATGGTCGGTCGTTGTCAACAAGGGATGCCGGGTGCCTGTCAGGGGCCGAATCCGCGTGGACAACATGCCGGTCATCTGTTATGAAAACGAAAGGTTATTGTTGGTGAAAGCGCCATCGGCACCGGAGTGGCCGGTGGCGCCGCGAGGTCTCGGTGATGATGCTTCAAGGGATAGCGGGGGTCTTGGTCTTCATCTTGGCCGCCCTATTGATGAGCGAAAACAGGAAGTCGATTGATTTCAGGATGGTCGCCATCGGCCTGGCGCTGCAGTTGGCGATCGGTTTACTGCTGATTCGGTTGCCGTTCTTCAGGGACGTTTTTCTACTGCTCAACCGGATGGTATTGTCGCTGGAAGAATCGACCACGGCCGGCACGGCCTTTGTTTTCGGATACCTGGGCGGTGGGGAGCTGCCTTTTGAGGAAAAGGTCCCCGGGGCCGGCTATATCCTCGGGTTCCGCGCTTTACCGCTGGTGTTGGTCATCAGTGCGTTGTCGGCGCTGCTGTTTTACTGGAGAGTATTGCCGGCAATGGTCCGAGGGTTTTCCTGGGCCCTCAGGAAGACCATGCGGGTCGGGGGAGCCGAAGGCCTGGCGGTTTCGGCCAACATCTTCGTGGGTATGGTCGAGGCCCCGCTCTTCGTCAGGCCCTACCTGAAGCACATGACCCGCAGCGAACTGTTTTCGTTGATGACTTGCGGTATGGCCACCATTGCCGGAACGGTTATGGTGCTTTACGCCAGCCTTTTGAGCCGCACGATACCCGACGTCATGGGCCATATCCTCACGGCATCGATCATTAGTGTCCCAGCGGCGCTGACCGTGGCAAAGATCATGGTGCCCGAAACCGGTGTGCCGACCGCCGGACAGATCGCTGCGGTGGAGGAAGCCAGCGGAGCCATGGACGCTGTGACGAAGGGAACACTGCAAGGCATCAGTCTCGTCATCAACATCGTGGCCATGCTGGTGGTTCTGGTGGGACTGGTGCACCTGGTCAATCTGATATTGGGTTTGCTGCCGGATTGGGGTGGAGCGTCCATCACCATGCAGCGGGCACTCGGGGGACTGATGGCACCGGTAGCGTGGTTGATGGGAATTCCCTGGTCGGAGGCGCCGACGGCGGGCGCTTTGATGGGAACCAAGACAGTGCTCAACGAGTTCATTGCCTACATGGATCTGAGCCGATTGGCTGATGGCGCCTTGAGTTCGCGCAGCAAACTGATTATGACCTATGCCATGTGCGGGTTCGCCAATCCGGGGAGCCTGGGAATCATGATCGGGGGATTGGGCACGATGGCGCCGGAAAGGCGTGATGAAATCGTTGCCCTCGGATTCCGATCCATTGTCGCCGGAACACTCGCCACCTGCATGACCGGAGCGGTGGTCGGCCTGATCGGTTTTTAATCCGATCGATTGGCCGTACCGAAGCCGACCGGCGCGATGCTTGACATGCCGGTGAATTCTTCATACTATCCGATACACGCGGCAATTGTGAGTTCTTATCGTTTTGAAGGAGGTGCCATGGCGGACAATTTAACATACGAATGTAAAAATTGCGGCCGGAAAATTGAAGAAAGCCGTCCTGACGCGGCGATCCCGGAATGCTGCAGCAAACCCATGACCAAGGCCGTACCACTCCCCGTGTGCAGTTTGAGTGAAACCGCCGAGCACTCCCGAATGGAAGAGATGGGCGAACCCTGCGATGACGGCCGCGCCGGAACCCTTGATTCATAGACCATGGTAAGGGGAAACCAAACAGCTTCCGGCATAGGTGTCCATGGATCCGACCGATAGCTGACAAACCCTCTGGCCGCTTTGTTCCTCTTCCTGCAATTCAACCGCCCCTGAATCACTCCCAACGGCCCTGTCTTACGCCCTCTATGCGACTGCTATCCAAACGGATCTGTCCGCAGGAGAGATGGCCCGCTGCAGTTCTCAAGCCTCTAAAACGGCCAGAAATTGTTGTCGTGCCAAATATTCTCGGTAACCTCGCGGTCGATGGCGGCCAAAAATTCGAGATGCGATCTCTCCCAATCCGCCAGCCAGTCATAGAGTTTTTGTTCGTGCTGATCTTGTGATTCTTTCGCCCGCTGCGAATAGAGGACGATGGCGTTCTTTTCCATGGCCATGGCAGCGGCGATGGCGGCGGCCTCGAAATCGGCTGCTGAAATCTGGTCTTTGAGCTCGGCGGTGATGACCTCGACGGCAAAACCGGAGGCGTGTTCGGACTGGAAAGTCGAGGATTGAAACCGACGGGTGCCGGCGTAGGATTTGAACTGTTCGGAGAGGATTCGAATGTGACTGTCCTCTTCCGCCGCCATCTGCCGGAAGAAGCGTTTGACGGCCTCCTTATCCGTTTTTTCAGCAACGGCGCTGTAGAAAGACTTGCCCCTCTTTTCGAGCAATATGGCATTTTTCAGTATGTCCAGTGTCTTGTCATCACCCATTGATAGCCTCCTTTAACGATTAAACGCCCCTTGTTTTAGACCTCACCCCTCCTGCGGGTGTCGGGTCAGTAAAGGTCCGGCTTGTTGCACCCCAAGACGGGCAAAAAGCACAACATACGATTTTAAGCCTTGGAAATGAACCCAATAGCGGTCTGACATGGCGGCCGGTGGTCTTTTCGGCAATCCGGCCGCTGCGTATCGAACCAAAAACATATTCACCCTCGATGGTTTTTCAATGCCGGCCACGATTTCCGTGCCAAACAGCAGCTGATTTGGGGGCGATTACGGTGCCCTCTCATTGAAAACTGACACGATGCGATCCTCGTACCAGGAGCGCATCGACACGCCTTCGATGAATCCGTTGTGCCCCCCAAAGCGTTGAATCGAAAGCTGAGTGCCCTTGTTGAGTGTCAACCGCCTAAAATCATCGACTGGAATGATAGGGTCATCCGCAGCGGTGAGAATAGCGGTCGCCACGGGATTTTCCTGCAGGTCGGCCCTTTCCAGAGTATAGGATCTGAAGTAGTCTGTCGTCGAGTTGAAATGACTGTAGTTTTCCAGAAGAGCATCGGTCAGTGCCCGAATCGAGGTCGTCGCTAAAAATCGATCGAAATCGTATGTCTTGGGAAAACAGGCCTGTTTTCTGGCCAGCGACCGTCGCCACTTCATCATGAAATAGTGGCGGATGTAGGGGATCGAGTCGATTCTGTCGGTTGCTTTTTCCGGGTCGAGTACGGGGCTGACGCAAAATACGAAGCGCAAATTTTCGATCGGTTCTCTGGCGCAACGAAGGGCGATGCGTAGGGCGAAATTGCCCCCCAGAGAAAACCCGACGACAAAAGCCGGCCCTTCACCAGCCAGTTGCGCAGCCTGGCTAACGGCGCTGTGGACTTCATCCAGGAGAAAAGCGTAGAACAGACCCTCGTTAAGATGATGGGTACCGCCGTGATCTCTGAGATTGAGGCGAAATACACTATACCCGTTTCGGAACAGCGCATCGGCGGTGCGGACGCAATATGTCGAATCGACGCTGCCCTCCCAGCCGTGAAGCAGGATCACGATTCCCCTGCGTGGCCGCCCAGTCGGTGTGGAGAGAAAACCGGCCAGACGGATCCCGCCGCCAGCCTCGATGATCAGCGATTGTTGCGCCTTTTTAACGGGTAGCGCCCTGAGCAAGCGAATCCTGCTGCTGGATAGAATCGTTTGGACATGCGGGCTGCGGAACAGAACCGGGGGCGAGAACGATACCGTATTCACTCCGGGTCTCCTTTTACATTTCGACAAGTGGCATGGGAATCGGTGAATGGAGCGTTTTTACTGTAACCGTGCCGACCGGTCAACCGACAATTGATCACTCGCGTTTGACTTACGGGAAACATTCCATTAGAAATGGGCCATCATCTTCTTTAAACGCAGATCAACCGAAGGACTGTTTAGCCGGCAATCGACCTCGGGTCCCGAGCCGTTAAGCAGATAATCAGCCAATGGCCAAAATCGTCGACCTGCAGACTTATCGCACCCAACAGTTCATTGACCGCGTCTTCGGACCTTGGAGAAAACGGTTCGATGAAGCATACAATGAAAACACCCATCTTTACGATTTGACTGACAAAGCCCTTTTACACCTGGCTCAGCCGGGTGATGCGAGCACCTTGGCGTACTATGAACTCATCATGGGGGCGCTCGACCTCGGCGATGCCGCCGACTTCTATATCCTCGACAAAGGCGACCAGTTGAAGATCGTGGAGGCCCATCTTTTTCTGGCGGATCAAGTCCGCTTCGAGGTGATGCGCCGCCTGCAATGGGTTGCCGGATTCAATTGTCAGTCCTGCACGCTTCTTGACCTGTTGCAGGACACCGACAGTTTGAAAATCCAAAGCAGAGAGTGCCCCCCTGAGTTATCGGTATCATACCCAGGCTTTCCCGCCTTCCAAGAACTGACGACCCGCGACAAGGAAGCCTTTGTCCGGCGTCTGTTGCCGGAAGCCATTGAGGCTTTCCGCAAAACCATCCGATGATCCTCCGACAGGGGCACCGACCCAAAGAACCCGCGCTTTAGGAGCGCCCGGTTCTTTGCAATGACTTCGTCGCTCCCTGTGTCAACCGCGTCATTATCTCGCCGCCCGTTTCACCACTGGCGAGACGTTTTCCCGCCTCCACGCATTCCCGCCCCTCGGCGACCCCCTGAAGCGCACATTTACATATATGTAGATAAATAATTAAATATAACAAAAATGTATTAATAGTAATATAAAATTACTAAATTGTTATTTTATAGTCTTTCGCGGATGATACTGTTGGCGGCCAACCCTGGTACATCTACCTGAAATATTGGCACAAGCCTGGATGTTGCATCGAGTTGGCACATGCCTTGCTTTTAGGGTCGACAACTGACCCGGGAAAAAACATTGTAATGCACGCACTGAGGAGACATTGAATGAAAAAAATCGAAGCCATTATCAAACCGTTCAAGTTGGATGACGTAAAAGAGGCCCTCAACAAAATCGGCGTTACGGGGATGACCATTTCCGAAGTGAAAGGCTTCGGCCGCCAACGGGGGCACAAAGAAATTTACCGCGGGGCTGAGTATCAGGTCGATTTCGTTCCCAAGATACAGCTCGGCATCGTTGTCGATGAAGAATTGTCCGACCAGGTGATCGACGTCATCAAAAAGACGGCCAATACGGGCAAAATCGGGGACGGAAAAATCTTTATTTCCTCGCTGGAAAACGCGATCAGAATCCGCACCGGTGAAACTGGTGCGAGCGCCATATAGACGATTCGGCGGATCCGGCTATCCACCAACCAAAAATTGCCGCTTAAAACCATATCCACATCGAATGATGAAGAAGGAGGAGAAAAGACACCATGAAAAAGATCATTTACTCAGTCCTGTTCCTGATCGTCAACGCCGCCCTGGCTTGGGCCGGCGATGAGGCCCCAACCCTCGAATCCAACCGTAACGCCATAGACCTTGTGCAATCGCATGCCGATTACGTATGGACACTGATTGCCGCAGCCCTGGTCTTTTTTATGCAGGCCGGTTTTGCCATGGTGGAGTCTGGTTTCACCCGCGCCAAAAACGCCATCAACATCATGATGAAGAATTTGATGGATTTTTCCATCGGTTCCCTGGCTTTCTGGGCCGTCGGTTTCGGCTTGATGTTCGGCGCGACGAGTACGGGGTGGTTTGGCACGACCGGGTTTTTCCTGAGTGATTTTAGTGTTGGCGGAGACCCTTGGGTTCTCGCCTTCTGGATGTTCCAGGTGGTTTTCGCCGCCACGGCCGCCACCATCGTCTCCGGTGCCATGGCCGAACGGACCAAATTTACGGGTTACTTGATTTACAGCGCCATTATCAGCGGGCTTATCTATCCCGTCTTCGGCAGTTGGGCGTGGGGCAGCCTTTTCAACGGCGGTGGCTGGCTTGAAAATCTCGGATTCATCGATTTTGCCGGATCGACCGTGGTACACTCCGTCGGCGGCTGGGCTGCTCTGGCCGGAGCCATCGTTCTGGGGCCACGTATGGGCAAATACACCAAGGACGGTCGCGTCAAACCGATTCTGGGACACAACATGCCGCTGGCAGCCCTCGGCGTGTTCATTCTCTGGCTCGGGTGGTTCGGATTTAACCCCGGCTCGACCACTGCCGCCAACAAGGACATCGCTATGATCTTCGTCAACACGAATCTGGCTGCCGCTGCCGGCGCCGTATTGGCCATGCTCGTATCCTGGATCAGATTCGGCAAACCTGAGATCGGTATGAGTCTCAACGGCGCCCTGGCCGGACTGGTGGCGATTACGAGCCCCTGTGCCTCGGTAACACCGGCCAGTGCCATCATCATCGGCGCAGCAGCCGGCATCATCGTTGTCCTGTCGGTGCTCTTTTTCGAAAAGATCCGCATCGACGACCCGGTCGGCGCGATATCGGTTCACGGCGTCTGCGGTGCCTGGGGGACTCTGGCCGCCGGCATATTCAACATCGGTGGCACCTCGGCCAAGATCATCGGTGTCCAGCTGCTCGGCATCGGCGCATGCTTTCTGTGGGTTTTTCCGGCGGCCTTCATCATGTTCAAATTGATCTCCAAGACCATCGGGCTGCGCGTGTCGCCGGAGGAAGAACTCGAGGGACTCGACCTCAGCGAGCATGCCGGCAGCGCCTATCCGGATTTTGAGGTTTCCTCCTACGGCGGGATGGTATCCGGGGTGGGAACCGGTATCGGCGAAATGAGACCGGCTCACATGGCGACAGCCAAGCAGGCCGAAGAGATGGGATAGGCCATCGGTGACATTGAAAGTAAAGAGAGGCGGTCGACTCGCATGCGACCGCCTTTCCTATTCTGGAAACTGCTGTTCACCGGAGCGGGTTATGAACCTGATCCTTCCCATCGGCAGGGCTGCACTTAGCCAACCGAAAGATCGATAGCCGACGATATCCCCCCTTCGGGTGGCACCGGGTCGTCAAAAGACACCGTCAACAGAGGAATTTACCAAAGGGCCGGCAGTGCGGCGCATGACTGCGGCGCAGATCAGTGCCACAACGTAAGCCGCCGTACCCCAGATCAAAATCGACGATAGGCCCATACTGATCGCCAACTGGGCCGCGGCGATGGATGCCAGGACCGAAGTGCACCCGTTGGCCGCCCAGGCGTAGGATCTTTCCCCCGGTGTCTGCAGGTACTGCCGCATGGCCAGTGGAAACGGGATGCCGACCAGCAAACCGGGCACGGCCAACCATGACAGGGCGAGAAGATAGCACTGAAAAGGCGCCCATGTCAGCGCGGTTTTCGACAGCCGTTCCGCCAACGGTCCCAGCAGGAGAAGTACCAGAACCAAAACGATCAGGACGCCGACAAGCGATCGGCCGGCCAGTTTTTGCGACAGATACCCACCGAGGCCTGAAAAAACAAGGATGCCGGACAGGATCGTTATGAAACTGACCACAGGATCGCCCAGAAACAGGGTAAACTGCTTGATGAAGTAAAGTTCGACCAGCATGAACCCTGCTCCTACGGACAGAAAAAAAACGATCGCTGATACCCTCGGACGTCGAACCGAACGCTGGGGCCAAAAAGACGGAATGATCAACATCGCTGCGGACAGGACCGCAGCGGTCAGCATCACTGCCGCAATAACGATTTCACCGGACAGCAGCAGGGTATTCATGCGACTGCCGGTGGTGCGGTAGAGGTCCGCCAGGCGGTGCCACTTGAGAAAACGGTAAGGGAATGGTCGGTCATCAGGCTGGGGAGATATGTCGAGAAGGTAGGAATTGAAAAAAGCGCCTTCACGCTTGTCTTGGTAGGCATCGGACAACCTTTCCACGGCCAGGCTGTGATAGGGCTTTTCAAAAATGTAATATTTGTTCCAATGCCCGGGGGAGAGGCCGTTCAGGTAAACCCAGTCGAAATTGAGCCGCTCGGCGAAATCAAACAGCGCTTTCACCTCTCTCAGGGGCTTGCGGGTGATGAGCAGCACGTAGGTATCCCAGTTCCTCAGCACGGCCAGGTGTCTCTCTGGGTTGAAAATTCCCGCGGCGCGACACGCTTCGACGGCGGTGCCCCAAAGCCGCAGCAGATCGGATGGCGGCAGCAGAAGCCGGCGCGAAACGATAAGGACCCCTCGATCGCTCAAGCGTTCAATGTAAGATGTCAGGGCATCAATGGTGAGCAGGTACTCCTGGCTGAGCGTGGCGGCACCCGGCAGTGAGGTTCCCCAATTCTCTACGTGAATCACGTCATATTTTTCGTCCGTGCGACTCAACAGATGGCGCGGGGTTTGGGGGTCGACAAGGGCGAATCCATAGTGTTCGGCGGCGATACGGGCCATTTCGGCGTTCTCTTCCGCTAATGTGATCCGCTCGATACCGGCGAGCCGGGCGCAGGCCATGGCCAGGCCGCCGCCATTTTGGACGATCAACACGTTTGAGGGGCTGACGGCTAACGCATAAGCGGAATAGGAGAGGGTGAAAGCCGCAAAGCGATCTTCCTGAAGGCGCGCATCCTCATAGAGCACCAGCTGGGTGTCACCGTCCCGGTATACCGCCTTTTGTTGCGGAAGCCCGCCGTTGAACTTCAGGCTCAATCCGGGGGCAAATCGGATGTGGGGACTGGCAACGATGGTCGTATTTCCCGTGAGGCTTTTGCGGGTTTCGACCACCCGGGTGTCGGGCAGCTGAAGCATCTGAGCCAGCGCCTTGTAGGGCGACATGCGGACCGCTATGGCCTGCGGTGCGATCAACACCAGTGCAGCCGCCGAGCCGCCGATGGTGACGGCCCAAACCAGAAGGCGCATCCTGACCGAAAGCGGCTCTCCCGCCCCGGGTGACAGTCTGAGAGCGGGAAAAACGGTCAGAATCGGCAGCATGGCGGTGAGTATGACCAGCGTCCCCTCGTTCATGTGCGGCAGCAAAACAGCCGGAATCAGGGCTCCGCAGGCCGAGCCGGTCATTGAGATGAAGTAGACCGTTCCGGTTTTCTCCGGGATGAGGTTATAGGCGCTCGATATGACCAGGCCCGCCATGAAAAAAGGTGCCACCAGCAACAGGTAGGTGATCAGAAGATATACCGCCTGGATGGGTTCGATCGCCAATCTGAAGTAGTCGAGCGGCAGGCGGTTAACGACGAGAAAAGCGCCGGATGCGGCGGCGGGATAGGCCAGGCTGAGGGTCGACACAGTCGTGATGCCAAGCGGTGCATCGAGACGATGTTTGCGGTGGGCCGCCAAGTTCAGGAACGTACCGGCGGCGGCAAAGCCCAAAAGGGCGATGCTGATCACCATGAAGACCATATGGTTCCATTGGCTGATGGCAAACACCCGGGCCAGAAGAACCTCGAAGGCTATAGACGACAAAGAGACCAGGAATACGGCTGACAGGAGAACCGGGTGGAAATTTTGCGTCGGCACAGCGACCTACCTTTTCCGGTCGAGAGCGTAGCCTGTCATGGGAACGAAGAGGACGCCGGTGATCTGCCTGACGGTATAGTCCGGCCCGGTTTTGGTTACCAGCACCAGGTTCTGGTAGCTGAACGGGTTGCCCAAAGGCAGCACCAGTCGACCGCCGTCTTTGAGCTGGGCTAGCAGCGGCGGTGGGATGTGATCAACGGCGGCGGTGATCATTATCGCGTCGAACCGCTCCTGGGAATCCCAGCCGTAATAGCCGTCGCCCAGACGTGTGACTACATTTTCCAGCTTAAGGGACCGCAGAGTCCTGTCTGCGCGCTGGTAGAGGGGCTTCTTTATTTCCATCGTGAAGACCTCGCCCGCAACGGCCGCCAAAACAGCCGCTTGATAACCGGAGCCGGTACCGATTTCGAGCACCCGGGAGGTCGATGTCAGCGACAGCGATTCGGTCATCAGGGCCACGATGTAAGGCTGGGAGATCGTCTGTCCCTCTCCGATGGCTAATGGGCTGTCGCTGTAAGCTTTCGCCTGCAATGGCGGGGGGACAAACAGGTGGCGCGGGACCTCGCGCATAGCCCTGAGAATCCGGGGCTCGGAAACCCCCCTCTGTTCGATCTGCTCGGCGACCATCTGGAGTCGCGCCTGAAGCATCTCGTTCGTTTCGGTCGCGTGGGCGCCGGTGGTTGCGCACCAGAGAAGACCGGCTGTCAGGATAGCTGTCAATGAGGCTCGCATGAACAAAAGATGTAATACAGGGCCTGGGGATTCTCAACTGAATTATTGATTTATGGTTAAAGAAAAGGTATCTTATACACTTAAAAGGTCCAATCGGCGGAGAGGAATTCAAGCATGGGATGGTTCAAAAAATCGAGTCCCCACGACGCACCACCAATCGCCACCGAGAATAAGGCCGCGCCGTCGATCAGCAAAGGATCGAGTTATTTAGGGAAAAACCTCAATATTAGAGGTTCGATAACCGGCCGGGACAGCGTCCAGATCTTCGGAAAACATACGGGGGGCATTCAACTCCAGGGCGATCTTGACGTCAGGGAAACGGCCGTCATCCAGGGAAATCTTTCAGCCAGAACGATCACCGTCGGCGGTACAGCCGAAGGGGATCTAGTCGCCGGCTCCAAGCTGCATATCCAACGCACCGGAAAGATTAAAGGCAATATTTCCACCCCTGTTCTGACGTTGAAAGAAGGTGCCGTTCTCAACGGTGACGTCAATATGTTAAAGGACTAAACCTCCCGAAAGAATCGAGCAACAGGCGCTTCAAGGAGCTGCAGTATATGGATATGTCAACAACCGGCGCATCGGTGTCGCTGATCAGCGAAAATGTCAGGATCGAGGGAGAACTGACCGGTGAGGAGAACATTTTGATCAACGGCCGGATCGTTGGATCGATCAAGCTCGATGGAGATGTCGTCATCGGCATCACGGGCATCGTCGAGGCCGATATCGACGGCAATACGGTTATCATTCAGGGAACGGTAAAGGGAAATGTGACCGCCAGGAGTCACCTGGAGATTCAATCCACCGGCAAGATGTTCGGCGACATCTCCGCCCGTTCAATCGACATCAAAGAAGGCTCGACCTTTGAAGGGCGCTCGCACATGCTGAAGAAGGGCAAAGGCGAAGCCGATTCGCCTGCGCCGCAAACCACCCCGCAGCCACCCGCGTCAACGGCCGACAGACAGTAACCCACGTGCCGTGAGCTCTCTAAATTTAAGATTTTCACGCGACACGCCGACGCCGGTGGAGACCATACGAACAGCTTCGACAGGTTAAAGGCGTTTCCCCAGGCCGGAAAAACCAGAGCACGTTCGTGCGTTGATCGCTGCGGTTGCCATCGGGGCATGACCCCCGGTTTGGAAAAACCCATCAACGACGTCACGGCGAATCGCCAGCCCTGCCAAAGCATGCCGTAACGCCAAAAGGAATCCCGAATGCGGTTGATTTCTCTCTTTTACCGGTTCTCCCTATCCCGACGACCGGAAGGGGTGCCGTTGCTCGTCCGGTGGCTGTTTGTCAGCGTGCTGATCGTCGGATTGTCCGCCTGCGTGAGCCGCCAGATGACGGTCCGGGCGGTCACCGATATCGTCGACGAAGGTATGTCCGCTTACGAGAGAGACGATGACCTTGATTTGTTGGAAAAAGCTTTTCCCGCCCACCTTAAGCTGCTGGAAACGCTGCTGGCGAGCGACCCGAACAACATAAAGCTGCTGGTTCTTCTCTCACGCTCGTATGCGAGCTATGCTTTTATCTTTTTCGACGGCCGGATCGATGCCGCACATCTGTCAACCGGCCGCTCCGCCGCCGACCGTGCCCGAGTAGCGGAGCTGACCGATACCGCTTCCACTTACTACCGCAAGGGGGCTGAGTACGCCCTGCGCGCCATGGAGATCCGGAACCCGGACGCAGCCCGACGGTTAGGCGCCATCACCACCGCCGATACTTTTATCCAGCAAATCGGCAAGCCGGATTTGCCGGCGCTTTTCTGGTATGGATTCAATCTCAGCGCCGACATCAATCTGAGGCGTGATTCGATCGGCGCCATTGCCGGTGCCTACCGGGTTGAAAAAGCGATGCAGCGGACCCTCGAAATCGATGAATCATATTTTTATGGCACTGCCCACCTGGTGTTGTTCGGGTACTACGCCATGCGTCCCCCCCTTGCCGGCGGTCATCCCGAGTTGGCCCTCCAGCACTATCGGCGGCTTAAGCAGCTGCACGGCGATGCATTCATGCTCACCGATCTCTATTATGCCCGCTATTACCTCTATCAGCGGCAGGATCGCCCGGAGTTTACGGCCGTTCTCCAGCGCATCCTCGACGAACCCGCCCGAGAAGAGAAATTTCGGCTATTCAGCAGGGTGGCCAAGGACAGGGCCCGCATCTATCTGGATGCCGCAGACAACCTGTTTATCGAGTAAGGAGAAGGAAGTTACGATGAAAATCAGGAGTCGTTACGGACAGGCCGTGCGGACGCTTTTGGGGCTTGGCTTGATTTTGTGCTGGCTCGCGCCGGCTGTTGCCGGCGGCGGTGAAACCGTCATCAAGGTGGCCCTTATTACACCGGAGGGCAGCCCATGGACCAATTCCCTCTACAAATTGGCGGATGACGTCAGGGAACGGACCGGCGGGGCGGTTACATTCAAGGTATACTCAGGGGGCATCAGTGGCGACGAGGCCGATGTCCTGCGGAAAATGCAATCCGATCGTATTCACGCCGCCGGTTTTTCCGGAGTCGGGCTGGGAATACTCGTACCGCAGATCCGGATCCTCGAAGCCCCGCTGCTATTCAAGACCTACGCCGAAGTCGATGCGGTGAAATCACGGTTGCAGGAACAATTTGCGGCGGAATTCGAAAACAAGGGATATATTCTGCTCGGATTTGCCGAAGCCGGGTTCGTGTACTTGTTTTCTAAGGTGACGATGAACGACCCCGAAGGGTTCGAAAATCTGAAAATGTGGGTCTGGAAGGGAGATCCGGTCGCTAAAACGAGCATGGACTCGCTTGGCATCAAGACCTATCCGCTTCAACTCACCGATGTCAACACCGGTTTGGAAACGGGAATGATCAATTCATTCTATGCCCCTCCCGCGGCCGCAATTGCCTATCAATGGCACGCCAAAGTGAAATACGTGCTCGATTATCCGCTTGTGAACTCCACCGGGGGTTTTTTGATAAAGAAAACGACCTTCGATTCCCTTTCAGGGGAGCATCAAGCGATACTGCGTGAAGCGGCGGCGCGCTTTTGCGATGAGCTGGTTCACATATCCCGCCAGGTCAATCGGGAAGCCCTGGAGGCCCTCCGGTCCGAAGGCATCGTTTTTGAAAATCCCACCGATACTCAGCTGCAGCTCTTTGAATCCAAGGCTCAAATCATATATAACGACAACATCGGCCGCCTGTATTCGCGGGAGCTTTCCGAGAGGGTGACGGCCCTGCTGAAGGCCGAACGCCAATAATGGTCCGTGATCATAAAGACATTGAACTTGATTGGCCCTGTAGCTCGCCGGGGGTAGATTAATTGCCATCTTTCACGGACCAAGTATCGATAGTGAAAAAGCCGCATGGATTTTCTGCTCAAGATCGACAAAACGTTGGAGAGCGTTGAAAATGTCATCGTCGTGACCCTTTTCACGGCATTGGTTCTCCTGATCGTATTCAACATCGTGACCCGCAACCTGTTCGGGATTTCATTTCAAAACATCCTTGAACTGACACCGGCTCTGGTTCTCTGGACATCCCTGCTCGGCGCAACACTGGGCTTGAAGCAGGGGAGACACATCAAGCTCGACGTCCTGCTGCGCCATGCCGGCCGCCGGGCACGCCGGCTGGCAAGGATCACCAGCGGGCTGTTCGGAATGGCGGTGATGACCCTCCTGTTTGCCGCGTCGCTGTCCTTCGTAAAAAACGAGTGGGCCATATTCGGACCCCGAGGAGCGGTTTCGCTGGTTTTCCCGCTCTTTTTCGGCTTGGCCGGTTTCCGTTTTTTTCTCAGCAGTCTCCCTTTTTCCTGGGGATCAGGCCGTCTCGAGGATAGACAAAAAGATATCGGTCTTGCCCATGACAGGCAACCGTCCGGCGGGGAGGAACCGTGAGTCTTTTCGCCGCGGGGATTACCGCCATCGCCTGTCTCGCTCTGTTGGAGTCTCCGCTGTTTACTGTCATCGCCGGCATTACGATGTTCGGCCTCTATGCGGCCGGCAGGGAGTGGATGGCGCTGCAGACGATCGTGATCGAGTTGAACCGCTTGGCGTCCATGCCCATCCTGGTGGCCTTGCCCCTGTTCACATTCACCGGTGTCTTGTTGACGGATACCGGCGCCCCGCGCCGAATAATGGCCTTTCTGCAGGCGATCATCGGTTGGGTGCCCGGAGGGCTGGCCATAGCGGCGCTGTGTTCCTGCGCTTTTTTTACCGCATTGACGGGGGCCAGTGGGGTAACTATCGTCGCTTTGGGGAGTATCCTGTATCCCATGCTGCGTGCCGAAGGCTACCCCGAACCCTTTACAATAGGCCTGCTCACGACATCGGGAAGTTTAGGACTGTTGTTCCCTCCAAGCCTGCCGGTTATCCTCTATGGGGTCATCGCGCACATCAATGTCGCCGATATTTTCAGGGCCGCCTTGCTGCCCGGTATTGTCCTCGTCGGGGCTTTGTCGATTTACGCGGCGTTTCACCGCATCCTAACGGGGTCGGCCAACACGTCGGGCCGGGGATCTCAATCGACGAGCTGGGCACAGATCAAGACCTCCTTCAGGGCCGCAATATGGGAATGGCCGATCATAGGGCTGCTTGTCGTGGGCGTCTACGGTGGATTTGTAACCATAGCAGAGGTCGCCGCAGTGATTCTGGTCTACGTCGTTGTAGTGGCGTGCCTCGTCCACAAGGAAATCGACCTCCGGCGTCAATTGCCGGGAATCATGATCGAGAGCGCGATACTGTCCGGCGCCATCATCGTCATTTTAGGTTTTGCTCTCGGGTTCACCGGTTATTTAGTGGATGAACAAGTCCCCAACCGCCTCCTTGCGTACCTGACGTCGCTGACTGAGAGTAAGTACCTCTTCCTGGCAGGTCTCAATCTCTTTCTTCTGGCTGTCGGTTGCATCATGGACATTTTCTCGGCCATCATCATCATCGTGCCGATAATTGTTCCCATCGCCCTGAGCTATGGCGTTGATCCCATGCACCTGTGCATCATCTTTTTGGTCAACCTCGAAATCGGTTATTCGACGCCGCCGGTGGGGATCAACCTTTTTATCGCCAGCCTAAAGTTCGGGAAACCTGTCACGCTGCTTTACCGTGCATCTATTCCGTACTTGATTTTGCTTCTCGTTCTCCTCCTGATAATCACCTATATACCGGGGTTGACTCTGGCCTTGGCTCCATAAAAGTAGGGTGGGCCAGGTCTTCCTTTATGGGTCGCCAAGCGCTTTTGGGAGCGAAGGAGATGAAGAGGGTTGATCCTCCAACCGTTTCGATGTACGGGTTGGATCGGTGGGGAACAGCTACAGCCTTGCGACATTGGTCGCGATTCCTTGTCCCGGATCAACTCCATATCGACGCGTTTTCTTAAATTCGGGCGCTACGCACCCATTTGGCAACCGCAACGATCAACGGCCTGAAGTGCCTCGACTCAAAACACCGATACAAGGGATCGCACACGGCAAAAGTTGTGCATTGATTATCGCTAATAAGTGGCCTATATTCTACATAATACGTAACTATCGAGGCTTCCCTCTACTGATGAAATGGGTTTACGTCCTGCTGGCGCTCCTCTATACCGCGTTCCCATACGACCTGTTGCCGGATTTTCTGACCGGCATCGGATGGGTGGATGACCTTATCGTTTTGGGTTTCTTGCTCCGTTTCCTCTATCTGCAGTTCGGGCGGGTGCACCGTGGCGGACAGGACGGTGGGGCAGGCCGCCATGCGGGAAAAAGTGAGGCAAGCGTCGAAAGTGGGGGAGAAGAGGGAGGGGCGGACGGACGGTTCGATAGCCCGGACCCTTATGTCGTGATCGGTGTCGCCCCGTCGGCCTCGGAGGACCACATAAAGAAAGCCTACAGAGAACTGGTCAGGCGGTACCATCCCGACAAGGTGACGCACCTCGGAGATGAATTCAAAACACTCGCCGAGAAGCGATTGAAGCAAATTAACCAAGCCTACCAGAAAATCAAGCAGGTCAACCGTTGAAAGAGGCCACCCGCTCAAACAAGTTCGCAACCGACGAAACCCTCGGGAAGTTGAACAAGTGGCTTCGTATTTTGGGTTTCGACACTTGCGAATACTCAGCAGGGGCAGACGGTCCCGTACCCGCGCCGGTCGAAGACCGCCTGCTGCTCACCCGCATGCGGAAGCGGTACGAACGGCAGCGGGATCAGCGCTGCCTTTTCATTCGATCCAACGACCCTATGGAGCAATTGCGGGAGGTCGTTCGGGCGCTCGATCTGTCGCAAAAAGACATAGCCCCTTTCTCACGGTGCATTCTGTGCAATACGGATATCGAGCCGGTGGCCAAGGATGCGATCCGCAACGCGGTTCCAGAATATGTCTGGTCAACGCATGACAGGTTTTGCCAATGCCTGGGGTGTCAAAAGATTTATTGGGCCGGCAGCCACACGGCACGCGGCCTGGAGAGGGTCAAAGACCTGTTTGAGAGACGAACCGCCGATGGTGGGTGCAGTGGTTCCGAAACGTAAGGTCATTGCACTCGAACACCGGCTGATCGGATGCCGCAATGTGTCGACATTCGGCGTGAAAACCAATTTCTCGGATTACAGTCCCGCAGAACAGCTGGACATACGCCAGGCGGAAAAGATTTACTATCCATCGCGCTATTACGCGGACCTTTTCGGCGCCATGGGGAAAAAGACTTTTCCGAGCCACCACACCTATCGATTCGTTCAGGACAAAATAAAACAGTCCGCATTGTTCGCCTTGGCCGACATTCCGCATCCACGGACGCGGGTGTATTATGGGAAGCGACAAAAGAACAAGATAGGTGAACATTTTAAGTTTCCATTCATCGCAAAGGTACCCCGGGGGTCGGCTCTGGGGCGGGGGGTATACCTGATCCACGACAAGAACGATCTCGACCGCTACTTGGAAGGTCCCCATCCGGCTTACATACAGGAATATCAACCCATCGATCGTGATATCCGCGTGGTTGTGATCGGTGCACGGATTGTGCACGCCTACTGGCGGATCAACCCGTCCAATGAATTCCGGAGCAATGTGGCTCTTGGCGGGCAGATATCGCTCGAATCGGTGCCCGAAACGGCGATGGCCCTGGCCCTTCATACGGCGCTTACCTGCGGCTGGGATGATGTCGGCATGGATATCTGCGCTGCCGGCGGGCGTTACATGGTCCTCGAAGCCAACATGAAATACGGCAAAGAAGGATTCAGGGCGGCCGGAATCGACTATACAGAATTAATGGAGCAAATGATCGAAAATGGCGATATATGACGAACGTCGCGTCGATCCGGTGTTGAGCGGCATCGCCGCCGGCCTCGACCGCATTGAAAAAGAGACGCTCTCCACCATGGCCACCTTGAGTTCGGAGGGGCGGCGACGGCGCAAGGAGGCGCTGGCAGAGGAAGACTACCGGCGGCCGTTTTCGATTGACACGGATCGGATCCTGCATTCACTGGCCTACACCCGGTATATCGACAAGACCCAGGTGTTCTACCTCATCGAAAACGATCATATCACCCACCGCGTGCTGCATGTCCAGTTGGTTTCGAAAATCGCCCGTACCATCGGCCGATACTTAAGTCTCAACGATGATCTCATCGAGGCCATCGCACTGGGTCACGACATCGGCCACATCCCCTTCGGGCATGACGGCGAGAGGATACTGTCGCAGATTTGTCGGCAAAACGGCATCGGACATTTCCATCACAACGTTCAGAGCATCCAGTTTCTCGACCGTGTCGAACGCAAGGGAAAGGGGTGGAACCTGTGCCTGCAAACGCTTGACGGCATCCTGACCCATGACGGCGAAGTGCACAATATGCAGCTGACACCGCAACGTGACAAGGATTTTGCGGAGCTGGACAGAGACATGCGATCCAAAGTCGAAAATCCGGATACCCCGTTGGTTCCGATGACGATGGAGGGCTGTGTGGTCCGGATGACCGACACCATCAGCTACATCGGACGTGACATAGAGGACGCTATCCGATTGGGCGTCGTACAGCGTTCGGACATTCCGGAAAAATGCGTCCGCCTGCTGGGAAACACCAATGGCACCATCGTTTACAACCTGGTATCGGATGTCATAAAAAGCAGCCACCTCAAGCCCTATGTCATGTTCAGCGCCGAGGTTTCGGAGGCCCTGGTGCAGCTGAAGAAATTCAACCTTGAGCACATATACATGAATCCGAAAATCAAAACTCACCTGGATACGATCAGAAAATTGTTCGAAGTGTTGTACGACAGATACCTCACCGACCTGGAGCGGCGGAACACCGCCTCGGTCATATTCACCCAATTCTTAAAAGACATGTCACCTGCTTATGTGGAACAGCACAGCCGGCATGAAATCGTAAGGGATTTTATCGCCGGAATGACCGACCAGTATTTCCTGAGACTGTGTCCCGAGAGGTTGCGGCCGAAACCGATGATTTGGTAGACGCCCGCCGACTGCCCGTTTGATTCACCGTACTTAAATTTGGAGTAAAAGGACTATGGCGACCGCAGCCGCCCAAAACCGGTTCTACCGTCAATTGGGGACCGCTGCAGGACTGAGGCGATTCAGGGTGGTGGTCAAGGAAACGGATCTTCAGATTTATTGCAATGACGATTTGACGGATCTCGCCCGGGAAATGGTGCTACAGTACCGAGGCTTCATCGAGCGGTTTGCTCGACGGTACCCTTTGTTTCTGGAATCGTTGGTCCCCATAACGGTGGACCGATCGGTTCCGCCCATCGTCAGCGACATGATGCAGGCCGCAGCGAAGGTCGGTGTCGGACCCATGGCCGCCGTTGCAGGGGCCATCGCCGCACACGTCGGCCGTGACCTGCTGACGCACACCCCGCAGGTCATCGTGGAGAATGGCGGGGACATTTTTGTCAAAACCAGCGGACCGCTGGTTATGGGCATCTACGCCGGATCATCGCCCCTGAGCCTGCGTCTCGGTTTGCGGCTGGACCCCAACAAGATGCCGCTGGGGATCTGCACATCCTCTGGTTCGGTGGGGCATTCGTTGAGCATGGGCAACTCTGATGCGGTGTGCATCACATCTTCGGATTGCGCCCTGGCCGACGCCTCGGCGACCGCCGTCGGCAATCTCGTCCGAACACCCGCCGACATCGCCCGGGCGATCGAATACGGACGCTCGATCGGCGGTGTGACCGGGATGGTGATCATTATCGGCGATCGGATGGGATGCTGGGGCGACATAACACTCGAGCCTCTGAAACCAAAAAAAGGTTGAGTTTTAACGCTAAAGAGCATAATCTCTTCGATTAATTCAACTTCTAGCGGATGGAGACCAATATGAAAAAGATTAAAACGGCTGTCTGGGTGCTCATCATTGCGTTCGTTATCGTTTTAGTCTACCAAAACCAGGCGTTTTTTCTGGAAACCAAGCAGAGCCTGAACCTCAACCTGGTTTTTGCGGAATACAAGACACCAGAACTGAAAGTCATCTTTTTCTGCGGCGCCTTTGCCCTGGCTGGATTCCTTTTTGGTTTGTACTTTCTTGCCGCATACGGATTCAAGACAAAGAAAAAGACCAAGGCCCTGAACGCCCAACTGTCCGAGCAGACCGAGAAGGCCACCTCCCTGGAAGATGAGCTGAACACCCTTAAGGGCCATCCGGCTGTCGGGGCTATGCCAGACACACCACCGAACACCGATACGGTTGTTATCAACCCTGCGGAAACTGCCCAGGTATCCGAGAACAAGTCATAGCGATACCGCACCCGATACAGAGAGACTTGTCGGCAAACAGTTCCTGCCGTAGTTGTGTTATTGTTTAATCGTCCATGAGCCCACCGAAAACCACCCCCATGATGAATCAGTATCTGTCCATAAAGGGACAGTACCCCGAGGCCGTCTTATTTTACAGGATGGGCGACTTCTACGAGATGTTCTTCGAGGATGCCGTAAAGGCGGCTGGTATTTTGGAAATTACGCTGACCTCACGCAACAAGAACGACGAAACACCGATTCCCATGTGTGGTGTACCCCACAAGGCCGCCGGTGGGTATATCGCCCAACTGCTGGAGGCCGGCCTCAAGGTTGCCGTCTGCGATCAGATCGAGGATCCAGCGGTTGCCAAAGGGCTTGTAAAAAGGGAAGTCGTTCGCGTGATCACCCCGGGTATGTTGCTCGAAAATGAGTACCTGGAAGAGAAAACAAACAATTATATTCTTTCCGTAGCCCTGGATTCTGGCACTATCGGTCTGGCCAGCCTTGATCTGTCGACCGGAACTTTTCGATTAACTGAAACCACGCGCATGGACAAAGTGATCGCAGAGAGCCTGAGAATCTCACCCAGCGAAATTTTACTGTCCGAGTCCCTCAAGGGCGACAAGGGATTTCACGCTTTGCTGGAAACGATGGGAGACCGGTCGTTGTCTGTTCTGCCCGACGATTCCTTCGGTTACCGATCTTGCCGGGCAAAGCTGCTCCAGCAATTCAAAACGGTGTCCCTTGAAGGATTTGGATGCGAGGATTCACGGGCCGGGGTCCGTGCAGCCGGTTCACTGCTGGCTTACGTGCAGGAAACGCAGAAGCAAACCGTGCAGCATGTCGGCGGGATTGAAACCTATTTTTTGGATCGATTCCTTTGGGTCGACGATCTGAGCTGCAGAAACCTCGAGCTGATGAACAACATCCGCACCGGGTCGCACCGGGGGACCCTGCTGAACGTCATCGACCGGACCCTGACGGCCATGGGCGGCCGCCTGTTGAAAAAATGGCTGCGCTATCCATCCATCGACGCCGTGGAGATCAACGACCGTCTGGATGCCGTTGAAGAAGGCCGGAAAGCGCAGGGTACCCGCAAAAATCTTCGACAAGTTTTAAAGACCATGTCCGACATGGAACGGCTTTGCAGCAAAATCACCATGGGCCACTGCAACGCCAGGGATCTTCTGGCTCTTAAACGCTCGCTGCAAGCGCTGCCGGAAATCGGGTCCCTGGCAAGTCAGCTCGAAGCCCCCCTCTTCAACCCGGGGCAAGACTGGGCAGATCATGCCAAACTGGCGGAAGCCATCGAGGCCGCGATTCGCGACGATGCGCCCCTGACCGTCAATGACGGCGGGATGATCAAAGCCGGCTATCATGCCGAGTTGGATGAGCTGGTGCGCATCAGCCGGGACGGAAAAGGCTTCCTGGCGCAACTGGAAGCCAAAGAGCGGGAAAAGACGGGGATTTCCACACTCAAGGTGCGTTACAACAAGGTGTTCGGCTATTTCATCGAAGTGCCCAAATCCCGCATTGAAAACGTTCCGGCCTATTATGTTCGTAAACAGACACTGGTCAATGCGGAAAGATATATCACCGACGAACTCAAAACATTTGAAACCAAGGTCTTGAATGCAGAAGAACGGCGGGCGGTCCTGGAGTACGAGCTCTTCCAGAATCTGCGGGAGGCGGTCGCCGGGGTAAGCCGCAGCATTCAACGGACGGCGCGTTTCATCGCCCACCTGGACTGCCTGTTGAATCTGGCTGAAATTGCCGATCAGAATGGCTATTGCCGCCCGGCGATCAATGTCGACGGCGTTATCGACATCAGTGACGGGCGCCATCCGGTCATCGAAAAAATGATTACGGGCGAAAGGTTCGTTCCGAACAGCATACGACTCGACAATGTCGAGAATCAGGTGCTGATTATCACCGGTCCCAACATGGCCGGGAAGTCGACCGTCCTGCGTCAGGTGGCCCTGCTCGTGCTGATGGCCCACATGGGCGGTTTCGTGCCGGCCCGCAAGGCGTCGATCTGTCTGACAGACCGGATTTTTACCCGTGTCGGCGCTCTGGACAACCTTTCTCAGGGGCAGAGCACTTTCATGGTCGAAATGCAGGAAACGGCCAATATCCTGAACAACGCCAACGGAATGAGCCTGGTGATCATGGACGAAATCGGCCGCGGGACGAGCACTTTCGACGGGCTCAGCATCGCCTGGGCGGTCGCCGAACATTTGCATGAATTGAACGGCACCGGCGTCAAAACCCTATTCGCCACCCATTATCACGAATTGACCGACCTGGCGCAATCATTTCCAAGGATCAAGAACTTTCACATCTCAGTCAAAGAATGGAATGATGAGATCATTTTTTTGCGCAGATTGATTGAAGGCGGGACCAACCGGAGCTACGGCATTCAGGTGGCGCGCCTGGCCGGCGTTCCGTCGCCGGTCGTGAAAAGGGCGAAAAAAGTTCTCGCCGAAATCGAAAGAGACAACCACGCCCTGGCCGTGTCACCGGCCCGCCAGTCCGTCAGCCCGAATTCAAAGAAGGAGGCGGTGCAGTTGGGTCTCTTCCACAGTCCGGAGAACGCCCTGTCGGCCATGTTGAATCGTATCGACATCACGCGAATGACCCCTGTGGAGGCGCTGAACTGCCTCGACAGGTTGTGTGAAATCGCCAAGGAAGGAATACGGTAACAGGGTTCCGTGCAGATGAAAAAGGTCTTCACCATAGTATTCACCGTCATCGTTCTGACCATGCTGTGCCCCCTGCCGGGAGAAGGGGGAGAGGGCGCCCAGGCCAAATATTTCAAGGCCGAGGCCTGTTACAAAAAGCTGCGCAATGATTCCGATCGGCAGAAGTATCGCCACTTTTGGATCAATTGTATCGAGAAATTCAAGTCGGTATATCGCACCGACCCCGAAGGGCCCTGGGCCGCCGCCGGTCTTTACATGACCGGGACCCTCTACAGCCAGCTGTACAATCGGTCGGGCCGCACGGCCGATTTACAGGAATCGATCGACCACTTTGAACGCATCCTGCATCGTTTCCCACAAAGCAAATATGCCGGCCGCGCTAAAAAGGACATCGCCGCCGTCAAAGCTGCCAAGACCTCCCCTCCTGTCGCCACCGGCCAGGCGCAACACCAAAACCGGGAAGGCGATCGGAAAGACAGCGGTGAAAACCAGTTCGACGCAGCCGGCAGGTGTTACGACAAACTACGTGCAAATCCTCAGCGCCAGAAGTACAGGGACGCCTGGCTTCAATGCATCGACTTGTACGACAAGGCCTACCGCACTGATCCTGCCGGTTCGCGGGCGGCTGCCAGCCTTTTCATGAACGGTACGCTGTACTACGATCTTTACAAACGGTCGTTCAACGACAGCGACAGGCAAAAGGCCCTGGAGCGTTTGCGGCGTGTGGTGACGCAGTATCCCGATGGTGCCTACAGTTCAAAAGCCCAAGCGTCTCTGCGCGAAATCAGTAGCCATGGCGAGCCCCCCTTGGCTGAGACTGAAGCCGATGGTGACCCTCCACCGGCTGGCCCGTCAACACCCGGCGGCGCGGCTGTCGTTACCGGTATGCGCTTCTGGTCAAATCCGAACTACACCCGCCTCGTGATCGATGCCGATCATGAAATGGAATTCGAATTCAACCTGCTCAACAAGGATCCGTCGAACAACAAGCCGCAACGGTTGTATGTCGATCTACATAACAGCCGCTTGGGCCAGGGGCTGGACAAGATCATTCCCATTGACGACGATCTGCTCAAGAACGCGCGTGCCGGCCAGTATACAGCGGAATCGGTCCGTGTGGTGGTCGATATTAAGTCACTGGTCAGTTACGATGTGTTTTCGCTCAAGGAACCCTTCCGGATCGTCATGGATATCAAAGGCGGACAGGTCAGTGAGACCGGAACCTCCTCCCAAGCGCCGGTCGCAAATACCAAGCTGAAAATCGATCCCAAGGCCTCGACCAGCGACATTGCCAAACAACTTTCGCTCGGTGTCCGCCGCATCGTCATCGATCCGGGGCACGGCGGCAAAGACTACGGCGCACCTGGTTATGTCAAGGGGGTTCATGAAAAGCACCTCACCCTTCAGATCGCTAAACGACTGGCGACCAAGCTGAAGAGGGAACTCAAGTGCGAGGTCATTCTCACCCGCACCTCAGACCGCTACCTGACCCTCGAGGAGCGCACCGCAATAGCCAACACCAAGGATGCCGATCTTTTCATATCGATTCACACCAACGCCAGCCGGGACAAACGGGCTTTCGGTATCTCGACCTATTTCCTGAACTTGGCGGATGACGACGAATCCAAACGGGTGGCGGCCATGGAAAATGCCACCTCCACCAACAATATCAGCGATCTTGAAAAGATCCTGTTCTCCCTCATGCATTACTCCAAAATCAATGAATCGAACCGCCTGGCCACCAACGTTCAGCTCACCATGACCAATCACCTGGAGCGCAAAGGCTATTCACAGATCAAGAGCAAGGGTGTCAAACAAGCCCCTTTTTATGTCCTGTTAGGCGCCCAAATGCCATCGATTCTCGTCGAGACCTCCTTTATCAGCAACCCCCGGGAGTGCCGGCGATTGATGAGTACAAAATATCAGGATCGCATCTGCGAGGGCATCATCCTGGGCATCAAGAAATACATCAAGGACACCAATCCAACCGCTTTCATCGAGGAGCAACCGGTCGGCAACAAGAAAGGTTGAAGGTACAAGCCTTTTTATGACGGACCCCGCTTATCCTGTTCCGGCCGCACCGGATATCAGCCCTTACTTCGCCCTCCTTGCCGGTGTGTGTGCCGTATCCACCGGAGCCATTTTCGCGCGGTTGGCCTCCGAAGCACCGGCTCTGGTGATTGCAGCCTATCGCGTGGGATTGGCCACCCTCGTCATTCTGCCGCTGGCCTGGCTGAAGGTCCGCCAAGAACTTCTGTCCCTGTCCTTGCGCGACCTCGGTCTGGCCTCTTTGTCGGGGCTGTTTCTCGCACTGCATTTCAGTACCTGGATTTCCTCTTTAAATTACACTTCGGTCGCCAACAGCGTCGTGTTGGTCAACACCAATCCCCTGTGGGTCGGGTTGCTGACGCCCCTTGTAACCGGGGAACGCCTGAAAGCCGGGACCGTCGTCGGCATTCTCCTCAGCGTCTGTGGGGGTGTCATCATCGGTGCCGGTGATTTTGCGGCCGGCGGGAAAGCGTTGTACGGTGACGCACTGGCGCTTGCCGGCAGCCTGTGCGCGGCCGGATACCTTCTTTTGGGCCGCAGTCTGCGTCGCCGGTTGTCCCTGTTGGCCTATATATGTGTTTGCTACACCGGTGCCGCCGTTTTCCTGTGGACCCTGGTGCTGGGCATGAACTTGCCGATCAGCGGCTTTTCAAACCACACCTACACCTGGTTCGCCGCCATGGCACTGATCAGTCAGCTGATCGGACATTCCAGCTACAATTGGGCACTGAAATGGTTCAGCGCCAGTTTGATCGCGGTGAGTCTGCTTGGCGAACCCGTTATCAGCACACTCCTGGCCTACATCCTTTTTGACGAGAGCCTGACCTTTCCGAAGGCCCTTGGCGGGATCATGATTCTTGCGGCCATATATGTCACCTCAGCCAGCGAACGTCGCAGCGGCTGAAGTGAACAGGAGCGGCCGGCGGATTTCGATTTGACAAAACCGTCGGGTTTCACTATCCCTTTTACGAGGTAAAGGCGGGGCCGCACGGTAGTTGCCCCTGCAGAGAAACATCACCGTTCGGGGGAGGTATCCATGGCATTCAATAACATCATTCTGACGGTCGATTCCGGTGTAGCGACCATTACCTTTAACCGCCCAAAAGCCTTGAACGCCTTGAGCCGAGAATTGCTTGGGGAATTCGGCCGGGTTATCGATGAGATCGCCATGGACGAATCCATCCGGGTGCTGATTTTAACCGGTGCCGGCGATAAAGCCTTTATCGCCGGAGCGGATATCAATGAGCTGGCGACGTTTAACGCCCTCCAAGCCAAGGCTTTTTCGGAAGAAGGCCATGACATTATCAGCCGACTCCAGCGTCTTCCCATACCTGTCATTGCAGCGGTAAACGGCTATGCGCTCGGCGGGGGAACCGAAATGGCCCTGGCTTGTGATTTCATCTATTCTTCGGCAAATGCGATGTTCGGATTGCCCGAGATCGGCCTCGGGCTGATACCCGGGTTTGGCGGTACCCAGCGCCTGCCGAGACTGATCGGCAGAAACCGCGCCAAGGAATTGATCTTCACGGGCAAAATGATCCATGCCGATGAGGCCCAAAAGATCGGTCTCGTCAACCGGGTTTGCCCGGCTGAGACGCTGCTGTCAGAAGTACTCAAAACGGCGCAGCTGATCGCTGGTAAAGGAAAAGTGGCCCTGCGTGCGGCCAAGCAGGTCATCAACAGCGGCTTGGACAGCGACCTCGCCACAGGGTGTCACATGGAGATCGATGCATTCGCTATTTGTATGGCCAGCGAAGACGCCGCGGAGGGAACCCAAGCCTTCCTCGAGAAGCGGCCGCCCCAATTTAAAGGGCCGCTGCAGTGAACCCGGCCAACCTCAACAGGGAACGGCTGCAGACCGTGTGGGGAATTGCACTGGTGCTGGCGGGACTGGGTGTCCTTTACCGGATTCCCCAAGTAATGCCCAAGATCAAGCAGATCGAGCAATTCGCCGCCGCCTCGGGCTTCGTCTACTTTTGCTTTTACCTGATGGCAGTCGTTCTGATCATCGGTGGCGGGAAAAAAATCTATACCAACGTAAAAGCCCTATCCAAAAGACAGCCACCGGAAAAACGGTCATAACATCGCTGCCTGGTATACCTGAAGCGGCCGCAACCAGAAAAACCATCACGCTCGTATTCCGGCAGTACGCGTCTCACTCTAAGCACCGCTGGGGTCCAACGGCCGCGCCATCCCCAAGGGTTTATCACAGAAACGCAGACCGGACACCACGGCTGCCTTCTCGATAAACGGATGGGTCATCGGACGGATCGCCCAGGGTTCATTCCGATGACAGCGACGCTGACATTCCCATGGCATCCCGGCACAGGGGAAAAGCAATGACCTTTCGAAGCGGCACGATGGTTCTCATGGGATCGGGTGAACTCACGGCAACGATGGTCGAAGTTCACAAGGAACTGTTGCAGCGCTTCGGCCCCTCACCCAAGGCGGTATTTTTAGACACCCCCGCCGGTTTTCAGCTCAATGCGGGGCAAATCTCGCGCCGCGCAGTCGATTATTTCGAAAACCGCGTCGGTTACCCCATGACCGTCGCTTCTTTCAGGTCGGCCAAGGCGAGCACCCCCTTCCAAGCCGAAACGGCCTACCACCAATTGCGAGAGGCCGATTACATCCTGATCGGCCCCGGCAGTCCGACTTACGCCTTGCGCCAATTTCAAGCGACGCCGATACCGAAAATCCTGGCCGACACGGTGGTGAACGGCGGTTGTCTGGTGGTGTCCAGTGCGGCTGTGCTCACGATGGGGCGCATGACCCTGCCGGTCTACGAAATCTACAAGGTGGGCCAGGAATTGCACTGGGTCGAAGGAGCGGACGTCCTGGGCGCTTTGGGCTTCAATCTGGTTGTCGTACCCCATTGGAACAACGCCGAGGGAGGCACCCACGACACCCGATTCTGTTTCATGGGACAAGAGCGATTCGATCGATTGGCCGGTATGCTGCCGGAGGACGTTTCGCTCATCGGCATCGATGAGCATACCGCCTGCATCATCGATTTCGAATCGGCGGAAGCCCGTGTCAAGGGCCTCGGTGAGGTGTTGGTGCGCCGCGGTGGGCGTGAATTGATTTTCGGGAAGGGGGATCGGTTTCCTATAGAAGCCCTAAAGGGAAAACTGCAGGGCAAGGGGCTGTCGCCCCGCCTATCGAAGAGCCGTTCTGGGGCGCCAACAGGTGCACCCAAAGGCCCGGCACGCCCGTTTTGGGATACCGTCCACGCTCTGCGACAATCTTTTCTCGCCGGCGTTGAGCGAAATGATTCTCAAGCGGTGGTCAATGCCCTGCTGGAGTTGGACCGCACCCTGTGGCAAGCCCAGGAAGGCTTGGAAAATGACGAGTTCATTTCCCAGGGGCGCGAAATATTACGAGACATGATTGTTCTTCTCGGGCCCGCCCTGGAAGGCCGTCCTGTCGAAACGGGGACCCTCCTGAGACCGATGGTCGAAGAGTTGCTGGCCCTGCGCGAAACCCTGCGGAATCGTCATCAATGGGAAGCCGCCGATACCATACGGTCCGGCTTGGAGCGCATCGGATTCGCCATCGAGGATACGCCGGATGGGGCCCGCTGGCGACCGGGGAGGCCCGAATGAATTCATGGGTTGTCTTCAAACCGGGTGCTCGGCACCCCGTAACAACCGCAACCATTGACGCACTGACGTGCTGTGACTCGCGGAGGCAGTCAAGATCATGCTGATTCATCCATCACTCGAGGTATTGTTTGTCGCTGATGACGGTGAAACCGAATGGGCCCCATTGATGGCCGACCTGCAAGCCATGCCGCACGTTCACGTGTCTAATTGTTTAGACGTCTACCGAAACATGACGGATATCGATGTGCTGGTAACCGTCGGAAAGGCCGCTGACCGTTCGGATCCGGATTTTCTGCGGGAATTTGTCCAATCCGGCGGCGGTTGGCTGCTGTTGAACCCGGGCGTTGTCACCCAGCCTCCGGATGTTTTCAAAGTGCGCCTCGGGGCCCCGGGACCTGAAACGGAAATGCGCGTGCTTTTCAGCGACCCGGGCCACCGGTTGGCGAAGCGTCTGCCGGATGCATTTTACCTCCTAAACATCCACCGCCCCATGGAGTGTTTGGGAGGCGATTCGGAAGTCCTTCTCTACGCGGACTGGCATTACCGCCACAACCCGGTGACGGTGTTGCGACCGTCCGGTAACGGCCAGGTCGCGATATCCACCATCAATGCGGGCGGGCATCCGGTTTATCGACGGATCCTCTATCGCCTGATTCGCGAGTTGGCGGGCCACAGCGCCCCTGAAGACATTCTCGGCGTGGGTATCCTCGGCTATGCACCCTCGGTGGGTCAGATCCATGGCCTGGGTGTCGAGGGCACCGACGGCTTGGACCTAAAGGCGATATGTGACCTGAACCCGCAGCGGAGGATGCAAGCGCGCAAGGAATTCACCGGACTCAAGGTCTATGAAACCGCCGGGCCTCTTGGAAACGATCCCGAGGTTGACCTGGTCATCGTGGCTACGCCCCCCAGCACCCACGCCGACTTGTCAATCCGGATGCTGGCATCCGGAAAGCACGTGGTCTGTGAAAAACCGCTGGCCCTCAACCGGATAGAAACCCAGGCGATGGTTCAAGCAGCCGAATCCGGCGGCCTCCACCTGAGCTGCCATCAGAACCGGCGCTGGGATGTCGACTTTGTGGCGATCAAGCAGGCATTGGAAGAAGGGGCGATCGGTGAGCTTTTCTACATCGAAACCTTTGTGGGAGGATATTCGCACCCTTGCGGATACTGGCACTCCCACGCACCGGTTTCGGGCGGAACGGCCTATGACTGGGGCGCGCATTACCTCGACTGGATTATCGGCCTGATCCCGGAACCGATTGCTTCGGTCAGCGCCAGCCGCCATAAACGCGTCTGGCGCGACGTCACCAATGCCGACCAGGAACGGATTCTTATCCGGTTTTCCAGTGGGAAGGAGGCCGAGTTCCTGCACTCGGACATCGCCGCCGTCCGCAAGCCCAAATGGTATCTCCTGGGTACAAAGGGGGCCATCGTCGGTCGATGGCACGAGGCGAGCGCCCTCAGTGTCGATCCGTTGTTTTACTACCGGCAGGACGCTATCCCGGTCACCGAGATGACGCCGGAACTGGTGATTTACCACCGGCATTCCTCAGGTCAAATCCTTGCTCAGGGTCTGGCACAACCGGATAGGCCGCAGTATTCATTTCACCGCAACCTGGCCGATCACTTGCTGCTGGGCGAACCTTTGGTCGCCCCCCTGGAGGATTCGGTGCGGGTTGTGGCGATTCTGGAGGCCGCCGGTAAATCAGCTGAGGCCGGCGGGCGGTTGGAGGTGGTGGATGGCTGAATCGATACGGTGGGGAATTTTGGGCAATGCAACGATTGCCCGGGTGTGCGTAATTCCGGCGATTCAACAATCAAACAACGGAACCGTTCATGCTCTGGCGTCGCGATCGCCGGAGACCGCTCGAGAAACGGCCGAGAAAAACCACATACCCCGCCTGTACGACAGTTACGACGCTTTGCTGGCGGATCGAAATATCGAAGCTGTGTACATTCCCTTGCCGAATCACCTGCATCTGCCCTGGGCGTTGAAAAGCCTTCAGGCCGGCAAGCCGGTCCTTTGTGAAAAACCGCTGGCCTGCAATGCGTTAGAGGCCGCGAAAATGATCCGGGCCGCCGCCGAATCAAAGCTGTTGCTCATGGAAGCGTTGATGTACCGGTTTCATCCGCGCAGCCGCCATATCAAACAGCTGGTCAGCAACGGCCGTATCGGCACCCCCCAACTCGTGCGTGCGGCCTTTACCTACGGCATGGAAAGAGACGTCCGCGAGCAGGGAACCAATTTCCGGCTTCGACCGGAAACCGGAGGGGGCGCTTTGCTAGATGTCGGCTGCTACTGTGTCAGCGTCGCCCGATGGTTGATCGGTTCCGAGCCCTCCAGGGTGCAGGCCCAGGCGACCTTTAATCAGGCAGGGGTCGACATGCATCTGGTGGGAAACATGATATTCCCGGGGGGCGCATTGGGAAGTGTAGAAGCCAGCTTCACTTCGGCCCTTCAACAGACATACAGCGTCATCGGTGACGAGGGGGGAATCGAACTTCCACACGATGCTTTCATTCCCTGGAGCAACGATTCGCGGTATCGATTGCGAGGTACAACGGATGACATCGGCCGGGAATTCGTCGTCGCCGGAGTAGACGAATACCGGTTGATGGTCGAACACTTCGCCGATGTTCTGAGAGGGCATGCCGCAACGGAATTTCCGGCAGCCGACAGCTTCGACAATCTGCGCGTTTTGGATGCGATGGCCGATGCGGCAAGGTGCGGGCGCAGCGTCGCCGTGAATCCGGCCGAACAGGGTACCGCTTGATCGTTATTTTGCCATCGGTTACCCCACAGGAATGCAAAAAAAGGAGTCTCCCATCACGGCAGGTATCCTCATTGAAACTCAGCAGCCCGACACGCGCACAATATAGCGTTACCGAGGAGACACTCGACACCCTCGATTCTCTTTGGAACGATCCCGTAACCCATCGGTTGTGGACCTGCCCGTTCGTGTCGCCGCCCTGGCTTAAGTCCTGGATGCACAGGCTTGGCACCGCCGTGACGCCGTTCATGCAAGCGGTAAGGGACGGCGATACCGTCCTCGGCATCGCCGCGTTGTCTATCGATGAGAACGACCGCACGGTTTCCTTCATCGGGGATGCAACGGTGTGTGATTACCTCGATTTTGTCGTCGCTCCGGGCCGGGAAGCTGAATTTTTCACCGGACTGATCCCGGATCTTCGCCGCAAGAGGATAAAGGCTCTGAAACTGGAATCCATAAGGGCCGATTCCTACGCCCTGACGGTGCTCAAAGGCCTGGCGGCGCAGCTGGAATGCCGGCTGACCGTCCGACAGCAGGACGTGGCCCTGTCCGTCCTGCTGCCGGATTCCTGGGAAGCCTATCTCAGGCAGCTTTCCAGCAAACACAGACATGAAATCCGACGCAAACTCAGGCGAATGCACGACGCCGGGCGGATCGCCTATCACCTGGCCGAGCATCGACCCGATGTCGAAAAGACCATGCAAACCTTCCTGCTCCACTTCCGCACCAACCGCCCGGAAAAAGCCGCTTTCATGACCCCCGGGATGGCGGTTTTTTTTCGGACCCTGGCCAGCCATCTGTCGGAAGCCGGGATGTTGAGACTCTTTAGTCTCACCATCGACGGCGTTTCCGCCGCTGAGGTATTGTGTTTCGATTTCCGGTCGACACGCTATCTTTACAACAACGCCTATGACGACCATTTCAGCCCGTTGAGCGTTGGTGTGATGAGCAAGGTCTTCAGTCTCAGGGATGGGATTCGGTCGGGGTTGAAAACCTATGATTTCCTGAAAGGTGCAGAAGCATACAAATATCGGTTGGGAGGAAAGCCGATACCCCTTTACAGTTGCAGGATCGATCTGGATTGAATATGGCCCCGGCGTATCGGTTCACGGGGGTGCAACGTCCAATGGGCTTCAGTCCACAGAATTGTAAGCGTTTACCGGGTGCCGCAGATGCAGGGCGGCGGACTCGCAGACATACTTTTGTACTTCAAGTGTCCGACGACATTGCCGTTGCGGTGCCCTGTGAATGCTACCCACCCCCGACTGACGGGGCGGCCACCGCTTGAGGTGTCTCATTGCAGACCCGTACCCTTAAAATTGCCATGCTGAGCATTCACTCGAGCCCTATCGGCCGATTGGGTACCCGGGACACCGGCGGAATGAGTGTCTATATCCGTGGCTTTGCCAAAGAACTGGGGCACATGGGGCACACGGTCGATATCTTCACGGCCCGGCCGGACGGTCTCGGCGACAGGGCGACCGCGTCGCTGGGAAAGAACGTCCGTCTCGTTCAACTGGGGCGTGGCAGGAAACGCGCAAAGTCGGCGACGGCGTTGTATTGTCAGCTGCCTTATCTCCATCGAGATCTTGAGGCGTTTCGATCCGCCCGTGCGGTCGACTACGACCTGATTCACAGCCATTACTGGTTGTCGGGATGCTTGGGCCGGATAGTCCAAAAACAGTGGGATCGTCCGCACGTCGTGACGTTCCATACCTTGTCGGCCGTCAAGAGCAGCATCGGCATCGGCCCGGCGGAGCCGGTCCTTCGGCTCGCCAACGAAAAAAAGCTGGCCCGTGAGTGTCAGCTGATTTTTTCCGCGACGGAAAAGGAAAAAGAGCAGCTCTTGCGGTTCTACCACACCTCGCCACAAAAGGTTGTTATCGTTCCCTGCGGTGTCGACCTGGGGTTGTTTCGGCCGGCAGCCAAGGAAACGGCTCGGCGGAAGCTGGGGTTTAATCGGGCGGAGTCGCTTGTGCTCTTTGTCGGTCGATTCGAGCCGCTCAAAGGGATCGACCGCCTGTTGGGGGCTGCGGCCATTTTAGCCCGCCAGAGAGAGCTTAGAGTCATCATCGTCGGCGGAGACGGGCCCCGAACGGCCGAGGAAATACGCCTGCGCAGGATTGTCCATGATTCCGGGCTCGACAAGTGCGTCGTATTCGCCGGCCGGGTGGACCAGGGTCAGCTGCCGCTCTATTACAGCGCGGCTGACGTCCTGGCCCTGCCGTCACACTATGAAAGTTTCGGGCTCGTGGCCCTCGAATCCCTTGCCTGCGGGACACCGGTTGTGGCCACGCCGGTCGGGGCCATGGACAGCCTCCTCGTTGAGGGCCGCAGCGGGCACGTGGTACACGAATCCGGCGACGGGGCTTTTGCAGAAGGGATTGCACGATTCCTCAGATCCACCGGGACAGGGTACCCCAACCGGGATCGTGAAGAGATCCGGGCCAGTATCCGCCATTTGGGCTGGCCGAATGTGGCGGCCAGCCTGGCGGAAGAATACCAAAATGCCTGCGGGGATAAAGGTGCGAAATGACGTCAGAATACCAAAAAGCCGATGCAGTGGTTATCTCACCCCATCCGGACGATGCCGAGTTCGGTGCGGCCGGAACCGTTGCGCGCTGGTCCAGGGCCGGTAAAAAAGTGGTTTACGTCGTGTGCACCAACGGAGACAAGGGGACCACGGACCGCACAATAGTTCCTCAAGATTTGATTAGAACACGGGAACGGGAACAAAAGGCCGCCGCCGCGGTCCTGGGTGTGAGCCAGGTTGAATTTTTGGGTTTGGCGGATCAGGGCCTGGAGGACACCCCGGAATTCCGCGAGCGGATCGTTCGGATTATCCGTCGGTACCGCCCGGAAACGGTATTGACTTCCGATCCCTACCGGCGCTACCTCTGGCATCGCGACCACAGGATCACCGGTCAGGTCGTCATGGACGCTGTTTACCCCTACGCCAGGGACCATCTGGCCTACCCTGAAATGCTGGCCCGGGGCCTGGAGCCCCACAAGGTTCGGAGCGTGCTTTTCTGGGCCGCCGAAGACGTCAACTATCGCTCGGACATCACCGACACATTCGAACTCAAGCTTGCGGCCCTGCAATGTCATGTCAGCCAGGTCAGAGAACTCGGTATTGCCGACCTGAGGGGATGGCTCCTGCGGCGCTGCCGCGACATGGCGCAGGGCGCTGCCTTCGAATTGGCCGAATCCTTTCATCGCGTCAAATTACCGGATTGAATGTCGAGGGGTCAAACCGAGGGTCCGGTCGCACGTCTAAATCTCTCGACCTGCTCCCTGTAATAGGTGTGGTTGTCCTGGGCCAGCCGTTGGGCCTCCAGTGCCGCATCGAGGGCTTCGGCATACAGGCCGTTGACGAAATAGGCCTCGGCCAGGGTGTCGAGAATATGGGATTCCTGGATAATCGCCACAGCGGCTTTGGCCAGAGTCAGGGCCCGCTCCGGCCGGCGCAGCCGTTGATCCGTCGCCGTCGCGTAGAGCCAGGCCAGGTTGTTGAGAACGTGGGGGTTGCGGGGGTTGAGCTTCAACGAGGTTTCATATGCCCGCTGCACGCCGTCATAATTGCCGGATTCATAGTAAAGATCGCCCAGGGTTTTATACAGGTTCGGGTTGAGGGGGTGTTTTTCAATCTCCCGCAGGATGATCTTCTCGAAAAAATGCGTGCTCAACTGCCTCCCGGTGTCACCGAAGTTGAGCGAATATCCCACTGTGCCGACCAGGGCAAGCCCGACAATGTAGAGCGCAATGCTTTTTCTGACCTTGCGATCGTGGCGGCTGATGGTCGCGCGGTCGGCTTCGCAGTCTGTCAAAAACCGTATTCGTTCGGTTATGCTGTAGTGATGCCAGTTGGGGCGATCGGGTGATTGACCGCTGGTGAAGGCGATCTTGTTCAGGGTCGTGATGAGCGGCCGTGCGGAATCGAAAAGGGCATAGACGTAGCCGTCGGCCTGACGCTCGAAGTTGCGCATGAAGTATCCGAATAAAAACCGGAAATACACGAGGAAGATGAACACCATGCTGACGCTGAGGAATATCGAGGTCAGCGTCACCGGATTGAAACCGAACCTGGTGAAAAATTCAAACATGGGTTCGGCATAGATCACGGCGAAGACGATCAAATCGTAGGTGGCATAGGTGATGAGCATGAACCCGGCAAAAAAGACCAGGTAAAAAACGAGATGGTAGCGTTTGATATGTCCGATTTCATGGGCAATCACCGCGTCGATTTCATCGGGATTCAACTGCCGCAGCAGCGCTTGGGTGACAAGGATATAACGGAACTGCCTCACGAGTCCCATGACACCGGCAGTGATCATTCGCCCGCCGAAAATAGGCCAGTAGAGAATATTGTTGTACCGAAGGTCGGCCCTGCGGCACAGGGACTCGATCCGTTCGCGCAGCCAGCCGGCTTCCATGGGCCGGCAGCGCCAGAATTTCTGAATCATTGCCGGTCCGATGACGGCGACCACGATCAGGAAGAAAAGAAAATAGCCCACCGATCCTTCCGTTGTGGCCAACAGTTTCTGCAAGCGGGGGAAGGGCAGGGCACCGATGAGGTCGGTGACCCCTGAAAGGATGAGCCAAGGCAGCAGGACCGGAATCGAAAAGGAAATCTGGGACCAGACATAAACCGACCGGGATACGTTCGCCCCGTAGAACTGATGATACGCATCGTACGCACAAGCCCAGACAACGGCCAGTGAGGACACGAACAGGGCCAGGAACAGCAATGCCGTCAGTGTCGGCATTTTAGAAAAAATTGTCAACGGAGCCAGGAAAGCCGGCAGGGTCAATCCGTAAATATCGACCGCAAACAGCACGATGGCCAGTATAGACAGGCGGGTGAGGAGGGTATTAAACCCGTGATCGAGGCTGGCATCGGCTACTTTTCCGATTCGCAGTCGCAAGTTTCTGAATAGAACCCAGCACAGATAGGCAAACAGGAGGTGCAGGCTGATAAAGTAGATGAGCGTATCGAATATGGGGAAATGGGTCTCCGCTGCCGGCTGGTACGTGGCGTAGATGAGCAGAACGACGATAAAGTAGATGAAATTTGCGAACATTGTATCCGTAGAATAGCTGAAGGCATTATAGGGTTCGGGTTCGTTGGCCGGCGTCCGGTTAATGGCCGATGGGGACCACGGCGCCTATGAATAGGCTGTCGGTTCATTGGATCGGCCGCGTGCCGGATGGCTTGTAGTATCTTTCTTTCTCGCTGTAAATACAGCCGCAATAGGGTTGGCGGTACATACCGATCCGTCTGGATTCCTCCACGCCCTCCTTCCAACCGCGTCGGAAATCGCAGTAGTGAAAAGGGACGCCGACGGATCTCCCCACGGCTTCTCCAATCGATCGAATCAATTCGTGATTCTGAAACTTGCTGTAGAGCAGCGTCGTGGAAAACCCGTCCGCCCGGCTGCGCTTGGCCATCAACGCCGTGGTCCGCAGGCGGTCATGATAGCAGTATTCGCAGCGGTTGTCCTCCCGGTGGGTGACGCTGCGCAGAAATTCTTCCAGCGCGTAGCCTTTCTGGTAAATGACCTTCAGATCGATTCGGTCCGCATATTCTCTGAGGGTTTCCTGCCGCCTGAGGCATTCGGAATAGGGGTGGATGTTGTTGCGGTAGAAGAAACCGGTGACTTCAGCAACCTCCCGACGCAGAACGGTGACGGGATAGATTGCACACGGCCCGCAGCAGATGTGGAGCATTAATTTCACAGTCGGTCTCCAAAAATGGCCGTTCCAATCCGTACGAGGGTCGCGCCTTCCTCGACGGCGGCCTCGAAGTCTCCCGTCATGCCCATCGACAGCTCCGCCATGGACACATTTTTCATATGCAGGGCCGCAATCTCGTCGCGCAATTGCCGGAGAGCTTTGAAAAACGGTCTGACCTTGTCGGGGGCATTGAAGAACGGCGGCATGGTCATCAGGCCGCGCACCGACAGGTTGGCGAGCCGGCCGACCTCGCGCACCAGTTCCGGGGCCGCTTCTTCAGTCACCCCGGATTTGCTGTCCTCCCGGGCGATATTGACCTGAATCAGGACCGGCTGAACCTTGCCGCACTTGCGGGCCTCTTTGTCGATGGCCTTGGCCAGTTTGAGGGAATCGACCGAGTGAATCAGTTCGAAGAGCTTTACGGCATACTTGGCCTTGTTGGATTGAAGATGGCCGATAAAGTGCCAGGATACCGGGCAGGCAGCCAGTTCGTCTATTTTGTCCCGCGCTTCCTGGATATAATTTTCCCCGAAAAGAGTCACTCCGGCATCGATGGCCTTTTTGACGCCGTCGGCCGGAACCGTTTTACTGACGGCCACCAGCCGGACGTCCGCAGGGATGCGATGGCCTCTGACAGCTGCCTGGCGAATGCGCTCTTGGATCTGCGATAGATTTTGTTCGATCACGGATGGGTACCCGAAAATTTACGGTTGTCGTTTTTGTCGATTTTGAGGCCGATGACTTTCTCTTTGATCAGAAGCTCGATGATCTCGCAAACCGGCAGCCCGACGACGTTGGTATAGGAGCCCCGGATGCTTTTGACCAAAAATGTCCCCAGCCCCTGGATGGCATACGCGCCGGCTTTGTCGAAGGGCTCTCCGGATTGGATGTACCAGTCGATCTCGTCAGGGGTCAGTTTCTTGAAGTCGACATCCGTTTTGACCGTGTCCGAAAAACGCCGGCTCTGGGCTTCGCAGCAGACGCAATAGCCGGTAAAAACCTGGTGTGTGCGGCCGCTCAATTGCCGCAGCATGTCGGAGGCCTCGTCGGCTGATCGGGGTTTACCGAGGATCGCGTTGTCGATCGATACGATGGTGTCGGCACCGATGACCCAATATTGCGGGAATCTCGATGCAATTTCCAACGCCTTGGCCTCGGCCTGCCTTTTTACATACTCCGGGGGGGCCGACAGGGGGATCGAGGCTTCATCGAATTGACTCGGTTCGACCCGGAAAGTGAGCCCGGCCTGCTCGAGCAGGTACATGCGTCGAGGGGATTGCGAGGCGAGGATAATCGAAGGTTCCGTGTTCGGTGAGGACATAGGCCACCTCATACCAGATGTCCCCGGCTTTGACAAGATTCCGAAAAAATCAGCAACTTATAGGCGGCGAATTCGTAACGCCCTCGTGCCCGGCAAATGCCCTCAGGGGTGACTAAAATCGGGTTTATCATAAGGCGTGATTATTTTGTTGCTCAGTGCCGTTTGCCCGGATCAACGCCTTGCCATGAGGGTGTTTTTACTTGCACTCCAGCGTGTTTTGGGTTAATCCCATCCTGTCGCCGCTCCGTTGCGCGGTCGACACATTCCTAGTGCCCGGGTGGCGGAACAGGTAGACGCAAGGGACTTAAAATCCCTCGGTACATAGTGCCGTGCCGGTTCAATTCCGGCCCCGGGCACCAGTTAAATCAATAATTTACCTCTATATACTCCAGTAAGGTTAGTTGTTTTCGTCACGACCTGCCCATATTTGTCCCACTATTGTCCCACATAATACTTTTCCTTAAGAAAGCATAAGTTCCATATCGATATCTGCCAAAATAAATAAAGAGCAGGGCCGAAGCCGGGGCAAAGGCATTCAAACAGAATGATTAGCGGTGGCTGCTGTGAAGTTCTCCTAAGCTTAACGACGCAATAAGTCGGTACCGACCCCGAACCTACCCTGCGAGCTGTCCGTCGTGCTTGTCGGCACGGACGATCGGTACCACACCTGGGGGGGCGCACGCCACCGGGGTACGGGGACCTTCGGCCCGGTCGGTACCCTTGTCCTATAGGGGGTCAGACAGGGACAGTTTCCCATATTTTTTTTAACAAAAAACTGCCGGGAAGAAATTGTACCGACCCGTCGTCTGCAAGCGGTACCGACGACGGCACACGGCAGGCAGGAGTACCGACTCCCGGGTCGTACCGCATGTCGACAGGAGGGTGGCCTCAAGGCCACCTCCACGAGGGACATACCGCAAGGATAGTCGGTACCGTCGGTACGTCGGTACGTCGGTATACCGGTATGTCGGTACCGTATACCCGATCCTACGGATACAGTAGAACAGGGAGGGCCCTCACCCCTTGAGGGGGATGAGGGCCTCCGATCCCTTCTCTCTCCGTATGCAGGTTTCTCTGACCATTACTAATAACGCATTATATTGATATATTACATATAGTTAAGCCACTTATCGGTACAAAACGGGTCCGGGAGGCTATGGCCGCTGATTCTCCAGTACCGACCTCGGTACCGACCGCAGAGCCGTGCCGGATGACGTGCCTGCCTGCCGGTCATAAAGCCAACACATACACACAGGCAATTTGAAATATTTGCACTAATGAGCTTGAAAATTGCTTTTTTTTCACTACCTATAGAATTTAAGTCACCTGCTGTTAGCATGGCTTTTTGAGGTGCAGGGACAAAGCCCGGATAGGGCACTATTCACAAAAATGATGCCACACGACAAGAGGAAACCATGAAAAAGCTGCAGACGATGATTGGTTTGATATGCATAATTACCATTTCGATGATTGCGAACAGTGCCCTTGCCGACTCCCGCATGCTGACGCTGGTGTTCGCGGGCCTGAGCGCCGAACAAGGTGGCCCGAGCCGGCCGTTCTTCGCGCAGATGGTGCTGCAGGGGGTGACCTTCCAGGTGGAGAGCCCCAACGACAGCTCCATCAACCCGGTCACGGTCCGGGCACTGGCCGGCGAAAAGAAGTTCGCCGAGGAGCGGATGGAGGCCGACGGCACCATCACCGGCGTCGAGGTTGAGGACCTCAACGCGGACGGCTACCCGGAGGTCTACGTCAAAGTGACCTCGGCCGGCAGCGGCTCCTACGGTTCGCTTATCGCTTACTCATCGAACCGCAACCGGTCGATCAGCCCGATCTACCTGCCGCCGCTCGAAGACGATGCCAAGGCCGCCAAGGGCTACATGGGGCACGACAGGTTCGTGGTTGGCGAAGGCAGTCTGGTGCGGAATTTCCCCATATACAAGGAGGGGGATACCAACGCCGCGCCGACCGGCGGCACGCGCCAGATCCAGTACCGGCTGCAGGCGGGTGAAGCGGGCTGGCGGCTGGTGCCGGAAAAGGCCTTCGACTTCTAGCGGCCCTCCGATCGCCTCTACAACGGCGGTCGGACGTGCGACTGCGACGATACCCCAATCCGGTACCGACTTGTCGGTACAGCAGTCTCTGGTGACAGCTACCTTACCCCGGGCCTACGGCCCCGTAAATGGTCGTGCCTGTATTGGTATGTCCTCTGGACCTCAGGTATCAACTTCGGGGCCTTAGGCCCCAGCACCAGTGGCCAACTCTCCCCCCTTATCTACCGACCCGAACCCTAGTAAAAAGATCTCCACCGTCATACTGCCCGCAATAAATATGCCCTCAGAATGCGTAGGAGCCTCTAGGTGAAGAGATTTTTTCTAGGGAATACCAAGAAAATTAAAATAAGAGACTATAGGGTCGCATTTCAGAAGAGTTTTTGCCGAGTCGAGAGGAGTATTCGTCGCAGGCTGTTCGCCTCGTGACCGCCTTGTCGGTACCGGGTCTCCGGGACGGAGAATGGTGTTGCAAATTTCCGGGAGTCGGTACAGAATAACAATCGTTAGGGCTATGACAATGGCAAGGATACCGCAGTTGCCGTTCAGCTAACACTTCCCTCTGATCGTTGTTTAGAGAACTTTTACCTCCAAGTGGGTGCGCCCGGCCGGGCGCACAATAATAAAAGCAGGATCATCTCTGACCCTGCCTATTTAAATTATCTTGTTTATCATTTTGTTGTTCCTGGTTTTGTCTTCTACCGAGTCCTCTTTTTCTTATCGTCCTACTCTGTCGGCACGATGGGCGGGAGTACGAAGGTGCCATAGCGGTTCGAATCGTTGACCGGTTCCTGAGGGTATTTCTTCGCCAGCTCGGGGTCGTCAGTCGTCAGGGGGATAGTGGTGCTGGACAGGATCGAGGCACCGCCGCTCTGCTCGGTTGCCGGCGTGGGGTTGTAGAGGCGGGACATAACCTGGAACGTGTTCCTGCTGTCCGGGATGGGCAGCCAGTTGCTGCGGAGTGCTGGCGGCGTGTTCTGGAGGTAGAGTCGCAGGATGCTTTTTCCGTTGACGTCCTTCTCTAAGGCCAGCTGGGTGCCTCGGAGCCCAGGCGAGGCGTCCGGCAACTGCTGAGAACCCAGGGAATGCACGGGGATGACGAGCCCCGTCATCAGGGTCTGGCCGACGATGGACGGATCCACGGTGATCGCCACCATACCGCTATGATCTGGAGTCCAGGGGCCGCGACTCAACTGGAAGACGCCGCCGCTCACGTTGATCACGAAGTACGGGCTCTCCGCGTCGATCCCGCCGCCGGACACCGCGAAGTAGACGGTGTCGTCCTCCAGGTAGTCGAGATTGGAAAAGTGTGTCGTGTCCACCACTGAGGTAGCGCCATCGGGGAGCTGCGAGTAGGCCGTGTTGAGGACGGCCGCGGACGAGACCGCGGGAAGGTTCGTCTGCACGCCGCTCGCGCTATCGTCGGAGTATACCGTCAGGCTCCAGAAGCCACCCTCGCTCACGGGCGGCAGACTGTCCGCATCGAAGGTGATCGTATAGGCGTGGCCGCCCCTCAGGCGGGCACCGTGGGCGTCGTGGGCCGTGGTGGGGTAGGTGCCGTCCGGCGCAAGGCTGGCGATGCCGCCCTCGTAGGCTGCGACGGAGCGAACCGACCAGCCGTTCGGCGTGTTGGGGTACTTGCCGATGTTGGAGGTGCCCATGACGTGCCAGAAACTCTGGTCAGGCGGCCCGATGGTGATGAAGTTCTGTCCCGCCTTGAGGACACAGTCCCCTATGACCATTCCGGCCTCCAGCAAGGCCCGCTGGCGGCAGTCGAGAAGCTCCGGGTGGAAGCCCTGGTCGTCGAGCCCGAGGGGCCAGAACGAGTCGAACAACGCCTGCTGCGCTTCGCCCACAGAGGCGCTGGGACTCATCAGGTAAGGCGGGAGCACCGCGTTGCTGAAAGCCGCCTGCATAGGGAGGGGACTGGCTTTTACGGCCATCCCTAACCACGTGAAGAAGGTCATCGCGTCGGAGGGCGGCTCCTCAAATTCCTTGGCCACTGCCGGGTCCATGGGCCGGACCGGTTGCGGGTTCAGGAGAGGTGTCAGGTCGAAGGCGACATTGGCCTGATAGCAGGCGCTGTCCGTGAGGGTGTGCGGCGAGCCAGGCTCCGCGTAAGGATTCACGGGGATCCGCACGATGAGCCAGGCGTGCTCTGTGTCCACCGGGAGCACATGCTGCTCGTCGAACCCCTGGCTCAGGTAGCTGCTGGGGTCGGTGTAGGCTGGGTCCGATGGGCCGACGATCACGTACGAGTCGGCCGCTCCGCCCGGCCGTGTGCGGCTTCCCAGTGAGGCCTGGGAGTTGCCGTACGCGTCGTCGAGCTGGACCACGTAGTAGCCTTCCACGGGCGGCATCGTGAAAATGAGCGGTCCCTGTGAGAGGTCGAGGAAAGCGCTGCTGTAGAGCACGTCCATGTTGGGAGCGGACACCGGCGACGGGAGCTGCCAGTTGGCCACGTGCGTGGGATGGTAGAATTGGTTCTGGGGCGCCTGGCTGTTGATCTTCTCCTGCTCAAGCCTGTAGATGGTCATAGGTGCGTAGCCCCAGACGTAGGCTTCCACCGCAAGCTTGAGGAATGCCTTGTCGTCCTCGGTGAGGGCGACGTCCGAGGTGATGGACGACGGGATGTCGAACCACTCCGCGTCTTCCATGCGGAGCTGGTCTGCCAGCGCCTGCGGATCGAACGACGAGCACAGGTCCGACGCGGCCCAGATCTCGAATGCCTCGCAGGAGTCGAAAGTGGTGTCGTCTGACGATCCACTGCAAGCCCCCAGGATCAGCACGAGCACGAGTAGGATCGCAGCGAACGACGCAATCATTTTTACTATTAGATATTTTTTCATGTTTTTTCCTCTTTGACATGGGTTAAAGATCATCGCTCGTATATCAATTCGTTTATCTCGCTTTTCCTCCACCAGTGAGCCACCTCCTTTCCTGGTTTACACTCAGGTGGCCGCAAATGATCAAGACTTTGCCAATCCCTTGAGAATCATTGCGGTATAGATATCCGCAACCTACTCGTTTTCATGGAAACGTTCTTAACAAAATAACCGGATCACCTTTCGGCAACCCGGCTATCCGATACTTCAAAAAACAGAGCCAGAAAAAAACCCGGATTCAGAATGAAGTATTAGGACCCGTGGCTTTCCGCCCCAGTCTTACGGCAGGTTTGGTTTTATCGAAATAAAACCAGCAAGTTTCAACGGGGGCATTCTATTTCCGGTTATCGGAAAATGTCAATGAAATAAATACGTATAAGAAACAAATGGTTATATACTATATGGTGCACCTTCTATTGCATGTTGCGCTTAGTCTGAAATAACCAGACAAGGGTAGAGTTCTACCTTTTCTATTCAGACCCAAGAACACCCAGAACGATGTGGTGGTTTGACCGACCAATGGTCCTCTGGTAAGGATAGGATACGAAACAGGACCAATCTTTATCTGGGTTGGGTGAAGGGAGACGAGAAATATCTGACAATGGAACCACCTTCGTCCATTACCATGGGTATTGTTACATCCCAGAACTGTGATTCCTGTGGGCATCACGAGATCGGTATAACCACTGTGACGGGGGAGTTCGTCCAATTGAGGACCGGGATGAAGGTTACCATTGATGATTAGGATATCCCGTTCGCTCCCTTGCCTATTTGCTGTTCTGATATTTCTTGTAGCCTCTTGTCAAGCAGCCCAATACAAATGCACTCGGGTCACCGACGGTGACACCATTACCGTTATCAGCAACGGTCAAAAGCACACGATTCGGCTTGTCGGTATCGATGCCCCCGAAAAGTCCAGAGGAAAAAACAAACCCGGTCAGCCCTATAGTCAGACATCCACCAAACACCTTGCCAGCCTCGTCCAAAACAAACACCTTGATATCGTCTTGTACGGTACCGATCGCTACGACCGTACCCTTGGTGTCGTCTATGTCGATGACAAGAATGTTAACCTTGAAATGGTCAAGGCAGGTTTAGCAGAGGTCTATAGAGGGAAACCTGCTCCGGGATTCGATAACGGACCATACGATAAGGCTGAGGAGGAGGCCCGAAGGGCCGGGGTGGGTATGTGTTCCCTTGGGAATAAGTATGTAAGCCCGAGGGAGTGGAGGAAGGGACACCACTAAAACAGAGAGGGGGCAGACAATGATTGTTTCGACAACTCCAAATATTGAAGGTAAAAAAATAATCCAGTATCTTGGAATTATTACCGGAGAAGCTGTTATGGGTGCCAATATATTCCGAGACATTTTTGCTGGGCTTAGAGACATAGTCGGAGGGCGATCTGGTTCATACGAGAAGGAGCTACGAAAGGCTCGGGAAACAGCTTTGATTGAACTTGAGGAATCGGCCAAGGACCTTGGTGCAAATGCCGTTGTTGGAGTTGACATCGACTATGAAGTTTTGGGGGAGAAAAATGGTATGCTGATGGTGAGTGTCAGTGGCACAGCTGTCAAAATCGGATGAAATCCGCCAAATATATATCCGACAACCAAAGAAAGGAGGCCGCGTTGCCGCACAAGTTTGAAGTCTACAAGGACAGGAAAGGTGAGTGGACCTTGTTTGATTTGAATTTCATTTCATCTTATCCAAGGTTCCCTCAGTTGCATTAATCATCTCCCTTTTACCAGATAAAAAGTCTGGTATTTCAATGAATGGTACATCAAAAATCTGGAACCACTCGATAGCGAATAGTATGATCAATATCAAAAACGCATAACCGATGAATTTACCCATTTGTTCATAATCCCTTAAGAATTACATTACCTGTGATTCGTCCAATTACAATTGAACTATGCATGGGTATATAGCATCAAATTAAAAATTCCCCGGCTAAAACCTATGTGTCCTGGAGTGAGGCCACCCATGAGATAGCTCAGGAGACTGAGATAATCAATCCTACCGTACTGAGAATGTGATCATTGCCGGTATGGTGGCTATTGCCAACTTTTGACCATGAACACAACACTGGAACCAAACGGCATTTTGATGTCGGCGACTACGACTTCGTTGTTTGCGGTAGCCATAGGTTGTTGCTCCTGATAGTGTTTTATCCTCTAACCATTGATCTGCTGTATTCATAACTTTCTTTGAGAAATGATTGAATGGACTCGAGTTGGCTCTTTTTATCTTTCAGAAAGAACCCAACATCGTTGAGATCAAGTTCATTTTTCCACCTTACTCTGCGCCCTTCCATCCAAATCTTACCGATTTTGCCGTCAAATTTATCGGGATCAAATTTGAGGTTATAAGTCTCATAGACTATGTTTTCTGGTGAACAATAATAGATACAGAAAGCACCTTCAATCCTGTTGAAAACGAACCCTGCCCAACCTCCTTGCATTTTTCCTGACTCAAGACGAGGTGTGGCCGGTATAACTTCGAACGCCTCTTTCATGAGCTTTAGGAGGTCGCCTAGTGGTTTAAGATTGAAGGCTCTATCAAGTTTTTCGAAACTTCTCATTCGTCCTAATGAACTGGCAATGTCACCAACACGTTGTCTGTATGTGTTTAGCCCTTCAGAAATGGGGGATCTGACCTTGCTTAGTGTCAAGTGTTGGGTCTTCAGATACTCTAAGAATTGATTAAGGAGAAACCTATTAACCTCATCAATCTGATTTATCTTGATGGCTTCTTTAATCCAGTCAGCAACCTGATACCATCTGACTGCAACATCGGGACGGCCATTATTTTTAGAGGTAAATGGATACCTCGAGAGAAAGATCAGGTGGGATTTCTCTCTCTGACTGCTTTCTAGAGCCTGACGGTATCTTGTCAGCTGATCCTCACCTAATTCAGAATCAATCTTTACCTCAATGTAAACGAGGTAGTTATCGACTGATATTTCAATGTCTGGCTTTCCCTCGTCGATAGTCGTTTGAGTCTGTATCTTTGTCCTATTCGCTTGATCTGCAGATAAATCTAAAAATCCGCCTGTGAAATTCTTGAGTAAGCTACACGCGATATTTGGCCTCTCCAGCAGGAGCCTCTTGAGTATTAAAACCAAACACTCGGTCGTGAAATTCTCGTTCTGCCTAATGGCCCATCGATTAAGATTTGAAAACAGATTATCTGTCATCGTCTGATTAAGTCCTCATACCATCAACTTGAATGGTTGATCATCTTCCTCAGCCTCCCAGACACCTTAAACGTAACAACCCTCCTCGGCCTTAACATCATAGACTCACCTGTAGCAGGGTTCCTGCCCTTACGGCTGGCCTTCTCGTTAACACAGTACTTTCCAAATCCACTGACGAGGACATCCTCACCGGAGGCAAGTGTCCGTTTGATGATCTCGAGTAGGGTCTCTGTGAGTTCGGTGGATTTTTTCTGGGTAAAACCGGTTCGATCAGAAATGGTTTGGACAAGTTCAGCCTTGGTGAATGTCATGACGTGCTCCATTGTCTGTGCGGGGAAAAGGAGGGGCGATTATGATGAGTACTTAAACGAACACAAGTTGATTTGTCAATGATTGTAGTGGATTATATGACCACAAACTCACAACTGATTGATATCATGCAGATAGTTGATATCATGTACCACGATGTGACAAACATCCCAAATCATTGACATAACCGGTGGGTTCTGCAAGAAAGGTTAATTACTAAAACGAATATGCAGAGGGATATGATTATGGGGTACCGACCAATCAGAGCCTCACTTCTCAACCGAGAGGTGGGGCTTTTGTTTTGGTTCCAAAACCCATGGTCCTAACAGCCTTTGGATGACGTTCTCAGCCTTCTCAAGATTCATGAGCTCCGTTATCTTTGCACCAAACTCGATTTGAATCCGGGTAAAAGGCACGCCGCAAGGCGGGCCACTGTCACCGCTTCTGTCGAACATCGTGTTGGACGATCTGGACAGGGAGCTGGAGCGTCGTGGCCACTGCTTTTGCCGGTATGCCGACGACTGCAATATCTATGTTGGCAGCCGCAGAAGCGGTGAACGTGTGATGGCTTCGGTTGCGCGTTTTGTCGAGCAGCGGTTGAAGCTGAGGGTCAACCGGGAGAAGAGCGCGGTGGCACGGCCATGGCAGCGCAAGTTTCTCGGCTACACGTTCAGCTGGCACCGCAAGGCTCGCATTCGTGTGGCCAAAGCGTCGATCAGCCGCTTCAAAAGCAATCTGAAAGAGCTGTTTCGAAAGGGGAGCGGGCGCAACCTGGGACAGTTTATCCGGCAAGATCTCAACCCGGTGATCCGGGGGTGGATCAACTACTTCCGGTTATCGGAGTTTAGGGGATTTGCCGAACAACTGGATCAATGGCTGCGCCGCCACTTGCGCTGCATTTTGTGGCGGCAGTGGAAGCGGCCCTGGAAGCGCTTTCAGATGCTCAAGAAGCTGGGGCTGTCCGAAGAAAGGGCGGTCCGCTCGGCGTTCAATCAGCGCGGTCCGTGGTTTAATGCGGGGGCTTCCCACATGAACCAGGCGCTGCCCAAGCGCTATTTTGATCAGTCCGGGTTGATATGCATGCTTCAAAAGCTGCAGCGGTTTGGACCGGTATTAACATGAGGAACCGCCGTGGTACGTGAACCGTATGCCCGGTGGTGTGAGAGAGGGGGGCCGTGAGGCCTCCCCCTACTCGATTGGGTTTCATTATAGGGGGTCCAAAAATGAAAAAGCCGGGTTGTGCCCGGCTTCTCATCAATCGATTTGGCCAACTGACGGTAGTTACATGAATCTTAGTAGTTCCTCATGAGCTGTTTCATCCAATCAGCCAGCTGTCACCGGTGCTTTGGCATTCCACTGTGGGTCAGGCCAAAACGTCTGATATGGTAAGAGGGGTTTGGATATTGTCAAGCCCTAAGGGTCACGAAAAGGCCTGAACCCTTGCTCGATTTGCCGTAAACCATCACCAGAGAAGTGTCGTCTCAGTGGCAAATCTCAAGCGATATAGTTCAAATGAAATCTGACAAACTGCAGATACTCTGTACATATATGTAGCTTTGCGATTATGCAGATATTAGAGTGATATCTTTTTTAAAAAATTCATTCCACCGGTAGTCCTTTATTTCCATTGATGAGTAGTAGGATGACGAGAATCATATTACCCTTATTGATTATTACCTTAAACATTTCATGTTCAGGCCCTTCATTAGAGGAATATTTGCCTAAAAATCAGGAGGAAATGAAAATAATATCGCTATTAATTCAATATCAGGATGCAAAAATAAACTGTAACCTTGATCAATTTTTATCCTGCTTATACGAAAAGGGAACTTTTCATTTTGGTCGTGGATTTATGTTGTCAAAAAATGAACTGAAAGAATCCTTACCATCATTTTGGGCTGGGTTGAAATCTGGAAGCCGAGAATTTTATCCAATGAATCGAGAAATGATATCTGGGAATTACATCTTAACTGGACGATTTTTCAATCCAATAATCGAAATTAATCAAGAATTTGCTGAGGTAATAGTGACTTTTATGAAATATGGATGGCGTTTGAGGCATTTTATTTCCATGATAAAGGAAAACGATCGGTGGTTAATAACACGATTGGATTGGGAAACGAATTAAGATAATTAGAATGGCCATTGTATTAGATATTGGCAAATCTACGATAATGGGAAAAAATCTAATAGAGAAGAAATTTGGGAAATTCCAATGCAGAATAAAAAATCCAAAGGGCATATGATGTCTGGGAGATGTCCGCCAGGTGATGGACAAACTTAAAGGCTTAGTTTGATATTTCTGTACGTATCGTGATTTTGACGATCAATGAGATATTGATATGGTATCGTAATTTCAGAGCTCTCTGAGACGACCACAATATAAGTGGTTCAGGGAATTAACCGTTCGATTTGTATATTGGCAAGCTGTCCTGAGTGTTGACCCCCCCAATAATATCCATATAGTCTCAATTCATCACCACCAATGAAATCTTTAAAATATCCTTATGAACAGCTCTGACATCATTAATTGAACTTAAGGGCTCACGAAAAAATAACTTGGAGGATAAGAAGAAAATGAACGTGATCTTGAAAATGATATTCTTATTTGGCTCAATCATTATTGGTATCGGAATTTCGACCGCTACGCTTGCCGACGAAATCGCTGATACGATTTACCACAATGGAACCATTATCACCATTGATGACTCCCGGCCGAGAGCGGAAGCAGTAGCGGTTAAAAATGGTAAGATTTTGGCCGTTGGCGACAAAGTAGAGGTCTTTAAGAACAAGGGGGATGCGACTCAGCTAATCGATCTCAGCGAACGCACGATGCTTCCCGGCTTTGTTGATGCCCATGGCCATGTAATGGGCGGAGGGTTTCAGGCGCTCTCAGCCAATCTGCTGGCCCCTCCGGACGGGGATGTGAAAGACATCGCTTCGCTCCAACAGACGCTCCGCGATTGGATGGCCGAAAATGAGAAGGCGGTAAAGAAAGTCGGCCTCGTGGTTGGTTTCGGATACGACAATGCTCAGCTTGCCGAGTTGAGGCATCCGGTGCGCGAGGATATAGACGCTGTCACGAAGGAGGTTCCGATCGTTCTCGTTCATCAATCCGGTCATATTATCTCTGTTAATTCGAAGGCCCTGGAAGTAGGCGGAATAACGGCGGAGACGTCCAATCCCACGGGCGGTGTCATCAAGCGCGGTGAGGACGGCAAGGAACCGAACGGCGTTCTTGAGGAGACGGCTGCCTTTCCGCTGTTGATCAAGCTGTTGGGTCGAGTGGGGCCCGAGGGATCGGCAATCTTCGCCCGCTCGGGTGCCGAGTTGTGGGCACGCTTTGGCTACACCACGGCCCAGGACGGACGCTCGATGCCTGGGGCATTGAAAACCTTTAAGGCCGTCGCGGCTGCGGGTGATCTAAAAATTGATGTGGTTAGTTATCCGGACGTGCTCGTTGCGCGGGATGCGATCAAACGGGAGGTAAGTCCGACCTACAAGAACCGTTTCCGGGTGGGTGGCGCAAAGCTCACCATTGACGGTTCACCCCAAGGGTTCACCGCGTGGCGCGACCGTCCATACTATAAGCCGGTAGGCAACTACCCACCGGGCTATGCCGGTTACGCTGCCGCCACCCCCGAGCAGGTGGGTGAAGCCATTGATTGGGCGATTGCCAACAACATCCAGATCCTGACCCACGCCAACGGTGAAGCGGCTTCGGATCAATTGATTGCTTATATAAACGCTGCCACCAGGAAATACGGCCCTGGCGACCGCCGTCCGGCCCTGATCCACGGCCAGTTTCTCCGTGAGGACCAAGTGGATTCGTTAAACTCCCTTGGCATCATGCCCTCGCTCTTTCCCATGCACACTTTCTACTGGGGCGACTGGCACCGTGAACACACCGTCGGACCGGTGCTCGCCGACAACATATCACCTACCGGCTGGTGTGTGAAGCGAGGCATGAAGTTCAGCACCCACCACGACGCGCCCGTTGCTTTCCCTGATTCGATGCGCGTGCTCGACGCCACTGTCACCCGTCGCTCCCGCTCGGGCGATATCATCGGCCCTGAACAGCGGGTTGACGTTATGACCGCCCTGAAGGCGATGACAATCTGGCCCGCATGGCAACATTTTGAGGAGGGCACCAAGGGATCGATCGAAGCCGGCAAACTCGCTGACTTTGTGATCCTCGACAAGGATCCGACATCTGTCGATCCCGAGACTCTCGACCAAATCAAGGTGCTTGAAACGATCAAAGAGGGCGTTGTTGTTTTCGATATCACCGATATTAAGAAGTCCAGCGCTTCGCTGCGACCCGGCAATGCTTCTGAACTCGCATTCACCCGCGCAGTGAGCATGATCGATTTTCATACAGGTCACCGTCACTATCATGAACGCGGCAATGCCTGCCTTTGTGGCGCTATGGCCAGACTCACCGCTATCATTACAGGCGGAGAATCCCTCTGATATCTGCACGAGGTGAAATGCCGTGCCATAGTGTGGGATAGAAGAGAAGGTTCAAGAAAGCACCTCACCCGACAGGTCACAGCCATGTGGGCCGTGTCGGGTGAGCTTGGCATTGGTGCTAAGGAATACAACCATCAATTCTGCAATAGTGCGATCAATAAAAGGCGGGGTCTGGCAAGTATAATCCTTGCCTGTTTTTTAGGTCGGGTCATCATTATTTTAAGTGATTGTTGACTTTAATTTTGCAATCTTAGATGAAATTCGATGGTGGGTTTCTTTTGATGCCTCCAACAAAACATAAAGTATGTATGACTCACACCTCCTGCTATCGGCCGACAAATATTACTCGACGGATTCCGTGAATATATCCAGACCATATCGTTAAATTTGATATGAATTTAGAAGGTTATGGAATTGGCAAGCAGGCGCAAATTTTAACAACACCGTTTTTCGTGTGGTATTCTGTAGGTATCTTGATTTTTCGGATTTTTCATATAGTCTGTACGTACCTTGATTTTTCGGATTATTCATATACTCTCAATGTATCTGGCATTCAGCGATTACTTTCCAACCACAATATATGGGATGCTCCATCTTTTCAAAAACTCAACAATATCAATTATTGGCTTCACTAGTTAAAGGAATTTTCAAAAAATCCTTAAAAGTTGGCTTTCTGCCACCTGTCGATTAAAACCCTGCCCCTCCTAACCCTTTGGTCGATGCACAAGCAGCGACTCCTACGCGTGCCACGCGTGCCTACCCTGCACTCATAACGGATTTTGGCTGGTCTTCTTGACATTTTTACGAACCGTCATATGCTTTCTGACATTATGTCAGAATCAAAATTGGATCTACTGAGACGAAGAAACGACCCCAGAGACTTCTCGTTACTGCGCAAGTCTGAACGAACACGGCAGAACATTCTGGATACCGCACTTGAATTCTTGTGGTCCAACGCGTTTCGTGACTTGACGGTTTCCGGTTTGACGACACAAGTGGGAATCAGTCGCCCCTCCTTTTATCAGTACTTTGCCGATCTTCACGATTTAATGGAAAACTTGCTCAAGATCTTAGAGCAGGAAATCCTTTCAGTCGCCCAACCCTGGTTTGCAGCAGGAGAAACCCCTGTCTCGAAACTTGCCGAGTCGCTGTCCGGTTTCGTGAAGGTGGGTTACGAGCGGGGTCCACTGGTGCGCGCCGTCGTCGAAGCCGCCCCCATGGACGAACGGCTGGAACAAGCCTGGAACAGCGTTGTCAATGTTTTTGACGATGCTGTGACCGCACGCATCGAGCAGGATCAGGCAGCGGGGCTGGCTCCAGCATTTGAAGCACGTCCAGTGGCGATCGCCCTCAATCGTATGGATATCGGCGCCCTGATTCATTATTTCGGCCGACGCTCGCGCAGCAAACCACAACCGGTGTATCAATCCATCGCAAGAATCTGGATCAGCACGATTTACGGCCAAGAGGCGCTGACGAAATTTGAAGATCAATGACTTTGAACTTAATAGTTTTTCATTTCAACTGAGTAGGAGAGCAACAATGAATAACATATTCCGTATCGCAGCTATATTGATAGTTATTATGGCAATCGGTGCAACGAATTCACTTGGCCAATCGCCTAAAATGAAGATGACCACCCCAATCCCCGAAGGTATCGCCACACCTGACAAGCTGGAAACCAGTATCGGCACATTGACGTCCTTCGACGGCGTCCCGGATGTGGAGACGACGAAGAAAGTTTACGATAACCTCGATTTGCAGCGTGCTACGCAGGCTTTCCTATCGACGATACAGGTCTCATCATTAGCGGCCATGGAGAAAGGATATCGCTCTTTTGGTCCGCCCAACACCACGGTTTTGCTATTTGAAGACTTGATGGATTCCAAGGCCCTGTGGCTGACACCGAACACCGTCTCGATCTACATGGCGGCGTGGATGGAGATAGGGGACGTGCCGATGGTAATTGAGACGCCTCCCAATGTACTCGGTTTCATTGACGATGCATGGTTCCGGTATGTCGTCGATTTCGGCAACGCTGGCCCTGACAAGGGTCAGGGAGGAAAGTTTCTTATCCTGCCACCCGGATACGAAGGGGACGTGCCGGAGGGCTATCATGTGGCCAGGACCCAGACCCATGGCAACTGGATGGCATGGCGCGGCTTCCAGGTGAATGGATCAACGAAGCCTGCCGTCGAAACCACGAAGGCGAGGTTCCGCATCTACCCGCTGTCTCAGAAGGACACCCCGCCGAAAATGAATTTCATCGATGTTTCGGGGGTTCCGCATAACACCATTCATCGCATGGACTTCGGTTATTGGGAGGAACTCAATGAAACCATCCAGGCCGAACCTCTCAGCGGTCTCAATCCCGAAATCCGCGGCCTGCTGGCTTCGATCGGCATCGAGAAGGGCAAGCCATTCAATCCCGATGCGAGGATGAAGAAGATCCTCACCGAGGCGGCAAAGATCGGCTCGGTGACCGCGCGTGCCCTCACCGCCCGCCCAAGAGATGAGCGTCATTACCTCTATCCCGGTGAGCGCATCTGGACCAACCCTTTTGTAGAAGGCCGTTACGACTTCCTGCTCGACGGCGCCACGCTGCTCGACTCCCGTATCTACATGCACTTCTACGCCACCGGGATTACCCCGGCGATGTCGGTGAGAAATGTCGGCAAGGGTTCGCAATATGCGATCGCCTATCTCGACAAGGACGGCAACGCACTCGATGGCAGTAAGACCTACAAGATCCACCTGCCGCCCAACGTGCCAGCTAAGGATTTCTGGTCCTTTACACTCTATGACAATCAGACGCGTTCCATGCTGCAGACTGACCAGCAGTTCCCGGGTATAGATAACCTTGGCAAGGAAATAAAGCAGAATGCCGACGGTTCCTACGACGTTTACTTCGGTCCGAAGGCGCCCAAAGGCATGGAGAACAACTGGCTGCAGACGATTCCGGGCAAGGGCTATAACATCATCTTCCGTCTCTATGGCCCGCTGGAGGCTTTCTACGACAAGACCTGGAAGCCCGGGGATCCTGAGATGGTCGATTAAGTACATATTGTGGCAGATAAACCGGTTGCAGCGGACGGCGCACCGAGCCGTCGCTGAACCGGAGCGTTCGGCGAAGACTGCGACCATTAGTCCTCTGCCCAGGTAACAGCCATTCTTGCAGAAGAAGCCCTCATTGCCCAGTTATTGGAATGATTCATAAAGCGTGGAATGTTGTTTAAAGTCCACAATTTTCTAATTATGCATGGGGGCACAAGATATTGGGATGGCGGCATCTGCGGTTAAACTTTGGATTTCTCCAACGTATCTGGACAAAATTGGCACCCATAAAAGTAAAGATACAGTAAACATATCTTTATGCCGGTCCAAGGTATTTTGTTCGGAACACCGTGGGCTTCGATTGATCAGGATAATCTGTACTTATCTGAAGTTCTGCGATTCTGCTGATACCGTCAAGCTATCTGCCGTTGTCAGTGAAGGAATAGACCATGCCTCAAATACCTGATATTCTCGCTCCGCACCTTAAGAATCCACCTGACACACTCCAGTTTGCCAAGGATCGCAAGTATGAAGAATCCTGGATCATATCCCGTAATGAATCACGGCCAACAAATGAAGAGATTGCATCATATGTTAATCGTGATGAGTATGTTTTTTTGATTGTGGAATACATTTGGAATTCAAAAGATGATGACAAACGTTTTGTCTTAACCGTTTTTCTTGACGAAAAATGTAAGTTAAAAGATCCAGTTCAATTTGTTTCATGTAATCTCGATATGTTTTATCAATATACCGATTTTAAAGTTTTTGTAAAAGAATTCAATGATAAAATTATCGGTCATGATTTCCTATTTCAACATTCCATCGAAGCCGTTAGTATAGGCATTTTTAATCACTGGTTGTCGGTCGGCCCATTAGACCTTTGGGAAAAGGATCAACCGAAAGAAAAAAACATAATTGAAGAATTGATCAATTCACGAACAGAAATTAAAGAATCTTTGTTCAACTACCAAGGTTTATTTTTTCGTTTCAATTTTGATGAAAATCAGGCCGGGCCTTATTATGGTATTAAAAGTCCTTGTTGCACAAAAAATAACAATAAATGGGTAGTTGACATCAATAAAGTTCATTACTGGATGTCTAGATTAATTGTATGAACATATTGATCAAGATGTCCTTATTCAACTATAAATGTTCGTCTCAGTATCTGGTTGTAATACACGATTTCCACGCCTTTTTTCATATAGCCAAATCGTACTACACGATTTCCCGAAGTGCAGATAGCTGCTATGGTCCCGCACCTACCAAAATGTAGATTTTTTGAGTTTAGCCAGACAGTATCGTGATAATTAGCGAAATTTCTCGGGTTTGCGCCTTTGGCAAGCAAGCTTACGTTTTTATACAACTAATTTATAATTGATAGCTCTTTCTATTCATCAATATTTTCAATGCGTCGAACAAGGTTGTACCCCCACTGCTCAGGAATTATTCCTATCAAAATGAAGATATCTTCTCATTGCAACTGATCCAAATAAATAATATAAAAAAATAAGAGAGTGTATAGTTACTTATCCCCTGATGCTGATTCGATATTCGATTGGCTGAATTCGTTTCCTGAACATGTCATGTTAAAGATGCCTCTCATAGTGTTGGTCAATTCGTCCGTACATTCAATATAATCTCGATTCCAATCTCCCTCCTGTTGATCTGAGAAAAAGTTCTGTCGAACACAGGCCTCTTCGCCAGAGCTGCCATCTTAGGATTTATTTACTCTCTTATTTGTTGCTCAATCAAAAGCCATTTTAACCTTTGCGGATTTATTTCATTAATTTGAAAATGATGAAGTGGAATAAAATTAAGAAATTCTTGATCTTTTTCGTAGGGTTTATTCTGGTTTCATTAGTTTCCCTGATTTCGTATGATTTAAGGGATAAACATAATGAATCTAATAAATACGCTTTACTTATCGGAGGCGGTTTATGTGAGTTGGATAATTTTAATACCTTCTATAAAAACATTGAATATGTGTCCGATTCTCTAAAGCAATTGGGTTATAATGATGATAACGTAAAAATCCTGTTCTACGGAGGGAGATCATCGAATTATCCCCTAATTGAAGAGGATGCTACCCGAAGTAACGTAATTGATGAGCTGATGCATTATGAAAGAATAATTGATCCAAACGATTCTTTATTAATATTTCGGTCCGGTCATGGAATGATCGAGCTTGTTGATGCGAAGTATGGTATTTTATCGAATAGCAGGATCTTTTCAGAGAATATAATCCCAAATATTATAGGGACCGCTGCGTTAATGAGTTTTCCCGACGGTCCTCTGAGTTACCTTGATTTTCAAGAACTTTTGGGTAGGATTAAAGCCCGGCAAATCATCGTGATATTGAGCCAATGCTATTCGGGTCAGTTTATAGAAATTACGAATAAATTAGCCAACACGGTTGTAGTAAGCGAGACGGAGGAAGTCGGGATAGCTTTTACCACGAACCGAACGGTAAAAATTTGGAATCATGAGGTTTGGCCTTTTGTGAAGTGCATATTTGATGGTTTTTTATTAGGCGGATGTTGTGAGTCGAAACAATCCGTGCTTTCAGCTTTTGAATACATGCTTTCATGTAATCCTAATGTTAATGGGCTCCCCTTAAAAGCCGATAGGCCATTATTAAGGGAGACTCCCCAAATCAAATATGGCAAAGGACTAACCAAGGGGGCTGTCTATATCAGCCGATTCTAGAATATCTGCTATCTATTGAAACTTTTAATTGTACCGAAAATCGTAAGGCCAACTACAAAATGTTGTGGTTGGCCTTTTTCAATTATTCTTACGATAGGATCAATCTATCTGTAATCGAGCCAAACTTTGGAGACGGTATGTGTACCTGCCGTCTCAGCACCGCCGGATTATTGCAGGATTGTTGGAGAAATAGTTACTTTACCTTAAATTTGTAATAATATTCTTCACTTTCACCTTTAAATGGATACTCTTGATCATTTGGATCAAAAACCAGGGTAATATTGGTGTCGTTGCAGCCATCCATTTTGAAACCTTCAGAAGTAATTGTAACAGGACGCTCGCAACCTTTATCTAAAGCTAATACATTATGGATAATTGCGATAACTTTATCTTCACGTTCCTCAAATATGACTTCTACCGTCCCTTCATACGCATATCCACGCCATTCAGATATCCATTTGTCGGAAAGCAATATCCCTTTGATTTTATCTGGCCCTAAAGCCTCCCCTGAAAAAGCATTTGTCGCTAAACAATACAAGACACACAACGATACTAAGATAGTTTTCCGTTTCATAAGAACCTCCTTTTGAATTTTTCATAAAAACATTAAAAAAAAATTCTTATCCTTTTAAACAGAAAAGGAGCTTAGAGGCTCAGAAAGAAGGTTGAACTTCAGAAACCGCCTGATATCGCATTAAAATTTACTTGGGGACCAAGAGCGTCATAAAGGTCAGGTTGGAATAGATAATCGTACAATATGCAATGAATTGATGTCAAGAGTGTGGAGTATTGAGAGTATCCCACGGCAGGCCTAATTTGTAATTATAAATGGGTATCTGGAATCTGGAGGCTACCCTCAATTCGTGTGCTATCTCCAACCTATCTGGAGAAATTGAGCACTTATAAAAATCAACATACAGTAAACGTATCCTTACTTTGCCGACCATTTTGTTGGCTTTTCGTTTACGGATCCGAACGTAGCCTTTTCAATAGCTGTTGGGGGACATTGAGCATCTGAAGATCACGAATAGGTAAGGGCATTAAAAGGAATAGCCTTGCAGGTACCGACCTGCGGGGCCGTTCTGTTTAGCACACGGCATGCTGTTTCAAGTACTCTGCTAATCGCCGGTGACCAAATAGGCCGGCTGGAGACTCTGCAGTCGGTAGGGCAGTTACGGGGTAGTCTCAGACCTCTTCTTCAGAGGAATCTTTCTCTGGAGGCACAGAGGTATCTGCTGTAGGGGAAGGTTTTGTGGGTATGTGAAGCGGTCGCCTGCTGAAGATCACGCTCACGTAGTTTTTCGGCAGCTCGGTACGGACCATCTTGATCCCGAGCGCCTTCGCCCTTTCGAGCACGTAATCCGTCAAGGTCTCGCCTTTGGAGAGCGTGGATTTTTTCTCAGACTCTTTATCCATCTGGGCCTCCTATTCACTGCCGCAATTATTATCATTCTGTACCGACTCCGAGAAATATGCAACATTATTTCTATTCAAGATGAGTGGTCCCGATGCGGCAATCACGATATGGCAAGCCTGAACCAACACCGTCTCTCAGACCGTTAAGAAGTCTTCCGATAGGCTGCCCTGTAGCCCGCTATTTTTCTTCCACCCATACAACCTTGTATTCCTTTCAAAAGATCGTCCCGTAAACGGCCGCCTACGCATCCGGAGGGCATAATCTTAAGTGGGGATGTCGTTTACAGCATCTCATGAGAGTAAAGTTCCTTCAGTGCAAGCAGGGGTTATGGCTGGAACGGGGGTTGGAGGCCAAATGATGGTTTTGACCTGTCCGATATGATGAGCCATAGGGGTTGGTGGGTGAACTGGGCCGAAGGCCCGACATACCGGAATCGTTATCCAAGGCCTGGTACCGACAGCATGTACCGACAAGCCCGTTCCGGCTTCGTGGGTCTTGAGTGTGAGAGGCCCTCCCAGGGTTAACTCTGATTCTGTTGCTCCAGTCGGTACCTTACAATGAAGATATTTAGCCTCTTGCCGGTCGGTACATGCAGAGCCTAAGGCTGGGTCCTTTGAATGGGCGGCAGGACCCCCCTGAACAAACCTGTCTGGAATGCCTCGGCGTTTCAAGGTCGGACGCCTCTTCGGCCTTTTCATTCCCTGTACCGACCTGGGTGTGCCAGCGATCGTACCGACTACGGGCCTCAGCCAAATGGGCCCGCCTTGGGACTCCTCTGCGGTGCCATGGGGCCATAATGCCCCTCTGATTCGCGGCAATGATCGAGATCCCGGACAGGGGTCGGTACCGTGGTCCAGCCTGCGAGTGTAAAAAAATAATTCAATTAATAACTAAATATATCAATAGGTTAAATAGATTATATCTTAGTAAGCTGTTGTTGCTTTCGCAATAGCGTTCCTGTAGTATGTGAGCGTGTGTGTACGAGGTGCCCCAAGGGCACCTGCGTCCTTGTGTTGTTCTCTTGGAGGTTCGTACGTATATGCGTGAGCATACCGTTGATGTGTTCGATCTCGCTAAGGCTCGTAAGAACTCCACTGTTCTACGTCGGTACCGAGTTCGTGGTACCGATCTCATACCTGCCTTGGTTAAGAGCACAGAATAGATAGCGTTTACATGGAGCCGCAGATGCAAGGCGTCGGGCGCGCAGACGTACTATTGTACTTCAAGTGACCGACAACAAAGCAGATGCGGTGCCCTGTGAATGCTTACATAATCTTTCTGATTCGCGTCTTGCCTGAGTCAACGACCGCCCTCAAAGCGGCTGGTTTGGCATTCCTGCCATAGGTCGGCAAAACAAAATCACGCCAGGGCATTAATCGTTGCGGTTGTCATAGTGCACCCGGTTTGAGAACAACCCTTTACCCCACGTTGCTTTACGATTGTGAAAAAAAAACCACATTTTTATGCAGAATTTTCTATGACAATCAAGTCGTATTGATAATCGTTTTCTGATAACCTACTGTAATAATAGCATTGTTAAAAAGTACTATTTTTGTACAAATTTTGCATATTATTTCAAAATAAATCATGCCCGCCGCAAGCAGCGGGGTATTCAACCACGATTTATTTCAATCTTACCGCACAATCTGCGGGGAGTTAGCCCCAGCCAAGAATAAAAGAGCCAAACCTATTGAAAAGGGGTTGGAGACAGTTGAATTTTTTCTTTTAACAAAGCACTTCCGGAGTTTAAGTCATGGCTAGAAGTCCTCGACCTTCTCTCGATGATTGCCGTTTCATTTTGCACATTTTTCTCTTTATTATTTGTTTGTTAAGTTTGCCACCTTATTCAACTGCCGCAACTCAAGTCACCCTCACCTGGGATGCAAACAGCGAACCAAATCTGGCAGGATACCATCTGTATGCCAGGCAAGCAGGTGAAGCGTACAATTACAGTTTGCCTGCCTGTGTATGCAGTGATACTTCTTGTACAATCTATGACTTAGTAGACACAGTCGATTACTGTTTTGTTGTTCGGGCCTATGGAGCCAACGGAATTGAAAGCCCTGATTCAAAAGAGTCCTGCACAACGGACGATTTTGCCAATGTGCCTCCCATTGCAGATGCCGGCCCTGACCAAAACTCCGAAGCCGGTATATTCGTTATACTAAATGGCTCAAATTCGACTGACCTTGACAGCGGCATTGTCTCATTTCTGTGGGAACAGGTTAAAGGTCCTCCGGTAGAGTTAATGTTTGACCCTTTAAAACCATACGCTATCTTTATTGCACCTGAAGTCGGGTCAGCCGGAGAATCGCTGACTTTTGAATTAACGATAACTGACAATGGGGGCCTTCAAGGTTCAGATAAGTGTACAGTTTTCGTGAACGACGAATCGCATATGGATCGGTGGAAGTGGGAGTGGTTCCTGTATGACCCAAGATGGAATTTGCTCGGAGGCGAGCACTGATGAACGAAATAGGCAAACATATTTTACAATTTAAATTATATGTTCTAACTTATTGCCTGCCCGTAAATCGCCGATTTTCGGACTGTCAACACGACAATCAATTCAGCCACAAAGCATAGAGTTAAGAGCCCTCGGTCAGCAAGAAAAGTATTTGAGACCGCTGGATTTGGCATCCTGAAGGTTGTTTTTGGAGACAAAACCACCGGTCAGAGCGGCCTTGAACGGATGGCGGTCATAGATTAGCCTTTTTGCCGATCAAGCATCGTCATGGGCAGCGTTCCGTCGGCTGGATTGCCATCGAGAATAAGACAATCAAGGATCAGGTTCGAACTGTCGCCGGCCAGACAGATCTTATGCCCGTAGCAGTTATCGCAGTTGGCTTTGAGAGGTATGCGGTTTGTCTATCCACCACCTAACGTAAAAAAGTCCCCGCAGTGGTCCGTGTTATTGGTATTTGCCTTCCCGTTTTGTCCTATCGGCTCTTTTCACCCAAATTGATGGGGGATTTTACCCATTTTAGAGGGCTTTTTAACCTCTACATATATGTTTATATTCTTCATAATACTTTGTTATCATAATCTTTTTTGCCCCCACCGGTATACCGGCACAAACTTTGCTTAAAAGGAATATCGGAAGTTAACCTTCCAGGTTGCTTATTGAAGGGTATGACAATACAGAAAGGGGAGGCATCAAACGAGACTATGGCTTACTCTATTTTTATCACGTCGATTTTTCTGGCAGCAGTGGTCTTAGGAATGGCCTTGATCCGACCGTACCTGAAAGAGAGTCGAAACAGAGGGATTTTGAAAAATTACGGCGCGAACCGGGGGAGGGCGCAAATGAAGGCGGGGGGAGCGTACGTTGTCATCGAGTGAGCGGTTATGCTGGTAGCGGGAAAGTACCATTGAACACTCGGCATTGTTTCAAATTCAACTCCGCATTGTGAATGATCGCGAACCAGCGGCTACCATTTCGTCACCCTGGCCATGAATAGAAACTCGTAGGCCAGGCGCAGGTTGTCGACGTGCAGTTGATAGAACCGCTGTTTCTTGCCGCCCTCGAACAGAGCCAATTCTATCTCTTTCAGCTCGAGCGCTTTCATCGACTTCATCATGATCTGAAGAATTCGATCTTCGTCTCCGTGCAGCAACACCCACCCGGGTTTGCCGGCTGCCCAGCCATATGGACTGTCTTTTACAATCTGCATGGCCTGTTCTTAAACCCTGACAGGCGGGTATGGCAATGAATTTTTGCATATGGGGTGCGGAAACTTGGGGATTGGAACCGTTGCTTAACGATTGAGGGTGGGCATCTTACACCACTTCACTGCCGCCATGAATCACTTTCAAGCCTTTCATGGGTTCTGGCTGGTCCGATTGAGTGGCAAAACTGGCCCCCACACCATAGTGGAACATGACAACCGGGGCGACAATTTCTTCGGTCCACTTCACCTCAGCCCGTAAAACTTCTGGCCGCATCGTATCGGGTGTTTTTTCGATCATTACCGTGAGGGCCTTCCCGCTTTCGAACGCCGCATCACATTCGAAATAGATGCCCTCTGAATGGAAATTATAGAGCCTACCGGTGTGGAATTGGTTCGATTCGGGGTCTTTGACGGTCACCCAGGATTCCCATTCCGTTCTTCTCATACCTCTGCGGTCCCTGCTAGCAGTCAACCCGAACCTCCTCTGGCAAAATACATCAGGTCTGGTGATATGCGTTCATTGAAAGGGCGATACGGCTACTGATGTTGTTGCTGGAGTCATAGGAGCAGAACAAAAGACCCGGAAAGACACGCGAAGCATTATTTGCAATAATTGTGCAAGAATATTAAGTTTAAGTAAGGTACTTAAATGCTAAAGAATCGCCGGATATCGCCCAGCGCTATTTCCGGAAATTCGGCATTTTTTTCCACATTTATAGGGTAAATTGTTTCCCAGTCTGTTGTCTGGAAACCTGAATTGGGTTGTGCGCCTCCGGTTGCCTTTGGATTGCCGGCCATGTGTGGCCGTGCCGAACCCGTTTATTTCTTTTTTTATTCATCGGATGATGCTATAGTATTATCAATCGCTTATGCAGTGGCCGGTTGATCGGTTGTTTTTAAACCGCAACGATTGACGCCCTGACGTGCTTTTGTTTTTCCGGCCCATGGCCGGAAATCCGCGACGTCTGCTTTGCGGGTGGTCGTTGACTCCGGTTTTGAGCCCGTATATTCGGCAGCCATTGAGAAAGAGGGGCAATTATGAGCAATGGAGCAAAGAGTTCTTCCGAAGAAAGAAGATCGGAGCCCCGAATGGATGTAAAGCGTTTTCACAGCGTGGAAATCAAACTCGGCGCCCCGTTACCCATCTATCAGTTCAATCTCAGGGACATATCCGAGAACGGCGTCTGCATACTGGTGAAAGAAGACTCGCCGATAATGGAGCATTTGAAGGTCGGGCAGGAGTTGGAACTGAAGTACTATGCCCAGGACGATTCTAAAGCCAATGTGGTGAGAGAGGTGCAGACGCGGATCCGCCACATCACCAAGGGAAAGCCGGGCCATTTCAACGGGCACTTCATGGTCGGGGTCATGTTCACGGAATAGACCGGTTGGTTGGTGACGGCAGGGGGCTGGGGACCGACGGCGGTCATCGCCCAAGGACAGTAGGGGCACCAGCCCACTGGCCACCGAAATCAGCCCTGCTGAGTATCGGCTCCCACGAGTGCGCTGAAGGCCTCCCTCCGCTCGGAATCTTTTCTGATCGAGCAGTTGACGATACCCCGGCGATCGAAACCCGTTCTACGATCACGACGGCGCCTTTCCGGAAGGTGGGGCAAAGCGGGCGCTCTTCTCCGATCCAGCAATTTCCGCCTTCCCCCCATGTCGTTCAAGGACAACAAACCCTTTATAACCTTCACCTTCACTTCCCGTTTCTTCAGTACGCCCATAGAGTTCAAATCCGTAGAAAAGACCATGCTCCCTACGCTTCTAACTTTTTACTTTTATGTAACACCAACCCATGAGCAATAAAAGGAAATATTGCCCCATGCCGCCAATCATTAAAGTCACCGGAGCTGTACTGGAAAGAAAGGGCAGCATCATGATCGCCAAAAGAAAAGACGGCAGTCATCTGGCCGGAATGTGGGAATTCCCCGGAGGTAAAGTCGAAATCGGTGAATCGCCTGAAGAATGCCTGAGACGGGAGCTCAAGGAGGAGTTCGCGATCCTCGTCAATGTCGGCGCTCATCTCGGATCGAATGTTTACCATTATGATCATCTGTCGGTTGAACTTTTCGTTTACCGTGTGTACTGGGAATCGGGCGACATCCGGGTCCGCGTTCACGACAGCGTCGCCTGGGTTCCTGTGCAGCGGTTGACCGAGTACAGATTTTCACCGGCTGACGTATATTTTGTCGATCAATTGACCACCGGCCGGATTAACTTTCTTTAAACCGATCCTTCTCAAATGGAGAACCGCCTCAAGAGATCGTACCGGATGCCGATAACTGTCTATGATGATTTAATGAAAATCAACCCGGCGAACAGGAGCCGTGGAAAGAAGGCAGATGGACGGCAAACCGGAAAAAGGTGCTGCTGCAGGTCGCACGAATGATGACCGCGCTGAAAACCCAATTTCACCGGATGATCCCACCGAACCGACTCCCGCACCCTCTGCAGAAATCGCAGCGGACGATGATGTCAGGGAACTGGACCAGGAGGAAATTTCCGCTCTAATCACACCTGTAGTGGGTGACGAATCGGAATTCGCCGGTGTTCAAGCATCCGGTCTGGAGGACTTGGCAACGTCGGACTCTGCCGATCGAAAAACGATACCGCCGGATGCCGGACCGCCCGCCACACCGGAAGAGACCGAAGAGTCTATCGATTCCATGCCGGTTTCTGGTGCCGACCCACCGGGCCCCCCCCAAGCGAGTGTCCAGGTTCCACCACCACCCGATCCTGATACCGATACCGATCACGAGGCTTCGATTCGAGAGGATAAAGAGAATAAAACGGACGTAACCGCGGATCTGGCGGATGGTGAAGTGGCCGGGTCCATCAGCCCAGGCCAGGGAAGCCATTCCGGCGCATTGAAGACGCTGGGGAAAGCGTTGGCCGTAAGCCTCGTTTTGGTTGCTGTTTGCGGATATGTCCTTCTGCGGAATTATTCCCTGGGATCACCGTTGCCTATTGGGGAATCCTCGTCTGGTTCATTGGCGCCGGTAACGAAACACCCTGTTTCCAAAAGGATAGACCCCGTTCCAAATGAAGAAGTTCAAGACCGCCAGACAATCGATACCGGTCCAGCGCCTGAATACTCCCTGCGGTCCCGCCCCACCAAACTTCAGACCCGTCTGACTGAAATCAGACAGGCTATGCAGATCAAGATGAAAGAGCTGAACGAGTTGCAGGAACAATACCGGATCGGGATTCGGCGTATCGAAGAGGAAATTGCCGTAAAAATCCGTCTTGGGAACATACGCGCGCTGACACAGGCCATGGAACAAGAGGGGATCGAATTACAGCTGCAGGCGATACAGCGACGATTATCCTATATACAACAACTCGAGAAGCCAATCCAATGGCTGAACCAGAGCAGCGAAGAGCTTCTGTATTTGCAGCGTAAGCACGAAATTGAATCCATGGTGATGCCGGTATGCCGAAGCATCACCATGGACCGAATGACAGCCGAGTGCGACGATGCCGTGAGGCGATACGAGCCTGCCACCCTGCAGGCCCAGATGAAAGTCGATCTCAAAGAGGCGGCTTACCCTTCGTTTGACCGTATATGGACGGACATACTGCAGTTGACGGATAAAAATGGGCAAACCGATCGAACTCACGGCCACTTGAGTCCACCCGGCAACCAACCGGGACCGGTTAGCGAACCGTCGGTTACCAATCAGGCGCTTTACAAAGAGATCTGCAGCGGACGATTCGATCGCAAATATCTCCTGACGGCACTGTCGGACGAAGCCGCCAGCTGCTTGGCGAGCTGGAGCGAAACGGATCTCTTCCTCAACCGTATTGACACGCTGCCTCCCGGCGCTGCCCGGAACTTGACCAAATGGAAGGGTAAATGGCTCGGGTTGAACGGGCTGATTGATCTGTCTCCGGAGGCTGCCAGCCACCTTTTCGGTTGGAAAGGGGATTGGGTTTCGCTCAACGGATTGAGGTATTTGTCCTCTGACTCCTCGGCTTACCTGGCAAAATGGAGCGGTAAAAGGCTTGAAATGATGGGATTGTCACCGGCGCTGATGTTTCGTGATCTTCTGGCTCTCAAACATCTCGCCGCCTGGGAAAAAAAAGGTAACAAGCTGTTCGTCAGCGAAGATATCCGCATGCTTATCGCATCTGAAGGCTGACCCGGCGTTAGGGACGGAAGCGAATGAAGAAACTCGAACACAGCCATTACATCAGGTCGATACTCATAAAATGCCTGATCGCGGTTATTTTTATTAATCCCGCAGTTTCCCGGGGCGGTACGGACAACGAGACAGTACTCGAGCAGAGAATTGGAGAACTGATTCAGCTGCATTCGGCAATGGCTGAACGCATCGATAAAGCCCGCACAGTCCGGGCCGATCTCGCGGCGCGGGACAGTGAATTCACCGAAGAGATCAAAACGGTCGGTCGGGCCTTGGGCCACACCGAATACAGCGCCGCCGTTTCAGACCACCGCATCCGGAACAACCTGCGCCTGGTTCAACTGGTTGAGGGTTACGGCCGCGCGCTCGACGAAAGAATCAGCACCTGTCAGAAAAGTCTCATCCGGTTGAAATTCCTTATCAATCGGGCTGAGGATGAATTGAAGCTGTGTAAAGCACTGGGTGATTTGGACACCGCCGAACTCCAGGCGCACACCGCTGCGGTTATCGAGGAGTATCAGGCGGAAATCGACGCGGATCTCATCGATTCCGGGAGGATCGCGACCCGTTCTTGTGAAAACATCTGGCTGGAAATTCTGGCCGGCAAGCGTTGATGTTCAGGAAATACCGGCAACCAGAAGCAGGGCCGTCATTCATCGTTGTCATCATCCACAAGCTCAGAAGCCGACCCTCGCATCCGATTATCACGCCTGTAGAGAGAAAAACATACGGAAAGGCAGAAGAGATAAACCGCAAAAAAGAAATACAGCAAAGAATCCTGACCCTTCCATCCCATGATGCCAAAGGTGACAGCGCTATAAAAAAGGAATTTCGGCCCCATATTTTTGTCGGCGCGGTTAGGGTTGCTGATTGTCATGCAATGGATCGTTTGCCGTTGACTATAGTATCGGCTGAAAGGGAAATTCCTAAAGCCCTGCAAAGTCTAAAATGGGGGGCGGGGTTAAACCACCTCTGACCCCCAGCTGGCTATGATGGCGGAATCTTGTTGATTTTCAGTATTTTGGCTTGAAGAACGGGTGCTATTACCGTATAATATTCGCATGTCTTGTGTGGCACAGCACCTTATCTTTTTTCGAATAGAAGGTGATACACAATGAAAAAGTCCTTTGTGCTCCTGCTGCTATTTTTCGCTATCGCCACCCTGGCCGCATGCTCCGGCCCTCCCCAACCGACCCCCGAAGAAGAGGCCGTTCTCAATTCCCTTAAAATGGTTCAACAGGGTTTTGACAGGCGTGTGACCGCCGATGAATTTGCCCTGCTGTTGACCACGGCATCCGGCTCCATCGAACAGCTCAAAAAGGCCAATAGGGGCAACAGCTGTTTCTTGAATGCCGCCAACAGGTGCTACGCTTCTTATGAACTCAGCCAGAAAGCATGGAAATTGAAGGAGGAAGCCCAGGATGAAAGCCGGAGGGTCGATCTGGAAACCACCTTATCGTTCACCATCGGTTTCGCCTCGATCAATCTGGCCAAGGCCAACGAGTGCTTCCTGCGGCAATAAACCGGCCCAGAAGCGCCGGCTTTAGAAGGGTGGAAGAGGGCTCAGGGCGGTTTGTTCCGACGGGGGGCAACCAAGAAGTGGAAGGGGGGATGGTTTGAGTCATTTGCGATTGATGATGGCCGCCATGTAGCCTGCGCCAAAACCGTTGTCGATGTTGACCACCGCCACGTTTGAACTGCAGCTGTTTAACATTCCGAGCAGGGCGGTTAATCCACCCCAGCTGACGCCGTATCCCACACTGGTCGGAACGGCGATAACGGGTCGGTCCACCAACCCGGCCACCACGCTCGGAAGTGCCCCCTCCATCCCGGCGACAACGACGATCACCGTCGCCTCTTCGATCACGCGGCGATATTTCAGCAGGCGGTGAATCCCGGCGACGCCGACGTCAAATATCGATTTCACCTTGTTGCCCATAGCCGAAGCGGTAAGAAACGCTTCTCTGGCCACCGGAATATCGGAGGTGCCGGCGGTTATAATAAGAATCGTCCCCCGTCCGACATCGGTCGCTTCTTTTTTTTGGCATATCAGCATGCGGGCGTCTTGATGAAACACCGCTTTCGGGAAGCGGGCAACAACTTCAGCTGCCTTCGGTCCGTCTATACGTGTGACCAGGATGACATTTTCCCGAGGGACCATCCGCTCCATGATTCCGCAAATCTGTTCGACTGACTTGCCTTCGCCAAAGATGACTTCGGGAAAACCCTTTCGCAAGGACCGGTGGTGATCGATGTGAGCGTAGTCGATATCCTCGAAACCCAAGTGCTTCAAGGTGTCCACCGCCTTATCGACAGGTGTTTTCCCTTCCGCTACGGCGTTGAGCAGCTCTTGCAACGCTTCGATGTTCATTGTGTTAGTCCAGGTTTTGTTCGACGATCTTTCCGGCGTCGGATTGGCTTCGCCCCGAAGGGGTTGGGGGCGCGGGAGGGGCCGCTGATTGCCGCAGGGCCTGGCGGGTTTGCTGGAGATCTTTGTCCAACCTGCGGATCTCGGATTGCAGGGCAATAAATTTCTTTTCGATATCGGCGCCAAGTACCGTCAATTTCTGTTGCTGTTTGTCGAGTTCCAGCAGCAGGGTCCTGCGGTCAATCTTGCTGTCGACCAAAGTCGAAAATTCGCCGATTTCCTTACGAAAATTTTCGATATCATTGCTGATTTTATCGAAGTCGGCCGTCATCGTCGTCATTTTTTGCGACAATGCGTCGCTTTGGGTACCCACCAGAGTAGAAAGGGTCGCCAATTTTTCCGCCAGGCTCTCCTGTTCCTTTTTGTCCGCCTTGGCCGTGTCGATCTTTTTCAGTTGGCTGTGGGCCGACTTGAGACTGCCGTCCAATTTATCAATCTGTGTTTTTAGCTCTGACGCGCTTTTTTCAATCGCAGCCGATTTCTCGGTCGTACCGGCTTCCAGCTGCGACAGCCTTGAGGAAAAATCCTGCAGCTGTGTGGAAAAGTCCCGCGACAGTTCCGAAACCGACTGATTGCCGCTGGCTTGGTTTTGAACGACGCGGCCTTTGAGATCCAGGTAAAGGAAAAACAGAGCAACCCCAATCAGACACGGAATGATGATGGCCAGAACGGTGATCCTACGGCTCAGCTTGGCAATACGGTTGTCTTCAGGGGCGACCTGCAGTACCTCGTTGGGGTTTTCCTGGTCCACACCGAATTTGAAATCGTCTGAAAATTTTTCGCTCATAATTGGCTATTCCCATTCAATGGTGCTGGGAGGCTTGGAGCTTATGTCGTAAACCACCCGGTTGACACCTTTGACCTCGTTAATGATACGGTTGGATATCCGGGCCAGCAAAGCATGCGGCAACTTGGCCCAGTCGGCCGTCATGGCATCTCTGCTGGTGACGGCCCGAATGGCGACGATGTTTTCGTATGTGCGGGCGTCACCCATGACACCGACACTTTTAATGGGCAGCAGAACGGAAAAAGATTGCCAGAGTTTCTTATAATATCCGGCCTTTTTGATTTCTTCAAGCAGCAGGTCGTCGACTTCCCTGAGAACGTTCAGGCGCCGGGAAGTGATCTCGCCAATGACGCGGATAGCCAAACCGGGTCCGGGAAAGGGCTGGCGCCATATGAGCTCTTCCGGCAGCCCCAATTCTTTGCCGAGTTTGCGGGCTTCATCTTTGAAAAGGTACCGCAGTGGCTCCACAAGTTTGAGTTTCATTTTGGCGGGCAAGCCACCGACATTGTGATGGGATTTAATCACTGAAGTCGGGCCGCCGAAAGCGGAGACCGATTCGATCACATCCGGGTAAAGGGTCCCCTGGCCGAGGAATTCAGCGTTTTTGATCTTGGCGGCCTGGTTTTCAAAGACCTCCATGAAGACCTTGCCGATGATCTTGCGCTTCTTTTCCGGATTCGTGACACCCTTTAAGGCCTTGAGGAACTTGGACTGGGCACCCACAAAGCGGATATTGATATCGAGGTGCTCATTGAGCGTTAATTTCAGCTTGCGGGCCTCGTTTTTACGTAGCAAACCGTTGTCGACGAAAATACAGGTCAGATGCCTGCCGATCGCCTTGTGGAGCAGCATAGCCGTGACAGATGAATCGACTCCGCCGCTCAACCCCAGGATCACACGCTTGTCGCCGACCTGTTGCCGGATCTTTTCGATCGACTCGCGGGCGAAGGATCGCATGGTCCACGAGCGGCGGCAACCACAAACGGCAAACAGAAAATTGTGTAACATTTTCCGGCCTTGAGGCGTGTGTTCGACTTCGGGGTGGAACTGCAGTCCAAAGAGCCTCTTTTTTTCGTGAGCCACCGCCGCAATCGGTGTGTTGTCCGTCGATGCCTTTACAGCAAATCCGGCCGGCAGGGTCTCGATGGAATCTCCGTGACTCATCCAGCACGGGGTCGTTGGCTTCAGGTCCGCGAAAAGTCCATTGAGGCTGTGAATGTCCAGTTCGGCAAAACCATACTCCCGTTTTTTCGCCTGTCGGACTGATCCGCCGAGAGCATCTACCATATACTGCATCCCGTAACAGATTCCCAGAACCGGGATGCCGAGGTCGAAAATGGCGGCATCGACCCTTGGGCTGTTCTTTTCGTAGATGCTCGAAGGGCCGCCGGAGAGAATGATGCCTTCAGGGTTGAGCGACGCGACTTGCTCAGCGGTAATTGTGGGGGGCTCGATCTGGCAATACACTCGATTTTCTCTGACCCGACGGGCAATGAGCTGATTATACTGCGAGCCGAAATCGATGATAAGAAGCATCGGAAACCTCTTGAAACCGGGAAATGGTTATTTGTTCGGAAAAGGCGATAGGCGTGAGAGCCGTTTGCAAATGTTGGGGGCGATCCGACAGCAACCCGCTGAAACGGTTTGCGAAAACAGGGTGAATATGGTAGACAGCGCACCAAATGTCAACCGAATTGTGCTACTTTGCGTGGCGACGATGTTGACTCCAAACCTGCCGAGACCCATCTTTTGATCGTTCAAGTTTACGAAATACAGACACCGGACGAGGCCGAAGCCATCCTTTCCCTGGGGGTGGACCACGTCGGCAGTGTCGTGCTGTCTGAGAACGAATGGAAAGATCCGGGCATTCATGCCGCCATCCGGCTGACACAATCCAGCGGCAACCGGAGCAGCTTGATTCCGCTGTTCAACACTTTCGAAAACGCCGAACTCGTTCTGCAAGTCCTGAACTATTACCAACCGGATATCGTTCATTTCTGCGATTCCCTGTCGGATGGCAGCAGGGTGCTGGATAGTTGCCGAAAGATGGTCGATCTTCAAACAAAGGTCAAGCAGGCGTTTCCCGAAATTGCCGTCATGCGGTCAATACCGATTGCTTCACCCGGGTTCGGACGCAGGGTTCCCACGTTCGAGTTGGCCGCCCTGTTCGAAACCGCAAGTGATTATTTTCTCACCGACACATGGGTCGTCGCCGAGGATGAGCCTAAGAAAATTGCGTCCGTCGAACAACCGGTCGCCGGATTCATCGGCATCACCGGCCGAACCTGCGATTGGGACGTGGCCCGTCGGTTGGTCGCCAGTTCCCGCATTCCCGTTATTCTGGCAGGCGGCATATCCCCGGACAACGTGGAAGAAGGGCTGACCAGGGTTCAACCGGCCGGGATCGACAGTTGCACCGGCACCAACGCCGTCAACGACGCCGGACTACCGATCCGGTTCAAAAAAGATTATAATCGAGTCAAGCGACTGGTGGATACCGTCCGCCGGTTCTAAACGCACCTTTGCACGCCGCAATTACCGGCATGCCTGGCATACGAAAGTTGGTTCATTCATCTGAGAAGGAGTATACCCGCTATGTTGGACAGTTCAAATCTGAGAAAGGGCCTGAAAATAGAAATCGACGGCGATCCCTATATCATTGTCCAGTTCGATTTCGTTAAACCGGGTAAAGGCCAGGCCCTCTACAAATGCCGGTTGAAAAACATGATCACCGGTGCCCAGTTCGACCGCACCTATCGTTCGGGAGAAAAATTCAACGAGGCCAATCTGGAAGAAGTCGAAATGGAGTACTTGTATTTCGACGGTGAGCATTACTGTTTCATGAACACGTCAACATACGAACAGGACCTTTTGAGTGCCGATCAGGTGGGCGACAACAAGAATTTCCTTAAAGAGAACACTGTCTGCAGCGTGCTCCTGTTCGATCGCAAAGCCATTGGCGTTTCGCTGCCGTTTTTCGTCGAACTGAAGATTGTCCAAGCTGATCCCTGGGCCAGGGGGGACACCGCTTCGGGGGACAGCAAACCCGCCACCCTTGAAACCGGTTTCGTGATACAGGTGCCACCGTTTGTCGACGAGGGAGAGACCGTTAAAATCGACACACGGACCGGAAATTATGTGGAACGGGTGAAGAAATAGCGTCAATGGATTCACCGGTAACCGGGATTCCTTGCCGCCACGAATCCGGCCAAATCCGCCTCAGGATCGCGGGGATCATTCTTTTCTGAATTCGATATCGCCGAAGAAGGATACCGACGACTCCCCGGTATTGTCCGAATCGTTGGCGACGGCAACGGCGGTGATGACAGGCGGCTCCCGGTTGAATGCCTGCAAATAATCCGCATAGACATTTCGCTGCTCCTCAACCCACGTGTCGCGCCTGTGGTCGCCGCTTTCAAGCACAAACATCATCGCCCGTTCCGAGAAGGCGTTGGGGATGACTGAGCCGACGGGGACACGATTGGCCCAGATGTAATTGATGGCGGCCGTCGGCGGATATTCACCATAGAGCAACCGGGCGGCTTGGTATTGAAGCATTTCCCATGCGCTGAGTGTTTCAGGTTGATACTCGAAAACGATGTAAAGCCGGGCGGAATAATCATCCCCTTCCTTGCGGGTCGCGTCGCCTTTGCGGTAAACGCCGGAGGTCTTCCAGCGCCATGTGACAATCGGGTATTCGCGGGGGTCGATCCGTATTTTCCTGACCAAAGCGGCAAATGACGAGCGGCTTTCTGCCCGGACCACCACGGTCCCCGAATCATCGACCAGGGCATACGAGGTGCTTCGGGGGATGGATTTAAAGGTTTGCAGCTGCCATTCCTGCGGGATCGGCTGGCCTGGCTTGGCGGCGGAAAACTTTCCGACCTCAAGGACACCATCGGCAGCCGCGATGCCCGGCGCCGATGCGAGCCCCCAACAGGCGACCACGAAAAAAACGCCACTTCTGACCAGGTTATTGTAGTCCCCCATCGTCATTCAATCTTTGGTGAAGAACTGCAGTTTTGTCGATCCGATTTCGATGACATCGAACTCTTTCAACAGGATTGAGTCTTTTACGGCCTCGCCGTTGACTTTGGCTTTGAAAAGTCCACCCACGTGACTCAAATAAAATCCGTTCGGACGGATGCTGATGGTCGCAGCCGTCTGACCGATGCCAAGACCGTTGACCACGATGTCCGAGGAGGTGTCTTTACCGATCTTGGTGAGTTTCTTGGCCAAAGTCACTTCGCCTTCACCACCGGATAGGTAGGAGAGGACACCGACGACCGGGCGTTTTTCAACCGGCGGAGAGGGGGGGGGCGTACTGGTTTTTTCAGTCGCATCCCGGAAAAGATTGGCGTCCATGACAATCGTCTGGTCGACTTGGAGCCCGGCGTCCTCGGGCCGGTCTTCGCCTTTGTCATAGGCGAAAACAAGCGTATGCTTGCCGATGTTGATGACATCGCCGTGCTTGAGCCAATGGGATGTCACAAGCTGTTCATTGACATAACAACCGTTTTTACTTTGCAGATCGGTAAGAACAAAACCGTCGCCGATGGCATCGATCTTGGCGTGATGTCCGGAAACAGCGAGGTTTTCAATAACGATGTCGTTGTTGCTGCGTCGCCCGATGGTGATCGAACGGCCTTTTATAACGGGATAATCGCTGATTTTGTTCTTCTTGAATTTAAGTGTGAGATTCGGCATTCTGATATCCTTCAGCCTTCCTTGAGCGATGAGCGTCCGTATTTATTGAAAAGAACTTCCGAAACCCGCAAGATAATGCGCTTGATCTTGCCGCCGGAATTTATCGGTTTATGGATCTGGAGTACGATAACGGTAACATTGTCGGTTCCACCGCGGTCATTGGCCATATCCACCAGCTCTTGGCAGGCCGGCCTCGGGGGATGGCGGGTTACGGATGCCAGGATTTCCTGCGGTGACACCAGGTCGGTCAAACCATCGGAGCTGATGACCAGTTTGTCTCCGGCGAAGTAGGGGACCTCGCAGATGTTGGCGTCGACCTCCATTTCGGCCCCCATGGCACGGGTCAGCACATGGTTGTATTCACTACCGATCGAATCGGCGCCACCGGGATCTGCGGCTGCCTGTTCAGCCCTGATGGTGTGCATTACCGACAGCGTCTCCAGTTGGCCCTTGTGAATGAGGAATATGGGGCTATCGCCGACATTGGCCGCAACCAGAGTTCCGTTGTTGACGTAAAGCACCGCAACCGTCGACCCCATTCCATGATAGTCATCGACTTTGTTGGCCGCCTGGTGCACCACCTTGTTTGATAGATGAATTCCCGTGAGTATCAGGTTGGCTGCCGGAGAAAGCGTCTGGTCGGTGATGTCGATCTTGACACCAGCCGTCCCTGCGCGGCAATCCCTGATGTGACCATGAATCGATTCAACGACCAGCCGGCTGGCAATTTCGCCGGCACGATGTCCTCCCATACCGTCGGCCACGACATACAGCCCCATTTCGTCGTCAACGAGAAGGGCGTCTTCGTTTTCTTTCCTTCTTTTGCCGATGTCACTGATACCGGCTGATTCGATGGTGTACATGCCAGTCAGAGTAAGCTCGAACTACCGGCCCGCCATTACCGGAGGACGGCGTCGGCTTCAATTTGAATGAAAGATGATTCGTTCATTGCCTTAGCCGCTAGATTATATACTAACATCCCAACATGGTCAAGACTTTCAATACGTTACATATTTTTCCCGTCCAAAGCGGATGTCCATATGGGCTTGCCCCCACGCCCGGACGGAAGCCCTGCGATACCGCCCTGTTCAGGGAAAGATGACTTGGATGCCGGTGTTCGTCCTTGCCTGCCGAATTGCTTGTTGCACATCGCGTACAGGGTGGTTATAAGTTATTGTTTTGAGTCAAATGACCACCTGCCAAACGGACGGCTTGTACTGCCGTCTACAGGTTGAAAATGCAAAGGCACGCAACTGCGTCAAATGTTGCGGTAGTCACCGGGCGTATAGCACCCGGTTCGAAAGTAAACAATCAACCGATCGAGAAATGAAACGATGCCGCGTATCAGTCTGCTGGAAAATACCATTCAAACCTATGATTGGGGATCCCGTACGGCCATTCCGGAGCTGATCGGCCGGCCGCCGGATCCGGTGATGCCCCAAGCCGAACTCTGGATGGGTGCGCATCCCAAGGCCCCTTCCCGGGTTTTGATTGACGGACGGCTTATATCCCTAAAGGAGCTGATCGGCGATCGCCCTCGGGAAATACTCGGCCGGGAGGTGGCGGAGGCGTTTCATGGCGAACTGCCTTATCTCTTCAAGGTTCTGGCAGCCGCCAAACCCCTATCGCTGCAGGCTCACCCGAGCGCCGCCCAGGCACGTGCTGGCTTCAAACGGGAGAACGACTTGGGCATCCCGCTTGACTCCCCTCAGCGTAACTACAGGGATCCCCATCACAAGCCCGAATGCATCTGCGCCCTGACGCCTTTCTGGGCTCTCCACGGTTTCCGAAGAATAACTGATATCCTCGAGCTTGGCGATCTACTAGGTGCCGAGGCGATGACACCCCTGCTGCAGACACTGCGGAAACAACCGGACAGCGAGGGGTTGAGATCGTTTTTCCGAACAATGATGCTGCTTTCCCCCCGGCAAAAAGAGCGACTGACAAGACAGGCGCTTTTTGAAGCCCGTCATAAATCCTCCGAACATGATGTCTTGCGGTGGATGGTCATCTTGGCGGAATCTTACCCGGACGACATCGGTGCTCTTGCCCCGCTTTTTCTTAATCTGGTCCAGCTCCAGCCCGGTCAGGCCCTTTTTCTACCGGCGGCCGAGCTCCACGCGTATTTGGAAGGCGTCGGGATAGAACTGATGGCCAACTCAGACAATGTCCTGCGGGGTGGATTGACGTCCAAGCATATCGACGTGCCCGAACTGATTGAAATCCTCGATTTCGAAGAACGAACACCGCTAATATTGCCCCAGCGCACGGTGAACGCTACAGAAAGGGTCTATGAGTGCCCGGCCAGAGAATTCGAACTATCGGTCTTGTCGGTTAGTGGAAAGAATTTTTACACGAGCCCGGAAGAGCGGAGCGTTGAAATCCTTCTCTGCACGACAGGCGCTGGCCGTATCAGCGATCAAGGCAGCGGGGAGGTGACAACCCTGAACAAAGGCAACGTCGTTCTCGTTCCGGCGAATGTCAAGGCTTACACGCTGAGGGGCGATGCCACGGTCTACAAAGCGGCTGTACCCATAATGCGATCGTAACCCAATCAATGGACCGTTCGGATCGTGCGACCGGCATCATCAGGAGGAAAAATGGAAAAAAAAACTGAAGCCGAAAAGGGGATCCCCTTTGATCTTGCCGAATCGGTTACATACGGTATCGGATCGGTTGTCAGCAAGACGCTCCTTAAAAAAGACAGCGGCACCATCACTCTTTTTTCGTTCGACAAGGGGCAGGGGCTCAGCGAACACACGGCCCCCTTCGACGCTGTCGTTCATCTCCTCGAAGGAGAAGCGGAAATCACCATCGGCGGTGAACCACGGAGGGTCGGCGCCGGCCAGATGCTGATCATGCCGGCCGATGTCCCGCATGCGTTACAAGCAACCGAACGATTCAAAATGCTGCTGATCATGATCCGCAGCCGATAGACGAAAAAGGGGCTGGACGACGGCAGGGGATTGATATGGTGACATACTCGGGGGTTAACCATCTGGCGATGGTCACCGCGGACATGACGGCAACCATCCGATTCTGGCGTGACCTTCTCGGCATGCGGCTGGTGGCTGGACTGGGAAAAACCGGTTACCGCCACTATTTCTTCGAAATTACCGCGCACGACATGATTGCCTTTTTCGAATGGCCGGATGTTGAGAAAGGGCAGGAAAAGGATCATGGGGCCCCGGTCAAGGGACCGGTGGTTTTCGATCATGTGTCTTTTGAGGTCGTCAGCGACGAAGATCTTTGGGAGCTGAAAGATAAACTCGAGGCCGCCGGCGTATGGGTGTCTGAAATCGTCGATCACGGATTCATCCATTCGCTCTATACGTTCGATCCCAATAACATTGCTATCGAGTTCAGTGCCCCTGTTGCCGGAGTGGACCTGCGAAAAAATCCACGTATGCTGGATCGTTCGGCACCCCCGGCCGGCCTTGAAGGACCGGAACCTCTTTCGCATATCTGGCCGCCGGTATCGAAGCCGACGCCCAAAGTAAAACGCAGGATTTATCCGGGAGACGGCATCGCGTTGACAACCGGTGAAGACGATGAGGCGGAGTCCGACCCCTCGGGCCAAACCCCCATTTGAACCACCTGGGCTGTTTCAGTTTTCGGAAATCATCCTACTGTTATGCCTTCACGGTGAAAGGTCTCAATGCTCATGCGGCCAGCGCTGAAAGCCTTATTGGTTATTTTCACTGCCCTGGCGGTCGTTGCGGCCGCCGGAGGGCACCTTGACGGGCCAATCCGCTGGGTCGGGATGGGAAGGGTTGCGGATCTCAACCAAACCTACCTCGAAAAGTCTATGGACAAAGCGGTCAATGGGTTTCTGGTGTTGTCGGGGATTAAAACCGGATTGGCCATCGTCGAAGGTTCGGAGATCGGCATCGGGTTCAACCTCCAGGTCGGCGATATCGTTCAATCTGTATATGATTACGTGGATATCGCCTGGAAAACGGCTTTGGCCGGCGGCACCGTCATCCTGATGACCCGACTGCTGCTTCAGACCGCTAACCTGATCGATCACTGGTGTCTGGCTTTGGCACTTGCGAGCTGCCTGGCGGCTGTTGTAACCCGGTGGACAATGCCGCAGGCCGAACACTTGAAACGCCTGACAAAAGACGCTGCATTTCTGCTGGTTGTCAGCAGCGTGGTTCTATACGTCGTATTTCCGCTCGCCATCACCGGGGCAGCCCTCATATCCGAAAGAATAACCGCTCCTCTGATCGAAGAATCTCAAAGAAGTTTCGAAAGTATCAAAGAGGAATTTGCGGTTGAAAACATCAACCGCCGGCTGTTTCCTGAAGAGTCCCTTGACGGGGACAGCCGCATTGCCGGACTCATTTTTAAAGGCAAAGTCGATCAAGTCAAAGAATATCTCACGAACCAGGCCGAGTATTTCAAGGACAAATCACGCCATATTGCCTTATGGACGCTGCAACTCATTGCCGGGTACCTCTTTGACAGCATCGTCTTTCCCGTCGTATTCTTTTTTCTGCTCTTCGTCGTCACCAAGGGGGCGCTGCTATACGTGTTCGAAGACCGCAAAGCACTGTCACTCCGGCGGGACATCCGTTCCATACTGGCCCGAATCGATACTCCTGAGACGAGCTCACAAGGCCAAAGGAACGATCGGTCGCCGGCGATGCGGCGGTCTCGATCCCGCTGGCGTCCATACAGGCGCTACCGGGATCAAGCCAGATAAAAACTTCTTGACAGGGTCGCGCGCATGGGATTAAATTTTTACAACTTAAACGATCCAGTCGATCGCGGAAACCATGATCAATCAAACCTCGGGCACTGATTCCTTCTATTATTGGCACACCGGTGGTGCCGGACAACCCGGGGCGCGTCGCAAGTAAAAAAAACACACGCAGCGCAAAAAGCCGTGGGCGGACTTTCGGAACCCGCGGCTTTTCATTTGCATCCCGCGAAACAAAAAGTCATAGAGAAGTGAGATTGAGAGAAGAGATGACCGTTCTTAACCGGTGTCTTCATATTTTCGAAGGCAGGACCGACTGCCACAGCGGCAGCTCGAAACGTTGCAAACGATGACGCCCCTCATACCCGACGAGAAAATACTGGCATTGAGACAGTCCATTGACGCAGTCGATGACGACATTCTTCAATTGATCAATCAGCGGCTGGCGATCGCGCGGAAAATCGGTCAAATCAAAGCGGAAAAAGGGGTGCAGGTTGTCGATCCGGGGCGGGAAAGCAGCTTGATAGAACGATTGAATGCTTCGAACAAAGGGCCGCTGGGCAAAGAAAACCTGTATCACATCTTCAGGGAAATCATCACCGTATCGCGCGAGATTCAGGAACCGCAGCTGACCGAATTTCTCGGCCCCGGCTCCACCGCCGTTTATGCCGTCATAGGGGACCCTGTCTCTCACAGCTTGAGCCCCGTGATGCACAACCGCGCCTTTGCGCACATCGGGCACAATGGCGTCTATGTTCCGTTTCGCGTTAAAGACATTCAAGCGGCGGTGGCCGGCATACGGGCGCTCGACATCAAGGGCACCAGCGTGACGATACCCCACAAGGTGTCGGTCATGGACCATCTGGACGAGATCGACCCGGTTGCACAAAAAATAGGCGCCGTCAACACGATACTGAACGACAAGGGACGCCTGATCGGCTATAATTCAGACTACCTTGGCGCCTTGAAGGCCCTAGCGGGTGAAACCATCGTGAAGGGCCAAAAAGTTGTCATTATCGGCGCCGGCGGGGCTGCCCGGGCTATCGGTTTCGGTGTGCTTCAGGCTGGCGGAAAAGTGGTTATCCTGAACCGTTCGGCGGACAAAGGGGAGGCCTTGGCAGCTGATCTCGGTGCTGAATTCATACCCCTTTCCGAGTACCGAAGAATTGATGGCCGAATCCTGATCAATACGACGCCGGTCGGCATGTTTCCCCATGCCGAACATATGCCTCTCGGCGCCGCGCTGCTGACGCCCGAGGTGGCCGTTATGGATATCATCTACAACCCGCTGAAGACCCGTTTGCTGAAGGAGGCCGAAAAGGCCGGCTGCAAAACCATCGGCGGCCTCTCCATGTTCGTTCAGCAGGGGGCTTTTCAATTCGAACTCTGGACCGGTGAAAAGGCTCCGGTGGATGTGATGTCGAGCGCCGTGGAGACGGCCCTGCTGAGGCTTTAAGAGCGATCCCTGGATCATTTGACATGGATTGTTTGACATGGATCGTTTGGTGCCGCTCTTTTCATCGTTCCCTCACCACCTTAACGAAAACGTTCACCATGATCGAAATTAAACCGGGCATTACCAAAGAGGCCACCGTTTCCGTACCCGGCTCAAAGAGCTACACCCATCGGCAGCTGATCGCCGCCGCCATCGCAGAAGGCCGGAGTATCATTGAAAATCCGTTAAAAAGCGAAGATACCCTGATCACCCGCGACTGTCTCATGCAAATGGGTGTCGCCATAGAGGATCAAGAAAAAACCTTTACCGTGCACGGGAATGCCGCGCGATTGAAGGTGCCCGAACGCCCGTTGGATCTGAGAAATTCGGGGACATCCATGCGCCTGCTTGCGGCGGTGGCGGCGCTTGTCCCGGGGCCCGTCACCTTGACCGGCACCCGCCGGATGCAGGAACGCCCGATTCAGAACCTGCTCGATGCATTGCAGCAGATGGGAGCAACCGCCCGTTCGCTGAGTGGCAACGGGTGTCCGCCAGTTGAAATCATCGGCAGCCGCCTGAAAGGCGGAAGAGTGTCTATCGACTGCCACATCAGCAGCCAATTCCTATCGGCATTGCTCCTCGTCGCGCCTTTCGCCGAAGAGAATTCCGAGATTGTCGTTACCAATGGACTGGTTTCCAAACCGTACGTCGACATGACCCTCGATACCATGGAGCGCTTCGGTGTCTCTGTCGAGCGGCAGGGATACGAACGGTTCTTGGTGAAAAAAGGGCAGACGTATCGCAGCGGCACCTACAGGGTGGAATCGGATTGCTCCCAGGCGGGGTACTTTTGGGCCGCAGCTGCTGTCACGGGCGCCGACATCAAAGTCACCGGCACTTCCTTGGCTTCGCACCAGGGCGACGTTCGCCTCACGGATTGCCTGAAGCAGATGGGCTGCCGGGTCATGCAGGAGCAGGACGGCATCAGGGTTAGCGGCGGCCAGTTGAACGGTATAACCGTCGACATGGCCGATATGCCCGACGTGGTGCCCACATTGGCCGTTGTTGCCGCCTTTGCCCAAGGCATAACGGTCATCAAGAACGTGGCCCACCTCAGGGCCAAAGAATGCGACCGAATGTCCGCTGTAGCGACGGAACTGGCCAAAATGGGCATCGATGTGGATTGTCGGGCAGATCAGATGAGGATCGCCGGGGGCTGTCCGAAAGGGGCGGTTATCGACACGTATGACGATCACCGTATGGCCATGAGCTTCGCGGTCGCCGGCCTCAAAGTCTCCGGCGTAAAAATCAAGGACGAAACATGCGTCGGAAAATCATTTCCTGATTTCTGGTCGGTGCTGGACGAACTTTATCGTGCAGAATAAATGTCACGCCAATAAGAACATCTTTCTCGTCGGGTACCGCTGCACGGGGAAGACAACCGTCGGCAGGACGCTCGCCGACAAGCTGGATCTGACCTTCGTGGACGCGGATCAGGAGATATCCGCTGAAACGGGCGCAGACATAGCGGCCTATGTCGGCCAACGGGGGTGGGGCGCCTTTCGGGAGAAAGAACGGCAAGTCATTTCGCGGCTGGTTTCGCGTACCGGTCAGGTGATCGCTACCGGAGGGGGTGTCGTCACGGTCCCCGACAACCGGTCTGCCATGCGTTCCAACGGAAAGGTCATTTGGCTGAAGGCTTCCGCGGATACGATCCGGCAGCGGATGCAGGCCGACGCCGTTACGGCCACCACTCGCCCGACGCTGACGGGGAAGGGCAGCCTCGAGGAAATCGGCACGCTCCTTGCCGACCGTAACTCCCTATACGCGTGTGCGGCTCACCATTTCCTCGATACCGACGGCTTGAGCGTCGCGCAGGTTGTCGAAAAGATCATGGCATGGGTTGCCAATAATTCCTGACCCGATTTGAGCGGCCAAAGGACTTAACCGGCCAGCCGACTCAACGGACTGAAACATTTTAGAGGCATCATATGTCCAGTACGTTTGGTACATTTTACAGAGTAACGACTTACGGCGAATCCCATGGCAAAGGCGTGGGAGCCGTCGTCGACGGTTATCCGCCTCGAATACACCTAACTGAAGCGGATATACAGCCCCAGTTGGACCGTCGTCGGCCCGGACAGAGCCAATTGACCACTGAACGCTCCGAGGCCGATCAAGTAACGATTCTATCAGGCGTGGAAAACGGGATCACCCTCGGCACGCCGATTGCCCTGTTCGTCGCCAACAAGGATCAGAAACCGTCCGATTACAAGAAGATGAGCTCCGTCCCGCGGCCGTCACATGCGGATTACACCTATCAGATAAAGTATGGCATCCGGGCCTCCAGTGGCGGCGGCAGGTCGAGCGCGCGCGAAACCATTGGGCGGGTTGCGGCGGGAGCCATGGCGGAAAAATTTCTCCTCGAAGCCTACAAAGTCGACATCGTCGCCTGGATAAGCGCTGTCGGAACCGTCCAGGCCCCTGAGGTGAAGCCTGACAGGATTACCCGGCGCGATGTGGATCGGCAGCTGGTCCGTTGCCCCGACCCATCCGCAGCCGCTCAAATGCAGGCTGAAATCGAAGCCGCCAAAGAGGCCAAGGATTCGATCGGCGGTATCGTGACCTGCGTCTGTAGAGGCGTTCCGGCGGGCTGGGGCGAGCCGGTATTCGACAAATTGGAGGCCAAGCTGGCCCAGGCCATGCTTTCCATTCCGGCCACCAAAGGGTTCGAAGTCGGCTCCGGGTTCGCCGGCACACGGATGCGCGGGTCGGCTCACAATGACCCTTTTGTTGAAAAAATACATCGATTGGGTACCCTCACCAACTTTTCCGGCGGCATTCAAGGCGGGATATCAAACGGCGAACCGATCATTTTTCGGGTGGCGTTCAAACCTCCGGCCACGATCGGAACAGTCCAGCACACGGTTGATTTTGATGGTGAAGCGGTCGCTTTGGAGGCCAAAGGAAGGCATGATCCGTGTGTGGTGCCGCGGGCGGTGCCCATCGTCGAAGCCATGTCGGCGTTGGTGCTGGCGGACTTTGCCCTGCGTCAAAGGGCGCGGGCGGTGATGACCCCATGATCGGAATTATCGGTTACGGCCGCTTCGGCCGGCTGGCGGCGTACCATCTGTCGAAAGAATACCCGGTTATCGTTTGCGGAAGAGGGGTGATCGACGACGGCCTGTTGCCACGCAACGTCAGAACAGGGCCTATCGAAGAGGTGTGTGGTCAGCGGGTCATCATACCGTGTGTGCCCATCTCATCGTTCAAGGCGACGCTGCAAACCATTTCGAGGCTGATCAGGCCGGACGCCCTGGTTGCCGATGTCTGCTCGGTTAAACTGCACCCGGTCCAGTGGATGATGGACGAATTGCCGGAAAGTGTCGCTATTCTGGGCACCCATCCGATGTTCGGTCCGGACAGTGCTTCGGTTGGTATTGCCGGAATGAAAATTGCGCTTTGCCGTGTGCGGATGAGCGATGCGTTCTACTCGAAGACGATTGATTATCTGGCGCGAATCGGATTGAAAATCATCGAAACCACGCCCGAAGATCACGACCGCCAAATAGCCGTCAGTCTGGGGTTGACTCATTTCATCGGGCGGGCCCTGTCCGTTTTCAAGGCCGGTCAGCTGCCGATCGACACGGAAGGGTACAAACGACTGTTGCATATATTAGACGTTGTGGAACACGATACCTGGCAGTTGTTTGTCGATATGCACACCTATAACCCCTATGCCGAGGAAGTTCGCCAAGCCTTCTTGCAGGCGGTTGAAAAGATAGATTCAGAGCTTAAAAGTAGCCTTTGAAGGCCAATGAGTTCTTCTTCCAAGCCCAGAACGGCTGCGGAAGCGGTGATCGTCATCACATGCGGACTCCACCTGCCTGCATCTGCCTCACAATTCATAGTTTCTCTGGTCTTTAACAAATGACTCGAAATCCTTCTCGAACAGGAAACGGGTAATCATTCCGCTCACCGCATCAGCAGTGTCCAGGGTGTAATGGCCTTTTCGGTTCATTCCCGCCAATCTCTTAGCGTTGTTCACAATGGCCTTCAGTGATTCGGTCGTCATAACGACATTGGCATGTACCTCGATTGTGTCCCTGGCAGCGGTCATCGGCTTGTTTCCCCCTATTGTGATGCTGTCGAGTTGCTCGCGTTGGCAAATAATGGGCATTACCTAAGTAGCCGGAGAACGAATTTACGGGAAATATACGCATTTTATTGGGATTGTCAGGATCAAGACGGCAGTTTAAACAGTAGTCAAATCACAACCGGCGCCGAAACCACCAACAACGAAACCCAAGGAAAGGAGAATTTCAAATGAACACAATCGCCAAAACATTTGCTGTCTTGACCGCTGTCCTCATCGCCGTTTCTTTAGTCAACATCGTTTGGGCCGCCGAATTGCCTATGCAGGTCAATATCAATACGGCGACACCCCAGGAGTTGTCGCAACTGAAGGGTGTGGGTCCGGCCTATGCCGCCAAAATCGTGACCTACCGCGAGACCAACGGACCTTTTTCCAAGCCCGAGGACCTTGTAAATGTCCCTGGAATCGGCCCCAAAACCTACGAAGCCAACAAAGACAGGATTATCGTCGAAAACGAGGTTAAAAAGCAATAAAGAGGAAGTTCTCTGTTGAGACTGAAAGACGAAAACAGCCGCCCGGTGTGCCATTCACCGGGCGGCTGACTCCCTCGGACGCAAAGGATCCTGATTCGATGAAAATCACGGCCGATTATCGAGAAAAACATTCCGGGATCATCGAGATGTTGATCGAATCAGGGGTGGATGTCGCAGTTGGTAAAGTGTCTTGCGGCGATTACATTATCAATAACCGGATAACCTTAGAACGAAAGACGGCCTCTGACTTCGTGGCATCGATCATCAGCGGGAGATTGTTCAATCAGGCCGCGCGATTGAAAGCCAACGCCAGGATTCCCCTGCTTCTTGTCGAGGGGAATCCTTTCCGAACCGGTATCGACATCAGCCGTTCCGCCGTCAGAGGAGCGATCTTGACCGTTCAGACCCTAATCTATCTGCCCATCGTGTATTCCAGGTCAAAAAAGGAAACCGTCGATCTGATGCGGCACATGGCGCACCTTGTTGAAAAGAATGCTGATGTCGTAACCCTTCGTGGCGGCTATCGCCCCAGAAAATTGGCGACACGGCAACTCTACGTCCTTCAGGGGCTGCCCGGTATCGGCCCACGACTCGCCAAGCGTTTGCTAAACCGCCTGGGGTCTGTCAGGAAGGTCATGAATGCCTCGGTTGAAAGTTTAAACAGCATCGACGGCATCGGTTCGGTAACCTCCGAAAAAATCAGGGAAGTACTCAATTCGCCGTGGAGCCGAGCCCAAAATGAGATCACCGCCCAAAACCGCTCGGGACGTCAGCACCCCACCTATGGTCGTTAGGGCTGTCTTGGACAGCGGGAACCGTAACATATGGCCTTGACAACTCTATCGAAAAATGTTCAAACATTGAACGTTTACATTTTGAACACCATGTCAGCCAATAGTATTTACATGTTATTTTATATAGTTCTGTAAGGTTACCTCTATCGTAACCCACCCGGCGGAGCTATGCCACGCTACCTTTTCCTACGCTGATTTCTGACCCACCTTCGATTGACCAAGAGCTTCCCGATGAACCCCCAAGACCTCCGCACCCTCCACCTGCTCGAAGAAATTGAAAGAGACAACTCGCCGAGCCAGCGGCAGCTGGCCCATCGCCTCGATGTATCCGTAGGACTGGTCAACTCCTTTGTCAAACGTCTGGCCAGCAAGGGGTACTTCAAGATAACCCACATCCCCAAAAACAGGGTGAAGTACCTGCTGACACCCAAAGGGGCCGCAGAGAAGACCCGCCTGACCTATGAATATATCAAATACTCTTATGGTTTCTACAGAGATGCCCGCAAAAAATTACACAAGATATTCCGAAAGCTGCAAGCCCAGGGGGTAAAAAAAATCGTCTTTCTAGGCGCGAATGACCTGGCTGAAATTGCCTACTTGACTTTGCATGATACCGGCATCGAGCTGGCAACCGTTATCGACGATGACCGGGTTGGAAAAGTTTTTTTAAATCGGAACATCCAATCGTCCGCGGCGCTTGCCACAATCGATTTCGACCGAATTCTAATCACCGCCACTGAATCTTTGGATAATGTAATTAAAAGACTTCAGTGCCTTAACATCGGATCCGAGCGCATCGTCATGTTGCCTTGAATCGAACGCACATAGATGGTTCTCGTCCAAATGACGTATTAACAGGGAAACAGCCAGTCAGCTTTGAGGTCCGGTGACACATTGAGGCAAACATTAATACTTGGTATTCTCACGGCCTTCAATGTCCTGGTAACGTTTTTCTATCAATACCACATAGTGTCAACTATAGGGCCAGGCACTGAAACAGATTCACTTTTTGCAAGCATGGTCGTCCCCCAACTCATCCTTGCAGTAGTCAGTGGATCGTTGAGTTATGTGATTATACCGTTGCTTTCCAGTACCAGCGGGGAGGGTTTCGGGCAAGAGTTGTGGAATCTATTCAGAGGTATATTTTTTTTGTTTACCGCTTTAGCTGTCCTTCTGTTTATTTCGGCGAGCCACTGGGTTCCACTGACTGTTCCCGGTTTCAACCTGAGTGCAAAAAATTTAACAGTATCGCTTACTAGAATTCAACTCATAGGCCTTTCATTTACCGGTTTTTCAGGTTTGTTGACTGCTGCCTATCATGCCCAACATCGCTTCATCTGGGCAAGCCTGGCACCAGGTTTGTCGGCAATTATCGGGTTAATATTTCTCATTTGGTATCTTCCTTTAATAGGAGTCGCGTCTGCTGCCTGGGCAATGACCATAAAAATGATTTTTCAAGCAATTTTGTTGGCACCAATTCTCGGTCCGTACCAAGCATCAAGGTCTTCGAGCTCCACTTTTAAAACCGTCTGGGTCAAAATCAAACCGCTTTTATTTGGCAATGTTTATTCAAAGACCGATCAACTAGTTGATCGCTTTCTATCTTCCATGGCACCAGCCGGTGATCTTTCTCTTTTGCATTTATCCCAATTGGCTTACGGCGCTGGAAATCAAATTATCAACTCATCGGCAGTGGCACCCCTGGTTCCGACCTTAGCCCAAAAAGCCGCAGGAGGCGATTGGGAAACCTTTCGAGACTTGTCCAAAAGACGTTTTATGATGGTGACAGCTTTTACCCTTATAACCTTTATAGGTTTCATCACCTTTGGTGAGTACAGTTTGGGGCTTTCGCTGAAAAGTACAAGTTTCACTGATGCAGAAATCAACACGTTATGGCGCATGCTAGTCGCTCTCGTTGGCGTATGGGTGGGCGGTGCCATGGGGCAAGTCCTATCATCCAGTTTTTATGCAAAAAGAGATACAAAGACACCTACTATTATAGGGGTATATGGTTTTACGATAGGCATCGTTCTGAAGTTCGTCGGCTTTTATTCATTTGGCGTCATCGGTATCGCGTTGGGAACATCAGTATACTATTTTATTAATGCAATCGCTTTATATGTGTCACTTTATAGGAAAAATTTTTGACTAGAGATGTCAATGTAAAACTCGAGAAATCCACATGCCTTTTCGGTTGTGATGGTGGCGATACGCCAGTTATCAAGGGGAAAGATAGGCTATATAACTTGCCGGGTTGTTTCAATGTCGTACGGTGCAAAACATGTGGCCTTCTAAGAACCGATCCGCGGCCAACCAATTCGACCATGGGGTTTTACTATCCGGATCGGTATAACCCGTATGAACAGAGTACCGTTCAAGCCAATTACAAGCCATCCGCATGGAAACGATATCTGCGCAGCATCCTTAAAATTAACGATATCCGCATACCGTCCCTTGAGCCCGGAAGAATGCTTGAAATAGGTTGTTCATCCGGTGCATATCTTCACAGAATGGCCAATCAGAACTGGCAGGTTGAAGGAATTGAGATTTCTCGTTTGGCCGCGCTTAACGCCCGCTCCCTTGGGTTCAATGTCCATATAGGTACGGTGGAGTCAGCCCCTGAACCGACATATCAGTATGATATCGTAATCGGTTGGATGGTTGTTGAACATTTGCATGAACCTGTAAAGGCACTTCGAAAGCTAAAGCAGTGGACCAAACCCAATGGTTGGCTGGCCATATCAGTCCCAAACGCTGAATCTACTGAGTTTAAAATTTTTAAAGAATTCTGGTACGCATTACAATTGCCTACCCATCTGTATCACTTCACCCCACATACCATTGCCAGACTTTTAGAGTATTGCGGTTGGAAAGTGTGTAAGATCTTCCACCAACAGAATTTAGACAATCTGATTTCCAGTACAGGCCTTCTTCTTAAGGAATATAAAATATTCGAACGCGCTGCCGATTATTTAGTCGAATTCCCGCAGAAACCAGGGTTAATTCATTATTTATTGTTTCCAGTTGCAAGCCTGGCAGCGGTGTTCGGACAAACCGGGCGTATGACGGTTTGGGCGAGAAATATAGGATGATAAGGATAACTGCCTTCACCAGCGGGTACAACATACCATCTGCCAGGTTCCGGATAAGACAACATATCCGCTTTTTGAGCAAGTACGGCGTAGAGGTCAACGAGTACTGCCCCCATATACTCGATCATAAATCACTTAAAAAATACATAAAACCGAGCAACCGCCATTTGGTTCCGACATTGCTGTTGCAAGCTCTCGTGCGGATTATTTCTAGAATACCCGGGATAATCGGTTCCTATCGAACTGATATTACCTGGATCGAGCGCAATTTCATCCCGTATATGGAAAACTTGGTAAGTTTTGCCAGCAACTCACCGCGTGTTTTAGATGTCGATGACTCCATTTGGATTGGGAATTTCCATGCACTATCATCTGCAAAGCGCCTTGCAAAGAATGTTGATTTAATATTTGCAGGCAACAATTTCATAGCTGATTGGTATTCAAGACATTGCAATAGTGTATACGTCATTCCGACCGCAATCGATTGTTCCAGAATAAAACCCGCAATATCTAAAGGTAAAACATCTGAAAATCGTAAAATTTCAATAGGGTGGACTGGAACATCTTGGAATCTGAAATATTTGAAAATAGTAGAAAAGCCATTATCAAAATTTTTAGAAAGACACCATGATGCATCAATTACCATCATATCTGATCGCAAACCCTCATTCAGCCTAATTCCGGAAGCTAAGGTCAATTATATCCAGTGGACACAGCGTAACGAGGTTAAAGACCTTCATGAGATTGATATCGGAATCATGCCGCTTATCGAAGATGAATGGACACTAGGAAAATGCAGCTACAAAATGTTACAGTATATGGCATTAGGTATACCGGTTGTCGTCTCACCGGTGGGGATGAATAAAGAGTTGTTAAGCAAAGGTGAAATTGGTTACGGAGCAAAAAGCGAAAACGAATGGTATGATGCCTTTGAGATACTGCATTCGAATCAAACCATGAGGTATAAAATGGGGTCAAACGGAAGGTTAATCGCTTCAGCCGAATACGATACAGGTATAATTGCACAAAAGATAGCAAGAATATTTACTCAGATAGCGAGTTAATAGGTTCAGCATCGATTAATTTGTAGAGAACATAACTTAAAGTCTGGTGTTTACCGTCGACAACCAAGTTACATACAAAGAAACGATAAGTTATTCAATAATCGTGTTATCAACGATAATGTATGTCTATAGAGTTAAAATCTATGGCTACAATCTTTCATTGTTTCGCATAGTCTTTATTCTTTGGATAGCACTGTATGTCAGGGATGTTCTTGTTGGTAAAAAAAATATAAAAATATCGCATATTAAATATATAGTATTGTTCTTGGGTATTATCGCAATAAATATAATCGATATATTAAGAATAGACGATTACTCGCTTGTTAAAGATGTTATTAATCATCTCATCAACATGTCCTTGGTATTTCTTATAATAAATTATGTCGACACAGAAAACAAATTGGATACATTCATATTCATATTCATTCTTGGATCAGCGGCAGCCCTATTCATTTCTATTTTTTCCTTTTTTACTATTGAAATACCATTTGAGCATTTATTAAAAAGTTTTCAGTCAGATGAGCTGAACAATTTAAGTTTTATAATTTATTATGAATCGATGATTCGGCTGTCCAGCTCATTTTATGATCCAAATTATTATGGGTTATATATTTGCTTTATACTAACCTTTAGTTTTTATTACTATAATTATGTAGCTGAGAAATTGTTAGTAATTTTTCTACTATTTTTAAACGCCATCGCCTTATTTCTAACCCTCTCGAGGACCGCCATCATTGGTTTCTTTATAATAATATTCTTAACGGCAGTTTTGATTAAACGTTTTTGGCTTAAGCTCATGTGGCTTATCCCTTTAATGATACTTGGAATAGTGTATTATTACAGTTTTCCCGAAAAATTATCTGAGCATATTTTTTGGGGTAGATTTGCAGACGCAGAAAGCTTATTAAACAGGTTTATATATTACGAAGTGGGTTGCGAGACGTTTATTAACAATCCATGGACAGGTGGGAGTTCACAGAGCCTGGCAAATGAATTGCCACACTCGTCAGCGCACATTGTCTATCTATCTATATTGGCAAAATACGGGATCATTGGATTCTTAATATATTCAATATTTATTTTTTATCCGGTTTATTATGTCATCAAATACAAATCCGAACTAAAAAAAAAATACGTATACCTCTTATCGGCTTTGTACCTTCCGACTCTAATCATGTACCTAGGATATGACTTTTTTCAATTTCTCGAATTTCAGTATATAGTTTTCGGTATAGTATATTCGATTATCCTCAATCGAATAGGTAAATATCGTCTCTGTTGAATAGTTCTTAGGTCTGCTGTATTTCGGTTTTGGTTATTCAAAAACAACGGTCGAATGTCGATCTGACACTCGATTATAAAGTATGCAGAAAGACTGGTTTAATCTATGTGCGGTATAGCTGGTGAAATCAGTTTCAATTATCATTGTAACAGCCGTTCCCGGGTCGGTAAAGCTGTCGACCTTTTGCAAAGAAGAGGGCCCGATGACCGCGGCCTGTGGACAGAAGACAACGTCTGTCTTGGACATAGACGCCTTGCAATACTCGATATAAGCCCTGCCGGTCACCAGCCAATGATATCGGAAAATGAACGCTATGTTGTCGTCTATAACGGTGAGATTTATAATTTTATTGAATTGCGGAATCAACTCAAAGAAAAAAAACGCAAATGGATGAGTCAAAGCGACACTGAAGTACTTTTAGCCGCATATGAAAACTGGGGGGTTGACTGCCTGAATCATTTTCACGGCATGTTCGCTTTTGCCATCTGGGACCGATCAGAAAGGACACTATTCGCTGCTCGCGACCGTTTGGGAGTCAAACCGTTTTATTATCATTTTTCAACAAAAGCGTTTATTTTTTCTTCACGACCGCGGGTGTTGTTTGCAATTGAACCTGAGCTATCAGGCGATATCGACCGTCAGGCTTTACGTTTATACCTGGAAGGTGGATATATCCCTGCGCCATATTCGTTCCATGCTGCGATTCGCAAGCTGCCTCCAGCGCATTATTTGATGCTGAAAGGATCTAAACTCAAAATTGTTCGTTACTGGAATTTCGCCGAGATATTGCCAGAAGCATCCTGGAAAAATCGAGCGGAAAATGACCTAATTGATGAACTTGAAGAAATAGTGGCAAATAGCGTCAGAATGCGTCTAGTCAGTGACGTTCCATTGGGTGCATTCTTATCCGGTGGCGTTGACAGTTCCTTGGTCGTAGCCCTAATGGCAAAGTACAGCAATAAATCAATAAAAACATTTACTATAGGATTCAATGACAAAGCCTTCGATGAAAGCCAATACGCAAAAGCAGTTGCAAGGCGAATCAATGCTGAACACTACTGTGAGTTTTTGAACATCGATGACCTCCTTTACCTAAATCAACGATTCAATGAAGAATTTGACGAACCTTTTTTCGACAGTAGCGCGTTTCCAACTATGGCGGTTTCAAAATTAACGCGACATTTTGTAACCGTTTCGTTAAGTGGTGATGGTGGGGATGAATTGTTCGGCGGATATCATTATTACAATATAGTAAGATATCTGAGCCTCGTGTACCATCTGCCGATTTCAGTTAGAAAGGCTCTTGCAAACTTCTTGTTTAGACTGCCTAAACATAAAATCAAACTATTATCTCATGCGATACGGCAGCCTGATAAGACAGCCATGATCGCGTCAATAAGGAGTATTGCCAAAGATTTCGGTGATGTTTTAGATCAAGATGCCTTGGGTTGCACATTCGGTTTGTCTGATTTGTTTTCAAAAGAGGCAAAAATTCTACCCAAATCACTCTCAGCCTCTGAACAAATGATGCGGCTTGATGCCATGCTTACATTACCGGACGATTACCTGCAAAAAGTTGATGTATCCAGTATGGCCTATTCGCTGGAAATGAGAGAACCGCTGCTTGACCATAAACTTGTCGAATGGGCGATGAAACTTCCGCATACATGGAAAATCAAAAACGGTACAAACAAATATTTACTCCGCAAGCTTGCTTATCGGTACATTCCGAGGGAATTACTGGATCGCCCTAAAAAGGGCTTTGAGGTTCCCATTGCCAAATGGCTCAGGGGCCCTCTCAAGAAATGGGCACAAGAACGCATTGAGGACAAGCCTACCATTGATTCTCTGATGTTGAACCAAAATGCAGTTCGAAATCTATGGAAACAACATACCTCGGGTGCGCGAGAAGCCCATCCTCTGCTATGGGCCATTCTGATGATCATCAATTTTCAAAACAGGTTCGCATTTAGATAAAACCTAACAGGTCAAAGTAATCTCATGTTAATCGTGGTTAATGCACTGTCCGCCCGACGGGGTGGAGGCATAACATATCTGATCAATCTCTTTGAAGGAATTCGAGAGGTCAGTGATTTTGAATTCGTTGTGCTGACATCAAACCGCTTTAAATACTCAGAAAAGGGCAATATAAAAAACCACAGAGTAAGCAGGCTGACTGCCAATCCAGTTTTCAGGGGTGTGTGGGAACGAATATACCTGAAACGATTTCTTCGCCGGATCGGAGCTGACATTCTTTTTTGCCCCGGTGGATTGATTAATGTAAAGCCTCCCAATAATTGCAAAACAGTGACAATGTTCAGGAATATGATTCCACTCGATCCGATGCAGCAAAAAAAGTATGGTTTCAGTTTACAAAGGTTCCGCAATCAGCTGCTCAAAATAATGATGCTCAGGAGCATGTCACGTGCCAACCTGGTGATTTTTATTTCCGAGTATGGAAGATCATTGGTACAAAAAAAACTTAATTTGAAATTAAACGAAACAGTCGTCATTCCTCACGGTCTTCACAAACGTTTTAAAACCGCTAGAATAAGTAATATGAAAAGACCAGAATGGCTTCCGCGAGGTGAGTATATTTTATACGTTTCAATATTAGATGTTTATAAAAACCAAATAGAGGTCGTGCGGGGATACTATAAAGTCAAGCAGCAAAGGCCGACATCAGAAAAATTGATTCTAGTCGGGGAACATTTTACTCGTTACGGAAAGAGAGTAAAGAACGAGATCCAGAAACTTGGATTACAGGACGACATTCTTTTGCCAGGTTCCATTCCATACCAGGAATTACCCAATGTCTATCGACATGCAAAATTGATCATCTTTGCCTCTGAAGCCGAAAATTGTCCTAATATTCTATTGGAAGCTTTAGGAGCGGGCAAACCATTGCTGGTGTCCTGTCGCCAACCGATGCCAGAATTTGGCAAAGATTCTGTATGTTATTTTGACCCCGCTAAGCCGCAAGATTTGGCTTGTAAAATTATTTCGATCATCGATGACCAGCAAGTAAAAAACAATCTCTCGAATAAAGCCCGGCGACTGTCCAAGTCTTATGACTGGGTGAAGACTGCCGAAAATACACTAAAAGAATTCAAACGGCTGTTGAATACCCGGTAAATAATACATTTTGATATCAGATAGCAAACTTTAGTTATTAATCAGAGTGTCGAAAAACGTCATGAGCGTCAGCAATACAAGGCAAAATCCGACAAAAAAGCGGGGTTTATGGTTGATAAATAGGCATTTTGAGGAGGATTTTAACCCCGTATTGTCAAGCGTAATAGTTTTTCCACAGCCTTAAAACTCAGGCCGTTTAGCAATTAGTATTTCAAGCAAATACCGTAAAGGTGATTTATTCAGAAGGGCCCGCATTCAGACCGCGTTTCTGTTGCACTGTAAAAAGTCTCACTCAGTGATCAAAAATTGAAAATACTAATAATAACCCAATACTTTTGGCCTGAAAATTTCCGCATCAATGATTTGGCTCAAGGATTGAGAGACAGAGGACATCATGTTGAAGTTCTGACAGGCATTCCGAACTATCCTAAAGGGCAATTTTTCCGAGGTTATTCAGCACTGAATAAAAAAACGGATAATTTTGAGGATATACTCATTCATCGTATTCCCCTGATTCCGAGGGGAGACGGGAGAAATATAAGGCTGATACTTAATTTCCTTTCATTTGCCCTGCTCGGGAGTTTGCTTGCGCCTTTTTACTGTATCAGGAAATTTGACATCATATTTGTATATGAACCATCCCCGATTACCGTTCTTTTTCCGGCCCTCATACTTAAATTCATTAAAAAAACTCCGATAATGTTTTGGATGCAGGACTTATGGCCCGAAAGTTTATCTGCAACCGGCGCTGTCAAGTCAAATACCATTCTAAAAATAATCGAATTGGCTGTAAGACTTTTATATAAAGGTTGTGACCGCATTTTGGCCCAGTCGAAAGGTTTCATTCCTTCAATCATTCGACTCGGAGGCAAACCCGATAAAATAATATACTATCCCAATAGTGCAGATTCATTGTATAAACCACTGCAACTCCCAGTTGATGCCATAGAACGCTCAATGGTTCCCGACGGATTCCGGATATTTTTTGCCGGCAATATTGGTGCTTCGCAGGATTTCAACACCATTCTGACCGCAGGCGAACATTTGAAACAAAATAAAAACATCAAGTGGATTATACTGGGTGACGGGAGAATGTCAGGCTGGGTTCAATCTGAGGTCAATAAACGTGGGCTAAACGACGTCGTACACCTGTTGGGACGTTACCCGGTTGAGTGTATGCCACGGTTTTTCGCTTTAGCTGACGCACTTTTGGTTACTTTGAAAAAGGAGCCGATATTTGCTTTGACGATCCCATCGAAGGTTCAAACCTACCTGGCCTGTGGGCGACCGGTGATAGCCGGACTCGATGGAGAAGGTGCCAGGATTATCGACGAGGCCAAAGCTGGTATAACATGCTCAGCTGAAGATCCGGTGAGTCTCGCAAAGGCTGTTATTACACTATATGAAGCGGCCCCGGATAAAAGAGAACAAATGGGCCGCCAGGGCAGAAGGTACTTTGAGGAACATTTCGAACGCGAGAAACTACTGGATCGATTGATTATGATGATGACTGAATTGTTGAACGGTGGAAAAGTATGAGAATCTTGGTCCTTGGAGGGGACGGCATGCTGGGGCATCAGGTTTTCTGCCTCCTGCGCGGAGAACATGATGTAAAAGCCACCTTGCGCAAGGACCTCGTTCATTACAATCGTTTTGGAATATTCACAAACGCCAATTCATACGCTGGTGTCAAAGCCCAATCTATCGATAAGATTCAAGATCTGTTTGAAAAGTTCAAACCTCATGCCGCCGTCAATGCCATCGGTATTATAAAACAAAGAAAGAGTTCACGGGACAGTGTTACGAGTATAGAAGTCAATTCTCTATTTCCCCACCGTCTGGCTTTGGTCTGCAAAGAATACCACACCAGGATGATTCATATCAGCACTGATTGCGTGTTTTCAGGCAAAAAGGGAAACTACACTGAGGCCGATGCCGCTGATGCTGAAGATATCTATGGCAGAAGCAAGCTACTCGGCGAAGTCGTTGAAGAACATTGCCTGACATTAAGAACGTCGATGATCGGCCCGGAGCTTCATCGAAAAAAAAGTCTGCTGGAATGGTTTCTGGCACAAAAAAATAAAATAAAAGGTTATAAATCAGCCATTTTTTCCGGATTTACAACATACGAACTCAGCCGCGTGATTGAACGTATGCTGACCCAATTTCCTGAAGCAAATGGTTTGTATCATGTGTCGGCGGATCCCATCAGCAAGTATGATTTATTGTCAATGATCAGACAAAAATTCGATCTGCCAATGCAAATTGAACCCGACTACGATTTCCAGTGTGACCGCAGCCTTGAATCCATAAAGTTTAGGGAGGAGTTTCATTACGATCCTCCATCCTGGCCGGAAATGATCAAGGAACTGAGTGAAAGGTTAAAATATGAATAAACAATTTTGTCATTTTGGAGACAGGCGATGATTTGTGAAGGAAAAACAATCCTGGTCACCGGGGGTACCGGATCGATGGGTAAAACCATGGTGCGACGGATTCTCAGTGGTGAGATCGGCACACCTAAGAAGGTCATCATTTTTTCGAGGGATGAGGCTAAACAACATGAAATCCGAGTGTCCTACTTGCACAGGCTTGTGGCGACCGACGAGGTCATTTACCGCAACTTCATGAACGTGCTTGAATTTCGTATCGGCGATGTTCGGAGTTATCGTGACGTCTGTTCAGCCGTCAGGGGCTCAGACATCATCATCAATGCGGCTGCCTTAAAACAGGTCCCAGCTTGTGAATACTTTCCAACACAAGCGGTTCTGACAAACTGCATGGGCGCGGCAAATATCGTTCGTGCCATTGAGGAAAACGGTTACCCTGTTGAAACGGTTGTGGGGATCAGCACGGATAAAGCTTGTAAGCCGGTCAACGTCATGGGGATGACCAAATCGATTCAAGAACGAATTTTAACATCGGCCAATATCCTGAACCCCAGGACCCGATTTATCTGTGTCAGGTACGGAAATGTTCTCGCTTCTCGTGGTTCGGTCATTCCGCTGTTTATAGAACAGATAAAAAATGGCGGGCCTGTGACGATAACCGTGCCGGGTATGACCCGATTTCTAATCACTCTGAATCAGGCTGTCGATACGGTTTTCACGGCGCTCCGAGAAGCCGGCCCCGGTGAAACCTACGTTCCCCATGCGCCTTCGGCTACCGTAATGAATATTGCCAAGGCGCTGATTGGAGACAGAAATATTCAAATCGAGATTACGGGCATTCGACCAGGCGAAAAAATGCACGAAATTTTGGTTTCGGAAGAGGAGGCCAATCACTGTATTTCCCGAGGGAATTACTATGCCATATTGTCAATGCTGCCTGAATTGAAATGTTGTGAAAACAATAGTTGTTCTGAGTTAAAAAAGGAATACAGCTCAGCTGACGATGTTCTCGAATATGAAGCGACCTTAGACCTGTTGATAAGGCACAATTTAATGGTCGACGACGTTGAACTGACATACAAAGGAGAAGTGCTTCGCTAAATCAAGGCCATCTCCGGAATTTGTTCATCGATCAAAAGGATGGACGAAAAACCTGGATGGCTAACCCAGCAACCGTGAACGATCCTTACCGGTAAGTATCAGCCAACCTGTCAAGGAAGAAGCTATGCCAATTAAAGTCATGACCATAGTCGGTACGCGGCCGGAAATCATAAAACTTTGCCGGGTAATAAACGAACTCGACCATCATACGAATCACATCCTGGTGCATACGGGTCAGAATTACGATTACGAATTAAATGAGATATTTTTTAAACAGTTAACGATACGCAAACCCGATCATTTTCTCGGTTCTGCCGGAAAGACGGCCGCGGATACCATCGGAGAAGTGATCAAAAAATCAGATAAGGTTTTCGAATTAGAAAAACCTGACGCATTGCTCTTACTGGGAGACACGAATAGCTGCCTTTCGGCAATTGCTGCCAAAAGAAGAAAAATACCCATATTTCATATGGAAGCCGGCAACAGATGTTTCGACCTTCGGGTACCGGAGGAAATCAACCGGAAAATCGTCGATCACATCAGTGACATTAATTTGACTTATACCGAACACGCACGGCGCTACTTACTGATGGAAGGGTTAAAACCGGAGACGGTCATAAAAACCGGATCTCCAATGAGGGAAGTGCTTGATCACTATCGGCTTGAAATCGAAAAGTCGAACATACTCGGCCAATTGAGTATTTCTCCGAATAGTTATATTGTCGTTAGTGCCCACCGTGAGGAAAACATAGACAGCGAAACAAACTTTAACGATCTGCTCGAATCTTTGGGCGCCGTACACAGATCCTTTGGAAAAGAAATCATTTTTTCGACCCATCCCCGAACACGCCAGAAATTATTGAAAATAAGATACAATCCGGACAACGACCGGATTCGTTTTTTAAATCCGCTGGGTTTCCTCGACTATGTGAAACTGCAGCAACACGCATTTTGCGTCGTATCTGACAGCGGGACCATTACAGAAGAGTCGTCGATACTCGGTTTTCCGGCCGTTACGATTCGCCAGGCCCATGAAAGACCAGAAGGAATGGATGAAGGGGTCTTGGTCATGTGCGGCCTGCAGGCCGAGAGAGTTATAGAATCTATTGGGCTGGTCTCTAAGCATTTCCATGAAGACCGCCATCGATTTCGGATAGTGGCTGACTACGATATAAACGATGTGTCCAAAAAGGTTTTGCGTCTCATCCTCAGTTATACCGACTATATCAATCGGACCGTTTGGCAAAGGTCCTAGTAAACAGAAACACTCAGACGAGATCGAATCCGGTATTTAACCTTGAAAAAAATTGTTGTCACCGGAGCCTATGGTTTTATCGGCGAAGCCATCTGCAACAGGCTCTTCGCCGAAGGCTGGGTTGTCAGTGGCGGCGTCCGCTCCAGGCGAGATCAGCGGAACAGTCACGGCGTGTCATTCTTCGAAACCGGTGACATCGACGCCAGTACGAATTGGACAGCCGCGTTGAAAGGGGTCGACGCTGTTGTTCATGCAGCCGCGAAAGTCGACACCGCCAATGACCTGAATCCTGATACATTGGCGGAATTTCGTCGAGTCAATTTGCAAGGAACGACAAATTTGGCCCGGCAGGCGATCGAATTCGGCGTCAAACGGTTTATTTTTTTAAGCAGCGTCAGGGTAAACGGTGAGGCTAATCCGATCGCCTACACGGAAACCGACAAACCGATGCCACGGGATGCATACGGCATCAGTAAATTGGAAGCCGAACAGGCGTTATCCGAAATCGCCGGTGGAACAGGTATGTCGATTACGATTCTCAGGCCGCCTGTGGTATATGGCCCGAAGGTCAAGGCTAAATTTCTCAAATTGATTCAAATCGTCGATCGGGGTCTGCCATTGCCTCTTGCCTCGGTCGATAATCCAAGAAGTATGATTTATATCGGAAATCTCGCGGATGCCATCATACAATGTGTCCGCCGCAGCGAAGCTGAATTTAAAACCTATATGGTCCGCGACGGCGTCGACATTTCCTTACCGGAGTTGATCAGAAAAATCGCATCGGCTCTCGGAAAGCCGGCGCGGCTTTTTGGTCTATCCCCGATGGTTCTACGCAGAATTGCCGGCTTGTTCGGAAAAGAAATGGAGGCTGACCGTTTGATCGGCTCCCTGACTGTCGACGACTCGAGAATCCGGCAGGATTTGGGCTGGAGCCCGCCGTTCACCATCGAACACGGCATTGAAAAAACGATCGATTGGTACAGAAATATGAGGCGAGTTTGATGCATGACCAAACCCTTTACGCAAAACCAATCGATCGAAAAGATATTTCACTGCCCGCCGGTGACGATGAAACGGACCTTTGACATCTTGCTGGGGGCGGTTGCGAGTGCATTGCTCTGCATCCCGATATTGACTTTGGCATTAGCCGTAAAATACTCGTCTCCCGGACCCGTTTTCTATTGGTCCGATCGGGTTGGAAAAAATAACACCCTCTTTAGGATGCCAAAATTCAGGACGATGAAAACCAACACGCCGGCTTTAGCCACACATCTGCTGTCGACACCGGAGCTTTACATAACCGCTATTGGTAAGAAACTGAGGAAATACAGTCTGGATGAACTGCCCCAGATTATTAGCGTCCTCAAAGGCGACATGAGTTTCGTCGGCCCCCGACCGGCATTGTTCAACCAGGACGACCTGATCGAATTGCGGACCCAAAGGGATATCCACGAGCTCTTGCCTGGAATCACTGGGTGGGCCCAAATTCACGGCCGGGACGATCTGCCGATTCCAGAAAAAGTCGAACTTGATTTATATTACCGCCAAAATCATTCATTAAAATTGGACCTGGTTATCATTCTGAAAACATTCTCAAATGTTTTCAGGGGTACTGGCGTCACACATTGATATGAACAATCGTTACATCAATACCAATTTTCTCATTGTTGTGTGTGCGGACCTCGTGTTTTTAACCGCAGCACTTTATACGGCCTTTCTGATACGTTTTGAATTCATTGTTCCCTCGTATTTTTTAGAATCCCTTGTGGAGATGCTCCCCTACGCCCTTTCCATCAAGCTGGCCTGTTTATATTTCTTCGACCTGTATCGGGGCATGTGGCGATATACTAGCGTCTCCGATTTGATCAATATTATCAAGGCAGCAACCTTGAGCTCATTGATCATCGCGGCATTCATCGCCTTCAAGACGCGTTTCATCGGCTACTCCCGGTCAGTATTTTTAATCGACTGGTTCTTGACCATCATTTTCATTTCGGGTTTCCGATTGGCCATACGGATATTTTTCGAAAGCTATACCCGTGAAACAAAATCGGAAAAACCGCGACCTTCCTTTTCAGGAATATTCAACAAGCGTCGAAAAAACGCGAAAAACCTCCTGATTATCGGCGCCGGGGACTGCGGTGAGAAAATATTCCGTGAAATACAAAACAATTCCACTCTGCCATATCGAATTGTCGGTTTTTTGGATGACAATCGCAATAAAATCGGCCGAAAGATTCACGGCGTTCCGGTTCTGGGGCAAGTAAGTGAAATCTCAGCCGCTATCAAAAAAGTAAATGCTGATGAAGTCCTTATAGCCATCCCTTCCGCTACCGGTGAACAGATGCGAAAGATCGTCGAACTCTGCAAATCCGGGGATTTACCGTTCAAGACAGTTCCCGGATATGGCGAGTTGATTCACGGCAGGGTATCGGTCAAGTCTATAAGAGATGTAGCCTACCGGGATCTTCTCGGCCGGGCAGTCGTTGAGCTGGATGAGAAGGGGATCGGGGCCTATATCGGTGGTAACAGCGTCATGGTTACCGGTGCCGGCGGCTCCATCGGGTCCGAGCTTTGCCGCCAGATCTGCCGTTTCAACCCCGGGAAAATCATCCTTTACGAGCGTGCCGAGAGCCCGCTTTTCGAAATCGAGCTTGAGCTTAAACGCAATTTCAGCGAGATTCCAATTGTTGCCATCCTCGGTGATATTCTGGATTCTAGCCACCTGAAAAAGACATTGGTAGTCCATCGGCCTCAAACAATTTTTCACGCCGCCGCTTACAAGCACGTACCTATGCTGGAGTTGCAACCCTGGAAAGCGTTCGACAACAACATCCGAGGGACGGCAAACCTGCTGGAAGCCATCGAACCGTTCGGCATAGAACGCTTCGTTTTTGTGTCCACCGACAAGGCTGTTCGGCCAACCAACGTCATGGGGGCCAGCAAGCGGGTGGCTGAAATGCTGATCCAGTGCCATTGTCACTTCGAGAACACAGAAACAAAATACGCCATCGTCCGTTTCGGCAATGTCGTCGGAAGTGTGGGAAGCGTGGTTCCGCTTTTTAGAAAACAGATTGAACTTGGCGGACCTGTTACCGTAACCCATCCGGAGGTCACCCGCTATTTCATGACCATTCCCGAAGCCTGCCAACTCATTCTTCAGGCCGGCGCCTTGTGCACCGATCAAGTAGAGGTTTTTGTGTTAGACATGGGCCAACCGGTCAAGATCGCCGAGATGGCTCGAGATTTGATCCGTCTATCAGGGTTTGAGCCCGATGCCGATATCAAAATCGAATACATTGGATTGCGCCCCGGGGAAAAATTATACGAGGAACTCATCACGGAAGGGGAGGGTATCGTGAGGACGAGCCATAATAAAATTATGGCATTGAGGGGAGAGGTGTGCAGCACGGTGCACTTGAAAACCAAGATCGCCGAGATGGCCAAATATTCCTCACAACAGAATATAGAGAAATTAAAGGCGACGCTGAAAGAAGTCGTTGCCGATTATAAGCCCTGCATTCAGGATTCCGTGTGACGGGAAAAATTATGAACCCAAATAAACAAGCGCTGATACAAAAACTGATGGATAAGGGTGTTCGGTTCCCTGTGCCCGAATCGGTTGACATTGCCGATGACGTCGACCCAAACAGGATCTCCGGCAAAGGGGTGGTCATTCACTCCGGATGCCGGATTTTCGGTCACTCGACTCTCATACTCGATCATTCGCATATCGGATACGAAGGCCCGGCAACCATCGTCGACTGTCAAATCGGCTCGAGGGTCGAACTCGGAAGCGGTTACTTTAAAAATGCCGTGTTTTTGACAGGGGCCTCATCCGGCTCCGGAGCTCATGTGCGTGAGGGAACCCTGCTCGAAGAAGAGGCCAGTATCGCCCACACGGTCGGATTGAAACAGACTATCCTGTTTCCTTATGTTACTTTGGGAAGCCTGATCAATTTCTGCGACTGCTTGATGGCCGGAGGGACCGACCGAAAAAATCACAGCGAGGTTGGAAGCTCTTACATCCACTTCAATTTCACTCCCAACCAGGACAAAGCCACAGCTTCGCTGATCGGGGATGTCCCCCGGGGTGTAATGCTGAATCAGTATCCCATTTTTCTGGGAGGGCAGGGGGGACTGGTCGGCCCCAGTCGGTTAGAATACGGCACCGTCATTGCGGCCGGCACGATTCACCGCAAGGATGAACGGCGAAGCGGCCGGTTAATTATCGGTGGGGGCGGCGGCAAAAGCGGTAATGTACCGTATATCCCAGGTCGCTATCACGGTGAAAAGCGGATTGTGGCCAATAATATCAGCTATATTGCCAACCTCATTGCTCTTTATCAATGGTATGGGACTGTCCGCTCCCAGTTCATATCACCCGAATTCTCTCAACCGCTTTTTGACGGGGCTTTGCAAAAAATATATATGGGTATAGGCGAACGTATTCAACGCTTTGAGGAGTTTATTTACAAGTTCCGAGAGCAGAGAACGGAGACCGAAAACGTTTCAGAAAAGCTGCATAACCGACAAAAGGAAATTGGAGACCGATGGCCGGAATTAAGAGCTTTTATTGAATCAGGCCTCGAAAGGGCAGGGGACGAGGAGATCGGCGATCGATTTTTGGAAGCCCTGAAAAACGCTATCGATCAGGAAGGCGGATCTTACCTTCGGGTCATCAAAGCGCTGGACCGGCAGACCGCCGCTATAGGTACCGAGTGGTTGCAAGGTATCGTCGATGATGTCACCTCGGGGTCACTGGAATTTATCCCATCTTTTAGATAGCGTGCCGGAATATAGTATTGCTTAACAACATTTTCAGATTAGTGGTTGGTGAAGGATCATAATAATTATGGGCAAACTTTTCGGAACTGACGGCATTCGGGGAAAGGCCAATGAGTATCCAATGATTCCGGAGGTGGCGCTTAAAGTCGGAAGAGCCATCGGTCTCCACTTCGGAGATCAAGAACGATCGACCATTGTCATCGGTAGAGATACCCGCGTTTCAGGCACCATGATAGAATCCGCCATCGTATCCGGGTGTTGTTCTGTCGGTTGCGACGCGTTAGTTGCCGGCGTGCTACCAACGCCCGGGGTGGCATATCTGGCCAAAAAACTCGATGCTGCTGCCGGCATTGTCATCTCGGCATCCCACAACCCCTATTATGACAATGGCATCAAAATTTTCGATCGCAATGGGTACAAACTGTCAGACGAGACGGAAAAATTGATCGAGACCATTATTCTCGATGACTATGAAAAAGACAGCTCAATCAATCGTGAAACCGGGCAAAAAAACGATCTTGACGATGGTGAAAACAAGTACACCGATTTTCTGATGGAGACCGTTTCTGAAGGTTGCCGCTTCGACGATTTCACCGTGGTTCTTGATTGCGCCAACGGTGCTACCTACAAGATCGCTCCGAAACTGTTTGCAGGGCTTGGCGCATCGGTAGAGGCCCTGCATACTAAACCTGACGGCAAAAACATCAATCACAATTGTGGCTCACAGCACCCCGAATCTCTGGCGAACAGGGTTTGCGAATTAAATGCACGAATTGGTCTGGCTTTCGACGGAGATGGAGATCGACTAGTGGCGGTCGATGAGAACGGTGAGATCCTTACTGGCGATCAAATCCTGGCCATCTGTGCGCAGCATTTTAAAGAAAATGGTACTTTGCAGAACAACACTGTTGTCAGCACGGTGATGAGCAATATGGGCCTCGGCGAGGCTCTGAAGAAAATGAACATCCGCCATGAGATAACCAATGTCGGTGATCGTTACGTCATGGAGAAGATGGTGGACGTTGGCGCGGTCCTGGGGGGTGAAGAGTCAGGTCACACCGTCTTTATGAATCACCAGACCACCGGAGACGGTATTCTGTCAGCGTTGAAACTGCTTGAAATCATGGTGTCGGAAAATAGACCGTTGTCCGAATTAAAGTCCGTCATGACTTTATTTCCCCAGGTGCTCGTCAACGTCAACGTCAAGCAAAAGCCTTCCTTGGAGACGCTACCTAAAGTCCAAGCGGTGATACGTCAAGTAGAAAAAGAGCTTTTCGGAATAGGAAGGGTGTTGGTGCGCTATTCGGGAACACAAGCTCAGTGCCGAGTAATGGTGGAAGGTCCAAATGTTGAGGATACAGAAAATTTGTGCAATAGCATCGCACAGGTAATTAAAAAATCCATTGGGGAATGATACGATGGTTGTATTTTTTCAGTTTCACATAGAATTGAGGCAATCAAGTGAACCACCCACCTATCAGTTTCGCATACGGCTCCGTTCCTTCTAATGAGAAATTATAGTATTTCTTCGAAACCCTTAACAAAGCCTCTTAGCAGCTAAAATCAATGCGCAGCCTTGATCGACTCGACTTAATATCACAAAACGGTCGGCTGGAAGCGGACCTTTTATTTTCGGTAATTTGGTAAAGGTTTTTTCATAATGCAGCACTTTTCGACATCACCCAAGGAAATGATTGCGAGCTCTTGGCGCCATCGCGGCCTTATAGCTGCTCTGGTGAAGCGCGAAGTCGTTGGGCGCTATCGTGGATCGGTAATAGGTATCGCTTGGTCATTTTTGACCCCCCTGCTTATGCTGATTGTTTACACTTTCGTTTTTTCGGTTGTATTTCAAGCACGTTGGGGGGTGGACATAAACGAAAGCAAAGTCGATTTTGCCCTTATTCTCTTTGCCGGCCTGATCGTGCACGGTCTATTTGCCGAATGTATCAACCGCGCACCAGGGCTGATTCTATCCAACGTCAATTATGTTAAGAAAGTTATATTTCCATTGGAAATTCTTGCTTTTGTGGCCTTTGGATCGGCACTGTTCCACACAACCATGAGTCTAGTGATCTTGCTGGTTGCCCAGTTCATTCTGAACCAGTACTTGCCAGTGACGGTGTTGTTTTTCCCTTTAGTTCTGCTTCCGCTTACATTCGCGACGTTGGGTTTTGCCTGGTTTCTTGCAGCTCTCGGCGTTTACGTGCGCGACATTGGACAACTCACCGGTATCATTACCACTGTGCTATTATTTGTATCGGCTGTATTTTTTCCGATAAGTGCCTTGCCGCCACCATATCAAAGTTGGTTGAAACTAAATCCACTTGTTTTCATCATCGAGCAAAGTCGTAAAACGCTGATCTTTGGGCAACTACCGGATTTTGGGCAGTGTGGCGTCATGCTGGCTGCAGGAGTGTTGATTGCATGGGCGGGATTCGCTTGGTTTCAGAAAACACGCAGGGGATTTGCCGATGTCCTTTAAAGAGGAAAAAATCCTGACACTTTCGCCGTCGATATTGCAAGGAAACAGTCGCGATATTCCCGAAGAATTGGTAAAGAATTCCGTTGATATTGCCATCGATGTTCAAAACCTTTCAAAATGCTATCTCATTTATGGTCGCCCCCAAGACCGTCTTAAGCAGTCGATCTATCCGCGATTGCAACAAATATTGGGTCGGCCAACCAAAAAATATTTCAATGAGTTCTGGGCGCTCAGGGACGTCTCTTTTTCAGTTAAAAAAGGTGAGACTGTCGGTATCGTTGGACGGAATGGCTCGGGGAAATCCACCTTATTGCAAATTATCTGCGGCACGCTGAACGCTACCAGCGGTTCTGTGAAAACGAATGGACGTATTGCTGCCTTACTCGAACTAGGCTCCGGATTCAATCCTGAATTTACGGGACGTGAAAACGTTTATTTGAACGGTGCCGTACTTGGTCTAAACAAAGATGAGATTGACGCACGTTTTGATGATATTGCTGCCTTTGCTGGCATTGGCGCATTCATCGAGCAACCTGTAAAAACCTATTCAAGCGGGATGCTGGTGAGGCTCGCCTTTGCTGTTGCAATCAATGTTGACCCTCAACTACTTATCGTTGACGAAGCGCTATCTGTCGGTGATGAGCTCTTTCAACGCAAATGTTTTTCGCGGATTGAGGCCATAAAAAAAAATGGCGCAACCATCTTGTTTGTATCGCACTCAGGGAGCACAATCATAGAGCTCTGTGACCATGCCATACTGCTTGACTCAGGCGAAAAATTAGCAATGAACACTCCGAAGAGCATTGTCGGAATATATCAGAGACTGATCTATGCACCGCAAGACAAGCAGTCCGCCATTCGCGAGGAAATTCGTGCATCCTGCGGACTCTTGCAAAGCACTTCACAGGCCTGTAAATTGTGCTTGACCATTGAAAAGTCAGTAGGGGTCAAACATGCAACAAAGAACGATCCAGAAGAATTATTCGATCCCAATCTCAAACCCCAGAGTACGCTGGAATATGAACCCCGCGGAGTTTACATTAAATCTCCTGCGATTCTTACCTTGTCTGGGGATAAGGTGAATTGCCTGGTACGCGGCAAATGTTATCGATACATTTACAAAGTAAAGTTCGACCAGGGAGCGACCAACGTGCGTTTTGCCATGTTAATTAAAACTATCTCCGGTATGGAGTTGGGAGGTGCACTTTCTGCACCTAATCTAAGAAGGAGTATTTCACATGTAGCTCCAGGCACGACTGTTACAGTTGAATTTCGGTTTACTTGCAATTTGAACCCAGGCTCATATTTCCTCAATGCGGGGGTAACGGGCACAAGGGACATGGAAGAGACCTATTTGCATCGCGTACTTGACATATTTATTTTTAAAGTCATGCCGGTTACAGGAGATACAGCAACGGCGATAGTAGATTTTAACTGTGATGTCAAGATTTGGGTTCAAGATACTGGAACATTATGATTAGGGAAGGTAAAAATCAAATTTTTGTCGTGTTAGGCATGCATCGAAGCGGAACGAGTGCGATCACCTACTCATTGAAGATCCTTGGTATTGGTTTAGGAGAAAATTTACACCCCGCTGGATTCGATAATCCAAAAGGTTTTTGGGAAGATCGTGATTGTTTGGCCATAAATGAACAATTACTGGAACATTTCGGCTCTACATACGATCGACTCGATTTCGCATGGGATTGCAAGAAAAATGATACAATAATAAACACGCTCAAACTTGAAGCAAAGCAAATAATTGTAAATAGACTTAATGAAAATTCAGGCATTTGGGGGTTCAAGGACCCGCGAACATGCCGTTTGCTTTCATTTTGGCGGGAAGTGTTTGACTCAATCCACTGCGAGGTGCGTTATATCATAACCCTGCGAAACCCATTGAGCGTGGCTTCGTCCTTGGCCAAACGCAACGGCATACCTTTTGAAAAAAGCTTCTTCCTCTGGCTCCAACATGTATTGCCGGCTCTAATCGGCAGCGCGACTTATCCCCGTTTGGTGGTCGATTATGACTTGTTTATGGAAAATCCAGTAAAGCAGATCGACAGGATAGCGGCGAAATTCAGGTTGACCGCAACAGGTGAGAACGGCAATTGGGTTAGAGAAGATCTTGACGATTATTTTGACGTGAATTTGCGCCACACAAAGTTCACGGCTGAACAGCTTGAGAATGACATTCGGGCACCGATTGACATTATTGAACTATACGATCTCCTACTGAAGGCAGCACACGACCAAGTGTCGATAGATTCTTTTGAAGTACGCACGCGGATCCAAAGCTCATATGACAAGCTATTATCCTATGGTCCACTATTTGCGTTTACCAATTCACTTGAAGACCAGAGAAATTCGCTTTATAACGATGTATGTGCACGAGATGAGAAGATAGCCCAACGAGACGAGAAGATAATCCACCTCAAACGCATAGCAGCTGAGCGAGAAAAACACATTGACAATCTCAACTACATCGTTGCCGAAGACAAGCGACAGATCGGTGACCTCCATCAGACCGTTGCAGAGCTCGAAACGCGCATACTCCAACTTGATGGTCAAATAAAGTCGATTCTTAACAGCAAATCATGGCGGTTGACCAAGCCGCTCCGCTACCTTCGCAGAAATTTCATAGCACTGCCCTATCGCGTCTTCCGCCGGAACATTTCGGTTACTGCGCATTGGGGATGGCACCGGCTGCCACTCTCTATAGAGACAAAAATAAAATTTAAAAAAAACCTTTTCAAGAGACTGCCACTTTTGTTCAAACACACCATAACTTTCCGTAATTGGAAGGACTTTAGTATTCCGATCAACGGCGGTGGACACATCCCTATCTTCAAGGGCAGACCATTGTTGGACAAACCTGCCAAACTGATTTGTTTTTACTTGCCACAGTTTCACGCTATTCCGGAAAATGATGCGTGGTGGGGGGAGGGATTCACAGAATGGACAAACGTTAAAGCGGCCAGACCGCAATTCGAAGGCCACTACCAACCACGGATACCTGGTGAGCTGGGCTACTACAATCTGCTCGAACCCGATGTTCAACTACGCCAGGTCGAACTGGCAAAGCTATACGGGATTGAAGGTTTCTGTTTTTACTTTTATTGGTTCGGTGGAAAACGTCTACTCGAAAGTCCCATCGAAAATTTCCTTGAAAATCGCCGCCTCGAATTCCCCTTTTGCCTTTGCTGGGCCAACGAGAATTGGAATCGGCGCTGGGACGGCCTTGAAAATGAAATCCTAATTGCTCAACAGCACTCACCGGCTGATGATCTTGCATTTATAGCACACGTAAGCCGGTATATGCGTGATTCGCGTTACATTCGCATTGACGGCCGACCATTGTTGGTGGTTTATCGTCCCGGCATCCTGCCCTCAGCCAAAGAGACGGCCAAGCGCTGGAGATCTTGGTGCCGCAAGGAGGGCCTTGGCGATATATACCTGGCCTATACCCAGTCATTTGAAGCCGTTGATCCTGCCATTTATGGGTTCGACGCCGCCATCGAATTTCCGCCTAACAACTCGGCACCGCCGGATATCAGCGATTGTGTGTCACCTCTTAAGGAAGATTTCAGCTGCACTGTCTATGATTGGCGAGTGTTCGTAAAACGCAGTGAGAAGTACACTAAGCCACTCTATAAACTGTTTCGCAGTGTTTGCCCGTCATGGGACAATACCGCTCGAAGGAAAAACAAGGGGACGATTTTCTTCTATAATAGTCCTAATCTGTACCAGCAGTGGCTTGAAAACGCTATCCAAGACACCAAACGACTTCACCAACGTCCCGACGAACAACTGGTTTTTATTAATGCTTGGAACGAGTGGGCCGAGGGTGCCTATTTAGAGCCGGATAAGCAATTTGGATATTCCTGGTTGCAAGCGACCCGAGATGCCTTGGTCCAATCAGCTGCTGATCATCCAAGGCAAATTTTGATAGTCACTCACGATTGCCATCCTCATGGAGCTCAGCTACTTATTCTTGAAACAGCCAAAATATTTAAAAGTCTGGGTTTCAGAGTCAATATATTGGCCCTTGACGGTGGCAAACTGATCGCCGACTTCGCACAGGTCGGTAAAACTGTAAATGCCATGCACATAGGTGAAACCGCTTTGGAAGATTTTCTTGCAGCCCTTCGAACTGATGGCACACTGGAAGCCATTACCAGCACTGTTGTCAGTGGTCGAATTGTGGCGCAACTAAAAAAGCACGAGTTCAATGTATTGTGTCTCATCCATGAACTGCCTGGCGTTATCCACAACTTGAAGCAGGAGGTCAACGCCGGATTAATTGCCCGGTACGCTGACAAGGTGGTATTCCCGGCGGAGATGGTATCGAAACGCTTTAATGAAATCGTTGAAGTACCGCCAAGTAAAATCGTTATTCGCCCTCAAGGCGTACTTCGGAAGAATCCATACAAACATCGCCGATCCGAAGCTCATCGTGATATTTGCCGAAAACACAATTTACCCCCAGGTACGCAAATAGTGCTGAGTATCGCCTACGTCGATGCACGTAAAGGACCTGATCTTTTTGTAGAAATAGCGGCACAGGTCATCAAGATCAAACCGCAAACTACCTTCGTATGGATTGGTCACTCCGAAATTGAAATGGAAACGGCCATAAGAAATAGAATCGAAAAACTTGGGCTCCAAAATAATATTTTGTTTATTGGGTTTGAACGAGAGCCAATGGCCTACTATGCTGCCGCATCTGTATATGCGCTTACTTCGAGGGAGGATCCTTTTCCGAACGTTGTTCTCGAGTCAGTTGAAGTAAATGTGCCTGTCGTCAGTTTTGAAGGCGCCTGCGGAGCTAATGATTTCATCATCAAGAACGGTGGCAGGGTAGCCAATTACCTTGACACCCAAGATTTTTCAGGCAAGGTTTGTGAATTGCTCGATAGTCCGTCCACCAAAACTTTTGACAGTATCTATTCATTGAGACAATACGCTCTGGATTTGTTACACCATCTCAATGGCTTCCCACGAGTATCCGTATTGGTCCCCAACTATAACTACGGCCACCATCTAACCAAGAGATTAGACAGTATATTCCAGCAGACCTATCCAATCTATGAAGTGGTTGTGTTGGACGACGCATCAAGCGATAATAGCCTGGAGATTCTTGAAAAATACATCGAATCTACTGGAAATGAGGTCTCTGTCATTGTCAACGGCGATAACTCAGGTTCAGTATTCCGGCAGTGGCGAAAAGGAATTCGCCTCTGCCACGGCGATGTGATATGGATTGCCGAGGCGGATGATCTGGCAGAGAATGAGTTTCTCGGCGAGCTGATTATGGCGTTTCAGGACTCTAAGGTCGTACTTGCCTACAGCCAGTCTAAACAGATGGATGACAGCGGAAGAATTATATCGGAAAACTATCTGGATTACACCAACGACGTGTCTGACTGCTGGTTAACCGATTATGAGCGTGACGGGCTCGAAGAAATCAGCCAAACACTCGCCGTTAAAAACACCATTCCGAATGTAAGCGCTGTATTGTTTAAGCGTGAGTCCCTCTTAGAAGCCCTTGATGATGTTGGAGAGGACCTATTCAATTACAAAGTCGCGGGCGATTGGCTGGTATATCTCCATGTATTGAAAAAAGGCAGTGTTTATTTTCGTAGCAAACCCCTCAACTTTCATCGTCGACACGCGAGAAGCATTACCCAAAAATTAGAAAATCGTCGACATTTGAAAGAGATCGTCGACGTTCAGGCCGTTGCCCGTGTTATATCGAGTCCATCCGATGAGACGTTGGCCAAAGCGGATGATTACATCGTTCGCCTGCATGAGCAATTTGAAATAAAAGATAGATTAACAGCATGACAAGCAAAAAAACTTCTTACAAAAAGGCCGTAATTTTAGGCGCAGCCGGCTTTATTGGAATCAATCTCTCACGATGTTTGGCGAATCAAGGTTTTAAACTCGTGTGCTTCGATCGCTTTCTCTCACCACACTGGCCGAACTCTGCAACTGCCATCGCCGGAGATTTTGCCGATTTGCCGAACCGGCTCCTGCAAGAGCTGGACCACTCACTGGTTTTCCATCTAATCAGTTGCAGCCTGCCCTCGCCAGACTCCTCCCAAACCTTGAACGAGGTGAAAAGCGATCTCGTCGCCACGATCCGCATCCTCGAAGAAACAAAATCGCGTGATATCCGGTGGGTATTTATGTCATCCGGGGGAACGGTTTATGGTCAAAACAGCGAAGATGAAATAAAAGAAACGAGTCCGACGAATCCCATTTGCTCCTACGGTATCACTAAAATTACAATCGAGAAATATTTTAATTTCTATCGAGCATTGCATCATATCGATTATGTCATTGTCCGCCCGGCCAATCCTTACGGCCCATGGCAAAACCCTCAAAGGGGGCAGGGGGTTGTCTCAACGATGGTATACAAAGCATTGGAAAAGGACACCATCGTCATCTGGGGGGACGGCGAAAACGTACGCGATTACATTTTCATCTCGGATGCCATAAATGGCATATTGTCAGCCGCTTCGAACGGAAGGTCAGGGGAGATTTACAACATCGGTACAGCCAAAGGTCTTTCTATCAATCAACTGGTAAATATTATCTGTGAAACACTGAATGTAAAACTGGATGTAAAATATTCAGAACCTCGTTACGTGGATGTCCGAAGGAACGTGCTCAGCATTGACAAATTGACAACCCATACCGAATGGAGGCCGATGACCCATATTCGTTCAGGCGTCGCAAAAACTGCGGCTTGGCTGGCTTCGCATCAAAACTTCTACAAAGGCTGACCTATTATAGTTAATGATGGTGAATGATGCAATTTCAGAATCCGGAAGCAATTATTTATAATTATGCCCGAAAGATAGTTAGAGCGTTTGAAAGAAACAGACTTCTTTTGCGGTTGTTTAAAGTGCATTCAATAAAGAGTTTTACGATGCGTTTGTTCAATAAAAACGTTTTCATCAGCAGAGGTTATTGCCCTATATGTGAAAGGACCGTTGTCTTCAGTTCGTCGAAGCCGTGGTTTCGGGATTATCTATTATGTTCCGGGTGTGGCTCGATACCGCGTGAACGAGCCTTGATGAAGGTGATCGCTGATTTTTACCCTCGCTATAAAGAACTGTCAATTCACGAATCGTCCCCGGGTGGTCGCGGGACAAGCATTAAGTTGCTTAATGAATGCCAAGCGTATACGGCATCGCAATATTTCCCCGACATCGAACCGGGCCGCATTCACCCGCAATATGGCTACCGTTCCGAGAGCCTTGAATGCTTGACTTTCCCTGATAATTATTTCGATTTGTTTATCACTCAAGATGTAATGGAACACGTGTTTGATCCAGACAAAGCTTTTAGGGAAATTGGAAGGGTACTTAAGCCCGGTGGCGCTCACATCTTCACGGTACCACTGGTTAACAAGACGAAGCAAAGTGAGTGTCGCGCCTCCCGTGATGAAAATGGCGAAATTATCTACCACAAACCCGCCGAATATCATGGTAATCCTATCGATGAAAAGGGTTCATTAGTCACCATGCATTGGGGTTACGATATTGCAGCTTATATAACTGCTAAGGCCAAAACACCCACAACGATAATCATGATTGATAATATAGAGCTTGGGATCCGAGCCGAATTCATAGATGTCATCTTATCCGTTAAGTGCAACCTATAAAACCGCCTCTATCTGAATTTACCCCGAAAAAGTAGACACGGTTAAAAATAAATTGCTAATTTTATGGCCTGTTCAAATTGATCGGGGGTTTTGTGGCCCAGTGCTTGGTCCCGACAGTGTACTTGCTCATCAAGACCTATTCGATTCTGGCTCAATCGATGGAATCGGCGTTTTTTGCATGAGTTTGAGGCAGCGGTTGTGTTTGAGGTAACTGGAGAGCGCAAAATCGGCGAAGCCTAAATTATTCTCTATTATGACGAACAGAACTGTCGATTTCATAAAATTGTTCTCTATCATTGGACTATATTTCCTGGCGCTAGAATTTATTTTCCTTCGCCCGCTTGATGTACAATATTGGCAGTGGGCGGACGATGCTCTTTATTATGGCAATGCCAAATCAATCATTGCTAATTTCGGCAAGGAATTCTGGCTTGGTCCATTCAACAAAATAGTCCTTTCGAAAGCTCCATTTTTTTCGGTCTTTTTAGCTGGGATTCATTCATTGGGAATCCCATTCCGCTTATCCGAATTTCTACTTTTTGCACCACTGCCTTTCTACCTGGCTACAGCCTTAAACCCTCTTAAGATCGGCAAATTGAATGTGCTGCTTTTAGGTACAATTTTTTTAATTTTAATTCCTGCGGCCGGCACGGACTACCGGCTTTTGCGCGATACGTTGTTCGGAGCTTTGGTTCTTTATTTCTTAATTTCTCTTTGCGGCACTGTGTTGAGATTCTCTAACCGCGGAAAACGATCATGGCTTTGGGCCATTTTCTCAGGATTGGCTATTGGGATTGCATCAACAACCAGAGAGGAAGCCTCTTGGTTAGTCATGCCGGCTTGCGTTGCCCTCTTGTACGCCGTGTCGGTAACCTGGCGAACAAAAAATTTTTCAAAATTAATTGGTATTGTTTGTTTAATTGTCCTGGCGTATTTAACACCAGTTACACTTTTTTCTGTATTGAATTACCATTCTTATGGAGTATATTCTCCATCTTTGCGTCAAAATAAAGATTTTAGAAACCTGTACTCCGTTTTGACTTCTTTGAAACCTGAATCCCGGCAAAAGTTCGTTCCAATCAATGCAGAAACACGCGAAATGGCATATAGGCTATCTCCGACTTTTCATGCGTTAAAAGAGCACTTAGAAGGTCCGGCATTAGACGCTATCGCAAAGAACGAGGCACATTTTGTTCTAAATGGCTGGCACGATTTTAAGAAACGCGAGTTTTTCGTGTCAAATTTCGAATTTGCACTAACAGAGGCCATAGTACTCTCTGGACGGAACTCGGGTAAATCTTTCATACTATTTTGCCGAAATGCAGCGAATGAACTTTACGCGGCAATCGAAGACGGAAATATCACCGCCGGCAAACAAGGGTTTTCAATGCTACCGCCCATCAACCTGACTGATCTTCGCCTTGTTTTTCAATCAAGCCTCAAGTCATTATGGTTTCTTTTTACCGGAGAAGGTCAGCAGCGCCACAATCTGTCACAATCCATACCGCCAAACTATGTAGAGGATGAATGGCACGCATTCTTGAAAACTCATCCGTATCCATCCAATGACCCTGATCGGCTTGCTTCATTCAAGCTTAAGAATCGTATATATAAAATCATAGTCATCTTTTTCAGGGGCACATATTTTGTTTTTATACTTCTAGGCGTGAGTTCCGGCATGTGGCTTTGTATAAATAAATATGAAACTAATAAAGTTATTGCGGTCTTTCTCTTGATCGGCTGGGCCGCAATCACGTCGTTTAGCATGGCTATGGGTGTTGTCCATGCCATCGGATTCCCGATTCTAAAATGGGCTGGTTCATATAACCGTATGGGATTCTTTCCGCTGCATTTTTTGAGCCTCATATCTTTGATTTCATTTTTATATATATCAAAAGAATTGAAACTATTGCCAATCATTTGGCCTCACAATAGAAAAATATGACTAAGCTATTCGAACACGTCCGGTTTTGTATCATTGGAGCAGGCCCGACAGGCCTATCGTTTGGAAGAGAACTATTGCGCAATGGCATAGATTCTTTCGTTATATTAGAAGCTGAATCTATGCCTGGCGGGCTTTGTCGATCTTCTATCGTAGACGGCTATCCTTTGGACATCGGCGGCGGCCACTTCCTCGATGTAACACGGCAACCGGTATTGGATTTTCTGTTCGAATTAATGCCGGAATCGGAATGGAATCGTTTTTTGAGGGTGGCACGGATAAGAATTCGCAATCAAGAAATAGACCACCCTATTGAATCCAATCTTTGGCAGCTTCCAATTGACGACCAGGTTGATTTTTTGATGTCGATTACCGAAGCGGGGTGCCTCAAAGGTGTGCATGAACCTGAAAAGTTCAATGAATGGATAAAATGGAAACTGGGTGACCGAATTTCAGAAGAATACATGATCCCATACAATGAAAAAATATGGTCTGTTCCTATCCGGGATATTGGAACCTACTGGTTACATAAACTACCTTCTGTTTCATTTAGAGAAACCTTAAAGTCCTGCTTAAAAAAACAACCTCAAGGCGTACTTTCGGCTCATGGAGCGTTTTATTACCCGAAGCGCCACGGGTACGGCGAGGTTTGGCGGCGGATGGGACAAGAAATGGGAGACCGATTGCGTCTGGACTCCCCAGTAAAATCAATCGACGCAAATTACAAAATAATTAATGAAAGTATAAAGACTGAGTTGATCGTCAATACGATTCCATGGGACACCTGGCTTAAAGTTGGTGCTATTCCCCGTGACCTCGAATTTGAAGTCAGGCAATTGAAATTCGCCTCCATAGACGTGGACTACCTACCTGACAACATTGATTCATCCGCTCATTGGATTTATGAACCATCTCAAAACATTACGTATCATAGACTTCTGCTGCGGCATAATTTCGCTGCGAATTCTCATGGACACTGGACCGAGACCAATACCATTCGTTCAAGGGATGCCTCAGGGTTTCGCCATAGAAATATTTTCGCGTATCCTATAAACACAATTTATAAACCAGCGGCCATCGATAAGATCCTATCTTGGTGCAAGAATAATAATATCCTGTCTATCGGTAGATGGGGATTGTGGGAACATATGAACTCAGATGTTGCTGTCCAGAAAGCTATTGAAGCGGCCCGCTATGCTGCCAAAAAACTCTAACCCAAAAGCGTCGCTTTGCCTCATGGTTTGGAATGAGAAGAAAGGCTGTGAGTTGGACATCCCCCAGTTACCGATCGACGCATTTTTCGAAGTCTATGCCGTTGATGGAGGAAGTACGGATGGCACGGTCGAATATTTGGAGTTGCAGGGAATTCCTGTTTACAGGCAACCGGTTAAGAGCCTGAATGCCGCATACCATTACGCGGTAAAGCTCTGCAAAGGAGAGGCCCTGGTTGTTTATTTTCCCAAGGGAACCATTAACCCTAAATGCGTTGTCGACATAGCCCGTAATTTGGACAGCCAAACTGAGTTCGTGGTCGCCAGTCGTAACATTCGCGACGGTAAAAATGAAGAAGATGAAAAATTTTTTAAACCTCGCAAATGGGGAATAATGATTCTCGCCATGATTGCCGCAACATTATGGAGGCGTGAAGGCCCTTGGATTAGAGATGTCTTGCACGGCGTTAAAGGTTTTTATCTATCAACTTTTAAAACGATGAGCATTTCCAAAGTCGGGGTAACAATAGACCTCGAAATGGCCGTGCGCTCCTATCGGCTTCATATCCCCCGAAAGGAAATACCGGTTGTCGAACACAAGCGCATGGATGGAGAAAGCCATTTTCCTATATTTCCAACTGCCAAGTTTTTGGCCCTTTTCTTATTCAGAGAGATTTGGCGCCCAACCTCGTCACTTAATAACAACTGTTAAGATGTAATGCCGTAACTTGTATTATCTACCTGACGTAAAAATTTCGCTATCCATATGGATGTTAATTCACATATCCTGCCGAAGGAGGACAAGCATCCACCGCGGCTAATCGCTTTCTACCTTCCCCAGTTTCACCCGACGCCCGAAAACGACCTCTGGTGGGGCAAGGGCTTCACTGAATGGACAAATGTCACTAAGGCGACCCCTTTGTTCGAAGGTCATTACCAGCCGCATCTACCCAGTGATTTCGGTTTTTATGACCTACGCTTGCGCGAAACTCGACACGATCAAATAAAATTGGCTGCACATTACGGAATTGATGGTTTTTGTTATTATTACTATTGGTTTTCCGGGACGAGATTATTGAATCGTCCCTTGGACGACATGCTGGAAGATCCCGATCATAATATGCCGTTTTGTTTGTGCTGGGCAAATGAGAGTTGGACGCGACGTTGGGACGCAGCAGATCACGAGGTGTTGATTGATCAAAAGTACTTACCAGAGGACGACCTAAATTTTATCAAGTCATTAATACCGTTCTTAAGAAAACCAGGTTACATTCGTGTCGATGGCCGGCCTTTTTTAATGGTATATCGCCCGCAACATTTACCGGATGCTAAGAAATCGGCAATGGTGTGGCGCGAATACTGTCGAACGATTGGAATAGGGGAGATTCACATCAGCGCAGCATTTACCCACGGTAATGACAATTACACTCAGTTTGGGTATGACAGCGGTGTCGAATTCCCTCCGCATAATCTTCAGCCTTCGAATATCAATCATTTCATCAATTTTTATAATGTTTTCAAGGGCAACGTCATGCAGTACGCAGCGGTTGCCCAGTCGTATCTCGAGCGGAATTACGACTCCCGAGTTTTTAAGACGGTTTTTCCTGCCTGGGACAACACCGCACGGACCAAGGAACGCGCCCTTGTAGTCCTTAACGGCGTTCCGAATAACTATGAATTCTGGCTATCATCCGTAATTGACCGCACTCGCCGAACAAATGCGGGTGATTTGATATTTATTAATGCCTGGAATGAATGGGCAGAGGGTTGCCACCTCGAGCCTGATCAGCGTTTCGGTCGCGGTTTCCTCCAGGCCACTTTAAGAGCCAAAAATGGTTTGCGTCGGTTCTCCACATTCCCAGAAATCGGTTTGGGCGCCAAAGATGAGCCAAATCGGCGGACATTCTGGAAGGATATTGGTAACGTGATCGAATATCATGCAGGCCTGACGGCTGGAAAATTCAAGCTGTATGTGAATCGCCAGCCGCGGATGCGCCGAGCATTGCTCCAATTGATTAAAGCGGTACGGGCATTCAGAGCCTGAGTCCATTTGCTAAACAAAAAGCCAATAATCTCTATCCCCGGCCATGCTGGTATATTCTAAAATAAAAAAAGTGCTTGACGATGACAATTGAAATCATTTAGAAAAAAAGGAATTCTTGCCTTGATCTACCCGTCGAATCGCGATAATCACTCTATAGAAGCTCACCGATTAGAAATGGTTTTGGAGTCGGTTTTTTAGAAGAAAGATAGTTGTCAAAACCACCATTTCCTACTTTCATTGTCCAGTCTTGCCAAAAAAGGTGTCTTGTAAATGATCGATTTGGTCATTGTAAACTACAACAGTATAGAACTATTGCATGATTGTCTTGCTTCGATCAAGTGTTCGTGCAATGGTTCGAAGCCGAACATCGTCGTTTCCGACAATGGCTCTGACGAACCGATCAATTATATTCGAAAAACATATACAGACATTACCATTGTCCGCAATAAGGAAAATTTAGGGTTCTCCAAGGCTATAAACGCCATATTGGATTCGACCAGTTCACCCTATATTGTGTTACTTAACCCCGACACGATTGTTGTATCCGATTTTTTCTTCGAATCTATAGCCGCGTTTATGGACGCCAACCCGGATGTCGGTATTCTCGGACCGGGTATTATCGATCCGGATGGGAGCATACAAGGATCTGCCCGTTCGTTTCCCAGATTTCACTCTCTTTTATTTGGTCGACGGTCATTCCTCACCAAGGTTTTCCCGAACAGTCGCCTGGCCTGCGCCAATATATTGATTAACAAGGCTGCCGAGGCCAACCCGATCAATGTCGATTGGGTGTCCGGTGCCTGTATGGTTATCCGCCGAAAAGCTTTGGAAAAGGTGGGTCTGATGGATGACCGTTTCTTTATGTACTGGGAAGACGTGGACTGGTGCAAAAGAATGTGGGACGCCGGTTGGCGGGTTGTTTATTGGCCCGGGGCTAAACTCATGCACCATGTAGGCGGCAGCAGTAATGCGAGTGTCATCCGTTCAGTATTCGAATTTCATAAAAGCGCAATTTTATACTTTAGTAAACATATATCCCGCAATCGATGGTTATTGTTACCGCCAATATTTGCGGCTATTTACACTCGATTTTTATGCATGTCGTTTCTCCAGTTATTGAGAAAGGGGATCAATCGGTTGCATACCGATGATGAGCATAACATATCCGGTGATGATGCCGCCATTTCTTGGCTTCACAAAACCTGTGTGGAGGTAAAACAGAGTAAGAATAGAATCAATTCACCCCTTAATCCACCAATGAGTTCTGATCAAGAGCAATTCATTCCAAACCATACCTAACATTTTGTTGTATTTTCACATAAAAAGGCGGGATATTTTGCCGCCTTTTTATGTGGCCCAAACCTTCCGGTGCCCCAATAATGCAGTTATTCCCGATTCCCCATAATCCTAAGCAGCATCAGAAACAGGTTGATGAAATCAAGGTAGAGGGATAGGGCGCCCAGAATGGCGCCTTTTCGAATGACCGCCCCGTCGGCATCGGCGGGTTGAGTCAAGGCCATGTTCTTGAGGCGCTGGGTGTCGTAAACGGTGAGGCCGACGAAGATGAACACGCCGACATAGCTGATGATCATCGCCATACCGGAACTCTTCATGAATAGGTTGACCACCGAGGCGATGATGATGCCGATGAGTCCCATGAAGAGGAAACTGCCGAAGGAGGTCAGGTCCTTCTTAGTGGTCCAGCCGTAAATGCTGGCGGCCACGAAAGTTCCGCCGGCGACAAAAAAAGTTGAGGCAATCGACGATTTCGTATAGGCCAGGAATATGGCCGACAGGGTCGCCCCATTCAGCACGGCATAGACGACGAACATGGCCGTGGCGGTTGAGGCCTGCATTTTGGCCACCCGCGAACTCAGGGTGAACACCAAAGCCAATTCTCCAATGATGAGCCCCCAGAATACGATCGGGTTCCCGAATATGACATTGAGTATTGCCGGGCTGTTGGCGACATAGAAAGCGACAAACCCGGTCAGACCGAGCCCAACGGCCATCCAGTTGTAAACACTGCGGACAAAGGCGTTGACCATGACCTGGGTTTGGGCCTGCGACTGTCGAAGTGGATACGAGTCCATTAAAATTTCCTCCTGATCATTTCGTTTGTACATTCTAAGTTGCGCGGATAAGCCGCCGTAAATGAAGTGGTTGGACTATGTCTTTTTTTGTTGTATTGTTGCTGGATAATATAACACCAACACATTAAATTTCAACTGTATCTGGTTATCCAAAGTTCTATGTCCGTTCAAATGTTCAATTAATATTCGATTAGATTTTTATGAAATCCGAAGCCCTATATCAAGAACTCATTGCGTTGGCCGAGAAACTCCAAATACAGGTATCGGAACAAAACCTGCGCAATACCGGCATCAAGGTGCAAAGCGGCTTGTGCAAGCTGAAGGGACAGAATGTGTTCATTATGGACAAACACAAACCGCTGCGCAAAAAAGCGAAGATTCTGGCCCGATGCTTGAGCCGGATGGAACATGAAGAAATTTACGTGGTGCCGGCGGTGAGAGAACTGCTGAGCCGATATACAGAAAAACAGGCCTGATTTACAGGGTACTCCAGCACGCCTCTTTAAAGTTAACATAATATACATTATCAGACGTTATGAAAAGAATGAAGGGTAGTCGGTGGCGTTGGAGCTGCACCAACCCATACCATAATATTTGAAATAGCCGCTCCAATTCAGACGATAGATAAATAAAATCAGTGTATAATTAAGTGTATAATTAAATGACCATAACATCCCAAGGGCCCGCCCGCATCCATTCGGTTAGCGAACTGACCCAAAAAATAAAAACCATTCTCGAACAGAATTTTCCATTCATCTGGCTGACCGGCGAAATATCCAATTTCAGGATGCCGTCGTCGCGGCATTTCTACTTTACGCTCAAAGATGAACAGTCTCAAATACAGGCGGTGATGTTCCGCGGTCAGAATCAACATCTAAAATTTGCACCCGAAGACGGCATGGCTGTCACCGGGCTTGGCCGGCTCAGCCTGTATGAGCCGAGGGGAACCTACCAGATTATCCTGGAATACTTGGAACCCAAGGGGATCGGCGCCCTGCAGATCGCCTTCGAACAACTCAAAATCCGACTGTCGACCGAAGGCCTTTTTGACGGCAGCCACAAAAAACAGCTTCCTTTTCTGCCGGATGGCATCGGTCTGATCACCTCGCCGACAGGCGCCGTCGTGCATGACATGCTTCATATTCTCCAGCGCCGATGTCCGGGGCGGCGCATAGACATCCTGCCGGTTAAAGTCCAAGGACATGGTGCGGCAGCGGAGATCGTGGCGGCCATCGAACTCTGCAATCGATTGCACAGGGTCGATGTCCTCATTCTGGCACGCGGCGGCGGCTCCCTGGAAGACCTGCAAGCCTTTAACGACGAAGCCGTGGCCCGTGCCATATTCTCGTCAGAAATCCCGATCGTTTCTGCCGTCGGGCATGAAACGGATTTTACCATTGCCGATTTCGTCGCCGATGTGCGGGCGCCCACCCCATCTGCCGCCGCCGAACTCATAGTGCCTGTTTCCAAAGAATTAGATATTAATATAAAAAAATTACAATATATTATAATCGATTATATGCAGCGTTACATTAAGGAATGTCGCCGGCTCGTTCAGAATGACACCGCCCGTCTCCTGGATCCGAGAAAAAAGATTGTCGATCATCGGCTCCGGCTGGACGATTTCAGCGGACGGTTGCATCGCGCCGCAGCGGCCATGCGTCGGGGATACCGAGAGCGTCTTGAATGGCAAAAGGAAAAGTTGATTTATCATTCCCCGCGGGATTATGTCGACAGACTGCAGGAAAAGATCGAACGTTTCGGCGATCAATTGCACACGGTTTACCAGATGGTCGTCTCCGCGGAACGAACGCGCTTGCGTGAATATGTCGCACAGCTCAGCGGCCTGAATCCAGCAGCGATTTTGTCTCGCGGTTACAGCATCACCCGCACACTGCCAGAATTGAGCATCGTCAAGGACTCTGCCGCCGTCGCCTTCGGGCAACATCTCGAAATTACTTTAGCCAAGGGTTCACTGGGTTGTGATGTAAAAGAAAGGTTTGAAGATGGTAAAAAAATCATTTGAGCACGCCATGCGGCAGTTGGAAAAAATTATCCAGGAGCTGGAGTCCGGAGATCTGCCCCTGGAAAAAGCGATGAGCAAATTCGAGGAAGGCATTCAGTTGACCCGATTCTGCTCCCAACAGCTGGATGAAACTGAACGAAAAATCCAGGTCCTGCTCCAAGACCAACAAGGGAACGTTTCCTATGAACCGTTTGCCGAAAGCGACGATTCGAAAGAGTGATTTTGTCATATGAATCCAATATGTTCCGACGGTCCGATTCCCTCCGCATTCGCCTTGAAGCCTTATCTGCAGGAAAAGCAGAACCTGGTCAATGAGCATCTTGACCGATTTCTGCCGTTGCAACGAACCACGCAGGTGGCCAACGCCATGCGCTACTCCGTGATGGCTGGCGGCAAGCGGTTGCGCCCGATCCTATGCCTGGCGGCCGCTGAGGCTGCAGGTGGCTGCTCTGAGAATGTTATCTCTGCGGCGTGCGCCATTGAACTGATCCATACCTATTCCCTCATCCACGATGACCTGCCGGCTATGGATAACGACAGCCTGCGCCGGGGGCGACCAACCTGCCATGTGGCCTTTGACGAAGCCACTGCCATTCTCGCCGGCGATGGCCTGTTGACCCTTGCATTTCACCTGCTTGCTTGTCTGGACGAGCACCACACTTGGAACGGTGCCGACAGCCGGCTGACTGTCATCCGAATCATAGCGGCCGCTGCCGGGCACCAGGGCATGATCCAGGGTCAAATGCTGGATATGTCCTATGAAGGGCAATCGATTCCGCCGCAGGAACTCGAGCGACTGCATCGCCTCAAGACGGGGGCGCTCATCAACGCGGCGGTTCACACCGGTGCGGTGTTGGGTCGAGCATCCAGCGCACAAATCGATAAGCTAAACGATTATGCCGATAACATCGGACTGGCATTTCAGGTGGTCGACGATATCCTGAATGTCGAGGGAGATCCGGCTTTGCTCGGCAAGGCGGTGGGTACGGACAGCAACCGGCAAAAGTCCACCTACCCTGCCCTTATCGGTCTGAGTGAATCGAAAGCCTTGGCCCGCACCAAGGTCACTGCGGCCTTGCAGGCCCTCGACATTTTTGATAGGAAAGCAGATCCGTTGCGGGCGATTGCGCGCTATGTGATCGACCGCCACCGTTGAGACCTTGTGTAAAAGGACCCACTCCCTCTCATCACCGTACATCTTGAAATGAAGCAGAACGAAATCTAATTGACCTTACTAGAAAAAATAAATTCACCGGCAGACGTCAGGAATCTATCCAAGGCTGATCTCGAACAGTTGGCCGGGGAAATCCGGCAAGCCATCGTTGAGGTGGTTTCCGCCTCGGGCGGACACTTGGCGTCGAGCCTCGGTGCGGTCGAATTGGCGATTGCCCTGCACTATGTGTTCGACACACCGGTGGACAAGATCGTTTGGGATGTCGGGCACCAGGCCTATGCCCATAAACTCATTACCGGACGCAGAGACCGATTTCATACGTTAAGGCAGCATCAGGGCCTGTCGGGTTTTACCCGGATATCGGAGAGTCCATATGATTCCTTTTCGACCGGTCACAGCAGCACGTCGATATCCGCCGGTCTGGGTATGGCCTGTGGTAAGGCCTTAAAAAATGAATCCTCTAAGACCATTGCCGTTATTGGGGACGGCTCCCTGACCGCCGGATTGGCCTTCGAAGCTCTCAACCAGGCCGGCAGCCACAATGACAAGGAGCTCATCGTCATACTCAATGACAACGAAATGTCGATCAACCGCAACGTCGGCGCCCTGTCGTCCCTTCTGAGCCGAACGTTCTCCCGCAAGCGCCTGCAGGAGCTTCGCAGGGAATTTGGACTGTTTCTCAAGGGCTTGCCGAGAATCGGCGATGACATTTACCAGTTCGCCAAACGCACCGAAGAGTCATTCAAGACCTTTGTAACGCCGGGCATGCTGTTCGAAGCCTTCAATTTTGAATATTTCGGCCCGATCGACGGGCACAACCTCAACCATCTCATCAATATCCTGAACAATATTAAATATCTGAAAGAGCCCGTGCTCTTGCATGTAACCACCCGGAAGGGCAAGGGCTACCCTCCGGCCGAACAGAATCCCGTCTATTTCCACGGTTGCGGCAGCTTTGATGTCGATTCGGGCACCTGCAAAGACATTAAAAGCGCTATTCCGAGCTATACCCAGGTATTTGGGGAAACCCTTTTGGGTCTGGCTGAAAACGATGCCCGAATCGTAGCCGTCACAGCGGCCATGCCCGAAGGAACCGGCCTGGCTCCGTTTTCAGAGGCCTATCCGGACCGGTTTTTCGACGTCGGAATTGCCGAGCAGCACGGGGTCACCTTTGCGGCGGGGCTCGCCACCGAAGGGTTCAGACCCGTGGTCGCCATCTACTCCACCTTCCTGCAACGCGCCTATGATCAGATTCTGCACGACGTCTGCCTCGATGCGCACCATGTGGTGTTCGCCGTCGACCGGGGGGGCATTGTCGGAGACGACGGCCCGACCCACCACGGCCTGTTCGACCTGTCCTACCTGCGGAGCCTGCCCAATATGGTCATCATGGCCCCAAAGGATGAAAACGAGTTGCGGCACATGATGCTGACCGCAATTGACCATGATGGTCCGGTGGCTTTCCGCTACCCGCGGGGCAACGGTGAAGGCGTCGATCTGTCCGAACCGCCCCGTCGCATTCCGATCGGAAGGGCCGAAATCGTCGAAACCGGCAAGGATGTTCTGATATTGGCGGTTGGCCAGCCGCTGAACGCAGCCAGAGGCGCCTGGCACATACTGGCGTCCGAAGGCATCCAGGCAACGGTTGTCAATGCCCGGTTCGTCAAGCCGTTGGATGTCGATACCATCTGCGCCTTGGCCGAAAAAATACCGCGAATCATCACCGTCGAGGAGAACGTCCTGTCCGGCGGTTTCGGTTCAGCGGTGTTGGAGAGTCTCTATGACAATGGGATCAGCGGGTTCAAATTGAAACGGATCGGCATTCCCGACCAGTTTGTCGAACACGGACCGCAGCCGGTACTGCGAGCCAAATACGGCATCGACTCGCCGGCTATCGCCCAAGCGGCGAGAGAACTGCTCGCCGTCCCCAATATAACCGAACGCCAGGCGGGATAGAATCCGGCCAACACTTCACCCCCCCTGTGCCTTACGGCGACCCGTCATCCCGGTTTTCCTTCGCCCGGTATCCTCACCGGATTCACCTGTTATCATGAGCAAAGCAGTTAAAATACGGCTCGATCTCGCAATGGTGAAAAAAAGCCTGGCACCCAGTCGCCAGCGCGCCCAGGCCCTGATAATGTCCGGTAACGTGCTGGTCAATCGGCAACCTTTTGCCAAACCGGGAACGATGGTCGGCATTGAAGATGAGATACACATCAAGGGGAGAACCCTTCCCTATGTCAGTCGCGGTGGGCTGAAGCTGGAGGCGGGTCTGCAAGCCTTCGACATTGCCGTCGATGACCGGGTCTGCCTCGATGTCGGCGCCTCTACGGGCGGATTTACGGACTGTTTGCTGCAACACGGCGCCTGCAAGGTTTATGCTGTCGATGTGGGGTATGGTCAGCTGGCCTGGAAGCTTCGTCAAGACCCCCGCGTCGTGGCCATCGAACGAACCAACATTCGCCACATACCGTTTGAAACCATCGGAGAGCGGGTCGATCTGGTTACCGTGGACGTATCTTTTATTTCTCTTCGGCTCGTTCTTCCGGCCATTCTGCAATTCACGAAACCCGACAGCGTTATCCTGGTACTGATCAAGCCCCAATTCGAAGTCGGCAAAGGGCGGGTCGGTAAAGGCGGTGTGGTGCGGAATCCAGCCCATCACAACCGAGTTCTCGAGGACCTCAAGACCTCTTTCAGCCAAATGTCCCTTTCGGTCGTCGGGTCGATGCCCTCCCCTATTCTCGGGCCTAAGGGCAATAAAGAATTTATCGCCTGCCTTCAGCACCGTACATCACCAGCGTAAGGAACCACGGAATTCCTCCGTAAAGTAGCGCTTGATTTTTAAAGCCGAAAAATGTAGACAGATCAGATTTGCAGCTTCTGAACAGAACGAGACCAGCCAATGAGAGGGGAACGTAGATGAGTGAAACTGTGGAGAAAATCAGAAATATCGCCCTGGTCGGACATAGCGGCGCCGGCAAGACCTCCCTGGCGGAAGCGATGCTCTTCAAGGCCGGTGTAACCAACCGCATCGGACGCGTCGAGGACGGTAACACGGCCATGGACTACGAGCCGGAGGAATTGAAACGCCAATCGAGCATCAGCAGCTCTTTCCACCAGTTCAAATGGAAGAAGCACACCATCAACATCATCGATACCCCCGGCGATCAAAATTTTTTCAACGACACCATCTTCTGCCTGCAGGCGGCCGATTGCGCCCTGTTCGTGGTCGACGGCGTCGATGGCATCAAGGTGCAGACCGAACAGGGTTGGGATTATGCCAAGGAGCTTAACCTGCCGTGTGCCATCCTGATGAACAAACTCGACCGGGAGCGATCTGATTTCACCCGCACCCTGGAAGAAGCCCGTGAAATCCTGGATCCCAAGCCGATCATCGTGCAACTGCCGATCGGCAAGGAGGCCGGGTTCAAGGGCGTGGTCGATCTGGCCCGCATGAAGGCTTTTGCCTACGATGCCGACGGCAAAGCATCAGAAATCGCCATCCCGGATGACATGCAGGACGCTGTGGAGGCTGAAAGAGAGGCCTTCATCGAGAATGTCGCCGAATCCGATGATGCGCTTATCGAACGGTATCTCGAAGGCGAAGAACTCACCGACGAAGATATCAGAGTGGCCTTGAAAAAAGGTCTCGTTTCAAGACTCTTCGCACCGGTACTCTGTGGGTCGGCCACATCGAACATCGGTATCGACCTGCTGCTCGACTTTATCGCTGACAGCGGCCCCTCTCCCGTCGATCGCGGCGCTTTCAACGCCACCGATGAGTCAGGTAAAAAAACGATTTCCTGCACTCCCGACGCTGAAGAACCCTTTGCCGGCTTCGTTATAAAGACCGTCGCCGACCCCTATGCCGGCCGCCTGACGATATTTCGAGTGGTTTCGGGCTCGCTCGGTGAGGATGGCACATTTTACAATGTCAACAAAAGCACCCGCGAACGCTTCAATCAACTGATGACCATTGCCGGCAAAGAACAGAAACCGACCCAGGGGGGTGTCCCTGGATCGATCGTTGCGGTGGCGAAACTCAAGGAAACGACCACCGGCGACACGTTGTGCGCCGAAAATCGAAAAGTCAGGTTTACCTGCATAGAACCGATGCCTACGCTGATTTCCTACGCCCTGACGGCAAAATCAAAAGGAGACGAAGACAAGATATACGGGGGCCTTACCAAGCTGATGGAGGAAGACCTGGGGCTTAAACTCGACCGCAACGCCGAAACCAAGGAAATCCTGCTGTCCGGCATGGGGCAGATTCACATTGAAATCGCCGTCGAAAAATTGAAGAGGAAATATAACGTCGAAGCCGTTCTCAACATTCCCAAGGTGCCTTACCGGGAAACGATCAAAAAGAAAATCAGGGTTCAGGGCAGACACAAGAAACAGACCGGCGGGCACGGCCAGTTCGGCGACTGCTGGATTCAGCTCGAGCCCCTGCCTCGGGGTGGCGGGTTCGAATTCGTGGACGCCATCGTGGGCGGCTCCATCCCTCGACAGTACATCCCGGCGGTGGAGAAAGGCATTGTCGAAGCATGCCAAAAAGGCGTATTAGCCGGCTTCCCCTGTATCGATTTCAAGGTCATTCTGGACGACGGCTCGTACCATGCCGTAGACTCGTCGGAAATGGCCTTTAAGATCGCCGGATCGCTGGCTTTCAAGAAGGCGACCGAACAGGCCAACCCGGTGCTGCTCGAACCGATCATGGAAGTCACCATCACCGCGCCGGACGAATTCATGGGAGACATCATGGGAAACCTTAACAGCCGCCGCGGTCGGGTGCTGGGGATGGACAGTGCCGGACGCAACCAGGTGATCAAGGCGCATGTGCCCATGTCCGAATTCCTGTCCTACGCGCCGGACCTGCGCTCGATGACCGGCGGGCGGGGTATATTCACCATGGAATTTTCTCATTACGATGAGGTGCCGGCCCAGATAGCAGAAAAAGTTATCGCCGAAGCCCAAAAAGAGCAGGAATGACCGCCGTCGTCAAATAGTTTTATTAATCAAGGATCTGACGACATAACCAAGCGTAAAAAGGGATTCGGAGCAACGAATCCCTTTTTCAGTTTTTGAATTTCGATCCGGTAAAGTCCCGGCGCCTTTTACGTGATCGGCTGAACCTCGCTGGATCCCTTCTCCACTTTGACGTCATGACATTTCACGGATAGGGGGTGCACTGTTTGGCCGGTGCATATCCCAGCCAAAACGCCTCCCACCGGTTCGGCAGGTTCACCCTGTTCTTGGAATGAATCGTCGCTGCATTCGGGCATTTCGCGTCATGAAACCTTCGGGATCGGCTGTTCCCGATGTATCCTCCCTTTTCGCCTTCTTGCCAGCCTTGCCAGATCCCCAGGCCGGCTTTCATGGCCCGACGCTGACCCTCTAAAAGGGCACGGTCGAACCGGGTATTCGGCTTCAGGTAAAGGACGTATGCGTGCCCGCTCTCGACCATCGCCAGATTGACGAATGTGCCGTCTTTCAGGTAGACATAAGCGAGGAGACGTCCGTAACGGTCCTTTTTCTCACGGTCGAATTCGAGGCGAACCCGCTGCCCGTGTAGCAGGGATTTGTTCTTTGTCCGGGCTTCGTCACCGAACGGTTCGGCCGCCGATCCCTTGGCGCTGTGGGCCACCTCCGGAGCATTGATGCCGATGTAGCGAACGCGGCGTCGGTTTTCAAGCCATATGGTATCACCGTCATCGACCCATTTCACGCGTTCCCATTCATCGGCTGATACCGTGAGGGACAAATGGTGAATAATTAAAAGGGCGACTATTAACCCGATTAATACGACAATCCTGCGCATCTCAAAACAGTCCTTCCCCTTCGGCATCCACTTGTCATTCCGATTCCAGTCCGCAATGACGGACCGCACGTTCATCCAAAAGCCGCGGCAGCCCTCCCCTATCTTCAGGAACAAAACCCAATGATTTTAGCCAGACCTCATTGTCTTCCATACAGAAGTAAAGCGCGGTCTCCGGTGCGTACTCCCTGATCCAGCCGGCCATCTTGCGATAAAGGGCGATCCGCAGGGGTTTGAAGTAGCGCATCTTGCCGTCCAGGCCGGGGATGAATTCGCCGTAGACGATGGGTGACTGTGGGAAGCGCTGCTGGATGAGTGTTTTCAACGACGGTGGGAACCGAAATGTCCCGAGGCTGATCCAAATCACATTTTGGGGTGACACCCACTTAAAGAGCCGCTTGACGAGGTCATGGTATTCGGCCTCACAGCCCGCGTAAATCACCATCGGATCAAAATGAAACGCCAGGGGATACCCCCAGGCCTCACACCGTGCGGCGGCACGCAACCTGGCGCTGAGCGAGGCCGTCGACCGCTCTTCCGTCGCGATGATGCGGCTGGTGTTCAAGGACCAGGAAACGATGGTTTTGCGGTGGTGCGCAATCCCTTTCAGCCCTTCGACAGCGGTGGTCTTCGATTTGATTTCCAGCACCGCCTGCCTCTGGCCGGCAAACCGGTTGATCAGCAGAGAGGACAGATCGGTCCACTTTTCCCATATCAAACTGTCGGTGTATTCACCGGTGCCGATCCGGCGGACCCCGCGGCGCGCAAAAAGCTGTCCGAGTTCATTCAGCAGATCGTCGTGATTGACAAAATATTGCAAAACCGGTGGATGAAAGTACGCCTGCATGACACAATAGGCACAATCCATATCGCAGTAAGTCCCGATATGCAGGATGCCGTAATCACAGCAGGTGTAATGGCGGGTTCCAGGGCACATTTTGATGAAAGCGCCCTTGTTTTGGGTCAAAAAAAGAACCTCTTTGCCCGCCAAAACGGGATCCTCGGCCGCGGCGACGATGCGATAGACCTCCTCGGCGTTGTTGACGACTTGCCAAGGCAGGTCCACCCTGTTCCGTATGGCGCGAACAGGCTCGGTATCCACAACCGCTTGATCGATGTAAATTCGCTTCAAGGCCATGAAAGGCGATCTTCCCCCGCGAGCGTCCTCGCTTTTCAATTCGTTGACACCGGTTGAGCAATGTTGCTATACGATCTCAGGTTCCGCATCTGGCGGGTGTCTTGCAATAAAGGACGGCGCCCTTCTGTTCATCTGCCGCCGTGGCCGCACAGTTACAGGCTTTTTCGGCCGCTATGACGGCGCCCTGCGAAATGGAACCGGACGCCGAACATAGCACATTCTGACCCCGATGTCATTTTGCCAAGACTGGAGAGATTGCCATGACCCTCGATTCCGCCTTCAGCCGCCGTTTGTTCGGCTTGTTTCTGCTTGGGTGCATCCTGTTCAATTATCCGATCCTGTCCCTGTTCAACCGGGACACATTCCTGTTTGGAATCCCGATGCTCTATCTGTACGTGTTTTCGATTTGGATGCTGCTGATTGCCCTGATCTTATTTGTTACCCGTTTCACGCGCTTTCGTGACGGTTTCCCCTCATCTCTGAAATACTGATTGAACAGCCAAAGGCGCTGAGAGTCTTATGCTGAGCACCGAAACCATTCTGTTTTTCTCCTTTGGCTACATCGGCCTGCTGTTTGCCATTGCCTACATCGCGGATCGGCATGCCAAGATCGGCCTCAGCCTCGTCAGCAATCCATACATTTACGCCCTCTCCCTGGCGGTTTACTGCACGGCGTGGACCTTTTACGGCAGCGTCGGTCTGGCGGCGACATCCGGCCTGGGATTTCTGCCGACTTACATCGGGCCGACACTGGTGGCCACCCTTGGCTGGCTGGTTCTGCACAAAATCATCCGAATCAGCAAAGTGCACCGCATTACCTCCATTGCCGACTTCATCGCTTCCCGCTATGGTAAAAGCACGACTCTGGGCAGCGTCGTGACCATCATCGCCGTTTTGGGCATCATACCGTACATCTCGCTGCAGCTGAAAGCCATATCGACCAGCTACCTGGTGATCACCGGTTATCCGCTCATTAACGTGCCGCGGCACTTTACCCAGATTCCTTTTTACTCCGACACGGCATTCTATATTGCCCTGATCCTCGCTGTTTTTACGATTTTATTCGGCACCCGCTCCCTTGTCGCCACAGAGCGGCATGAGGGGTTGGTGGCCGCCATCGCTTTCGAATCGATAGTTAAACTGATCGCCTTTCTGGCGGTCGGTGTCTTCGTAACCTATGGGATCTATAACGGGTTCACCGACATCTTCAGTCAGGCCCGAGCGATGCCGGAACTGCAGAAACTGTTCACTTTCAACGTTCAACACGGAACCTACGCCAGCTGGTGCATTCACATTTTTCTGTCCATGATGGCCTTCATGTTCCTTCCGCGGCAGTTCCAGGTCATTGTTGTCGAAAACGTCAACGAGGACCACCTAAAAAAGGCCGTCTGGCTATTTCCGCTCTACCTGCTGGCCATCAATTTCTTCGTCCTTCCGATCGCTTTCGGCGGTGTGCTCCAATTCGGCTCCGGAAACATCGATGCCGACACATTCGTATTAACCCTTCCCATGGCCAGGCATGCGGAGAGCCTGACGCTTTTGGTTTTTATCGGGGGCATATCAGCGGCGACCGGTATGGTCATCATCGCCACCATCGCCCTGTCCACAATGATCTGCAACGATTTGGCGATGCCGGTTCTGCTCAGGCTGCCGTCGCTGCAACTGGCCCGACGGAACGATCTCAGCAGCATACTGCTCGGCATCCGCCGGGGCAGCATCGTCCTGGTGTTGATGTGCGGCTATGCCTATTTTCACTTTATCGGCGAGTACTACACTCTGGTCTCGATCGGGCTGGTTTCCTTCGCAGCCGTTGCGCAGTTCGGGCCGGCCATCCTGGGCGGAATATTCTGGAAACGGGCGACAAAATCCGGTGCTGTAAGCGGGCTGATCGCCGGGTTTATCGTCTGGATGTACACGCTGGTGCTCCCCTCCCTCGTGCAGGCCGGATTCATCAGTCACGATTTTCTCGGTCAAGGCCCGTTCGGCATCACATGGCTGAAGCCGTTTTCCCTTTTCGGCCTGCAGGATTTCGACCATGTCGCCCATGCCGTTTTCTGGAGCATGCTATGCAACACCATGATCTACATCGGCGTTTCGCTTTACAGCCGCCCCAGCGCCATCGAACACACCCAGGCGACCCTATTCGTGGATGTGTACCATTACGCCGGGGAAACAGAAGGATCGGGGTTCTGGCGGGGAACGGCATCGGTGGGGGATTTGAGGTCGCTGGTGGTCCGATTCCTCGGGCAGGAGCGCACCGAGGAAGAGCTGTCGTCTTACTCGAGCAAATACGCCACCGCCTGGGAAGACGACCGCCAGGCGGACCCCGGGCTGGTCAATTATGTCGAGAAGCTGTTGGCCGGTACCATCGGATCGGCTTCAGCGCGGGTGGTGGTCTCCAAAACAGTCAAAGAGGAACCCCTGAGCATCGATGAGGTCATGAACATTCTTGATGAAACCCGTCAGGTGATCGCCTACAGCCGCGAACTGGAGAAGGCCACTGCCGAACTCAGGGCCGCCAACGAAAGATTGAAGGAACTGGACCGGCTCAAAGACGAGTTCATCTCCACGGTCACCCACGAACTGCGCACGCCATTGACTTCGGTGAGGTCCATCGCTGAAATCCTGAACGCCAACCCGGACGTCGATCGCCGCCAACACCAGAATTTCACGTCCATCATCGTCAAGGAAAGCGAACGCCTGACGCGCCTGATCAACCAGGTGCTCGATTTTCAGAAAATAGAGACCGGGCGCATGGATTGGCATATAGCGGAGGTCGATTTCAAAGGGGTGATTCAGGACGCCCTTTCCTCGACAAGCCAGTTGGTCAAGGAAAAACGGATCCGGATCGACCAACACATTCCCGCTCAGGTGCCGGTGGTTGCCGGAGACCGGGATCGGTTGATCCAGGTCATGGTGAACCTCATCTCCAACGCCGTCAAGTTCTGTGATGACGATATCGGGCATATCCTCATCGGTCTCACGGTTACACCGGTTCAGATTCTGGTCTCGGTGAAAGACAACGGTATCGGGGTCAGTGACGAGGACAGGGAAATCATTTTTCAGGAGTTCCGGCAAGTCAAACACAACCTGAAGGGCCGCCCCCCGGGTAGCGGTCTGGGGCTGTCCATCACCAGGCGGATCATCAAATTCCATGGAGGGCGCATCTGGGTGGAAAGCGAGCCGGGCAAGGGATCGACTTTTTTCTTCACGTTGCCGTTGGCAGACCCGGTTTCGGGATAGTGCGGGTGAAGATCGGCTGCAAGCCCGATGCTCCCGCAAAGGAGGCCACAGGCGACGGCTCGTCTAGTATTTCAGGCGGGCATAGTATGTTTGACGTGAGGCCTCTCGCGCCTGTTTCAAGGTCGTGATCCCTTGGCTTTTCAACAGGGGGACCAGCCGGAGAAAAACCTCGCCCGTGGCGATGGCGTCGCCCAAGGCCGTGTGACGGCCGACGATACTGACGCCCACCCGTTCCGCAATCTGCTCCAGATCGTGGGTTTCGTGTCCCGGATGAACGACGGCCGACAGAAGCATCGTATCCAACACCGGATTTCTAAACTGAACCCCGCTGGTCGACTCCTTCAATTGCAGCATCCGCATGTCAAAAGCCGCATTGTGCGCCACCAAAACCGTATCTCCGGCAAATTGATGAAACAGCGGCAGGACTTTATCGATGGTCGGCTGGCCCTTAAGCATCGCGGGCTCTATGCCGTGAACCTGAATCGACTGCCATGGGACTTCACGCTGAGGGTCGACGAGCCGATCGAAGTGTTCTGAATGCAGCAAACGTCCGTTGACGATACGCACCGCACCGATCGAAACAATTTCATCTCCCCCTTGCGGGTCCAAACCGGTGGTCTCGGTGTCAAAGACCGTGTAGGTCAACTCGGCCAACCGGCGGTTGTCCAGATCACGCTCCTGTTCGGGTTGATCGAAAAGGTCGAAATCGTAAAATTCGGGGCGGCTTTTCGAAAGGATGGTCAACCGGTGAATGTCTCCGGATCCAATCGCTTCCATCGCCGGCAGAAGAAACCTCAGGTAGGATTGGCCATTCGGGCCGAGAGAATGTGACCATATTTCAGCCTTGTGGTGCCCGATGACCTCGTCGAGGGTCGAGGGAAGAATATCGTCGCCGACGGCCACCGTTTGATTCTGCCAGCTACGAAGGGTTTCCATCTTTACCGGGTGGCCCTGCCAAATGAAATCGATCCAAACGAACCGCCCCTCTTTGGTAATCCGGCAACCGAATGCCCTGCAGCCGGTCTCTTCCGCCAGGCGCTCTTGGGTAAAAAGCAATGCCGAAACAATGGAGTAGGTGTCTACCTGAACCCAAGCGTCAGTCTCTTCTCCAGTGACCTTTATGTCGAGGCCGAACTTCTCTCTGGCCCTGCCGGCCACGGTGGTGATGAGTTCCCTGGCCGGCAAACGCATCAAAGGATACCGGGTCTGCAGCTGCCTGGAATAATACGATGTGGTGTCTTTGATGATCTCACCGATCGCAATCGATTCCTTGTGGATGATGACCTTGAACCGTTCCAATTGCTGGTCGGTCATACTCGGGTAATCGATGATCGCTTCGATGGCGGCCCGAATGCTGGCCAATGACGAACGGGTTTTGCGCGAGAGGGATCGCAGCATCGATACCAGGGCTTTTTCGGTATCCAATTGCTGGGTGATGTCGAAAAAAATGAGGATGAAGCCGGAAAATTCACGCAGGTGATTCAAGACCGGTACCGCCTCGACACGCAGCAGGCAACGGTCCTTCCCGACCACGACGAAATAGGCCGCCACGTCCGGTTCCTGGCGTTTCAACTTATCCGCGATTTCGCCCAGGGCGTGAACGATGAGACTCTTGTCGATCAGACCGAACACGGAACGCCCCAAGCCGATGAAACGCTCCGGTGCTTCATCAGGGCCCTCTTCTTTATGACCGTTGCCGGTGGCCTTGCCGCTCAACTGCTGCGCGGCGCGATTGTTGTAAAGCAGAATCTGGCCTTCGGTATTGCAGATGAGAATGCCTTCGGGAAGTTCGGCCATGATAGCGGCCAGAATATTCTTCTCTTCTTCGGCTTCCGCACGGGCGGAATCAATTTTTTGTTGAACCTGGTCGAGGAGGGCCTGATAGCCATCGGCGCCTTCGTTGATAATAGAGACCAGCCGTGTGATATCACGGCCGCCTTCGATGGTGATGCGATGGGCGGGGTTGACTGAGTGGATCAGGCGGGTTTCCGAGGCAATTTTATCGATGGGGAGGATATAAAGCCGAAAAAGCCAGTCCAGCGCAAATCCGAGTCCGGCCAGCAGCAGGACAGCCGCGCTGAATGAATAACCGACATTCTCCCTGACCAGCCGGAAGATAATCGACCGGTCATCCGGTGGGAGTTGCTGCCAGAAAAGAATCGCCAGGCTCAGAATCACCAGCAGAGTGAAACCGACGCAAACGATAACAAACCACAAGAATGTGTTTCTGCGGTTTATCGACACATCAATTCTCTTACTTTGGCGATGACCTCGGCGTTCGAAAACGGTTTGGTAATGTAAGCGTCTGCCCCGAGGGCCAGACCCTTGGCGACGTTGGCATCGCTTCCCATGGCGGTCAGCATGATGATGCGGATGTCGCCCCACCCGGGCCTTTCACGGATACGCTGGCAGACCTCGAACCCATCGATGATCGGCAGCATGATGTCCAGCAGCACCAAGTCGGGACCGTGCTCTTCAACGGCTTCCATGGCTTCTTCACCGCTGAACGCCACAAAAGTTTCGTATCCGTTTTGTTCCATCAAGAACTGGAGCGGCACAATGATGCTCGGCTCGTCATCCACGATAAGCACTTTTTTCGGCATGAGATCATCCAGTGTGTCAAAGGAATTACCGAATCAAATCGCAATAACCGGATTCCGAAATCAGTGGCCGGCACAAAAACCGAGTCAAGTGCCGGCCACTCCGTTTTGCATTATCCCGCAATTCTGACGCCGTATTCGTGCCGATCCGCGATGGGCGGTCGGCACGAATACGGGTCATTTCGACGAACGGGCACCTGAAGAGGGATACCCGTTATTCCTTCCTGGCTTTCCCGAGTCCGATCTTCTCCAGCGCCACTGTCATTTCATCCAGGATGACGGGATCATCGATGGTCGCCGGCATCCGCCATTCCTTGTTGTCGGCAATCTTCTGGATAGTGCCGCGCAGGATCTTACCCGATCGGGTCTTGGGCAACCGTTTGACGACCGTCGCCGTTTTGAAGGATGCCACCGGCCCGATGCGGTCGCGGACCATCTGGACGACTTCCTTGGAAATCTCCTCATGCGGGCGATCGACACCGGCATTGAGCACCATGAAACCGACCGGGACCTGTCCTTTCAGCTTGTCATCCACGCCGAGCACCGCACATTCGGCCACATCCGGATGATCGGCCAATACTTCTTCCATGGCCCCGGTGGACAGGCGGTGTCCGGCGACATTGATGATATCGTCCGTACGGGACATGACGAAGGCATAGCCGTCACCATCGATGAATCCCGCATCTGCCGTTTTGTAATACCCGGGGAATTCATCCAGATAGCTCTTCAGGAAGCCCTGGTCGTTGTTCCAGAGCGTTGGCAGCGTTCCGGGAGGCAACGGCAGTTTGACCACCAGGGCCCCGATCTCGCCGGCTTTCTTGACCGGTGTCTTGGCTTCGGGATCGAGCACCTGCAGGTTCCAGCCCGGCGCCGGTTTGGTGGGCGAGCCCTCCTTCACCGGAAAATGGTGCAGCCCCAGACAGTTGGCGGCGATCCCCCAACCGGTTTCGGTCTGCCACCAGTGGTCGATAACCGGTACACCGAGGTGTTTTTCAGCCCAGCGCAGGGTATCGGGGTCGAGGCGCTCACCGGCCAGAAACAGGGCCTTGAAATCCGACAGGTCGTAATTCTTGATCAGTTCGCCGTTCGGGTCCTGCTGCTTGATGGCCCTGAAAGCGGTCGGGGCCGTAAACATGGTTTTGACCTTGTGCTGGGAAATGACCCGCCAGAAAACCCCCGCATCGGGCGTGCCGACGGGCTTGCCTTCAAACAGGATGGTGGTGCAGCCCTTGAAGAGCGGTCCGTAGACGATGTAGGAATGCCCCACGACCCAACCGACGTCGGAAGCGGCCCAGTAGACATCCCCCGTGTCGACGTTGTAGATGTTTTTCATGGTCCACTTGAGGGCGACCACATGTCCGCCGTTGTCACGCACGACACCTTTCGGCACACCGGTGGTGCCGGAGGTGTACAGGATGTACAAGGGGTCGGTGGCGGCCACCTTGACGCAATCGTGCGGTTGGGCCTTGGCCATAGCCTCTGTGAAATCGATGTCGCGGCCGGACACCATGCCGGCTGTTTCCATCGGCCGCTGAAGGACGACGCATTTCTCCGGTTTGAAATCAGCCATGTCGATGGCCTTGTCGAGCAAAGGCTTGTAAGGAATGACGCGCTTCACTTCGATGCCGCAGGAGGCTGTCACGATCACCTTCGGCTTGGCGTCATTGATGCGGACGGCCAGTTCCTTGGCGGCGAAGCCTCCGAAAACGACGGAGTGGACCGCTCCGATCCGGGCGGTGGCCAGCATGGCGATCACGGCCTCGGGAATCATCGGCATGTAAATCAGCACCCGGTCCCCTTTGCCGACCCCCTGGGCGGACAAAACGCCGGCAAACCGGGCCACTTCGTCACGCAGTTGAGAATAGGTGAATTTCTTGATGGTGTCTGTCACCGGGCTGTCGTAGATCAGGGCCACCTGATCCCCACGCCCCTGTTCGATATGAAAATCGAGGGCATTGTAGCAGGTATTGATTTCGCCCCCGGAAAACCACCGGTAAAACGGTTTGTTCGAGTCATCCAGGACTCTGTCCCACTTCTTGTACCAGTGAACGTTTTCAGCGGCTTGGCCCCAGAATCCGTTCGGATCTTTGATCGATTTCTGATAAGCGTCATCATACGGATTGGTCATGTTTCCCCTCCTTTGTGTGATAGCCGGACCTGACGGTCTTTGGTGAGTACGTATATGGTTATAGATCGCGTTTGGGATCGAATGGGCATAGTCAACCTGTCGGGGGGTCATCTGCCTGTGCGACGGGCGGGCAATGGGCCGGGTGTAGCTGTTGCCGGGATGGTTTCGGCCCCGTCCGATGGTCCGCAGGTCGCTCTAAAAGGCACCGGCAGGACGTTCGCGTTAGCCTATGGCGGTTTTCGGTAAATTCATACTGTTTGGACATAGCAAAAAAACAGATACCAACAAGTCTGACGCTTGTGTCAACGCACGTATAAGCGTCAATCGTTGCGGTTGTCACAGGGGAAACAGCCCCCGGTCTGAAGACAACCCATCAATATCATGCGAGGCGCTGACGACTTAAGCCATAGGATAGGCGTAGGACCATCCGGCCGGAAGAACAGGAGATCTTCCGGCCGGATATGAAGGGTTTCAACTGTTTTTCAGGAGCCCGGGACTATCCCCAGAGGCCCCAACCGAATGATGCTGTGAACAGGATACAAAAAGCAACGACACCAATCAACCACAGATCTTCTTGTTTCATGGTTTGGTTCTCCTCTTCTGTGGGTTTCTGTTAGGCTTCCTTGACCACGATGTTGGTTTCCTTCTCCGCCCGCTCGATCTGGATCTCGGAGGTGGTCGACATCTCGGCCTTGAAGGTCAGGGCCCACATCATGACGATACCGGCAATCCACCAGAAGATCTGCCAGGACCACAGCGGTGTGAATCCGGCGAACGAGAAGGCCTTGTTGCCCAGGATACAGGCCGGGCCGATGGCGAAGAAATACCACACCGGCACGACGATCTTCATGGCGTTGCGCCATTTGCGACCGCTTTCCGACGGGGCATCGATGTCGTCGAGGAAGGCCCGGATCTCGTTCTGGCGTTTGATGGTTTCTTCATTGTCTTTGATGCCGAGGCCGCGGCAGAGATAGGCCACCGCCAGGCCGATGCCGGTCCCCCACGCCGCACAGTGAATCGAGAGCGGGTAGCGCCAGACGTAGTAGGTGAGAAAAACCGCGACCATGCCGGCGAAGACGCCGAGGGAGGCCCCGATGCTGGGGAATCGGAAGCCCCAATGGACCCCCATCAGATAGACGTACATCACGAATCCGAAGGCGGTGGCCAGGGCTCCCAAAATAACCAGCGCGGCTTTGGAAGTCAGGCCGACCCACAAGGCGGCAATGGTCACCACGGTAGCCAGCAGGCGGTTGACCCAGATCTGCTCGGAGTGGCCGGCTTGCTGGTTTCTGATATAGCGCCAGTAGACATCGCGCAGCAGGATGGTCCCACCGGTGCCGATGTACGGGGCCGCGGTGGAGTGGATGGCCGCGATGGCCCCCAGGAAGACGACACCGAGCACGAACGGTGGCAGGAACTCCACCATCAGTTTGGGTACCAGGTCGCTGTCCTTGGTCAGTTCGAGCACACCCTCCATCTGGAGAATTTTACCGCCGATGCCTTGAAATGCGGTGAAATAAAACAGGGCGAATCCGACCACGAAGGTGGACATGAAGGTCTGCTGCCAGGCCAGGGGTTTCGGCGACTTGATGCCGAAGTTCCAGAGGGTGAAGGCCGGGGAGGACTGAATCCCCATCAGGGCGAACATGTAGGAGAGCACCATGACCGCCGTCCAGATCCCTTCGCCGTGGGCCTTGGCATACGCCGGCCCGACCAGCGCCGGGGCGATGACCCGCGGGACGTCCAGCATCTTCGAATCGAGGGCGTTGGCTTTGGCCGCGAAGGCCGTCCAGCCGCCGATGGCATCCGAGGTGATGACATACCACCCCAGCAGGATGATACCGCCGACCAGCAGGATGAACTGGAGCACGCCGACCCAGGTGCTGGCTTTCAAGCCGCCCGAGCAGACGTAGAACCAGACGATGAAGGCCATGAAGATCGCGCCGAAGGTGACCGGCACGCCGGCGACCCAGTGGAAGAGCGCCGCCGAGGCCATCAGCTGCACCGCGGAGTAGAACATGGAGTAGAGGAAGGCCGTGAGCACGGTGAGCCAACGGGCGGCTTCCGAGTTGAAGTAGTATGCGAACATGTCGCCGGGTGTGATGAAGCCGTAGCGTTTGCCCAGCAGCCAGTTCCGTTTGGCGAAGAAGGCGCCGGTGATCGGAATGGTCAGGACGTAAAAGGATGCAAACGCGTAGGACAGGCCGTCACGCCAGATGAGGCCGGGGTGACCGATAAAGGTCCAACCGGAGAACGATGCCGCCGTCGCCGCCATCAGAAACGCGATGAAGGGGATGGAGCGGCCAGCGATCGCATACCCGGCGGAGGTTTTTTCGGAGAAGTACCCCTTCAACCCCCAGTAGAAACAGTAAATGATGTAAATGCCGAGCATGATGTATACCCAAGTGGTTCCACTCATATTATCCTCCTGTACAATCGTCTAAGCCGTTGATTGTCATTAGTGTGGTTGTAACGGGCTTGACAAACCTCCGAACTCGGCATCACCTCCTTTCAGAATCCTCGCCATCCGATTCAACGCGCGGCCGTTTCACTGCAGTGGACACCGTAGCCGTATGGTTGAACCAGCTTGATCAATTATGATTTCGGCCCCGTGGGGTTCCGCCGCGGCCATTAGCATTGACCGCGGTGTCACCGGGGCGGCGGAAATCCGTTGCCCCGGTGACCAGTCGCGGCCGGTTAGCCCTGGACCATTTTCTTGATGGCTGTGACGATTTCAGGGTTCGCCAGGGTGGTGACATCTCCTTCATCTTGTCTGTTGGAGATCGAGCCGAGCACCCGCCGCATGATCTTGCCCGAGCGGGTCTTGGGCATGTCGGGGACGATCCAGACGTGCCGCGGTTTGGCGATTTTACCGATCTCGTTGGAAATGGTGTCCGAGATCTCCTTGGCCAGTTCGGGGCTGGCCTTGAATCCCGGCTTGAGAGCGATGTACATATCCGGCTCCTTGCCCTTGATCTCGTGGGCCACCGGCACCACCGCCGCCTCGGCCACTGCTTCATGAACCAGGGCGGCCGATTCGATTTCCTTGGTCCCCAGGCGGTGACCGGAGACGTTGATGACATCGTCGATGCGTCCCAGGATGCGCACGTAGCCGTCCTCGGCCACCACGGCCGCGTCACCGGTCATGTAGGGCCAGTCTTGCCACCTCTTGCTCTTGGGGTCCTTGCAGTAGCGGGCGAAGTAGGTTTCGACGAACCGGTCGCGGTCGCCCCAGATGGTCTGGAACATGCCCGGCCAGGGGTTCTGGATGCAGATGTTGCCGGCCTTGCCTGCCCCCGCCTCCACCACGTTGCCGTCGTCGTCGAAAACGATGGGGTGGATGCCCGGCATACCGGGGCCACCGCTGCCCGGTTTCATCGGCTTGATGGCCGGCAGGGTGCTGCAGAGGAAGCCGCCGGTTTCGGTCTGCCAATAGGTGTCGACGATGGCGGCCTTGCCCTGGCCGACGACGTTGTAATACCACTTCCACACTTCGGGTTCGATGGGCTCGCCCACGGTGGTCATGTGCTTGAACTCGTAGTTGTACTTGGCGGGCTCGTCGGGGCCGATCTTGCGCAGGGCGCGGATGGCGGTCGGTGCGGTGTGGAAGATGTCGACGTCCAGGTCCTGGGCGATCCGCCAGGCGCGTCCGGCATCCGGATAGGTGGGAACGCCCTCGTAGATCACCGACGTTGCGGCGATTGCCAACGGGCCATAGACGATGTAGGAGTGGCCCGTGATCCAGCCGATGTCGGCCATGCACCAGTAGGTATCGGTGGGATGGATGTCCTGGACGTACTTGGAGGTGCCGGCGGTGTAGGCCAGGTACCCGCCCGTGCCGTGCTGGCAGCCTTTGGGCTTGCCGGTGGTGCCGCTGGTGTACATCAGAAACAGCGGTTCCTCGGCTTTCATCTTTTCCGGTTCGACCCGGGCGCCGTAGTAGTCCTTGAGCACGTCGTTGACGAAGTAATCCCGGCCCTTGGCCATCGCTGTCGGGCTGGAGGCCTTGCCCGGGTAGCGCTGCCAGACGAGGACCTTGTCGACCACCTGACCGTCCTTGGCGGCCAGACCGACGGCGATGTCGGCATTCTGCTTGTGGTCGAGCAGGGTGCCGCTGCGGTAATAAGCGTCGGCCGTGATCAACACCCGGCTGCCGGAGTCGACGATCCGGTCGGCGCAGGCGCGGCCGCTGAACCCGCCGAATACCTGGCTGTGGATGACCCCAAGGCGGGCGCAGGCCAGCATGGTGATGGGCAATTCCGGTATCATCGGCATGTGCAGGGTCACGCGGTCGCCGCGTTTGAGGCCGGCGAAATCCCTGAGCAGGGCCGCGAATTCGTTCACGCGGACATACAGCTCCTGATAAGTGACCGGATGGTAGCCTTCTTCGATCGGCTCGGGTGCGAAAATCAAGGCCGCCTTGTTCTTGTACTTTTCCAGGTGGCGATCCACGCAGTTGTAGCTGGCGTTGATCAGGCCGCCCTTGAACCACTTGTAACAGGGCGCGTCGCTGGTATCCAGGATTTCGTCCCAGTACTTGTACCACGTCAGCAGATCGGCGTATTCCTTGAAGCAATTCGGAAAGTTGTCCAGGCTGAACCGATCATAGATTTTTTCATCGGTCATATTCGCCTGGGCGATGAATTTTGGTGTGGGATAATAGAGTCCCTCTTCCTGCCAGTGTACCGCAATCTGAGCTTCTGATGTCTCGACAACTTCTTTATCTGCCATAGATCACACTCCTCGATGCTTTTGGTTGTATGGTTAACGGATACTCGTGCGGCGATAACCCTAACAAACCTGATTCGATGGCCCTCCTTTCCCCCAGATGGATTTTTCCTTAAGTTAACGGTTGTGCATCAAGCCCATGCACTTTCAGCCTGATCGATGCACGCCTGATGTCCCCTTATCCCCAGTGCTCGAAAATCGCAGCACTGCATGAACGTTATCTGTCGCCCATCAGGCAGTCACTTCCCTTTTTTTCGCTTTCCCTCATCCGGAGCCTCTCTCGATATACCCTGACGAAATATCTCAAAAGCGGCCTCGAGGGTCGGTTTGAGGTAGTCTTTCTCCTCGTCGATAATGCGCTTGCTCTCTTCCCAAAGGACGATTCCGGAGAACATGGCCCACAGGATGTCGGCCAGTGCCACCGGATGCTCGTCGATGAAAGCGCCGTGCTCGATGCCCTCTTCGAATATGTCGGCCATGGTTCCCAACGAACTGCGTGACAGGTCTTTGATTTCATCCAGCAGTTCCGGAGACAGACTTTTCAAAGTTTCACTGGATTGGAGGTGAAACATGTTGATGAGAATAAGGGGGTCGAAGGCGTAAACATCGTAAAGCGCTTTTTTCAGAGAACCGATGCGTTCGTCGTGATTGCTGTAGGATTCTTTGCGGACGTGCTCCAGCCGGATGTTCAGGTGCTTGAGTATGCGAAGGGAAAGGGACGCGTAGAGTTCGTCCTTGTTTTTGAAGTAGATGTAAATGGTGCCGGGGCTTAGTTCCGCCTCCTTGGCAATATCTTCCATGGTGGCCTTGTTGAAACCCTTGGCGGAGAAGACGCGTTTGGCGGCAACAATGATCTGCTGGCGTCGTCGTTCACGTTCACGCTCTTTCCGCTCTTGTATGCCCATTTCTTTTATGAATCCTATTTAGTTGTTATAGGTGTTTATATTTGATGCTGTTTGTTGTCAAGAAAAAAGAGCATTTTTTTGCATGAGGCCCTGTTTTTTTAAAGGATAAAAATCATCCTGTTAACCGGATAATGAGGGCTTTGGCAGGCCTTCGGAAAAATCGGCCGCAAATGCCCATCGCAACGCCGCCCGCTGCCCCGACAGAGCCTCCAGGCCGATTGGGCAGAGCCTGCCGGTTGGCCGATCCTATGTTCTATATATTCAGGTACTTTTTACAAGTATGCGTCAGCGCCCGTTACTATCGGACGCTGGCGCGGAGCGTAACTTAAGACGTCCTGCGGGTACTTTAGGCTTGCTTTGGGGGATGCAAATGCATTATGAGGGGGTACTTTCGCGTAAAAGGCACGCTGGCCATGAGGCCCTGCCGACAACATTTGCGGCATGGCGGTCGTCCACCCGGGGTTGGAGGCACGTCAGCATTGCACCATTATCAGAGCAGCGACCACGCGCACAGGCGGGCTGGAAGGGACCATGTTCAACTGGGAAATAAAGTTCGACACGTATCCGACAATCATCAAAGCGGCCATCGTGAGTCTCGCTCTCGGCTGGCTGGTTCACCTTGTTTTCTATTACAAATTTTTCACCGGCGATTCTCTGGTGCGCAATGACTACCTGATGTTTATCGTCGGCATTTCCATCTGTTATTTTGTTGCCAGCATCAACAAGTGGGCTCGGCCGCTCTGTATCTTCTTCAACATAGGGATCATCGCCCTTTATATGGCGTTATTGTACCTTCAAAAACCGGACTTCGATCGAAAGGTCTTGACCGTTGCCGTTCTGGCGCTCATCGGCCTGTCGACCTATTTATTGTTGCGCAGGGACACGATCGCCTATTTCAAGTCGTTCAACCACGACGCTTCAGGAGAGGATGAGAGTCGAAGTTAGCCTTCGAAATGAAACCAGAGCCGCTGGTCGGGCTTTTGCGATAACCTCAAAAAATGAATTGAGTAAAGTTCCATGCCCTTATCCCCAAAAGACGTTCGTTGCCGGTGCGGCCACGTGTCATCGGTGAATCTGCGAAAAATGCGGTGCATCAAGTGCGGCAAGTTTATCTTTTACAACGAGGAAGAGGAGCGCCGCCACAAAACCACCCAGTTCTACACCGTGGCCATGCTGGTGGCGGCCATCGGTATAATTACCTACCTGTTTATCGAGATGATCGTCGATCCCCTGATGGGATAGCCGCTTGGCATACTTCCGGTCATGATTCACCCCCCTTGGCTGCCGGGCGCTCACGGCCCCTCGGGTCAGCGGCCTTATTCCTTGTGCCTCTTCATCATTCCTCAAGGAACGCTTTCAGGGCATCGCTTCGGCCGAGAGCCTCCAAACACCGCCCCCCCCGTTCCACGAGCTGATCGATCCGGTCAAAGGAAATCGACAATGTGTAGTTCGTCCCTTCGAAATTGGCCGGAGGAGCAAGCCTGACACCGGGCCCGAGGTCCAGCCCTTTCAAGAGTCTTTCGAACCGGGCCGATGTCTCGGAAATCGTCGGGTAGCGCCTTCGGAACAGCAGGGCCCGCAACCGTGCCGACCTGCGAGTGTTATCGGGATCGGCATCGTCGAGGACACCCTTCACCTCGGTGTCGTCCAGCAAATCATCGACTGAGCGATCTTCCCGTTTGGCGCTTTCGGACAACAGGGTCAGCAGCTCTCGTTGCCGGTTCAATCCCAGCCTGAGATCAGTGAATATGCGCGCCAACCTGACGGCCGTACGGATATCAAGCGTGTTCAGTTCCAATGCCACGGGCAGCGGCAGGTGCCCGGAAGCCACCCCCTCCTGTACGACGGACGGCATGGATGCCAACGGCAGGATTTTGGCTATCAAAGAGGGGTTATCCGGTAGTGACAATGCGGCGGCCATCTCGATCAGATGGCGCTCGTCTTCGGCCACCCCCGACAGGAGGTTGAGAGCGCGCGAGGTTTCTATCCGGTTCAATGGCCTTTGGAGAGAGTTGTCTGCAATGGCCAGATGGACACGGGTCGCTTCGTCCCCTTCCGGCGATAGCCATCGGGCCGGGATCTCGGTCCAGCCGAGGACGCGAACGGCCTCGGCTCTCCGGAAGCCGGAGACGACACGATACCCGCCGTCCATCGGTTGCACGATCGGGGGGTGGATCAACCCGATGCGCGCGATCGACTTTGTCACATCGTCGATCGCGGCGGCCGTGGTAATGCGGTAGGTCGAATCAGACGGGTCGATGCGGCTCAGGGGAATGGGGGCTTCGCTAAAACGCATGGATGGCGCCGGTCAGTTGGTTGAGCGCCTCCAGGTATTTCCCGCGGGTGTTTTCGATGACCTCCTGGGGCAGGTCCGGTGCCGGGGGTTGCTTGTTCCACTTGATGGACACCAGGTAATCTCGCAGGTATTGCTTGTCGTAACTCTTCTGCGCCCCTCCCGGTGTATAGGCGGCCTGGGGCCAAAAACGGGAGGAGTCGGGCGTCAGGACCTCATCGATCAGGATGAGCTCTCCCTCATGGTAGCCGAACTCGAATTTCGTGTCTGCGATGATGATGCCTTTTTTTTCGGCCAGCGCGGCCCCTTTGCGGTAAATCTCGATGCTCAGTTCGCGCACCTTTTCGGCCGCTTCCCTGCCGATGCGGTTCACGGCCTCATCGAAATCGATATTGATGTCGTGCTGGCCGATTTCCTCCTTGGTCGACGGCGTAAAAATCGGTTCCGGCAGCTTTTCCGATTCCTTGAGCCCGCCCGGCAGCTCGATGCCGCAAACACGCCCGGTTTCCTGGTAGGATTTCCATCCGGACCCGGAAATGTAGCCCCTCACAACGCATTCGATCGGAAGCGGAGTGGCTTTTTTGACCAGCATGCTCCTGTCGCGCAGAACATCGGCGTATGGCTTGCAAACGGTCGGAAAGGTATCGACGTCTCCGGAAACGACATGGTTTTTGACCAACGACTGCATGGCATCGAACCAAAAGAGGGATATGCGGGTGAGAATTTTTCCCTTGTCGGGTATCGGATCGGGCATCACGACGTCAAAGGCTGAAATGCGGTCGCTGACGATCATCAGCAGGTGCTCGCCAAGATCGTACACATCCCGCACCTTGCCTCTTTTCATCAGTTTGATATCCTTGATCGATGTCTCAACTACCGGTGCTACCATCTCTCCCCTCCCCTGCGACTGATGTTCCCCAGCGTTACCGGAGGCCGGCAGCGTCGCCATGCGAAAACTTTCGCCGGCATGCCGCCGTCCGATCAGAGGTTATGCGCCAACGCCGCGCTGACTTCTGAACATTTTGATGTATTTTTTCAACGTGCTGCGGGTCGATTCATCCGGACTCTCGAAGGCAATGCCGAGTTCGTATTTCCCGTCGCGATTCTTTACGGTGTGTATCACATGCCCCCCGATGTCCACAAGCTCGTCTTCCAACCCGATAGACAGCATGAGATGACTGCCTGTTTCGACCGCCAGATGAGTTTCCAATCGGATGCCGGCTTCGGATACGTCGAGTGTCCGGCCCATGGTTTGTCTGTCGGCTTCGCCTTCACCATCTACGAGGACATAAGACAGATTCAGTGAGTTGATCCGGATAAATTTCCTTTTGTCGTCGCTAGTCATGTTGCCCTCTTCCGGTTAATAGTTTGGCTACCGTTTCTCATTTTCTTTTGTTCGCAACGTATTTTTTCATTTGCCTCACAGGCTATCATGGTCGTCACCGAAATGCAGGTCGCCAAATTTTCGATGATGTGGCGAAAAGAATTGGGCAGGGCTTCGTGTTCGGCAACCAAACCGGCCACATCCAGTGATGAAATTTTCAGGTCGGGTGAGGCGAAAACGGCCGCGGCATGGGGCTCGTGTCCCATTTTAATAAAGGGAATATGGCCAAAAAAATCCCCTTTCCCTAATTCGAGCAGCGGCACATAGCCGCTGTCGGTCTTGCGAGCGATGGTCGCCTTGCCCTTGGTGATCGTGAAAACGCGCTCTTCGTTTTTGCCCTGGTCGATGACGGCTTTTTTATGGCCCAGCAGTTTGCCGTCGACTTTTACGTTTCCGGCGATGATCCGCACCAGGCTGTCTGTGACTTGGTGCAGACGTTTGTCGAGGCTCTTGACGACGTCGCGCAGCCCCTGGCTCATAGCGGCGTATTCATTGGCCAGCAGCTGGGAATCGAGCATTCCCAACTGAACTCGGGTCATGGCCTTGGCCGAGGCGGTCCGCACGCTGCTTTCGGTCAAGAAAGACGAGATACTGCCGACGTAAGCACCGTCGCTGAGCCTGAGGATGCTGAGCGGCCCCTCGGGTGTCTGCTTCGATATTTCAACCACACCCTCCAGCACGACCCACATCCAGTTCCCGTAATTGCCTTCAATGACGATTTCATCGCCTTCATAGAATTCTTCTTCGTCCACGACATACATGTAGTCGACGAAGGGGCCCTTGATCACCGGCAGCGATTTGTCGCCGCCCCCTGCCGCCGAACCGGCTTCGAAAGACACCGGCCCGAGCTTTTCGACTTTGCCGTCATCCACCATGCGGGAGCCGTCAAGGATGATTTCCATGCGGTTCTTGTTGATGACGTTCTTTAGGGCGACTTTTTCCAGATAAAAAGCGAATTCGCCTTCCGTCCAACCAAAGAGTGAGAAGAGCGCTTCGAGACCGGTTTTATCTCCATTGACTGAGTCTACCGGGTCGCCCCTGTCGACGTAAATCAAACCGGCCTCTTCGGCATACTTGCTGGTGAGACGCAATTTTCCGGTGCCCCCGTTGTTGCCGATAATCTGCAGCAACTCGCCGAGACTGAGAAATTCCAATCGACCTGAGAATGCGGCGCCTTTACCCATGATTAGAGTCAACGATCACCCGCAATGCGGGTGGCGGGGATATCCCCGGCCACAGGCGGAAAAAATAAGCACGTCCGTGCATTAACTGTTGCGGTTGTCATCCCGCCGTTGGCGGGATGCACGGCACCCGGCTTAAAAACTACCCGTCAATCGTTCCAGCTCAATTCCTTTTTTAATGACAGCAGCGTCAATTTCAGGCAGGCTTTCAAAGTCTTGCCCACCCCGGTGCCGTTGATGGCGCTGGCCGAAAAAGTCGGCACCTTGAGCTGCCGGTTCAATTCTTTTTCCATCTGATCGAGCGGCATCAACGGTATCCCCTCTTCCGCGAGATCCCGTTTGTTGAACTGCATTACCAGGGGAACCTTGAGGATGTTCAACCCGTAATCCTTCAAGTTTTGATGAAGGTCTTTGAGAGACAGCATGTTCTTCTCGCGCCGGACCTCCAACGAGTCTGCAACGAAAACCAGGCCGTCAACGCCCCTGAGCACGAGTTTTCTGGTGGAGGTGTACTGCACCTGGCCAGGGACGGTGTACAGATGAACCCGAACGTCACACCCTTTGAGCTTGCCGAGTTCCATGGGCAAAAAATCGAAAAAGAGCGTTCGGTCACCGTCCGTGTTGATCGACACCATTTCACCGGACACCTGCTTTTTGTAGGACTTGAAGATGTAATCCAGGTTCGTTGTCTTTCCGCATCGTCCCGGTCCGTAATACACAATCTTACACTCGATTTCGCGTTTTTTCAGATTTACGATGGCCATTTAAATCGACTCCAGAAAAATTCAGTGATTCAGGGGTGATGACGAAAACGATGGTCGCTGCTCAAAGCCGGCGCCGTCATGCCGAAACGGTGATTGGTTGTTTTCAAACCGGGTGCTTTGCGCCCGGTTACAACCGCAACGATTAACGCACTGACGTGCTTTTGTTTTTCCGGCCTATGGCCGGAAATCCAAGCCACCCGCTTTACGGGTGGTCGTTGACTCCCCCATCCGGCATCCTTCACCGACGGCGCCATGAATTTAAACCTTAACATAATAGCCTGTTTTACCGGATGGTGTCAATAATGGTGCATGATAAATGAGTTGACATTCATGATATTTATGTTAACGGTTTTCTTTTCATTTAGCGGGCCGTCAAGTCCATCTATCCAACAGTATCAACTGGCAGTATCAACCGGAATCAACACCGAAACCAGCGAAAGGAGATCGTCATGGATAAAAAAGTAACCGTTGTCGGCGCCGGCAACGTCGGGGCAACAGCCGCCCAGAGACTGGCTGAAAAGGAACTGTGCGACGTGGTTCTAGTGGATATCGTCGAGGGTGTCCCCCAGGGAAAATCCTTGGATTTAACCGAAGCGGCGCCCATCGAGAAACACGACGCCCGCCTGACCGGCGTCAATGCCTATGACGCCACAGAGGGCTCGAACATCGTCATCATCACGGCCGGCATCCCCCGCAAGCCGGGGATGAGTCGCGACGACCTGCTCAGCACCAACGCCGGCATCATGAAGAAAGTGACCGAACAGGTGGCCAAACGGTCTCCTGAGGCTGTGATCATCGTCGTCAGCAACCCCTTGGACGCCATGTGCCATGTGGCCTTCGACGCCAGTGGTTTTCCCAAGCATCGCGTCATGGGGATGGCCGGCGTACTCGACTCCGCCCGCTTCCGGGCCTTCATCGCCATGGAATTGAATGTCTCGGTGGAAAACACCCACGCTTTCGTGTTGGGCGGCCACGGCGATACCATGGTGCCCCTGCCCCGCTACTCGACCGTTGCCGGCATTCCGATCACTGAACTGATGCCCGCCGACCGCATCGAAGCCATCGTAAACCGCACCCGCAACGGCGGGGCAGAAATCGTCAGTCTGCTCAAAACCGGCAGCGCCTATTACGCTCCGGCGTCCGCCGCAGTGGAAATGGCCGAATCGATTCTAAAAGACAAGAAAAAAATTCTGCCCTGCGCGGTTTATCTGGAAGGCGAGTACGGACTCAAGGATCTGTTCATCGGTGTACCGGTGAAGCTCGGAGCCGGCGGTATCGAAGAGGTAATTGAAATCAAATTGACTTCGGACGAACAGGCCGCATTGAACCGATCGGCGGCGGCGGTCGAGGAACTGAAGACGGTCTTGAAGAAGTTGACTTTCTAAGGGGGACCTCGGTGCACACGGCTGCCCGATGGATGGTGCCCTGTGATGCGACGATCAGGGTGGGCCGGACTTCTGCAGGCTCTCTCTGATCGTTAGCGCCAACTTGCGTTGTATCCCCGGCACGGCGCACAATTCCTCCAGTGTCGCCTTTCGTATTTGCTCCACACTCTTAAAATGTTTCAAGAGATCGGATTTTCGCTTCTTTCCCACACCCGGTATGAGGTCCAGATCGGACCGAATGGCCTCTCGGGTTCGCCTTTTCCGGTGATACGAAACGGCTGAACGATGGGCTTCGTCGCGAATGCGCTGAAGGAAGAGCAACAGATCGGCATCGCGGCCGAAGGTCACGGGATTGGCCCTGCCGGGTTTAAAGATCCTGTCTTCGGTTTCACCGCGGTCCGGTTCTTTCTTGGCGATCGCCACAATATCAAACCGATCCGTTAACCCCAATTCTCCGATAACGGCGCAGGCGATGTTCAGTTGACCCTTTCCGCCGTCGACGATCAACAGATCGGGATGCGGCAATGCAGCGTCAGGGCTTGCAAAACGCCGCCGGAGCACCTCGTCCATCATGGCATAATCGTCGGGGATGCTGACCCCCTTGATCCGGTAGAGACGATAGGCCGCCTTGTCGGGATGCCCGTCGCTGAACACCACCATGCCGGCCACTGCCGATGTTCCAGCCAGGTTCGAGTTGTCGAAGCACTCGATCCTGCGGGGGGATCGTTGCAGGCGGAGGCGTTTCTGCAGCCGCTGCAGCATCGCCCTGCGGCCGGACAGGCTTTCAGACTGCTCCTCGACGCCCTTCGCGACATTTTTGAGGGCCATGGCCACCAGTCGCGCCTTCGTCCCTCTCAGAGGCCTGTGAAGGTTGACCTTCACTCCTTTTAGCTCCCGCAAACCCTCTTCGAGCAGAACCGCGTCTTCCGGCAGAACGGGAACCAGAATCTCATTGGGAATGAATGGGGCGGTGGCATAATACTGCCGGATAAACGTCGCAATCAGGTCGCCGTCATCGGCGATGGTGGCAGAAAAGGTGAAGGAGCGAGACCCCTGCAGGAATCCGCCCCGCACGAACAGCATGGTCACCAACGAGAAGTCCGGGGTCCGGGCGCAGACGATCACGTCGCGATCCTTGAAATCGGTTGATACGGCCACCTGTTTCTCAACCGTTTTCTCGAGGGCGAACATTTTGTCCCGCAGCCTGGCCGCTTGTTCGAAGTCATGCTTGTCTGCAGCGGCGAGCATCGCCTGTTTGACATCCCTGATGAGGATCGGCGTTTTGCCTTCCAGGAAAAGGGTCACCTCCCTGACCGTATGGTCGTACACCGCACGATCCACGTCGCGGCAGCAGGGCGCCAGGCACCCCTGCATCTGGCAGTGCAGGCAGGGGCGGGTCCGCAACTTGAATTCTCGCTCCTTGCATTTGCGTAACATAAAGGTTTTATTTATAATCTTGAGGGTCTGGCGCACGGCGTGGGCAGAGGCATAGGGGCCGAAATAGAGTGCGCCGTCCTTTTGGGGTTTGCGGACGATCGACAGCCGTGGATAAGGATGGCCGACGTCGAGCCGCAAAAAGGGGTAACGCTTGTCGTCCTTCAAGTCGACGTTGTAGCGCGGCCTATGGCGTTTGATCAGGGTCGATTCAAGAATCAGGGCCTCCTTTTCGGAGGATGTCACGATGGTATCGATCTCGGCAATTTTCCTGATCAGCACCTCGGTTTTGGCGTCCAGCCGACCGGCCCTGGACAGGTATGAGCCAATGCGTTTCCTGAGACTGCAAGCCTTGCCGACATAGATGATCTCTCCAGCGGCATCCCGCATCAGGTAGACACCCGGCCCAACGGACACCCGCGGCAGCAACTCCCTGAGGGCGTCCAGGGTCGTTTGATCCTCATGATCGACGATGTCGGATTGTGCGGAGGAGTTCTTCATAAGCGGAGGATCATCTGCGGGCTGGAGTCACGACCACCCGCCAAGCGGACGGCTTGGATTTCCGGTCATCGGTTGGAAAAACAACAGCACGTCAGTGCCTTAATCGCTGCGGTTTATCCGGAGGCATGCCTCCCGGTTTGAAAACAAACCGTCAATTCAATCTTCGAAGACTACCAGTTCACGCAGAGACTTGATGCGGTCCCTGAGTCCGGCGGCTCTCTCGAATTCAAGGGCTTTGGCGGCGGCTCTCATTTCTTTTTCCATCTCCCGGATGGTTTTGTCGACATCTTCCAGGCTGCGAAACGCTTCCACCGTTTCGGCCACCCGGCCGGATTCGATCGGCGACTCTGCGGGCTCGGAGGAAAAGTTAAAGACCGTTGCGATGTCTTTCTTGATGGACGCCGGCGTAATGCCGTGCGCCCGGTTATATGATTCCTGAATCAGCCGGCGGCGGGCGGTTTCACTGATCGCCTGCTGCATCGATGGCGTTTGGGTGTCGGCATAGAGGATCACCCGGCCATCCACGTTTCGGGCCGCCCGTCCGAAAGTTTGAATCAGCGAGCGGGCTGAACGGAGGAATCCCTCCTTGTCGGCGTCAAGGATCGCCACCAGGGCCACCTCGGGTATATCCAGACCTTCCCGCAGCAGGTTGATACCGACCAGCACATCGAACAGCCCCAGGCGCAGGTCGCGAATAATATCCATCCGCTCGAGCGTCGTGACGTCCGAATGCAGATACCTGACATTCACCCCCAACTCGGTATAATAATCGGTGAGGTCTTCGGCCATCCGTTTGGTCAACGTGGTCACCAGGGTGCGGTACCCTCGGCTGCTGCAGAGGCGGATCTCCTCCAAAAGATCGTCCACCTGGTTGGCGGCTTTGTGAACTTCGATGTCCGGGTCGATCAGACCCGTCGGGCGAACGATCTGCTCGACCAGATCGCCCTCTGCCTGTGCGATTTCGTAATCGGCCGGGGTAGCCGAAACATAGATCACCTGATTGAAGCGCTCGTTGCATTCCTCGAACTTCAAAGGCCGGTTGTCCAGCGCCGATGGAAGCCGAAACCCGTATTCCACCAGGGTTTCCTTGCGGGATCGATCGCCCCTGTACATGGCACGGAGCTGAGGTACCGCAATGTGGCTCTCGTCTATGAAGAGCAAAAAGTCCTCTGGGAAATAGTCCAGCAGTGTCGGCGGTGGCTCACCTCGGGCCCTGCCGGTCAGGTGCCGCGAATAATTCTCGATTCCGTTGCAATAGCCGAGTTCCTGGATCATCTCGATATCGAAATTTGTCCGCTCTTCGACCCTCTGGGCTTCGATATAACGGTTTTCCGAACGGAAGAAGGCCACCCGATCCTTCAGCTCTGCAATGATCGTCTGTATCGCCCGTTTGCGGGTCACCTGGGAGGTAACGTAGTGGCTGGCCGGAAACACGGTGGCATGAGACAAAACTTTGGTGACATGACCCCGCAGGGCATCGATTTCCGCAATGCCGTCGATCTGATCGCCGAAGAAATCGATGCGCAACGCCCGGCTCTCCTCGTAAGCGGGAAACAGTTCCACCCGGTCACCCCTGACCCGAAAGACCCCCCGGTGAAAATCGAAATCGTTGCGTTCGTAGTGCATGGCGACCAGTTCGCGCAGCAGCGTGTCGCGATCGATCGCCATATCCTTTTCGAGATCGACCCGCATTCCCAGATAATCCTCCGGGGCACCGAGGCCGTAGATGCACGAAACACTGGCGACAACGATGACATCCCGACGGGAAAGAACCGAGCGGGTGGCCGAATGCCGCAGTTTGTCGATCATCTCGTTTATGGAGGAATCTTTGGATATGTACGTATCACTGGATGGGATATAGGCTTCCGGTTGATAGTAGTCGTAATAGCTGACAAAATATTCGACCGCATTTTCGGGGAAAAGGGTCTTGAACTCATTGTACAATTGGGCGGCCAGGGTCTTGTTGGGCGCCAACACCAGGGTCGGGCGCGAGAGGCCGGCGATGACATGGGCCATGGTGAAGGTTTTGCCGGATCCGGTCACACCCAGCAGAACGTGCTGGCGTTTTCCCGAAAGGATTCTGCTTGAAAGGGCGGCGATGGATTTGGGCTGATCGCCGGCGGGTTCAAATGGCGCCGACAACTTAAAGTTGTTCATTATTTAATATATTATAACTAATTGTTAAAATTATATTTATCTTGATAAAGTTATGGCTATTCCTCCCCAGCCGTTGTCAAGAGCGCGACACACATGGCGGCAATGCCATCCCCCTTGCCGATGTGGCCGAGGCCTTCCGTAGTGGTGGCTTTGACATTGACACACAGCGGCTCGACGCCAATGGCCCTGGCGATATTGCGTTGCATCTCTTCACGGTAGGGGACCAATTTTGGTGCTTGTGCAAAAACGGTGGAATCCAGGTTGGCAACCACAAATCCCTTGGCACGCGTGATTCTCGCCGTCGCCTCCAGCAGGCGCATGCTGTCGACGTTTTTATAACGGGGATCGGTATCTGGAAAATGAATCCCGATATCTCCCTCGCCGGCGGCTCCGAGAAGCGCGTCACAGGCGGCGTGAAGAAGCACATCCGCATCGGAGTGCCCTTCGAGTCCCTTTGGGAAGGGAATGACGACACCACCGATGACAAGCGGTCGGCCGGCCTTTAGTCTGTGGACATCGTATCCCACTCCGATACGCATCGATTTCACCGGGACTTCATCCTGGGGAGGTTCAAACCGTTCTTGTCGAGCCTTACAAGCGTGAGCAGAGTATACATCAGTGGGGAAATTGTCAACGATTGCCAACCGTGTCGACCTGGTTCATAACGGCGGGAAAGGGACCCCGGAATACGGTCTTCACCGGGTTCGTTTGAGGGACCCATGGAAGGGGGCCTCATCGGGCAGGAAGAGGCCCCAACCGCGCGGAGGAGAAGGTGCTGGGATGCTGTTTGTCTTGTTATGGAAATCGTATTGTGGTATATTAGTAACCGAGCTGTTAACGGGAACTTGAACCGACCCGAAGCGAACCCTCCGCCGGATCACTTGAAAAGGAACATTGCATCTTGATAAAACACCCCGCGACCACGAATCGGTTTAAATGCCAGTTTGATTTCGACATCGGTTATCTCGTCAAGAGCCCATGCCGGGAATGCGACCAACGCAAAACCATGTTTCCGACATGTTCGCAAGAGTGCCTGCTTCTGGCCCAAGTCCAGTCAGCTCTTTCAACTGCCGTATCTTGCAACAAGAAAGGTTGACGCCTTCCATCAGACGCGAAGGTCTCAGTTCAGGGTGACAACCTCCTGCGGATGTTGACGCCAAATCAACCGACCGGCGGTCTTCTCATCTCCGGTGCACCGATCCGCTTCGACGTGACGCGCATCGTGCCAGGGATGCTCCATGGGTCGCCTGACACCAAAGACCATTCCAGAACCCTGGCCATCCGTCATTCCCATGCGCACGGTCGCTAACGAACCCTTGCCCCTATACGAAATCCTTGAAAGCCGGAATGACGAAATTGTCGTGGCGTTGCATACCGATCTCAACGTCCAGACAGCCGGCACCATCCTGCGCAAACTCGTCAACACTCTCAGCCCCGCCCCACCCCGCCGCCTGATCCTCGATCTGACAGGTGTTACCACGATCGACGACTACGGCGTATTGGCGGTTTCCGAATTGCGAAACCTGATCGAACGCGGCGGCGGATCGCTTCTCATGCGTCATGGCCGACCTGAACTCGACCACACCCTCGCACAGTTCGACTTCAATCGGGTCGCAACGGCGACCCCGCTGAAAGGCAAGACCAAGGTCAATTTATTCGTTCGTACCGGAGAAGGTTTTTTCGTTCGCCTCTTCAATTTGCGGTATATGGTTTCCTTTATCGGTTCGGTGGCATTGGCATTGATTCATGTACTGCTGCACCCCCGGTCCCTGCGCATCAACGACACCATTGCATTGATGGAAAAAACCGGTGTCAGCGCGCTTCCAATCGTCGGATTGATCAGTTTCCTGTTGGGACTGGTCATCGCTTTCATGTCGTCCTTGCAGTTGGAGCAGTTTGGTGCCAACTTATATGTGGCATCACTGGTGGCCATTGCGATGGTCTCTGAACTCGGCCCGATCATGACCGCAATTGTCGTCGCCGGCCGATCAGGTTCCGCATTTGCCGCCGAAATTGGAACCATGCGTATATCGGAGGAAATCGACGCACTCTTTCTCATGGGGTTTGCCCCGACCCTTTTTCTAGCTGTTCCGCGGCTGTTGGCCGCCATAATCGTCGTACCACTGCTGACACTCTTTGCCGATATCTTCGGTATCTTCGGCGGTCTGATGATCGGTTTTCTATTGCTCGATCTGACTGTCAATGCTTATATCAGTCAAACCCTCGAGGCCTTGAGCCTGTTCGAAGTCCTATGGGGTCTGGCCAAAAGCGTCGTCTTCGCCGCACTGATCGCATGGGTGGGATGCCTGAGGGGATTTCAGACCCGTGGAGGGGCAGATGCTGTGGGTAATGCCGCCACTTCGGCCGTGGTCACCAGTATTTTCTTGATCATACTCTTCGATTCTATTTTTGCCGTCATCAGAAGTTATATTTAGACAGTGGATAGGGCCGTGCTTTGAACATTCCAGCCATTATCAGCGTCAATCACCTCGAAGCCCGATACGAGGAAAACATTATTCTCGCCGATGTGACCTTCGAGGTCCGTGACGGTGAAATTCTCGGCATCCTGGGAGGAAGCGGGTGTGGGAAAACGACACTGCTGCGGCACATGGTGGGTCTGCAGCGTCCCTTCTCCGGCAGTATCGTCATAGACGGGGTGGAAATCACTGAATGCACCAATGAGGATTTCCGTCGAACCCTGAGAAAAATCGGGGTCCTTTTCCAGAGCTCCGCACTGTTCGGTTCGATGACGCTGGTGGAAAACGTCATTCTGCCGATTGCCGAATACAGTGGCCTGTCACCGCGGGTCACGGAAACCATGGCCCGCATGAAACTGGATCTGGTGGGATTGGCCGGTTATGAAAACCACCTGCCCTCGGAACTGAGCGGGGGCATGAAGAAGCGCGCCGGTCTGGCCAGGGCTTTGGCGCTCAACCCGAAAATCCTCTACCTTGATGAACCGTCGGCTGGGCTTGACCCCATCATCTCAGCGGAAATCGACGCGCTCATATTGCACATCAATCGGGCCATCGGCACGACGATCATCATCGTCACGCATGAACTCGACAGTGTTTTCAATGTGGCCCAACGCGTGATCCTGCTCGATAAGAGCGTCAGGGGCATCCGCGCTGAAGGTGATCCGCACCGTCTCCGAGACTTCAGCCCGGACCCGATGGTGCAGCAATTTTTCCACCGGAAGCTGCTGCGGCCGGAAGCTGTGGACGGTGCGATTCAGCCGCCCGGTGATCCCTCCGGCGAACGGCTTTAGTTTTCATATGCATCATTCCAACCCGGATTGAAATCTTGTCGGCCGGGACTCTGTTATGACGGTGGGTCGCGCTTCGATTTCGAATGCAGGGTCTCATCAAATCGAATCGGCCCTCAATACAGGGGCCTTAGAGAGACCTCCCGCAATGCGGGAGGGGTGCTCATATCGGGGTTTCTATCCAGTGGCTTGCGGCATAATCGAGGGCGTTCGCCAGGGAACAAGCGCTACCGCCCGCGACTGCCGGCCATAAAAACCGGTGATCGACAGATGGCCTCCCTCAAAACCAAATTCAGAGTCGGCGTCTTCGTTGTATTGGGTTTTATCGTTACCTTTGTCGCTGTGGTCTGGCTCGGTCTGTCGCATCACCTTGAGAAGGGGCGCTATTACGTGGCTTATTTCGACGAATCGGTGCAGGGGCTCAACAAGGACTCTCCCGTCAAATACCGTGGCGTCTCGATCGGAAGGGTGGGTAGCATTTCCGTCGCCCCCGATGCGACCCTCGTAGAAGTCGTTCTTAAAATCGACCCGGAAGTCAAGCCGGATGAAAATTTCGTCGCCCAACTCAGAGCGGTGGGCATCACCGGCATCATGTTCGTCGAACTCGATCGCAGAAAACGTTCTGAAGCCGATCTGTCCCCCCGGATTGGATTCCCTTCCAAGTACCCGATTATCCCCACCAAACCATCTGAAATCCAACAGATCATCAGCGAGATCACCGATGTCCTTCAGCAGTTAAAGTCTCTCGAACTCGGTCATATTTCGGACAAGGTCAAAAAGATCCTGGACGGCATCGACCGAACCGTCGACGAAATCCGGGTGGGCGAGTTAACGGAAAGGGTGAGGCTCTCACTGGACGTTTGGGACCGAACACTGAATTCGGTGGAATCGGCGGCGGGTTCGCTCAACGCCCTTTCAGTCAAGGCCGATGGGACCGTATCAGAGTTGAGGGATATCCTGCGCACCAACAAACAGGATCTTTCCGATGCCGTGACCGCACTGAACCAGGCCATGATAAAGGCCGGTGGGCTGATGAGATCGGGTTCCCATCTGGTCGGAAACGCCGACGAGCGGATCCAGCACTTATCGTCTCAATTGATGGTCACACTGCAGAAGATCGATCGCACCGCCGACAAACTGAACCGCGTCATCGATCAAATCTCCGATCAGCCGTCACAACTCCTGTTCGGAAAACCGCTGCCCACGAGGCACACTCCCGACCCCTAAACCGGCCGTCCACCGGCAAAGAGGAAGCACCGCATGCAATCGAGATGTCCTGTTAAAACCCGGTCCATTCTGTGGGCAGGCCTTTGGATGCTTTTGAGCGGCTGCATCGGACCGGCCACTCCCCGGCAGGATATCGTCTACTACACTTTCGTTTACCCTCCTCCGCAGGCGGCCGCAACCACCCGGACAACGGCAGTGCTGCAAATCGACCCCTTCACGGCTGCAGCCCCCTTTGACACGGAAAAAATCGTCTATGAGCCCGATCCCTACCAACGGGAAGTCTACCATTATCATCGCTGGGAGGCGAATCCCGCCGATCTTGTGTCCTATCATCTGGCCCGGGACTTGAAGGCTTCCGGTCGCTTTGCAGCCGTGCTGACGACACCCGGCCGTTTGTCGGCAACCCACTTTTTGTCGGGCACGGTGGACGAAATTTACGAACACGACAGCCCCAGCGGGTGGCAGGCCGTTCTCGGCATCACCGTCACCCTCTCCATGGCCGGTGAGCGGACAGCCGATCAAGCCATCCTTTTTCAGAAATCATATAGAAACAGCGAATTATCCACCAGTCGGAGCCCTCTGGCGGTGGTGACGGCCATGAGCGCCGCCATGGCTGCGGTTTCAAGGGCTGTCTATGCAGACGTTTCGGCCGCCATTTCGACTGCGGGTCCGGCTTCAAGGCCTTGATTGGTTGTTTACAAACCGAAGCGATTAATGCACTGACGGGCGTTTGTTATTCCGGCCTATGGCCGGAAATCCAAGCCACCCGCTTTGCGGGTGGTCAGGTTGACTCGCCGTCGTCGGCATCCTTGCCCCACAGCGCTTCTCTGAGGCCGGAATGGCGCACGATTTTCCGGGCCAGCGCTTTAGCCAGGACGTCTTCCCTGCCCCATATGGTCACCCGTGACCGTGCCCGGGTGACGGCCGTGTAAATCAGCTCCCTTGACAGCACCGCCGAATCGGTGTCGGGCAGAACGATATGCACCTGGTCAAATTCGGAGCCCTGACTTTTGTGTATGGTCATGGCATAAACCGTTTCAATACCCGACAGCCGTGCAGCCGCTATCCTGCGCACCCTGCCGCCCAGGTCAGGGAAATACACCACCAGAGGACCGGACGCCTTTCCCGTTTTCTCAGGAACCGCTATCCCGACGTCGCCGTTGAATACGCCCAGCTCGTAATCGTTGGCCGTGACCATGATTGGTCGCCCGGCGTACCAGCGCTCATCGGACCGGTTATCATCCGATCCGATCAGGCCTTGGCGGTGGAGGACCTCTTCCGCCACTCGATTCAATGACTCGGCCCCGAATTGGCCTCGATTGACAGCGCACAGAATCCGGAACCGCTCGAATTGCGTCAATGCCGAACGGGGATCTTCTGACAACAGATATTCACGATAGCCAGCGGTGATTAATTCGCCAAGAGCCCGGTAGAGTTCACGGGCCGAAGACACCGGTCGCCAGCTGATACAGCTTTCGTCAGCCGTGCGCAGCAGTTCCAGGCTCGCATCGGCATCGCCTCGGTTTACCGCGCGGCTCAGCGCGCCGATACCGCCGGAATCGTCAAACCGGTAACTTTTGACCAAGTTGACGATACAGTCCGACATCCCACCTTCAGGTGCCGTATCGCAGGGGTCCAGCGAAGTCTCGATAACCCGCCGGGCCAGTTTACAAAAAGCCGCGGAAAAACGGTGCGGACGACCGCGATCGCAAATATCCCCCAGTACGGCACCGGCGGCCACCGACGCCAACTGATCCTTGTCACCGACGAGCACCAGGCGGGCCGCAGCGGGCAGAGCCACAGCGAGCTTTGCCAGCAATGCCAAATCGATCATAGAAGCCTCGTCGACAAAGACGATATCAAACGGCAGCGGTTGGTCACTGTCGTAGTGAAAGTACGGTGTCCCCACGATGGGATTCAGGAGACGGTGGATGGTCTGAGCCTCGACCGGTATGCGGCCCTTGACAGCCGCAGGGCAGTCGAGCGTCTTCAGGACCGTCCTGATCGCATCGCCCAATCTCGCTGCCGCTTTCCCGGTCGGGGCTGCCAACGCAATGTCGATGCCCTCGCCGCCGGCCAGTTCGATCATCAGGGCGAGGATCCTGGCGACGGTGTGGGTTTTGCCCGTCCCGGGACCACCCGAAATGACACAAAAAGGTTTCACCAGGGCGGCCAGGGCGGCTACCTTCTGCCAGTCGGCCTCCGGGTTGTTTTTCTGGACCGGAAACAGCCGTTCGACGGCGTTTTTTGCCCGCTCGGGCTCCAGGGTTGGCGAAATCCATTCGATGCGGTCCGCCCGGTGAGCGATAGCGGCAATGAGGTCTTGTTCATAGCGCCAATAACGGTAGAGGTACAGCCGGCCGGAATCGTCCAGAATAAGAGGCCGCCGTTCACCCGGAGATCCGACCACCGGACTGGCCATTAATTGCATCGTCCAATCGTCGGTGCCGCGGCAAATCACCGGCAGGTGGCCAACTGCGGCAGCCAAGGCCGAGCGGTCCAAGTCCTTGAGGTCGAGGCAGACATGACCGTTACCGGCAGATCGGCTGAGCAGCGCCGCGGCCAGGGTCAACGGCCGGTTCTCGCGGCCATCGAGGCGGCGCATGAAGCCGGCGAAATAGACGTCGATATCGGTCAAGAATCCGCTGCGATGGAGATCGTCGATGTCGTTGGCCGTCGTCGGAATTTCATAACCGTTGTGACCGCCGGTCATCGGTCTGTCTGTCCGTTTCACAGATCACCAACCAAGCATCGTTCGAGAGCCTCGATGAGTTTCAGCTCCGGTCGGTCAAAGTAGACCCCGTAGTTCGGTCCCTCTTGCGGGTCTATGCCGCGCAGGAACACGTAGAACACGCCTCCGAAGTTTTCGTCAAAGTCGAAAGCCGGCTGACGCAGCCGCAGGTAGCGGGTCAAGGCCAAAGCGTACAGGCAATACTGCAGGATATAATAGGATCCGCTCATGACCGTCCGCAGACGGTCCACATGGTAATCGGCCGGTTGCCGGCCCAAGGCATTCGACTTCCAGTCCAACAGATAATATCGCTCTTGGTGCTGAAATACCAGGTCGACGTATCCTTTCAAGTAGCCGCCGGAAGGCGAAAACGAAAGCTTTTCCAAGAGCCGGGGAAACTCCTTTGGAATGCGGCCACTACTCCCGGCACGGGCAAAGACCTTCGCTAGCTGATACCGGCTGAACGGCTTCAAAGGATAATAAAACGCCATTTCGTTGATGCGAGTGTCGGGTCCGATGCGGCTGAGCGTCAGATCGTCCTCCCCGCTCAACAAAGGCACGTCCATGACCCGCTGCACGGTTTGCCGAACGACATCCAGCCACTGCCGGTCGAAGCCGTGACCGCGCAGATGGTCGCGAATCAATTGGTCGCGATATTGCGGGTCGTCATTGGTAAAATCGAGCTGTTCCAGAAGGGCGTGGAAGAAAATCCCGGCGTGGGCGCCGGTGGGAAAGTCATGGATGCTCTGGCGGCGCATTTCGGCAAGCGCCGGCAGCGGGGCGGCCGTATCGGACTTGCCGGACGGATCGAGCATCGCGGGCTCGGCGGCGGCATCACGATCCGGCAGTTCGATATCCTGCTCACGGCGGTAAACCAGCGAGGTGTAGCTCGATATCTTCCAGGACGTATCGATAGCGCCGCCAAAGGACCGGCAGAAAATCGCTACGGGGTTCGCTTCGGAGGATGTTTTACAGACCCTTCCGGATTGGGGCATCTCCATCAGCGCGATGCTTCCGTCCGAACGTTCGACCAAACGCTCCAGATCGGCGCGAAGGTCCGCATCCGCGGCTTTGCTGATATGGGATTTGAGTTTGCCGACAACATCTTCCCCGGCGTCTATCGGTGGCTGATGCAGGAGATAGGCCAGGGCGGAGGTCTCGGCAGTGTTGATGCGGCCCCACACCAGATAACAGCGGGACCGGGACCGGGTGAGGGCGACATAGAGGAGCCGGAGATTCTCGGCCAGGTTTTCCTCCTGAGCTTGGCGGTGATGGATATCGTACCGGTCCGATCCCAGATCCAGGATGCGCCCTTTTGGCTCCCCTTGTCGGTGGCAGATGATCTCCTGGTTCTTTCTGGCTAGAGAGCCCTCCCATCCGAAGGGGCAAAAAACGACCGGATATTCCAACCCCTTGCTCTTGTGGACAGTGACGATGCGCACGGCCCGGTGGTCGCTTTCCAGCCGCAAGGGGTGCTCCTCCGGTCGCGGTACGGCAGGGTCTCGCTGACCGGTGAGCCATTTGAGGAGGTCTCTGGGTCCGGACAGATATTCTGTTTCGAAATGATGGAGGATTTCAGCCAATTGGAGGATGTTTGTCAGGCGGCGGTCACCGTCGGTGAAGGCCAGTATCCGGGACCGGACCCCTTCGCGCGCCATGAGATGTTGGAACATCGGCATGAAACCGCCGCGGTGCCAGATGGCCGAGTATTCGCGGAAACGGTTCCGGTACTCGTCGAGGGGGGACAGATTTTCGGCATCGAGTTCGGGGGAACGAACACCCAACATGTCGGTAACCAGAGCCGCTCGAAACCGTTCATCCTTGGCGTTTCCGATGACCCCCTTCAGAATGCGTTGGATTTCTTCGGCCTCGCGGGTGTCGAAGATGTCGCCGGCCCCGTAAATAACCGCCGGTACCTGTCTTCGTGTCAGATGGTCTTTGACCATCCAGGCCTGACGATTGGTGCGGACGAGGACCGCTATATCTTCCGGCGCTAACCGTTGATCCCCGGCCGACATCAACCGCACAATCTCATCTCCGACAGCGGCCGCAATCCAGTCGACAGCCTCGGTTTTGTTGATGGCCCTGCCGTCCCGCGCAGAAAGAAACCAGAGCGAAAGCGCCGGCAGCGGTTCAGGCGCCCTGCCGGTCCGGCCTGTGCCCGCCCGGCCCTTTTCAAAGCCGATATCCTTGTAGAGGAAGGGCGAGTCAACGCTGCTGAAGAGGGTGTTGACCGCCTTTATCAAGGCCGGGCCCGAACGCCAGTTCTCAGTCAGCGTGTATCGGTTTGCCGTGTGGGCTGCGGCATTCATGTACGAAAAGATGTCGGCCCCACGGAAACTGTATATCGACTGCTTCGGGTCGCCGATCATGAATAGGATCGACGGTGGTTTCCCGAAAAGCGTCGAAAATATATCGTATTGAATGCTGTCCGTGTCCTGGAACTCGTCGACCAAAGCGGTCTTGAAGCGCCGCTGTACCGATTCGATCAAGCGGCGACGGCCGGGGTTTTCTGCCGCCAAAGCGTCTCTGACCGAGAGCAGCAAATCATCGTAGAACTGAAGGCCGCGCTTGCGTTTGGTGGCCGCAAGCTCAGTGCGTGCGTATCCGACAAATGCGGTTTTGAGATACAGCAAATACCGCCCCATTTCGGCTTTCAAATCCTGAGCGGCATCGTACAAGCGGCCGCAGAGGGTAAAAAAGGGATGCTGGGGGGGCGAACACCCCTTTTTCGTTGCGTATTCGAGATGAGCGGCGGTAAATTTTACCAAATCCGCAAAAGGGGGGAAAAAAGCCGATCCGGGTGATCGGCAGAACTGATCCATAGCGGCCGCAAGGGCCTGAACCTTTGCTTCCCGTCCCGTGCGTCCCGGAGGCCGATGATCCGCCTGGAGACGGCCGTATAGCTTGGCGTTGAGAACCGGATCGGACAGAATTTCCACGACGTCTGTCCGGCTGGCGGGCCACTCGTTTTCGAGCCGCCTGCGGAGGCCCCTGTATTCATCGAGGTCGATCGCTTTCGGCCGGGCGAGCCTCGGCAGGACATCGATATCGGGGATGTGAATATTCTGCAGCAGGCGCTGGAAAAGCGATGGACCGGCGCCGGCCGCGCTGTTCATGAGGAACCCGATGAATTCGGGCTCGGCGGTATAGAAGTTTTTACGCCAGAAATCCTCGGCCACCTCTTGGTAGTAGCCGCTGGGATCGGCCGCCAGTACAGTATCGAACGGGGCGCCGGTTTCGAAAGTATTCTCGCTCAGCAGGCGCTGACAAAAACCATGGATGGTGGATATGGCCGCCCGGTCGAAGTCCGCCAACGCACCATCGATTCTTTTCAGCGCCGATTGCCGGTCGGTCAGGCTGGCTGTCAGGCGGCTGACGATGTCGTCTTCGGATTCCCGGGCCAGTCCCATACGGGCTGAAATCAATCGTTGCCGTATACGGGTTTTCAATTCCTGTGTGGCGGCAACGGTGTATGTCACCACCAGGATCTGATCCACATTCAAACCGCGTTCGATGATGAGGCGTACGAATAGTCCCGAAATAGTGTAGGTTTTTCCGGTTCCCGCGCTGGCTTCGATGAGAATCGGGCCGTTCAACGGTGTATCGATCAGGTCGAAGAGCTGCATGAGAATTTCATACCACAATCGCCCAGCGACACAAACCTCATTTCATCGCCCGTGGTTCCGAAATACGGCATTGGATTGCGGAAGCGCACACCTTATGGTACACACACCCCGTTTCTGTCAAACGATGACGGATGAGGGGCCGGCGCTCTTCAACGGGCCGCATGGTGCGGACCGGTGAAGAGCGCCGACGCCATGCGCGGCAGGGATGGACGCTTCTTGCAGCGCGCATTGCTTCTTACACTCTTGGGGCTTTCATGTTTTCCGGATTTCAAGAACTTTTGCTCATCGTTCTTATCGTCATTGGAATTGTCTGCCTTCCCCGCCTGTTGGGCCGGCGACCGACACCCCCCAACGATGCGATGGCCCCTCCTCCCACCCGCTTCCGTATTACGGGATTCATTCGCCTGGCCCTATTTGGCTCCATGGCCTGGATTCTGGCAACAGCCGTCTACCTCGAACCCTGGACCCGATGGGACCCACACTATCTCATCGTGGGTGTGGGGCCGGTATTATTGTTCTGGGGTCTTATCTGGATAATCTCCGGATATCGAAAATACCGCAAATAGCCGCGGGGTATGGTTTCCGGGCCTTCCAAAGGGCGAGTTCCCCACCCTCTCGTGCCCTCCGGTGCCATCCTTTTCACTGTTTGCATGCTGGACGATATCGCCATGGAAAGGCGGGGCCTAGGAAGGGGAAATCAGGGCAATAATGCGCGAGGCTCAGACGGCCGCACAAAAAAAAGACCCTCGATGTCAGGCTGGCCCAAGGCCTAACGGATCGGCATGCCGCCGGATGGGCGTAAAGACCCTTTCGGCCAAGCTGCGGAAATCGTCATCGATAACATCACGGCTCCCGAAGCACAACCGATGATAAGGGTCCTCCGACCCCCCCTTTTTGAAATCCGAACCGATCCACTGTTTTCGAACCTTTTGGAGCGCCTCCGCCGGTGATATACCTCTTCCCGTCACCATTTCTACAAAATTGAACGACAGTTCCGGAAAAAAGTGCAGCGGACGCCGCAAGCCTTCCAGGTAAATTTCCAACAGTTCCTTCAGTATGATCTTGGGGCGATCCACTGATTCCAAGCGCACCATACCGTCGACATCGAAAAGAATCGAAACCGCCGGGCAGCGATTGTCTTCCAAAGCGCACAACACAAGGTGGCCGATCCAGACTGACAACCAGTCCTTTGCTTTTCGCCGCGCAAACCGCACCTGAACACGCCCGCTGCGGTAAATTCCGCTTAATGAACCCAGCAGATGAAACCCTTCCAGGTCCATATCGATCGGAAGGCTTTGGGCCGGTTCGTTGCCGGTGAGTTTTTTCAGCTCTTCGGCAAAACGCTCGACCCCCTGTTCCATTTGTCTGTAGACAACTCTGCCGACGGTCCCCAATGGCAGGTCGCCTTTGGCTCTTTCGATTTGGAAATAGTCGCTCAGATCCTGTCCGGAAAGCCGCAGGTTGAGCATGTCCTGATTCAATTGATATCGACCCAAGGTATCCAGGTCGAAATTTTCCTTGTCCTCCAGGTGCTGCACAGGATCGTCGAGGTGAAGCTTGAGGCGCCGGCTGAGCAGGTAACGCACCGGATGCGAGTAGAAACGGCCGAGATCCTGCGGGTGCAGCGTCCGCAATTCATGGGATGGCTCAGACAGCGGTCGGGTGAAAAACGGTTCCGGGGCGTTCGATTCGCCGGCAGCGGCGGCCGCCAGGAAATTTTCGCCGGAGTAACTGAAAAGGGACGGGTCGCTCTCGTCAAAATACCTTCTTGAGTAGGCCTGCAAAGGATGCCGGAGCACGAGATCATTCTCGGTCACGCCAAAACCTTTGGTGAGGCACTCGATCAATTCACTGACAAGAACCGAGGGGGGGATAGGGGTGTTGTCCTGCGCATTTTGCCCGACGTAGCTGATGTAAAACTTGCAGCGCGCTGATACCAATGCCTCCAGGAACAGGTACTTATCGTCCTTGCGACGGGACCGGTCACCGGCACGGGGAAGCCTGGCGATGAGGTCACATCCAAGAGGGTGATTTTCCCTGGGAAAGACATCGGCGTTCATCCCAACAAGGCAGACCACCTTGAAGGGTATGCTGCGCATGGGAAGCATGGCGCAAAACGTCACACCGCCCGCTAAAAATCCACCCTCGCCGTGATGGCCTTCGATTCGGCTTTCCACATACGCCCGTACCGTTTCCAAACCGAGCGGTTCGTTAAATTCAGCCCCCCTCTCCAAACGACCGAACGATTCCAGGCAACCCTGGAGAAATTGCGCCTCCCTGTCGGTGTTCTCGTCCACGGCAATGAAGGCATCGATCATCTCCGTAAGCACCGATTGCCAGCCGACAGGCGAATGCCTGCGGGCGAGACGGGCGGACCAGTCGAAGAGGCGGTCGAGAAAAGCGAGAAATCGCCCCAGGACCTGGGCCTCGCCGCCTTCGATGTGATCGTAGGGAAGGATGCCGGAAAACATCACCCGGTCATGGCCGGGCATGGCATATCCGAGCAAAAATCGATCGATCCCCGCCTGCCAGGTGTTTTCACTGTTTCCGGGCAATCCTTTCTGTTTTCGCTGATCGGCATCGCGTCCCCAACGGATATTCACATCCGATACCCAGCGGGCAACGGTATCGACTTCCGGCGAGGTCAGCCTGAAGCGTTCTTTGACACCGGTGGACCCGAGCAGGTCGATGACCCAGCTCGCTGCAAAGCGGCTGTCGGGCAGGTCGAGCAGCTTGAGGAAACTGCGAACAACGGGACTCACCCTGTCGACGCTCCGATCGGCGATAGCATAGGGAACGAGCGGTTCATCCTCCCCCGGTGTATCGAATACAGCGGTTATGAACGGGGCGTAAGCGCCGATGTCTGGTGTCATGACGATCACATCTTTGGGCTTGAGCGCCGGGTCTTCCTCGAAAAAGTCCAACAGCCGATCTCGCAGCACTTCGATCTCCCTCATCGGACCGTGACACGAGTGGATCTGGATCGACCCATCGGCACCGCGGCTTGCGGTATTGGACCGGTTCGTATCGGTCCCGTCTGTGTCCGTTTGATCCTCCGGACGAAACCGGGATTCCGATCGGTCTTTGAGGTCCAGGATGTCCGATTGGAGCCGGGCCAGGAGGCCGGTGCCTGAAATCGGCTCAAAGCGGTCTTCCATTGGGGCGTCATGCTGGTTGATGGCCTGAAAAAATTCTCTCCCCATCTGTCCCATCGATGCCAGCAAGGGATGGCCCAATTCCATGTGAAGGCCGTCGCCGCCGTCGCCCATGGACCCGGATTTTCCGACGAGCCGGTTCATTTCACCGGGACTGAGAATATCCGCCCAGTATTCACGGCAGGGACTCAGCAAGAAAAAATGGACCGGTACGATCTGGGACAATCCAACAAAAACCTGCAGATGGAAAGGCGGCAGGTAGGATATGCCAAAAATTGAGACCCGTGACGGCCAAATGCCCCCTTCCGCAGCCGGAGTCTGCAACCGCTCCAGAAATTTCTTTTGCAGGTAGGCGCGGTGGTGTTTTTCTCTCCCCTGGGTCAGGATCCGCCACAGTTCGGCCTGCCAAGCGCTGTCTGCTGCATCTTCGCCCTCCCCCGCTTCCCACTGCAAGATCATCTCCGGGCGGAAGACCAGGTACTGATCGAACAGGTCGGCCAGCCTCGCAGAAAGCTGGTAGGCTTTGAGGCCCCTGTCGTCATCGGTCAGGTAGCGCCGCAGGGGCGAGAATAGCGGTCGATCCAAAACGATCGGCAGGCTTTTCAGAACTCTGAATGTCAGAAGGTCACGATCGAACGGGGAGTCCACGGGAACATCGGGCAACGTCCGACGGAACAAGGAATCTATGAAGGCATTCGGGAAGGGATACCATACATTGGCGCAAATACCGTTGCGACGGGCCAAAGCCAGTGAAACCCAACGTGCCATGCCGCGGCTCTGCACGATGACGGTTTCGGGTTCAATGGCCGTTGACAGCGGGCGACGGACGATTTCCGCCAGACGGTCGGCAAGATTTTCGAGGCGGTTGCTGCTGCAAACAATGAAATCGGGCATGATTATCCGTCAGTGCTTCTCGACCGTTCAAGAATGATATGGGCCTATTCCAGCACGTGGCGATCGAGTACAAAACAGGTGAAAGTCCCTTCAAAGACCGTGTCGTTCCCCCGTTTCACGGTGGTCGAAACAGTGTTTTTTTTCCCCGAACGACTTTCCACCCGCGCCTCCGCAAGGACCGTCTCGCCGGACTTGACCGGTTTCAGGAACCGGACTTCGGCCGCCCCCAGGACGACATTTGGATGATTGACCGCAATCATGGCCGCATGATCCGCCAGTCCGAAAATGAATCCGCCGTGGACGAGGCCGGAACTGTCGACAGACATGTCGGCCGTGGTGGCCATTTCCACACGGCTCGCACCGTCTTCGGTGACCACGGGTCGGCCGCAGAGATGATGATCGATCAGCTGATGGGTCTGAATATCCATAATAGTTTACCTCCTCCCGCATTTATAGCGTCTGATCTTTCCACGAACTCTCGATTTTCTCAAGGGCATCCAACGATGATCGAAGATGGTCGAACTTGAAAACTTCCAGTGATACGCTGCCGCTGTATCGGGCAAGGACCTTCGCCACCGTTACCCTGTCGGATGCCGGCAACCGGTCCAGGGCTAAGTGGTCCCGCCCCCCGCGAACACCATGCAAATGGATCAGAGCGATGCGGCTGCGCCTGCTCTCGAATGTGGCGGCCAAATCTTCTCCGGCTAAAAGCAGATGGCCGATGTCCAAACAGAGCGATAGATCGAATGCGGCGATGAGCTCTTCCAACCATGCCCACGGGTAATCCAGGTTTTCAATAGACAGTGAGCGACCGGGAATATCCGGCCCGACGATCTGGCTGAGGCTTTGGCCGGTGCGGTCCCTCCAGCGTGCCACTGCATCGGGGTCACGGTTGTTGTCCTCCAAAGCCAGATGGAGCGTGAGGGTGGTCGGTGCGAGGGGGGCCGTCAGGTCGATGACGCGTCGAAGGGTCTCGACCGCCTGTCGCCGCTTCCGGGCCTCCCGGTCACCGGGCGCCACATCGTAGGGGAGATGAACGTTGAAGCGGGTCCCGAAATCACGTCCCAACTGACACAGAACGGCGATCTCCTTTCCGGAAGGCAGAAACGTCGGGTCCCGGCCTTCGAACATCAGCAATTCGATCTCGTCGAAGAGGGGTGCCAGAAGCCGAACGTTGGCCTCGTACCCGTCCGGGTATATGTATGAAGTGGTTCCCAGCCGAAAAGGAAACCTTTTTTTGTAAGATGTCGGAAGGGTCGGATGCATCATGCAGTGGCTCGTCTGGCGGGATCAACCTCCGGTAGGTCCCACAACCGAATGGTCGTCGATCCCGGTTGCCTAAAAGTTCAAAACGGCGAAAAGGCTGCTGAATACCCAGCAGCCGAGCATCCACAAAAATGCGCTCAGGGTCATCAACCCACAAGCCCGTGGAATGTGGTCCGTTGTCGCCGGACCGAAACGGGCCCCGATATAAGGTTTAACCACCCGTTTCCCTTGATAGCTGTTTGGTCCGCCGAGTTTGACGGCCAAAGCTCCGGCAAAAGCCGCCTCGGGTCTGCCCGCGTTGGGGCTGCTGTGCCGGCTGCCTTCCCGATAGGCTGTATGCCAGGATCTTCGTCCAGTACCAAAAAGTATCTGAGCGGCAAGGGAGATAACGGGCATCGCAAGGCGGGCCGGTATGTAGTTGGCCAGGTCGTCCATTCGGGCCGACACTTTGCCGAACGTCACATATTTCGGCGTCTTGTAGCCAACCATGGAATCCAGGGTGCTGACCATTTTAAAGGCCATCGCCAGGGGCGCACCGCCGATGGCGGCGTAAAAAACCGGGGACATCACGCCGTCGACGAGATTTTCAGCCACAGTTTCGACGGTTGCGCGGATGACCCCCTTGCGGGACAGGCCTTCCACATCGCGGCCCACTATCATGGCCACGCGGCGCTTGGCTTCAGCCAGGGTTTCCTCTCGCAGAGCCCCGTAGACGGCTTCGGCCGCCTGGCGCAGAGATTTGACGGATACAGCAAAATAGATCAGAAGCGCCTCGACCGTCCACCCCAATGCCGGATGCAGCCCGTACATCCCCTTGACAACCGCGATTGTGATGAGCCAGACCGAAATTATCATGGACAGAGCGAAAAAAAGGCCGGCCATGGCTTCGTCGGCCAGGCGCTTGCGGAAAACCGGCTCGGCGATCTCGATCAATCGTCCCATCCACCGCACCGGATGGGGAAAGCGTTGCGAGTCGCCCCAGAGGTGATCAAGGGCAAATGCGGCCGGAAGAACCGTCAACTCGGCAATGTGGCCGATCATTCGCTTATCCGTTTCCTTCGGCGGGCGGCGCCGCCACGACACGCATCTTCCGTTTCGACCGGAAAGAGTTCGACCAGCGCGTCGATCAGTTGCCGGTTGGACTCCGACGACTTGAGCGACATCCGGAAGTAGCGCGGATCGAGTCCGTTAAAGTTCGCGCAATCCCGGATCAGAATCTTCCGTTTCAGCAATCCGGATTTCAGGTCGGATGCCGCCCGGCCTTCCGGCAGCCGCGCCAAAATGAATACCGTTTCGCTGGGAATAACGTCTACCTGTGAGTGAAACGCCAGGCGATCGATGAAAGACGCCCTCTCCCGATCCACGTATCGACGGGACCGGGTGATGAAACCCTCCATCAGGCCGGCGTGGGTCATCAGGTATTCGACGGCGACCTGGGCCAGGCCGTTGATGCTCCAGGGCTTTTGAAAAGCTTCGAACATTTTGACGATTTCAGGGGCGGCCACCAGAAATCCAATGCGCAGACCCGGTATCCGGAAGATTTTGGAAAGTGAATGGAGGACGATCACATTGTCCGGACGCTCTTTCACCAGGCTGCGGCACCGTGACTCGTCGACAAAGGGGAGATACGACTCATCGATCACCAACCGGGCCTGCGTCAGTTCACGACTCAAGCGCGTGATGGCATCGTCTGAAATGATTCGGCCGGTCGGATTGTTCGGATTGCAGATAAAAATCGTGTCCGCGTCGCCAGCGGCCTTCCCCAGGGCGTCGATGTCGATGTCGAATCCGTCTGATGCTTTCGTATACCAAAGGGTGTGAGGGACCCGATGCATCCGACAGGCATCGGCGTAATCCGAATATGTGGGGCTCACGATCAGGGCCCGGGTGGATGATAGAATCAACGGGAGGGCGTATATCAGTTGGGTCGTGCCATTGCCCGCAATCACTTCTTCACGGGGGATGGCATGATATGCCGCGAATGCCTCGATGGCCGGCCGGGCCCCGGGGTCGGGTAAAAAAGTGATCCGATGCAAGGATTCTTCTAAATGGCGAACGAGTTCGGCCGGCGGACCCAACGGGTTCATGTTGCTGCTGAAATCGACGATATCTTCAGGCTGGCAACCGATGCTTGCGGCAATGGCAAACACGTCGCCCCCGTGACCATGGATCACGGCAGACCTCCCAGTGATGCGGATAGAAACAGTGCGGCTTCGCTCACTTCGACCAGCGCTCCCAACATATCTCCGGATATGCCGTTGATTTTGCGCTTATAGTAAAAGAGCATCACGGCAACAACGGCACCGTAGACGGCGATCAAAAGGATCCCCCGCCAGCCGCAGACAAATGAAAGCAGCAAGGGGGGAATCATACCCCAGAAGGCAATAAATCCCGGCCTGCTATCGAAAAATGCCTTCCCGGTTCCTCCCTGGGGCCGGGCGTAGGGCAACAGGCGGATACCGACGAGGATACTGCCCCTGGCATAGGCCGGAATGATGATCAAAAACCACGCGCGGTGGCTTTCCAGGCCGTATATTCCCGCCCATTTCAAGGCCAGGCAGCAAACGATCGCCACGAGTCCCATAACCCCAATCCGGCTGTCTTTCATGATCTCCAGGGCGGCTTCCCGGCCGCGATGGCCATAAAGCCCGTCAGCGCTGTCGCCCAATCCGTCCAAATGAAAAGCCCCCGTCACTGCCACGAGAAAGCAGACATCCAACAGCGAGGCGACCGGACGGGACCATAGATGCATGCACAAGACATCAATCAGGGCCGTCAGCGCGCCTATCATGAGCCCGACTACCGGGAAATACGGGAGCATGGCGGCCGGTTCGAATTTTCCGGTTCGCCCCCATGGCAAAATCGTTATGAACTGCAGGGCGCTGACAAAAGCTTTCATGGATAGCCCACCACCCGATCGAGGTTGAGATGCATCATTGCGGCGGTTTGACTCGAACCGGAATGCCGGCGACCATCCACACGACGGTATCCGACACGGACGCTACACTCTGATTAACCGAACCGGCAATGTCTCTGAACAATCGCGCCATTCGATTCTCCGGTACGATGCCGGTGCCGACCTCGTTGGAAACGAGGACCACCGGGCCTTCGGCCTTTTCCAGCGATTCCACCAGCTGCCGGGTCGGTGCCCGGAAATGCTCCGGGTTCCGGTCGGCGGCCGCCATGACCAGATTGGTCACCCAGAGGGTCAGACAATCGACCAGGACCACGGTGTCGGCCGCACTCTTGTCCCGAATGACATCCGCCAGCCGTATCGGCTCCTCCACGGTGGACCAGCGGTGGGAACGTTCGGCTTGATGCCGTTCGACCCGGTAGCGCATCTCCTCGTCATGCGGAACACAGGTGGCGACATAGATCCGGTGCTTCAGGCGGCAGTTTTCCGCCAGTCTCAATGCGTAGCCGCTTTTACCGCTTCGACACCCGCCGATGACAAACGAGATCTGCCGCACCTGTTTCCCTTCAGAGATGGACCAATATTGGGCTGTTAGAGTTCGATGCCGATGACACCGGCAATGGCTGCCAAATCGACATGGGCCTCGAAGTGATCGGCAAGGCGGTCCAGGTCGCGGTCCCTGGCCGCCGGGCCGTGGTACCCGCTAAGAGAGACATCCGTCAGCCCGATGGTTTCCAACCACCGCTCGGTGATGGCCGGTGCATCGAACATTCCATGGATATAGGTTCCCATGATCCTGCATCGTTCGACCGCGCAACCGTCTTCCTGTTTGCAGCGGCGTCCGTTCTGCTCAACCACCGAAAAAACCGGATGCCCGCCCTTGCGCGTGGTCTGACCCATGTGGATCTCATACCCCCATCCGCCAAGGCCGTTCCAGTCGAAATGCGTCAGCGTCGTCGTCTTCGGGGCTTCCAGGACGGTTTCCACCGGCAGGAGCGCCAAACCGGGCGTACTGCCGGGAGACCCTTCATGCCCGGAGGGGTCATGAACCCAATCTCCCAGCATTTGGAATCCTCCGCAGATGCCGAGAACGTGTCCGTTTTTGGCAACATACCGCTGGATTTCCTTCGACCACCCGGTGTTATGCAACCATTGGAGGTCGAAACGGGTGTTTTTCGAACCGGGTAGAATGACGGCCTTGAAAGCGCTCAGGTCCTGCGTCTTTTCGAGAAAGCAGACCTGAAGGTCTTCGATGCCGGACAAAGGGTCGAAGTCGGTAAAATTCGAAATGTGAGGAGTCCGGATTACTGCGACAGCCGGTCCGGTGATGCGGCCTGGAACCACCACCCGGGGATTCTCGATCACCACGGAATCCTCCGATTCTATGGACAGGTCGGTATACCAGGGGTGGACGCCAAAGACCCTCTTGCCGGTCTTTTGTTCGATCCATTTCACTCCGTCTGAGAAGAGGCTGCGGTCGCCCCGGAATCGATTAATGATGAACCCCGCGATGCGTTGCCGATGATCCTGCGGCAGGCACGCCAAGGTACCGACGATCTGGGCGAAAACCCCGCCGCGGTGGATATCCGCCACCAGCAGGACCGGGGCATCGGCATATTGAGCGATCCGGAAATTGACGATATCGTGGGCCATCAAATTGACTTCGGCGCACGAACCGGCCCCCTCGATGACCACCAGATCGTTGGCCCCACGCAGCCGGTCGAGTGCTTCGGCGGCGCCGGCGAACAGATCCTCCTTGCGCCGATGGTATTCCGCGGCCGTGTTGTTGGCGATCGCCTTGCCCATCATGACGACCTGGGAGCCGACATCGCTCGTCGGTTTCAGCAGGATCGGGTTCATGTCCACATGGGGGGGGACACGAGCCGCCAGGGCCTGGACGATCTGGGCCCGCCCCATTTCCAACCCTTCGGGAGTGACGCCCGAATTATTGGACATGTTCTGGGCCTTGAAGGGCACGACCCGGATCCCTCGATTGGCGAAAGCCCGACACAGGGCAGCCGTGATGATACTTTTCCCGACGTCCGATCCGGTTCCGAAGACGGCCAGGCAGGGGGTCGCTCTATTTGGACTATCGATCACTGATCCTTTGCTTTCTCTTGATCACGAACGGTTTCGACGGGCTCCCATGCCCACCCGTCATTGACGTCTCAGGGTCACCGACTTTACAACCCCCAGGCTTATTCGCCCTCCCGAGCCATTGCATATTTGGCGGCATAACCCCGGGGCGTCACCATAAAATCCAGATAGCGCACCGAAGCACTGCTGCCGATGAATACAATGGTCTGCATGTCGACGTCGGCCCGATGGAGGTCCGCAAGATCGAAAAAAGCCACAGCTTGGCCTTCACGATAGGCCCGTCTGACGACCCCCACGGGTGTCCGCAAGTCCCGGTGTTGCAAGATGATTTTCTGGGCTTTTTCGAGGTGGCCGCTGCGGCGCCGGCTTTTCGGATTGTACAAGACGATCACAAAGTCGGCCTTGGCCGCGGACGCGAGTCGATTTTCAATGGTTTCCCACGGCGTCAGGAGGTCGCTGAGACTGATGACGGCAAAATCATGTGTCAATGGCGCCCCGAGCAGCGCCGCTCCGGCACACAGGGCGGGTATTCCCGGTACGACCTCGACCTGCAGCCGCTTTTCAGCAACCTGCAGACCTTCAGAATCACCTCCGGGGGGGATGATGTCTATTCTTTTCTCCCGGCACATCTCGAAGGCCAGACCGGCCATGGCATAGATCCCCGGATCCCCGCTGGAAACGATGGCGCAGGATTGACCTGAGAGGGCGAGATCGACGGCCGCAGCCACGCGATCGACCTCCTTGGTCATAGTGGTGGCAATGATCTGTTTATCTTCTATAAGCGGTCGAACGAGTTCGATATAGGTGGTATAACCGGCCACCGCATCGACCGCGGCCAGTACCTCTGTCGCCCGTCGTGACATGTGCTCGAGATCACCCGGACCGATCCCTACGATGTACAGTCTATACGGGCGACAGCCACGGTGACGTTCGGTGTTTTCTGTTTGGTTACGATCAGTCGACCGCCCCTGGCTGCCAGTATCGCGGCTGCTTCGCATACGCTTTTTACTCCAATGTGCTTTTCCGCCATCGCCGACGGATTCTGTATTTGATCGACGCGGTTCAATTCCCCTTTAGCGAAGAATTGGATCGGCCGGCCGCAGGATTCAGCCGCCGCCAGCAGTCCGGGTTCGTCCCTCTTGAGGGATACGGAAGCGATGGCCTTGAGACAGTGGAGCGACAACCCGTGTTCGTCGAAAACGCGGTCGAGCAAACCCTGGATTTCCTCCTTGGCCGTGTTTCGGTTGCAGCCGATGCCCGCCACCAGAATCGCGGGTCGTAATACCAGGACTTCCGGCGGAAGGTCAACCCGAATATCGTCGATGAAGACGCCGGCTTTGCCTTTCTCACCGGTCCACTCCGGTCTCTTGCCCTCGGAACGGAGCGGACCGACGATATTCACCAATTCGGGCGCCAGCGCATCGATGAGCAGACGATACGGGTCGTGAAATTCCACCGGCCGGTTTCGTAAAATGGCCATATTGACGTTTTTGATGGCCGCCGGGTTCTCGATGAACAGTTTCCTTTCGACGGCCAGGACATCGATCGCCGGACAGCGATTGACGTCGGTGGCCGTGGTGATGACCGGCTCGGCGCCGATGACCTGAGCCACCTTGCGGGCCAGGGCATTGGCGCCGCCGATATGGCCCGACAACAGACTGATCGCATAACGGCCGTTGTCATCGACGACCACCACTGCTGGATCGACTGTTTTTCCCTTCAGCAGCGGCCCGCAGAGCCTAACGACGATCCCGGTCGATGCAATGAAAATGTGGCCCCGGTACCGATGAAATTCCGCCGCAAGAGATTCCGACAGGCTGGAAAAAACCGTATTGCCGGCCGGAGGCTCGCTCCCCCAGCCGGCGGCCAGAGATTTCGACAAATAAACGTCTGTCGCAGGCCATTTCGCGGCCATCACCTCGGCCAAACCGGCACCGTTGGGTGTCAGGACCCAGACGGCGTAGCCCTCCTTCTGCCGATCCGGTGTCATCTACTTTCTGAATCCATGAGAAAAATTCTTGTCGTAAAGCTTAGAAGGTTGTGTCGGCCCCGCCCGCCCTGCGTTCAGCGCCTCCCCCACGACGACCACCGCCTGACGGGTGATATTCTCCTTTTTGACCGTTTCAGCCAAACGGTCGATGGTGGTCCAGACGATCCGTTCGTCCGGATGGCTGACCCGGTATACCACGGCACAGGCTGCTGTTTGGCCGTATGCCTGTGCCAGAATGTCGGCCATCTGGTCCACAAGGTGAACACTCAAATAAATGGCCATCGAGGATTTATGGGAGGCGAGGGCCTCGAGGTTTTCTCGTTCCGGCACCGGCGTCCGGCCGGCCATTCGCGTGAGTATCAGCGTCTGTGACGCCTGCGGAAGGGTAAACTCGATCCCCAGGGCGGCGGCAGCAGCGAAAGCGGCCGTCACACCGGGGATGATGCGGTACGGTATCCCCCTCTCCTGCAAGGCCGCCATTTGTTCGCATATCGCTCCGTACAGACTGGGATCGCCGGTGTGCAGGCGAACGACCCGCAAGCCGTCTCTATAGGCCGCATCGATGGCGGTGATGATTTCATCCAGGTGCATCGCCGCACTGCTGATCTTGCGGCAGTCCGGCCGGGTCCATATCAGCAATGCATCCGGCACGAGCGAACCCGCATAGACCACCAGGTCGGCTTGCTCCAGGGCGTTGCGCCCCTTGACCGTGATCAGTTCGGGATCTCCCGGTCCGGCTCCGACAAACATCACTGGATTGAAGGTCTGGGTCTCTTCCATTCGGCCCTCGTCAACGCATGAAAAGTGTCAGTTCGTGATCGCAGTGTAAAATCGTCTTGGCCTCCATCCGCGCGGAATAACGCCTTATCACCCGAAGCGTCATTTCCTGCGGGCCTGGCCATCCGGTTTCCTTCCGGTAATTATCCAGACCGGATTTTCGGCAACAAGCCTTTCCCCCCACGGCATCGACCGGCTGCGGTTCACCTGGACTTGAACCGTATCGGTCCGAAGACCCATGTCCTCCATGGCGGATATGGCCGACGCCAAGTTCGACAGCAAAACCGTATTGGTCACGATCCGGCCGGCCGTCTTGAGGCGGCTCGCCGCTTTACGAATAATTGCAACAAGGTCTTTTCCCCCGCCGCCGATGAACACCCGGTCCGGGCTGGGCAGATCATCCAACACCCCGGGCAGGATGCCCTGAACCACTTCGAGGTTGTTGACCGTGAAACGCCGTCTGTTGCGCTCGATCTGGCTTACCCGTTCCCGATTTTTTTCAACCGATAGGATCCGTCCATTGCGAACCAACAGGGAAGCTTCAATCCCGACCGATCCACTTCCCGCGCCTAAATCCCATAGAATATGACCGGTATCGAGTTGCAGCTTCGACAGGGTGACGGCCCTGACCTCGGCCTTGGTGATCAAACCCTGCTCATGCTCATAGAGGTCTTCCTTTGTCCCCAATCGCAACGGTTCCGCCGCGGCATCGGGCTTGACCCGGATGAATACCACCAGGTTCGGTTCGGCGAAGGTCATTCCGGCGGCTTGCCGTGGTTCGAACCATTCGACCCGTTCGTCCGCACCACCCAGGCGTTCGAGCACACACATCCGGACATCGGTGACTTCGGCGTCGAGGCACCTCTGCGCCAGATAAGCCGGGTTGAAGTGCGGATCGGTCAAAACGGCGAGTTTGTCGGCGGAGCGGACGGCTTCGATAAACCGGGCGTCCTGCCCTCGCCCGTGAAGACTGATTACGGCGGCATCGTGCCAGGCCTCCTTGATACGGGCGAAGGCCGCCGCCACCGCCGTGATGTTCGGGTATATGACGACCTGCTCGGCACCCAAAGCCTTCGAAAGATAGGTGCCGATGCCATAAAACAAGGGATCGCCTGAAGCCAACACCACGATCGAACGGTCAGCCATCCGGCTTTTGATGTAGTCGACAAGGCCCTTGAGGTCCTTGTCGATCGGTTTTTTTTGCGCTCCGGCCTCCGGGAAGTCTGCCAAGTGTCTGTCGGCACCGATCAATATGTCCGCCTGTCGGATCAAGGACAGCTGCCGGTCGGTCAGGTCGCAGCGGGCCATTCCCATTCCGATGATCGTGATCCGCTTCATAACCTCAATGCCTTTGTCCCACCAGCGTCTGAATCGAAAGCGATCCGCCCTTCAAAATCGAGGATGATGCTTTGCACCTTCACTTGCGATCCGGAAAAATTCCGAGCCGCGCGGACGATTTCGCGTCCCACGCGTTCGATGACCCCGGGGCATCCGGTGAGGATGGCATCGAACACCTGGCGGGCGGTGTTGGCCTCTTTGACCTCTGAAATCAGATCGTTGCTTCCGTTCGCTTCGGCAACCCATTGGGCCAGTTTTTGAAGCGACAGCTGCGATCGGGCGGCATGCGTATGCGGCACCCCCTGAGCCATCTTGACCGCTTTGCCGAAAAAAACGACCAGGGAAACCTTATTGAACCCCATGTCCTCAGTTGCCTGAAGAGCGTATTGGAAATAGTCTCCGATCTGAACGAACGTTTCTTCGGGCAAACTCGGCCACAGATACTGCGCGTATCTTTCACTGCGCCTGCCTGTTGTCAGAACCACCCGCTCATGACCGCAGGCCCTGGCCACCGACAACGCCGACCGGATCGTGCCGGTGTATGCTGCATGGGACATGGGGGTAACGATACCGGTGGTGCCGAGAATCGATATGCCGCCCAGTATTCCGAGACGGGCATTTAGGGTTTTCCGCGCCAGCACCTCCCCTGCCGGAACGAACACTTCAACACGCACTGGCCGATTCAAGCCGTGTTGCCTCAGTACGTCCCCAGCCGCCTGTGCAATCATCCGCTGCGGGCCGGGATTGATGGCCGGTTGCCCCGGTGGGACCTCCAGCCCGGGCTTGGTCACCCGCCCTACCCCCCGTCCGCCCTTGATGACCACCGATTCACCCTGTGGGTCGGATGCATCCACCGTGAGCAGGGTCACCCGGGCGCCGATCTCCGCCCCATTGGTCACGTCCGGATCATCACCGGCATCTTTGATGACCGTGCACGCTGCGGATACGTCATCCACACGTTCGCAGGCGTGGACCGCAATGCGGATCGATTCCCCGGTGAGCAGTTGGACCGCCACATGCGTGGGGGAACGTTTTTCGATGAGACACTTTAGTGCGGCCTTAGTGGCTGCCGCAGCCGCTGTTCCGGTCGTGAAACCATTCCTCAGTTTTTCATGTTTGCTTGTCAACTGTTTTCCAAAGCCAGGATCACCAAGGCGTTCAGAATCGCCGCCGCAACGTTGGAGCCGCCCTTGCGTCCGATATTGGTGATGTAGGGAATCGGCTGTTCCACCAAAGCCGCTTTCGATTCAGCCGCATTGACGAAGCCCACTGGAAACCCGACAACCAGTGCCGGACGGCACCTCGCCTGCCGCATCAAATCGATCAGGTGCAGCAAGGCTGTCGGTGCGTTGCCTACCACATAGATCCCGTCCTCAACTTCGTCGGCAGCCGCGTCGACAGCCGCCACAGCACGGGTAGTTCCATTTTTGAGGGCCATTGCGCCCACCTTTGGATCGCTCATGTAGCACTTAACGGAAACACCGAATCGATTCAGGTCATTTTCGCGCATGCCGACCTTGGCCATATTGGTGTCGGTGACGACGGTGCATCCGCGTCGGATGGCCTCTATTCCGATTCTCACGGCTTCAGGGTGAAACCTGATGCTTTCGAGATATTCGAAATCGGCCGATGTATGTATGATCCGGCGCACGATGGGCCACTGATCCGGCGGAAACGGATGCGGACCGGATTCGGAATCAATGATCTGGAAACTCAGATTTTCGATTTCAGCGGGTTTCATTTCCAGGCTCCCTTTCATTCTTAAAAGCCAGACAACGCTCGACGAAGGTCGACGGCGCTGACGGCTGGTTCCCAAAATGCAGATGCACGTAACTGCCCAGGGTGTTGTTGACGCTATACCCTTCCACAAAGCACGGGCCACCGGTTCGGTCCGATACCTCATAAGAGGTTTGGACATGATCGGGCCGTGCCACGATTTCAGAATAATGGAATTCGTGTCCCCGAATCTTCAGTCCCGCCTCGCCGAGCACACTTTTGCGGGTTAAGCGGACCTCGCGGTATCCAAGCGCTTTCAGGCGCGGCAGCATGCGGGTTTCTATAGGGATGCAGCTCGTCATTGGGTAGCGATTTCCCTCAAGGTCGGCAATGGCACTGCCGAGGTACATCATTCCGCCGCATTCTCCATAAATAGGCATGCCGGCGTCACAAGACCGCTTGATACCTTCGCGAACCGACCGGTTTTCAGCCAGCTGAGGCGCATATAATTCCGGATACCCGCCGCCGAGATAGATGCCGTCGAGTTTATCGGGCATCCCGGTGTCTTTCAAAGGGGAAAAAAATACGAGCTGCGCGCCGGCGGCAGCCAGCAGATCCAGGTTGTCCGGATAGTAGAAGCAGAAGGCGTTGTCGCGGGCCACGCCGATACGAACAGTCCGGATGCCCTCGTTGACGTTCGGCCGGCTCTCTATTGGGGGGACGGCGGCGTCTTGCCGCCGGTCTTCCAACCGCTGAAGGAACCCGTCAAGATCGATATGGTCTTCGATAAAGTCGGCCAGTTGGGTAACGGTATCTTCCGTGAGGGCGTGATCAGCATCGGTGAAGAGTCCGAGATGTCTCTCGGGTATGGAAATCGATGCCTGGCGCGGGATGCCACCGATGCAGGGCATGCGGACATGACCTTGCAGCGCTTCTTTCAGATACTGCAGATGCCGGGGACTGCCGATATTGTTGAACAATACTCCGGCGAAACTCAGTTTTGAATCGAAATTCTCAAAGCCTTGGACCAGAGCGGCTGCGCTGCGCGCCATGCTGCGGGCATTGACCACCAGCAGCACCGGCAGCTCGAGTTGTTTGGCCATTTCAGCGGTTGACCCCGCTTCACTTTTTCCATTACGGCCGTCAAACAGTCCCATAACCCCTTCGATGACGGCCACATCGGCAAATCGGGTGTTTTTGCGGAAAACATCGCGGTTGTAAGTTTCCGACAGCATCCAACCGTCCAGGTTGCGGCTGGCGCTCCCGGCAACCCGGGTGTGGTGCCCGGGATCGATAAAGTCGGGGCCGACTTTAAAGGGCGCCACGCGATGACCGCGGCGGGTCAGGGCCGCCAGGAAACCCAACGCAATGGTGGTTTTACCGCTGCCGCTGGTGGTCCCCGCCACCACAAATCCTTTGATGACATCCTCCTCGAATACGATGGGTTGCGAAATTGGAAAGGAAGACATATATACCAGGGGCCGATCCAAGGCAACAGGTTTTCGTCAGTATCCGACACAGCCTTGAGACGGCGGCCGGAATCATGGCTTTAAAACGCTGTGGTCTCCCGTCCGTAACTCTGGCGGATCTGCCGCTATAAAACCTTTTCCACTTTAAGGAGCCTCGTGATGACCAATTCTCGCATGACACTTGACCAGATACTCGCTGGCATCCATCCTGTGGACACGGCTTGGTTCGACAAGGCCCGTCAGCGGACGGGGCGGCTGGTCATGCCCCCCCGGGCACTGGGGCGCCTGCACGACATCTCCGAGCGGATGTGCGCAATCCAACAAACCACCCACCCGGTGATTGCTCCCAGGGCCGTTGTGGTCATGGCCGGTGACCACGGTGTCGCTTCCGAAGGCGTGAGTGCTTATCCCCAGGAAGTCACCGGCGAAATGATTAAAACCTTCATCAACGGCGGCGCGGGCATAAACGTGATGGCCCGTCATGTGGATGCTGAGATCCGCGTGGTCGACATGGGGGTCATCGCCGAGCTGGATCCGATAAAACAGGAGGCCGACGGCCGGCTGCTCATCCGAAAGTTGGCCAAGGGAACGGCTAATATCAGCCGCGGCCCGGCCATGACCCGTGCGGATGCAGCAAAAGCCGTCTCAACCGGATTCGAAGTGGCTGCCGATCTGTTTGACAAAGGCATCCAGCTGCTGGGAACGGGTGACATGGGTATCGGCAACACGACACCCTCTGCGGCCATAGGGGCCGTTATCACCGGCTGCCATTTGGAAAGGATGGTCGGCCGGGGCACCGGAATCGATGACAAAGGATTGCAGCATAAACTATCGGTCATTCAAAAATCGATCGATGTCAACCGGCCCGACCCTGTCGACGGGCTCGACGTTCTCTCCAAGATTGGGGGCTTCGAAATCGGGGGCATAGCCGGCCTCATATTGGCTGGCGGATACTACCGGCGGCCGGTGGTCATCGATGGCTTCATCTCTACCGCCGGAGCGCTGGTTGCGGGTCTTCTCGCTCCTGTATCGACAGAGTATCTGTTCGCCGGGCATTGCTCCGAGGAACCCGGCCATCGGATCATGCTGGACCACCTCAAGCTCCCGCCGATTCTCGACCTGGACATGCGGCTCGGCGAGGGCACCGGCGGAGCGCTCGCCATGGGAATCATGGAGGCCGCTATCCGCATCTTCACGGAAATGCAGACCTTTGAAGAAGCCGGAGTCACCGACAAAGACAAATAGACCCTGACGGCATATCTTCCTTTCGACCCGGTCGGGATCGCAGTCCGGCTGAACGAAGGGGCATGACTCCTCCGTTCTTGCGAATCGGCGCCGGCGTTGCCATTCCGGCACGAACTGTTGTATAATTTCGTGCGAAGACCACGGTACGGCCGGCGCCTCTCGGCGGGCAACTGGCGGGCGGCCCGTTCCATGGCTTCTCGATGACTATCAGGGGATATCGTCAACGGTCTTCTGATCGACACAGACCGTTTCCCGCGATCAACACAACCAACCAGCGCGCTCCATGCAAAAACGTCGCCGTTATATCCCACCGATGTTGATGGCTGCAGCCATTGTCGGCATCGTTCTTTTTCTTCTCAAGGGCGAAGAATACCTGCGTATCGACAGTGATGCCGTTGAAGGACGCACAGACGCTGTGGTCGTGCTCGCCGGTTCGTACAAAGAAGATCGGGAGCGCATCGAAGAAGGGACGATGATGGTCCGCAACGGCAAAGGGAAATATTTGATTCTGCCCCTCCGCCACCCCGCCATCGATTGGCCTTGGGTCGTTGAATATTTCAGCCTGAAGGAGGACCTGCCTGACAATCGCGTTCTCATCGGAAGATCGACCCCCGAGGACGAACCCATGATAGATAAATTCGGCGGCACATATGTGGAAGCGCGCAAAACAGTGGGGATCATGCAAAGGCTGGGTTTGAAAACGGCCATCGTCGTCAGCTCCGCCTATCACATGCGCCGGGCCCAGATGGCCTTCACCAAGAATCAATCAGCCGCGCGAATGACATTTTACTACCACCCGGTGGAGCACAACCCTATAGAAAACCGGACGTGGTGGCTGGATCTCAAATACCTCGGCAAAATCCTTCAAGAATATAAAAAAGTGCTGGCCGCCTTTTTTGTCTACAACAGCAGCAACGATCCTGCCCCGTAAAATACGTTCGCGCCCTTAACGATAACCGCTCGTAGAGATACCAGAAGGACGCATTGACACGAGTCGAATCCGAAAAAATGGCCGAAAAGCCGGATTCGGGCCCCAGGGACCTGAAGCGCCGGGCGGTCCTCGTCGGTTTGGCCATCCTGGTGGGCATCCTTCTGATGGCGCTGAAGTTCTACGCCTACCGTTTGACCCATTCTTCAGCCATCCTATCGGATGCCCTGGAGTCGATCATCAATGTTGTCGCCTCCTCCTTTGCCCTGGTCAGTATCCTGGTGGCGTCCCGGCCGCCAGACGAGAATCATCCCTACGGTCATGGCAAAATCGAATTCTTCTCGGCAGGATTCGAAGGCGCTTTAATCATCATGGCGGCCATCGGTATCTTCAAAACCGGTATCCCGCGTCTGATAGAACCGGCACCGTTACCGCATTTGAATATCGGATTGTTGCTGCTGGCCGGCGCCGGCGTCGTCAACCTCATCATGGGCGTCGGACTGATACGCTCGGGCAAACATTGCGGATCGCTTACGCTGGTCGCAGACGGCCGACACCTGTTGACCGATGTGAGCACCTCGATCGGGGTCCTCTTGGGCTTGGTTCTCGTCAAAGTCACCGGTTGGCTGTGGCTCGACGGATTGATTGCCTGCATCGTCGGCTTGAACATCCTTGTCACCGGTTTTTCCCTGGTTGGGCAATCGTTCCATGGATTGATGGACGCCGCGGATCGGCGCGTATTGATTCAGTTGTCCGATCTGCTCACCAGAAACAGACGGGCGAATTGGCTCGACATTCACCAGCTGCGGGCCTGGAAGTCCGGCGACCACACCCATATCGACATGCATCTCGTCCTCCCGCGGGATTGCTCACTCGATCAGGCGCACAGGGAGGCCAAAGCGGTGGAGACCATCGTTGTCGATTACTTCGGCGGCCGGGCCAGCGCACTGATACACATGGATCCATGTGTCGAAGACGACTGTCCAGCCTGCCGGCAGAATGGATGTCCGCTGAGGCAGGTCGGCCCGGCTGCCGATATTGACGAATGGTCGCTGGATACTTTCACCGCGCGAAAAGATGCTCGATGGCGGTAGACCCGGTCTAAAAAATGACAAAAAAATTATAGAGTTGCCCAATTTCTTTGTTGCCTAACCGGGGAGTATGGGTTATATTGTCAAGAATATTAATAAGATATAAAAATAACAGCCCGGTCCAATCCACCGGCCGCCACTTGCGATTAGCATATATATTGTTGTAATCAATACATTTTTTGATAATAAATCGGGAGTTGGACTCTGACCATTACCGGGGAGGGAAATTGACGCCATGGCATTGACGAAGGCCGAAATCATTGAGGCGGTTGCCGAAGGCAACGGGTTTTCGAAAAAACAGGCGACCGATACCGTCGAAACGCTTTTGGAAATAATGAAACGGACCCTGACCAGCGGTGAGGATGTTCTGGTCAGCGGGTTCGGGAAGTTCTGTGTGAAGGAAAAATCAGAAAGAAGAGGCAGAAATCCTGCCACCGGTGACGCCATGATGCTGAGGCCGCGTCGCGTGATCACGTTCAAGTGCTCCGGTAAGCTGCGGGACAAGATCAATCAACTCCTTTGAGTCCAATGATTGAGGCGGCCGCAGACCCGCTGACGGTTTCACCGCCGGGGCGAGACAACGGCCACCCGCAAGGCGCTTGGGTTGGATTTGCGGTCATTGGACGGTAAAACAAAAGCACGCCAGTCCGTTAATCGTTGCGGATGTGCCGGATGCACAGCACCCGGTTTTAAAACAACCCATCGACAAATCGGGACGATGGATCGACGATTCGGCTTGCCGGAGCACGGTTCGCACCAGCCTCCCGGACGACTGTGATCATCCAGCCCCTTGGCGACTGCACCGCCCCATCCCGCAAATTTCCGCACGCTTCACAATCTGCTGACCGATCCCGAATACCAACCCCAAGCGCCGCTCGCCGTATTGAAGCCGCCCTCTCTCCCTCCGGTACCGGCGAGGCTGTGCCCGGATAAAAGCGAATTTGACGAAAGGAACCATTCGGAAATGTCGATCAAAAAACTGGCCATATCGACCGGCGGCGGCGATGCTCCCGGTCTCAATGCCGTGATACGTTCCATCGTACTGGCGTCTATTCACCGCGGTTGGGAATGCTACGGCATCCGTGACGGTTACAACGGTCTGCTGGTCCCCGAACAGTATCCCCAGGGTGGTCTCCTCCCGCTGGGACGCGATGCCGTCCGCGGCATAACTCATGTTGGCGGGACCATATTGGGAACGACAAACCGGGGTAATCCCTTAAAGTTTCCGCACGTCGACGCGGGAGGTCAGACAATCGAAAAAGATCGCACCGACGATCTCGTTGCCAGCTTCCGCCGGCACGGCATCGATGCCCTTATCGCGATCGGTGGGGACGGATCGTTGGCCATCGCCAACATCCTCCATCAAAAAGGACTGCGAGTGGTAGGGGTCCCCAAGACCATCGACAATGATCTCGACAAGACCATTGTGACTTTCGGATTCGATACGGCCGTCCACTTCGCCACGGAATGCATCGACCGCCTGCATTCCACCGCTGAATCCCATCAACGGATAATGGTCGTCGAGGTTATGGGCCGCTATGCCGGCTGGATCGCATTGAATTCAGGCGTATCCGCGACAGCCGATGCGATCCTGATTCCCGAAATACCCTTCGACATCCAAAAGGTGGCCGAAAAAGTGATGGAGCGGGAAACCGGCGGCCGCCGGTTTTCCATCGTCGTCGTCGCCGAAGGTGCCCGCCCGCAGGATGGGGCTTACACCGTAGCGGCCGCCGGAAAGCCGGGTCGGGCCGAACGCCTGGGTGGTATCGGCGGGAAAGTCTGCGCCGACCTCGAGGCCTTGACCGGAAAGGAGGCGCGTACGGTTGTGCTCGGCCACCTGCTCCGCGGCGGAACCCCCACGTCTTTCGACCGCCTTTTGGCCCTGCGGTTCGGAGCCGCCAGTGTCCGCGCATTGGACCAAGGCCATTCGGGCATCATGGTCGCGCTCGATCCGCCGACCGTCAACCATGTCCCTCTGGCCCAGTGCACCCAACGCATGAAGAGCGTGCCGCTGGATTGCGATACGCTCTTGACCGCCCGCGACCTCGGCATCTCTTTCGGGGACTGAATCCCATCAGCAGGGAATTGTGGGGGGGTCCATCCACCGCACCAACACCGATAATCGTTTATGGCTGTTTCTCAGGTGTGGTATAATACCGTGACCGTCTTCTGTCTCTGACGGCCTTCTTCTCGGAGGAGTGATCCCATGCGCTACGGCGCCATGAATTTCCCGGTTGTCCCTGTGCGTCAGGAACTCGATCTGATTGCGGCTTTGGGCTTCGACTACCTTGAATTGACCATGGATCCACCGGCAGCGCACTACACCGCCATTAACGCAGAAAAGGATGCGCTCAAAAAAGCGCTTCACAATCACGGCATGCCGGTGATCTGCCACATGCCGACTTTCGTCTCCGTGGCGGACCTGACCGAAAGTATCCGCCAGGCTTCTCTCCTGGAAGTCACACAATCCCTCGAAACGGCCGCTGTTCTGGGAGCTGAAAAAATCGTCGTCCACCCGGCCCACATCACCGGCATGGGTTCGTTTGTGCCGGAAATCGCCCGCGGCTACGCGATGGGGAGCCTGGAGGTCATTGTCTCAAAGGCGGCCGAACTCGACCTTACCCTGTGCCTGGAGAATATGTTTCCGCGCAGCCAATTTTGCGTCGACGTGCGGGAACTCGATGACGTCTTCGACCGTTTTCCGAGCCTGAAGTTCACTCTCGACACCGGCCATGCCAACATCGGCAGCCCGCGTGGCAAACGGATCGTCAAACTGATCGAAGCATTTGCAGATCGCATCGGCCATGTGCACGTCAGCGACAACTTCGGCAAGGATGACAATCATCTTCCGCTCGGATCCGGGTGCATCAGATTCTCGAAAGTACTTAAAGCGTTGAAGAAGACAGGTTATGACGACACTGTCACCTTGGAGATTTTCACGCCGGACCGGGAATATCTGCGGTCAAGCCGCCGGATCTTCGAAACCTTGTGGGAATCGGCTTGAAATTGAAGGATATCTGCCACGTGCTGATACGGAAGTCTTTATTGTCGCCCAAGCTGCGCCACATTCTCTGCACCTTGTCGGCCGCAGTTTTCTGGGTCGTCACCCTGGCGCCCGAGAGTCCGGCCGATAGCGGTCTGGAAAACCTGACCCGATTGATCGGAGAACGGGATGCCATTTTGGTTACCGGCCCCGACGGTCGGGTACTTCTCTCCAAGAATGAAGACCAGCCGCTGATCCCGGCCTCGACCCTGAAAATATTGACTTCCCTGGTGGCCTTGCACTACTTGGGGCCCGATTATCGGTTCGTCACCGAATTCTACCTCGACGACGACCTGAACCTGACTATCAAAGGTTACGGTGACCCTCTGCTCGTCTCGGAGGTGGTGGCCGACATTGCCCGGTCCTTGGGTTCCCGGTTGGATCGGATAAACGACCTGATCCTGGACGACCGTTATTTCGCCCAACCGCTGGTGATCCCCGGCGTCTCCTCTTCAGCCGAACCCTACGATGCGCCGAACGGGGCCTTGTGCGTCAATTTCAATACGGTCACCTTTAAAAAAGTCGATGGCCGTTTCGTCAGCGCCGAACCCCAATCGCCGCTCCTGCCGATGATCGTCAAACGGGTCAAGTCATCGAGACTGACCGAGGGACGGATCGTCTTATCCCATAATGAAAATGAAATTACACTCTACAGCGGCCACCTGTTCGCATATTTCCTCGCCCAGAACGGTGTCCCGATGGATGGCAACATAACAGTCGCCGGCGTTCGTCCCGAAAAAGACCGGTTGATCTTCCGCCACCTGTCCCCGTTTACCCTCACCGATATCATTGAACGCTTGCTTGAATTTTCCAATAATTACATCACCAACCAAATACTCATCGCTTCAGGAGCCAGAGCCTTCGGGGCGCCGGGCACTCTTGACAACGGGGTGCGGGCTGCCCGCACCTATGCCGGAGAGATACTGAAACTAGGCGATCTGCATCTTACCGAAGGGTCCGGAATCTCCCGTGCCAACCGGATTACGGCCCGCGACCTGTCCCGGGTGCTGGACGCTTTCGTTCCCCATTACGCACTCATGCGTCAGAGTGGACGGCAATATTTTAAATCCGGCACATTGCACGGTATCAGTACCCGGGCCGGCTACATCGAAAATCCCGACGGCGGTCTCAACCGTTTCGTTGTTTTGTTGAACTCGAAGGGGAAATCGGCCGAACGGATCACCCGCAGGCTCGTGCAGTCTCTGGATTAGACAAAGGATGATGACCTGACTGGGGATGACTTGCAGGGGCGCCTATCGAGGCCGGGTCGCTGAGTCCAGTCGGCCGCTCGTGATATGGGCATATGCACTGTGATTGTGAATCGATTCGAAGTTTTCGGCGCTGACCGAAAACCAGGTAATGTTCTCGTCCTCGTTCAGCCTCTGTGACACATCGCGCACAATATCCTCCACAAACTTGGGATTCGAAAAGCCGCGTTCGGTTACGCACTTTTCATCGACCCTTTTGAGGACCGAGTAAACATCGCAGGAGGCGGCGTCTTCCACGAGTTCGATCACATCTTCGATCCAGATGAATTTGTTAAACCGTGTGCAGACTTTCACCTCTCCGCGCTGATTATGGGCACCGTGCCGACTGATCTCCTTGGAACAGGGGCACACGGATGAGATCGGTACGGTCACCTCGACGACCAGATCCACCCGGCCGTCCGGCCCGCTGTAACCCTGGAACTTGCAGTTGTAATCCATCAACCCAGGCGATTCACTCACCGGGGCCTTTTTTTCGATAAAATAAGGGAACATGACTTCGATGTGCGCAGACGCCGCGTTGAGGTGCTCTTTCATTTGCTCCAATACATCGGCAATGCGTTTCAAGGACACTTCGGGTCGGAACAGGTGGAGAATTTCGACAAACCGGCTCATGTGAGTGCCCTTGTTCTTGTGCGGCAGATCGACATACATGTTGATGGAGGCCACGGTATTCTGGTATCCGTTGCGGCGGTCGAGGACCGTTATAGGATACCTGAGATTCTTAATACCGACCTTGTCGATGGGAATATTGCGGTGGTCCCGTTCATTTTGGACATCTTTCATCGTCATTGGCATTGGCAACCCCCCCTGCCCTGTTGAATTGCGGGCCGGAGTAAAATTGCCCGGCTCGATTCGCGGGAGTGAAGTTCAAGATCCGGGCGGTGTCAACTCTCTCATTGTTTACCATCCCCGCAGGATCATGGCCGGTCAGCGGCGACCACAAGGGATCATGTGGTTCACCCCAGCAGATATTCTTTTTTGACATGACTCAGAGATCTGAAAATATTGCCTTTGATTTTGTCGTTGCTTTGATAGAGCCGTTGAAGCCAACCCTTGACGTATTGCCTCCTGGAATGGCTGGCGCTGGGGCATGGGTTGATGAATTCCGGGAAGCGCCGCTCGAGGGCGAAACGTCTGATGGTGTCCTTTTCAACGTAGGCCAGCGGCCGGATGACGGTCAACCGTCCGTCGAAGAAAGTCTGCAGAGGAACCATGGTGCTGATTTCCCCGGCGTAGAGAACATTCATGAAAAAGGTTTCTATAATGTCGTCCTTGTTGTGACCTAAAGCCACCTTTCTGCAGCCGAGGGATTCGGCGATCTCGAACAGGCGTTTTCTGCGTTCCCACGCACACAGGAAACAGGGATTTTCTCGGTTGTCTTCGCTGTGGGCTTTGACTCCATAATCCGTCTGCTCAACAGTCAACCGGTATCCGGCTTCACGACAATAGTCGGCCAGGCCTTCGGCAATCCCGCCCTCGAATCCCGGATCCAGGTAGACGGCATGCAGCTGGTAATCGACACGGATCCGCTCGAGCCTCTCACTCAAGGTCCACATCAACGTCAAGCTGTCCGTTCCGCCGGACAACCCCACCAGCACCCGGTCGCCGTCACTAATCATACCGTAGCGATGCTGGGCCTTTCCGACGAACCGGTTGATCTTCTTGTATAGGTATGTTTTTTTCGGCAACGCCTATTCGACAGCCGGTTCCGCAGCGGGAGTTGGTTCTTGGTCTGCTTCCGGGGCCGGGAGTTCGGCTCCCGCTCCAGCGGATTCGAGCAGAGCGGAATCGCTTGTTTTCAGCTTAATTTTACCGGCGGCTATCTCGCGCAGGGAAATGACGATGTCTTCATTCTTAGGGGCGCTGACCAGGTATTCCGAGCCCTCACGGATCTGCCTGACCCGTCTGGCCACCATATTGACCAATAAAAATCGATTGGGGATATTTCCCAAGCAATCCTCGACAGTGATTCGTGCCACAGCCTATGCCTCCATGGGTAGTCTGAAATGTTTGCCGTAACTGTTCAAAGTGATATGAATTAACAGACTGTTAAAAACTATTGTGTTTGACAATACGATGTTAAAACGCTCCTTAACATGCTCATTCATCACAACACATAAACTCCGCTCTTGCGTCGGATTTTGTCTTGTCTTGCCGGCGCTCATGCCGTTTTCAAACAGCCTGTTAGAGCGGTACAGGCGCAACCGCCTTATACGATGTCCACGAGTTCGTATGTGCGCCGGCCTCCCGGCACCTGAATGGTCAATTCATCCCCAGGTTTTTTTCCGATGATCGCTTTCCCGAGGGGTGAGGTGATCGAAATACGGCCGGCTTCGATATTCGATTCTTCCGGCCCCACCAGCTGGTATTCGACATCCTCCCCGGTTTCTATATTCTCGAGCACGACCCGGCTGCCGAATACCGCCTTGTCTTTGGAGAGATTGCTGATATCGATGATTTCCGCAGCAGCCACCTTGTATTCGAGCTCGCCGATACGGCCCTCAAGAAAACTCTGCCGGTCTTTGGCGGCTGCATACTCGGCATTCTCCGACAGGTCCCCGTGTGCCCGGGCATCTTCGATGGCCTGGATATTAGCCGGCCGTTCGACGCGTTTCAGACGCTCCAACTCGCTTTTCAGGGTCTGATAGCCTTCCCTCGTCAATGGTATTTTGTCCACAACCAAATTTGCTCCGTCTCGGTGATAGGTGAGCCGTTGTGCGGCTTAAAGGTAATCCCTGATCAGAATGTCGGCAATCTGAACCGCATTGGTTGCGGCACCTTTGCGGATGTTGTCCGCGACGATCCACATGTTGATGCCATTTGGAATCGATTCATCCTGCCGGATGCGCCCCACGAGCGTAAAATCCTGCCCGGCGGCATCGGTCGCCAGTGGGTATAAGTTCTGGGCCGGATCATCCACCAGGCGGATTCCAGCGGCCTCCGAAAGAAGTTGGCGTACCTCTGCGGCGGTTATGTGCTCCCGGGTTTCGACGTTGACCGCCTCGGAATGGCTGAAGAATACAGGCACCCTGACGGTGGTGGCCGTTACTCCGATAGAGTCGTCCTCCATGATCTTGCGGGTTTCGTTGACCATTTTCATTTCTTCTTTGGTGTAACCGTTGTCTTGAAACCGATCGATATGGGGCAGACAATTAAACGCGATCCGGTGAGGGTAAACCTTTTTATCGAAGTCCAGGAAATTGATCATCGCCCGGGTTTGGTCATACAATTCATCGATGGCCTTCTTGCCGGTTCCGGATACCGCCTGGTAGGTCGACACAACGATCCGTCTAATTCCCACTTTGCGGTGGATGGGATTCAGGGCGACCACCATCTGGATGGTCGAACAGTTCGGGTTGGCGATGATGCCCTTGGACTTGTAGCCGGCAATGGCCTGCGGGTTGACTTCCGGAACCACCAGCGGAACCTCGGGGTCCATGCGCCAGGCGCTTGAGTTGTCCACCACGACACACCCGGCCGCAGCTGCAGCCGGAGCAAATGTCAAGCTCGTGTCCCCACCAGCCGAAAAAAGAGCCACATCCACTCCCTTGAAGGCATCCTCGGTCAATTCTTCCACGGGCAGAAGATCGCCCTTGAACCTGAGTTCACGCCCCACCGATCGTTTCGATGCCAACAGCTTGACCGACCGCAGCGGGAAATCGGTCTCCTCGAGATAACGGATCATCTGGTTGCCGACAGCACCGGTGGCTCCGGCCACCACCAAATTGATTCTTTTCTGATTCATTTTTTCGTCGTCCTTGTCATTCAGTCGATTGTAGAGCTCTTCCGGTTGAATGGATGCCCGAATGGGTGAATTAATACGTCAGTGGTCTTCGATCTCTTGGGGATTTGTTTCTTCAGCCTTGAGCCTGCGCCGATACCGCCAGATAGAACTGGCCGGGCCGGAGACGACATATGCCAGGCAGAGAGAAAACAGAGCGATAGATGGTTGGGCCGCTATAAATATCAATACCAGCACCGCTGCAACGAGAACGTTGAAATTCATTTTGCGATACAGGTTGGCGTTTTTGAAACTGTTGTAACTGATATTGCTGACCATTAGAAAAGCGATAATGTAGAGCATGACGAGAATCAGCATCCGGTTCGGTTCAACCGGAAAACCAAATTTATGCCACAAAAGCATGGTGGTCGCATTCATGCCCGCGGCAGCCGGTATAGGCAGGCCGACAAAACGATCGCTGCCAACCTTGCCGACCTGCGAGTTGAAGCGTGCCAATCGGAGGGCACCGCACACCATGAACAGGAATGCGGCCAGCCAGCCGATCCGACCGAGTGGTTTCAGTGCCCAAAGATACATCATCAAACCGGGTGCCAACCCGAACGATATCAGGTCCGCCAAGGAGTCGTATTCAACTCCGAACCGACTAGTGGTGTGAGTCGCACGGGCTATTTTTCCGTCCAGCAGGTCGAACACGGCTGCAATGATGATCGCCAGCGCGGCGGCAACGAACTTGCCGTCGATGGAGGCGATGACGGCATAGAATCCGAAAAAGATATTCAACGAGGTGAACATATTCGGCAAAATGTAAATCCCGCGCCGCAACCGCTCACCTCTCGATTTTTTCTTTCTTTTCATGTCAGATTCCCTATCACCGATGCCCCGGCTTGAACGCGATCGCCGACCTTGACCGTAACCGTCGCATCCACCGGCAAATACAGGTCCACGCGGGATCCGAAACAGATCATTCCGAATCGCTGACCGCGTCGAACAGGATCTCCGTCCTGCACGGCGCAAATGATTCGCCGCGCAACCAGACCGGCGATTTGGACGGCAGTGATCTTCTTTCCATTTACGGACTCGAGGAACACGGCATTGCGCTCATTGTCGCTGGAAGCCTTGTCAAGGTTGGCCGCGATAAACTTTCCTGGATAATAGCTGATCGTCCTGACGGTTCCTTCACACGGGATACGATTGACGTGTACATTGAAGACGGACATGAAAATGCTGATTTTCAGGCACTCGGTTTCGTAGTACGCCGTCGGCCCTGACGACTCCACCGCGATAACCTTCCCGTCCGCCGGCGATACCAGCGTTCCCTCGGCGTTGGGGACAACCCTGTCCGGATCCCTGAAGAAGTAGACGATGAAAAAAGTGACACACAACCCCAGCAACGCCGGAAGCATGAGATCGAGCAAAGCCAGGACGGCCGTAGTGAAAGCACTGGCAAATATAAACGGATAACCGGGCTTGGCCACCGGAAAAGCCGTCTGGCTGGTCCGATCCGGCCATGCGAAATCACTCATTTCGCTTTCCTCTGACGGGGCAAGGGTGCCGCTGTGATATAAACTCCCGAACCATAACTAGTAGCAGAGGCTTCAATCTATTGTCAATGATAACCGGATCATTTCGCATCTGACGCTTGAAGCGGCCGCCGGACTGACCGCTGGTCGGCACCTTTGTTTTGGGCGTCGGACGGCCGCAGATAAAAGGGTACAAAACCCATAAGGTCGTCTGCATCGCCGGCAGACAGCCGCAGGTAAGCCAGCGAGGCAACCGTGGCCGCTCGGATGGTATGGTTCATTTCTGCAGCGAATTTCGCGGCCTCTCCCAAGCGCCCGCGGATGACATCGTGATAAAGAACGGCGCCGCTGCCGACGAAAATGCACGGCTCGCCGATGGAATCGACCGCATCGCCGGGATTGAGTGCCCGTTCCGATTGCTGCGCAACCAGGTGTTTTGCAGTATGTTTGTAAGTGGCGAAATACACCTCCCCCCGGCGGGCGTCGATCATGGCGCAGACCATTTGCGAAGGGCGCCGCCGCCTGTACGGCCAGAACCTGGAGGGTCGACACCCCAACAATCGGTCGCCCTGTCGCTTGGGCCAGGCCCAAGGCCGTGCTGACACCGATACGCAAACCGGTGAACGATCCGGGACCGCGGGTTACCGCACAACCGTCGATCTCGTTCAGTTCAATTTCCGCCAGCCGGCAGACCTCACGGATCAAACGGGTCAGTTGGCGGGAGTGAGTCTTGGTGTTGACGAGAGTAATCTCAGACAGCAGACGCGTGTCTTCGGTCAGCGCCACGCTGCAGCTTTCCGTGGCCGTGTCGAAGGCGAGAATTTTCATTTCTGCTTTTTAACCGACTTCGACTTTCGGGCTGTGACGGCCTGGGATTTGCGCTTCCCTTTGACAGGGGGCTTTTCAAGGGCATAGGTGAGCACCTCCTCCATGCGTTCCACCGGAACGTACTTCACCTTGCGCCGGACGGTTTTCGGGATCTCGGTCAAGTCCTTCTTGTTCTTGAACGGGATAACGATGGTTTTAATGCCCGCGCGGATGGCTCCGAGAGATTTCTCCTTGAGACCACCGATGGGCAGAACCCGGCCTCTGAGCGTGATCTCTCCGGTCATGGCCACATCGTTGCGAACCGGCCGTCCGGTGGCTGCCGAGATCAAAGCGGTGGCCATGGCAATCCCTGCCGAGGGCCCGTCTTTGGGAATTGCACCTGCTGGCACGTGGATGTGAATGTCGACGTTATCGAAAATGCTTTCCTTGCCGCCGTAGCCGTGGATTTTAGAACGGGAAAAACTCACGGCGGCCCGGGCGGATTCCTGCATGACTTCGCCGAGTTGCCCGGTGATGATCAGCTCGCCTTTGCCGCGGATCAGGGACGCCTCAACATACATCACCTCGCCCCCGGCCTGGGTCCAGGCCAGTCCGGTTGCCAGGCCGATTTGGGCTTCTTCCTGATCCATCTCGGGATAAAATTTCGGAACTCCCAGGTATTTTTGGAGGCTCTGGCAACCGATGTTGATCTTTCCCTTGTGACCTTCCGCTATTTGACGGGCCACCTTACGACAGATCGAGCCGAGTTCACGCTCAAGATTTCGCAATCCGGCCTCGGATGTATATTCGGAAATGATCATGTCGAGCGCCGCATTGCTGAAGGATATCCCCTGTGATTTCAGACCGTTTTGTTTAACTTGTCTCGGAATCAGGTGTATTTTTGCAATGGCCTTCTTTTCTTCTTCGGTGTATCCCGGCAGGGTAATGATCTCCATCCGGTCCAGCAGGGCAGAGGGTATCGTGTCGGTGAGATTGGCCGTCAGGATAAACATGACCTGAGACAGATCGAAAGGCATGTTCAGGTAATGATCGCTGAATGCGCCATTCTGTTCAGGATCGAGAGCTTCCAGCAAAGCCGAGGACGGATCGCCACGAAAATCCGACCCCAGTTTGTCGATTTCATCCATCATGAAGACCGGATTACGACTGCCGCATTGTTTCAACCCCTGCAGGATACGTCCGGGCAATGCGCCGATATAGGTCCGACGGTGTCCACGGATTTCCGCTTCATCCCTGATGCCCCCCAGAGAAATGCGGACAAATTTACGTTTTAGAGCCCGTGCGATAGCCTGCCCCAAAGACGTCTTACCCACGCCCGGAGGGCCGACGAAACAGAGAATCGGCCCTTTCATTTCCGGGTTCAATTTGCGAACGCTCAGGTATTCGAGAATGCGGTCCTTGATCCGCTCCAGACCGTAGTGATATTTGTCCAGGGCCTTTTTAGCGGCTTTGATGTCGATGACATCTCGGGTGGTCTTGCTCCACGGCATTTCGACCAGCCAGTCCAAATAGGTTCGGACAACCGAGGATTCCGCAGAATCGGGATGCATCTGATCGAGTCGCCGGAGTTGTTTGTAGGCCTCGCCTTCGGCATCTTTGGACATTTTGGCACGCTTGATCTTTTTCCGGTAGTCCTCGATCTCCAATACTTTTTCGTCCTGCTCGCCGAGCTCTTTGTGAATCGCCCGGACCTGTTCTCGCAGAAAATAATCCCGTTGGCTTTTGAAAATCTCCTCTTTGACCTCGGATTGAATCTTGGCCTGCATGGTCGACAGTTCGAGCTCTTTCATCAAGAAGCGGTTGACCGTTTTGAGCCGTTCGACAGGGTTGGAAATTTCGAGCAGCTGCTGGGCTTCCTCGATCTTAAGCTTCAGGTTGGTGGCCACAAGGTCGGCCAGCTTACCCGGCTGTTCGACGCTTTCCAGCACGGTGCTCACCTCTCCGGTCATCTCACCGCGCAGGGTCAGTATCTTCTCGGTCTGTTCGCGAGCGTTCCTCATTAGCGCCTCTATCTCAACTGTCATTCCGCTGATGGGCATCTCCTCGACCAATGCCACCTTGACCCTGAAATACGGTTTCTGGCTGAGATATTTGACGACCTTGGCCCTGACGATCCCTTGGACAAGGGTTTTGACCCGCCCATCGGGCAGTTTGAGCATCCGCAAAACCCGGCCAACGGTGCCCATTCGATAGATATCTTTGGTTTTGGGATTTTCGATACCAGGCTCTTTTTGGGTGGCCAAAAAGATAAACCCGTCTTTCGTAACCGAGTCATCCACTGCGAGGATCGACTTTTCTCGCCCGACAAAAAGAGGCAACAACATGTCGGAGAAGATGACGATATCCCTTACCGGCATCATGGGAAGCGACAACGGTATGTTCGCCACCGCATCCTCTTCCTCCAGAATACTGATCAGGTCGTCTTTGTCTGTTTCGGCCATTGATAACTCCTTGGTTCAGGTGCACAGGCCTTCCGAACGGTCGGAAATCCGGGCCAAACACCATGTTTTCACTGTGAGATTAGCTAGATATTATAACGCATATAGGCCGGTTGGCAACAACAACCTTGATTTTTCCCTATATCCCCTATATGCTTAAAAATTGTTTCAAACCCTGGAGACGTCCTTCGCGGTCGAGCTTACCATCAATCCAGGGGTGCAGGAGATGAATCACATGCTGCTGGGGATGGTTTTGTTATTCGGCCTTTGCGTGGGCAGTTTTCTTAATGTGTGTATATACCGCATGCCCGCGGAAAAATCGATTGTTTTTCCAGGGTCTGCGTGCCCGTCTTGCGCGGCCGCCATCCGCTTCTACGACAACATTCCGTTGTTCAGTTACCTGATCCTCGGCGGCCGGTGCCGCCATTGTCAAGCATCCATATCTCTCCGCTACCCCCTCATCGAGCTTCTGACCGGGCTCTCCGCTCTGGCGCTGTACGCCAAGTTCGGTGTTTCGATGGAATCCTTGGTGTATTTTATTTTTATTTGTGCATTGATCGTCATCACCTTCATTGACATCGACCACCGCATCATCCCTGACCGTCTCACGCTTCCCGGCATCGTTGTGTTTTTCTGCGCCGCCTTTGCCGTTCCTTCATTGTCATGGATTGACTCCCTGATAGGCGTGGCCGTCGGCGGTGGCAGCCTTTTTGCCGTGGCTGTCGCGTATCACCTGCTGACTCACAAAGAGGGCATGGGCGGCGGGGACATCAAACTGCTGGCCATGATCGGTGCGCTGGTCGGATGGAAGGGGGTGTTTTTCACCATTTTCGTATCATCGGCCGTTGGTACGCTGGTCGGCCTGCTCATCATGGTCGCTACACGACAAAACCTGAAGCTCGCCGTACCCTTCGGCCCTTTTCTGTCAATCGGTGCCACCTCGTATATCTTTTTCGGCCCCCAATTGATGCAATGGTATTTTCAACTCACATAACCGGACCGCCCCCGAGTGGCCCCCGCCGACAACCAACATAGAAGATGGACGGAACAAACCGATGAGGGTAGCGGTCATTTCCGATATTCACGGTAACTTTGAGGCCCTGACGGCCGTTCTCGACGATATCGCCCAATCGAGCATCGCAGCGGTTTTCTGCCTGGGTGACTGCATCGGCTACGGTGCTGAGCCGGACCGGGTGATCCGGACGCTCAGCGATCGCGGCATTCCCTCGACCCTCGGCAACCATGAACTGGCGGTGCTCAAGCGTGATCACTTGGCACGGTTCAACCCCATGGCCAAGGCCTCACTGATTAAGACGGTATCGATGCTCTCGGAAAAGGCGCTGAAGATCATCAAGGGGTTTCCCGCTGTCATGACATCGCACGACGGCCGCTTTGTCCACGGTTTTCCACCGGACGCGGTGACAACCTACAGCTTTGAGTACTCCCCCGAGGACATGCGCCGGATTTTGGGCGGCTTAACGGAACCGATCAGCTTTTTCGGTCACACTCATGAACTGAGCATCATTTCCTACGACGGCCGCACCCTGACCGAAGAACCGCTGGGTTCGAAACCCCGGTGCATCGAATCCGGTTGCCGGTATGCGGTAAACGTCGGCAGCGTCGGTCAACCGCGGGACGGCAACAACAACGCCAAATACGTCATATGGGACAAGGATCTCGCCACCATAGAAGTCAAATTCGTCGCCTACGACATCGCAGCCGCAGTGAACAAGATCATGGCCGCCGGTTTGCCGGAAGTTCATGCCAAAAGGCTGTGGTAAGGCTCGCCTCATTAACCCTGAAATTGACGACCGCTTGAACCGCTTAATCAACTGACGACCGGGATGCCAGCCTGCCGGACAAAATAAAGATGAAAACCATCGGCAAATACACCGTGCGTGCCCTGCTCGGCCGGGGAGGCATGGGGAAAGTGTTCAAAGTCGAGCATCCGATCATCGGAACCGCCGCCGCACTCAAGCTTCTGGATCCGGACCCGCTGCTTGTCTCTTTGATGGGCAACGCTGCCATCCGGGAGATGTTCCTCGCCGAGGCCCTCACGCTGGCCGACCTCAAGCATCCGAACGTCGTCGAAATCCTCGATTTCGATGAATTCGAAGGCCGCCCTTTTTACCTGATGACTTACCACGTTAACAGCCTGGGGGCACTGATCGGGGAAGGGTCCCGCCCCGGCGAGCCGTCACGGCCCATCCATTTGGAAAAAGCCCTTGGCTACGCACGGCAGACTCTCCAGGGGTTGTCCTGCCTGCATCATGCCGGCATCATTCACCGCGACATCAAGCCCTTCAATCTTTTGATCACGGAGCAGGATACAATCAAAATCTGCGATTTCGGCCTTTCCAAGCTGCATGGAGAAACATTCGCTGGGCCGCCGAATCTAAAGGTTGGATCGGCCTGGTATGCGCCACCGGAGCAGGAGGCGGATCCGGACGGGGTCGACGTCACCGCTGATCTCTATTCTGTGGGCATTTGTTTCTACCGCATGTTGACAGGGGTCCTGCCGACTGAAAATTACCGCCCGGTGGCGACATTCAACACCGATCTGGATCGGTCCTGGGATGATTTCATCCGCCGGGCGATTTCCCACAACAGAGCAGAACGCTACGCTTCGGGCGTTGACATGCTCTACAACCTCGATGAACTCTCTCACGCTTGGCGGGAGAAAAAGGCCGGCTACTGCAGCGCTCCGGGTCTGGCCGATGCGGGGCCGAAACGCCGAACCGGTACCACGGCGGTTCGGCTGCGCCGTCGGTGCATCAAAACCGATCCCCGTTCGGCACGAACGCGCTTTGCTGTCGACAGGCTCTGGCGTCCCCAAGCCTATTGGGTCAATGATTTCAGGGACAATTCAGATGGAACGATCACGGACGCAACCACCGGACTCATGTGGCAGCAATCGGGCTCGGCGTTTCCTTTGGATTGGCGGAAGGCGGCAGCGTATATTGAGACGATCAATACCGGCAATTTCTCCGGCCATGCCGATTGGCGGCTACCGACGATTATGGAGCTTATGACCCTTTTGACCGAACTGCCCAATGGCAGCGACCACTGTATCGAACCCGTTTTTGATCAGCAGCAGAAATGGCTTTGGAGCTGCGATCGACGGTCGTTTACGGCCGCCTGGTACGTCAGTATCGACCTGGGATTTATCGCCTGGCAGGACTTCGGCGCCCGCTTTTACGTACGGGCCGTCCGGACGGACCTCATCCACCCTGCTGACCCAGTTCGAGGCCCAGATCCAAGGCGCGGCGGTTCATTTCGATGAACCCCGGTGGAATCCGGCTTTCGAGCACCTTCAGGATCGATTCGGGTTGGACGAGTTGGGTCAGGCTCACCACCGCTCCCAGCATGCAGATGTTGAATACGATCGGTTTGCCGATCGTAGTCGATCACGGAGCGGTACATGGGCAGTTCGACCTGCCGGGCATCAACCTTCTTCTCGGTTTTCACGTATCGCTTGTCGGTCAACAGCAATCCGCCCGGTCGAATAATGGCGTAGTAGGCGTTGTATGCCTCCTGGGTCAGGCAGACCAGAACATTTGGCTGGATGACTTGTGGAAAGTGGATGACGGCGTCGGAAACGATGATGTCGCTTCGCGTGGCGCCGCCTCTAGCGGCTGCACCATAGGACTGGGATTGCACGGCGTTCAAGTCCTCGTGAATGACAGCCGCCTCGGCGATGATAATCGCGGCCGTAATGACGCCCTGCCCACCGGAACCGGAGAATACCATTCTGCATCTTTCCATAATCACTGCCCCCTTGTCGCCCGTTCGATGACCTTGTCGTATTCTTCGCAGTATTCCGGCCGCAAGCTCTGCACGAAAATTCCTCTTTCAATCAGATCCGAATTTTCCTGTTTGGCTTTGGACCCGATGGGCGTCGTTTTCTCTTTGTACAGGTTCATCATGTCCACGGCACTGCCCTCTTTGTTCTTCCGACCGAAATGGGTCGGGCACTGGGTCAAAATTTCCACTACGGAAAACCCTTTGTGGAGGATGGCCTGTTTGATGAAGTCGGTCGTCTGCTTGGCATGATACGCGGTGGTGCGGGCAACGAACGTGGCACCGGCGGCTTTCGACAATTCAACGACATCGAACCCGGGATCAATATTTTGGTAAGGCGCGGTGGTGGCGCGTATACCATAGCCGGACAGCGGAGAAAACTGTCCGCCGGTCATCCCGTAAATCCTGTTGTTCATCACGATGGCCGTGATGTCGATATTGCGCCGCGCCGCGTGGATAAAATGGTTCCCGCCGATGGCCAAAGCGTCGCCGTCACCCATCGGTACGATCAACTTCAACTCCGGCCGACTGATTTTGACCCCGGTGGCAAAGGCCAGAGCCCGCCCGTGTATGGTGTGCAGCGTATGAACGTCCACATAACCGGAGATGCGGGCCGAGCAGCCGATGCCCGATACAATGACGATTTCGTTCTTGCTCAGTCCAAGATCCTCGATCGCCCGGAGCATTCCATTGAGTACAATTCCATGCCCACAGCCTGCGCACCAGAGGTGGGGGAAGAACCGTTCTCTGAGGTAATTTTTAATGGACATCGATTAGACTCCCTTTCCCTGAATTAACCGCAGAATATTGAGAATGTCGGTAGGGGTGATGAACACGCCGTCGATGCGATTGGCCAAGAACACTTTGTCCGTCTCGCCAACCGCCATTTTGACCGCCTGCATGACCTGACCCATGTTGTGCTCGACAACGATGACCGCCTTGGCGCCAACACACCGTTCCCGGACGATATCGGCAGGAAAGGGCCACAAGGTTTGCAGTTCCAGCAACCCGAGATTCTCTCCCCTCGACCGCCGGTTCTTGACCACATGCAACGCCGAGCGGGCCGCCGAACCGTAAGAAACGAAAACGATCTGAGCATCTTCCAAGAAGAATTCCTTGAACCGGGCCAGTTTGTTGACCCGGTTTTCGATTTTGTCCACCAGGTGTCGGATCAGGCCGTGAACCACGCGGGGTTCGCTTGACGGAAACCCCCACATGTCGTGATAGAGACCGGTGACATTGTATCGGTGAACGCCGCCGAAATCAGACATGGGCAGCCGACCGTCTTCCCGCGGCAGGTAGGGGTGATAGTCGACGCCCTCTTTGACAGAGGTTTTCAACCGTTCCACCAAGGGCAGTTCACCTTTTTCGGGTATGACCAAGCGTTCCCGCATGTGGCCGACGACTTCATCCAACAGGAGGATCACCGGTGTCCGATACGTCTCCGCAAGATTGAAAGCGGTGACCGTGACGTCGAATATATCCTGATGGTTGGAAGCCGTCATCGCTATGATCGAATGGTCGCCGTGCGTGCCCCAGCGGGCCTGGTTGACATCGGCCTGGCTGCCGTGGGTCGGTATGCCCGTGGACGGCCCCCCGCGCATAACATTGACGATCACGCACGGAATTTCGGTCATAATGGCATATCCCAGGGCCTCCTGCATCAGCGAGAAACCGGGTCCACTGGTGGCGGTCATCACCTTGTTTCCCGTCAATGACGCCCCGATGATGGCACACAACGAAGCAATTTCATCCTCCATCTGTATGAACTTGCCGCCGATCTCCGGCAAGCGTGCAGACAGCAGTTCGGCGATTTCGGAAGACGGCGTAATCGGGTAGCCGGCGTAAAAATTCAGGCCGGCATACAACGAGGCTTCCACGACGGCTTCGTTTCCCTGGACGAATTTGATCCTTTTGTTCATAAACTTTGCCTATTCGCTTTCGATTTCAATGGCCAAATCCGGGCATCGGATCTCACACAGGCGACAGCAGATGCAGTCTTCCAATCGTGCGGCAACCGCTTTTTCCGATTCGTCAAGTTCCAGTACGTTCTTGGGGCAAAACTCGACACAAATACCGCATCCTTTGCACCAGTCCCGGTTAATGAGGTGTTGTTTGAGTTTCGGCTTTGTCATGAAGACCCTTTCCTTATTTCTTAGCGGCAGTCACTCCGCGGCGCACAGCTTCCGGCTACGCAGGGGGAGAGCACAGACAAACGGCGATTGTTGGGGTTGAAATGAATTTCTTATCCGGATTTGGCGATAATTTCAACCCTTCGCCACAGCTTTGATGCCGACATCCCCGGAACCGCCACCATTTATCGGGTGAGATCTTTGACATAAGACATACAATTGACATACAATATAGTGTCATTTCTCAATCGGAATGGGCTTCGTTGATCGGTCTCCGAAGATACCCGGCGGGCCCTGTGGAGTGAATGGTACCTTGAAAAAAATATTTCTCGTTATAGCGGCTATCTGCCTGGCAATGGCATGCGCCGGCTTGTTTGGTTACCTCGATCTCACGCGCTATGCCACCTCGCCGCCCACCGGCCCGCCGTTCGAAAAAAGCGTCACCGTTTCCAAAGGCCAAAGCTTAAAAAAAATAGCGGATACCCTCTACGCCGAAGGACTGATTTCGCACCCGTTCAAGTTCAGACTGCTGGCCCGCCTGAAGGGTGCGGACAAAAGCATCCAGGCCGGCGAGTACCTTCTTTCATCGGATCTACCCCCCGCAGGCATTCTCGAGAGGATGGTCTCGGGCAAGGTACGGCTTTATCGGTTTACCATTCCGGAAGGCGCGAATCTAAACCAGATTGCGGAAATCATCGAGGCGGCCGGTCTGGGGGGACGTCAGGCTTTTCTCCGGGCGGCCCATGATGCCGGTTATGTCGAAAAAATGGGCATCGAGGCCGTTACTTTCGAGGGGTATCTTTTCCCAGAAACCTATTTCTTTCCGAAAGATACCGGAGCAGAGCGGATCATCGAGGCGATGGTCACGCGGATGCGTTCCGAAATCCCGCAAGACTGGATCGACCGGTCGGCTGAACTCGGTTTTAGCCTGCACGAAACCATCACCCTGGCGTCCATCATCGAAAAGGAAACCGGGGCGCCTTTCGAAAGGCCGCTCATTTCTTCGGTTTTTCACAACCGCATGAAAAAAGGTATGCGTCTCGAAACCGATCCGACGGTCATTTACGGCATAAAGAACTTCAACGGCAACTTGACCCGTAAACATCTGGAAACGTCGACGCCCTACAATACATATCGGATACAGGGGCTGCCTCCCGGTCCCATCGCCAGCCCGGGGCGGGCAGCCATCGAGGCCGCTCTCTATCCAGCGGACACGAAATTTTTGTATTTTGTATCAAAACGGGACGGTACCCATCAATTTTCAACCAATCTGATCGATCACAACCGGGCGATCCGCAAGTACCAACTGCGCAAATAATCACAAAGATCCTTTGACGCCGGTACGCGCGCTTCGACCAACGGAGGGAGACCACGGCACCATGGGCACCAACAACCTCATTTTTCTAGAGAACATCGAGTGGTTTGACGAAACCGGGCAGGAACTCGTCCACCGAATTCCCGAAGAAGGTTCAGGGGAAATCAAATACGGTGCACAGCTCACCGTCAGGGAAAGCCAGGCCGGAATATTCTTTTACCGCGGCAAGGCAGTCGGGGCTTTCGGACCCGGTCGCCATACGCTCAAAACGGCGAACATTCCGATTCTGACCAAAATTGCCAGCCTTCCATGGGCCATGAGCAGCCCCCTGCGGGCGGAAGTCTATCTGGTCAATCTGAAGGTTTTTACCAACCTGAAATGGGGCACGCGGGATCCGGTGGCTTTTAAAGACCGCCAACTCGGTCTGATCCGGCTGCGCGCTTTCGGCGTATTCAACCTGCAAATCGTACAGCCGTTGCTCTTCATCAATTCGATGGTCGGCACCAAGGGTATGTTCACGACCAATGAGATCGAAGAGTACCTCAACCGCGTCATCGTATCCCGCTTCAACGATTACATGGGAGATACGCTCGAATCGATCCTGGACCTGCCGTCCCGATACGACGCCCTTTCCCAGGGACTGTCCGAACGGCTCCAGAATGATTTCAGCCATTTCGGCATCCGCCTGACACACATCTATATCAATGCCGTTACGCCGCCCCCCGAGGTCCAGCAGGCCATCGACGACCGCAGCCGCATGGGCGTCTTCGATGACATGAATAAACTGATGCAGATGAAAGCGGCTATGGCGATGGAGAAGGCATCGGAAGCCGAGGGCGCCTCGGGTGCGTCAATGGGAATGGGGGCCGGTGTCGGGTTGATGCTGCCGGCCATGTTTGCGCACTATTTTACCGGCGAAAAGAACGCCTCTCGGGCCGATGCCGACCCGCAGACGAACATGTGTCCTGAATGCCGGAATCCTGTCCAGGTGGATGCCAAATTCTGTTCGCAGTGCGGTCATCAGCAGGTGGTCTTTGACCAGTGTCAAAAGTGCGGAAAAAACTTGACTGCGAGTGCAAAATTCTGCCCCCGTTGCGGACAGTCCGTGGACCAGAAGCCCCTGCCGCGAACCTGCGGGAAGTGCCATACTGAAAATTTGACAGATGCCATGTACTGTAATCAATGCGGTGAAAAACTTTAATCTCCTTATCGAACAACAATGCCCTCAGTGCGGTGCACCCGCCGTGCTGTCGGAAACAGATCGCATTTTTTGCTGCGAATTCTGTCGGGTCAGATCATACCTTCATTCCCGTGGCGTGTTTCGTTACCTGCTTCCCGATAACGCACCTGAGGGTAAAACGCTCTACTATTTTCCTTACTGGCGATTCAAGGGGATGCTCTTTTCCTGTGTCACCGATGGCGTGCGTCAGAAGTTTATCGACGTCAGCTACCAGGCTCTGGTATCATCATTTTTTCCGATTTCGCTCGGTTTCAGAAGCCAAACACTTAAACTCAGATTCATGTCGCCGGAATCTGCAGGCCGTTTTTTACCCATCAGCCGGTCCTTTGAGCAGATGATGCAAATACAAGAACAGAATTACAGCACGCCACTGCCCAAACCGATTTACCACCAGTCGCATATCGGTGAACACATGAGCTTGATTTATGCGCCGTTTTACGCAGAGGACCGTTTATATGATGCGGTGCTGAACGAACCGGTCGGCCAAGGACTGCCCGACGATTTTGAAGAGGTTTTGGCGACGGCGGAAAAGCCCCAATGGGGGCTCGGTTTTTTGCCGACCCTCTGCCCCGATTGCGGGTGGGACCTTGAAGGCCCGCGCGAAACCCTGGTGCTGCTCTGTAAAAATTGCAACTCCGCCTGGAAACCGGGCCAATCTCATCTCAACCGCTTGAAATTCGGTCATCTAACGCTCGGCTCCGATACCCCTTTTCCGATTCTCTATCTTCCTTTCTGGCGGATCAAAACCGGGGTCGAGGGATTAACCCTGAATACCTACGCGGATTTGGCTATCGTGGCCAACCTGCCCGTGGTCGCCCGCCCGGAATGGCACGATATACCCTATCGATTCTTAACCCCGGCGTTTAAAATTCGACCCCAGACATTTCTGCCTCTGGCCACAAAAATGACCCTGAGTCTGCCACAGGAAACCACCGTAGAACACATCCCCGATGGGGAGATTCATCCAGTCACCTTATCCGTTGAAGAGGCTGTGGAAAGTCTCAAAGTCATACTGGCCGATTTCGTCAAACCCCGCAGTGTTCTGTACCCAAAATTATCCGACATCAAACTGACACCGCAAAGCTACTTCCTGGTCTATGTCCCGTTTATCCGCGGTCACCACGATTTGACCCAACCGGCCTATAAGGTCAGCATCCTCAAAAACCAACTCACTTTAGCCAAACATCTTTAAACCCTACGGTTCCTCGGTGTTATTTCGAGCACTTGATGAAATTAGTACTGTTAACGGCAACCTGACCGGTTGACAATGGGGAGAATTTTTATCTAAATGAGGGGCTTGAATAAGAGAATGTGATGAGCTCCATCTTGCGGTAGACTGAAATGTCCCGGTACCTCTCTACTAAATTTGTCTTCCGTTACGTTTTGACAATTCTCACTATGGAATAGAATGCAATGAAACTGGGAAAATCGCGCGTCGCAACGGGTATTGGCAATCTTGACCGGCTCATCGACGGCCTTTATATCGGGGACAACGTGGTATGGTACGATGACGCCGGCAGTCTGGCCCCGGTCTTTTACCTCAATTTCATCCGGTCATCCCAGGCAAAAAGCAAACCTTTGGTTTATGTCAGTTTTGACCGATCGCCAAAAAACCTGTTAGACAAACTGGGTCCTCTTGCGAATAGTGGCCACCTGACAATCCTTGACTGCTTCACCTATGGCAAAGGGGCCGGTTCCGATGTATTTCTAAAATTCTATAATGACGGTTTACACAAACAAGCGTGCCAGATGAGTTGTATCGAAGATCCCCACAACGATCACCATGTCATGGAAGCCGTGTATGATGCCCAGGCCCACTTGGAGGGGGATGTTCGATTCATCTTCGAAAGTATTACCGGAATGCAGGAATTATGGGGCGGTGAAGACCACATCATCAATTTTTACTCCCACTCCTGTCCGCGACTTTATGAATTGAACACCGTCGCCTATTGGATCATCGAAAAACGCGCCCATTCTCAGCGGCTCCGCGCCAGAATCAACCAAGTCGCCCAAGTGGCCATCGATCTATCAGTCAAACGGGGCAAAACCTCGCTGACCATACTCAAGGCCGAAAAACGGGATATAGAGACTCTGAACAAACCCTATCTGTATTGGTCAAAGGGGCTTGAGGTAACGTTTGACTCGGACCCTCGCGCGAGCGGCCGCATCGATCTGGGAGGACGCCTCAAGGAGTTGCGCACCCGTCAAGGGTTATCTCAAACCGAACTGGCCAAACTCGTGGGGGTCACGCCTAGCACGATATCTCAAATAGAGAGCTGTTTGATCTACCCTTCCCTGCCGGCCCTCTTCAAAATGGCCGAGGCCCTGGATGTTGATGTGGGAAATATCTTCAACAAGCCGCTTGAAAGTCAATCACAACCCTTTATTTTCCCCTCCTCAGAAAGGCGACAAGTCAAATTGGCCAGCCTGCCGAAAGAGAGTGTGATCGTTAAATCACTGATGACCACTGACCGGGTAGCCAGGGCAGAGCCCTTCCTTATCGACGTACCAGAAAAAACCAATCTTTCCAGACATTTTTTTAATCACAAGGGTGACGAGTTGGGTTACGTTCTGAATGGTGAACTCGAGTTGAAAATTGGCCCCACCTTCCAGAAAGTGACGACCGGCGATGTCGTCTATCTAACCACCGAAGAGCCGACCCAATGGAAGAATACAAGCCGCAAAATGGCGCAACTCATTTGGCTTTTAATTAAGTGAGAAAATTGATTTCTCATTTTAGGCAAAAATAGAGGGCTTGCCGAACGACTGCTCCGGCAAGCCCTTCGTTATCTAATACCGCACCTGGTTATGAGTTTAGTATTTTCCTGGCGCTTTCATCATTGACATCGGTGACGTGCGGGATGCCTGTTTCGCGAGCGGTTTCCCTATTGCCGGAGAAAAGCTCGTTGCGGGTGAGGTGCCTGACTGAAAATTTACGGGCACCGGCCAGCAGCTGCTGCAGGCCGCAGGAGAGCTTGTCGGCCATTGTCCAGAAGGCGATGGCGCCGTAAGGGATATTCTCCATTTCATCCTTACCCACCTTCTTCTCCACGTCAAAATAGCCGGCGAAGATTTCCTTGGCGCTGTTGCCCACCTCCCGAACGGTTTTGGGCAGTTCGCCCCAAAGGCCGTTTACTTTACCTCTTTCCTCCGGATGGAGCGCGCCGTAGATATTGGAGCCCACAAACCCGGGAATCATGATGGCCCGGCCCATGCAGACCAGTTTGGTAAAGGGGGCGCCCAGAGCCAAGGCCTTGAAGATACTGTCTTCGAGGGCAAAGCCGCCGGCAAAGGACATGTCCACTACCCTCAGGCCCTTGGCGGCCAGGATGTTGGCATATTGGTAAGCCTTGGAGTGCAGGTCGATGGAGGGAACCCCCCAGCTTTGCATCATGTTCCAGGGACTCATTCCGGTGCCGCCTCCTGAACCGTCTATGGTGAGTAGGTCAAGGCCAGCGTCGGTTGCGAATTTGATGGCCATGGCCAGCTCTTCCATGCCGTAGGAACCGGTTTTGAGGGTAATGCGCTTGAAACCGATGCCGCGCAGGTATTCCACCGCGCTCATGAAGTCGGCCCGGACCTGCTCCACGGTATTTAGGTTGGTGGCACCCAGCCGGCTGTGGCGCGCGAACGACTTGATGGACCCGTTTTCAAAAGCCTGCTGAACTTCGGCCAGGGAGGGGTCCGGGTCAACCATGTAGCCGCGTTCTTTCAAAAAGAGGGCGTAGTCCAAGCTGGTGACCTGGATTTCACCACCGATGTCCTTGGCGCCCTGGCCCCATTTCAATTCGATGATGACCTTATCTCCGTATTTGTCGGCGACAAATTCGGCCACACCGTTACGGGTGTCTTCAACATTGAGTTGGACGATAATGGCGCCGTACCCGTCGTAGTAACGCAGGTAGCCTTCGATACGGCGTTCCAGTTCGGGGGCGCTCTTGACCTTGCCTTTGCGTTCTTTACCGGAGCCGATTTCGGATTTGAGATCCACGCCGACCACGTTTTCGCCGATAACCACCGGGATGCCCACCAGGGCCGCTCCGACGGCAAAAGAATTCCAGTATTTCTGGGCGACAAAGGTCGAACCCAATGCGCCGGTCATCAAAGGAATGCGGGCTTTGGTTTTGACCTCCCGACCGAATTCGGTTTCCAGGGAGACATTCGGGAAAAGGCAGTCGTCCGGATCGCTGCTCAACCCCTCTTGCAGCCCGTGCGATCCATAAGCATAGCCCTGAATGCGCAGCGAATTGTAGGAAACGCCGACGTGGCAAGTGTTGTTAGCGCCGGCGGTCACGATGCCGTAGCTGCGGGGGTACAGCAGCTTGCGACCCACGAGGCTGGAGAGCCAGGTTTCGCATTTACCCTTGCAATCGGCCCGGCAAAGGGTGCAAAGGCTTGATTCACAAGGATTTCCGCGGTTGGTAGTTCCCAAAGCATCATTGTTTTTTAGAATTCTCTCCATAATTCACTCCCCTTTTCAATGGTATATTCCCGGAATTCGGGACCGATAAAACAAAAAAGGCGTCCTTCCGGGTGGAAAAGACGCCTTTGTCTAAAACCCACAAAATGCACGTCATTGTGCAAACATGTCATTAAATTAGTTCGCTCCTATTAGTTCTGCTAAATATTTTTGTCAACCGTTTTGCTTAAGTTTTCCTAATTTTTTAAGTTCCACGAAGAAGGGGGGCTTGCCTTTGGTGATGTTAGTTGAATCCTAATGGGAGCGACATATCGTGGCCATGCTAATCAATCGAAGGGATGGGTAACACATTTTGCGTGAGGATGGCTTTCTATCGGAGGGCAAGGTATGCCTTCCACAGCAAAGCCGTATGATTGTCACCAGTAAGGGATCAATCAATTTCTTCTGAGAGCAAGACCGCTTCGGCTACCCTGCGGATGGATGTACGCGTGTCCATACTCCTTTTTTGCAGCCAGCGGTATGCTTCTTCGCCGGTCCGATTGCGCCGCCGTATGAGAACTTCCTTGGCACGCTCGACCAGTTTACGCGTTTCAAGCTCCTGCTGAATAACCTGGGTTTTGACCATCAGTTCTGTATTCAAGATGGCGACAGCCGCCTGGTTGGCTACGGTTGTGATCAGGTTGACCTCGGTGTCTGAGAAACGGCGCATTTCGGCGGTAAAACAATTAAGGACACCGATGGTTTTTCCGTCGCGCACCTGGAGGGGAACGCTGAGCAGCGACACCAGTCCGAGCTTGGCGGCCATATCCTTTTCCTTGAATCGCGGCTCCATCAGGACGTTGGCGACCATCAGCGGTCTGCCGGTCGTCGCCACGAATCCAACGATCCCTTCATCGAGATGGAGCGCGCGATCTTTGACATAGTCGGGATCGATGGCCTGGGTCGCCTTGAGTCGGATCATCACCGGTGAGACGGTTTCGTCGATCAGCCAGAGAGAGCAGATATCGACTCCCGTCACCTTGGCGGTGACCATGACGATCAACTTGAGGATATCCTCGAGGTACAGGTCCGAAGTGATGGCCCGACTGATGTCCTTCAGGCCCTGGATATACTGTTCGTAGGTATCGTTGTGGAGTCTGTCCATCGCAGGTCCAATAAGATGCAGCCCCCATTCCAGACCGCCGGGCTGCACATGAAGCAAAGGGTTTAGCTTGGATCCGGAACGACGATTATCGGAAAAAGATTGGGATGTATTGTTATCAATAACCCCAAATTTATCTCAATACAACGCATTTTGCGCATTCACCGTATTGATCTCCGATTTTGATGTGCTATAGTGACAAATTCAACAGCCAAACCGTTTATTCCGCTTAACCGGAGGAGAACTCAGTGGACCAGGAAGTGCAGGATCGCATCGACCTTCTGCGACAGAAACTCTGCGGGATCACCAGCGACACGCTGTTGATTCTTTCGGATGAAAATCGTCGATACCTCAGCGGGTTTACCGGGCACGACACCCAATTTGACGAATCGGCCGGCGCCCTCGTCGTCACTGCTGGCCGCCTCATTTTGGCCACCGACTCCCGCTACGAACTGCAAGCTCGAAACGAAGCCCCCCTCTACGAAGTGGTTGTCTACAAGGAGGGGGTCGCCTCCGTCCTGCCCCGCATCCTCTCGGAGATCGGCACTCGGACGCTCGGGTTCGAAAGCGTGCGGTTGTCTTACCATCAGTTTGACAAAATGGCCGCCGAAATCGAAAAGGCCGGCCTGTCGGTGACCCTCGACCCGGTAAGCGATCTGGTCGAAGAGCTGCGGATTAGGAAGACAGACGGCGAGATTGCAGCTATCGCCGAGGCCCTATCCCTGGCCGAGGATGTTTTCGATCGCTGCCTGCAGACATTGAAACCGGGTATGACGGAAAAGGAAGCGGCCTGGCTGATGGAAAAAGGTATGCGCGAAGCCGGTGCCGAATCGCTCTCCTTTCCGACCATCGTGGCGGCCGGGCCGAACAGTGCCCTGCCTCACGCTATACCGGGTGATCGCAAGATCAAAGTCGGTGAGCCACTTCTTTTTGATTGGGGAGCGCGACTGAACGGCTACTGCTCGGATATTTCCCGCACCGTGATTTTCGGAGAGCCGGATGAAACCTTCACCAAGGTCTTCCGGACGGTCCTCGAGGCCCAGCGCCTGGCCATCGATGCGTTAAAAGAGGGGGTGAGTTCCAGGACCGTCGACCGGATCGCCAGGGATTACATCGAGCAGGCGGGATTCGCAGGAAAGTTTGGTCACGGTTTGGGGCACGGAACGGGCCTCGCCATCCATGAAGCGCCGCGCCTCAGCCCATTGAAAGACACCCGGCTCGAACCCGGTATGGTCACAACGGTTGAGCCGGGAATATACTTGGACGGCTGGGGCGGTGTTCGTTTGGAGAATATGGTCGTTGTCCGCCCGCACGGCGCGGAGGTTCTCAATCGCACCGATCCGGCCATTCATCGATTGTGAACGGAAATCATCACTTGAGGGAATCACCGGAAAACCTGGTTGACCGTTACCTGAACTTTCTGCTGGTCGAGAAGGGACTGTCATCGAAAACCATCGACGCGTACAGCCGCGACCTCATACGCTACCTGACGTATCTGAACACCAACGGCATCGGCGTTCTCTCCGAAGAAGACACCCCGACGATACTCAGATATCTCATTGCTATGCGGCGGGACGGATTGAAGGCCCGCTCCCGTGCCCGCCACCTGGTCACCATCCGCGGATTTTACAAGTTCCTGGCCCAGGAACAGATCCTGCCCGCCGACCCGGCGCGGCAGATCGAGCTTCCCAAAAGCGGTCTCAAACTGCCGGACGTTCTCAGCATCGAGGAGATCGAATCCCTGTTGCAGGCGCCCGATGTCGCTAAGCCGCCGGGAATCAGGGACGCTGCCATGCTGGAACTGCTGTATGCCGCCGGTCTGCGGGTTTCGGAACTGATAGGCTTGAAGCTGCAGGATGTCAATCTGCAGGCTGGATTCGTGCGGGTCTTCGGAAAAGGGGCCAAGGAGCGGATTGTGCCCATCGGTCATTACGCCAGGGAAAAAACCGAGTCCTATTTGACCTTTGGCCGGGGGGCACTGCTCAAGAACCACATCAGCCCATTCCTGTTTGTGGCGCGCGCTGGAAAGCCGATGAGCCGCCAAGGGTTCTGGAAGCTGATCAAACGCTATGCCCTGCAAGCCGGGCTCAACAAAACCATTACCCCGCACACCCTCAGGCATTCATTCGCCAGTCACCTTTTGGAGGGCGGGGCCGACTTGAGGGCCGTTCAAACCATGCTGGGGCACGCCGACATATCCACTACCCAGATTTACACCCATGTCGCCCGCGACCACCTCAAGAAGCTGCACCGCAAATACCATCCCCGGGGATAAGTGATCCGTTCAAACCGATATAAGGTAATGACAATAAACGCCTTGACAGGTGTCTGCTCGCGAATGGAGTACTTTAACTGCATCAACACCGAAAAACAACGGATTTCGAAAAACAATCGTCAGATTTTATGCCAGGATCTCCCGAAATGTCCCCCCGAATCGGCTGGTGGGTGAACAAAGATCATCTGCCCAAAACAGACGCCAAAGTCAATTCGAGAGGCCGTTGAAAGGGTCACTGAACCGGTTTACCTATTGGATGTCAATGGCACCCCCGGTGTCGGTTTTGGTGGGTACGCTGTCATTGGAAATAGCCCCGACATCCCGTCCGATGAAGGTGCCAAACGCTACCCTCTATTCGGTTACGTCCCTCCGCTTCACCCCCAGGATTTGGGTGATCGCCATTTTAAAGACACCTTCCGCCTGCGCTATGCCTATGTCGTGGGTGCCATGGCCAATGGCATCACTTCGACCAGGATGGTCGAAGCGGCGGCCCGCGCGGGCATGATCGGCTTCTTTGGAGCAGCAGGCCTGCCCCTTAATGCAATCGAAGATGCCATCGTGAGTCTTCACGAACGTCTTGGCGATCTCCCATTCGGCTTCAACCTGATTCACAGCCCCAACGAACCCGAATTGGAAATGGAGACGGTCGACCTCTACCTCAAACGTGGCATTCAGTTGGTCAGTGCCTCGGCCTATTTAGACTTAACACTGCCGTTGGTGTATTACCGTTTCAAAGGCATCCATCGGAAAAGCACTGGAGAGATCGTCAGTCCGCAGCAGGTTATCGCCAAAATCTCGCGCATCGAGGTGGCACGCAAATTCTTCTCCCCACCCCCGGAAAAGATGTTGTCCCAACTGGTGGAGCAGGGCCGGATCACCCCGGCCGAAGCCCAACTGGCTCAGTTTCTCCCGGTGGCCGAAACCATGACGGCAGAGGCCGATTCGGGCGGACACACCGACAACCAACCGGCCATCTCTCTCTTACCCACCATCCTGGCCCTCAGGGACAGAATGATGGAGCAACACCGTTATCCCCGCCCGTTATGCGTCGGCATGGGTGGTGGCATTGCCACTCCGGCCGCCACTGCCGCCGCGTTCGCCATGGGAGCCGCCTATGTGCTTACTGGATCGATCAACCAGGCCTGCATCGAAGCCGGTACGTCCGACACAGTGCGCTCCATGCTGGCCGATGTCAGCCAAGCGGATGTCACAATGGCCCCAGCAGCCGATATGTTCGAGATGGGGGTCAAGGTTCAGGTACTTAAAAGGGGCACCATATTCCCATTCCGGGCAGCTAAGCTATACGATTTGTATTCGCGGTATGGCTCCCTTGAAGAAGTCCCCGATAAGGAAAAGAAAGTTTTGGAACGCGATTTTTTCCGCTGCAGTTGTGAGGAGGAGTGGGATAACACAAAAGCGTTCTTCAGCATGAGGGACCCGCGGCAGATCCAGATAGGCGAGGAGGATCCAAAACATAAAATGGCGCTTGTTTTCCGCTCCTATTTGGGGAAATCCTCCACCTGGGCCAACAATGGGGAACCCTCGCGGAAAATCGATTACCAAGTTTGGTGTGGACCGGCAATGGGGGCTTTCAACGAATGGGCCAAGGGTTCCTTTCTTGAAAAGGCCCAAAATAGGTCGATTGTGCCGATTGCCCTTAACTTGCTGGTCGGTGCTGCAGCTATGATACGCTACCGGTGGTTAGCGGCACAGAGTGATTTCCTGCCGCCGAATACCGGATCATTCAAGCCATTGCCTCTGGAACAGATCTCCCGCCTGATTGATCGCTGAATCCCTTTTCGACTTTCGAAATTCAAATAACCATAGGGTATTGTTCTATGATGGGGAAGTGACTTCTTTCGATTTTCATGGCCCTCGTAAATCGATCGACAATGGCAGAAATGGGCAGTATCTGGATATTCGGCCTGTATATGCACAGACTCGTCTGGATCGATGCCGGTATATTGACTTCGATGAATTCTTCCCGGAGCACCCTTTGGTCCTCAACCGTTATGTTCTCCCGGGATATCAACCCCCTTACGGTATAGCAAAAAGCCGACATCCGCCCGGATGAGTTCGAACTCCGGCAGATAATGATGCTGTAAGCCGAAACCGATCCACCTCTACCTGGTCGATACCGCCGATCGATCCGTGTATTGGCGAATGCGCCGATAGATTTGAGACACGCATGCAAATCGGCCAATATCTGCCTGGCCTCGGGGATACTTGTTTTCAATTCGGTCACCAGATGCCCTCCGATGTAGACGGTTAGGGCTTGATCCACACTGTAGCGCCTCGCCACACCGGACTGCAAACCGCCCAAAGGGTCGGGGGGCAGGAATTCACGCGCCCATCGTTTCCATTTTGCTAATGGTATAAGAAGGTTATCCGATATTTGTCGATTGGTGAAAAAGCGCAGCAACAGCTTACTCCTTGTTTAGTTGATATATCTGCTTAACAACTATTGAAAACGGCGTCAACCCTTGCAATTCCAATATAAATGCAGTATAGGTAAGACCTCGGTGTCCAGCCGAAACGATGTCCGGTGAGTCAGCGGTCAGACCAGCGCAACCCCAAGAGCTTGAATTGTTCACGCCTGTCACCTCCGATTCCCGACAGATTGGCCTGGATCATTTGAGCACGCGATCATTTCGCGGCCGTGCGCTTTACAGGGACATGCCGCAGGGCTTAAAAATCCAGGCTGAACCGCTGTTGCCCTACGATTACCTGGATTCAAAACAAAGGCTTTAATTTTGTGAAAAAAGACAAACGCTTAGAAAATAAACCGTCGGTGCCGGTGGCGATCATCGGTATCGGTTGTTTTTTCCCGAAATCTCCGGGACTCAAAGAGTACTGGAGGCTTATTTACAATGCCACCGACGCCATCGTGGAAGTGCCGTCGACCCATTGGTCACCCGATGACTATTTCAGCGCCGATCCGTCGACACCGGATCACACCTACTGCACACGCGGGGGCTTCTTGCCGCCGGTGACGTTTGACCCGACAGAGTTCGGCATCCCACCCAATTCCCTCGAGGCCACCGATACCTCCCAACTTCTCGGTCTCTTGGCCGCCAAGGCGGCGCTGTCCGACGCCGGGTACAATGACGGGAAAGAATTCGACCGTGAAAGAACGAGTGTCATTCTGGGCGTCACCGGTACCCAGGAACTCGTCATTCCGCTGGGAGCCAGGCTGGGTTTTCCCAAATGGCGGCAGGCCCTTGACGGCGCCGGGGTCGAGCCGGAAACTGCCGAGGAGGTCATCCGTCGGATTTCGGCGACCTACGTGCCCTGGAAGGAGGGTTCCTTTCCCGGCCTCCTGGGAAACGTGGTGGCCGGAAGGATCAGTAACCGTCTCGATCTCAGGGGCACGAACTGTGTGGTTGACGCAGCTTGCGCCAGTTCGTTGAGTGCGGTTCACATGGCCCTTCTGGAAATCACTTCAGGCCGGAGCGATATGGTCGTCACCGGGGGGGTGGACACGCTCAACGATATATTCATGCACATGTGCTTTGCCAAAACCCACATACTGTCCCCCACGGGAGACGCTCGACCTTTTTCGAGCGATGCGGATGGTACGGTTCTCGGCGAAGGCATTGGTCTGCTGGTGCTCAAGCGTTTGGCCGAGGCCGAAAAAGACGGCGATCGAATATATGCCGTTATCCGGGGGATCGGCAGCTCCAGCGACGGCAAGTCCCAGAGTATCTACGCTCCCCGGGCGGACGGCCAGGCCGTCGCTCTCCGCAGGGCCTATGATCAGGCCGGCATCGATCCGTCGACAGTGGAATTGATCGAGACCCATGGAACGGGCACCAAGGTCGGTGACGCCGTCGAATTCAATGCTCTTCGCCAGGTTTTTACCGATGGTGCCGTCAGAAATCGCAAATGCGCCATCGGATCGGTCAAATCGATGATCGGTCACACAAAAGCCGCCGCCGGGGCCGCCGGGCTGATCAAAGGCGTTCTGGCGCTCCATCACAAGGTGCTGCCGCCGACGCTCAAGGCCGAGCGACCCGACCCTAAACTCGACGTTGCCAACTCGCCCTTTTACATCAACACCACAAGCCAGCCGTGGCGACGAGATCCCGCGCATCCGCGGCGCTGCGGCGTCAGTGCTTTCGGATTCGGCGGTAGCAATTTTCATATCGTGCTGGAAGAACACCGCCCGGAGAAAACCGATACTCTCTGGGATGGATCGATCGAACTCATCGCCCTCTCCTCTTCCTCCAAGGCCGGGCTGATGCGCAAAGTCCAGGCATTGAAACAAGAATTGGCCGACGGTCATACGCTACCGGACGCCGCCGCCCGGTCACGCCGTTCATTCTCGATCAAAGATTCCCATCGCATACTTTGGGCGCTCGATCACCTCGCAGACCAAGCACCCGAGACCGTCTTGGCGGAGCACGATTTTCTCGAAACCGGGCTGCAACGCCTTTCCGGCGACACGGCCGCGGACTTGCCTTCCCACCAGAGGATCTATACCGGGGAGGGCCCGCCGAAGGGCAAACTGGCATTTCTCTTCCCCGGTCAAGGCAGTCAGTACCCGGCAATGGGCCGCGATCTGGTTTGCCGCTTCCCGGCTGCATTCGAGTCGCTGGAAGCCGTATGCCGCACATTCGATGGCAAGGAGAGCCTATGGGATGCCATCTATCCCCCAATGGCGGCGACGGCCGAAGAGCAGCGGCGTCAGATAGAAATCCTGCGTCGGACGGATATCACCCAACCGGCTATCGGTGGCGTCAATCTGGCCATGCTCAAGGTCCTGGCCTCGTTCGGTGTGACGGCCGATGCCACTGCCGGCCACAGTTTCGGCGAGCTGACCGCCCTTCACGCCGCCGGTTGGATCGACGAACCGACCTATCTGGCCCTCGCCGTAACTCGTGGACGGTTGATGGCCGACGCCAGATCGGCTGACCCCGCTGCCGCAAGCAGCATGCTGGCGGTCAAGGTCCCGCTCGAGAAACTCGCGGACCTCATCGCCGCCCAAGACCTCGATGTGGTGCTGGCCAATCGCAACGCCCCGGATCAAGGTGTTCTCTCCGGCACGATCGCCGCTCTCGAGACCGTAGAGGCTGCTTGCCGCCGGAGCGGGTACAGCAGCATGATGCTTCCCGTGTCAGCGGGTTTCCACAGCCACCTGGTCGAATCCGCCCGTGAGCCTTTCGCAGAAGCCCTGAAAATGGTTACCGTCACCCCTGGCCCGGTTCCGGTTTTCTCCAACTCCACCGGCCAGCCCTACCCTTCCGACCCGTCCGCGGTTGTCGCCCTGTTGGCGGATCAACTTCGAACACCGGTTGATTTTGTCAGCCAGGTCAAGAACATGGCCGATTCCGGTGTACGGTTTTTTATCGAAGTGGGACCGCGGACCATCCTGTCCGGCCTGGTCGAAGCTATTTTGGCCGGAAAAAATATCTCCACATTGGCCATGGATGCATCCGCCGGTAAACGATCCGGACTCGGTGATCTGGCACATGCCCTCTGCCGCCTTGCCGCTGCAGGCTATCCGGTCCAACTGGATCGCTGGGAATCGTCCTCCCAAAAGCGTCGACTGCCCTTGCTGCCGATCCCTCTGACGGGCGCCAACCACCGCACCCCTTCGACATCGTCCTTTCCGCCCCCACCGGCGCCTAAAAACGCAGACCGCAAACATACCCGGCCCAACCCAAACGATGGGCCCGGCAAAGGCGGGTCAAGCCGGCGAGCTCGGCATACCGCCCAACCGGTTAACACTGACGGACACTCGGAACTCATGAAAAATACACACACAACCCCAGACCCCGACGTCATCAAACAGGCCCTTTTTACCGTTCAGCAGAGCCTCGAATCGATGCAAGCCCTGCAGCGTCAGACGGCAGAGGCGCACCATAAGTTCCTCGACACTCAACAGGAAGCCGGTCGTACCCTTCAACAGATGCTTGAACACAGCCGCCGAATGGCTGAGTTTTCCATGGGTGAGCAGCCGGCGGTCGCGGCTCCGCTTGCCCCATCGGTAAGCACGGCTGCAGCTGAAACCGACCGCACCGGCCGCGGCACCGATGCCACCGTCGTCCCTCGGACCGCGTCATCCACTATCCGGCCAGCCGCGGCCGCAATCATCGAGCAAACGACGCCTCGAATGCGGCTGCCGGATTCACCGGCCCCCAGCGCTTTAGCCACTGCCGGCGGTGCCGCCTCGCCGCCGGCGATGAAACCCGACGCCGCATCCGACAACACCCTGCACCTGCACGATACGCTATTGGCCGTAGTCAGCGAGCTGACCGGTTATCCAGCGGACATGATCAATCTGGACATGGATATCGAGGCGGATTTGGGCATCGACTCCATTAAAAGGGTCGAAATTTTATCCACCTTGGAGGAGCGGGCTTCCGATATTCCCGCTGTTTCCCCCGACCTGATCGCGAGAATGAAAACCCTGAGGCAGGTGGCCGACCTGTTGTCCGGCTCTGTTTCTAAAGCTCCGGGATCAGTGTTGCCACTATCACCAATCGACGGCGGCGGCACCCGGGAGACGGACGACTCTCGAAACCGACAACCGCAGGACGGGCTGCTGACCGTCCTCTTGGGTGTGGTCAGTGAATTGACGGGCTATCCGGTCGACATGATCGGGGCGGACATGGATATCGAGGCCGACCTCGGCATCGACTCCATCATGCGCGTCGAAATACTCTCGGCCCTGGAAGAAAAGGTGCCCCATCTGCCGACGGTAACCCCCGATCAAATGGGTAAGCTTAAAACCTTGCAGCAGATAGTGGAATATCTGTCCGATGTAAACCCGGCCCCCTTGCCGGCCGGAACCGATCAATCGTCTGCCGAAACCGTTGCAGAGAGCCCCCGGCAGGAGCCTGGGACGGACGATACCGAACCTCGCCCCGATCAATCCCTCAGCCGTCAAATAGTCAGACTTGTCGAAAAACAGCCCGGCAAACGTTTGCCGGTTACCGTTCCCGCAGGCCGGAAGGTCTATATCACCGAAGACGGCTCCGGGCTTTCGGCTGCCATCGCCGACAAACTGAGCCAGTCACAGATCAATACGGTTCTGATTTCAACAAATATTTTGAATTACAAGGAAAACCTTCCTCCGGCCGCCGGCCTGATCGTCGTTATGTCGCCGGACGACCCGGCGAAAACGGATAAGTTGAAGGATATATTCCGCCTCACCTCGCATTTGGCCCCCGAACTGAAAACCGCCGCTCTTCAGGGCGGCGCCCTGTTCGCCACCGTCTCCCGCCTCGACGGCGCGTTTGGCTTCCACGGACAGGGGATTGCACACCCTCTCCAAGGGGCCCTGGCCGGACTGGCAAAGACGGCTGCCATCGAATGGGATGGCGTGAATTGCCGGGCTTTCGATGTCGCCCCCGAACGGCAGGACCATGATACCGTGGCGGCCCTGTTGGCAGATGAACTGCTGGGCCGCGATCCGGACGATGCGGTGGAGGTGGGGTTGGGTATGGATCGACGCTATGGGCTTGAGTTGCGTGAGTCCCCTCTGCCCGCCTCCATTCCGGTTGCATCGGTTTTGACCTCCGACGATGTCGTCATCGTCACCGGCGGCGCCAGGGGTGTGACGGCCGCGGCGGCCACCGCGTTGGCCGCCGCCGCAAAACCGAGGTTGATCCTACTCGGACGCTCTCCGGAACCGTTTGTGGAGCCGGAATGGCTGCAAGGCCTCGAGGATGAGGCCGAATTGAAACGGGCCATTCGGCAGCACGGTCTAAAAGGCAAGGGCTCACCGTCTCAACTGGAAACCGCATACCGCGAGTATGCCGCCAACCGTGAAATAAAAACCACTCTGGCCGACATCAGCCGAACCGGCGCTGACGTGCGTTACATATCGGTAGACATTCGCGATGCTGCTGCAGTCCAGCGGATCATCTCGCAGGTCACCGACACCGCGGGCCCCGTAAAAACCATTATCCACGGTGCCGGCATCCTTGAGGACCGGCTGATCGAAGACAAAACCCCGGATCAATTCCAAAGAGTCTTCGAGACCAAAGTCCGGGGACTCGAAAACCTGCTGGCTGCCGTCAACAAAGAGGCTTTGACCCATCTGGTACTGTTTTCCTCGATCAGCGGCCGAATGGGCAACCGGGGGCAAGCCGATTACGCCATGGCAAACGAAGCCCTGAACAAGATCGCCCAGCAATATTCAGTCCGCAACCCCAGGTGCCGGGTGGTCGCCATCAACTGGGGACCGTGGGACGGCGGTATGGTCACCGAAGGGTTGAAGCGCGAGTTCCACCGCCGAGGGGTAACCCTGATCCCCACTGAACTCGGCGCCCGACAGGTGGTGGCCGAATTGTTCGCCGGTGGACAAACGCCGGCTGAAGTGGTCATCGGTGGACCGACATCAGGGGTGGCTGAAGATTCACCATACGAGCGGACCGCCGATTTCAGCGCCGGCAAATCCATCGATGCCGAGTTGTCGTTAACGTTCTGGCAGGATGTCGATCTCAGCAGCCATCCCGTGCTCCGCTCCCATGTCATCGGCGGCAAACCGGTCGTGCCGCTGGCCCTCATCACCGAGTGGCTCGGTCACGGTGCCCTGCACGAAAATCCAGGGCTTCAGCTCCAAGGGCTGGACGATATTCGGGTTTTGAAAGGGATCAAACTCGATGGGCCCCAGAAGCACGTCCGTCTGCTGGCCGGCAGGGCCAACAAATCCGGCGGCATCTACGAAGTTCCGGTCGAGATCCGCGACGGCGTCCACGGCAATGTCGAAGTGGTCCATTCGAAGGCCAAAGCCATCCTTGTCGACACTCTCGAACCGGCGCCCAAGTACCGCATACCCAAGGCTCTCACCCGGAGTCCTTACAAGCGTCCGATGTCTCAGGTTTACCAGGACATCCTTTTCCACGGCCCGGACCTTCACGGCATCCGTGAAATAACCCATCTGTCGAGTGAGGGGATGATCGCGCGGCTCAATGGGGCACCATCACCGTCTCAATGGCTGAAAGAGCCGCTCCGGAACAAATGGCTGACGGATCCGCTGGCCTTGGACGCGGCATTCCAAATGGCGACGGTCTGGTGTTACGAAGAGCAAGGCGTCGTTTCCCTGCCGAGCTACTGCACCGCCTATCGGCAGTTCCGCACGTTGTTCCCGGCCGAAGGCCTGACCGCCGTTCTGGAAATCGATTCCGTCGGCAGCCATAAAATGAGGGGATCGATTGTCTTTCTGGATAAAGACGGCCTCGTTGTGGCCCAAATCAGCGGATTCGAAGCCGTGATGGACCCGTCTCTTCACCGGGCATTCAAACCGGCCGCCGCCTGAAACCCGGTCATCGAGACCTGTTCGGCGTTCATCCGCCAATCAGACCGGACCACTTTCAGAAACAATTTGTCGCCGCCGCCAGGTGGCACTGCAGCGGTAAACCCTGCTGCATACCGGCGGCCGGCGACCCTCGAGTCACCTGCAACCCTCCCGATTCATGACACAAAACCCGAATTTACACTTGAATTTTTCGTCGATTGTAATATGATGAAGACCGGTTGTCGGACTGCCCACTTAGGGTTGCGGGCCGGTATCGCTCTTCGGGAACGATTTCCTGGTGTCAATGCGACCTGTAGTTTGGGTCAACATGAACCCCCTTTGAAAAAGGAGACGATGTTTTGCCTGAAGGAACAGTGAAGTGGTTTAACGATCGGAAGGGGTATGGTTTCATTCAAAAAGACGAAGGCGGTGACCTGTTCGTCCATCACACCGCGATCAACATGGAGGGATTCAGGACTCTTGCCGAAGGTGAACGGGTAAGCTTCGAAATCGAGGATGGCACAAGGGGTCCCGCAGCCAAGAATGTCGTCAAGCTCTAAACCGTTTGACCCATCAAAAAGAGCATCTCACGTTCGCCGTCGAGATGCTTTTTCTTTATCCAATCCGCCCTGCTCTCTCTCCACCAAAGAAACAAAGATACGCGACCCTATTCACAGTGACTATGACTCAAATATGATTTCCCATCTCCCGGGATAGGCATCGGTCGACGCCGTTCGTTTCAGCTTAATCATTTTATCGTTAAAATGGAGAATACCCCCGTCGCTTGCTACACTCGGGCTCCATTTGTATACACTCCCCAACTCAGTGTCCAATTGCGAAAAAAGGTGTTCGTCCGAAACCCACCCTGCTCCTGAAATCTTCAATTTAGCCCACAGGGTCGCATCCCGACTGTTTAACTCTGCAACACCCGTATATATCGCTCTTTCCTCAGATGACGCTCCCACATCGATGAACTTTGGGACGGCAACCGTGGCGATGATACCGATAATTGCCAGGACCGCAATCATCTCAATGAGTGTGAATCCGTTCTCTCTTTCCAGAGGATGAATTATTGTGACTGGGCTCATCATTGTTATTTTCATTTCGCCTTCGTCGAATTCTTACCGGACCTGATCATGTATTGGGACAGAAGCGCGTTCAGCAGAATGTATCTCTGCTTATTGGTTAAATTCCATAGCAACGTTGGTGCCAAAACCCACCCTATCTTTTCCCGATAGGTAAAACCCCACAGAAATATTTCTAACATATTCATTTTATAAGTATTTTTATAAAATACTCATACCCGCCACCGCTGAACTTTAATCAAATATCCTTATTTAGTTGTTCCATCACTCTTTGATGTGAATTGTCACCCAAACAAATTGGGTTATTTAACCCAAAAAGCGGCGTTGACAATATATAAAAAGATATAAGGCCGGCAAAGAGACTGTAATTACATTGTAAATTTTATGTTTCAATGTTGGCCTGTCTTTTGCTTATACTTGTCTTCAAGCGGTCCTCTTCACTTTATTAATCTTCACAATGCGTCTGGAGTCCGGCAATGCGCGACAAAAATTATACGAATATCATCGGTATCAACGAAAAGATCCAAAACATCCGGGAGTTGGTGGGTCGAGTGGCGGATACCGGTCTGAGTGTCCTCATAACAGGTGAAACCGGTACGGGAAAAGAACTGGTGGCACGCAGTCTTTACGAACATTCGGATCGGAAAAACGACCCTTTTGTAAAAGTCAATTGCGCGGCTCTGCCGGATTCATTGATGGAGAGCGAACTCTTTGGTTACGAAGCGGGAGCCTTTACCGGCGCCAATCAAAAACGGCGTGGCAAATTCAATCTGGCCAATAACGGCACCCTATTTTTGGATGAAATCGGTGACATGTCGTACTACCTGCAGTCGAAACTCCTGCGGGTATTGCAAGACGGGACTTTCAGTCCGTTAGGCTCCGAAAAAGACATAAAATCAAATGTATGGGTTATATCCGCGACAAACAAAGATTTAGAAGATGAAATAGAGAGAAAAAACTTCCGGCTGGACCTCTTCTATCGTTTGAACACTATAAACATTCATATCCACCCCTTGCGAGAAAGACCGGAGGACATTCCAATTCTATTGGCCCACTATTTTAGGGAATACAAGAAACAGCTGAAGCGCGACGTGTTACTATCAGAGCAGATCCCGGACGACGTCATGAAAATGCTCCTGGAATACCATTGGCCGGGAAACGTTCGCGAGCTGCAAAACGTCATTAAAAGAATCGTCGTCTTGGGTTGCAACGAGGAAACCGTAGGCTTTCTCAACCCACACAAAGAAGGCTCGATCGAAAACAGGACCACTGATGTAGACATTCAAACCGAATCGGCGGGACCCGGTGAGATCTGGAACAACTTAAATTTGGGTAATTTAACCCACGGAGGCGGACTGCCTCTCAAAGAGATCGGCCGGGTGGCCGTCGAAAAAGCCGAGAAACAGGTCATCTTGCATGTGTTGAATAAAACAGGCTGGAATCGAAAAAAAGCGACCAAGATATTAAACGTAAGCTATCCTGCGTTGCTGTATAAGATGAAAGACTTGGAAATCTATCCTAACTGAATGGGCGTGTTGAAGCTTGATAAGGTGAATAGGTGAACGTCTATTTTTTCCATATAATTTTTGATTTATCAAAATCTATCTGATAATCCGTATCTTTAAGAAAATTCATACCGAGCAAGCCCTGATGCCCCGAAGAGGGCCCTTGGTAATCAATGAAACCGATTTCTAAGTTTTTCTTTTTGTATGGCCCTACTTGAACATAAGTCAACTTAGAAAAATTCGTCTTTATTTTCTGCCCCCCGGCTGTCACAAGCGTCCCTTCTTGAGATTTTTTTATTCCCAGTTGATCGGCAACCTCCCGGTATAATACCGTTATCGAGGCTCCTGTGTCGAGGAGCAGATGCACGTCAATCTTTTTTGACATGTAGCTCAACCTCACGGGGACTAGGATTTGGTTGTCGATAATGACAATATCTGTTTCTTTCCCAGATTTAATCCGGCTACTACCCAAGTTGTAAGGCCCCGGAGCATTGTCAGGTTTCTTTGAATTTCCGAGTTCAACATAATACCTGAGGTTACGGTCAGTAACGATATATGAACCATTATCATCAGATCCGATATTGAATGTTCCAGTCTCACCTATTTCAAAATTAAAGGCATCCTCTTCATTGATATACCAACTTCCGTAGTCGTCACTCTGGAAATAAACTCCACCACTGTCTTTTCCTATATAATATGAGTAACTGGCGGACACACCGCTCTTGAAAAATAGAATAGAAAGTAAACAGACTAATAATGAAATAAAAGTTTTTAAGGAAAGCATTTGGTCGCTTTCGGTCCGGGATCAATTATTGAATGACAATCCCTTTTATTTTTATTTCTGTTATGTTTTCCGTTAGCTGCGAATATTGTAATAAGGAATTCGTAAATAATAAATTTTGATCCTCTGTCCCAAGAAGCAATATTCCGACTTCAAAATACCCTGATGGTGTCTGACGATAATGAACGACCTTTCCATAATTACTGCAGGGCTCTAACTCATTATCTTCAAAATCCAGCTCAACAAGACCATTCTTTAACATTGGCGAGACTTCTATTAACAAGCCGTTCTGGGAAATATTCCTAATAATAACTTTTTGTTGACAAATCACATCGCCTCACAAAATTGTTCAATTTGAATGATGCCATGTCAAATTTTTCGTAAATTCATCCAAGCTTTCTAAAAATACCCTTCTCATTCAACTTATGGTATAATTTTATTTTATGGTATATTTTCATTGCGCCTTACCGACTTTATACACAACAGCTCTAATATTCAGGAAATATTTATGGATCAAAATAACTTTGTCGACTATTATGAAGACCTTCAGGTTAGTCCAAATGCAGACCAGGATACCATTGAACGGGTATATCGCTTATTGGCAAAACGATACCACCCGGATAATCACCTGACGGGTAATGTCGAAATTTTTGAGATTATCACAACGGCATTCAAGACGTTGTCGGATCCGGAAAAACGCGCCGCTTACGATGCCAGGCACACCAATAATAATAAAATGGTATGGAAGGCCATATCAGAAAGAACCCCTTCCGACGATTACAATAATGACAAACATATTCGCAAAGCGATCCTCTCCGTCCTCTATCTTGAACGCCGCCAGAACGTTTCAAATCCTGGCATCGGGCTATGGCATCTCGAAAAGCTTTTAGGTTGGCCTGAAGAAACCCTGGAGTTTCATATCTGGTACCTAAAAGAAAAAGGGTGGATCGAAAGGACTGATACTGGCGGATTTTCCATTACCGCTAATGGCGTTGATGAAATCGAAAATGACGGCTTCATATTTAGAAAAGACCGCCTGTTATCCCAATCGACGTCGACTGCCTCCCAAACCGCCACACCCCCACCTGGTCAACAATCTGAATCATAGCCTTAACACAATGCTAAGTCGTCATCCCTACTTTTTTGCTACTAAAGTGTTATTGTTGATGTGATCGTTATTTTTCTCTATATTTACGACATCCTTTCCAAGGATAATCCTCAAATGGGCGCCCCCATTGGTCACTCTAATAAGGTCATCTCTATCGATTTCACAAGGTAGGACGCCTAAAAGGCTGTAAACTTCTTCGACTTTCTCGGTTTGATAGATAATTTTGGATGTCAAATGGTCAAATGAGTTTGCATTTGTCACCTTGTTGATATCAACCCCTTTAGTTGATAAGTAGTTGGCAAAACGCCTGGCCATTCCTTTCACCCCATTGCCGTTGGCCACTTCCACACTCAATTTCATTACTTTATTCTCAGTTTTTTCACTGACCTCAACTTGGGTCAAATATGCTTTTTCATAATGTGCTTGGTCGTCGTATGGCGCCACCACCACTGTCGTAATAATATTTTTGGTATCAATTTCTTTCGATTCTTTATCATTTTCGCCGATTTCAATGTCTATCCCTACCCGTTTATTGTCATTGGTGTTTGGCATGTCATTTTTATAGTAAATTGTAACATTCCCATCTTCTCCTTTACGACCAATCATCATTGCGTCATGATTTTCTTCAATTTGAATGGTCGATTCATCTTCGATAGGTTGACTCTCTATATCGCTTACTTTTGATTGCTCATAGTGGATAATTTCAACGGATGCAATCTCACCATCGTCAACCATATTTTTATCGGCGAAATTGAGACTATTTCCGTCCGGTAATCTGTTTTCTTTGAGTCCCTTGGTGGACTCTCTCTTTTCAGATTGTTGTTCTCGGGCCTGTGAAACCACGACCTCATCTTTCTTTTGCCGGATGTTCGTTTCTTTTTTGACGTATCCGTTTGTTTGCTCACCCCATAACCTGTTTGATCTTGCCAGACGATCAGCCTTCGCCTTGGCTGAATCCATATCATCAACGAGGGCAAATTGATTGACAGCCGCTTCATACATTCCGTTTCTCAAATAGGCCAAACCGAGGTTGTTCCGATAGCGCTGGTTATCACCGTCGATGGCGAGGCTTCCATCAAAGGCCTCAATGGCCTCATCGAATTTGCCCTGCAGTAAGTACGAATACCCCAAATTGTTTTGCACATAAGCCAAGTTGGGATTCACCCTCAGTGCGGTTAGGTAGTAGTTTTGTGCGGTTTCATATTCACCGAGATGGTCATGTGAAACTCCCAAAGCATTATAGGCTTCAACATACAAAGTGGCGGCTTCGATGGCTTTCTTGAATTGTGCTATAGCTTGGGGGTGCTTTTTCCTTTTCTGGAAAAAAATTCCTAACTGGTAACTCAACTCAGCACCACTGTCGATGGGGCGAATTGTTGACCTAAATTTCTCAAGATCCGTTTTAACAAATTTATATGGGTTTTCCTTCAATGCGTTCGTTGGCGACCCCTGACGTCCGGGCAGCGGTGAACCTACACACCCATACAGACTCGTTAAGACCATCGATACCGGGAGGAAAGCCGCGATAAACTTGCGAATGGCTCTGGATTTTTTACCCATGATACGCCTCTTCAGCAATTTGGAATGTATGCTATTTATCTATGGTTGCAGTGCCTATAAACTGTCATTCATCGGCCGGGGGTGTTGCGCGCCCTGGTTAAATTCTCATTGGCCTTGACGTAAAATTTCGGATCGACCTCGACGGCCCTTTCGAAACTTTTAATCGCCGCGTGTCGTTTCCCTTGATCTAATAAAACGCACCCTAAATTGTTGTAGGCTTGTGCCTCGCCAACAGACTTCTTGAAAGCATCTAACGCCTGGGGGTATTTACCCAGATGTGCCAAAGACAGTCCGAGATTGTTGTAAACTTTACTTTCCGTATACCCTGCTGCCACTGCCTGCTTAAAAGACCCAACCGCTTGCTCATGGTTACCGGCCAGGGCATAGGTGACGCCTAAATTAGCATAGACCAGCCCCTCATCCGGTTTTACGGCTAATGCCAGCAGATACTCTTGAACGGCCTCTTCATAACGACCCTGGTAGTCATAAATATTGCCGAGATAATTATTGGCCTGCCAAAGGTTGGGATTCAATGCCAGGGCCGTTTGGAAATACCCCTCAGCCTTTGAATAATCTTTTTGTTTGAAATACGCTTTGCCGAGTCCATGATGGGCCAATGCATAGCGACGGTCCTGTTCCAACACCCTATTGAATTGTGTAATGGCCGCTTCGACTTGTCCCCCCGCAAAGAGTGTGACCCCGAGCTTGTACTGAACGCTTGTGTTGTTCATGCTCTTTTGCAGCGCTTTCTCATAATGCACGTAGGCCATGTGGAGGTTGCCTTTCTTTAAGAGGCTGTCACCCATCATCTCATGCTCCTGGGCATTCATGTCGCGCTCTGTAATCTCCGCCATTTTGGCTTCAGCCTCCTTGTCAAAGAGCTGAGCCTGGTGGCGAGTTTTTATCGAGCTCGCTGATTTGATATCCGGTCCCCATGCGGGACGTGATCCGGCGCAGCCGACGAAAAAGATAGCCAAAGTCAGCAACAGGCAAAGAACCACTGCAGGTTTGTGCTTAAATTGACTTAATATAGAGTATTTCAAGAGTTTCCTTCGCTTTCTGCGCAACAGCGCCCTATTTGGCAATAAAATTTTGGTAGATGGAAATGGCTGCCGGCCCCATGATCACTACAAACAGGGCAGGGAAAATCAGCATGATCAGTGGGAAGATCAGTTTTACCGTCAGTTTGGCCGCCTTTTCTTCGGCCCTCTGATAACGTTGGGTTCGAAAAGAATCAGAATAGATGCGCAACGCGCTGGCCACGCTGGTACCGAACTTGTCGGTTTGAATGAGAAGAGTCACCAGGCTTTCGACCTCTTCCAATCCCGAACGAACGGAAAGGTTCCGAAGAGCGCTCTTACGGGACTTGCCGGCCCTCAATTCCAGGTTGAGGAGTTTGAACTCATCGCTCAATTCCGGGTTGCTCATCTTTAATTCCTGTGCGACCCGGTTGAATGCGCCATCGATGCCCATACCGGCCTCAACGCAAACCGTCAGAAGATCCAACGCATCGGGCAACCCTTGCAGCAATTTGGCCCTGCGGCGGTCGCTCTTGTATCTGCAGCCAAATATCGGGCAGATAAAATCCTATAAGGGCCAGAAAAAGCCCAACAGCCAAGCTCAGGGGATTGCTGACAATTTTCAGCACAGTGAGGCGGCATGCCATAAACAACAGCGGGAAAAGGATCATGAGGAACACCTTTGTGCCCCAAAATACAGAACCTGCATTTTGGCTGCGGATTCCGGCGCGGAGAAATTTACCCCGCATTTTAGAATAGTCCACAGACTTCTGAGAGGCATATCGATTTCCAATTTTGCTGAAAAATGCCGCCAATCCATCCCGGAAAGAAGGTTTCTCACCAGTTGGGCTTTCCGAAGCCGTTGCTGTCGGTAAACCGCCCGTTTTTATTTTCGCTACCATTTCCTGCTGCTTGGAACGAATGCGTGAATATTGCAGGATACCGATGCACAAAAGGAAAATGGCCATAAATGCTATGGCGGTGATGATCAATGTGAATTGGGGGTCCGTATGCAGCATCTTTCTAATCTCCAGTGATTATACTTTGATGTTGACCATGTTTTTCATAATGAGAATACCTGTCAGCATCATGATCGCCGACACGACAAGCATTAAGCGCCCAACCGGTTCCGTTACCAATGTGTTCAGGTATTCGGGACTGGTAAAGCGAAGGGCAACCAATACCACAAAGGGCAAAGCGCTCAGAATGATAGCCGAAAGCTTTCCTTCCGCGGAAAGCGTGCGCACCTTGCCTTGAAATTTGAAGTTGTTGCGGATCAACCCAGCCAGACTTTCCATAAGTTCGGCCAGGTTCCCGCCGGTTTCCCGCTGAAGGATCACGGCCACCACGAAATATTTGATTTCTTGGCATTCGACCCGGCGGGCAAAATTCTTGAGGGCTTCGGCAACGCTGACCCCGAAGTTGATTTCATTCAGCGTCTCATCCAACTCCGGCCCCAGGGGATCCTCGAATTCATCGGCCGCCAGCCGCATACCGGTGGTCAGGGCATGACCGGCTTTCATGGCCCGGGCAATCAGATCCAGTCCCTCGGGCAGCTGGCGCTTGAATTTTTCAATTCGTTTATGCTTCATCCTTTTCAATCTCAAGTATGGCAAAACTCCGGTGATCAGTGCCAGAACCATCGGTAGCGTGTAGGTCCGGGTTATGAAGTAGGCGCCGGTGAAAGCCGATGAGGCCAACAATACGCTCAACAAAATGTAAAAACCGACCGGATACGCCGCATTGGCCTGAATGATCAGCCGATCGAGTGCTGCGATACCCGGGGTCCGCTCCAATAACCGGTTGAGCAAGGGCACCTCGCTGAGGACCCTTTTTTTGAGGATATCGGCCGAACCGTCCTCCGATTGGACGTAGCTGTATCTTCTCAGCCGCTTGCGGATCTTGTTCCGATCCGGCGAGCGTGTTTGGCGATACGCAAAAAAGGAGAGTTCGATTATAGCGACCGACATGATGAAGATGATGATTGCGGCAATGACGAACTCCATTTCAAACCCCTTTCATGTCAAGTTTCAATACTTCTGGACGGGTCAAACTGGTCTTGTGAAAACGGAATGCCCGCTATTTTGAATTTTTCTACAAAACGCGGACGAATCCCATGAAACTGGAAAATGCCCCTCACGCCACCCTTTTCGTCGACACGCGTTTGACGGAATGAGAAGATTTCCTGCATGGTGATCACGTTTCCTTCCATGCCGGTGATCTCTTGCAGGCTGACCAATTTCCGACGGCCGTCGGCGAGCCGGGCGACCTGGATGATCACGTGGATCGCCGAACTGATGAACCGTTTCAGGAACTCGCTGGGGATATCGAAATTGGCCATGGCCACCATGGTCTCCAGGCGCATCAACGCATCCCGGGGGCTATTGGCGTGAATGGTGGTCAATGAGCCGTCGTGCCCGGTGTTCATGGCCTGGAGCATGTCAAACGCTTCGGAACCGCGGACCTCGCCGACGATGATGCGGTCGGGACGCATGCGCAGGCTGTTCCTCACCAGGTCGCGCTGTATGACCGCTCCCTTGCCTTCGATATTGGGCGGCCGTGTTTCCAGCCTGACGGTATGGGTTTGTTTCATTTGAAGTTCGGCCGCATCCTCGATGGTGACGATGCGCTCCGAGTTGGAAATAAAGCGCGACAACACATTCAGAAGGGTTGTTTTACCGCTGCCTGTTCCGCCGGAAATCAGCACGTTCAGGCGGGCCCGGATGATTCCCCTCAGAATACCCTCAATTTCGGGAGGCAGGGTCTGACAATGGATGAGGTCTTTCAGTTCGAGCGGATTGACGGCAAACCGCCTGATGGACAGCAGGGGTCCATCCAGCGCCAGCGGCGGGATAATGGCATTGACGCGGGAGCCGTCGGCCAGGCGAGCATCCACCATGGGAGAAGACTCGTCCACCCGCCGGCCTACTGAAGACACGATCTTGTCGATAATTTTCATCAGGTGATCGTTATCTTTAAAACGCGCATCCGTAATCTCGAGATTGCCGAATCGCTCCACGTAAATCTGCTCGTAAGTATTGACGAGAATGTCCGATATCGTGTGGTCTTTGAGCAGAGGTTCCAGCGGCCCCAATCCCAGAATCTCGTCCAGTATCTCTTCGAAAATTTTCTCTCTTTCATTCAGGTTCAGCGGAAGCGAGTAATCTTCATCCGCCATGATCCGTTCCACGACGTGCCGAATCTGTTCAGCGAGCTCTTCCCGGCTCATGTTCTCGATGGCCGCCAGATCGATCAGATCCAGAAGGCGGTCGTGAATCCGGGCCTTGAAATCGAAATACTCGTCCGGCATGTACTTTACGGGCTGGCCTTCGCCCCCACTGATCATTTTAAGCATCTGGCTCACGATAAACTCCTTTTCGTTGTCATAGGTACGTATCAGTTGACGCTCGCTCTACCGGCCAAAAAGCCGCCACCGTTTCTTTTCATTTGCCCCTTCCTCCGGCGCCAGCTTCTCGGCCAGTTCCACGAACGTTCTGGCAATCGCAGAGCGGGGCGCAATCTCGGTCAGCGGTTTACCGTTATTGATGGCCGCCATTGTGGTCGGGTAATCGTTGGGAATGGCACCGAACATTTTCTGGCCGATTCCCTCCTCAGCGTCTTCAAGCGATATTTCACTCTTTTTCATATAGCGATTCAGGATCACCTTGATCCGGTCTTTCTTGGTAAAATTGTAATCCCCCAGAGATTTCGTCAGCCTGTTGGTATTGGAAAGGCACGGGAGGCTCGAAATCGTGACCAGCATGAGTTGATCGGAAAGTTCGATCATTTTCAGGGCTGTGGAATTTAAAGATTGGCCGCCATCGATAATGATGAAGTCGAACATGGTTTTCATCATCCCCAGCAATTTGTCCATGATCTCCGGAGTGGGGGCCACATGACCGTTCAGATAAGCGGGTGAAGGCAGAACGTGGATGCCGGTTTCGTGCTTTGAAAGGACATTCATCAGCAGAGAAGGATCCAGTCGGTCCATATTCTTGGTGATTTCCCCCCAGTGGAATTTGGGCTTGATTTCCAGAAAAAGCGGTATTTCCCCGAAAAACGAATTCATGTCCAGTAGTGTTACCGATGGTTTCGATTTTTTCCCGGCAAGAGCCACGGCCAGGTTCACCGCGACGGTCGTGGCGCCTACACCGCCCTTGCTTCCCATGACGCTGATGACACGGCCCTGCTTGGGAGGGGTTTTTTGTTGTACCTGTCTGGATCTCTCGCTGAATCGATCCAGGGCGGCCTTGATTTCAACTGGATCGATAGGCTGCGAAAAGTATTCCTTGACGCCCACCCGCATGGCCTGCACGAGCAGGTTGGGGTCGGCCGTCTCGGACGTGAGAAAAACTTCACCTGCCTTGTCAGAATTCAACAGCGACTGAATCCGCTTCAGTTCATTCTCTTGGTCACTGCCCAGTTCGTGTACCCACAAATCTGGTCGTCGTGAATCCCGGGGATCGATGACCATGAATCTGCCGTCTCTTTGCAAAACTTGCTCGAACTGGTTCAATGTGGACCTGTTTCTCATGGTCACTCGAACGAATTTGACGTCAGCGGTCATGGTATCTCCTTACAATGCATTAGAATCTAAAAGACTTTTGAATGGCAAAAAAACCAATCACAGCCTTACTCCACCAATCCGGGGATGCTTCCCCAGGTGCCATAGTACCCTCCCCCGCCCAATCCTGGAGTGACTTTGTTGCATTCGACTGCAGCAATCAACACCGGTGGAGGGCCGGACGTGCCGGTAATCACTACCGATGCGAAACCGACGATGGGGATGGTCTGATTGGGATTTTCCCCGCAATCCTCTCCATAAACCACGACCGTTGTTTCCCACTCATAGCGGCCACGGGCATCATTCCATTCTTTCATGGCCTCAAAAAGATTAGCGATATTATCCGTTGCGGTCGACAAGTTGCCACCGATGAATACAAAGGACGGATCGTCGTTGAGATCAACGGCCGGTGGCGTAAAGTCAAGATCTGGTATATCGGGGTTCAGTCCGTCCAGGACATCCCTCAGTTTGTTCGCGTTGGCCGGCCATTCCTCGTAATTGTGCCAGCCAGCACAACCGGCAGTTCCGGAAGTGGGGTAAAACTGAATGTTCTGATCGCAGAAATCACCGGTAAACCATTGTTGGGAAATCCCCACTGGAATTTCGAGTTCCCCTTCGCCGACTTCGCTTGCCCCTGTCAGAGCGGCCGTCGCATCGGCCCTCACCTCCATACCGGTGATGTTCCAAATTCTGGCGAAAAAAGTCTCCACCAGGCTGTTCCCGCCAACTCCCCCTTCTCTGCGGGCAACGACCCTCACGGCGTTGGGTCTTGAAACAGGCGTGGCATCAAACCCTGTGGCCCTATCCTTCCATGTTCCGATTTGTATATCACCTGATGAAAGAACAAATCCCGCCTGGTTCGCTTCGACAATCTCCTCAACGACACCAACGATCGCATCGTCATCCACCGCTGACAAAGGTGGGATCCAGGTATTGGTTGCCGAGTTCACCGGCTCCGGCAAGTGCCGCGGCATCGGCCATGTTCTGGAGCTCGTTCTGAGCAATGTTGCGGTATCCCAGGTCGACGGCAAAAGCCGCCGCCCCCAACAAGACGAACAGACTCAGGGCGACAACGATGGCTGCGATACCCTTTTGGTTTTCAACCACCGAAAATTGCCGGTCATTTATAGTCATCTCTCTTTTGTTCATTTTCGCTTTCATCTTTAAACCTTTATTCCAGCTGCATGGTGGATACCGCGTCCAATTGCACTGGTTCCAACCCCAAAGCGGAGAGGAATAGAAAGTTATATTCGTATGTCAGAGACACGGTGAGTAAATCTCCTCGGTTGGGGCCGACAGGTGCATTGAATTCTGTAAATGTAGCGCTCGATATTCAGTGAACTCGGGCTAGATCCGAACCCGACCAGGTGAGCAGCGCAAAAATTGGACGCTTCTTGTTCAGCAACAGTTAAATGTTCGCCGCCAGACCGATCTATCCCCACCACGATGCCGGCCCGCGCTCCCTCCCGACTGGCGTTGGTCAGGATGTGTTTGTCGAAGAGGAGCAGCCCGAATTCGATGACCCCGAAGAGGAGCGTGGTCAGGAGCATAAAAATAATCGCCGTCTCGACTGCGGCTCCCTTTTGATTATCGTATGATAACAGATCGTTTCATTGATTTTCAGTTCCTTGGTGATCGGTAAAATTCATCGGCTGTCTTAACGAATGGTTTGTCTACGTCGCCGGCAGCAATTCCATTTTCATGACCGTCCTTCCGGTCAAGTCGATGCTGCTTATGCCGATAACCCATGCGAACATGAATTGATGTCGTACGAAACAGTCACTTCGTAATCGTTCTGGGGCGCTCCAACCTCTGAACGATGACACAGTTGGTATCGCATCGTCAGGGATTAATCGGTTTTCGCAATAGGCCAATAGCAATGTCTTCAGCCGAAGTCCCCGATCTGGCGATGCCGGCCCGCGCCGCCTCGCGACTGGCATTGGTCAGGACCTGCTGATTGTAGATGGCGATGGCCAGATCGATGGTGCCTAAAAGGAGCGGTACCAGGAAAAAGAGGGTAACAAAGACCATCTCGATTGCGGCAGCCCCCTTCTGATTGCTTAACCGGCGTATTCATTATAAACCCCTAATTCGATGTTCCCAGTCCGGACACATCGATACTGTAAACGGTTTTTTTGTCTGTCTTCTCGAAACTCTTGCGATACCGCTCCAGGTTGCGCAACGTCGCGTCACCGTCCAGGCCGACCACCGGATCCAAATTTTTCCCTGCATCGGGGTTCGCGATCTGCTGGTATCGGGCGGCTTCCTGAGACCTACCCCAATTCTGGTCGGTCAACGAATCTTGTCTAAAAGCACCGTTGCTGCATCCGAAAACCATCGCCAGTGCCGCAGCCACGAGAGCCGTTTTTACTGTACGGGTTAACATTTCTTTCTCCTTTTCGGTTCCTATCGATTCCGGTGATAACGTCACCGTCAATTTTGATTCATTCCGGCAAGGCATGGCCAAAATCCCCTTCGAGTTCTCCAGTTGCACCGGCGCCGTTTTGTCTATTCCTTCCGGTAAGCAAACCCTCCAGATAAAACTCGGCGTCGTTGGGCTCGATGTAGAAATCGGTCGGCAATGTCTGCCGGGCCGTGTTCAAGGGCTTGACCAGGTGCGCGGTCACGATGATGATCAGTTCTGTCTCCGACTTCCTGAATTCCTGGCTCCGGAACAGAGCGCCGAGCACGGGAATATCACCCAACAGAGGGAATTTCTGCACGTCTTCCAGTATATTCTCGCGCAGCAGACCGGCGATGGCGAAGCTCTGCCCGTCGGCCAGTTCGATGGTGGTCGAGGCCCTGCGGGTGGTGAGACCCGGGACAATAAATCCGGAGATCTGCACTGCCGTCGTGAAATCGAGCTCCGACACTTCAGGGGCCACCTTGATGCTGATGTGATCCTGGCTCAAAACGGTAGGCGTGAAAGTTAAACCCACACCAAAGGCCTTGTACTCGATGGCCACGGTCCCCAGCCCTTGCGGAACCGGTATGGGGAATTCGCCGCCGGCCAGGAAGTTGGCCGGTTGACCGCTCAGGGCGATGAGGGTCGGCTCGGCCAGCACTTTGGCCAGCCCGTCAGTCTGCAGGGCATCCACAAAACCGGTCCAGGTGGAATTGCCGGTGTTCAAGCGCAGCATGGCGTTCACCGCAGGTGTTACAAGCAGGCCAAACGGTCCACCTGAGGCGATATTGGCACTTGTGGGATTGACCAATTCGGTCAAACCTCCCAGCAGGCTGGCGCCGAATTCGCCCCCATTGACCCAGGTGAAATTGATCCCCAGTTCTTTCGTTACCCTGCGGGCCATTTCGGCCACCCTCACCTCCAGCATGACCTGATGGATGCCGCCCACCTCGGCCAGGTTGTTGACCTTGCCTTCCGGGGCGTATGCTGTGGCCAGGGCAACGGCCTGGGACAGGTTGCCGGCATTTGATACCCGGCCGGACAGGGTGATGGTGTCGCTGGTGCCGATGACGTTGAGGTTCTTTTCGTCGGGCAGGAGCTGGTGGATCTGGCTCTTTAACCGGGACAGGTCATAGACGACTTCCAGATCGTATATGGCCGTTACCCGGCCGTTCTGCCACAGGGTCATGTTGGTGGTGCCGGCGGCTTTGCCGGTAAGGTAGATTTCCTTGGGTGAAAGCAGCAGGAAATCGGCGATGTCCGGTGCCGCGATCGACACCCGCTTGATCGGCACCGGGCTTTTCAAGATGATCGATTTGCCGGACACCAGCTCCAGCTTGCGGGCCGCCAGAGATTCGACTTCCAAGGTACTCGCCGAAGTCGCACCCGAGTGGAGAAGCCAGGAGTGACAGCAGAAGAAACAGGGGCCAAAAGGTGCTGAAAGTTTTTTTGTTATGAGTAAACATGGAGTTAGCGCCCTCCCTTCTATTAAATGATTACCGCTTGAGCTGTGTTTGGCTCATTTCGTTTCCCTTGATCACTTCGACGGTGGTGTAGGGGGCCGGCGCCCATTTTTTGGGTGCCTTTGCTTTGACAGGTTTGGGCGGATCGTCGGCCCAGCTGAGGGAGGCCAATGTCTTGGTGATGGTTGCCCCCTTGGTAAGGACCGATTCGTCGTCCGTAACATTGCGCAAGGCGAATTGAAGCTTGCCCATGGTGGATGCCAGGGCGAGTTTTTCGCCCTCCTCCGGTGTCACCTCGAGCGTGTAAACATCCACGGGCGAGGGCTCACCCTTGCCGTTGTCCTCCATCAGGGTGCCGGTGGCCAGCACGGGGATGTTTTCCAGGATCAGTTTGGTCTTCTCTTTCTTGGTGGCCGGGTCTGTCATGGTCGCCAGCACGTCCACCCGGTTCCGTGGATTGATGAAACCTGAAATGCCGATGACCTTGTCGCCCTTGACGGCGATGGCGCGTTTGCCGGTGGCAAGGATGGCCGACACCCCGCCGGTCTTGACATCGATGGGCGCCAGCCGATGCTCGACGACCGGGTCGCCCTGCTTGAGCGGAGCGACCACAATGCGGTCTTTCAGCAAGCCGCTTTCGGAGAAATACCCGGCCGGCAGGCTCTCTTTTAAATAGGGCACTTTCTTGACCATCTCCGGCGTTATCTTGGTGCCCCAGGACAGATCGACGGCAGCCACCAAGACCGGTATGGCTTCCGAGGTGACATTGACGGTTTTTTCAGAGGCTGTTCGCGAGTTGACCCAGCGGTAGAGATAGAAGCTACCCCCAAGGGCAATGACCAATGACAGAAATATTGGGGCGATGGCTTTCCATTTTTTCATGGGGCTCTCCTTTGCTTCATTCTTGTCTATTGAATAAGTTGTCCAAAAGGTGACAGTTCCAAACCTAAATATATGTATGTCCCCAGGGCAATGGCGACGCCGTAACACAGTTTGGCCTGCGTCTGTTTTGCAGTTACGGACCACAAATGCTCCGTGTCAGCAAAATGTACTTGAAACCTTCCCATTTTTCCCTGAAAAATCCGTTGAATGTGCGGCGCGCTGTCTGAGCAAAATGATGAGAGCGTAAAGACCGCCCACAATACTCGTGTAAAAAATGATGATGAAAACCGCTTTGGCGCCGAGTGCTGCGCCGATGGCGCCCATCAGCTTGGCGTCCCCGGCACCCATCCATCCCTTGAGGTAGAAGATAAAGAAAATACCGGTACCAAGGCCAAGTCCAGCTAAACTAAAAATTAAACCGGTGATTCCTCCATTTAGTAAATGATAGCAGAGTGCCATAACTATGGTCGGGTAAGTCAAGTCTGTTAGGAATCTTTTGTATTCTAAAATCGATCAAAGCCGCTATAGCCAACAACAAAGAAAATAATTGTATAAATTATAAATTGAGAGGAGTTCATATTTATACCTAACTCTCATATGTAGTATTAATTTTTGATAGTGTGAGGGCTTCTTGAGTACGATTTTAAGCCCTCACCGTCAACCAACTAACAATCTAACACCAGTTGCTATCCAAGAGTCAGCGAGTTACGTATCTGAACAGATGTGATCATAATGCAGTTCCAACAGCTCCAACCGTGCAGTCAACAATAGCAACACCGATACCAGCAGCAATCAGTCCGTATTCAATAGCCGTGACACCGTCTTCTTCCTTAAAAAAAGCGATCAGTTTTTTCATTTTTTTCTCCTTTTGATAAATGTGTTAATGGTCTTGTCTTTCTTCTCAAATACCGACTTCAGCATCATTCAATTTGTGGCTAACGCTTTCTCACCTCCTTTCTGCCAAAAACGGCTTCGTTGTCTCTGCTATATGCATCCTTAATGCCACACATGAAGTAAATAATATTTTTTATGGATAGAAGATTCAACTATAGACGATACCAAACACCTGCAATTTTGACTGCCATCGGCGAAGAAAAACACGTACGCTATGGTACTTAATTCATTACCTTTTTTATATTCTGATTTTCCCTTTCCAAATAAAAGGTGAATAAATATGCTTTAAATTTACAAACACTATGAATCAGTAATATCTTGAGGTGACAATGAACGTAATCGAGTTAAAGAGAACGGAAGTTAAAAAACAAACTATTTACATAAAAAGTAAAAAACTTTTCACAATAGTTTGGTTGTCAAAGACATAACCTTAACATTGTTGAGTCTGAGATCATTCGATAGCATCCAAACTGAAATCCCAATTCGTCTCAGATGAGCAGACTACGCATTGGGAGGTTGGCATTGATTTCTCAAATTGGCTGTGATGGCGAAATGAACAGAGGGACTATTTTAACGAGTTACGAAGACGAATGATTCTCTCGTATAATTGAACGATCAAAATGGAATAACCTAGGCAGGACTTAAAAAATCTAAACGCTGACACCTTTTTCAAAAGCGGAGAAACCCGTACTGGTGCAGAAAGACCCCAGCGCCAATAATTAGGAAGAGTGCGGATCCGAAAATACCTTTAATCCAATATCCTATTGCCACCAATACGAGTCCAGCGACGAGCAGGAAGCCGACATGAGTGCCAAATGCCACAGATAGCGGTAAAAACTCGGAGCCGAAAAACTTTGTGTACTCAAATAACACCGAATTCACCATCTACAGGTTTAGGTTTCAAACGGTTTTCTGAACAGGTGTTTGCGGTTTGGTAAAATACAGGTCGACCGCCCTGTTCAGATTTTCTCTATCGATGACGGCTGGTTCTCCTTCATATGCGGCGATCGATACGACAATATCGATAATATCGGCCGGGTAGCAGGCCCTCAAACCGCTTGATCCCTTTTCTCTGCAAAGATCGATCAAGCACTGGGGAGAATCAGGCCCGGCTTCGATTCTTTTTTTGGAAATATACCTGTTAAAAATTTCCTCGAATGTGACCGGATCCACTGTCTCGACAAAAATTTTGTTTTGTATTCTCCGTAGAAAAGCATCGTCAACCAGGCTATTGGGGTCGAGATTGGTGGAAAAGACGACCACCATTTCGAAAGGTATTTCGAATTTGGCGCCGTAGCGCAAGGACAGGTAATCCACCCGTCGGTCCAAGGGAACGATCCAACGGTTCAAGAGTTGGTGTGGCGGCATAGCCTGCCGTCCGAAGTCATCAATGACCAGGATGCCGTTGTTGGCGCGCATTTGAATCGGTGCCGCATAAACCTGTGTGCTTTCTTCTATCTGCAGCTCCAGCATTTTCGGCTCCAACTCACCCCCTGTGATGAGGCATGGCCTCCGACAGGGTACCCAGCGTTTGTCATAGTCAAAATCAGAGAATTGAACCCTTTGGTGCACAAGTGGGTCGTAAAGTACGATAACCTGTCCATCATACTCAATTGCATAGGGAATAAAAACGGTATCCTCAAAGATTCTGTCCAAATTCTCTGCGATGCTTGTCTTTCCGCTGCCGGTCGGGCCGTAAAGAAAAATTGGTTTTTGTGATGCCAGTGCCGGACCCAGTTGATCGAGGAGGCGATCGGTTAAAACCAGTTCTTTGAACGAATCGCGCAGGATGTCCCTGTTTATGTTCATTTGCCTTTTTTGTTTGCGGACGGCAGAGAAATAACTTTTTACCGGTACCGGAGCCGGCCCTGCATATTGGCAAGCATAAAACCGTTTCACCGCAAACTCTCGTCCCTTATTGGAAAGGGTAAAGTTGTAATCGTTACCCTCCATGCCGACAACCTCGAACAATTGCCGTTGGCGCATTTGTTGAAATAACTCCATGAAAATCGATATCGGTAATTTAAGCGCTTTATTCAAACTTCTCAGGCTCATAACCGCTCTTGTATATGCGTACCGTAAAACCAAATCCTCTAAAAGAGGTTGCGGAATATCGAGGTCGGCAAGCCGCCTCGGCGCTTGAGGGATAAAAGGCATGTCACTCAGTTCGGACGGATCTAATTTGACGGCCAGCGATACTTTCATCATTCCTCCTGATTAACCTGGTGGCTTTTCTTCACCATAAACCATCTCATCTCAACAGGTTCTCAATGGCAACGAAACGACACATAACTTTTTAATCTATTTAATCGTATAAAATTGATAACATTCCAAAATATAAAGCTTAATGGGCTGTTTTTATTCTCGTTATGTCAAAATACCTTGAACACACTTTTAAGGACTCCCATGCAAAATCGATGCTAAAAAGAAAAAAATTATTAACAACTAATATTATATAGATTTTTAGCTATCGACTGTTCCGAACAACAATTCTTGAAAGTCATCATGACAAAAATTAGTCATACAAATATGAATGCCTTTTTATTTATTAAGAACATTTTTTCCCAAGAAACCGGCTAAAGCTTTTATATCTCTTTGCTGTCCGGTATGCCGAGTGGTCAATTCGCCTCTATTTTGCCTGTCTCCCTTTGTGCTTCCAGGTTGTCACAGAACTTCTCAAAATGGAAAAACATGCAGCGGTCACCGTACGATGATTTGTCATAGAAGCGGCATTCCCTCTGCAGGTCTTTCTCGACGGCATTGCATACGGAAATCAAGCGTGTATCGCAGAAGTTCAATCTGGTGTTCAGCAAAAAAATCACCTCCCCTCTTCTTACACATGTCCTTTCCTTTGCCGTTCCTTCGTGGTTACAGAAAAAAGTATTACAAACTTATCGTAGTGAAGCTTCAATGGTTCTGACTAAACGGTCGATTGGTTTAAATGCTATCAACCTTTATTACCTGTTAATTCAAAATGCATACCAATACAACTCACTTCATTTTTCTTTGCGAGATTTTAACAAGGCTGTCGATAAACGTCATTCGGGCCAGACAAGGCAAAATCCGACGGAAAAATGGCGATTATGGGCAATATAAGAGCATTCTGAGGAGGCTTTTAACCCAGCATTATCTGCGCAATAGTTTTTCAGCAGCCTGATGGTGGGTCGGTCGAATATGATCTATTTTTCCTGAGGTCAAAAGCGAGATGTGGCTTGGGCATTTGGACCCAAATTAAGTGCGGATTATTACCCAGAGATGAACAAGAAGTGACTTTGAGGCGGTTTGAATCGATCAGGAATCTGTATCAAATATTTTTCACAGTATGTAAACTAACTGCCAAATAGCCAAACTCCGCTACATTAGAAAAAGGACCCGGCAATCTCAATCGGGTCCTTTTTTTATGTGGCCAATGTCATTCTGTATAGCGTACAGCTGGGACCAGTCAGAGCCGCCTGAAAGGTGGCCCAAACGGCGGACCCATATCGACGTGGCGTTTCGCGGCCGCATAGTGTCTTTGGATGGTAAACTCATCATCGGTCCATTGGCAACGTTGCAGGATCTGCTGAAACGACAACCCTTCCCGCTCCCGCAAGTCGTAAACCTCGAGCTGCCGGCGGTAGGTTTCCAATTCGCGTGAGGAAGCCTCCTGGCTCACCAGGCCTCCTTTGCGAACCTGATGAAGCATCAGCTCAGCGTGGCAGGCCGGCATACCGCTGTCATTTGAACGGATGAACTCTTTGAAGCGTGCTTCGTACCTCTGCTTGTGTCTGCGGACCTTTTTTTCAACCTCCCCGAGGATGTCGTCGCCGGAAAAGCGCAGGTCGATCGTGAGCGTTAATTCAGGCTCGAGCGGCGCATGGCCGGTATCCTTCACCTTCACGGGTCGTGGGACTTCAGGCCGGCTTTCGCAAAACTCGTCCATGGATAAATTGAACGCCTCACAGTGCCGTTTCACAAACTCGGCGTAAAGCAGCTGCTCTTGCTCGTTCATAGACACCCTTCAGTCCGGATATTTCCCTGTATGACTTTCTTCATTGCCCCTGAAACTTAGATCCGTCCTTGTTTTTTTCCATGGCCTCTTTTTTCACCTTCAACAACCCCGGGCTATTGTGCAGGTACATCAACGGCGAAGTGTGGCCGGCTTTCAAGAAAATGCTTTCCAATTCGTCGAAAAGCACCGGGCGATCCGGCCAGGTGAACCGTTTTTTGAGTTCCTGAAATTTTGCCCACTGTCGCTGCAGGTCCGGATTCGCCCCGAAAACCTTTGCCTGCGCCCGGTCGCACAGGAACATCGTGCACACAATCGGCTTGATGCGCCACAGGCAGCCTTTTTCACCGAGATAGACGCATTTGATATCACTGCGGGGGTTTTGCAGGATATCCATTATCCCGTCTATTTCTATCAGCGATGAAACCAGCGCGTTCACGACGAGGTCGCCGAAGAAGGTGATGATCCCCTCCTTTGAACAGCAGGCGCTCAGCCGGTTGCGGTAGCAGGCATCATGGCAGGTTCCGGCGAAATGGTCTTGAAGATATCGATCGACGGAGCGGCGGAACGCGAGGTAGGCCGACAGGGAACCGGCCAGACGCACGTCGTTGATCGAGGCCTCGACTTCTTCGAGGTGACGCCGCACCAGATCATAGGCGGTGTATTGTTCACGGTTGTAATCGTTCATGGTACCCGATGGGGGCATTGCTTTGTTTGATATGACCCGGTTTTTTCGTATCGAGGGTTCTGCGTTTCAATTCTGACAGGTCCGCTGCGGCGGCAGACTGTTTGACCACCCGGGGTGTCAGAAAAATGTACAGATTGGTTTTCTGTTGAGCGTCGCTTTGAAATTTGAAAAGCCAGCCCAGCAATGGAATATCGCCCAGCAGGGGGACTTTGAATTCCGACACTACGCGATTGTCCTCGATGAGTCCGCCGATGACCAGTGTACTGGCGTCGTTGAGGAGCACATCGGTATCGATGGTCCGCTTCAAGGTGGTCGGTTTGAAGTCGGTGGTCGATTCAAGCACGGAAAGTTCAAGGCTGATGGCCAACGTCACTGTTCCCTCGGGACCGATCTGGGGCGTAACGCTCAGGGTCGTGCCGACATCCCGATATTCAAAGGTGGTGAAAACGTCGTCCTGAAAAGTCGATGTGCCGGACTGGAAAGGCAAGTTCTGGGCGACGGTGATCTTGGCCTCCTCGTTCTCGATTGTCAAAATCTGCGGCGTCGAGACGATGCTGACGCTCCGGTCCTCCTTCAGGGCCCTTACCAGAGCCGTCAGATTACTGAATTGCACGCCGGCGATTTCGATGGCCTCAGTGAAAACACCCATGGAAAATCCGAACGGCAGCAACCCGCTCGCCAGCCCCGGCAACGCCGATTGGGCGGCCTGATTGACGAACCCACCGCCGACGGCGGCCGCTTTGCCGCCGATTTGGGTCTCACCCACGGCGGTCCATTCGACGCCGAGCTGAAGGTTCTTCCGGGCGTCCACTTCCATGACCAAAGCTTCAATGTACACCATCTCCCGGGGCAGATCGAGTTCTTGAACAATGGCCTCCAACAGCTGGAAGTCTTGCTCTTCCTCGGCCGTGACGATCAGGCTGTTCGTTGCCGGATCGCCCATTACCTTGAGGGTCGCCGGCAACACGGATCCCTTGCTTCTGGTCATTCCCCCCGTGCCGGCCTTCCGGGTGCCGGCACTCTCTGCACCGGCTTGTTCCGTACCGGAACCAGGCGTACCGATTTCAGACGTGACGGCATCAGACGTACCGGCATCGTTGGGCAAATCGCGCAGGGTCTTTATCAATTCTTCGACATCGGCATTCTTGACGGGGTAAACGCGTATTTTGCCCTTTGTCTCGCGGGCCTTCCGGTCCAGCAACCCGACCAGGCTTTGGATGCGACGGGTTGTTTCCCTGTCGGCGACGACGATTAGAGCGTTGGTGCGTTCGTCGGCGACAATCGTCACCCGGGACGGACCGCGGCTTTTTTTTGAGGCCGAGGTGGGCTCAAACATGGTGGTGAGGAGGGTGGCCAGCTTGCCGCCATCCGAATGGTCGAGGGGTATGCGGGTCAATTCCCGGCCGGCGTCTTCGGTGTCCAGCTCACGGATGATGCTCAGCAACCGGATAACGTTGGCGGCGGTGTCAGTGATGAGCAGCACATTGGATTCCGGATAAGCACCGATGAACGCTGTTCGGGAAACCATGAGCGCCAGGAGGCTCTTCAACTCGGTAGCATCGGCATGGATCAAGGGGACGATCTGGGTGACCGGAAGGTCAATTGGCGGTATATCACCACCTGATGACCGGGTGTCGATGCCCATGGTGCGGGCAACGGCGGAGGGAACGATCTTTGTCACCTGACCGGCCTCGACCGTGCTGAATCCGTTCACCTCCAATGTGGACAGGAAGACAGCCTCGAGATCGGCCATGGAAATTCGGTCGGCCGACAGTATGGTCACGCTTCCTTTGACCCGCGGGTCGACGATGAAATTCCTGCCGGTCAATTCGCTGTAGAATTCGATGAACACGGAGATGTCGACATTGCTGAAGTTCATCGCAATACGCCGGTCCTCGGACGGTTTCCGATGGCCGTTTCCGGCGGTATACCCAGGAGTGGGACACACGATCGGGCTCAGCAGTAGGCAGACGAGCAGGCAGGCAGGCCATTTCATAGCAATTGAAGTGGTTTAGAGGGATAAATCACGATGCCGTCCCCACACAACGGATTGATGGTCATTCCAGGTTTGCGGCTCATAAACAGATACTTGTTTCCGCCCGCCCATTTCGCCGAAGGCTTGAGGCGGTGGATCGTTTGGCGGGCAGGGGGCGGAATCCCACCGAGATTCACCCCGGGTCGGTGAAAAGGCCTCGACAGCCTCTCGAAGGACGGGGCACCTTTCCGAATAAAGGGTTACTTTATGCTGTATTCGATCGTTCGCTGGCGACCGCCACGCTTGATATTCAGCTTGACGTTGTCGGTGGTTTTCAGATTGTCATAGAAACCCAGCGCATCGTCGACCGTGGCGATATCGCGGCCGTTGACTCCGGTGATGACGTCCCCGTTTCTCAACCCCATCCGCATGAAAATCGAGTTCGGCTTAATCCGCGAGAGCATCATGCCGTCCGGTTGTCCCTGGTAGAAATGAGGACGGATATTGACCTGGTTCATCAACTGGGAGACATCCTGGATGGCGCTGTCGATCTGGTTGCGCCTGAGCGTGATTTTCTGGACACTGACAGGCGTCTGCGCCGCGGCCATACCCGGCACCGGCCGGCCGGGTATGGCGCGTGCCGTTGCCGCCGCCCCCCCTTTGCCGGCCGATTTCTCGATTTCCAGGACCTCATCCTTGCCTTCGACATTCAAAATTATTTTCTCCCGCAGGATCAACTTGACCGTCGCATTTTGAACGGCGTCTCCGATCCGGAAGAGATTTTGTTCCCTTTTGCCCCCTTCCTCGATAACGGCATAGGCTTCATCGGGAGGACCCGTGACCGTGCCCCAGAGTTTGAGCTGCAGGCTCGTCTGTTCGAGCGCTTCCACATCGACCGCTTTAGGCGCGGCCGCGACCGTTGCCTTGGTGTCGAAAAGGTTGCGCTCGACAATCGGATTATAGGCGGCCAGGGGTTTCTTTTGGGTACTTTCGATCGGCGGCGGCGGCTTTTGCAGCGCCGAAACGGGGGTCACCGATTCCATGCGCGCCGATGTCGCGAGAAAAAACGTGCTGATACCGAAATAGACGATGGTACCTATGATCAGAAGATTGAGAAACGTAAACAGATGTTTGTACATGGATAGGCCCTTTGGCAAATACCGGCTCAGAGTGCCGTCTTTCGTGTTCCGCGGTCATCGGGGTGCATTGGGGCGCGCTGCCACCCCTCCCCGCCAGGGCGGATTACCTGGTTTCCAGCTGCAAGTCGCCGATCGGACCGCTGATTCTCACCGGAATTCCGCCGCTGCTTTTAAAGTTGTCCAGGATGGCGGGCGGGATTTGAAACCCGGACCCTTCAACCAATTCCTGTTTCGGCATGACGGTTCCATTCAGTTCGACCACCGTCAGCCGGACATCGTTCTCTATGGTCGCATACCCCGATAGATTGCCTTCAATCTGGTTGCCTGTCAACGTCACGCGCGATATTTTCAATTGCTGGTTCTGCAAAGCCGCCTCGGCTTCCACACTGTCGAATCCGATTCTATCGAGTGAGAAAAACGGGACTGCCAAGGTGACCGTCATGTCGATTATCTCGAGATTGAGATTCAATGATTCCAGCCGGCCGTTACCGGCGGCATAGTACAACATCCCGTTCAGGACCCCTTCGAGCTGATTGGTCGACATTCTTTGCAAGAACGGGATATCGGACAGCTGGACTCCCGAGGCGACGGCATTGAGCACCAAACGCTGACCGTCGGCGATATCGGCCGTACCGTCAACGAGTCCCTGGTGGCTATTCATTGAAAAGCGAAGCACGGTCTTTCGGCTGATCAGAGAACTCAGTCGGGGCACAACCGTCAATTCTTCGGCCTCCAGAATCCGGTCGGAAAAATGGTCCAGCTTGACGTCGTGAAGCCTGATCCGATACGGAAATACCAGCTCCGCCCTACCAGCCTCCAGTCGGTATTCCGGGTTGACCCTTTCCACCTGGGCGATGATATAGGTTTTCAGGCTTTGCGATGGAAAGAGGTAATAGAGAAAGAACAGGGCGACGACAACCGCATATCCCCCGTATAATATCCAAGCCCTTTTGTTCATACGCCGTATGTAAACGCCTTTTAAGTTATTCTAAAGATTAAATTTACCACTCTCTGAGATTTTAGGCAAGCCGGATTCGGTCTCGTCCCGCACCAGGGGCCCCCGAGGCCTTTGCGGATCGGGTAAAGGAGCGTAGGTGTTGACGCTGCCCCTATTTTGTGTTTATTTAGAATGTTTATGTAATCGATCGCGGTTAGGGGGCCTTAGACCCATGGTTCATCCCCCAATGACAACGTTAATCGGGCCTGCACCGGCGAATCCCCCCGGGCGACTCCTGCCACAGGCATCAATTCCCGCAGAGTCACACCCAGCAGCTGGTTCTTGCACCTCGACATTCACCATAGAGCATCAACGACTACAACGCCATGCGATATGATTCCCTGATCGCCGTGGTCGGTATGGACGGGTTGTTTCCAGGCGCAGCCGATCTGCGCACCTACTGGCAAAACATCGTCTCAAAGACCGGGGCCACCAAAGAAGTGATCGCCAACCGGTGGATCGCCGACCAGGGACGCATGGTCGCTTCGGAACCGGCGCCGGACAGGGCCCTGAGCAACCGCTGCTGCCTGGTGGACCGGTTCGAATTCGACCCCTCGGGACTCCGTCTGCCCCCGGAACTGACCACCGCGCTCGACCCGATGTACCACATGGTGCTGCACGTCGGTCGCCGGGCCGTATCCGGTCCGCCCCGCCCGCTGCTGAACCGGCAACGCACGGGCGTCGTGCTGGCCGCCATCGCCCTTCCAACAGACGCTTCATCGGCAATGACCCGTGATCTCTATCAGGCTTGGTACGAGAAGAAACTCTTCGGCCAGGCGTCTTATCGACTACCGTCCGATGCTTCGAAAATGGCGTCCCGGGTCACCGCTCTGCCGGCCGCCCTATTGGCCAGAGCCCTGGGTTTGGGCGGCGGGTCCTACACCCTCGACGCGGCCTGTGCGTCTTCGCTCTATGCCGTCAAGCTTGCCTGTGAGGAGCTGATGGCCCGGCGCGCCGACGCCATGTTGGCCGGCGGCGTTTCCCGCCCGGACTGCTTGTATACACAGGTCGGTTTCAGCCAACTCAGAGCCCTTTCCCCCACCGGACGCTGCGCGCCTTTCGATCATAGCGCGGACGGTCTCGTGGTCGGGGAAGGCGCCGGCATTCTCGTTCTCAAACGCCTCGAGGACGCCATTGCAGACAAGGATCCCATTCACGGTGTCATTCACGGAATCGGCCTGTCGAACGACATGCGCGGCAACCTTCTGGCACCTGAAAGCAACGGCCAGGTGCGGGCCATGCGCGCCGCCTATGAAACCGCCGGGTGGCTGCCGTCGGACATCGATCTGGTAGAGTGCCACGGGGCGGGTACGCCGGTCGGCGACACGACCGAAGTCCACAGCCTCTGCACGCTGTGGGGACAAGCCGGCTGGGAACCCGGCCAGTGCGCCATTGGATCGGTAAAGTCGATGATCGGCCATCTTCTCACCGCAGCCGGGGCTGCCGGGATAATCAAAACCCTTCTGGCCCTCAATGAAAAAACGCTGCCGCCGTCCTTGAATTTCGAATGTCCCCCGAAAAACAGCCCGCTGGACGGCAGTCCCTTTCGGGTTCAGACAGACGCCGCTCCCTGGCCGAAACGCCAAGGACGGGGACGCCGGGCGGCAGTGAGCGCTTTCGGCTTCGGCGGGATCAACGGGCACCTTTTGCTCGAGGAATGGGAAACGGATCATCGAACCGAGGGCGCCGCCATACCGACCGCTATCCGCACGGATCCCGCGGCAAGCGTCCCCAGCAGGACGGCAAAGAGCGCGCCCCCCCCGGCCATCGCCATTGTCGGCATGGCGGCCGCCTACGGGTCTATAACTTCATTGAAACAGTTTCAAGAGGTCGTCTTCAACGGCCGCAGCATTGTTGGTGCTCGGCCCCGGGGTCGCTGGAAAGGCCTCGCCCCTCTCCTCGACTTTGCGGCTGACAGCCTGCCCGACAGGGGCGGCTTCATGTCCCATCTGGATATCGGCACCAGCGCATTTCGGATCCCCCCCCTGGAGATACCCGATATCCTGCCGCAGCACCTTCTCATGCTGCAAGTGGCGGCAGACGCCATGGCCGATGCCGGGCTTTCCGGAGTCATCGACCGCCCTCGAGCAGGGGCCGTGATCGGAATCGACTTCGACTTCGAGGCCACCAACTTTCAGTTCCGGTGGTTCCTGCCGACGCTTGTTCGGCAGTGGCGGCAGCGCTTTTTTCCAGACATGGACGAGGAGACCGCCGCTAACTGGGAACTGGATCTACAGGAAGCCGTTTCGCCGCCCCTGACTCCCAGCCGAACCCTGGGTGCCCTGGGGGGAATCGTTGCCAGCCGCATTGCCCGGGAATTCAGATTCGGCGGTGCCAGCTTCGGCGTGTCAGCGGAAGCCGCTTCGGGCAATCGCGCCCTTGAAATCGGCGTGAGGTCTCTGCAGCGCCGCGAGTCCGACGTCGTGCTCGTCGGAGCGGTCGACTTAGCCGGCGATATCCGGCAGGTTCTCTCCAACGCCGAAAGTGGCCTGCGGTCAAAGAAAGAGGGGGTGTCTCCCTTCGACCACGACGCGGACGGTACCCTGCCGGGCGAAGGTGCGGCAGCGTTGGTCATCAAAAGGCATGATCAGGCCGTGGCGGATGGTGACCGCATTTACGCGCTCGTCAGCGGAATCGGCCATTCCTGCGGCGAGCCCGACGGCCGCAGCGCCGCTGACTTTTTTTCCCGGGCCCTGACCCAGGCCCTGCAGGAAGCCGCTGTTGCGCCGGCCGACATCGACTATGTGGAAACCAATGCCGCCGGCATACCGGCCCGTGACCGTTCGATCCGCCTGGCCCTGCGGGACGTGTTTGCCGACAACCGAAGTCCCTGTTCATTGGGCACCTGCGTCCCGAACCTGGGTTATGCCGGCGCCGCCGCAGGATTGGCGTCCGTCGTGAAAGTCGCCCTGTGTCTTTTCCACGAGATAATTCCGCCGCTGGCCGGATATCGTTCACCCGACCAAGACGACGGCATGCGCGGTGTACTCAGCCTTCCGAACGCGCCGCATTACTGGTTCCACGACCGCCGAATAGGTCCGCGAAGCGCCTGCATCGGCATCCAGACGGCCGATGGAAACGGCTCCGCCGCCGTCTTGCGACAGGCACCGTCCCGGTTGCCCCCGTCCGACACTCCGCAGACCGCCAGCCGGGACGAAGAGCGGCAGCCATTGGGCCCGGCTCCGCTGGGTCTTTTCGTCGTCCAGGGACGGGACCGCGAGGCGTTGCTGTCAGCGGTCGAGCGACTTCAGCGCTGGGCCGACCGACCGGACTCTCCCGGGCGTCCTGTCGAATCGGCAGCCCGTCACTGGCTGCAAGAGCAACCGCTCGACCCGTCTCGGACGCATACGGCGGTCTTTCTGGCCGCCGAAACGGCCGGTATACAAACGCTGGCCCGCGAAGCGCGGCAGGCTATAAAAACCGCAACGTCCCTCGAATTCGGCACCGGCGGTGGGGTCTGCTATCGGGAGACCCCCTTGAGTGGCGCCGAACTCGCATTTGTCTATCCCGGATCCGGCAATCACTACCCCGGCATGGGACGGGAAATCGCCGTTCATTGGCCGGGTGTCATCCGAGGATTGGATGCCGGCTCCCGGCGGTTGACATCCCGATTCGGGCCGGGACTCTGTCTCCCACGAGGCGACGATGGGAGGCCCGTCCACGAAAAAGCCACCCGGAAGGAGCCTGCCGCCGATCCGTTAGACACCATTATCGGACCGGTGGCCTTCGGCTGCCTGACGACGGCCCTCATGGAGGGCTTCGCCGTCAAGCCCCAGGCCGTCATCGGATACAGCCTCGGCGAGGTGACCGGACTCATCGCCACCCATGCCTGGCCGGATCGGGACGAAGTTCTCGAACGCATGCTCGGCACCGATCTCTTCCACCGGCAACTTTCCGGCCATTGCCCGGCGGCACGGGCCGCCTGGGCCCTCGCTGATGAGGATGAATTCAATTGGCGGGCTTGCGTCGTCAATCGGCCGGCGCGCATCGTCGAACCGGCCCTGCGGGACCTGCCGGCTTTACGGCTGCTGATCGTGAACACCCCGGATGAGTGCGTTGTCGGGGGCGATGCCAAGGCCATCGACACGCTTGTACGCCGTCTCGATTGCCAGAGCATCGAATTGGAAGGCGTCGTTACGGTCCATTGCGACGCCCTGGCCCCGGTGGCTGACGCGTACAGGTCCCTGCACGTCTTTCCGACCGCTGCCCCCCGAGGGGTGCGTTTTTACAGTTGCGCCAGCGGACGCACATACCGGCCGACCCCCGACAGCGCCGCCGATTCCATCCTCAATCAGGGCCTGAACGGTTTCGACTTTCCCCGCACCATCGAACGGGCCTATGCCGACGGGGTGAGAATTTTCCTGGAATTGGGCCCCGGCGCATCCTGCAGCCGAATGATTCGGCGCATCCTCGGGGATCGCAGTCACCGGTCCTTTTCGCTGGACGCACACGGGTCCGGTGGGATCGAATCGGTGCTCAAAGGTATCGGCTCGCTAATCGCCGAAGGGGTAGCCGTGGATCTCCAATGGCTCTACCCGCCACAGGCCGCCGCCGATTTGACGTCCCGGGGCAAGCGCCGGGAAACGACTGAAATCCGCCGGGTTCCCGTCGGTGGCCGGATCATCGCTCCCGAAGGGCCGAACACCACCGGCGACTCTCCCGACGTAAAGCCGATGGCTGCAAGTGATTCGCCCGCCCCGTCTGCCACCCGACCCACCGCCCCTCCCACCGCAGCCGAAGAAAAAAGACCGGCGGCCGGCGGCCGAACCATTGGGGCGGGTCATCGAGAACCATCGCCGACAACGCTTGGCCCCGGCCCCGGCGAGCGCTTCGACCCCCACCGGCCGCTTACGGCAGAAGGCAACGGTGGATATCGTCCCGACAAGCTGATCGCGGAGCTGACGCAGACGACGGCCGCCACCGCCGCGGCCCACAAGCAATATCTTGATTTTACGGCCGACCTGTCCCGCTCGTTCGCCGAGGCTGTCGCCTATCATACCCGCCTGGTCGAATCCCTCTCCCGGAAAAGTAAAGCCGCCGGGGATGAACCGCGGCGGAAGGCAAGCGATCCGACGGAAGTCATCCCTGGATCGTTGCCGCTGGCCTACGATCGCCACCAGTGCCTCGAGTTTGCCACCGGCAAAGTGGCGGCGGTTCTGGGCCCTGAGTTTGCAGCGGTCGACGCCTACAGGACGCGGGTCCGTCTGCCGGCCGAGCCGTTGATGCTGGTCGATCGGATCCTATCCGTGGAGGGCGTCAAAGGATCCTTGTCTTCTGGTCGGCTGGTCACCGAACACGATGTCCTGCCCGGCGCCTGGTATCTCGACGGTGGCCGCGCACCGGTCTGCATTGCCGTGGAAGCCGGACAGGCGGACCTCTTTCTGTGCGCCTATCTCGGCATCGACCTGGCCGTCAAGGGCGAACGGGTCTACCGGCTGCTGGATGCCAGCGTGGTCTTCCACCGGGATCTTCCCCGCCCGGGGGAAACCATCCGGTATGAGATAACCATCGATAAATTCATCCGTCAGGGCCAAACCTATCTGTTTTTCTTCCGTTTCGAGGGCACTATAGACAACCAGCCGCTGATCAGCATGACGGATGGATGTGCCGGGTTCTTCACCGAAGAGGAGATCGAAAATTCGGGGGGGGTCATCCCGACCGCCGAAGACCGTGAGAAACGGGCCGGTCGACGGGATCCGCAGTGGGAGGATCTCGTTCCCCAGGCCTTAGAAAGCTACGACGACGACCAACTCGACGCCCTGCGAACGGGCGATATCGGCGCCTGTTTCGGCCCGGATTTCGACGGCGTCCTGCTGCCGCCGTCGCTGCGGCTTCCCGGTGGCCGCATGAAATTGATCGACCGGGTTCAAAGCCTCGATCCCCATGGCGGGCGTTTCGGTCTCGGGTCCATCCGCGCCGAGGCGGACATCCATCCCGACGACTGGTTTCTGACCTGCCATTTCGTCGACGACATGACCATGCCCGGAACCCTGATGTACGAATGTTGCGCCCACACGCTGCGGGTCTTTCTCCAACGAATGGGCTGGGTCACCGATCGGCCGGATGTCCGTTACGAATCGGTCCCCGGCATCAAGAGCGTTCTGCGGTGCCGCGGTCCGGTGACACCCGGCACCCGTCAGGTGATCTACGAGGTCGAAATCAAGGAAATCGGCTATGGGCCCGAACCTTATGCCCTCGCAGACGCTCACATGTACGCCGATGGACGCTACATCGTGCGTTTCACGGACATGGCCATACGCATGGCCGGTTCGAATCGGGATTCCATTGAAAGCGGCTGGAACGCGAGGCGCTCGCCGATCACCGGGGACCCCCAACGCCGACCAACGCCGGCCCTTTTCGACCGGAGCCGAATACTGGCGTTTTGCACCGGCAAACCTTCAGTGGCGTTCGGCGACCGTTACGCCGTTTTCGACGCCGACCGCTTTATCGCCCGACTCCCGGCCCCACCCTACTCGTTTATCGACCGGGTCATCAAAACCGAACCGGAAGCGTGGAAGCTGGCACCCGGCGGCTGGGTCGAAACCGAGTTTGACGTGCGCCCGGATGACTGGTATTTCAATGCCAACCGGGCGGGCGTTATGCCTTACTGCGTCCTTCTTGAGATCGCCCTCCAAGCCTGCGGATGGACGGCAGCCTATGTCGGTTCCGCCCTCCGAAGCGACCGAGACCTGCGATTCAGAAACCTCGATGGTCAAGCGACACTCCATCGGGAAGTTCGCGCCGTCCCCCAGACCCTGACCACGCGTTGTCGCATAACGAAAGTTTCAAGTGTCAGCGATGTCATCATCGAAAGCTTCGCGTTCCAGGTTCTGAATCGTGAGGGACTGGTCTATGAAGGCCATACCGTCTTCGGCTTCTTTACGGCCGAGTCTCTTGCCGACCAGAAAGGGGTAAAAATTGACGAGGGCTTGCGTGGAATCGGCGCAAACGTGCCCGAGGACAGCGGTCCAGTGGTCCATTTGCCGGACGAAAAACCGTTGACCCCGATGGACGCCGGCGGGCCAGGGGTCGCCAGCGGCTTGTCCATGCCGGCCAAGGCGCTGCGAATGATCGACCGTGTCGATCGCGTTTGGCCGATGGGTGGACCCGCCGGCCTCGGCTACCTGCTCGCGACTAAAAATATCGATCCGAAAGAATGGTTTTTCGATGCCCATTTCTACAAGGACCCGGTCTGCCCCGGCTCGCTCGGCATTGAATCGTTCTTGCAAGTGCTGAAGTACGAAGCCCTCCGACGCTGGGGCCATCTAAGCGCCGGTCACCGCTTCGAACCGGTCTTTCAGGTGCCTCATACCTGGCAATACCGAGGACAAATCGTTCCCGACAACCGGCGGGTTGAGGTGGAGGCGTTCATAACGGCCGTCAAGAATGAACCGGCTCCGGAACTGCGCGCCGATGGGATATTGAAAGTCGACGGTCTGGCGATCTACCTGATGAAGGATTATGGCCTGAGGCTTGTCCCGCTGTCATGACAAGGCTGCTGAATGATGGATAGTCGCTCTCTTTCGACATCAGATTTTTAATAGTATTATTATATATTTATTTAAGTATCTTATTGTTTATTAACTAAACTATTACTTTATACTCATAGGCTCTTTCGAGCATGCGCTTTAACCGCACCAGGATAGATGCTATCGGCTACGAACTGCCCCCCAACGTCGTGACCTCGGACGACCTGGAAAACCGGCTGGAGCCCCTCTACAGTGCCCTGCGGTTTCCGATGGGACAGCTTGAAGCCCTGACCGGTATTCAGGAGCGACGATTCTGGGATACCGGCTTCAAGATGGCGGAAGGCGCCATCCGGGCCGGCCGCAAGGCGCTGCAGGATGCCAGTGTTTCACCCGAAGACATCGGCATGCTGATCTATGGTGCCGTCTGCAGGGACAACATCGAACCCGCCACCGCCTGCGCAGTTTCCCACGGACTGGGACTTCCGCCGCAGGCCCTGGTCTACGATGTTTCCAACGCCTGCCTGGGCGTCTTGAACGGTATGGTGCAAGTCGCCAACGCCATCGAACTGGGGCAGATCCGGGCGGGCCTGGTCACCGCGTGTGAGACATCGCGGGAGATCGTCGAAATGACCGTCAACCGGCTGAACGAGACTCGGGACATGGCCTTTTTCAAGAAAAATATCGCCACCCTGACCGGGGGATCCGGCGCCGTGGCGGTTATATTGACCGAGGCCTCACTGTCGCCCAAGGGGCACAAGCTGCTGGGGGGCACATTCCGCCACGCCAATGAATTTCACCGGTTGTGCATGTGGGGCGCCGATACGGAAAAGTCGCCCGACGGCCGACACTTCATCGAAACGAACGCGTTGGACATCCTGAATAACGGGGTGCGTCTAGGGGCTGAAACCTTTGCCGCCCTGAAACGAGAGCTCGAATGGCGTGACGACGCGCCCGACGGGATCGTCTGCCATCAGGTGGGCGAAACCCATCAACGGAACATTCTAAAGGCAATCGGCGTGTTGCCGGAAAGAGACTTCACCACTTTCCGATTTCTGGGGAACATCGGTTCGGTGTCGCTTCCGATCACCGCCGGCATCGCCAAGCACAGGGGCCGATTCAACAGGGGCGACAGGGTCGGCTTTCTCGGCATTGGAAGCGGCCTGAACTGCCTGATGCTCGGCATCGAGTGGTGACAGCGGCCGCCGCAAGTGTCGTTGCCGATTCGGTTGTACCGGCCTTCTGGTCGGCACGCTACGGCTGCGGCCGCTAACCGCAACGATGCGCAATCAACAGGAGCGAGCAGGATACTCTTGCAACCGCAAGGTACGAAAATGGTCATGCGCAAACCCAAGCCCGTCAGTCGGTCGGGGTGGGGCCATCTCTATCCCTTCACTTCCCGTTTTGCCAACCGGAACGGACTGCGATATCATTACCTGGACGAAGGGTCCGGAGAACCGGTCATCATGGTCCACGGCAACCCGACCTGGTCGTTTTTCTTCCGCGAACTGATCAAGGGGCTTTCAAACCGCTACCGCCTTATCGTTCCAGATCACATCGGCTGCGGCCTCTCGGAAAAGCCCGGTATCGACCGGTACGACTTCCGTCTCCGGAGCCGTGTCGATGATCTCGACCAGCTCATCGGCATGCTGAATCTCAAGGGGAAGCTGACCTTTGTGCTCCACGACTGGGGCGGCGTCATCGGGCTGGCTGCGGCACTTCGGCAACCGGAACGGGTGGGCCGCATCGTCATTTTCAACACAGCCGCCTTCTTGCCGCCCCCGGGCAAACGGTTGCCTATGCGTCTGCGGATCGTGCGCAACGTGAACACATTGGCCGCTCCGGCTGTTCTCGGCTTGAACCTGTTCGTTCGGGGAGCCCTCTCGATGGCCTCATGCCGGCGACTCGACCGGACCGTGCAGGCGGGATTGAAGGCCCCTTACAACTCGTGGAACAACCGCCTGGCCACTCTGATGTTCGTGCGGGACATCCCTCTGTCCCCCGCCGACCCGAGCCACGCCCTGGTTAAATTTGTGGACGACAACCTGTACCGGCTAAAAGACCATCCGGTGCTGGTCTGTTGGGGGGAGCAGGATTTCGTTTTCGACCGCGACTACCTCGCCGAATGGCGGCGACGCTTTCCGGCAGCCGAGGTGCATTCGTTTCCTGACGCCGGCCACTATCTGCTGGAGGATGTGCCCGGCCCCGTACTCAACTTGGTCGATCGGTTCTTGAAAAGGAACCCGCTCTGATCTAAGGTGGTTCCTTGCTTTAATCCGAAAGCCCTTGCCGGTGGCCGCCAGCGCAAGCCGCCGCAAAACAGTCAAGCGCGACATCATCCCATGACGCCCACAACGCCGATACACACAGAAGGGTCCGCAGCGGACGACCACCTTCTGAACGTAGCCTCATACCTTAAAAACATGTCACGCGCCCAGCCATTCAAAAGAGCCGTCATTTACCCACAGGGCAGCGATGAATACGGGCGGACCGCCTACACCCATTTAACCTTTCAGCAATTGGACCGCGAATCCGACAAGGTGGCCTGGGGTCTGGAACATGTCGGCATCACCCGTCAAACACGCACCATCCTGATGGTCAAGCCCAGTCTCGATTTTTTCGTTTTGACCTTTGCCCTGTTCAAGGCCGGCGCCGTGCCGGTCGTCGTCGACCCGGGAATGGGCCTCAAACGGATGGTCGGCTGTTTCAAGCGGTCCAGGCCGGAAGCGTTTATCGGCATCCCCAAAGCCCACCTGCTGCGGGCGCTTTTCCCGCGGTTCTTCAAGTCCGTCAAGATCTGGGTCCACACCGGCCGGCGGCGGGTCCCGCAAAGCCACCGTCTGGCCGACATTCGCTGCTCCCGGACAACGCCTTCTCCGCTGGCACAGACGAGCCGGGACGAAACGGCCGCCATCCTTTTCACCACCGGCAGCACCGGCCCGGCCAAGGGAGTCGTTTACACCCACGGAGTGTTTGCCACCCAGATCGAGAGCATCCGCGGTCAGTACGGCATAGCCACCGATGAGATCGACCTGCCCACCTTTCCCCTGTTTGCCCTTTTCGACCCGGCCCTCGGCATGACCGCCGTCATACCCGACATGGACCCGACCCGACCGGCACACGTGAATCCGGCGAAAATAATCGGTGCCATCCAATCGAACGGCGTGACCAACATGTTCGCCTCACCGGCTCTCCTCCACAGGGTCGGCCGATACGGCAAGCGGAACAAAATCAAGCTGCCGTCCCTCAAGCGGGTAATCTCCGCCGGCGCCCCGATCATGCCGTCCAACATCGAACAATTTTCGTCGTTGTTGTGCGGCAAGGCCGACATTCACACCGGCTACGGGGCGACCGAGGCGATGCCGGTCGCCTCGATCTGCGGAATCGACATCCTGACCCATGCCCGGGCATTGAGCGAGCGGGGACTCGGCGTCTGCGTCGGCCGCCCCCTCGAAGGGGTGGAGGTGCGCATCATTGCCATTTGCGATGATCCTCTTGCCGACTGGTCCGATGCCGTGACCGTCGAAGACGGCACGGTGGGTGAAATCACCGTCAGAGGCGACCAGGTGACCCGCGGTTATTTCGAGCAGCCGGGCGCCGATGCCTTGGCAAAGATCAGGGACGGTAGCACTCTCTGGCACCGCATGGGCGACCTCGGCCGGATCGATGACAGAGGCAGAATCTGGTTCTACGGCCGCAAAAGCCAGCGGGTCATCACCACCGAAGGCCCTCTTTTCACCATCCCCTGTGAAGCCATATTCAACAACCATCCCATGGTCTACCGCAGCGCCTTGGTGGGCGTCGGCCGGGCTCCGTGCCAGAAGCCGGTCATCTGCATCGAACTCGAGCCACTGGCTAAAGGGATCAACCGGGCAGACATCACCCGTGACCTGCTGGCTCTCGCCCGCGGCAACGAAACGACCCGGTCGATAGACACCATCCTCTACCCCCGCGAATTTCCGGTGGATATCCGACACAACGCCAAAATATTCCGTGAGAAACTGGCCCGATGGGCGGAGGCACGGGTATCGTGACGCCCCTGTCGCCCAAACCAGCGAGCAGCCGCCGGTCACAGGCATGCAGCAATGAACCGACCGCCCTGGTTACCGGCGGAGGCGGCTTTCTTGGCCGGGCCCTGGTCATGCAGCTCATCGGGAAAGGCGTGCGGGTCCGCACTTTTTCACGCCGCCGCTATCCGGATCTCGATATCGCGGGCGTAGAACAGCACCAGGGCGATATCGGGAACCGAAAAGCGGTCGCCACCGCCTGCAGGGGTATGGACACGGTGTATCATGTTGCCGCCAAGACCGGCGTGTGGGGACGCTATGCAGACTACCATAACGTCAACGTCGTCGGTACCCTCAACGTCATCGCAGCCTGCAAGGCCGAGGATTCCGTCTGCCTGGTATACACCTCCTCGCCCAGCGTCGTGTTCGACGGCCGGGACATGGAGGGGGTCGACGAATCGGTGCCTTATCCAGATCACTACCGCTCTCCGTATCCTCAAACCAAGGCCCTGGCTGAACAGGCCGTCGTGAAGGCTTCGGCAGAGGGGCTCCGCACCATCATTCTGCGGCCGCACCTGATCTGGGGGCCGCGGGACAACCATCTTGTCCCGCGGATCCTGGCGCGGGCTGAACATTTGCGACGCATTGGAAGCGGCCGCAACCGGGTCGACACCGTTTATATCGACAACGCAGCCGATGCCCATATCCTCGCGGCCGACGCCTTGAAATCGCGCCCGGAGCTTTCCGGCCGGATCTACTTCATCAGTCAGGGGGACCCCCTGCCCCTCTGGGACATGGTGAATGCCATCCTCGCGGCCGGTGGAAAACCACCGGTGCGCAAAAGCGTCTCTTTACGGACCGCCATGCTTATCGGCACCGTGCTCGAGACTATTTACCGCACCCTGCGTCTCAAGAGAGAGCCGCCGTTGACCCGTTTCGTCGCCGAAGAACTCTCAACGGCCCACTGGTTCGACATCAGCGCCGCGCGCAGAGACCTCGGATATCGACCGGTGGTATCCACGGCGTCCGGTCTGGTGTATTTGCAGGAGTGGCTTGAAAATAACCCGAAAGCAGTGTAACCACACCCGGGAAAGAGATCTTTCGATTGAATCACTGGGAAGGAGCCGCCATGAAACTGACCGATATGTTACCGCTCGCAGAATGGGTTGAATTCGAAAAGGATATTCATCGCCGTTATGGCATGGATGTCAATGTCTTCAACACTGACGGCGTTCGCATCTCCGAGTTCAAGCAGTGGGTCAACAAGCTGTGCCCCGCGGTGAAAGCGACCGACAAGGGACAGAGCTTTATCTGTGCCGTCGCGCATATGAACATCGCCACACAGGCCCGGCAGACCGCAAAACCGGTAATCGAGGAGTGCGACGCCGGGCTGGTCAAAATTGTCGTCCCCATCTTTCTGGACGACGACTTCATCGGGGCCGTCGGGGCCTGCGGACTTTTGCTGGACGACGGTGAGGCCGATACGTTTCTGATCAACAAGATCACCGAAATCGACGAGGAGACGGCCGAACTTCTGTCGGCCGATGTCGGCCGGATTTCGAGCCGGAAGGCCGAGGCCCTGGCCGAGGACGTGAGCGGTCGCATCGCCGAAATCGTCGCGGCCTTCAAGGCCGCTGCAGAAAAAATTTGATACAAGGGAGACCGGCATCGATGCAGTCTAACAACCAGGTGTTGATCATCGGCGGCGGTGTGGCCGGGCTGACTGCTGCCCTGAGCCTGTCACGCCTCGGCATTCGAACCGTCATCGTCGAAAAATCCGACCGACTGGGTGGATGGGCCGCTCAGTACACTTGCAAAGCCACCGACGCCTGCGTGTCATGCGGTGCTTGCACGGTCAGCGGTAAGGTCGACCTGGCCTGTGCCGATCCGCTAATAGAGGTGCATACCGGCAGCCGGGTCTGTCGGATCGACAAACAGACCCATTTCCAGGCAACCATCGCACAGGTGTCACCCTCAAGCCTTCCGGGTGAAGTCGTCTGCGAATGCGGGGCCGTCATCTTGGCCTCCGGTTTTCAGCCTTACGACCCCCGCCGCATGCCCTACGGCTACAACACGTTTGCGAACGTGCTCACCAACCTTGATCTCGAGCGCATGCTGAGACGGGACAGCGTTCCCACTAAGCCCTCGGACGGCCGCGTCCCCAAACGCATGGCATTCGTTCAATGCGTCGGCAGTCGGGATGTCAAACTCGGCCACCCCTGGTGCTCCAAGGTGTGCTGCGCTTCCGCATTGCGAATGGCCCGGTTGATCAGGAGGCGGTGCCCGGATACCGAAATTACCCTCTTCTATATCGACGTGCAAACCTTCGGCAGCACCTTTCAGCACTTCTACGATGATGTAAAAAACGAGGTCAGAATGATTCGGGCCATTCCGGGCGATGTTTTCCGCACGGCAGAGGATCGATTGAAGGTGGTCTTCTACGATGCCGGGGCCGCTGAAAGCCGTGAAGAGCCTTTCGACATGCTGGTTCTTTCCGTCGCCATCACCCCCTCGCCCGAAAACCGCCGCCTGGCCGCCACCCTCGGCCTGGCAGCGGATGAAACCGGTTTCATCCCCTCCGATACCGGCGATGCCGCAGCCCCCCTTCAAGGTGTTTTCACGGCGGGAACCGTCATGGAGCCCATGGGTATCGCCGAGGCCGCAGCATCGGCCGACCGTGCGGCATGGAAAGCCGCCACGTTTTTGAGACCATATGTCAACCGTTCTTCATCACACACACAGAGGTAACGATTTGGCAACTCCGACGTTGATTATCGGCAGTGGCCCGTGCGCCCGAACGGTCGCGCGACAGCTCGCCTCCCAGGGTCGAAACGTTATCATGGCGGCCTGGAAGGAATCCGGCGATAAAACGGATAAGCGGCATTCGGATCGGTCGACACCCTTGGGCGGCACATCCATCGAATGGCTGACAGATGCGCGGCTTAATGCATGCAGCGGTTTTGTCGGCCGTTTCACCGTCGAATTCACCCAAAACGGTAAGAGGCTGCGGCGAGAGGTGGCGCACATCGTCATTGCGGAAGAGAGTCGGCGCACGGCCAATTGGGAAGATCACGCGCTTAACGCCGGACCGGCGGTCCGGACGCTTTCAGAAGTCACCCGTGCGTTGAGCGACGATGCCGGCAAATTCGCCGGAAAACAGATCGTTTTTCTCCACGGCCTGGTCCGAGAGAGCGAACCGGTTGTCGCCGCCGAGATCATGCACTGCGCCCGAGCCCTGCAGTCTCTAACCGACACCCGGGCCCATGTACTGACCGGCAACTTGAAAGTCGCCGGACACGGTCTCGAGATCCTGTACCGTGAAGCCAGAACCGCCGGTGCGCTGTTCTTCAAATTCACCGACTCGCTGCCCACGATTCGCCACGAGAACGCGGGCGGCTTGGCCGTCGTATTCCGTGATGACATCACCGGACTCACCTATCGTGTGATACCGGACATCCTCGTCGTGGACGAAACCATTCGCCCCTCCGGCTACCTGGCGCATCTCGCCGGTGTATTGCGGCTCGACACCGGCCCGTCCGGATTCCTGCAAACAGAAAACGTCCACCGGCTGCCGGTGTCGACCAACCGCCGGGGAATTCTGGCCGTCGGTCCGTCACGGGCGGCCATGTCTCCCGCAGACAGCATCACCGACGCCGCTTGCGGCGCCCTGGCGATCCTGGGTCTCGACAATGCGGATTCGGTCCGCACGAATGTGCCGGCCGAAATCGACACCGGCCGCTGCATCCGCTGTCTGACATGCTTCCGGCTGTGCCCCTATGGATCGATTCAGCGGGGCAAAAGGATCGAGGTGATCGCCGCGGCCTGCGCCGGCTGCGGAATCTGTTTCGCAGAGTGCCCCCGAAAGGCTATTCGCCTGGGTCATGCCGAAAGCGAAATCGATGACCGACTGCGCCAGAACCTTCCCGACGAGGAGGAGACCGAACCGAACATCGTGGTCTTCTGCTGCAGCCGGTCCGCCGGCCAAGCCCACGAAGCGGCCGTTGACACCGGACAAAAAACACCGGTGAATATGAAAGTGGTGACAGTACCCTGTGCCGGTGCCGTGTCATCGGTTCACATATGGGAAGCCTTCCGGCAGGGAGCCGCCGGTATCCTGGTACTCTCCTGTCATGACGGCAACTGCCATTCCGAAACCGGCAATCGACACGCCCGGCGGCGGGTCGCACATGCGGCCGATCGCCTCGCTGTCATCGGCCGCGGCAAAGAGCGGGTGGCCATGCGCACTCTCGCAGCAAACATGGAAACAGAGTGGGGCCAAATCACACGTGACTTCGCCCGGAAGCTCAGCCAACTGGAGCCGGCCGGAAACCGATAGAACCATTCGACAAGACGAGGTTAAGTATGAGTGACCAATCGATACCCCCCATCGACATGAAAACCCTCGACTGCGGCCGCTTCACTTCCTGGCCTTACTCACAGGATGTCTGCCTGACATGCGGGCTGTGCGCCAGCGTCTGTCCGGCCTCCGGAATCGATGGATTCGATCCCCGTAAAATAGTCCGCCTGGCAGCTCTGGGAGCGGAAAAGATCATCGTCGACGCGAGATGGCCCTGGATCTGCACCATGTGCGCCAAATGTGAATATCTGTGCCCGATGGGAATCGATATACCGAATATCATGCGCGGCATCCGCTCTCTGAGGGATCGGGAGCACGTGCCGGGCATTCTGCACAAAGGGGTCGATGCGGCCTTGCGGACCGGCAACAATTTGGGGCTGCCGAAGGACGATTTTGTCTTCATCGTCCAGGACGTGGCCGAAGAACTGGCGGAAGAGGCGGGATTCGAATCATTCGCCGTCCCGATCGACAAGCAAGGCGCCAATATCCTGACCACCATTCACAACAAGCTGGTGAACACCCACACCGAAGACCTCAAACACTGGTGGAAGATTTTTCATGCCGCCGGTGAAGACTGGACCATCACTTCTGACGCCTGGGAAGGGACCAGTTGGGGGTTCTTCACCGGCGACGATGCGGCCATGAAAACCATGGCCGGACGAATTGTGGACCAGTTGGACACCCTGGGGATAAGAAACCTTCTGTGGCCGGAATGAGGCCACGCCTATCTGACGACCAGGTCTGGTCTCGAAAAATGGTACCCGGAAATCCTCAAAAAAATAGGAACATACACCGTCTTCGACCTCCTCGTCGCTTACATCGAAGAGGGGCGGATCAAATTGGATAAAACCCGTTTCGACACCCTGGCCACCTATCATGACCCCTGCAACTACTGCCGCAAGGCTGAGAAGTTGTTTGGGCACGGATTCTATGACGAACCGCGCTGGATCATGGATCAATGTCTCGAAAACTGGCAGGATCTTCACCCGACCCGGGCGCACCAGATCTGTTGCGGCGGCGGCGGCGGAGCCCTGACCACCGGTTACAATGAGGAGCGGATTTTCTACGGCCGCCGTAAAATGGAGCAGATCGAGGCCACCGGGGCCTCGATGGTCGTGGTCCCCTGCCACAGCTGCCACGGACAGCTCAACAACATCAAGGAGCACTACGGAATGCAAGACCTTACGGTTAAATACCTCTGGGAACTCGTCGCCGACTGCTTGATATTGTAAACCCATTTACTTCAACGGGAGTGATTGAATGAACAAGGTTGTCATTTCGGTCTTGGGTCCGGATCGCCCGGGCATCATCGCCGCCGTCGCCAAGATGCTGGTCGAGAAAGACGGCAATATCGAAAATGTCAGTCAGACCATACTGCAGTCAGAATTCAGCGGCATATTCATCGTCGCCTTACCGTCGCAGGTGTCCATCGAAGAACTGGAGGCCTTCCTCAAGGAGGGGTTGGCCCCCCTGGACCACCATGTTTTCGTCAAGCCCCTCGAAACCGGCAAGGCCCCTTTCCGGATGGAGAAAAGCGAACCGTTCGTCATCACCACCAGAGGTCCGGACCGCAAGGGGCTGGTCGCTGCCATAACCGAAATCATCGCCCGCTACGGTGTCAACGTGACCAATCTCCAAGCGGTATTCAAGGGCGGTGACGACCCCAACAACAACATTATGATCTATGAGGTCGACATCCCGGCCGATATCGACCAAACCGCTTTCTATACTGATCTTAGGAATAAAGCGGCGGAGCTGAGCCTGCAGATCAGCATCCAGCACCGCAACGTATTCGCGGCCTTGCACCGGATTTAGTCCCCCACAACGTACACCACACTATTGGAATCAGGCCATGCTAACCGAAAGAGAAATCCTATCCACCCTCGAAATGGTGCAGAACGAACACCTCGACGTGCGCACCGTCACCCTGGGCATCAACCTGTTCGACTGTTCCAGCCACGATCTCGCGCACTTCAAAGACCGCATCTTGTTCAAAATCAACGAACTGGCCGGCCACCTGGTCAAGGTTTGCGACCGGATCGGAGACAAATACGGCATACCGGTGGTCAACAAGCGTATTTCCGTCAGCCCGATAGCCGTGGCCGCGGCGCCGTTTTCCTCTTCCCAGATGATCGACATCGCGCGCACCCTCAACCGGGCAGCGGAAGACGTCAACGTCGACTTCATCGGCGGTTTTACCGCCCTGGTTGAAAAAGGAATCGCCAAGGGCGACCGGGCCCTCATCGATGCCATTCCGGAGGCCCTGGCCGAAACGGACCGGGTGTGCGCGTCGATAAACGTCGCCTCCACCCGTGCCGGGATAAACATGGACGCCGTCTACCTGATGGGTCAGAAGATCAAGCGGGCGGCCAGTCTAACGGCAAAAAAAGACGGTCTCGCCTGCGCCAAGCTCTGCGTATTCGCCAACATCCCCCAGGATATACCGTTCATGGCCGGGGCCTATCTCGGTATCGGCGAAGCCGACGCCGTCATCAATGTCGGCGTCAGCGGTCCGGGCGTCGTCAAGAAGGCCATCGACCGGGCACTGTCCTCGGACCCGCATATGGACCTGGGACAATTGAGTGAACTCATCAAACACACAGCCTACAAGGTCACACGCGTCGGGGAACTCATCGGGCGGGAAGTCGCCAACAGTCTCAACATCCGTTTTGGAGTCGTGGATTTGTCACTGGCCCCGACCCCGAATGTCGGCGACAGCGTGGGGGAAATATTCCAGAGTCTCGGATTGCTCAGCATCGGCGTGCCGGGAACCACCGCGGCGCTGGCGCTGATCAATGATGCCGTGAAAAAAGGCGGCGCATTTGCCAGCTCCCATGTCGGCGGTCTCAGCGGGGCATTCATTCCGGTCAGTGAAGATTTGAACATTTCCGAATCTGCGGCCAATGGCTACCTGACTCTCGAAAAACTCGAGGCCATAACGAGCGTCTGTTCCGTCGGGCTGGACATGGTGGCGCTTCCCGGAGACATTTCCGAAGAAACCCTGGCGGCCATCATTGCCGATGAGATGGCCATCGGCGTCATCAACCGCAAAACCACCGCCACACGCCTGATTCCCGTACCCGGCAAGAAGGCCGGCGACACCGCTTTTTTCGGCGGTCTGCTCGGGCAGTCGGTTATCCTGCCGGTGAAAAACATCCAGGGGCCCAATCGGTTTATCCGTCTCGGCGGACGGATACCGGCACCGATCCAGAGCCTGGTCAATTGAGCCGGCCGGTCCACCACAGCTTGTGGATGGCACCGTGACGGTGATGATGATCAGCGTTGCGGATAACTTGTGAAACGCAAACCTTAGCCCAACGACCGCCATCGTGCCGATTTTTGCCCATGAACGACGCTAAACAGCATATCCGCATGCCCGGTACCTGGCAGGTGACACCGCGGTTCGTGGGCGACATCCTCACATATGTGACGGTTGTCGGCTCACTGGCCTGGCTCATCCTGCGGGGGGCGGAAAAATTAGGATACAACTGGCAGTGGTACCGTGTGCCGACTTACCTCTTCTCGCTCGACGGGGGTCACTTCATCTCCGGGCCATTGCTTGACGGTCTCAAAATCACCCTGCAGATATCGGGCATCAGTCTCGTGCTCGCATTTTTTTTCGGTCTGACAACCGCCCTCCTTCGGCTGTCGCATTCCTTTGCCGGCAGAGGTTTGGCCAGAGGTTACCTGGAGTTGGTGCGCAATACGCCGCTCCTGGTGCAGCTCTTTCTTATCTATTTCGTGCTGGCTCCCGTTCTCGACATCAGTGCGTTTGCCTCGGCCGTACTGGCGTTGAGCCTTTTCGAAGGCGCCTACGCATCCGAAATCTTGCGTGCCGGCATTATGGCCATACCCAAAGAGCAGTGGGAAGCATCTCACAGCCTAGGCTTGAATTCATTGCAAACCTATCGTTTGGTGGTTATCCCCCAAGCCATTCGAAAAATACTGCCCCCCCTTACCAGTCAGGCCGTGTCGCTCATTAAAGACTCGGCCCTGGTCAGCACGATTGCCATATATGACCTGACCATGCAGGGCCAGATCATCATTGCACAGACTTTCCTGGTATTCGAGTTGTGGTTCACGATCGCCGCCATCTACCTTATGGTCACGATGGCACTCTCTCTGGCCGTTTACTACCTTGAGCAGCGTTTCAGGCTCATCGAGTGACAGCCGCAAGGCGGCGCATCGAAATGCAGTCGGAAGCCGATTGACCCGGCTGTCGATTCGCCTCGGCCCAACCTGTCGAAAGGAGGACGAAGATGAAACGATTAAAAGGCACTCTGGCCGTTGCCATTTTCATGACCATCCTGGCGGCTGCCGCCAGCCCGGCCCTGGCGGGAAACATCCAAAAAGAATTGACCGACGAAAGTACCATTGAACAGGTCCTTAAGAGGGGCACCCTGCTTGTCGGCATGTCGACCTTTGTCCCCTGGGCCATGAAGGATAAGACGGGCAAGCTGGTCGGCTTCGAAATCGACGTGGCCACGCGGCTTGCCGAAGATATGGGTGTGAAGATCGAATTCGTCCCCACCAAATGGGCCGGGATCATACCAGCGTTATTGACCGGTAAATTCGATGTCATCATCGGGGGGATGGGGATCTTGCCTCAACGGAACCTAAAGGTCAACTTCACCATTCCTTACGACTTCAGCGGAATGTCCATCGCGGCTCACAAAAAGAAGGCGGCAGGATTCAGCAAACTCCAGGATTTCAACCGTCCCGATGTCACGATCGCCGCCCGCCTTGGATCCACTGCCGAAGTGGCGGCCAGAAAATATATGCCGCAGGCGAACCTGCGGCTCTTCAACGACGAGTCGCAGGTCATACAGGAGGTGCGCAGCGGTCGGGTTCACGCCTTGGTGGCTTCCGCCCCCCTGCCGGAATTTCTGTCCCTGGAAAACCCGGACATCCTTTTTCTGCCTCTGCAGGACACCTTCACCAAGGAACCCATCGGTTTTGCCGTTCGGAAAAGTGACGTCGACACGCTGAACTACTTCAACAATTGGATTCGCGTCGTCGACGCGGAGGGCTGGCTGAAAGAACGCAAGCGGTACTGGTTCGGCACCAAAGAATGGGAGCGCGAATTAAAGTAAATTCCCGCCGGTCGAATCCGGCACCGAATTCAAGATGCGGGTGCGTTACCATTAACGCCCCCCGATGGATGCATGCCTAAAAGAAAATTCAAGCTAACGGCCTTGGACGGCGCCGTTTTCCTCATCGCAGGGGCGGCGGCGGCCTTCCTGTTGTACCGGATAGAGGGGGAGTTGAACTATAACTGGAATTGGGGAGCGGTCCCTCAGTATCTCTTCCGGTTCAACCCCCGGGAAGGGCAGTGGGTGCCGAACGTTCTCGTTGTCGGCCTGATGACCACGATCCGGTTGAGCTTCTGGGCGACCGCCCTGGCGACGATCATCGGCACGGTGATGGGACTTTGCCGGGTCAGTGCCGGCCTTTTCAATCGGTTGATCGGCGGCACCTATGTCGAACTCATCCGCAACCTGCCGCCCCTGGTTCTGGTCTTTATCTTCTACTATTTCATCGGCGACCATCTGTTTCCGGCGCTGGGCATCGATCGACTGGCTTCCGGCGCTTCAGGCTTCAGCCAGGGGCTGATTGAAGCCCTGTTTGCCCCGTCAGCCCTTCTGCCCACGTTTCTTGCGGCGCTATTGACCCTGGCCATATTCGAGGGGGCCTACATCACTGAAATCGTGCGTGCCGGCATCCAGTCCATCGAGAGGGGGCAATGGGAAGCAGCCGATGCCCTGGGTTTGTCGAAGGCGCAGCGGATGCGCCATGTCATATTCCCCCAGGCCGTGAAACAGATCCTGCCGCCGCTGGCCGGGCAGTTCATTTCGACCATCAAGGACTCGGCGATCGTATCGGTCATCTCCATTCAAGAATTGACGTTCCAGGGTATGGAATTGATGGCCACCACCTACATGTCTTTCGAGATCTGGATAACGATCACCGGCCTGTATCTGCTGCTGACCCTGAGTTGTTCCCTGGCGGTCGAACGATTCGAAGTCTATATGCGCAGGATCCCCGCGGCTGCCCACTCAAATTAGGGATTTTCCCGATACTGACCATCGGGGTTTGCACCGGAAGCGCCGATCAAGTCCATCCGTTCCTGTGCCGCACCTGATCTCACTTAACCGACAGGACCGGACAGGGGGCCTTGATGATGATGTATTGAGCCGTCGAACCTAAAAGTATTTTGCCGACTTTGCTGCGTCTTTTCACCCCGACGACAATCCAATCGATCTCGTTGTCTTCGGCGAATTTGACGATATCTTCACCGGCCGAAAACCCCCTGACCAACAAATGGGTTCTGCATTCGATGTTCTCCTTATCAAAAATCGTTTGGGCATACGCAAGCCCCCTCTCGGCCTGTAATATGGCCTCCTGTTCCCCTTCGGCGGCCTTGACCATTGAAGTCACCACATCTACTGTCGCTTTAAATGCAACGGCGCACTTTTTTGCCTGGTCCATTGCCTCGTTGGCGGCATTCGAGCCATCGTACCCAACCAAAATCCTCATGTGTTCGTTCTCCTTGTCAATGTAACGCCGATTTTACCCAATCCCCCGATTCCGGGCGACACACTCAGAAATACCGGCTCTAACCGCGGGTGTCAAGATCGATCGGAGACCCAAACGCTCCCTGTCGCTGCCGGTTTGCACTCATACGGTTTAAATGAACCCCTATCCACTGGTGGTGTAAGTCCCTGCTGAATGCCACAGACGAAGTGAGTTATGTATGGGGTGGACGAGGCTTCACAAATGCTTGCGGCCGACCGTACTTTCCGTGCGCCGCCCGAGCGATTCCGTTGATCGAGTCCGAAATTGTGGGAAAGAGGTTATCGGTGCAGAAAGCCCTTCAAGGGCCGGTTTGCCGAGTGGAGATCTCCTCAAGAATTTTTTGGGCCGGTTCCGAACCCAGTTTGATTGCCCGTGTGGCATGCTCCCGTGCGGTTTCGTAAAACTTCAGGCGGCACGATACGACCGCCAGGTAATAGTAGCCCCGGGGATCCTCGGGGGCAATGTGTGTGACCTTGGTGAAGTGTTTGATCGCTTTCAGATATTCGTTGCTCTCGATGGCCTTCTGGCCGAGGTCGAATAGATTCTGCAGGCGGCCGTTGCGATGCGGAGATAGTGCGAGCGTCTCCTCGGTCCCGGCCCCGGAATCAACATGGGTTTCCGGTGCTGCTCCAGCCGGGGCTGCGGTATGCTGCAGGGCACTGATTTTCAATTCGTCCAGCGTCGGTTCATCCTCCGGCAGCATCCCTTCGGGGGTCCGGCGCCCATCTCCCGGAGTCATCCCTGAATTGAACACAATGACATCGTCGCCTAGATCGAAAGGCTCTTCCCCGCCGGCTTCCGAGATGATCGACCCACTGATGTCACCCTCCAGCTCATCTGCATCCCAAATGGATGTGGTCTCTTCTTTATCGTTCGATGTTTCGGATTCAGCGGCCGGAAAATTCAATCGGTCGCTGAGCAGCAGACCCATCGGTTCTTCGCCGGAAAAGCTGGCATCGTTTGGCTCTGCCTGAGACCGCTTCGATTCGATCTTGTCGAGAATCTTCTGTGAAGTTTTTGCACCCAACTGCAGGGCACGATTGGCATATTCAGCGGCCTTTTCGTAATCCCGGATCCGGTAATGCAGTATCGCCAGGTTATAATGCCCTTTGGGCTCCTCCGGCAGTTGGTCTATGTAATCTTCAAAACAACCGATCGCCCCTTCATAGTCCTTGTCTTTGGCAGCTGCCATCGCCTGGGTAAAAAACTGGCTGGCGGGGATCGCTTCTTCCGACGATTCCACCGAATCATCGGCCGCATGGGAATGAAGCCCTTGGGCAGTACCGCTCTCATCGACTTCCGGCGATGTCGCCTCGTTGACAGGCGGGGTTTCCGTTCCTTCGGAATCGACGTTTGTCTGCCAGGGGGCAAAAAGGTTTTCCTCTTGGTCATCCCATGCGCTCGATTCCACAATAAACGGCTGGTCGGCAACCGCTGACAAAGGATCCGATTTAGCGAAGCTGTCTTCTGGGGGCGAAGGGTTTACCGGCGCGGCTTCTTCGTCCCGGACGTCTACGTCTGCATCCATTTCCATCGCCCCATCGTCCGGCCGATCTGCGTCAAGGCCGGCGGGACCGGCCGGCGGTATTTCAACCCCTTCACCGACCGTCGGATATTCGCGGGGACTTTCAGCAACAGGCGTCTCGACCGCACCGCCCACCAGATCTCCCGCCGTGCCGGTTGCCAGTGTTTCCGTTTTAAAAAAGTCCTCATCAACAGGCGCCAACAGGTCGTATGGCTCATCGGCCGTTTCCTCCAGCGGTTCATTTTCCAGTGTATCAATATTGAAATGCGGCAGGATGTCCGGTTCATACATCAGCGTCTCGTCATCAACCGGCATTCCGGCGATACCGCCGCCGACCTCCTGCAGGATGAACCTGTCGTCCGCTGCCGATTCTTCCGATAAAGCGACCGTTTCGCCATCCCGCTCGATTATAGCCGTCATTTTGATATCGATTTTTTTCAATATCCTGTCGGCCGGCGTATAATCCAATTCAAGGGCCCGGACGGCATGTGTTCGAGCGGCCGAATAGTTTTTCAAGCGGTAGTAGAGAATCGCCAGGTTGTAGTGCCCCCGCGGTTCATCCGGCGCCGCGGCTACAAACCGCTCGAAATGCACGGCCGCCTGGGAATACGCCTTTGATTTACACGCCGCCTTACCGCGTCTGAATGACTCCTCGGGGGTAGGCGTGGTCAGATCTTCGCCGGGATATTCGTCTATGAATGGGTCCGCAAGTCTATCATTTTGAATCTGGGACACAGGGCGTTCCCCCGCCACCTCGGCTGCGGAGGATTCCGTCTCCGGAACGCGCAGATTGTCCACGGTCTCCGGGTATCGGTCGACGATGTTTTCCTCTGACAGATCGATGATGTCGTCCGCGTCCGTACCGGAGTCGACGTCCGATTGAAGGTCCTCGCTGACAAGGCTGACAGATTCGGGCCATTCAGACGGACCACCGTAGTCCTGCTCCGCATCCGGTTCGAGGACCGTACCGGGCATTTCGAGCTCGACCGGGGCAACGGCCGCATTCATTGCCGGCTCGAAGTCTTCAAGCTCCTCACCCGGCGTCTCCAGAATGACTTCGTCCTGCAGCTCAATAACTCCCTCGTCGGCATCCTCGTCATCGATGCCCTTGTCGTCCACGCCCATGCCGGTGTTGTCCGCAGCAGAATCCGGTAAGAAAGGCACCGGATCCGGAACAAGGCCGGCGGCAGGATCGGGCGGAGACATCATTGTTGAACCCTCGCCTTCTCCCTCCAATTCGATGATGATGTCTTCAGGGCCCTCATCCAGTGCTTCCATCAGGCCCTCTTTTTCGGGCAAGTGGTCCGCGGCTGCCTCAGACCGGTGTCCAACAATCGATTCAGCGGCAACCATTTCTTTGTCAGCGGCCACGACTCCCTCAGGAGCCAGGATCTCCTCTATGCCATCTTCGGTGTCATCATCCAACGGTTCAGGGCTTTCCAACCGGTCCGGTGCGGTCTCCGGTCCGTTGGAAACCCCGGCAGGCCCACCGGATTCACTGTTCAGCAGCGCACTGATTTCCTCCACAGCCGCCACTTCCACGACAGGGGCATCTTCGGGGTATTCCGCCGAAGCCAGGGCGCTATGCCGTTCGTCCGTTCCGGGCGGCACGTCTTCTGTTGCAAACTCACCGGTCGATCCAAATGGCTCCCCGTCCGTCGGATGTTCTTCCGATAACCGCCCGTGCATGCTGTCATGGCCGGCCTCTTGAATGGGCTCGACGAGCTCGGCCGATTGGATCGCGATCGTCGTTCGGCTCGGATCTTCGATGGTGATAGCGGGATTTTGCACGGGGGCCAGTAACAGATAGGACAGGCGGTCTTCCAAATCCCTGATTCGTTTGACGTCCTGTTGCTCCCTCAGTACAGCCAGCTTTTCACGTTCCTGATGGAGCTCCAATTGGTGGTGAAGATGACGCTGGAAGGACTGCAATTCCTCGACAGTCTTGAGCAAGCGGCTGTTTTCTCTTTCCACTCGATCGAAGTTCTTCTGGTTCTCCCTGATGAACCGGTTGAACTGTTTCTGAAGCTCCTTGACGGTATGGCGACTGGACTTCGCCAGTTGTTTGTCAATTATTTTCCCCAGCAGTTTGTAATCCACGTCAGCCGCTCCAGCGGGCGGAACCATGGGAATGGAATCCCCGACAATTTCCTGTTCCATACCCGAGTCCAATTTTTCAATCGTTTGCTCATTTTCCATCGTCATTGTCCTGATATTTGATTTCCGATCGTTGTGATTAGTTCCGGTTTCAGTCCGGTAAGCATCCACCGCACCGGAACCGAAGTCCGAATCTCCATATGGCCAAAGCCACAAGCAGAACCGACAAGATGTAACTTATTGAATATATGTAAACATTTTATATAAATACCGCTAAAAAGTCAAGCCATTCAAGGCGATTTCCCCGAGTCGCCGCCTCACGTCAGCGCCCAACCGGTTCAACGTGGGGGGACTTGTTACCCATCGGCCCGCAAGAACGGCGAAAACCACGGCCAAAAACCGGGGTTTGTCTTTCATCGACGGATCTGCTAACACAGGATCGACCATCGTCGGCAAGGGGGAGTCATCAGATTGCCCGCCGGGCCGAGTCGACGACCACCCGCAAATCGGGTGGCCCGCGGACTTCCGGTCATCGGCCTCAAGGACAAAAGCATGTCCGTGCGTTAATCGTTGCGGTTGCAATCGTTGGCGAGATGCAAAGCACCCGATTTGAAAACCACCCATCACCAATGGCAGCGAACAAGACGTCAAATCAACAGCAAAAGCGCATCCGGCGGCTCGGCGTCATATCCGACACCCATGGATACCTCGGCGACCAGGCGGTGAAATCTCTTGCAGGCGTCGAACTGATTATCCATGCCGGCGACATCGATACGCCGGATATCCTCGATCGGCTGAAAAAGACCGCCCCCGTCGTCGCGGTCAGAGGGAACATGGATAGAGGGCATTGGGCGGATGAACTGTCGTTGACCGAACGCATCACCCTGGATCGATTCGTGCTGTTTGTCCTGCACGACGTCGACCGCCTCGACCTCGATCCTTCGACGGCGGGAATTCACGCCGTCATCTGCGGTCACTCCCACCGGCCGCAAGTGGCGTCGAAGAACGGCGTTCTCTTCATCAATCCCGGAAGCGCATCCCAACCGCGCCACAACCACCCGCCGACCATCGCCATCGTAAGCGTGCACAACGGTTCGGTGAATGTCGATCACATCGACCTGACCGGACCATGACCCCCGGTGTCTCTGCGCCCGGCATGTGCAGAGTGCCCTTCACCCCGCGCCTTCCCGTTGCTTCTCCAACCGGTTTTATGGTATAATTCAGACAAGTGAAAGGCGGTCGCTGCGGCCAACTTTTGAGTAAAATCAGCCGGAAATTCGGCGATAAAAGCATTTGCCAAATGATATCGACGGAGGAATTATGCTGACCATCCTGTTGCGATTCAACGACAACCTGCTTAAAACCATCGAAACCGACAAGGGCGTCATTACCATCGGCCGAAACGAAGCCAACGATATTCACATCGACAATTTGAGCGTGTCCAAGCAGCACGCCAAAATCTTCAAGGATAAGAGCGGGTATTTCCTCGAAGACCTCAAGAGCACCAACGGCACCTACTTGAACGAAGAAAGTATTTCCCGGGCCCCACTCAGCGACCGGGATATCGTGACCATCGGAAAACACACGATGGAGATTTACTTGAACCGTAAATCCACACCCGGTGGCAAAAGTGCAACCGGCGACACGATGCTGCTCAAAACCGAAAAGCATAAAGAAATGCTCAAGAAGCAGCGTCAGTCGTGAACCGCACCCTTGCCCGTCGAGCCGAACGTAACCGAAACGATACTTCTCTCGTCCTGCAGAAAAGGCAGCCTGTAACGCTTGACCGAGATTGCGGGTAAACCGCGATCTCGGTCGGGGTTTGTCGCCAGACACTCGGCGACACGCATCGCCGAATCGATTTCCGCCTGTGACAGGCGTCCCTTCAAGGCCATGACCCTTCCCCCCTCAGCCAGCAGGGGCAGTGCCATTGACATAATATCATCCAGCGATGCCAGTGCGCGTGAGATCACGACATCGTACAATCCTTCCCCAAGAACACCACCGACCGCAGAGCCATGGCCGGCAGATCCATCCGCTAAGGCCCTATGGGTTTGAGCTGTCCCGATTCGGACGTGGAGAGCCGTAAAGTTTTTCAACTTCAGAGTCCTGCCGGCGTGGTTGAGAAAACTGATTTTCTTACGGACAGCGTCGGTCAGCGTGACAGTCAGTGACGGAAGCAGGATTTTCAATGGAATTCCGGGAAAACCGGCGCCGGAGCCGATGTCCATCAGGCGAGCGTCAGGCGCGATCAGGTTGGCAGGCGCAATCGAATCGATGTAGTGCTTAACGGCCACTTCAAACGGATCGGTGATGGCTGTCAGGTTTATCCGGGTATTCCACCGCATCATCTCGAAGGCGTGAGCGGTGAAACCGTGCACGGCTGACCGGTCAAGGGTCACACCCAGCGATTCGGCGCCGGATCGCAGGGTCTGTTTCCATCTCTCAGATCCGATGGTCCAGTCGGTAGCCATCGTGTCTCACCCCGGCTTGTCAAACGAGTTCTGGAAATCGTCAGGCAGGCAGATATACGGCTGTAAATCCGTTTTCAAAGACCGAGTACTCGCATCAAACGCCTTGCAGACCCTCGGTCATCGTCGTCAAGTGCCGCCACCGTCCCCATACAGTCCATCCGGATTCATTTAATTGATGCAGACCCGCCGGACTTCGCGGATATCGGTCACCCCCTTGAAAACCTTCAATAACCCGTCCTGCTTCAAGGTCGTCATGCCTTCCAAGGCCGCCTGCTCGAACAGTTCTTCCGTTGACGCCTGTTTTTTGATCATGCGCTTGACGGTCTGGGTTCCCTCCATCAGTTCGTGAATCCCCAACCGTCCCCGGTAGCCGGTTCCGGAGCACATTTCGCAACTGCCGGGTGACTTGAGGATCAGGTCGGAATCGTAGTGAATACCGGCCCTATCGAACGCCTTCTTGCCGTAATCGGAGGTAATCTCTTCGAATTCTTCCCTGGGAGGATTGTACTCCTTGGCGCAGTTGGGGCAGAGCCTGCGAACCAGGCGCTGGGCCAACACAGCGAGAAAAGCATCTGAAAAATTGAGTGGGTTGAGACCCATATCCAGCAGCCGCGTGATGGTCTCGGGTGCGCTGTTGGTGTGAAGAGTGGAGAAAACAAGGTGTCCGGTCAGCGAGGCTTCCACACCGATAGAAGCCGTTTCCTCGTCCCGCATTTCACCGATCATGATCACATCGGGGTCGGAACGCAGGAAAGCCCTCATGATCCGTGCGAAATTGAGACCGATGCGAGGCTTTGCCTCGACCTGCCTCAGCCCGGCCTGGGTGATTTCAACCGGATCCTCGGCGGTCCAGATTTTAATTCCCGGCTCGTTGATGTTTCCCAGGGCGGCATGCAGGGTGGTCGTTTTACCCGATCCGGTGGGGCCGACACACAAAACCAGACCGTAGGGTTTTTTGATCACCGATTCCAAAACCGTGTAATTTCTTTCCGTCAGGCCCATATCCTCCAGTTTCATGGCCCCGGCTTTGGCCAGGATCCGGAGCACGGCATCTTCAAAACCGCCGGTGGTCGGCAGGGTGGCCACACGCAGTTCGAAAGCCGGTATTCCCTTGCGTTTGAATTTTATCTTGCCGTCCTGGGGCAGCCGTCGCTCGGCTATGTCCAGCTGCGACATGATCTTAATTCGTGACAGGATGCCGCGGGCCATGGAATTCGGGACCTTTAAATATTCCTGACACACACCGTCCATCCTGAAGCGGATGGTCGTGGCCTTGCTTGTGGGCGACGGCTCAATGTGGATATCCGACGCGTTTTTACGGTATGCGGCAATGATGAACTGATCCACCAGTTTGACGACTTTACTGGAACTTTCATCGGTCTCATCGATGATCTCGTCGTCTTCTTCCTCCTCGAAGGAAACATCCGGTATGATGTCGAAGTTGTCCAAATTGTCATCGCCGCCATCGTCGTCCAGTGAGTTGTCTTTGTCAAAAAACCGCTTGATAAACTCTTCGATGTCCTCTTTGATCGCAACGGAAAAGTTAATTTTAGGTGTGTTCAGCAGTGTTTTGATATTGTCGGTTTTGTTGAGGTTCCGTGGATCGTCGACCAGTACTTCGACGAAATCTTTGTCCCAGTTCAGGGGTACCCACCCCTCGTTCAGCAGGAAGGTTTCCTTGAGGTTGTTCAGCAGTTCATGCGGCACCGGCAGATTGGGATCGTACTCGCGGAACGGGCAGCCATAGTAAGCCGAAAATGACTTACCGATGTCGGATTTGCGGATACCGTATTGACCGGTCAGGACAAACTCGACGCTCTTGTTCATTTTCTTCGACAGGACGAAGGCTTTCTGGAGCTGATCCGTATCGACCATGTTCTGCCGCATGAGGTAGTCGTATTTAGATTTTGACGACAGGCTGGCCGTGAGACCGTCCAGCCGTTTTCTGATTTCGGTATCGGTCGGGTTGGCTTTCAAGGCCGCTTTGTAGAAATCGAGGGCCGGATCCTTGTGGTCCCGCTTCTCCATTTCCTGGCCGAACAGGTATTGTATGGTGGCCCGAGTCTCCTTTGGCAACTGCGGATCACCGACGAGTTGTAAGACATACTCGAACAGCTTGTCAGGCGAGTTAATTTTCAGCAGACAGTCCGCGAAATCGCCGGCTATCTTTTCCGGCGGATAGTCCTGTGCGATAAGTTTTTCATATTCACTGATCGCTTCGTTGAAAAGTCCCAACTCCTTGAAACTCGCGGCGCTATCCAATACGGTTTGGCCGCTCAGGACATCGTTCCCAGCGTCTCGGTTCGAAAGGGTCTTTTTGACCATGCTGATATCCTTGGCGGATACCTTCTTGGTGTCGGACAGGTCCCTGTCCGATATTTCCTGGCGAATCTCATCGATCCGGGCTTTGACGGAATCTAACTTGTCGACATCGGTGTTGGGGAGGCTCGCCAGAAGCTGTTCATAGATGCCCAGCGATTCATCGTAGAGCCCCATGCTGTAGCAGACTTCAGCCTCGTTAATCCGCATGTCAACTTCAGAACTGACCTTCGCATGACCTGTCTTCATTTTTCGTTCACTCCAGTATGATGGAGACCATCGTCACCATCGTTGTCGCTTGACCGCCGTGTGTCATTTTTTCTTGAAAAACTTCTTGATCCCTTTCTGCTCCGGGACCGGTTTGAGGGAGGGCAGGATAATATCGCAGTTGAGCCGCAGCATGGCCATCGACACCGCTGGCGACATCATGATCAAGAGGTATCCGATCTCGCTGCGTCGAATGTAAATACGGGCATTCCGATAAATAACGTCCGCCTCCCTGACGCCGTTGAGAGCCGATACGAGCCCCAGCCAGTCACGTTTTCGGGGCGGATGCGGACCATCCGATGAGGCGGATTCAAATATGGCGGTGCCATCATTGGAAATGAGAAGGACACCATCGACGCCATCCATTTTGACAATATCCTTGAACACATCCTTCATCTTATTCAAATCTCCGCCTCGCGCGCCGGCTAACCCACTTGATGTCAGGGGCCGTGTTCGCCGGCTCGTTTACCGAATCTCCCTCTTTTGACATTGTCCAACGCTGCAGGTTCCGTTAGAAGCTCAATGCATTCAGGATTTTGTCCCTGGGGGCTTTAGGGGTTAACGACAGGGCGGTCGTTTTCCGTCCGGGAACGATGATATGGTCGAGCGGTTCCCCCCTATCGACGAAAAAAGCCGTCAACGTCCCGGTTCCGAAAGCCTCTCCCAACTCGGAAAGCTGATGGATGAGCCCGTCCCAGGACATGTCCTCATAAATATCTTCGATACCGGTCGCCTGCCCGATCCGTCCCTCCAGGATCGTCCTGATCCGCTGGGATGGACCGGAGGATTGAATTTCAGCCACCACTGGATCCTCGTCGATACGGGAACCGGATTCCGGCTGTTGGCCTCCGGGTTCTGATTCGTCCTTTACGCGGGCGGCGTCAAGGATCAACGGCTGGAGTTCGCTCTGGATCCTGTTTTCGATCGAGGGGCAATCATTCTGAATCGATATGGAGACCTTGTCCCAGGTGAAGATTTCATAGGCGGCCGGTTTCCCCTGCAAATCGCCCACTCTGGCATCGAGAAGCTCTCCGTTTTTGAAAAACAGCACTCCCTGCTTACGGGATGGGCGGTCTTCGAGCCGGATGGTGCAGGTTTTTTCTTCCATTTCCATCAACTGCAGGAATATGCCCGAAGATACGCTGTGCAGAGTGCCGCCCTCCGATTCCCGGCGCAGTGTGGCCGCAATCTGCTTGGCCAGTCCTTCCAATTTAAACGGCTTGGCAATGTAACCGACCGCCCCGCCCTTGCGGGCGAGCCTTTCCATTTCAGCCGTGCTGTAGGCCGTCATAATAATCACCGGGATATCCGGGTAATACTCCATCACGTGCTGCAGGAGGGCCAGTCCATCGATCCCGGGCATCTTTAGATCGCTGACGACCAGAGAAATGGGATTGTTTTTCAACCCCTCGATGGCGGCCTCTCCGTTACCGGCCGTCACGACGGCGAAGGTTTCCGCATACGTTGCCAAGCCTTCTTTGAGGGCTTTCAACATTTCCGGATCGTCATCGACGATGAGAACTTTTTTGACCATCCCCTGCCTCTCGCTAATTCTGACGTGTATCTGACCGAGGCCTGGGCACCGCCCAGTCTCTAGAAGTGTATTCCCAATCTTTCCAGCAAGGCTTCATATTTTCGGTGCCAGGACGACGCGTATTTTTTAAGCTGTTCGCCCACACCGAGATCTTCGGCCAGTTCATTGATGGAAACGATGATCCCGTTGGTGAGTTCACCGTCATCGGCATCGCCGGTGAAAATAATCTGGCGCCCGCGATATTCGAATTCGTCTGCAAATGGGTCGAGGAATTCGAACCGTTCCGCATTTTGGACGAATTTGTTCCGCAACAGGCTGTTGAAGTCGACCGTCTTGTCCTTCCGGGAATTGTAAAGAGTTTCGAAAATACCGACAAACTCTTCGAGCATTTTCAAGGTGTTCTGGTTGTAAGCCGTATCAGATTCGATATCGGGTGTCGGACCTTGTTCCTCATCAGCGACCGGAAATCGGCTGACTTGAAACGTGCCGCCGTCCTTCTTGGATCTTTCTACCAGATCTTTGACGTGGTCTTTGGCTGTGCCGCCGCCAACCGGATTCCAGGAAAATGACCCGCCGATGATTTCCCCACCGCTGATGAATATCATCCCGCTCTCACGGCTGCCGCGAAGTTCGACATCGATGTACCCGGTCAATTTTTCGGCACTCATTTTTCGGATGAGCCCCTCGAGGTCGGTGAATTCCGTGCTGAGGTCTTTGTAGATTTTTTCCGCTGCCGGTATGCCGGACCAAAAATAGGCCTGTTTCTGTGGAATGCGGTGAATTTCGACCGTAAAGTTATAGTCGAAATCGTTCTGCAGCAGCCGATCGACCGCCGCGTCACCGATCAGTTCGGCGTTTTTATCGGAAAAATAACCGCCGATGATTTCTTCCGTATCGAAAAATATGGCCCCTTGGGCTGCAACGGATTTGAAAAATATGCCGCCGGATCCGATTTCCCCCTGGTAGTGCTCAATAAGCCTGTCGAGTTTCAAATAGAATGTATTCAGGTTGACCAGCAACGGTTTCTCTTTGGGAAATACGAGCATTAAAAATCCTCACTCCTATAATTGCATCGTTCTGTTCGGCTGTTGGGACGGGTGGCCGCGGGCTGCAGGGCGCGATCTACCAGGAAAGCGCCCGGTCACGGGTCTTATTCACCTATGAATGCCCGGCCTTCCTTTATCGTCTGAACACCGTCCGAATGACCGTCGAAACCCGTGCCCGTTGAGGCGCTAATCATCCGTCATGTCGGGTGCGTATCGGAAAGCTTGCTGCATGAGGTGGCCGCAGTTCCTGCATTTGACCAAGGCGACCGTCCTTGAAGCGTAACCGGAGTCAACGACCACCCGCTTTGCGGGTGGCTTGGACTTCCGGCCATAGGCCGGAAAAACAAACGCATGTCAGGGCGTTAATCGTTGCGGTTGTCACCGGGTGCACAGCACCCGGTTTGAAAACAACCAATCAACAGCGTACCCAGGATGAGTTGCCAGGAAGCGGGCCGCCGGTCTTGCACATCTCTGCTTGTTTGGGCTCTCCTTCAGTAAACGGCGTCTATCCTTCAGGACGGGCTCCTCTGCCGGCGAGATCCTCACGCAACAATTTAATCTCCGCTTTCAGGGCATCCAGTTCTTTTCTGAAAAACTGCTTCAGGTCCTCGATGGCCTGGGTCATATCCGTCGGCCCACCAACGGCGGGAGTCGCCGGCGGGGCTTCGTCAGCCGGTTTTTTAGCGACCGCAGGGGCCTTGGTGGCGGCCAGTTCACCTTTCAGCTGTTTGTATTTGCCCAGTTCTGCCGACAGAATCTTCTTTTTTTCATTGTCCGACAGGTCATCATCCTGAACGATCTTTTCGAGCCCACCGAACATTGAGTTGAGGATCCTGAAAGCCTCCGGGTGGGATTTTCCGAGGTTTTTTCTGATATAGTCGCCGAGCGACCCCAGCAATTGCAATAAGACAAGAACGACTTTGTCCTCGCGGTACCTGTCCTGCAGTATACCGACCTGATCGACAAAACCGGTCATGACCTCCTCGTTGATTTCCCAATCGATCGAAAGGACGATCGACTTAAGGTCCCGCAGCGGGTAATTATTGACCTCGCCGCTGCCGTGTTCAGAAACCTCCACCGGTTCATCCTCGCCGAAAAGGGTTTCCAGCCGATCCTCGACTTCGTCGGAGAGTTTGTCTTCGGGTATTTCGTGCACCAATTTTCCCCCTATTTCAATTCCTTGATTATGGATGCCATCGTCAACGATATGATTTTTTTCAATGTCGTAACGACGTTTGTCCCCACGATGGCACTGGCTGGGAAGGACGCCGTCTTCAATTTAGAGTTAAGGTCCGTCTCGAGGGTTTCAAGCGGCAACAGGGGAATTCCTTGTTCGGCCAAATCGACTTTATTGTACTGTAAAACCATAGGGGTCTTGAAGATGCTCTTCTTGTAGTTCGCCAGGTTTTCCTGAAGGTTTTTCAATGACAGGATGTTTTTTTCTCTTCGAACGGCCATGGCGTCCGCTACGAAAACGATCCCATCCACCCCCCGCAGGACAAGTCGACGGGTGGCGTTGTATTTAACCTGACCCGGTACCGTGTAGAGTTGGATCTTGACGTCGTAACCGTTCACCTTGCCGATGTCGAAGGGCAGAAAATCAAAAAACAGGGTCCGGTCGCCATGAGTCTTGATGGTGACCATTTCGGTTTTAATCCGACTGTTGAACTTGTCGTATATATATTCGAGGTTGGTCGTCTTCCCCCCTCTTCCGGGGCCATAGTACACGATCTTGACCTGGACTTCCTTTTTCTTCGGATTCACGAATGCCATATAGTGTGCACCTGCAATTGTTGTCTATGAAGCGATGGCGACAAGATTGTTAAAAGCCACAAGGCGTCAGGATGTCTCGAGCGAACCAAGGATAGTACATATTTTCTCGACGGACTCATTGACTTTGAGGCGCAGAAATCCGAGTGAGATATCGTTGCTGAATATGGTGATCATCAGGAATTCAGTTCCGACTTTGTTGAAATGGATATTTTCTTTTTTCCCTTTGTGGAAGAGCAGGGAGAACTCGCCTTCTCCGATGATTTTGGCCATGGCGCTGACCGCTCCGAAATTACCGGCAGCCAAAGCGGCAAGGGAATAAACGTCGTGCCGACTTTCACCATTGTCTCGGTTGGCAATAATGTTGCCGGCCATATCGATGAGAAAAACGCACCGCACCCCGACGCCGATGAGGTCATCCTGCAGGACCTCTTCCATTCCATCCAACTGTTCTTGACCGAGCATGATAGACAATGGATTTCCTCCGAGAAAGATTCAAAACATGATTACGGCAATTCAGCATCCCTTTTGAAATACAAAATATATACCTTGTCGATTTTTTGATATACCGCTGACATATAAGATTATCAAAAATCACCCCTGTTTATCAAGCGAAATTTCCGGGAGTTTCATTGTTTCAGCGGCGGTAACAATTGAAAAGTAAAGCAAAAAAATACCGCAGTCAGACCAATGTCGCTTTATGGGAACCTGTCGGCGCCGACATCAGGGTGAGACATTATAGCTCGGGGAGGCCTAAAATGATTCGAAATTCATTGTCAGGAAAAGCGGTGCGGAAGTGGCCGCGTCATGGGGTCAATGGGTTTCGTTGGGTCAAGAGCTCATCCCTCTGTCGGAGACGGTTCAGGATCGGTGGGCTTTTCGAAAACCATCTCGCAGGCGATTTCGCTCCCGTCGTAAACGGCGGTTTTCATGTGGGGATACCGCTTTTTGAAGACATGCAACATGGCCCTGTTTTCGCTCAGCACGCTGGCACTGAAGGCGGTGTAGCCATTCTCACCGGCGATCCGTTCCAACACCCCCAACAGGTAAGAGGCAAGCCCCTGACCCTGGTAGTCCTCCCGCACCACGAAGGCCACCTCCGCCCGTTGATCGGTCTCTTTGGCATAGGACCCGATAGCGACGATCTCTTTATGGCCGCCTTTTTGAACCAAACCGATGATCGAGGTGTTCTTGCGATAGTCGATATGGGACCACTGCCGCTGCAGGACCTCGTGCGGAAACAGACGCTTGCTGTGGAAAAAACGGAAATAGATGGTCTTCTCCTGCAGCGAATAAAAAAAGTTGCGATAGGCGAACTCGTCGGACGGCAGCAAGGGGCGGAATTCGATTGTTTTGCCGTTTTTCAGCAGCAGCGCGCTTTTGTAGCCTTCCAGGAACAGCAGGTCCTCGCCTGACGGCGGCAGCTGGTCGGCAAATATGTAGCGATGCTCCTTGGCCGCTTCGATCAGCTGTTCGCGAAATTTGGGGTGGGCAATTTGAGCCAGTTCCATCACCCGCTGGTAAATTCCCTTGCCCTTCAATTCCGCGATGCCATACTCGGTAACCACGAAGTTCACGTCGCCGCGGGTGGTCGCCACCCCCGCCCCTTCACTCAGGTGGGAAACAATTCGGGAAATTTGATCATTTTGCGCTGTCGACGGCAGGGCGATGATTGAAAAACCGCCTTTCGACATGGCGCTGCCTCTGATAAAATCGACCTGATCCCCGATACCGCTGTAGACCATATAGCCCTTGGAATCAGAGCAAACCTGTCCGGTGAGATCCACTTCGAGGGCCGAACTGATCGAAATGAGAGAGTCATTGCGGGCGATGACGGTGGGATCGTTCACGAATTCCGAAGACCGAAAATAAAATATCGGATTGTTGTCAACGTAACGGTACAGTCTATCGGAGCCCATGCACAAAGAGGCGACGGCCCGGCCGCGCAAAAGGGTCTTTTTTTTGTTCGTGATGACCTTGGCTTCGAATAACGGCAAAAAACCATCGGTTATCACCTGGGTGTGCAGCCCCAGATCGTTCTTGCTGTCGAGGTAAGGCAGAATGGCGTTGGGAAGCCGGCCAAATCCGACCTGAAGGGTTGAGCCGTCGTCGACCAGCTGGGAAACATAATGGCCGATGCGCCGAACGACCTCATCCTCCTTGTGATCGAACGGCTGCTCGACCAGAGGTTCCTCGTGCACCACCAGGTAATCGAGGTCGTCCACGTGAACAAAACTGTCCCCCCAGGTTCGCGGCATCCGCGAATTGACCTGGGCAATAGTCATAACCGCGTTTTCCATGCCGGAGCGGGTGATGTCCACCGACACCCCGAGGCTGCAGTAACCGAACCTGTCCGGTGGGCTGACTTGAATCATTGCCACATCCAGCCCAATGCGGTGGCTGCTGAAAAGCCTCGGGATCTGGGACAGATACGCGGGGACATAATCAAGCTTGCCCTCGAAAGCGGCCTTGCGCATCGACGCACTGACGAAAAACAGTTTAAGGGAAAACCGGCTCAGAAACTCGGGATCATCGACATAGCGGCCCAGAGTGTAAGAGAGCATCTGGTAGACCAAAATATCCTGAAAACGACGATTGACCACCATGGCCTCGATCAGATGTTGGGGCTCGCCGCAGCCTGATCCGATAAAAACGCGGCTTCCGCTGCGAATCCGGGATACAGCCTCCTCTGCAGATACGACTTTCTGGGGACAATACTGTTTTAGATCCATAGGAATTCTCCACCGATGAATGATTCTGACGCTGTTTGCTGATAAGGCGCCCCGGGGATCATATATATGATGATCGTTCGTTTCGTCAATCGCCTCCCCCAACCATCGGTTGAAAGGTTGATTCACCCCGATAGAATTGTTAAACATAGGTTGAGGTCGATCCCTCGGCCGTGGAAAACGTTTTCACGTCTCAATCCCAAGCCTCGGCGAAGGGGCCGGTCAACCCGGTCCCGGAGTCAGAATGCCAAAGAGGGGGACTGCCGAGCCATGCGCCGGAACAAGAAAGTTTTCACACACCGCCCTTTCCGTCACCTGGAGCAGATCATCGAGAGATCCTCCCTTCCCGTATTCACCGCGCCACCGCCGTTCACCGCGGTCCGCGACCAGCCGAGTGGGCCTTCAAACCCTGAAAATGATCGCCACCTGTTCCGATCGGCCATGAAAGACGTCGAACCGATATGCCGCAATGCGCATGAACCGATCCTCGCCGTCCATACCGTGCCGGACAATCGAAGCGACCCGCATGCCGACGGAGAGGCTCTTCGGCAATTGGAAAAACTGGTGCGCACCGGCGAGGGGTTCGTGGTTTCCTTAACACCCGAATATCGCGAAGGTGTCGGGCACCACGTCCATCCGGTCGTCACCCGCGCCCTGCACGGTGGTCGGTATTCTATTCAAGACCATATCGACCTTCATGGCCTGACGGCGCTGGAGGCCGAACAGGTCTTCAACGATTTCATGAATGCAGCCATCCGTGCCGGCAAGCGTGCAGTTCTCATCGTGCACGGCCGAGGATTGTCTTCCCCCGGCAGGCCCGTTCTCAAATCCAAGGTCCACGGCTGGTTGAGCGGCGGTCCCTGGCGCAAATGGGTTATGGCTTTCACCAGCGCGCGTGCCTGCGACGGGGGTACCGGAGCCACTTACGTGCTGCTCAGGCAGCGCTCCATCACCAAACGTCATCGCAAACTCCGCCAACGGAAATGAGGCCGCTCGCCCTGTTGGGTTCGGTTCGCGACTGCCGGTCGCCTTACAAGGCCGTCACCGCGAGCCCAAGGACGAACGTTGAACGGAGGGGTTCACAGCGAGCCCCTGAAGGGCGCGGTGACGACAGGTCATTGCGGCACATCTTGCAACAATAATCGTTTTCCGCTTGACATCGATGAAATAATACATAATAAATGCCGTTTTCCTTGATTTTGGTTTTCAACATCAGGTCATCGGACAGATAGGGCAAATCCTTCGTCTGGCAGCCTCTACCAAATGAAGGATTTTTCATTTTCTGACGGAAACGGCTTATAGACAATATCGAGAGGAATCGTCATGAGAAAGACCCAGGAAAGCGTGCGCAATATCGGCATCAGCGCCCACATCGATTCAGGCAAAACCACGCTGACGGAAAGAATTCTTTATTACACCCAACGAATCCACGCCATTCACGACGTCAAGGGAAAGGACGGCGTCGGCGCAACAATGGATTCCATGGAACTGGAGCGCGAAAGGGGTATTACCATCGCCTCGGCGGCAACGTTCTGCCAATGGAACGGCCACGAAGTCAATATCATCGATACGCCCGGCCATGTCGATTTCACCATCGAAGTGGAACGTTCGCTGAGGGTGCTCGACGGCGCCATTCTCGTCCTGTGCGCGGTCGGAGGCGTTCAGTCCCAATCGATCACGGTTGACCAGCAAATGAGGCGCTACAACGTGCCTTTCATTGCGTTCATCAACAAATGCGACCGCAGCGGATCCAACCCGGAGCGGGTAATCAGACAGCTGCGGGAAAAACTCGGTCACAACCCCGTGGCCTTGCAGATCCCCATCGGTTTGGAAGCGGACCTGAAAGGTGTCGTTGACCTGGTCAGTATGAAGGCCATTTATTTCGATGGGGCAAACGGCGAAGATCTGCGCGAAGAGGACATCCCCGCCGCCCTGTTGCCACTGGCCCAGGAAAAGCGGGAAGCATTGATCGATGCGGCTGCGATGTTCTCAGACGAGCTGATGGAAGCGGCCCTCGAGGAGAACGTCACCGCAGAGCTGCTGATCGAAGCCGTGCGCAAAGGAACCATCGCCCGTCAAATGACACCGGTATTTATGGGCTCGGCCTATAAAAACAAGGGCGTCCAACCTCTTCTCGATGCCGTAACCCGATACCTGCCCTGCCCTTCGGATGTCGAAAACCAGGCCCTGGACATGGAGGACAGCGAATCCCCGGTCACCCTGTCATCGGACCCCGAAGACCCGCTGGTCGCACTGGCGTTCAAGCTCGAAGACGGCCAATACGGACAGCTATCCTACATGCGGGTCTACCAGGGAACCCTCGCCAAGGGGGCCACGGTTATCAACGTTCGTACCGGACGAAAAATCAAAGTCGGACGCGTGGTGCGGATGCATGCGGACCAGATGGAGGATATCGCTGAAATCCGGGCCGGATATATCGGTGCGTTGTTCGGAATCGACTGCGCCTCAGGCGACACCTTCGTCAGCCCCGGACTTAATCTGAGCATGACCTCCATGTACATCCCCAAGCCGGTCATCTCCTTGGCCATAGTGCCCAAGGACAACAAGGCTCAGATCAACATGTCCAAAGCCCTGAACCGTTTTACCAAGGAAGATCCGACCTTTCGAACCTTTGTCAACGAGGAGACCAAAGAAACGATCATCGAAGGCATGGGGGAACTGCACCTTGAGGTATATGTCGAACGCATGCGGCGCGAATACAGTGCGGTCGTGGAAACCGGACAACCCCAAGTGGCGTACCGCGAGACCATCACCAGCCGGGCCGAGTTCAACTACATCCACAAGAAACAGACCGGCGGCGCCGGTCAGTACGGCCGCGTGGCCGGGTACATCGAGCCGGTCGAAGATGAAGACTTCATCTTCGATAACCAGGTTACCGGCGGATCGATTCCGACGCAGTACATCCCGGCGTGCGAAAAGAGTTTCCGCGAATGCATGAAAAAGGGGCCGAAGATGGAGTTTCCCGTAACCGGAGTCCGGGTCGTACTCAACGATGGATCTTCCCACTCGGTGGACTCGTCTGAAATGGCTTTTGCCGCGGCCGCCCGCGGTGCCTTTTTGGAAGCCTACCATAAAGCCAAGCCGGTTATCCACGAACCGATCATGAAAGTCGTCGTGGAATCCCCGACGGAGTTCCAGGGCCCGGTCATGGGATCATTGAATCAACGCCGCGGCATGATACTCGGCTCCCAGGACGAAGGCGTCATGTGCGTCATCGAATCCCAAGTGCCACTGTCGGAAATGTTCGGATATTCCACCGTTCTGCGCTCCCTTACCCAGGGGAAGGCCCAGTTCACGATGGAGTTTTCTTCCTACAGGCAGGTGCCACAATCGATTACCGAGGAGTTGGTCAAAAAAGCCGAGGAAAACAAGAAGCGGGTAGCCTGATGACCCTCTTGACGGGTATACTGACGCGTATCTTTTTCGTGTCCGCCAAAGAATTGAGCCTCTGCCTCCCGGGGCCAGAGGCTCATTCACTAAGACGTTTTCCGTCTTTGCAACTGAAAGGCCGATGGCAAATAACTTAAAGAATATCGACAACCCACCCTCGCCGGCAGAAACGCTCCCTTGCCGCGCCGGATGTGCGGATGGCGCCAAGTCCCCCGCTGCCAACACGCATCCCGCGTCAGCCGGTAACGCTGAGCCTGATACCGTTCGCCCACAGCCCCCCTTCCAGAGGGTCGTGTATCTGAAAGAAAGGAACCTGAATATGCTTAAAAACGACCTGATCCTGCGCAATCCCCTGCGGTTCATGCAGGCCGACGACCAGGACGCCACGCTGTCGGCGGGTGGTTTCGGTGCGGTTCTCGCCCGGGCCGGTGTGGGTAAAACCGCCCTGCTGGTCCAGATATCGCTCAATTCCCTGCTCAAAGGCCGCAATGTTCTCCATATCAGCCTGGATGATCCGGTCAACAAGGTCAATCTTTGGTACAGTGAGGTTTTCAGTCATATAGCCAAACAATACAACGTCAAACAAGCCAACGAACTCTGGGAAACGCTGCTGCCCCATCGATTCATCATGACATTCCGGGTCGAAGGTTTCAGTGTACCTAAACTTGACGAGCGATTGACCGACCTTATCGAGCAGAAAATATTCACACCGCACATGATCATCATCGATGGCCTGCCTTTCGACGCGACCGTACGCAGCGCATTGACAGAGTTCAAGGACCTGGCCCAGCGGCGCGGGTGCCATGCCTGGTTTACGGTAAAGACCCACCGGGATGAACCCCCGTCGAAAAGTGGCATTCCATCGCAGTTGGCACCAATCGAAGACCTTTTCGATGTGATCCTTTTCCTTAATCCGGAAGGTAAGGTAATACATGTTAACATATTGAAAGGTAAAGATAAAAACGGTGATGATTTCGGCCTTATCCTCGATCCTTCCACCATGTTGATAACGGAATATACCTAAACAGATGCCCCCCAAAAAGGTAAACGGCAGGACCGCTGGAGATCCTGCCGTTTACCTTTCACCCGCTCGTTTGAGTCGTATCCAACCGGGTCGCCCGCACTTCAAGATGTGACGGTACGATTCGGCGACGTCTGTAACTCACACCGAATGGATAAGACCCAATCCGAGTGTCCTCAGGCTTGGAAAACACTTTTTAGGTCATGCGCAATATAAACGTTGGCCCTGTTTTTCCTTGCACCTTCGGTGATGAATGTCCAACCATGTCTCTTCGAGGTATTGCCATGAAGAATTGCTGATGGATGCGTGCCCGATCATCAACTCCCACATACCTGTCTGTGAATCGCGTCTGAGGACTTCTGTACCGTGGCACTGTCGGCATTCAAGTTTTTTTGAATCCATGATAAAAGGCTCGCTTTTGATCAGTCAGTTCAATACAACCACCTGGGATTTTGCAGAGCATGAAGCATGCCAGCGTGCTTCAATTTATTTATGCTATATTATCAAATAGTTGCTAATGCGCGCCTTGTTCCGGAAGACCTTTTCTTGTGAAGTATAGGTATGAATAGTATATAGTGTATTTCATATACACGAAATTAACCCATCTCCCAGGCGTAGTGCCACAAACAAATGCGCCACTTTAAGGCTTGTCATTCCCGGCGACCGAAGGTATAAGGGAAGTTTGTTACCATGCCCGCTGGGGCAAGAATGCGTGCCACCGTCAGCGGTGGTCTGGATTCTCGACCTGTCGGTCCCTAGTGCAGGCCAGTAGCTCTAATGGCAGAGCACCGGACTCCAAATCCGGGTGTTGGGGGTTCGAATCCCTCCTGGCCTGCCACCTACCCTCCCCGATTCCAAGAAACGATCCGCCCGGTACGACACCCAACCTCACGATAACCAGTTTTCGGCATCATCAGTCTCTTTCTGCAGAATAACGCCGAATTTGCTAGCCAGCGGTGGCAGGATCGGCTGCTGCCGCGACAGCGATTTGGCCCATACCATTTGTGAGCATCCGTAATAGCGCTCAGCGTATCCCGCCTCGGCGAGACACAAATCATAATCCCATCGCCGCAGGATGGGCTCCGCTACGCCAAGGTCGCGCGCCCGATCGACATTGGCGTAGAGTTGCTTGCGCCATCGTCGCATGGTCACCGCATAGTGCGGGGTAATGTCTTCCAGGTGGACCAGGCGCAAGCGGGTATGCCTCTCGATTAACCGGCTGATCTCGGTGAGAGACGGCGGAGCGCCGGAGGATTGAATCGAGGCCGCGGCCGAATCGCTGTCAGGGCCCCCCCACTCAACACGGGTAACCATTTGCAGGGCTATCATGCCATCTGCCTTGAGCAGGCGGTTGCAGGCGTAAAAAAAGGCGTCCTGATACCGGCCATCCCGGTTTCCCACGGACTCGATGGAAACCAGCTTGTCAAATCGACCGCGCAGGTGTCGAATTTCCGGGCCTGCGACCTGTATCCGGTCGGCGGCCCCGGTGGCCTCAACCCTCCTGCGGATAAGTCGCCGCCGGTTTTCCGAATCGACCACGACGACGAGACGGCAGCCATAATGGGTAGCAGCGTGAACTGCAAATCCGCCCGAATCGCCGCCGATTTCCAACACATGATCGTCGGATTGCAACCGTAATTTCCGGCAGATCCTTTCGTAAGCGGTGGCGGTGGCTTCCGCCAGGGTGGCATCCGGCCGCCTGAAGATGCCGCATGAACGACTTTCGCCATCGTTGAAAATAAGCGGATACAGATTGTCGCCCGGCTCGATGAGAGGCGGGATGTTGTCGTTGTCTCTCGAGCCGTCGTCGAATGATGGGCGGGCAAGATAGAGCAGTTTGCGGATTGGAGCAAAGAACCGATGCCACTCGTCGCGCGCGCGTTCGGCCCCTATCCGGTTTAACAGCACAATCCGCAGAGCGTCGGTCAGGTTGTCGGTCGCCCAATGATCGCATGCAAAAGAAGCGGCCGCCCCTTCGATGCCGGCCATGACGACCTGCCTGTAGAACCGGGGGTTTTTGACGAATATGGTCGCTTCAACAGGGAAGTTGTCTGTCCGACGTCCGACCGATATGCGTTTGCGCCCCTCGAGAAGATGGAGCCGGCCCATCCGGATCCCGGACAGAAACCTCAGAAAAAATCGACGGGCCAGTCGGTCGACTGGTGCCGTCCGGTCGAGCCCGAAAAGAACAGTCCTGGAGGTTTGGTTCTTGGCCGTCATCTCACCTCCCTTTCCGACATACCGAAGCGCGGATGCGGACACGGCAGCCCGGCAGATACCGCTGCCCGCGCTGAAAACCGTCCCCGCTATCCGCTGCAATCTACACCTGTTTTCCCTTCGTATCTGCGCCTATTCTTCAAATCGAATGTTTTCTATAAACTGTGTTCATGATGCTGAAAGCCGCGAGTGCGATTGCGTTCCGGCTGTTTTTTCAACTTTTTTTACATAGGCCGCAATGTCGCATTTCCGCTCGAGCCCGGTGGCGGCCATATAGCGCACTTTCCCGAATATGGGTCTCTCTTGCCAGGCGCGATCATGAACGCCGTAAATCCAGGCTACACCTGTGTACGAATTTGGGTCGCGGCCGTCAAGAAAGTATTTGTTGTTGAGCGCCAGGGTGGTTTTGAAAGCCCGTTCGGGGGTGGGGCTCCATTCGAGAATCTTCTTGCCCCAATACATGCGCATGTAGTTGTGCATGAAACCGGTGGTTTTCATCTCGCGCATGGCGGCATTCCAGTATTCGTCGTGGGTCTTCGCCTCCTCCAATTGCTTGGGAGAATAACGGTGCGAACGAGGATCCGCCGCATGCTCGGCTAACGATTGCCTGGCCCATCCGGGGATGCAGGTGTACTTGTCGTAATCCGGCGTGAAATAAACAAAGTTGATCGCCAGCTCGCGACGGACGATCAACTGCTCGAGGAAGGCAGCGACCTCGTCCGCTTTGACCCTGGACTTCTCGCCAGCCGCCTTGGCCGTCAGCGCGAGATACAGAGAGGACACCTGGCCGAAATGCAGGTAGGGGCTCATGTGGGATATGTCGTCGGTTTGGGGCTGGTTGGAATGGTTGCTGTACTCTTTCAGTCTCTGATCGACGAACTGACCGAACCGTTTTTTTGCCTGGCGGGTGCCGCCCGCGAAAAAACGGTTCACCGGTCCGACACTTCGATCCAGCTCCATTCGCTCCAGCAGGGAATCGACAGGATCGAGATCAATCCCTTCGACGTCGAGGGCTGTTGAATCCCGCTGTAACTCTGTCTCCTGAAAAGGGGTCAGGTATACCCCCAATTTGCGGAGGATTTTCGGCCGGATGGTCCGCGCGGCATATTCGGCCTTGTGGCTGACCACCTCCAAAGGAACGATCACATCGCTTTCCACTTGAACGACACGACAGGCGGCCTTTACGGCCACATTCTGCCGCCAGCGTCTCTGGTGCCTCAGGTATCCGCGGTCGCAAACAATGACGGCCGCATTTTTGCCGACGCTCAAGGCCACTGCAGGCGGCTCGCCCGTGCGCACGATCGTTTTAATCCCGCGTTCAGCCAACGTTGTGACGGTTTCTCTGAGGCCTTCCAGCATGAACCTATAATGCCTCAAATTGGCCTCGGGGTAGGCATCGGTCAACCCGAAAACAACCAGCAATGGCAAATCGAGATGGTTGGCCAGTTCGACGGCATATTCCAGGGCGTGGTTCTCTTCGGCTCTTTGGGACTGCTGCATCCAATAGAGCACGTAATCGCCGGGAACCATTTTTTTGTGATTCAACACCTGAATGCGAGTGGCGTCGACGGACGGCGAACCGCGCAGCTGCGCCATAGGGGTCCTTTCTCTGCAATGCTCATCAAGTCTCCGTCAATGGACCAACCCTTGATGTCTTTCTGATCCTACAACATGAAACCAAAAAGGCAACAGTCCCGGTGCCCTGCTGCCTTTTCTTTGTCAAGTATAAGGTTAGCCGGGAATCGACACCGGTGCAGCCTTGCCGATCTCCTCCATGGTCTCCGCATACCGGCTGCGCATGTCCGTATGCGCTTCATCGATCTCTGATTTCATCGGGCTCCAATCTGTCGGGCACTCCACCTTCAGCTGCTCCAAGCGGTCCGACAACTCGGTGACGATCATGTGCAGATCTTCAATCCTGGGCTGAATCAGCACCCTTTCCGCCGTTCCGAGTTTATCGAACTTGCGCCAGGCATCGTAAATTTTGGCCTTCCACAGCGTGAGTTCGATTTCCATATTCGAACAAAAATCTCTTGCATCCATATCGTCCTCTTTTCATGACCGCGGCAGCGTAATCGTCAGTCCTGAAAAGCCTGCTGCGGTCCTGCGGCTCTCGACGGCATCCTTTGAATGACGGGATACGGTCTTGAGCATCTTGTGTGACCAACCCATCTCCCTGGAACGGATGGGCAGGATGTCATTAGCGGCAATCAGCGTCAGACCGGATGTGCAAGAAGCGGGTTCTGAAAAACACTTCGTGGCAAAAGGATAAGGCCGAACAACGCCGAATGTCTCCGCAAACGTTGTTTTCCACTACCTGCCTGAACATTATTGGCGTTCCGACGATTGTCAAGGCCGGAATCCCGATCCTTTGTAAAGCATTTCAGCGGGCCGGCATCTCAGGCGTGGTTGCGCAGTTTCAACTCGAGCGGGTGCGGACTCAGATAGACCTGTTCGAGCAGGTAGGGTTGCTGGTACTTGCGCACGAAATGATTGATCAAGGTGACGGGTACGATCAGTGGAACCACACCTTCCCGATATTGGTCGACGATCTCGAGCACCTCCTGTTTTTCGTCGGCCGACAAATCTTTCTTGAAATAACCCAAGAGGTGCTGGAGGACATTGGCATTTTTCTTTACGGTCGTCTTCAGGCGCAAGGCCTCCATCAACTGGTTTTCATAGTGGTCATAGAGCGCTTCCATGGGCAGCGCTTTGCCTTGCGCGACCAGTTTCCCCATATCCCGGTAATGGCTCGTGCTGTGGGAGAGCAGCAGGAGTTTGTGGCGGGTGTGAAAATCGACCAGACGCCCCATGCTTTTTTCTTTTTCCAAGGTCTCCCGCCACCTCTTGAGGGTAAAGATCTGTTCGATGAAATTTTCCCTGAGCACCGGATCGTTCAGCCGTCCGTCTTCTTCCACCGGTATCCGCGGAAACCTTTTAGTGAAGGCTTTAGCAAACAAGCCGACGCCTTTTTTTTCCGGCATCCCCTTTTCATTGTATACCTTCACCCGGAGCAGACCGCTGCTGGGGGAATCTTTTTTAAAAATGAATCCGCAGAGGTTTTCCTTTTCGAGCGCTTCGGCCCGTTGCTCGGCCCAGCGGCGCATGCGCTCGGTGTGATCGACCCTGGTTTTCGTGGTCACCAGACGCGGGCGATCCGGATCGCCGATCAACCTGAAAGTCTCTCTCGGGATGGGAAATCCGGCTTCCACCTCGGGGCAGACCGGCACGAACTCGACGTAAAGGGACAGGGTATCGGTAATGAAACGGCTCCGCGAGTGGCCGCCGTTCCATCTGACGTTATCCCCCAGAAGGCATTGGCTAACCCCGATCTTGATTTTGTCTTCCATGACTGGGTCTCCTGTAAGGACTGCTGCCGCATAGACTGTTGAAGGGATGGATATTCCCGCTTGAAATGCCCGATGATTCTTAATAAAATCCCGTTCCCGATCAAAATGCAAGGGTTAAACTTCGGTTGGAACGACTTTCCCGTCCAGGTCCGCCAGCTCTTCGCCGCTAATGGTTTCCTTGTCGAGCAACAACTTAGCCCCTTTCTCCAGCAGCGACCGCTTGTCATTCAAGATCTCAAGCGCCACCGCGTACTGCTGTTGAATGATGTCCCTGACTTCCTCGTCGATCATCTCGGCTGTGGTCTCGCTGTATTCTTCCGATCCGCTGAAACCCGGAACATTCAGGAACTGGTTCCGTTTTTCGCGCGCGAAATAGACTTGTCCCGCCCGTTCGCTCATGCCGTATTCCTTGACCATACTGCGCGCGATGTCGGTAGCCCGCGAGAGATCGTTGTGCGCACCGGTGGAGATATCCTCGAAAATGATCGCTTCCGCCGCCCGTCCCCCAAGCAGCGTGGCGATGCGGTTCAACAATTCGGTTTTTTTCATGAGGAAGCGGTCTTCGGTGGGAACCTGCATGGTGTAGCCGAGGGCCGCGATGCCCCTTGGGATGATCGTTATTTTACGGACCGGGTCGGTTCCCGGCAGTTTCTGGGCCACGATGGCGTGCCCCATCTCATGGTAGGCCACGATTTCTCTTTCACTTTTGTTGATCAGGCGGTTCTTTTTTTCGAGACCGGCCACCAGCCTCTCGACCGCTTCCTCGAATTCGGCCATGCCGACCTCTTCCCTGTCGCGCCGCACGGCCAGAAGGGCCGCTTCGTTGACCAGGTTGGCCAAGTCGGCGCCGACCATGCCGGCCGTCATCCCGGCGATCTTTTGCGGGTCAACATCCTGACCCGCTTTGACCTTGCGCATGTGAACTTTGATAATCGCTTCGCGTCCGATTTTATCGGGCCGATCGACCAGAACCTGGCGATCGAATCGGCCGGGTCGAAGCAGGGCGGGGTCAAGAATCTCGGGCCGGTTGGTCGCGGCCATCAGGATCACACCGACCTGGGGATCGAAGCCGTCCATCTCCACCAACAACTGGTTCAATGTTTGCTCGCGCTCGTCATGGCCGCCGGTCATGCCGACACCCCTGGCCTTGCCCAGGGCATCGAGCTCGTCAATAAAGATGATGCAGGGTGCTTTCTGTTTGGCTTGCACAAAGAGGTCACGAACCCGCGCGGCTCCCAAACCGACAAACATCTCCACGAATTCCGAACCGCTCAGGCTGAAAAACGGTACCCCGCTCTCGCCGGCCACCGCCTTGGCCAGCATGGTTTTCCCGGTTCCCGGCGGACCCACGAGCAAGATGCCGCGTGGCATCTTGCCGCCCAAGCGGGTGAATTTCTCGGGCTGCTTCAGAAACTCGATCACCTCAACAAGTTCCTGCTTCGATTCGTCGACTCCGGCCACATCGGCAAAGCGCACGTCGATCTCATCCTCCACGTAGATCTTGGCCTTGTTTTTCCCCAGGCTCATGAAACCCTGCTGCTGACCGGTCATGCGCCGCATCATGAAATACCATATACCGACAAAAATAAAGATCGGTACGAGCCAGGAAAAGAGGTCCCTTAAAAAGGTCGACTCGATTTCGCCTTTAAAGGTAACCTGGTATTCTTCCAGCAGGCTGGACAGGTCCGGATCGACCCTTACGGTTCTGAACATGTCGCCGGCCGCCAGGCCGGCCCCTTCCGCCTTCAACCGGCCCTGGATCTGGTTGGAGGTGATCGCCACCTCGGAAAGCTTGCCCTGTTTGAGCAGATCCAGGAATTCACTGAAGGGAATCGTACGGATCGACAAGGCCGAGAAAAGGGCGTTGTGCAGTATCAAAACGGCCCATATTCCCAGAAGAACATACCAGATTGAAAACTTGTGGTGCTTTTCCATCAAGCCTCCTTCTTTTAACGATTCATAAGTTGTTCCACTATAAATTCATTTGTGCAGAATTCAAGTCAATGCCATACGGTGAGGTATGTGATGGAACACGGATTAGGATTGCAAAATCAACTTAAAGATGCTTTTTTGACCTTAACGTCGGGAAAAACGATAAGGCCTTTTGCAAACGGTCAGCAACGGTCAAAAGGAGACTGAAGACATGGGAACGAATAAGGTGGTTAGAAACATCACGACTCTTTGTGCTGTGTTACTGGCGTTGGCCATTATTTTCAGTGTCCGACATTTCGGCCTTCAGGGCCTATCCGAGCTGGCAAAACCTCTAATGAGCTTCACTGAAAAACGCCCGATGGTTTTCACCGCAGGCATCCCACCGATGGTCATATGGAAGAAGATCCAAGCCGCCACATTTCTTATGCCGACATCGCCATCGAGCGGACCGTCGGAAAAACACTCTCAAGATGTAATGCCAACGACCCGACCGGCCATCGCCGCAGCTGTGCCGACGGCCATAACTCAGGCGCCGCAAACACCAGCCGGCCAAATACGCCCCCTCCCCCCGGCAGACAATGCGGCAGAAAACGTCGTTCCGCGGTCTGGGCCGATCACCATCGCAACCGAACCGGAATCAACCCCCAGCGACCCGAAAGTTGTGGCCGCCCTGGATTCGCCGGCCACCGGGCCTGAAACACCGGCCGAGCGCACTCTGTTGCCATCCATAGAAGCGCCGGTCGAATCGCTCCCCTACTCCCTTCAGTTATGCAGCTGCCGCGCGGCCGAAAGCGCGCAAAATTCCCTGGCGGAATTTAGAGGCAAGGGTTTGGACGTCTATCTGGTCAAGGTTCAGCTCGACGGCGGCGGCACCTGGTGGCGTGTTTTTACCGGACATTACGAATCGCTGGATGGTGCCTTGGCGGCCAAAAAATCCCTCGGGCTCACCGAGGCCATAGTCAAAAAAACACCTTTTGCCAATTTGGTCGGCGAATACGGTTCAATCGACGAAGCACGCACCGAACTTGAACGCCTGACAGCCCTCGGCCTGTCGCCTTATATCCTCGAATATCCGGACAACACCTTTCGCCTGCTCGTGGGGGCCTACACGCGCAAATCCCAGGCCGTGCAGCAGGCCCGTGACATGCAAGAAATGGGGTTGATCAGCCAGGCCGTTACCCGCTGACCTCTTTCGCTGAATAACGCCGACTGGCTCTGCAGGTCTTCAAATCTGCAGAAGGTGGCACGGGAATTATGGTATATACGTACCACATTTTGAGCAACCGATTTCACATTGCACGCAGCTACCGGTGGCCCCTGTCCAATATCCCCTTTATTTCCAGGCGGATGCTTGCATTATCCCTCGCAGGGCTTAAATTGTACGATAATTGCATTGAGTATGGTGTGTTGCAGCGGAAATCCAATCCATGCCCAAGGGAGGTTTGCCATGACTAAAATCGAGCGGGCATTCGTCGAGAGGCGTTCAGGCAGAAACAGGCGTCGCATCCTACAGATCGAGCGGTTTTTCTTCAAAGGCGAAAATCGCCGGGTTCAGGGAGATCGCAGAGTGGCGGATGAGCGCCGCACCGGCTGGATCCGGATCAGCAAATGGTCCAGCGCCCCATTGTCAAAGCTCAAAATCGGCAAGTATCTGAAGACCAACGCCTGACCAGAATTAACATTTAAAAACGATCGATCCTTTCAGCCATTGGCTTCATCTGCCGATCCGATTCCCAATACAAGTAGGCAGACAACGCCCAATTGCTGGAGCCAGCATTCTCATTCCATCCTCTTCCCTGTTGACCTATCAATTGCCATAGAGATGACTCGGCTGGATCGGCTGGAAATGAGTCATTTCAACCAGAAATACCTACTGCCCCCCCCTGCAAATTCGCCCCCCACCATGCCGTTTATTCTGCCTTCAACACGATGACCGTCAAATCGTCGTGTTGGTCGGTCTGCCCGGCAAATTGGCTGACATCTTCCTGGATGGCCGCTAACATACCCTCAGCCGACAGGGCCCCGTTGCCTTCAATCAGGGCCAGCAGGCGGTCAAAACCATACATCTCCTTGTCTTCATTCACCGCCTCGACGATGCCGTCGGTGTAAAATATCAGCAAATCACCGTGATTCAATTCTATGGCCGTTTCACGGTAGTCGACATCCGTAATTAACCCCAGGGGAAAGGTGTCGCCTTCGGTTTCCACCAGCCGGGCCCGACCCGTCAGCGGCTGAAGGTGTATCGGCTGCGTCTGCCCGGCACTGCAGAGGCTTACCGTCTTGGTCTCGGCATCCAATTGGGCGTAAAGCAACGCAATGAACATACCGCTTCTCAAGTCCTTCTTTGCGCGGCGATTGGCCCGATCCATGATGTCGCCCAGGTCGAAGCGTTCTTCGGCCAGCATTCGGAGAACGCTCCGTGCCGCCGAAACGACAAGGGCTCCGGATACACTCTTGCCGGTGACGTCACCGACGACAAAACCGACTTTTTCATCTCCCAGCAGAATAAAATCGTAGAAATCGCCGCCGACTTCCCTTGCCGGAATGGAGGTCGCCGCTATCTCGAAACCGGTGATTTCCGGGCAGGCGGCCGGCAGCATGCTCAACTGGAGATCACGGGCGATCGACAGCTCCTCTTCCATGCGTTCTTTTTCGATCACCTCTTCGATCATCAAAGCGTTCTCGATCGCCACTGCCCCTTGATTGGCGAGCACGTTGAGCAGGTCGATGTCCTCTTTGCGGTAAAATTTTCCGGACTTCTTGCGGCCGAGGGGTATCATTCCGATGAGATTGTTTTCGTAGATCAGCGGTACGATCAGGGTCGCGTTCAGCTGATGGAACACTTCGGTGCAGGATTCTTTGTCATCGGCAAAATAGGGATCTTCTTCGATATCGTAGAGGGTGACCTCCTTGTTGCGCTCGGCCATTTTTTTGACCAAAGGCTCATCGACGGTAAGCCCGGCCACCGTCGACCGGCATTCGGTTGACTCCAAGTGGATCGTGTCCTGCTGATCCGCAGCCGGCGAAGGCGCAGCGGTCCGATTCTCTTCAGCAGTGTCCGTTGATTTGGGCCCCTCGGCTCTTCCGGCATGGGTCAGGCATTCATAGGCGCTTTTCGCGCGGTTCAGCAGCAGCACGCTTCCGGAATCGATGAACATGGTGCCCAGGGCCGTTTCCATGATGTTTCTGCCGATTTCGTCCAGACCGATCAAGGAGCGCATGGTTTCGCTGATCTTTTGTACCGTTTCTCGGTAGTCGTACTCCAAACGGTAAAATACCCGATCGACGACTTTCTGCACCTTGTTGCGGATCGGATTGAACAGAAACACCATGGCCAATAGAAAGCCCAATGTGAAGTGCGGGGATTTGGTGAACTCGTAACCGTGCACGAAAGCCGCATTCGATGCCAACACAAAGAGTCCATAGAGGGCAACGACGGTACCGGTGGTCAAAATATAGCCGTAGGTCCGTTTGATGATGGCGTCGATGTCGAAGAGATTGTACTTGACGATGGAGTATCCGACAAAGGCGGGAAAGACGATGAAAAACGGCATGTAGTAATTGAAATTGGGTACGAGGTATATCTGAAAAAAGGCATTGAAGACAAAATCGGTGAGTGGCAGCGAAGCCGCTATGGTAAACCCCAAAAGCACCATCCTGGATCGCAGCTTGACCATTGGGGATTGGGAAGTAAACCTTAATTGGACACACGAACCAATAAAAATAAACACGCCGAGGGCCATATACACCACCGAGGTGATCTGCCAATGCTTGGGTGCATAGGCCATGATAGCACTGGACTGCCGCATCAAAATGAAAAGTAAAAGGGAAATCATGTGGGGCAAGACCTGGACCCACGGATGCGACTGGAGGATTTTTCGTTCTGTTGGAAAGCATAAGGCAAGATGGATAAAGAGGGCCGGTGCGAAACAACGGGCAAAAATATCCGGATTCTCGAGCCAGGTCGGCGATATTTTTCCCAATGGATTGAAATAGACGAGCAGCAGACCGAACATGGAAGTGCACAGGTAAAAGATCCAGCTCGAGCGCTTGTGAGGTTTCATCAGGAAAACGATCGTCCCGATGAATAGATAAAAAAATCCAAACAGCAAGGGTATCCCGCTGATTTTCAAGGACCGCTGCCAACCCGAGGCAAGGTTGTTGATATGAACCTCTATGTTTGTCCCGTCCCGTTCGACGAGATAGCGGTTGATCGACCCCAGCCTCCAATAAAGGATCTTTCTTAACTCGTCGATGGTAGCGTATGTCTGCCCGTTGACCTCAACTATTCGGTCTCCGACCCGCATACCGGCCGCAAGGCCGTGGTCACGAACGACACCGACAATCTTCAACCCGGTGGCGGACCGCAGGCTGAATCCGAAGTCAGGATAATCAAACCATTTGACGATATTGGCCAGGTAAGAACCGGTAATGAGAATCAGCAAGGTAGAACAAAAGATAAATGTCGAACTTGAAAGAAGATGGTCTCGCTTAAACACAGCAGCGTCCCTTCAAACCCAAAGCGATGTTTGTGTCACCGCAGTCACGCGACGGATCTTTTGTTCAAAACGGATCGTATGAGAAAAGCGGCCGAAACCAATATGCAGAACAAGACGAACCAGTCCCCGAATCGGGTGAAGATGGTCACGGTTTTTATTGGGGTGATGGAATCGACGATAACCCCCCTGACGAAGATATCGTCTCCCCTTTCATTGCGAACCCTGTTCGTTATGCGACCGAACGGATCAATCACGCATGTCACACCGGTGTTGGCACACCGCAAAACGAACCGCCGGTTTTCTACGGCTCGGAACACGCTCATGGATAAAAACTGATACGGCGCGGCCGTGCGGCCGAACCAAGCTTCGTTGGTGATGTTAACCAGGAATTCGGCGCCGTTCAAGACAAAATTTCTAATAATTTCAGGGAAAATGTTTTCCCAACAGATAGGAGCGGCAAAGCGTGCGCCGGGGATGTCAAAAATGGCGAAGTCCTTCCCGGGCAAGAAACCCTTGACCTCAGGAATGTTAATGGTCGACCACGGTATTCGATCACTCATAGGGAGGTACTCACCGAAAGGCAACAGCCGCATCTTATCGTAACGCGCTGGCTTGACATATGTGGCTTCGGGCGCAAACATGAACGCGGAATTCGCATATTTGGCCCCGGCCAGATCCTTTACGTTGATTTTTCGCACCTGTGCGCTACCGAGCAACAGATAGGCCCCGGTTTCAACAGCGGTCTTCTGTACCTGCCGATAAATCTGCTCATCCATCATGACCGAACGGGGAGTGGCCGTTTCAGGCCAAACGATAAGTGCCGGTCTGGAATCTGCCGCCTGCCGCGACAAAGAGGTGTATATGTCCATGATCTCCCGGCCAAATTCAGGGTCCCATTTTCGATGTTGTTCGATGTTGCCCTGCACCATGGCGACCTTTATTTCAGGACCTGAGACTTCATCGTTCATCGACGTATAGCCGTATGAAAGAGTGAAAGCCGCAATAACCACCGCGACGGCTGTCAGGAGTCTGATCCCACGGCCTCGCGATATCGGATCTGTATGGGAACGGCCTTTTAATTTGTAAAACTGGAGCGAATGAAGAATCATACCGGCCATCGCAGAATTGACCAGCACTATCAGGAAGCTGACCCCGTAAGTTCCGGTGACCGCTGCCAACTGGATCGCTTGAGGATGATCATACTGGGTATGGGCCAGTAACGGCCAGGGAAGTGCCAGAAAGAAGGCATTTGACCGCAAGTATTCGTATATGATCCAAAGGAAAGGAGCGGAAAGAAGCGCGGAATAAGCGCCGAGCCGCCTGGCGATAAAACCGATGGTTACGCCCATCAGCCCACTGTACAAACCAAAGTAAATGTCCAGCAGCAGGTGATGCAGGAGAGTATAGCCGGAGAGATTCAGCATCCACGAGAAATGGCAGGCGTAGAAAACAAAGCTGAATGAAAGGACCGAAATCGCTCCATTCAGCAGTGATTGGCCGGCAAGAACAACGAAGAGCGGCACCAGGGCGAACCATGCGAGAAACCACAAATCCGCCGATGGAAAAGCGGCACACAGACATATGCCGCTTATGAAGCCCGCGCCTGCAGCGGCGCCAAGGTGGTTCGAAACGGTCCTAATTTTCACCAATTAACCATATGTAAATACCCGCGTGAGATGTCATTCCAACCCATTTATTGACTTCGGAAACCCATAGATTTTAGAGGATCCCTTCTATTGACTCCAAATTACCAGTTCGTCAAGTCCTGAAGTACGCCGTTCACCTCACACGCATTATAGCCAGATGGTCATGCCGATTCATTATGGGCCTCCCAAATACCAGAACTTGAACTGGGCGTCGAACGATACGAGGGCACCCCCGGCGTCGATTCTGAAGTTTTTTACTTTGGTGATAAACGTTTTGGCGGTCGATATGGATTGGCCGCCTGCATCAAGTGGATAGGGCTGTCCGTTGGGGGCCATAATTTCGACACTCTCCGGCAATGTCGGTTCTATAAAGATCTCGTCCTCAGTGGCCGGGCAACCGGTAGGCCAAGCGAGGTCATAGATCGCCTGAGTATAAACTTGGCAGTCCGAAACATATTTTGTCCTTATAAATCCATAAACTTTTACCGGCCGCAATACATGATGACCGTGCCCCAAATTTCCGGTCCGACGATAGTGGCGGTTGCATCCGGCGGGGGTTCGATCCCGGCACCACCGGCCAGCACCTGGCTCATCGGCGTCAAGACAACCAGCATTGCCGCCAGCAACCCCCAAAAAATTTTACTCTTATTCGTTTTCATTTTGCCTATCCTCCTTCTCTTCATTTAAGTTGCATGATTTTAAAAAATGATAAAATGTGTCCATATGTTGAGTCTCGGTTATTGATTCCCTTTCCTTCGCCGAATGACCAAAGCCGTCAACGCTGTGGCCAGGAGCACGATCGAGGCGGGCAGTGGAACCAGTGTCGCCGTGCCAAGCGTCACGAAAACGTCTCCGATCGGTTGGCCTTGTGCATCGAAGTTTCCCGAAAGCACCTCAAAATAGATGGCATTCAATTTGTCATCCATTTGAAAAACAAAGCCCCCTAAGGCCTTGCCCGGCGCGATATCAGCACCGGTTGGCGGCGTGCCCGGAATGAGAGAATACACTTCTAAGAACCCGGGTTTATCCAATCCGTTCCCCGGATCAGCTGCAGATGCCCACCCTTGAGGTCGATCGAGATTGTCTATGAACGTCAGATCCGGTTGCACACCGATATCCAAAAAGACATCGAAGATGTCGCCGCACGTGTCCCCGGCCGGGCACGCGGCGTTGTATACCGTAAAGTCATACTGCCATAGCCCTGCACCCAGATCGGACTCCAGGTATGTGACGCTGGTCGGTTGTGTCGCTCCGGCGCAGAATCCACTGAAAAGGATCTGCAATGCCAATGTAACCGTTAGGGTTTTCCATAGAGTTATCATCTCATTTGTCCCCGATTCACTCGGCGGTTAGACTGATATTCCCGCCATCGATCGATCTTAACGTAGCGTTGAAAAAATCGCTGCCGTCCGATTGACGTATCAGAATACCGAACTGGTCCGGATTGCCGTCCACAATTTGCACCTCAAAGGTATATCCCGCACCACCGTTTACAGTGCCGGCGCCCTTTATGGTTGCAGGGCTGCCGGAAACGGTGATCTCATTTATGGCAGAACTGGCAAAATTCATCCGCGTATGTGAAAAATAGTAGTTAAGACTGCCGGAAGTCATTCCATCGGTTGTGGAGACGTCCATTGTAAATGATGCGCGGTGGCTGTCATCAGGACGATTGTACGCACTGCCCACTATGGAAACGAACGGGACCGCAGGTATCGAAAAGGCGACTCTGGTACTCACCGATCCGGAGCATTCTGCACCCCATCCGGAAACGCCAAGAAAGGCCACAACATCTGATCCGTCGACATCGTTGTCCCGATCCCAGTCACCAAGACAGCCGGAACTGACGTAACATTCTGTGGAGCCGAAATATTCAGCAAACGCCGACAGGCTCATGTCGATGATTTTGGCTTCTTTGTATTTTCCCGCATAGTTTGCGACAACCGTGTAATCGTTCCGAATCAAACAAGGCAGTGCCGAATCCCAGACCACCTTCCCGTCCACATCCGTTGTGCCGCTCAACACCGGTTCGGTTTTAGACCAGAGTTCTTCTACTTTCGATCCTTCCGGATAATCTGCATTTCGATAGACTTTCACCGGCACCTGCCCCAGAGGTGCCGCCGGACTAACCATGGCGTCGACGATTTTAGCGCTGATCTGCGCACCCTCCAAAGGCCCGATGTAGACTTGCAACGCATTGGAAACGATGGTCTCGCTCCAATTGTTGGCATGCTCCAGAAGGGCAAGCAAACCGAGTCCGGAATCCTGCCCCGTGGCCGCAAAACGGGTGAAGGGCAGTTGGGCCTGTATGGTATACCATCCCGCGGTGGTCCACATCATGGGCAGGTAGTCTCTTAAATCATTGATGCGGGTTGATTTGGCCCAGCTCACTGGAATCGATTCGGCCAAGCCCCAGGGTTTGTCGTTTATGTAAAAAGGCATCGGCATTTTATGCGCGTCGTCACCGTAGCGCAGCAGGTGCCTGGTGCCACCTGGGTCCGTTACAATAAGAGCGTTGTACGCTTCCCCATGGGAAAACCCCCGTTCGGTAACAACGGCCGTTCCCGCTTCATTCCGAAGAACCAGAAGCATCTCGATTCTGTCATCGACCGATCCCATGATATAGGTTGGATTGGCCGGATCTTTGCCCACGGGAAGGAGTTCCATCGTCAAACCGGGGTTTTCGTAAGCCTCCGCCAAATTTCCTCCAATCAAGCCCATAAAGAGGAAAACTATGGTTTTAATTGGTCGGATCCATTTCCCATGGGAGAAAGAGGATAGATACATGAGACATCCTTTTACAGCATTAACGCGCTTGGTTCGTATTCGTTTCAGCGGTAAATTTCTTCGGACTCAAAAATCGTCCATTCTATCTGCGTATGTTGTGAACGTTTAACATCGATCGGTACCAGTCGCCGATGCGATCGGCCCTTTTCCAGTTGTTGGATCTCTCGTACATCAGGCCGGCGGGATCCTTCGAATGTCTCGTTCCGCCCAATACATGACAGATCTCGTGGGTGATGGTGTGCATCAGGACCCAAGCTTTCGTGTACGGATGGACCCATTGACCTGAGTTTTGATCGAATGCGGCATACTGTTTGGTCCTGTTGTCGGCATTGGGCCATGTCGCCAGGGGCAGTTCGATGAATCCGTTGTTGTCGATGTCGAAAGGACTGAGGTGGCCAGATGTGCTCCAGTCCCCCTTGTCCATTAATCTGCGGTCACCGTCGAATCTTTCGTTGGGCGCATTCCCGAGCAGCATACCGATTTGCGGATTTTCAGTTCCATCCACGAAGGTGCCGTTATCCTTATAATCTTCCGACATTCTTAAGGGCATAAGATAAAATTCTGCCGGATTGGCCGGTGGATCAGACCAATAGGATGCTGACTCACTCCAGGTAGACGACTTCATGTATGGGGTATCACCGAAATAATGATCGAGGGGAATTTTCAACGCCAGCGCGTTGCCATACGAGTCTTCCCTCTTGGCCTTGATGCCCAGACCCTTGGTTGACCATTCCCAGTATCTCGATCCGGTCAGGTTGCCGGTGCTGGGCTCACTCGCCCCCAAAAAACCGATAAAACCATCCTCAGAGGTGAATACACCGGTTTTATCGGTATTCAGTTTGACGATGACCACATTGAGGGGCGGCAGGGGCTTTCGTATAGCATAGGCACCGCTTGCTGCCCCCGTGTAGGCATTGGCGAGATAAAGACTGTTTGGATCGATCCATGAGAAAACCGGTGTCCACGACCCCTCGGGGTCAGCGGTCATTTTGAATTCCCATTCGTAAAGCGGCCATTTGGTCGACCATTCGGTCTGTTCGCCGATGACTTTTTGGCCGGCTTCGAATACCATGTTCACTATTTCTCCGGACCTGTAGTAGATATAAAAGGATTTGTCCTCGGTGGCATCATGCCCCCAACCCGTCGTATTGTGGACATCGATTCCGGCGTTTTTCAGCGCCAGACCAAGCCTGAAAGGATATTCCGCATCCGGATCGGACTCGTCGTACGGATCACCGAATGCATCGTCGAATCCGTCGGCTCTGACAAAGAGATCCTTGCGGTAGGGATTGAGTCTTTCATGTGTCAGCCCAGAGCCGCCGGCCGGGATGAAGAGGATCCCCCGGTATTCGTCAAAATTGTTGATGCCGTCCCCTACAGGGCTCTCGTAGCTATTGGGTTGTTCAAGGGTAATGGTGTCGATGTCTGCCGTTGGGATCAGCCGTTCCGGTGTTCCGGCGTATTGCCATGCGCCGGCAATACCGTTGGTATTCGACCCTTTGGGAACCCAACGTTCATCCCTAATGTTGGGGTCCATGGTATGGGTCACCACGACCTTCGTCCTTGCGCCGTAATCCCAGCATTTCAGATAAATCGCATATCTTCCGTCTATAACGCCGTCCGCATCATCGCGCACAGTGACTGGACCCTGGTTGTAGGTGTAGGAGGCCGGATCAAGGGTAAGTCCGAAATCGAATCCGTAATACTGATATCCGGCCGGATAGGTAATGATTCCCGCTTCGGGCTCAGGATCATTTATGGCCCGGCCCGGGTATCGAGACGTATTTTGTAAAGTAAATGCCACACTCTCGGGTGCATTGACTCCAGGCCAGTAGGCTTGCAATTGCAGCACTTTCCCGTATTCCGGCAACCAGGAGTCGAAATCGCCGCCGATTACATTCAGTAGCAACTCTGCCGATGACTCCTTCATCGGGTTGGTTCCGTTTGCGTATTCCTCCAAATTGGTATCACCGTCTCCATCCGGGTCATCGTCGGCGTCAGCAGGATCATGGGGATCCAAACCGTACTCTTCTTCCCAAAGATCGGGCATACCGTCTCGATCGTTATCTGGGTTGAGACAGTCGGGCCATAGGTAGGCACCCACGATGTTACCGAGTTGATCCTTTATCAGCATGGTGTTATCGTAATTGGGATCGTTGCTGTTTGTGGGATAGGTATTACCGGCTGTATTCGAAGGTATGGAATTGCCATCGCCGGGATCGCTGCCGCAGACTGTTTCGTCGGTATTTACATACTGGTCTCCGTCCAGATCGAGGGGATCCCCACCGGTAGATACTCCAGACGGAGATAAATCGGCTTCGATAGTGAGGATTTTTACTCCACTTTCGCGAAAAACCGTGATTGAATCGGTGCCTGTTTTCCCGAATTGGTCGACCGCAATGATGGTGATGACATTGTCGATATTTTCGACCAGAGGGATCGCGGTAGTGGTCCAGTTGTTTGTTCCGCTGACCGCCCCGTTTACGGTATCGACGCCGGCGGTGCGGGTCCACGTGACTTGAGCCACCCCTGTATCGTCGTTCGCGATGCCGCTCAGAGAGATCACCTCCAGGGCCGTTGTATAATTTTCCGCCGCAGTCGGCTTTTCAATGGTTGCCATCGGTGACCGTGAATCGACAGACACCGTCACGCTATCAGTCGCTTTGTTGCCGGCCGCATCGCTTGCGGTAAAGGCAATCAGGTTTTCACCCGGTGCTATGGCAACGTCATGCGACCAGTTTCCCAAACCCGTCGTTAACGTGCCTATCGGCGCTTTATTTCTTGTAATGGTGATCAGGGTCGCATTAGCGGATGTTCCCGAAACCGTGATGGTCGTCACGTTATCGAGAGTGACCGGGTTTTCCGCCGGTGTGGCCACGGCTATCGAGACCGGGACATTGGGGTCGCTGCCATTCTGGTACTCGTCGATGTTTGTAATGCCATCACCGTCATTGTCGGCGTTCGGATCGCTGACCTGATGCACGGTTTCCCACCAGTCGGGCAGACCGTTGCTGTTCGCGTCGATGATGATCGGTTCCACCGGCGGTTCCTGGTACCCGACCCAGGGTTCGATCTCGACATTGTCGCTGACCGGATCACCGAGGCCGGTGGGGTTCAGGATGGCATGAAAAGGCCCGCTTTCACCTCCCCACCAATTGTTGATGGCATTCAAAGGTTCCGTGGACAGAGCGTTATCCGCGTAAACCCCGTGGCAATGGTTACCGGTAAACGAGCACCCGTCGATGATCGTGCCCCCGGAAAAAACCGCAATACCGCCGTAACCGCTCTCGCCGACGTTGTTGCCGGTGATGACGGTATTGACGACCGCATGTCCCGAACCGTCGTGGAAGACGATGCCGTTGCCGTCATTGTTAATGACCTGGGTGCCCTCAATCCGGATGTTGTCGACCGAATTAACGCCCCCCAAGGCGCGAATGCCGTCACCGCTGTTATTGCGTACGGTACCATTTCTAAGAGTGACATTCGATGTGCCGGCGCAGAAGTCGATGCCGGTCACACAGCTGGTTATCGTGGAGGCGCTCATATTGACATCCAATTGATAACTCTCCACGAATTTCAACCCGCTGGTGCAGGCCTCGATCAACACGCCATTCAGGGTCGTACACCCCCCACCGGAAAAAACACTAATGCCTTCCTCAAAATTCCGGATCGTCAACCCCTGGATAGTGACATTCTCGGCGCCGATGGAAATCGTCAAACCGCTGGTCCACGCCGTGCTGCCGGCGCCGTCCAGGGTCGCGCCGTTGCCGAAGATCGTGACGTTCTGGTCCAGCACCACCGGTGAATCGATCCCCTCGGCGGATGCAGAGTACACACCGGCCGCCAGATGAATGACATAGTCACCGTCCGCAACAGCGTTAAGCCGCTTCACCGCACCATGCAGTGTCCTCAGCGGCAAGTCAGGCGTCCCGAGATTGCTGTCATCGGCTCCGACGCCGCCCACGTAAAATTCCGTTATGCCCGGGTGGCTGTTGCGGTTGTCGGGGTCAGTACCCGCCTGGATTTCGGCCAGATACGGCCATCCGTCGTTGTCGTCGTCACTCGAGCTGGCGATACCGGTCCAGGGAGCGAACACGACGTTTTCGCTCACGGCGTCGCCGTTGCCCGGCCCGATGCCGGACGGTCCGTCGTCGCTGCCCCACCAGTTGTCGGTCGCAGTCAACGGTTGGGTCGAAAGGGCGTCGTCGGCGTAGACGCCGAAGCACTGGTTGCCTTGAATGGTCGCACCAATGACGGTATTGCATCCCGAGAAGATCGCGATACCGCCGTAAGCGTCCTGGCTAGTATTGTTGGAGAGAACGTCACAGTTTTCGATTCTGTTGCCGGTCCCGTCATGGATGACGATCCCGTTGCCGCCGTTTTGCTGCACTAAGACGCCGGTAAAAAGGTTGTCGTCGGGGCTGCTCACACCGCCTTCCAGCCGGATGCCGTCGCCGTTGCTCAGGGTGATCATCCCGTTGCGAACCGCCACGTTCGAGCTGCCGGCACACAACGCCAGTCCGGTGCCGCAACCGCTGATGGTCGAACCGGTCAGGTCCACATCGTATTGATGGGTTCCGGCCAGCTGCAAACCGGTCGCGCTGTTGGATATCACTGAATTGAGCAACTTCAGGCAACCGCCGTCGGACTGCACCTGGATCCCAAAATTGAAATTCCGGATCGTGACCCCGTGGATGGTGACATCCGGTGCGCCGTCGGTAATCAGCAAACCCGTCGTCCAGACACCCGCACCCGCGCCGTCGATGATGGTCGCACCCGCGCCGGCACCGACGATCGTCACGTTCTGGTCGATAGCCACCGCTCCATCCGCTTCGCCACCGGCCAGACTGAAGGTTCCGGCCGGCAGATTGACGGTGTAGCTCCCGTTTGCGATACCGTTGATCCGCGTCATGGCCCCGTGGAGGGTCTGGAACGGGTGGGCGGCATCTCCCAGGTTTGCGTCGTCGGCACCGGGGCCGCCGACCTGAAACACGGTCAGCGCCGGAAAATCGGTCCCGTCAGTAGGGCTGGTGCCGGCCTGGGCCTCGGCCAGGTTCGTCCAGCCGTCGCTGTCGTCGTCCCCGGCGCTGACCAGACCGGTCCACGGTGCGAACACGACGTTTTCGCTCACGGCATCGCCGCTGCCGGGTCCAACGCCGGACGGGCCGCTGATGTCTCCCCACTGGTTGCCGATCGCCTCCAACGGCTGGGTGGACAGGGCGTCGTCGGCGTAGATGCCGAAGCATTGGTTGTCCTGGATGGTCGTATTCAGAACGACATTGCAGCCTGAAAATACCACGATACCGCCGTAGGCGTCCTGGCTGGTATTGTTGGAAAGAACATCGCAGTTTTCGATGCGGTTGCCGGTCCCGTCATGGATAACGATCCCGTTACCGCCGTTTTCGAGCACCTGGACGCCGCTGAAAAGGTTGTCGTCCGGGCTTTCTGTGCCGCCTTCCAACCGGATGCCGTCACCGGTGCTCAGCGTGATAGTCCCGTTGCGAACCACCACGTTGGAGGTGCCGGCGCACAGTGCCAGGCCGGTGCCGCACCCGCTGATGGTCGATCCGGTCAGGTCCGCATCGTAGTGATAGGTCTCGGCCAGCTGCAGGCCAGTCCCGCTGCCGGATATCTCCGAATTGAGCAGCTTCAGGCAGCCGCCGGATGACTGCACCTCGATCCCTTTTTGAAAATTGCGGATGGACAGTCCCTGGGCAGTGACATCCGGCGCACCGTCTGAAATCAAAAGTCCCGTTGTCCAGTCAACCGCCCCGGCGCCGTCTACGATGGCCGCGCCTGCTCCGGCACCGATGATCGACACGTCCTTTTCGATCGTGAGCGCCGCATCCGGTTCACCGCCGGCCAAACTGTAAGTGCCGGCCGGCAGATTAATGGTCATTGCGCTTTCCGGCGACTCGTTGGCCCTTGTCACGGCCTTGTGCAGTGTTTTCAAGGGGTGGGACGCGTCGCCGAGGTTTTTGTCATCTCCGTTGGCGTTGACATAGAGTTGGGGGACGCTCGGAAATTCGCTGCCGATGATCGGGTTGGTTCCGGCCTGAATTTCATGGAGGTCCGTAAAACCGTCGTCGTCGGTGTCCGGGTCGTTCGGATCCGTATTCTGTAAATTTTCCTGTGAATTCGGCAAGCCATCTCTATCCGGGTCTTCATCGCTGTCGTCGAAGAGCGGGTTCAAACTGTTGGCCACTTCCCAGCCATCCAGCATGCCGTCGCCGTCGGTGTCCGGGTTGTCGGGTTCGGTGGCGTTCTGGAATTCCTGAAGGTTGGTCAGGCCGTCGTTGTCCGGGTTGAGTACGCTGTCGTCGATAGTCGGATTCAGGCCGTGCAGCTTCTCCCAGTAGTCGGGAATGCCGTCGCCGCTGCCATCCCCAAATTCGTTATCTATCGGAGATGTAGTAGCAAACATCAGACTCTCGTAAGTGTTAGCGGGTGCAACCGACATGTTGTCGACGTTGTCGTCGAAATACTCCCTGCGTGCATGAATCCGCCAGCGATAGAGCCGTTCTTCTTCGAGGAAGCCTCTCGGCAGACTGTAGGAGTTTCCAGTGGTGTGTAAATGGTAAATCCGATTGAAATCGTAGTCGAAGATCGACAGGGAATAATAGGTGGCCCCGGTGGCAACATCCCAATTGAAGTTGACCGCAGTGTCTCCAACGATCTCCCCGGCGCTCGGGACCATTGACAATGTCGGTATAAAATCGACAGGATCGACCGTCAGGACCTCTTCCCTCGTAAAGGAATGCTCACCGCCGGAATCGGTCGCCGTAAATATGTAGGTCCCGCCATTTACAGGCGTAATGTCGGAAACCAGATAATAAATGGCCGATGTCTCCGTCGGTTCATTGTACGGGTTCTCACCCCAGTATTTAAGCGCTTCCACCGCACCGCCGGGGTGGGTCACGGTCACGGATTGGATGTCCCCGGGCACCCCATCGGCGTCGTGCACCTTGATCCAGAATGAAAGCTTGGCACCGCCCGACGTTTCGGAGGTCGAGGTATAGACGCCGTGGTTGTTCCATCCGATGAACGGCACCGGATCCTCGATGTCACCGGTGTAGAAAATGTAGTTGTCGTTGTTGGATGCCGGCGTCTTCGACACGTTGTCGACATTCAGCGGATCGTGCGTATCCCAGGCCTCGAATCGGTAGCGATAAAAGGAATTGGGCATGTAAGATTCCCGGAGGTACGGTCACGCTGGACCTGCCCGGATATCCCCGCCAGATGGTCCGCGAGTTGTCATGGTTGTAAATCCGCAATCGATAGCGGCTGGCGACATTGGGGGTTGTCACCTCTCTCCAAGAAAATGTCGGCGCAGTAGCGATACTCGTTTGAATTCGGGTTTGAAGATACTTGCCCGCGTTAACCGGTGGAAAAAGATCTCCTGTCGCCGGGGTATAGCTGGCTGTAAATGACCGCCACCGGCAAGATTTTCGGCCGAAAAATCGAGTTGGGTTCCATCCCAGGAAATCGATACCCTGAATGAGGTTCCAGGGCTGACAGCGGGCATCAGGTCTCCGCTGTCGAGTTGATTCCACTGATAGGTGCCCTGCTGGTTGATGAAGTCTTCGGATACGTCGTAAAAAATGCGGTTTCCCTTGACCTGCACGCTGGCCCATACGTCGCTGTTTCCGTTGTTGAAAAAATAACCGGCTATGCGGGCCCGTGGCGGCCCGTCTCCGCTGCTGATATTGTTTATGGTGATGTCCGCCTGAATGGACGTGATTGTTTCGGGATTTCTAAAATTAAGGCCGCCGTTTGCCCGGCCGACGGAACCGGTAGTTAAGACCGACTACAGGGAGTCGTCCACTATCGAAAGATCGGGTCCATACCCCTTCCATTTAGAGAGATCGAGGTCGTTGATCGTCGCGTAAGAAAAGTCATCGTAAAGGGCACCATTAACGTAAACGTTGTCGAAGGTCGCGGTAATAAACTCGTCCTTAAGGGTGGGCGAGATGAAGTTATTTCAATGGGATTAACAGGGGCCGAGTTAAAGTTCTCCGTGAAAACCGCCGCAGGGCCGTCAGGGCCGGTGACCGTGAAGGTGTAGGTCCCGGATGGGGGTATTCCGCCGACGCCTGCGTAATAGTTGACCGACGTGGGGCTGTCTGCCCCATCGAATTGCAAGTCATAGATTCTGCGCCTCCGGGAAAGGTCACTGCGGACAGTGTGCGACGGAGGCCATTCGGCGGTAAAGCCGCCGGAGGAGACGCCGTCCAGGTCGATGACTTTGACCGAACACAGATAGCTGGTGCCGTTCTCGGTGGTCCAGGAGACGGAATTCCAGTTGTCCGGACCGAGAACGTGCGGATAGGCACTGTCCGTCCATGAGGCTGCGGTGGTAAAAATATTTATATGCGCTATTGGAGCGGTTCTGAACGTCTTCCCAGTTTGAATTGTCGATCACACGGACGCGCCACCGGTAGGATGTATTCAGCTTGAGCACATTCAGAGGCAGAGTGAAAAAGACAAGGTCCTTGATACGGCTGGTGGCAAAGGCGCGTTGGTAAGTTTCCACCGCCTAGATCCTCGTCGATCTCGAGGCGATAATAGAGCGGTATGTTCTCCGCATAATCCACCAGCGGCCAGGTAAATATCGGCGTCTTGGAAGAAACGACGCTTCCGTCGGAGGGCGACGATCGCGTCTGGTCGACCGCCGGCAGGCTTCTGAGGTTGTACTGGTAGTCCGTGACGGTTCGGCCCGCATCCCCGCTTCCCACCGTAAAAGTGTAGACACCTAAAGGCGGAGACCCGTCCAACGACACGAAAAACGCATTCCACTCCGGCAGGAAAGTAAAATCGTTCACGTTTAAGGTCGTAAACCCTGCTGGGCCGGTGACGGTGACGGTGTCGATCTCCTGGGAAGGGTCCCCTGGAAATTGAGAATGTCGACTTCCAATATGGTCTTCATGCGTTCCGTCCGCCTCGCGGACGTTCATAATAGACGGGCCAACGCCAAAATAGCCATCCAAAGCGATATCGATGCCGCCTACACGTACCGCCCGAGGTGAGGTCCACCCGCTTGGCGGCGTTGAAGTCGTCCGTATCGCCGTAGAATTCGAAAGCGAATTCTGTCCCGTTAGTATCGACGTTGACTTTGTAAATACCGGGGGGAAGGTTTGATATGGTATACGTGCCGTCCGGCTGGGTTTGCGCGTTGCCGCGCCATTCGCCGGTCTGGTAGTCAACCGCTGTGACCCACAAATCAGGTAGGTCTACACCCGTGAAACTACTCGTCACCCTACCCGAAATGCTGACGCCTGCTTCGAGTGCGAAGTCGATTCCGGATGTTTCCGCTCCTGCGGTCACAGGTACGGGTGTTGCGGCGCCATAGTTCGCCGTACCGTTGTAATACTCGGCAGCAAATGAGGTCCCCGATGGTTGGGCTTGGACGCGGTGGTTCCCGGCCGCCACTGCCCGGATCGCATAGGAACCATCGGGCTGTGTTTGACCGCTGCCCCGCCACTGATTGGTGTTGAAGTCCTGCGCATTGACCGAAAGACCCTCGATCGGTGCCCCACCGGAAGTCGGTGACAGTGCCGGATATCCACCCACCGGCATCGAGATAAAAATCGGTATCGGACACCATCCCGCCATCTACAACATTAACAATCTGCGCCCCTCCGCAGTCGATACTTCCCGATGGATTGGCCCACCACTCGTTGACATTGTCAGACTGGTCGAAATTGTTGCTCGGAGAAAATACGAACTCGGGATCCAACCCGACGATGAATATCGACCATTAGTGGATCGGAACCGTTGGACCGGTCACGAATTCGTGCAGGGATGACCGTCCTGGCCTCGACCATCAACTCGACTCCGGTTATCTTGTTCCCCCGGTATCGCGCACCGTCCCCCTGATCGCCCCGGTTCCGGCCGGCGTGAACGACGTCGAAAGGGTCGGGTCCGTGCCGTTGGCCACCTCGTCGCCGTCCCTGACCCAGTCACCGTCGGTGTCGGGATTGTCGGGAACGGTTCCGTGTCTTTTCGTCAACATCGGTGGCCATACCGTCGCCATCTCCAGTTTCGTCGTGGGAGGTGTGTTGCCGAAATAGGTTACTTCCCAGGCATCGTCTATACCGTCGTTATCGCTATCTGAACCCGTCCGAACAAATCAGGACAGGAGAGGTTTTCCAGGTACTCCCATCCCCCAATTCACCAAAAGTATTGTCCCCCCAGGCCCAAAGCGTACCGTTAGATTTCAATCCAAACGTATGGCCATCGCCTGCGGAAATCGTCCACCAGTCCGTATCTGATCCGATCTGCACCGGAGAGGTTTGGGTCCCGGTCGTCCCGTCGCCCAGTTGGCCATAGGTGTTGTTCCCCCAAGCCCATAGGGTACCGTTCGATCGCAATCCGATCGTATAACCAACTCCTGAAGAAGCAGAAATTTGTTCCCAGTTCGTATCTGTGCCGATCTGGACAGGCACAATACTGTTAACGGTCGTCCCGTTGCCCAATTGACCGGAACCATTGCGACCCCAGGCCCAAAGGGTACCGTTCGATTTCAATCCAACCGTATAAAATGCTCCTGCTGAAATAGCTGACCAGTCCGTATCTTCACCGATCTGGGCAGGCATGGTATTGGTCTCGGTCGTCCCATCGCCCAGTTGGCCATAAGTGTTACGCCCCCAAGCCCAGAGAGTGCCATCTGACTTCAACCCTACCGTATGTTGGTCTCCCGCCGAAATTGCAGACCAATTGGTATCAGAGCCGATCTGGACAGGCACATTACTGTTGACGGTCGTCCCGTCGCCCAGCTGAAAATTTAAATTGTTTCCCCATGCCCAGAGGGTGCCGTCCGACTTCAACCCAAACGTATTGCTGGATCCTGCAGCAATCATCTCCCAGGTCATATCTGAACCGATCTGCACTGGTGTGGTTTTTCCCACGGTCGTTCCGTCGCCAAGTTGACCAGATAGGTTCCTCCCCCAGGCCCAGAGAGTGCCGTTCGACCTCAAACCGACCGTATGACCATTTCCTGTAGCAACGGCTATCCAGTCTGATTGGGAGCCTACCTGTGCAGGCTCAGCCTTATTGCCTAAAGTGTCGTCACCCAGCTGACCATCAGAATTGATCCCCCAAGTCCAAAGGGTACCGTTCGACTTCAATCCAACCGTAAAACTATCTCCCGCCGAAATAGCTGCCCAGTCCGTAGCTGTGTCGATCTGCACCGGAGCGGTTTTGTTCGCTACGATTCCAATACCCAGTTGGCCATCAAAGTTGTATCCCCAGGCCCAGATGTTACCATCAAGTTTCAACCCCACAGTATGAAATTCGCCCGCAGAGACCGCCCACCAGTCCGTATCTGAACCGATCTGCACTGGCGCGGTTTTTTCCACGGTCGTCCCATCGCCCAGTTGACCAAAATCATTCCGTCCCCAAGCCCAAAGGGTACTGTCCGATCTCAATCCGAGCGTATGCTGGTATCCTGCAGATATCGCCGCCCAGTCCGCATCTGAACCGATCTGAACAGGCACGTTTTTATCCAGCGTCGTTCCGTCACCCAGCTGGCCATAATTATTACGTCCCCAGGCCCAAAGGGTCCCATCCGACCTCAATCCAACCGTATGCTCGCCTCCTGCAGAAATTGCCCGCCAATCCGAATCTGAGCCGATCTGCACAGGCGCGGTTTTATCCAGCGTCGTTCCGTCACCCAGTTGGCCATCATAATTGTATCCCCAGGCCCAAAGGGTCCCATCCGATTTCAATCCGACCGTATGAAAGTAACCTGCAGAAATTGCCGTCCAGTCCGCATCTGAGCCGATTTGCACAGGAACGCTTTTACTTACAGTCGTCCCGTCGCCCAGCTGCCCCGAACCATTGTTTCCCCATGTCCAAAGGGTACCGTCCGATTTCAATCCTGCTGTATGTTCGTATCCTGCAGAAACCGCCATCCAGTCCGCATCCGAACCAATCTGCACAGGAGCGGTTCTGTCCACGGTCGTCCCGTCGCCCAACTGGCCCCAGCTATTGTTTCCCCATGCCCAAAGGGTACCGTCCGATTTCAATCCGACCGTATGCCTGTCTCCTGTAGAAATCGTCGTCCAGTTCGTATCCGAGCCGATCTGCACAGGAACGGTCCTGTCCACGATCGTCCCGTCGCCCAATTGGCCGTTGTAATTGACTCCCCAAGCCCAAAGCGTCCCGTCTTCCATCACCGCCATTGTATGGTTAGTTCCAGCTGCAACGGTGGTCGCGGTATGCGGTGGGGAGGCGGTCCCATAGGCCGAAAAAGCGAGCTTAATCGACTCGGGTTGTTCTAACTGACTCAAACCCAAGTCACTCAGAGGGATTTTGAACTCGTAAATCTTATGCTGGTATTTTGCTTTAGGAGTGTAAACAAAGGATGGCGAACCCCAGAGTTTGTCGGCTTCCGAAACCTTAAAACTTTTCAGACCGGACCCCGTCTGGACATGCACGGTAGCATAGTCCTTAATCCCGTCCATGGTGTTGTCCGGAGTAAAGTCAATTTTCACGTAGAGATTCTGGTTGTCATGGCTCACCCAACCATAAGTGAAGCCAGCCGGGTGGCCTGATCCGGTCCGGCAGTATTGCTTGAAAAGCGGTTTTGAGGCGACGCCATTCTGCAGTATATCGGAACCCTGTCCTCCCGCGGGAAACATCAGATTGTATGTGTAGAAGCGTGCGGTTTCGTCGATTTGTTTATAAAGGTTAGCGTATGGGAACTGAAAAGGGGTTTTGCTGATGATCTCCGGCTCGATCCTGGCCGTCAGCTTGAGCGTCCTGTTGTCAACCAGTCCCGTGAATTTGAAGTCAAATTCTTTATCGAAGGCATCGATAACATCGAAATCTTTGTGGGATACCTTTTTTATTACATTGATTTCCCGGCACCCAGTCATAACGGACGGCGATTGTCCTCCCAAAATGACCGCATCAATGTGGGCCGCTCCGCCGCCTTTTTGGCGAAGTCTGATGCGGGCACTCTTCTTGCCGTCCAAATATTCGGTCAAGTCGAGCGACTTTTCACGGAAGAACTGGTTGTATTGCAACAAGCCAACGGCAATCCAGGCGTCACCATCGAAAACCAGTACCTGGTATTCGCCGGCAGGCATCTGTGGGTGACCATACCCACCGGCGCTTGAATGCGAAACGGCGGCGAAAGCCGCCGTTTGAACGCATATGAGAGACATAAATACCGCTGCCCACAATATCCCCTTTTTCATGGATCTCGGCTCCTTGCCGGGTTTCAATTGAGTATCAACAAGCACTCGTTGGAAATGACGGGCAAAAATGAAACGAAAAGACGGCAGTGTAGATCGACCACCATTAAACGGGCGTTTTTCACCGGCAACCAGCAGCATTGTTGAGTCGAAGCGAAAAAAACGGCACCGACGTTACGATCGTGTGAAAAATTGAATTTGAAATAAGCAAAAAGGCTGGATGGCCAGCAACAGCATACACCCCCGAAGGGGGCCGGTGTGTTGAGCCCCTTTCGGGTCGGGTCCGTAGCTAAAGTTTCAAGCGTCAGTTATCGTCGGCTTCCCCGTTGCCAACTGAACTGAACGATTCCTCTCACTTTTAATTTGGAGAACCCAATAGTTCGCCAGTACCGCTAAACACACATATGAAAGACGCGAATCGTCATCCGATCCGCAAATGTTCCATCCTGTCTTGGGCGAAAAAAAGTGATGCTGTGGATGTCGAAACACGATCGAAATCTGCAGAGCGACTCTATCGAGTGCAAAATGCATGCAAGGAACTTGATGACTATATCTATAATAATATAAGCTGGTTAAAATATAACACCTCAAGTCTATTGTGGAACCAATAGCCCACAACTAGGCAATCTAATTCATACTTGCTAGTTGTCCTGCTTTGGCCCGCAAGCACCCCGCCCCCCGGTCTTTTAAAAGAAAACCGTGACATCCAATCCGATATACTGGGACTTCAGCACATTCTCGCCCGCGAACCGGTTGCGGTAATACGCCCTCACGTCCAATGGCACCGGGAATTCCTTTTTCATATACAGCGGAACGGTCGAGTAATTCAGCCCTATTCGATACTGTTGCTCTTTCTGATCGGAATACTTTTCCAGCTCTTCGTAGGCCAGGCCCCTGTCGCCGGAAACGCTGTCATCGAATTTCTGCAGAAAGCGATAAAACAAAAAGGCCGAAAAACCTTTTCCGATCGCGTATCGACCCTCCAGATCGATCCGCCAATCACTGCCGATCTTCAGGTCGACCTTTTCCTTGTTTTCCAGACCGACGATCGGCTGGTCCACGTCGTCCGGCACCCTGACGGTCTCTCTGGTCGGAAAGTAATAGACGTACCGGAATGTTCCGCTGAAGGACAAGCCGTATTTTTGCAGCCCGGTAAAATCGTTGTTCAGGTAAAAAGAAAGGCCCCAGGCGCCGGCACCGAAGGGATAGTCCACGAGGCTGTCCGGATCGTCGGTGCGGCCGGTGGGGAGCAGAACCGAGCCGGTAAACGCCAGCTGCCAGTTCTCGGAACGGTAATACTGGTATCGGCCGCCAAGCTCGATGTCCGAGAAGCCGTGGTCGCTCCAGTCCTCCACCGGATCGAATCCGTATTCGCTACTGAAGCAACTGCTGAATGTCGGCCGTAGTGAGCGGGGTCGCTCCCAGGGCCAGAGGGGCGATGGGACTCGGGATAAAGGGGTTGGTGTTGATACCCACCGTCGCGGTGCTGGTGTCGAGGCTGGCCGTGACGTTGTTACTAAAATTCCAATAGGGGATCTTGGCGCCGAGGGTCAGTCTGTCCGTGAGCCCGTAATAGAGGTAAAAATCGAAAATCTGCACGTCGAACTCGTACTCCACGTCACTGTCGCCGAAACTGGCAAACCCGGCCGGCAGACCGAAACCGGCCTCTACGAGATTCAGCTGGGGGAACACGCAACTGTCGAGCCGGGTGTTGAAATCTTCGGCGATGTGCTTCCGTGTCGCCATTTTCGTCGAACCTCTCCGTAATCGGCAAGAAAAACTGCGAATCCAACCGCACCCCGAACACGCCCTTGGGCAAAACGGTGGCACCGGAGAGAAAGACCTTGGTCCCTTTGGCATCCTTGTCATCATCGGCACACACCCCGGGGACAATAAATACCATCAACGCTATGACAACCAGCACGGTCAGTCGGCCTTTTTTCATGGTCATTCTCCTTCCCTGTTCGGTGGGTTGTATTGATCCCGGCTTTTTTCGTGGCTCACGCGACAGGCCGCATCGGTATCCCCGCCTCTGCGGTCCGGAGTGAAAAATTTTTTTATCCGTTTGAAACCGGCACTTGATCGTTCTCAAAACAAAAAGACCGAAACGTAATTTCTGGCGACGGCGTTTCGGGCTATCCTTTTTCCTGTCATGATCCGCTCGAGCATTACCGTCGCCTCTCTAAATCAGCATATTTGTCGTTATCGCGCGGCTATCAACATCCAGGGCGTATGGGTCTCTATTCAATTCGCTTGGGTGGCATTATATGACGAGCTTGTAAATGTCGATTTCCTCAGTGACGTTCTTCATTCGGTGTCTTCCGAGATGCTCGGAGGCAAATTGTCCCTTTATCCTGTCTGCGGTGGTTTTGGACATTAAAATATTGCCGCCGTTGGCGAAAGCACCGATCCGGGCGGCGATGTTGACGATGTTGCCCCGTGCGGTATAGGTCCAGCGCGAGCCGGTATAACTGTCGAATTTGGCAGCACCGACCAAGGCCTGCCCGGAATTGATACCCATGTTGATATGCAGGGGGCGTTCGAGCCTGCTGCACCTGTCTTTGATTCGAACCGTCTCTTTTTTGATCTTGACCGCCGCCCGCGCGGCGTCCAACGCATTGGCGAGTGGATCCTCGTTGATAAACAGAACCATCAGCCCGTCACCGGCGGTTTCGTTCACATCGCCGTTGTTGGCGTGAATGGCGTCCATAAAGACGGAAAAGTGCTCTTCTATGATCCGGTTGGTTTCATCCCCTCCCAGCCTTTCAACCAATGTGGTGTAGCCCTCTATGTCAAGGAACAGAATGGAAAGATCCTGCCGCCGGCTTTGCGGGATGGTGTTTGTCGGCGATTTCTCGATAAGCCTCGATACGGTGACGGGAACGAATTTGCTGAGATTCTCCTTGATGCTTTCGAGAATCTCGACTTTCCTTATCGACGCCTGAAGTTGAGCCAGGGCGTTTTCGAGCTGCGCGTTTTTGGCCTGGAGGTCGGCGTTGAGATGTTTGATCTCCTCGAATGACCGGGCGTTCTTCAGGGCGATGATCAGATTGAACAAAAGGGTGTCAAGAAGCTCCTTATCGTTTTCACTGCACGGCTCGCCGATGATCTTGCTTCCGAGGCCGAGTACCCCGTTCCAGTCCTCCTGAACGACAAACGGCAAGGCGCATTCAAGTGTCACCGGCAGATGGAGTTTTTTGTTGACGGCCTCCCCGTACAGGGGGGATCCTGCGAACGAGCCGTTGAGGCAAAATTTCAGGCATTGCCCGCGGATTTCCTGTAAATTGCCGCTCTGCACACCCAATGAAAGGAACTGCACGAATTCCCTCCGGTTCACGTCGACAATGGCGATCAAACCTTCCAGCATACCGAAGTTGCCGGTTGTCATCAGAAGAAAATTCCGCAGGATGACGCCGGTGTTGACGCTGCCGTATATGTCCTTGCTGATATCGTAGAGGGTTTTTAAATGAAAAATCCGACGATCCAGCTCGGTCTGGATCTGGTCGGCAACGGCGAGGGATTCTCTGAGACGATCGACTTCCGCCTGAAGGTCCATGCTCGGTTTATCCGAAAGGATTTACTCATCGGCTGCCCCAAAAGAGATACCGGTCCCCTTGAGGGGCGTAGCGGTCCCCTGTCGATTGTTTAATTTGGTGGTCGGTCTGTTATTATGTCGCTGCACGCCGGCAGCGGAGCTTTTATACGAAAGAAAGGCGGGTTGTAGAAATCGACGCCAAACTGATGCGGCTCTGAGAGAAGCACCGGGCAAAGCAACGGCCGCTTATTTCAGAGTTTCCATCGCCGTATAGGCGTCAGCTAAATTATCGTAAATGGCCGCCAGTTTGGTGATGCCGACCATGCTGAATATTTTTTGAAAATGGCTGGTAATGCCGGTGATGCCGATAATCTGGTTCTTTCTCCTGGATTTGGCCAGAATCTGGATCAACACCGCAATCCCGCCGCTGTTGATATAGGCGTCCTTTTCGAAGACGAATAGGATCTTCTCCGGGGCATGCTGCGAATCGACTTCTTCGTATGCCTGGTTCAGATAGGGTTCGGAAAACGAAGTGATATCCCCTTTAATGGTCACCGAAACGATGGTATCGTGGCGTTCGATATTGATATCATTCGGTTTGTGCATAAATGAGCCTGTTTATCGATCCACCCGGCCGTTCTGATTCCAACCGGGCATTGTCTGTCGCTCTTCAGGACAGGTTGAATACCATCCGAACACCATGCCCCCTGACGGTTTTTTCATTGAATTCGACCCGGTCCACGAGCCTTTTAATCAAAAAAAGTCCGAACCCTGTCGGCGGGTCGAGATCGTCGACGATTCTTTCGATATTCGGATCGTTCGGTAGCGGCTCCGGTATGCCCTGGCCCTTGTCGATCACCGAAATATTGAAAGCCCCCTCCGCAAAAGCCATATTCACGATCACCCGTTCGCTCGGCTTATCTTTGTTGCCGTGCTGCATGGCATTGATGCAGGCCTCGGACACGGCTGTTTTCAAATCCTCGATGCGCTCATTTTTAAAACCGACGTTTCTGGCAAACGAATCGATGCACCCCATGGCGATGCGCTCGTAACCGAGAATGTTGGGCAGACTCAATTCAATGGTTTGATTATCGAGCATGTGAATGGAATAATTCCTTTTAACGTCATGTCCGAAACGGTTATTTTGTTTAATGGAATACAGTCGCGGTTGTCAAGCACATTGAAACTGATTGGCGAAAATTTCCCCTTGATAATTACTTTTAGGAAAGCTATCGAAAACAAATCGGAAAACTTAATCCCAACGAAAATCCGGAGCCTGCCTTGATTTATACTGACTCGCCCGACGACGATCTCGCCCGTCTCAAAACAGAAAAAACCGCCTATCGAGTCCAATGTGCACTGCTTGAAGAATTCAACGCCACGGCAGACCTCAGGGGGGCTCCTCAGGTCATCAAAACCATGCTTGAAAAAGCGACCGACATGGCCGTCAAGATTACCGCTGCCGAGCAAGGCAGCATCGTTTTGCTCGATAAAAGCGGCATGGTCGTCGACAGCATCTTGGCTCGCGGCGAGACCTCTCCCGAGAAAAGGGCATCGCTCATTGGATCGGTGATCGAAAAAGGCCTGGCCGGCTGGGTGGCCCGGCATCGAAGGATCGGCCTTGTTCATGACACCCGGGAAGATGACCGGTGGTTCGCATTCCCGGATCAACCCTACAGCGTCGGGTCAGCACTGGCTCTGCCAATCCTAAACGGAGATATACTGGTGGGAATCTTGACCCTGATGCATGCCAGCCCAGGGCATTTCAAAGCGGAAACGGCCGATCAAATGGGGGTCGTCGCGAACCAAATGGCTTTGATCTTGGAAAACGCCCAACTTTTCAACAGACTGAACGCCTCGATGGCCGCAGTCGAGAAAGCCAATAGGGACATTGAAGCCTATTCGCTGGCCCTCGACAAAGAGTTTGAAAAGTGCCGCCGAATTCAACACGATTTCCTACCCAAAAAACTGCCGCAATTGAACAACTGGGAATTCGAATCCTTCTTTTTCCCTGCCAATCGTGTCTCCGGAGACTTCTACGATGCATTCATGCTGCCGGGCGGATACGTTGGGTTCGTCATTGGAGACGTTTGCGACAAGGGGGTGGGTTCGGCTCTGTTCATGGCCCTGTTCCGCAGCCTGTTGAGGGTGTTCTCCGGTCAGGCCCGCCTGGGACGGTCCCCGGTGGATCAGCGATCCCAAAAAGTCGGTGGGCCGAAGAAAGAGAGATCCGTTCGCACATACCATCAAATAGACGCTCTGCGCACCGTGGCATTGACCAACGACTACATCGCACAGGAGCACAACGAGATGTGCATGTTCGCAACGCTCTTCTTCGGCGTTTTGGATCCGGATAGCGGAACAATCGCTTACATTAACGGCGGGCACGAAGCGGCACTGGTAATCGATCACAATGGTATAAGGGAAAACCTCTTAAAGACGGGACCGGCGGTAGGAGTATTCCCCGAAGCGACATACAGGTACAATCGGACACGACTAAAGCCCGGTGACATCCTGTTTACCTACACGGACGGAGTGACTGATGCCCGGTCCCCCGATCAGGACAATTTTACCAAAGAGCGCCTTTTATCGCTGTTATCTCGGCCCGCTTCTACTGCCGTTGAGTTTCTGGAGCGGATAGGGACTCCCCTGTTTGCCCATATCGGCATGGCCCCGCAGGAAGACGACATAACGATGCTGGTGATCAGACACAAACTCCAATGACAGTCTGCCGGCAGGACCATTTTAGAAACGAAAATTCCACTTGAAAAAACCGTCCCACAAAGTTATCGAAATTAAAGGGTATTATTTTGTGTCAACACTTATGAAATGATTCCAATAATCAGCGTCGCAATTTTGTATCGGACGCGGCGATGCATTGAAGCCGGATCGTAACGCTGACGGGGGAATGGGCTTATGGAGCAGTCGCGGGAACGACGACAATCCGACAGGGTCACACCGAGTTCACCGGATATCGGCATTCTGTATTCAGAAGGAATGGGGTACACGTCCGGGACGATGATCGTCGATGATTCCCGGTCGCTGTATGTCGATATACTCAACAGGGGAACCGACGGCCTCATGATAAAAACGTCCCAACCGATCGAGCCCCAAACCTCTATTCATCTGAGCATTTTCGCCCGCGACGACAAAACTTGGCGTCATTTCAAGGGGACGGTCATCTGGATGAAACCGGTTGCGGAAAAAATGGAGAGCTACCTGGCTGGGGCGGCGATCCAAGAATGCGTACCGAACGGCCAGTGGCCCGAGCCTGCTCGGCTCGGCAAACATATCCCGTCGCAGGAAGACTATCTTTTTTTCAGGCGGACGAAGCTGCTCAAGGCCGTGGCCCGGGAGGCGGTCTGTCCCCTGCTGAATGCCCTCACCTACTTCAAAATAGGCGCCGGCCAGCGCTTGATGACACAAGGATCACCCGGAAACTCCTGTTACCTTATCCAAAGCGGCATTTGCGCCGTCACCGTTGAAAAAGGAGGCGAATTCAAAACAGTGGCCCGGCTCCGAGCGGGAAGCATTATCGGTGAGATGGCCATCTTAACCGGCGAGCCGCGCAGTGCTCACGTGGATGCCGAAACCGACATGGAAGTCTGGCAGCTGACCCGGGATCAGTTCGATCGGATTTCGGACGCCTATCCTGAATTGCGCAATTTCCTGACGACGATCGTCACCGAATGGTTCGACTCGCGCAAACTGACGGCCCAGAGAACCATCGGCAAATATCTGATTACCGATATTCTCGGGCAAGGCGCCTTTGCCATCGTTTACAGAGGGACCCACAACAGTCTCAACATGCCCGTAGCTATTAAAATGATGCGGCACGACATGGCCATGGAAACCGATTTTCTGGTGAAATTCAGGGATGAAGCCCGGATCATCGCCCAATTCAACCACGAAAACATCATCAAGGTCTACGACATCGAGGAACGCTATCGGACGGTGTTTATTATTATGGAATACCTGCAAGGGCAGCCTTTAAAAGACATCATAGACAACATGATCCGCCTGACACCCCGCGATGTGGTGAAAACAACATGGCATATCTGCAAGGGCCTTCTGTATGCGCATGAACGGGGAATCGTTCATCAAGACATCAAGCCGGATAATATCTACGTCCTGCCTGACGGGAGTATCAAAATCGTCGATTTCGGCCTTGCAGCGCCATGCGGAACGGAATGCGCCATGAGCGGCACGCCGTTCTACATGTCCCCCGAACAGATCGAATGCCTGCCCATAGATGAAAGAACCGACATATACGCTCTGGGGATAACGGTTTTTGAAATGCTGACCGGACGGCGTCCCTACCCTGAAGACGATCATTGGGCTGTCATGGATATGCATGTCGACGTCGACATTCCGGACCCGGCTGAACTCGTACCGGACCTGCCGCCGGCGCTGTGTTCCTTGGTCAAAAAGGCCTGCGCACGAGACCCGGAAATGCGTTATCGCCAGATCGGCCAGGTCATGGCCGATCTGCGACCTCTGAACGCGGCCTTCTACTTAAAGGAAGAAACGGCCCGGAACTGTGCCAAGAAAACGGCCTCGTTCTCGATCGTTTATGATGAAGACCAAATGCCAACCCTCCAACTCCTGCTGGACGAATTTGGGACCAAGGTTCTGGATTCCGGGATGGAGATGAAACTCAAGGCCAGAAGCGGGTCCTGACCCGATCTATCCGGCTGGCGTTTTTCATCACGACAGCGACCCGGGTCCGCCGTCCCGTCAGCGACGTCCGGCAGTCTGGCCGATCCCAGCCGGCGCCCGTTACCGAGTCAACATTCAGATTCCCGCCATTCACCCGCTTTGCCTCCGTTCGGCATGTCTACACCCCCCCCTCTTTACCGGCGGACAGGATAGACGCTCAAGGCGTTTTTCATCGGGTGCTGCGAAGAGGGTATTCAGCATCTCGATGTCCGCACGCCGATTGAGCCATCGCGTCTATAAATGCCCCTCCCTCGAAAAGTTACTTTTCGGTGATAGACAAGTCTATCCAATTTGTGTACTTTATTACATATTTTTAGACCATCCTGATCGAACCACCTAATTTTAATAGCAATTCAAGCGCTTAACATATTTCCATTATTGGCATAATCGTTGCTTTCCTTCCGGTACTTAAAAACCCCCGTGAATTCAACATCGTGACACATCCCTACCCTGAGCGAGGAGAGCGGCATGTTGGACTTTCATCCCGAATACATGATCAAGAACCTGCTCCAGTCCGTTATTTCCATCAACAGCCGGGCCGCCATACCCAATTCCTTGGATGTCAAACTCGACCGGGTGTTGTTTGCCATGGAATACCTCAACGAAAAAATCGATGTATTAACGGTTCACCATTTGAAGGCGTTTATCGATGAGGTCAACAGTCAGAGAGCGCGGAAGCTGGGCCAGGACCAGGCCGATATTCTCATTCAGCAGGCCGATTCGATCCTGTCCAAGCTGACGCAGTGATATCATCCCGGGATTCCGTCACATTTTGACCCAAATTTTTCACGAAAGATTCCAAGATTCTTGATCCGCTTTTCTCAATCAGGGGGATCGGTGTCCGGATGCGGATGTCGAATGCAGGGGGGGCGCCTGCAGGACGCAAGCCAATGCGGAATGAATGCAGACCGGTGATGTCGGCAGGCAGGGTATAGGTAATCACCGCTATGTCAGTCGATAGGGAAAAAGACGGATCAATTGGGCAGTCCGATAACGTTCCGGCGATGAAAGACCCGTATCATTTCTCTCCTGAATTTCACGTTATCGTCGTGCTCGCCCATGAAGTGCACCCCGGAGTTGAATACGCTTTTAGAGATCTCCCGCGAAAAAACCACTTTGCCGACAATCTCGACCAGTGCTCCCTCGATATCGGTCGTGACGAGAAAGAGGTACTTCGAACCGATGTACTCGTAGGTCTCCAGCAAAAGACCGGACTGGCTCACATTGACGGCCCTTCCGATGCCTTGACCGATATTGGTGCCTTTCTCATTGATCAAAGCATAAGTAATCGGGTTGTCGGTTCTGACCCGCGGGAAACGCCGTCTTTCGGCCTCGTCGATACGCATCTTGCAAACTGCTGTTTTCATAATTCATTCCAATCTTGGCGTTGCTTGTCCGATCGAACCGGTCAGCGGCAAGCCACGTGTCCGCTGTGACGGGAACCGGGTTTGCCCCCTGTCGCTTTCAAGAAACACAAAGCCGAACCACTTTTCAGCAGCCCGGCTTGTCATTTGAGAACACTGGCAACCCGGCTGTCTCCATTGAGACCCGTGGCTTTCCGTCCTCCGATCACTCGGAGTTTGGCATTATCATCAACAAATCAAATTGTAGGTTCTATTTTAACAGAATCCCGTATTGGGGTCAAACAATGAGAAATTTCTGGCTAAAAACCGGCAAACGATTCGAACCCGGAATGAGTTGAAAACCTTGTCACGACATCTCCCGCAATACCGATTAGGAAAAAAGCTTCGAGAGGAAAGCGAAGGAGCACACCCTAAAGAGAGATACCCAATAGAAAAAGGGCCGTACAGCCCTGTTTCTAGTGTTATAGAGATTTTGGAGGCGGCATCCGGATTCGAACCGGAGAATGGAGGTTTTGCAGACCTCTGCCTTACCACTTGGCTATGCCGCCAAAAAAAATGGAGCGGGAAACGGGATTTGAACCCGCGACTTCGACCTTGGCAAGGTCGCACTCTACCACTGAGTTATTCCCGCTCAATGTGGTGGAAGGTTTTAGCGGTATTTGTGGTCTTTGTCAACAAAAAAGCTCAAAGATCGAGCAACTTGCGAAAGCGGATGAAGTAGTCGACACCGGACCAAACCGTGAACACCAGCGCGCCGATGAGAAAAAAGGTGCCGATGGCATGCAGGTTGACCCCCAGGTATGGATAGTGAAACAGCAGGGGGATGATGGCCGCGATTTGAAATCCGGTTTTGTACTTCCCCAGCCAGCTGGCCGATACGTCCTCCCCCTCCCCGGCGATGATGTTGCGCAACCCCGTCACGGCCAGCTCGCGGCCGACGATAATGCACACCATCCAGGCCGGTATCCACCCGTGGGAGGTGATCATGATGAAAGCCGAAGATACCAGCAGCTTGTCGGCCACCGGGTCCATCACCTTGCCCAGGGTCGATTCGAGTCCGTATTGGCGCGCCAGGTACCCGTCGAGGTAATCGGTGATGGCCGCCGCGCTGAAGATCAGTGCCGCTAGGGCGGTGAACAACCGATTGGGGTATATCATCAGCAGTACGATAACCGGAACGGCGATGATCCGAAAGAGCGTCAGGTTGTTCGGGTTGCGAAGGAACCGCTTGAATTTATCATCCATCGGTACGGAAGCCCCTTGCATCGGTACTGACTCCGGCTGGGCAATGGCCTACTTCTTGGCCTTGTTCCAGTCGTCCAAAAAGGCCTTTAGACCTCTGTCGGTCAACGGGTGGGACGCCAGTTTACTCAACACGTTGAAGGGCAGCGTGGCGATGTCGGCACCGATCAGGGCCGACTCGAGGACATGAAGCGGGTTGCGGACACTGGCCACGATGATCTCCGTGTCATAGGCATAGTTGCTATAAATTTCGGCGATCTGATCCACCAGAATCAACCCATCGTGGGACACGTCGTCCAACCGGCCGACGAACGGGCTGACGTAGGCGGCGCCGGCCTTGGCGGCCATCAGGGCCTGGAGGGGTGAAAAAACCAGCGTCACGTTGGTGCGGATACCCTCTTCGGCCAGCTGCCGTACAGCCTTCAGGCCGTCAACCGTCATCGGTATCTTGATGACGACATTCTTGTGTATTTTGACCAGTTTCCGGGCCTCCGACAGCATCCCCTCAACCTCGGTGCTGATCACCTCGGCATTCACCGGTCCATCGACGGTCTCACAGATCTCCTTGATGAGTTCCACGAAATCCCGTCCTTCTTTGGCGACCAGAGAGGGATTGGTGGTAACACCGTCCACCATTCCCATGCTGTGGGCCTCTTTGATTTCGTCTATATTGGCCGTGTCGATAAAAAATTTCATTCTGCCGCATCCTTCCGTTCAGGTTATCTTTTGATTCGTCATGTTTCGTTGCATTCTGGATATGCTCAATCCGGCCGGTTCTCGAGAAGGTACTTGTCCCGGCACTCCGTACTGCAGAAAAAGAGCTCTTGATCGCCGATTGTCACCCGCACGGCATCCCGCTTTGGGAAATAGACGTGACACTGCGGATCCTTGATCATCACATCATCCACAGCGCTCGAACGCCTATCCGCAACCGCCCCCCCCGACGACGGCCCGTGCTTCAACAGCCAGGAGTTAAAAGCCCGATAGAGTAGATAGATCAAACCGGCAATGACCAGCAGTCTCAACATAGCGGCTCCACGCTTTGGGCCTCGTCTGTCAGAAGGATGAGCAGGGTATGGACGTCTTTTCGGATGACCGGATGCACGATTGTGGGGTCTATATCACAGATCGGTTGCAGGACAAAGCGTCTTTTATGCATGCGCGGGTGGGGAATCACGAGCTCGGGGGTCTCGATGGCAAGGTCGTCGTAGAAAATGATATCCAGGTCGAGAATGCGGGGACCGAACCGGATCGGATCGTTTTCCCGCCCGGCCAAGCGTTGTATTTTCTGAAGCGCCTCGAGCAGTTGGTGTGGGGTCAGCCGCGTGTCGATTTTCACCGCGGCATTCACGAACCAATCCTGGTCGAGATAATCGACCGGAGCGGTTCGATAGAAGCGGGAACGGGTGGTGACCGCCGTGTGTTCGAGCTCGTCCAATCCGGAAATCGCCGCCCGGCAGTTTTCGAGTTTGTCCCCCATGTTGGAGCCGATGGAAACGATGGCCGAGTGATTGTTGGCGGTCATCGAATTCTAACCCTCCTGCCGACGACTCAAATCGTGCTGTTGTCGTTTATTATCGTTACCATTCATGACCTGAGCGATGGTTGAGCTTGATGCGCATACACAAGAAAGATGCGGTTCCGCTATAGCGGACTATGCCGAACGGCATCCGACGCTGCAGATGTGTTGAGATCGACAGCCGCTCGGGTCAGGCCCAGGCCTCTTCCCACATCTCCCCGCTGTAGATAATGCGGGCATCCCCTTCCAGGTGGATGTCTTCAAACCCGTCTCCCCGCCGCGAATAATAGACGGTCAACAGGATGCCGCTGCGTGTCTTCACGTGAATCGGTCCGTCCAGAGCATGACGGTCGGCGGTGACCAGCGCGGCGGCCACAGAGCCCGTCCCGCAGGCCAGCGTCTCATCTTCCACGCCGCGCTCGTAGGTTCGGATAGCGATGGTGTCACCGGCAAGGGACGTAATGAAATTGACATTGGTGCCGGCCGGTGCAAATGCGGCGTGCCGGCGGATCTCGCGACCCACCTTACAGACATCCACCGCTTCGAGGTCATCTTCGAGCAGGACCACGTGGGGCACCCCGGTGTTCACAGCCGCCATTTTCCGGTTGCCGGAGGGCAGGCCGACGGTAACCTCCGGGGTGATGGCGGACGGATCGGTCATCTTTACCTTGACCCTCTCGCCGATGATCTCGGCGGCGACAAGGCCGACATCGGTGTGAAAGGTGAGCCGGCTTCCGGCAATCCCATTGACAAACGCGTAGCGGGCGGCACATCGGGCGCCGTTGCCGCACATTTCGGCCCGGCTGCCGTCGGAATTGAAAAACCGCCACCTGAAGTCGGCCGTCTCGGAGGGCTCGATCAGTATCAGACCGTCCGCGCCGGCCGACATCTTTCTGCGGCAGACGCGGACGATGAAATGCGTCAGCCGCGCCTCGTCGACCACCGATCGGCGGTTGTCGATCAGGATAAAATCGTTGCCGCTGCCGCTCATTTTAAAGAAAAGAATTTTTCTCATAGTATTCATATTGATTAAAAGGTCTTAATGATGAACACAATCATAAATATGGGGGCAAACTTTCCCCGGCGATCAGATCTTCGTATTCTTGACGTTCTCTGACGACATCGAAACGATCGCCATTGACCATCACTTCAGCCACCCTCGGCCTCGAGCAGTAATTGGAAGACATGCTGAACCCGTAGGCGCCGGTGCTCATGACCGCCAGCAGGTCGCCGTTTTTCATTGACGGCAGCTCCCGCTCCTGGGCCAGGAAATCGCCGGTCTCGCAGATCGGTCCGACCACATCGGCGGTCATTGACGGCTCCCCTCCCCTTGTCACGGGCTTGAGGGCATGAAAAGCGCCGTAGAGCGTCGGCCGGAGCAGATCGTTCATTCCGGCATCCACGATCACGAAATTCTTGACCGGGCCTGTTTTGCGGTAAAGGGCACGGGTGACGAGGATACCGGCATTGCCGACGATCACCCGGCCGGGTTCGAGAATGAGTGTCACCGGCAGGTCGCCGAGCGCGGATACGATCGCCCGGGCATAATCGGCAGGGTCGGGAGGAGCCTCACGGTCGTATGTGATTCCCAAACCGCCCCCCATGTCCAGATACCGGATATCGATCCCCATGGCGCTCAACTTTTCCATCAGAGACTTGAGGCTCTCCAGGGCGTCCTTGAACGGCTGCACATCGGTGATCTGGGAGCCGATGTGGCAGTCGATTCCGACAATGGTCACGTTTTCGAGTTGCCGAGCGGTTCTGTAGGCCGACAGGGCCGAATCGGTGTCGATGCCGAACTTGTTTTTCCTGAGGCCGGTGGAAATGTAGGGGTGGGTCTTGGGATCGACGTCCGGGTTGACCCGAATGGCAATGGGAGCCTTGGTCTTGAGGGCGCCGGCCCGCCGGTCGATCAATTCGAGTTCCTCGACCGATTCGATATTGAACATCAAGATGCCGGATTGAAGGGCCAAATCGATCTCGTCGACGCGTTTGCCGACCCCCGAATAGACCATTTTGCCCGGCGAGATACCGGCCTTGAGTCCCCGGTAGAGTTCGCCGCCGGACACGATGTCGAGTCCGCTTCCCAAGCTTTTGAGCAGCTTGAGGATCGCCAGATTGGCATTGGCCTTGGCCGAATAGCACACCAAACGCTCGATACCGTCGAAGGCCCGGTCGAAGGCATGGAAATGCCGCACCAATGTGGCATGGCTGTATAGGTAGAACGGCGTGCCCACTTGTTGGGCGATCTGCCGCACCGGTATGTCTTCACAGTAGAGTTCGTTGCCGCGGTATTGAAAGTGGTGCATCCCCTGCTCCAGTGGTTATGGGTCGCGTCAATATCTGAAATTCACGGCGTTCGAGTCGGGCCCGGGTCCTCCCGAGCGGGTCAAACAGGTGACTTTGTAAGTGTAGATGAATCCGGGCAGCAGCGTTTCGGAATACGTCAATCCTGATGCCGGCGGTGCGGAGGCCGTGGTGGGGCTGAAAGGGATTTCCGCCACCGGCTCGAAGGGCACCGGACAGCCGGTGCATTCCGACTCCAGAACCGACTGCCTGGCCCGGTAGACCACGCAACCGTCGATCACGGCCTTGTCGGTGCCGGCCGCAACCGGGACCGTCCAGGACAGCAGGAGGATCCCGCCGTCGACGCGATGGGCGAGATCGGTGACCGGAGGCTGCCGGTACTGCTGGGGCGGCACCGGCAGCCCCTTCTTACCGCATCCGGCAATAGCAGCCGGAACCAGCAGGGCAAGGATGATGACCGACCATCGTTTGGCATGAAGCGTTTTCAAAGTGCATGGACCTTCTCTCGCCGGACGCCGGTTAACCAGTGGCTTGAGGACGCCGTCCGGCATCCTTCCGTGAGAATGGTTTTCCGACCGCCAATGGCAACCCAAGCGACGAAGAAGACGAACGCATCACTCGGAAGATGCCGGGGACGGCGACTCGAGGGCGTTTCGGGCATCGGAAATGGCCGTGCGCACATTTTCGGTCGCCGTTCCACCGGCGGATCGGCGGCGATCGATCATCGCCTCGGTGGACAGGATGTCGAACACATCTTCCTGAATCAGGTTGGAAAAGGATCGCAGTTCGTCCAGCGAGAGTTCATGGAGTTCTTTTTTATTGGCCACGGCGTACCCCACCGCCTTCCCCACCGCATGGTGGGCCGTGCGAAACGGCATGCCTCTTCCGACCAGGTAGTCGGCGAAATCGGTGGCATTCAAAAATCCGCGGGTCGCGGCGCGGCGCATGACATCGCGGTTTACCGTGAGCTTCGGCAGCATCAAGGTGTAGATTTCAAGGCAGGCCTGCAGCGTATCGACGCTGTCGAAAAGCATTTCCTTGTCTTCCTGAAGATCACGGTTATAAGCCAGGGGCAGGCCTTTCATCATCGTCAGCAACCCGATCAGGCTGCCGAAGACGCGGCCGGATTTCCCGCGAACGAGTTCGGCCACATCGGGATTCTTTTTCTGAGGCATGATGCTGCTGCCGGTGGCGAAAGCGTCCGGCAGCAGAAGGAAATTGAACTCCGCGGTCGACCAGAGAATCACTTCCTCGGAAAGCCGGCTCATGTGAACCATGCAGATGCTGGCCGCGGCAAGAAATTCCATCATGAAATCACGGTCAGACACGGCGTCGATGCTGTTGGCGGAGATTCTGGAAAAATTGAGCAGCTCGGCGGTGTAGTTCCTATCGATGGGGAACGTCGTACCGGCCAGGGCCGCCGTACCGAGGGGCATGACATCGACCCGCTTCAAGCTGTCATCGAACCGCTCTTCATCCCGGCTGAACATTTCGTAATAGGCCATCAAATGGTGGGCGAAGAGCACCGGCTGGGCCCTTTGCATGTGGGTGTATCCCGGCATGACGACGTCGATATTCGCCTCGGCCAACTCGACCAGCGCCCTCCGAAGCCCGCGCAGTTGGCCGATGACCGTGACCGTCGCCTCCCGCAGGAACATCCGCACATCCAGTGCGACCTGGTCGTTACGGCTGCGGGCGGTGTGCAATTTCAGGGCGACCTTGCCGACATCCTCCACCAATCGGGTTTCGATGTGCATGTGAATGTCTTCCATGCTCTGGTCGAAATGGAAATCACCGCGATCCAACTCTCTTTTGATCTTGCCGAGCCCCTGGACCAGGGTGGCCGCTTCGTCTTCGGTTATGATTCCGGCCTGGGCCAGCATACGGCAATGGGCCACGCTGCCATCGATATCGTAAGGGTAGAGCCGTTTATCGAAGTCGATGGAGGCCGTAAAGGATTCGACACGGTAATCCGTTTTTTCGGCAAATCTGCCGCCCCATGTTTTTTCAGCCATATATCACCTTATATTATTAAATATTTTCAATATAATATATCATATTATTTCAACTGTTGGTTTAATTTTTGGCGGGATGATCGAAGCATTTTCTGGATGCGCAGGCGCAGCGCGTTGAGCCGGATGAAGCCTTCAGCATCTTTTTGACTGTATACCGTGTCGTCCTCAAAAGTGGCGAAATCGACGCTGTAAATCGATTCTTCCGATTTACGGCCGCGAACCACGCAGCCGCCCTTGTAAAGCTCGAGACGAACGACGCCGCTGACGTTAATCTGGGTCTCGTCGATCAGTTTCTGCAACACACCCATTTCCGGCGCAAACCAGAAGCCGTTGTAAACCAGTTCGGCATATTTGGGAATCAGAGAATCCCTGAGGTGCATCACTTCGCGGTCCATGGTAATCGACTCGAGAGCCATGTGGGCCGCGCGCAGTATGGTTCCCCCCGGCGTCTCGTAAACGCCGCGGGATTTCATCCCGACAAAGCGATTTTCAACGATGTCGGCGCGGCCGATGCCGTGGCGCCCGCCCAGTCGATTGAGTTTGGCCAGCAGGTCGGCCGGCGACAGCGGGCTGCCGTTGACGGCGACCGGGTTCCCGGCCTTGAAGGTGACCTCTATGGTCTCCGGCGTGTCGGGTGCGTGCCGGGGCGATACCGTAAGGGTGAAAATATCGTCCGGTGGAGCGACCCACGGGTCCTCGAGCACACCGCCTTCGTAGCTGATGTGCAGAAGGTTCGAGTCGGTGCTGTAGGGCTTTTCGTGGGTGGTGGGCACCTTGATGCCGTGTTTGCGGGCAAACTCCATCAGGGCTGAGCGCGAATTCAGATCCCAGATTCTCCAGGGGGCGATGATCTTTATGTTCGGTTCGTGGGCCAGGTACCCCAGTTCGAAACGCACCTGGTCGTTGCCCTTGCCCGTGGCGCCATGGCTGACCGCATCGGCGTTTTCCAATTGGGCGATCTCGACCTGCCGTTTGGCGATCAAGGGCCGGGCCAGGGAGGTGCCGAGCAAATATTGGCCTTCGTAAATCGCATTGGCCCGAAAAGCCGGAAACACATAATCCCGCACGAACGATTCCTTCAAGTCCTCGATGTATACTTTGGCGGCACCGGTATTACGGGCATTTTTATCGATCTGGTCGAAATCGTCTTCCTGACCGATGTCGGCCGAAAAAGTGACGACTTCGCAGTGATAGGTCTCGACCAGCCATTTGAGGATGACGGAAGTGTCCAGACCGCCGGAATAGGCCAGCACAACCTTGTCGATTTTTTCAGTCACCGTAGTATTCTCCTTCGCAACGAATGGATGTTAAAATATAAGGCACCGAGACCTTTACAGGCTTTTTGAACGGCCAGCGAACACTTCGTCCAGGCAGTCGATCAGCCGGTCGATTTCGGCCGGGGTTACGATCAACGGTGGGACGAACCGCAATATGTCACCTTGGACGCAATTGACGAGAAAACCCTTCTGCAGGCACGCCTTTACGATCGGCTCGCCGTCTTCGGCCAGTTTGATACCCAGAAGCAGGCCGATGCCGCGAACATCTCTGACAACCGGATGCCGCCCCTTGAGTTCCAGCAGTTTCTCGCGAAAGTACGTGCCGGTGCGCCGGCAATTTCCCGGCAGGTCGTCATCCAGCATGATCTTCAAAACGGCCAGGGACGCCGCCGTCACCAGCGGTGTGCCGCCGAAAGTCGTGGCATGGGCCCCTGGACCGAAGGCTTCGGCCACATGCTCCCGGGCCAGCATGGCGCCCATCGGCAGCCCGTTGGCCAAGGCTTTGGCCAGAGTCATGATGTCCGGCTCGACGCCCTCGTTTTCGTAGGCGAACAACCGGCCGGTGCGCCCCATGCCGGTCTGGATTTCATCGAAGATGAGCAGGCTTCCGTTATCGTCACACAATTTTCTGACGGCCGCCAGATAACCGGCTGACGGGCAGCAGACGCCGCCTTCTCCCTGGACCGGCTCGAGCAGCACCGCGGACGTCGTATCACCGATTTTATTTTCGAGCGCGTCGATGTCGTCGAAGGGGACGAAATCGAACCCTTCCAGGACCGGGTCGAAACCCTTGCGAATTTTCTCTTGGCCCGTGGCCGAAAGCGTCGCCATGGTTCTCCCGTGAAAGGACTTCTCCATGGCCACTATCCGATATCGATCCGGGTCGCCCTTGTCTTTGAAGTATTTTCGGGCCAGCTTGATGGCGGCTTCGTTGGCCTCGGCCCCACTGTTGCAGAAGAACACCCGGTCTGCAAAGCTGTGGGCCACCAACAGGCGGGCCACCTCGGCCTGGGGGACGGTATAATAGAGGTTCGACACATGCACCAGGGTCTCCGCCTGGCGTGCAACGGCGCTGGTCACAGCCGGATGGGCATGCCCCAGGTTGCAGACGGCAATCCCGGCCACAAAATCGAGATAAGCCTTTCCAGTTTCGTCCCAGACGGTACAGCCGCTTCCGCGGGTCAGCACCACCGGAAACCGTTTGTAGGTTTGGGCAATGAAATTATCGGCTTTTTTGATGATCTCGCTGGCCATATTTTTCGCCCTCCACGGGAATTTACAGCGTGACTTCCGTACCGATTCCCTTGTCGGTAAACAGCTCCAGCAATAGGGCGTGGCGCTTCTTGCCGTTGATGATCGGCACTTTCTCGACGCCCTGTTTGAGAGCCTCAAGGGCGTAGTTGATCTTGGGAATCATGCCGCCGGAAATGGTCTCTTCCCGGATCAGGCGCTCGATGGTGTCGGCTCCGATGGACGAAATCAGCTGTCCGTTCGCGCCGATGACGCCGTCGACGTCGGTGAGGTAAATCAGACGGCCGGCCGAGAGGGCCACGGCGATCCGGCAGGCCACCATGTCGGCGTTGATATTGTATGTCTCGCCGTTCTCCCCCTCCCCCACAGGCGCGATGATCGGAATGAAGCCCCTCTGGGTCAGGGTGTTGATGACTTCCGGGTTGATTCGGGTGACTTCGCCCACGTGACCCGGATCGATGATTTCAGGCGGCTTGTTTTCACCGTTTTGAAAAACGATGTGCATCTTCTTCGCCTGGATCAATCCGCCGTCCTTGCCGGACAGCCCGACCGCCCGACCGCCCTGTTGATTGATCTGGGCCACGATGGCCTTGTTGACCTTGCCCCCCAAAACCATTTCCACGACATCCATGGTGGGGGTGTCCGTCATGCGCATGCCTTTGACGAATGTCGACTGAATCCCCATCTGCTGGAGCACGGAGTTGATCTGGGGACCGCCGCCGTGAACCACTACCGGATTGAGGCCGATGAACTTCAGGAGGGTGACGTCACGGGCGAAATCCTCTTTGAGCTGATCATCGACCATGGCATGGCCGCCGTATTTGATGACAAGGGTCATCCCATAGAATTTCCGGATGTAGGGCAAGGACTCGATAAGAATACTGGCTACGTTTTCGTTCATGGTTGGTGTTTGGTGTTTCGGGTTGCGGGTTACGGGTTGCGGGTTACGGGTTGCGGGTTACGGGTTGCGGGTTGCAGGTTTACTCTATTCGGCGCCGTGGGTCTTTACCCTTCAACTTTTGGTTTTAAACGACCTGCCTCCAACCTCCCTCACACCCTTCCATTGATCGCGCACTTTCCCTTACTTTCACCTTTGAGCTTTCAGCTTTTAATTGCGAGTTGCGGGCAAGGCGCGGATTTTAACCTACAAGATAAATCGGCTGAGATCTTCGTCATCCTTGACACCGCTCAGTTTGTTCACCACAAAGTCACGACTGATTTCGATCTTTTTCTGCGGCAGATCGGGCGCCTCGAACAAGATATCTTCGAGCAAATATTCCATAAGCGTATGCAGACGGCGCGCACCGATGTTTTCGGTATTGTTGTTGACCTCTTCGGCGGCCTCGGCGATCTCCCTTACGGCCGCATCCTCGAAACTGATCTCGACCCCCTCGGTCCTGAGCAGCTCGAGGTACTGCAGCAGAAGCGCGTTTCGCGGCTCGGTCAATATTCGATAAAATTCTTCTTTCCCCAGGGCATCGAGCTCGACCCGGATCGGAAAGCGGCCCTGCAGTTCGGGAATCAGATCCGACGGCTTGGCGGTGTGAAAGGCGCCGGAGGCAATAAACAGTACGTGGTCCGTTTTCACCGGACCGTACTTGGTGGTCACGGTGCTCCCCTCGACGATGGGCAGCAGGTCGCGTTGGACGCCCTCCCGGGAGACATCCGGCCCGTGGGAGCTGTTGCGACCGGCAATTTTATCGATTTCATCCAGAAAAATGATGCCGGACTGCTCGACCTTTTCGATGGCCGTCCGGATGACCTTATCCATGTCGACCAGGCTCTGCGCGGCCTCTTGGGTCAGTATATTCATGGCTTCCGACACTTTGGCCTTGCGCCTTTTCGTCCCCTTGGGCAAAAGTCCGCCAAGCATGTCCCTGAAGTTGATTCCCAGCTCTTCCATGCCGATGTTCGAAAAGATTTCGACCATGGGCATGGAGCGATCGGTGACATCCAGGTCGACGTAACGGTCGTTCAGCCGGCCGTCACGCAGCATTTTGCGCAGCTTCTCGCGCGTGGGTGAAACCGAATCGCCCACAACCACGGGGTCATCGGCTTTCTGGTCCGCCGGGACAGGCCTGATCACGCTCTCCTGTTGGCCGCCGCGGGGCAGCAGCAGATCGAGCATCCGCTCCTCGGCATTCCGCCGGGCCTTGTCCTGGACGAGTTCGCCTTCGGCAGCCTTGCCGGTGGTAACGGTCACCTCCAGCAGGTCCCTGACCATCGATTCGACGTCCCGCCCCACATAGCCCACTTCGGTGAATTTGGAGGCCTCCACCTTGATGAACGGGGAATCGGTGAATCGGGACAACCGCCGGGATATCTCTGTTTTACCGACCCCGGTCGGCCCGATCAGGATGATGTTTTTCGGGGCGATCTCATCCCTCAGATCATCGGGCACCTGCTGACGGCGCCACCGGTTGCGCAGCGCAATGGCCATCGAACGCTTGGCTTTGCCCTGACCGATGATGTACTTGTCGAGTTCGGCGACGATTTCAGAAGGTTTGAGTGGCATGTCAAAGCTCCTCGACAGTCACCTGCCGGTTGGTGTAGATACAAATAGATGCGGCGATTTTCATGGCCTCTTCGGCAATGGTTCGGGCCGGCAGGTCCGTGTGCGCCATCAGCGCCGCAGCAGCCGACTGAGCGGCGATCCCGCCGGAACCGATGCCGATGATCCCCTCATCGGGTTCGATGACATCGCCACTGCCTGAAATCAGAAACATCCGGCTGTCATCTACGGCAATCATAAGGGCTTCGAGCCGCCTGAGGTATTTATCGGTGCGCCAGTCCCGGGCAAGTTCCACGGCCGATCGCAGCAGGTTGCCGTTGTAGCGCTCCAGCTTGCCTTCCAACTGCTCGGACAGATTCATGGCGTCGGCGGCGGATCCGGCAAAACCGACGATGAGCTTGTCGTTGTAAATTCGCCGCACCTTTCGGGCATTGTGCTTGATAACCGAGGTCTGCAGCGTGACCTGTCCGTCACCGGCGACCACCGTCCGCCCCTTGTGCCTGATCCCCAGTATGGTCGTCCCCCTGATTTGCATTGACAAACCTCCCAACTGGCGCTCGCTATCACGCCACTCGAATCATTCCTGCGATATCCGGCAGTGACGGCGCGTCATCACGGGATATCCTTCCGGGCACTGCCCCCCGCCCCTCCCCTACTTGCGGGGATGAGCCTTGTCGTAGGTTTGCATCAGCCGGTCGATACTGACATGGGTGTATTTCTGGGTGGTCGACAGGCTCTTGTGGCCCAGCAGTTCCTGAACCGCCCGCAAATCGGCTCCGGCATCGAGCATATGCGTGGCGAAGGTGTGCCGCAGTACATGGGGCGACACCGGGACCTGCAGGCTGCAGTCCCTGACGATCTGGTCCAGAATTCGCGCGATGGAACGCGTGCTCAATCTCCGTTCGAACCTGTTCAGAAACATCGGCCCGTCCCCTTCGGCCGGAATGCCGGTTTCATTTTCCAGCCGTCGCCGGTATACCGTGATGGCATTCAAGGCCTTTTGGCCGATCGGGACGATCCGTTCTTTGGAGCCCTTGCCGAGAACCCGCACCAGACCGGCACGGGCATCCACATCGTTGACGTCGAGGCCGGCGGTTTCGGACACGCGCAACCCGCAGGAATAAAAGGTCTCGAAGATGGCGCGATTGCGACGCCCAAAAAGATCTTGGGTTTGAATCGAGTCGAGCAGCTGGAATATATCGTCCACCGGCAGGTAACGCGGAATCGGATGTTCCTGCTTGGGCGTGAGAATCGCGTCGGTCGGGTTTTGCTCCACCAGCCCCCGTTTGACGAGATGGCGGTAAAACGACCTCAGCGCCGACAGCTTGCGGGCAATCGTCGATTTTTTATTGTTTTTGTGGAGATGCCCCAGAAACTTTCGGATCGTCAACGGGTCGACGACGGCAAGGGGCGCCAAGCCGCCGTCCGGCGCGCTGGAGCGCTCCCCTGTGTTGCCCCCGCTGCCGCCGGCGTAACCGAAGAACGCCTCGAGGTCCCTGCGATACGCCCTGGCCGTATTGGCGGCGTACCCTTTTTCCGCGAGCAGCACTTCGATGAAGGTCCGGATCGCCTCGTTGGTTGAGACTTGTCCCATGGGCCTGTACTTTATGCAATCAAGACGGCTGTTTTTGCATGAAGATTAAAACGCCAGCAACTTTTCCAGTTCGCCCCATCCGTCGACCTCGACAAACGGGTGCGGCTCGCGGTTCCATGGCTGCCGATAGAGGATCGGCTCGATCCCGACCGTCTTTAGCTGATAGCAGGTTTCCAGCCGGTCTTCCACGAAAAACCGGATGTCGCGCTGCAGAAGCACCTCCGCTTTGGCTTCGAACGACCCTGTGGCCACCACCTGCAGGGTATCGGGTTTAACGGGCACCAGCATCTCCATCCATTCCGCCATGGGCCCGGGGTGCGGTCGCGCGGTCACGAACAACAGCGGCGACCGGTAGGTCGCGACCCGGGCCAGCACCTGCCCCGACCCTTCGAACGGGTGCAAAGGAACCGTGTAATCGCCATCCATGATCCGTCCGAGAATAGTCCCGATCAATGCCGGATCCATATCGAGGCAATCCTCCAGCGAATAGCGTGTCATGTCTTCGTACCGGATCCCTTGGACCCGGTAATCCTGCCGGGCGATCTCCAGGAACAGGGTCATGGTATCGGCGACGACACCGTCGATGTCGAAGGCGGTTGTGGAGGGATCGATCATGGATCAGCCGGGGGGCGGCTCCTGGTATCTATTGCCAAGCGTGAAAGCCAATTACGCCGCTCTGTGGGTTCTTTTCTTCAAACGGGAAATGCGCCGCCGGTAAATGGTGGCCATCTTTTTGTCGCTGGCTTCCAATGCCGTCTGGCGTTTGACCTTCAAGGCTCTGATCTTCTTTTTGAGCTCCCGCAGTTCACCGCTTTTCTTCTTGTTGGATTTACCGACGGCAATGCCCCGGGCCTCTTTGATCCCGGTGAGCAATTCCTCTTTGTTCATTCCGTGTACACCGGTGATTTGGGGAATCTCCGCCGCGACCTCCCGCAGTTCCTTCGCGGTCATCTTATCGAGTGGTTTTTCCTTTACCGCCTTTTTTTTACCTGCCATTACGGTTTTCTCTCCTTTCTTTGACGCTACATAATCGTCGGTGGCCTGCTCATCGCACAAATCCCGCCGCCCGATGCCAAATGACAAGCGGAGGCCGCTTGACCCCCGCTAAATTGCAGTTCGACAGCCGAGTCACATCGTCCAAAGACGACAGTCGGGGCCCTTGTCTGTGGATCTTCCGATTCGGTGAAACGGTGAGGGCTTCAACTCGATCAATCGGATTGTGGGAGCGAGGGGCTGGGCACCGTGGTTGTCTTGTCGATCCCTGCTGTTCAAATGGAGCAAAATAAACCATTCGGTTTCAGCCTGTCAATAGCGAATCCTGACAAACGGCTATTCCTCGGGTTTTTCCGTCGGTGCCGCATCGCTGCCCACTGCCGGTGATGGCGTCCGCGGCGTTACTCGGCTGTCCTGATTCATGGAATCGAGGCCCCGGATAAAGGGTTTGAACAATTCGAGCGGAATCGGGAAAATGGTGGTCGTGTTGGTTTCGGCCGACATCTCGGTGACGGTCTGCAGGTACCTCAGCTGCAAAGCGGTGGGGTGCCGCTCGATGATGCGCGATGCGTCGGCCAACTTGGTGGCCGCCTGATACTCACCCTCGGCATTGATCACTTTGGCGCGCCGGTCGCGTTCGGCTTCGGCTTGACGGGCCATGGCCCTCTGCATCTCCTGGGGCAGATCGATGTGTTTCAGCTCGACCGTGGCGACCTTGATTCCCCAGGGGTCGGTGTGGGTGTCGAGTATCTCCTGCAGTTCGGAATTGATTTTCTCCCGCTCGGCCAGCAGATCGTCCAATTCCGCTTGACCGCAGACGCTCCGGATGGTGGTCTGGGCCAGCTGCGACATCGCATAACTGTAGTTTTCAACCTCGACGATGGCCTTGACCGTGTCGATGACCCTGAAATAAATGACCGCGTTGACCTTCACCGACACGTTGTCCCGGGTGATGACGTCCTGGGGGTCGACATCCAGGGCCACGAGCCGCAGACTGACTTTGGTCATCTTGTCGACGACTGGAATCAGGATGATCAATCCCGGACCTTTGGCCCCGATGACGCGCCCCAAGCGAAATATCACGCCGCGTTCGTACTCGTTCAGAATCCGCAGCGCCGCGGCGAGAAAAAAGACCACGAAAATGACGATGGCAACGAGTGAGTAAAACATGACCGCCCTCCTTTTGAAACCGACCCGCGGATGCCGTTCAGTTAATCTGTCCGACTCGCCGGATCGGCGGCCCGCAAAGCCGCGGCTAAGATGATCCGGGCCCGTTTTTTTCGGGCTCATCTGCGGGCACGACCTCGAGCATAAGGTTTTTCACTCCGACCACTTTAACTTTTGCGCCCTCTTCGATCGATTCACTGGCTACGGCATGCCACAGCTCCCCGTGCACGAAGACTTTGCCTTCCGGAGTGAGAGCCTGTTTGACGATGCCGATGTCATTGACCAGGCCGCCCGCCCCTGTCCGGGGCCGGGAGACCTGGGACCGAAAAACCAGCCCGGCGACCACGACGAAAAATCCGGAAATCATGGCGATCGTGGGTCCGATGATCGCCCAGGAAAGGCGCAATCCGGTACTGTCTGAATCGAACATCATCAGCGAGCCCAAAACGAGCGATATGACGCCGGCGATACTCAGCAATCCGTAACTGGCTATCTTCATCTCCAGGATGAAAAACACGAGCGCCAAAAGGATGAGCAGGATGCCGACCGTGTTGATCGGCAGCGCCTGCATGGCGAAAAAGGCCAGTATGATGCTGATGCCGCCGATGACCCCGGGGAAAACGGCCCCCGGGTGGGACAATTCGAAATAGAGTCCGGCCAGTCCGACCATAAGGAGGATGTAGGCGATATTGGGATCGCTGATGGTTTTTAACACCCGGGTCCGAAGATTCTCCTCGAGCACAACCCGCGGGGCGCCCGCCACCGCCAGCGTTCCCTTCTCCTTGACGCTTCGGCCTTCGAGCTGCCGGACCAGATCGTCGAGATCCTTGGCCACCAGATTGACGATGTTCTCTTTCAGGGCCTCTTTTTCCGTGGCCGACACACTTTCTCTGATGGCCTTTTCAACCCAGTCGGCGTTTCTTCCCCGCTGTTCGGCCACGCTCCTGGCCTGGGCCACCATGTCGTTGACCACCTTGTCCGACATGGTTTTGCTGATTTCCTGCCCGCCGGCCCCCACGGGATGGGCGGCACCGATGTTGGTTCCCGGGGCCATGGCAGCGATGTCGGCGGCCATGGTAATCATGACGCCCGCCGAGGCCGCCCTGGCCCCCCCGGGTGATACGTAAACCACCACCGTCACCTTGCTGGCCAATATCGCCTTGACGATGCTGCGCATCGATTCCGCCAGTCCGCCGGGCGTGTCCAGCTCGATGATCAGCACGGCGGCCCCGCGCTCGTTGGCGCGCGCGATGCCCTTGATGATGAAATCGGCAATGCCGGGCCCGATGGCATCGTTGACGGTCATGATATAAACGGCCTTATCCCCGGACGGGTCCTCCGCCGCTCCGTCCCCGACGGTCAGCAGCACGGACACAGCGGCGATAAGGGCAAGGGACGTTTGCAACCACTTTTGAAATGACATGGTGGCCTCTATCTTCAACCTTTTTGTTACCGGTCCAAACCAGACCTATCAGCCGGCCGGGGTTCAACCACCGGAGGCCGACTTACCGTCGACTGTTTGCGGCCGATCGCTGGCAGACGAGATGGCACGCGGCAAACCGTAAAACCCGATCTTTTCAGCCGCGGGAGGGGGAAGTCAAAGAGTTTTTACCCGGCACGGCAGCCCCGTCACGAACCGCTCTTTTTTTCGCCGGGCAGCGGCAGCCCCATGGCCCGCATCAGCGTCTGCATATCCTGCCAGACATCGCGCTTCTTCTCCGGATTGCGAAGCAGAAACGCCGGGTGATATGTGGGGAGCAGCCGGGCCCCCATGCAGTCGAAGAACCGCCCCCGAAGCCGGGAAATCGGCGTGGTCGTTCCGAGCAGCGTTTGAGCGGCAAAGGTCCCTAACGCGCAGATGAAGTCAGGGGAAATGGCCTGCAGTTGACGCGTCAAATACGGCGAGCAGGCCTTTATTTCATCCGTTTCCGGATTGCGGTTGCCCGGCGGGCGGCATTTAACGATGTTGCAAATATAGACATCTTCCCGGCTGAGCCCCATCGCTTGAATGATTTTGGTCAACAATTGCCCGGCGGCACCCACAAATGGCTCGCCCTGCAGGTCCTCATCGTAGCCGGGCCCTTCGCCGACAAAAACCAACCGCGTGCGCGCGCTTCCCGTGCCGAAGACGATGTTCTTGCGGCCGGCCGACAGTTTGCAGCGCCGGCAGTCACCCAAGTCCCGGCGGATATCGGCCAGGGTTTCCGCACCGGCCGAAACCGCAACAGACGGCACCGTCCCCCAGGCAGCGATGGCCTCCAGGCCATGCCGGGAACAATCGAACCCCTTCCAGCCCATGCGGTCCAGCCGGCGGATGGCATGATCGATATGGTCGATGGCGGAAATCACCGCCTGGCGTTTGTTCATCACCGTGTTGTTTTTCCGGCTAGTTTGACGGCCCTGTCGAGAAGAATGTGGGCGACGGCGTCCTTTTCCATGACACCGAGTTCCTCCCGCGAGCCCCCCTTAAAGTAAAGCGTCACCTTGTTGGTGTCACACTGAAATCCCGATCCGGCAACGCCGATGATGTTTCCGGCAATGATATCCAGGTTCTTTTCAGCCAGTTTGGCATTGGCGTTCCGATCGAGATCCTCGGTTTCGGCGGCGAATCCCACCAGGACCTGGCGGCTTTTTCGCCGTCCCAGCTCCTTGAGAATATCGACGGTTCGGTCCAGTTGGAGTGTCAGAGAGTTCGGACCCTTCTTGATTTTTTGCTCCGCCACCGCCTGCGGGCGATAATCCGACACGGCCGCGGTCTTGACGATGATGTCATATTCTTCGGCACGCGCGAGTACGGTCGCGGTCATTTCCTCCGCCGTACGGATAAGGATGGTATCGACATTGACCGGCGGCGACAGATGGGTCGGACCGGACACCAGGGTGACCCGGGCACCGCGGTGTTCTGCGGCGCGCGCAACGGCGTACCCCATTTTTCCGCTGGAGGGGTTGCTGATGAATCGCACGGGATCAATCGGTTCCTGGGTGGCCCCGGCCGTCACCAACACCTTGCAGCCGGCCATATCCTTGGGTGTCAGCAAACCGGTGAGCCGGTCGAGGATCACTGCCGGATCCGGCAGCCTTCCGGGTCCCTCGGTTCCGCAAGCCAGGACCCCCGAGCCCGGCTCCACGATGCCGATGCCGTCACTGCGCAGAAGGTCGAGATTGCGCTGAACAGCCTTGTGGCGATACATATTCGTGTTCATGGAAGGGCAGAGCAACACCGGTGCCGTGACCACCGTCATCATCGTGCTGAGGGCGTCGTCGGCGATACCGTGAGCGAGCTTTCCGATCAGATTGGCCGTGGCCGGTGCGATCACAGCGGCGTCGGCCTCGGTCGCCCAGTCGATATGTTTGAACGATGCGTCGTCGCCCGGCTCGAAAAGACCGGTGCATACCGGGTGGCCCGAGAGGGCCTGGTATGTCATCCAACCGACAAAATGACCGGCGTTGCGGGTCATCACTACCCGGACCGAGGCGCCCTGCTTGGTCAGAAGACGCAGAAGCTCGACGCTTTTGTATGCGGCAATCCCGCCGCTGACGCCCAGAATGATGTTCTTGCCGTTTAATATCATTTATGCAAGCCCGTTCATTGTTTGACTGTGTTTTTCCGCTTGTCCGGGATCGTCTGTTTTTATGCCCGGCCTGAGGATTGCCCCTGTGCTCTGCGGTCGCCCGCTTTGCGCCCCTCTCCCCCGGTCCTCTATTTCAGAATCCCGGACTCGGCGCCGCCTGTCACCGGAGCGAGCCAGACGCGGGTGTAAGTGTTGAAACTGTCTTCATCGATTTCGATCACACACAGGCGGGACTCTTTATAAAAGAGCATCAGGGTTGAGGGTGTTTTTATCAGGCTGACAAGGCGCCAATTGTCTTTCTTCATGTTGACCTCGAAAAAATCGATCAGGGAGGTCGTGTCCACGCGCCCTTTCAAAGACATGAGTCCTGCCTTCAATCCCACAGACTCATAAATGAAGGTGGCATCCCGCCTGACCTTCAGCTCCTTGGGTACGACCACATCGTCGAAGTCATAGTAAATCGTGGCCGATTCGCTCGTCCCGCTGGCCGATGACTGCTGGTAGCCGCCGCCCTTGCTGCTGCCGGACAACGAACTGCACCCAACGGCAAAGGCCAGCGAAAAAACACAGACGACCATCGTCCATAGGGTTCGGATTAGCCGATCGGCCGGTTTCACACCGGGCATTTCCCCCTCCCTCCCGCATAGTTGAGTGTAGGCATTCACCGGGCACCGCATCTGCTATGCTGCCGGGCACTTGAAGTACTATATTGATGAAACCGATACACGTCAATTCGCCGAACACGAGCAGTAAACCATCGCTGAGCCTCGTCCGCCATGTGTCTGAATTTCGAAGCCGCGGAGGGCACGGCGCGCAATAACCGGACCGCAGCACGATGTCAGGCGGCACTCCTGTCAAGATACCAACGGTAGGTCGCGCGGATGCCGTCTTTTAAGGTGATCTGCGGGTTCCAGCCAATGCTCTCGAGCAGCGAAACATCGAGCAGCTTGCGCGGGGTTCCATCCGGTTTCGAGCGGTCCCACTGAACCTCACCGCGATAACCGACGATGGTTTTCACCGTTTCGGCCAATTCCAGTATGGTCACATCCGAGCCGACACCGACGTTGATGTGCGAGACGTTTACGGTTGCGGCATCCGGGTTCGTATCGACTGCAGCCGGCACCCGGTCCTCACCTTCGGCCTTGCATTGGGTCACGGCGCGGTAACGGTCTTGATTCAGCCCCATGACCAGACAGCAAGCGGAAGCCAGATCATCGACGTGCAGAAATTCACGACGGGGACGGCCGCTGCCCCAGAGACGAATGGCATTTCCCGCATCCGCAATATCCTTATCGGTGTTTGATCCAGACTGTTTCAAGCCCTGGCGGATATCCTCGGGGATGGGTCCGAACGCGGATTCGTCCCGCGCCATGCCTTCCCTGTCGCCCTCGGAAGCCAGTTTGGCCAGGTGAAATTTGCGGATAAGGGCCGGCAGAACATGTGAACTTTGAAGGTCGAAATTATCGTTCGGCCCATACAGGTTGGTGGGCATTACGGCCCGAAAATCCGTTCCGTACTGTCGATTGTAGCTTTCGCAGAGCTTGATTCCGGCAATTTTTGCGATGGCATAAGGCTCGTTGGTGGCTTCGAGCCGGCCGGTGAGAAGCGTTGTCTCCTTGATCGGTTGACGGGCGTGTTTGGGATAGATGCAGGAGCTGCCCAAAAATAGCAGCCGGCGAACACCGGAGCGAAAAGCGGAATGAATCACGTTGGCTTCGATCATCAAATTCTGATAGATGAATTCGGCCGGATAGATGTTGTTGGCGTAGATGCCGCCGACCTTTGCCGCCGCAAGAAAGACGGCATCGATCTTCGCGTCGGCAAAAAACCGCCGGACCGCATGCTGATCCAGCAGATCGAGCTCGGAGCGTTTGCGGACGATCAAGTGACGATATCCGGCGGAAGTCAGATGGCGGTATAGGGCCGATCCCACCATGCCCCGGTGACCGGCAATGAAAATCCGGTCGCTGACAGGCAGATTGCCGGTCACATCCGCGCGGGTGAGGGTTACCGACATATCAGATCCTTGAAGTAATCGATCGTGTGCCGCAGGCCGTCGTCCAAAACGATCCGAGGCCTCCAGCCCATTTTTTCCTCGGCCAGCGAAATGTCCGGTCGGCGCTGAAGCGGGTCGTCTTGCGGAAGACTGGTGAATATGATTTTGGACGAGGAGCCGGTCATGCCAATAATCTTTTCGGCCAGCTCGAGAATCGTGTATTCGCCCGGATTGCCGATATTCACCGGCCCGGTGAAATCATCCGGGCTGTTCATCAGCCGCACGAGCCCTTCGATGAGGTCGTCCACGTAGCAGAAAGAGCGGGTTTGCTGCCCGTTGCCGTAGACGGTAATGTCTTTGTTCGAGAGGGCCTGGACGATAAAGTTGCTGATTACCCGGCCATCGTTGGGGTGCATTCTCGGTCCATACGTATTGAAAATCCGCGCCACCTTGATTTTTATTTTATGCTGGCGCCGATAGTCGAAGAAGAGCGTTTCGGCACAACGCTTGCCCTCGTCATAGCAAGACCGGGGACCGATGCAGTTCACGTTGCCCCGATAGTCTTCACGCTGGGGATGAACGGTGGGGTCACCGTAAACCTCGGATGTGGAGGCCTGCAGGATCTTGGCCTTCAGCCGCTTGGCCAGACCGAGCATGTTGATGGCGCCGTGCACATTGACTTTGGTCGTCTGCACCGGATCGTTCTGATAGTGAATCGGTGATGCCGGACAGGCCAAGTTGTAAATTTCGTCCACCTCCAGGTACAAAGGGAAGGTGATGTCGTGACGCATCATCTCGAAATAGGGGTTGTCGAGGAGATGGACGATGTTGCGTTTGGTCCCCGTATAAAAATTGTCGATGCAAATGACATCGCAATTGTCCTTAAGCAGCCTTTCACATAGAAATGATCCCAGGAATCCCGCCCCACCGGTCACCAGGACACGTTTGCGCAAGTGCATTTGTCGCTCACCTCCATTTTGTTTTTAGCGGCCCGAAAGAATTCAGGACGATGATGGGCAGTCAAGCCATCAGCCGACTCCCGGGCTCTACCCATGGCGCATCCGGCAGCAATAAAAAGCATGGCAGAGCACCCCATTCATAAATGAGAATTTTTCGCCGGGCAAGTTGAGTCCATATTTGTTTTCAATCAGGCAACGAAATCCCGCTGTTTTTTCGCGGGGGGCGCACCGAGGTTTGCGGCGAAGACCACTTTTCTTAAACCGCAGTCGGAAACCCGGCCGGAACACCGCGCAGAGTAAAATAGATGGACGCCATCCCAACCTTCAAAACCGTGCCAGGTCTTTATATCACATTAGCCGTCCATGTTCAAATAAATACCTAATATTCAACCGAATATCATCTTGTCGACATTCAGTGGTTCCATCCGGCGGGCCGAATCGCCCGTGGGGATGTCGGGCAGTAAACTTGAAAAACAGATCCGTTTATGCTAATGGGTAAAAGCATTGGGTTACAATTGAATTGAGTGCTGGAAGATAACGAAGCATCAACTAAATTCGACCTGTATGCGTACGTTCCCGCTTGCTGACCGTCCCCGTTTTGTCTTCCTTCAACTCGATCCGTAAAGAGTGACGGCGCAAGACTCCCCGAGAGTTTACATGGATACCGGTCGTTCGGGTTTGAAACCGTATCGGCCCTCTGCCATTGGCATGGCACGGGCTGAAACACGATATGAACACCCTTTCTGGCTCTGCGTTTAACCGTTCATTGGCAACCCTAACCACAGAAAGGAGGAGCACCATGGCATTCAGAGACTTATTTCTACCCAAGCTTGCGCACTCGAACCCGGAAGTTCGCAAGAAAGCGGTCCTGGCGGAAAGCGACAAGGCCCTTCTTCAGCGGGTCATCGAAAATGACGCAGACCCTGAGGTGATCAAAACCGCCCAAAACCGCCTGCAGGAATTGTCCGCCCAGTAGGAGAGAGTCAAGCCGGAGGGTTCAGGGGCCCGGTCAAGAATAAAACCAATGTTCTGCCAGGCCCCTAAAACTCAGGGAGAGCAACACATTCAATCTGGTTTGGGATCTTGGGTTTCAGCCTAACATTCAGCGGAATCGAAAGCCCCGCAATACCAGAACAGCCCATTAACCGATTCACCGGCCGGTCAAGGTTGTTTGACCGACAACCTTCCGCAATCGAATATCAACGATTTGACGTCATCAGAAATGTAAATCTGAAAATCCTTCCCCGCTTTGGTTAAAACGGCATCGCCGATGGCATCGCCCGAGGCAGCGGGCCGATAGTTCTGGAGGTAAAGCCAATAGCTGCCGGGTTTCAGGGAATCTGTTTTGACTTCGAAGGCCCCGTCAGGCGCAATCGTCACTCTAGGCAACTCGGAAGGCAGGTTCAAAAAACCGCCCACTACCCTTACATTGCTTTCTATACCGGGAAACATCTCCACCAGCTGCAAATAGGTCGATGGTGCAAAGCGGCCCTTTACTTCCCCGTAATTGGCGATAACCCCTTTGATGATGACGCCTGAGGCAATCATGTCGGCCGGGATTTCCGACTTTGACCGGTAGTCTATGAAGAAGATCTTCTCCACCGCCTGATCGAGCATTCTGTGTTGAGGAGCCGCCTTGACGATATATTCCCCCGACGACGACTCGCGAATCGACACGAAAAAATCGGTTTTCGCATCGGGAAACCCTTGGGTTTTGAGCCTTGAGGGGTCCAACAGCTTAGTTTCGGCAAAAAACCGCCCCGTCTCGGCATCTTCTGCCACCAGGTATGGGAAGTCACATCCCAGTTGTCTCCTGACAAAATCGACTCTCTCCGTGAGTGCGTCGGCCCACACATCCGCAGCGGCCACGGCATTGTACACGGCGACAACGATCACCAATAATTTACAGATCTTCATTTACCTGTCCTGGCTTGCTCGATTCCAGCTTTGCCAAAGAATGCAGCCGGAATAGCATAAGGTTTACACCGCATCCTCATCGATGGCCGACACATTTCTCCACAATAGAAGAACGTTTGGCGCATGGGTTCACATTAACGGAACAGTGTGTTTCATTTCAAATTGCCCATACCGTGTCAACATTCAATTGAGCGGAACTGAAACACGCTTGCAATGCAACGACTCTTGGTGTAGGCGAAAAAAATTTTGCGGGCCGCTTAAATCTGTTGCCCAGACGGGTATTACAGTTTTTCGAATGGTAAAGATTGATATATTCATATTACCTCCAGGCACAAGAAATATTGAGCAGTCTGCCACGTTGTGGCATTGACAACCTGTTTCGCACATAATAGTAGCCAATAAAGCGTGTTGTGAAGGCCGCAATATTCAAACAATATCAATGTATTACGTATTATATCTCTTGTAGTACCAATTCGGTTTATAACTGAACAGAAAAAGCCACACCTGTTGAAAAGCAGGGCCGGAAAACCACGGGTCTTAGCTGATCTGCGATTCCTGTAATTGGAGATAGCCGGGTTGCCTTTAATAGGTGAACCTGGCTTTTTTGTTTGAATATGTAAAGTTTGGGGTACAGACATGATCCATACCTGTTGGTGAAATACCATTCTGCCCTTTTCAGGTTGGGTTTCCTGGTTTTACCCTCATCGATACTTCAAATAATGGTATCGGTTCACAGGGTTGCAAATCGAATGTGCTTAAGAGCACAGAAGAGTAAGCGTTTACAGGGTGCCGCAGATGCAAGGCGTCGGGCGCGCAGACGACCTATTGTACTTCAAGTGACCGACAACACAACAGATGCGGTGTCCTGTGAATGCTTACAAATAATGTAACCGCAGGTTGAGATGAGAGAAAATGAGTGATGTCAAATTGGACTAACGGGCCTTATGGAAGGAGGTAAGATCTTGAGAAAGCTATTAATTTCCATAACGGTGTGTGTCTTCCTGATGGGAATGGGTTGGCTGCCACCATCCAGTGAATTGTCACCATCCAGTGAATTGCCCCATGACCCAATCATAATGATCCACGGGTTGTATGGTCATCCGGTAACCTGGAACAAATTGCAGGGTTGGCTTGAGAACGAAGGGTTCGACCGGAACCTTATGTTCGCTCCCCAGATTAAAGATAATTTTTCAATGTGTAGTCATGAGCATATCGCTCAAATTGAAAATGAAATAGCGACAGTACTTTCGGAAACCGGTGCTGAGAAGGTGACTCTAGTAGGACACAGTCGCGGTGGAACCGCGATTATGGCATTTATGCATTTCTCCGACAATAATTATTGGGTTAGAAACGTCATAACGTTGGCGGGAGCCAATCATTATGTATGCGACTCATACTATGGCCGGCCCTCGCGGGACGACACACCGGGGGATGCACTATATACGTCGATCTACGCAACCCCCCACGATGGGAATGTGCCCGCATATTTGGCAAAGCTCGATGGAGCGCGAAATGTGGAATATGTTGGATTAACACACAACGATTTTATTCTAAACGAGGCCGTGTTTGAGGATGTCCTAGACGCTCTGCTGGGTGGTGGTTTAAACTGAACGGATCGCATTAAAAGGTATGATATAGCCTGGAAAAAAGCTTGCCAAAAAGCGGGTGTTGGTAATAGGATCTTCCACGAATTCAGGCGCAGTGCCATCAGGTAAAACAGCAACACCGCAAGATACTCTGCATTACCTCAATATGCCCCCGTAGCTCAGTGGATAGAGCACAGGATTCCTAATCCTGGTGCCGCAGGTCCGATTCCTGCCGGGGGCACCAATAATATCAACAAGTTAGAGAGAGCCTGCAACCCTGTTTTAACCGTATCCGGTTGGCCCTGCCTATCCCGGTTTTTTTATCTTTTCCTTTTGATCAGAAGGACGATGATTAGAATCGGACCAACTAACAAGGCGACGCCAAGAGCCGATAACAAAATATAATAAATGAACGCATTCACCTCTATCCCTATCCCCTGTTTTCTATGTAAAATTCACCCTAAATTGAGTTTTTTGCTTTGATATTCTTATCGTTCGTGAGCCTATCATCATTCTAATTTGACATACTTCCAACAAGGCTTATGATGTAGTATAAGCGCTTTGCGCCGCGCTTTCCATACATTGGGCGGTCCGTCAGGCCAACGGGTCGCCCTTACTCTTTATGGGCCCATGCATCCCTACCTCGTGTCCATCCATAAATGGCCTTTTTTCCACTGGGTCCCGCCATAGGCGGGATGCGGCCTTGCCCAGCGAAAAAAATTCTCATTTATAAATTGGACACTCCATTGTGGCATCCTCCATTCGTGGATGGGCACTACCTCAGATGTCATTCATTTTTGACATACCACAGGGTGCATCATTAACGAAAAGCCGACTTCAAGTGCCACTCCCCGCCCCTTACACGGCCACCCTTTGCCGTCCGAGAATGTTTCTTCTTAACCTAACTTCTCAAGCAATCACGCAATAACCTGAAGGCTGTCCCCGTGACCTTCGCGACATAGGGTCCCAAGGGATGTGTCGACAGAAACGGTGAATTGTTTACCCGATCCTGTGTAAATAAGTTCTCAAAACCGTTCTTTCTTTAAACAAGATCATTTCATTATCTTGTTATCATTATGTTTTTTAGCATAACCAATTCGGCACTATAATTGCATGCGTATGTTCGGAACCTGGTTGTGATGTATCCACGACAATTAACAGCATTTAAAGCAAGGAAAAAAGAGGTAACCAACAATGAATGCCGCTCAAACCATCAAGAATATCGACAGGCGCCAATTCGAACGCCATGGCTATGTCCGGTATGTCTTTTTCGCCACCGCCAATCAGTTCTTCCAGGGGGAAGTCAGGGATTACAGCCGGCATGGCCTTTTTATCCAATCATCCGCTCGGGTATCGGTCGGTGACATCATTACCGTGGCTCTTCCCTATGCCGGAAAAAAAAATGAAAAGCGCAAAGGTGAGATTGTCTGGCGCAACAAAAAGGGCTTCGGCGTTGAACTTTTTAGAAACCCGGCCCAGAGAGTGACGCGCAAGGACTTCCTGTGAGTCGAATCCCAGTTCTCTCTGCTGGACCTCGTTGGGCTGACCCGGGAACCGAATTTGGAAAACCCTTGGCTGGATTATGAAAAAAGTCCTGACATCAAAGACATCTCCGATGTCTGCCGGCCCTCCCGTATTTTTTTAACTTACTGTAATCCAGATCAATAGCATCCTATTTTAACTTGAATTAAAAATGGTACAGATTCTGCTTTACCGACAAACCTCAACCAGTGGCATGCATTTTAACAGCGACCCCATCGCCTCGATCCCCGGCGATCACACATTTTCAAGACAAGAGGATTCCACATGCCTTTACCACTCGGTCATACCGCCATCGGGTTAATGACTTATGAAGCCGGCGCCGGCGATTCAGCCTTCCGCCGCTGGAAAATGTTCATCTATATCAGCGTTCTGACCAATCTGCCGGACATGGACATCATCATCGGGCTCCTGTTCAAATGGAACGGCAACGCGTTTCACCGCGGACCGACCCATAGCCTGATATTTGCTCTGACCGCCGGTTTTCTGGCCTATGTCGCCGGCCGGCGGTGGCTGAAGATCGAAGGCCTCAGCTACCGGTTGTCTTTCTTGCTGATATTTTCCCATGTCATTGCCGATGCCTTTTTAACGGACTCTTCGGTATCATTCTTGTGGCCGCTCGAGGTGTACTGGTCCGCTGGCCATGCCGGATGGTCCGATATCTTCCATTCGATCCTTTTTGAAAGCTTCAGAGACGGCGGTATCGTATTGGGCTGCGCCGCGGGCATAGGTATCAATCGGTGGATCAGAAGGCACACTGCAGTACCGCGCAGCCAGCCCTTCACGATCAAAGAGTGATCCATATTTTGAGTGCCACCGCTCCTTTTCAAAACCGCTCGGTATGCTGTTTCTTTGCTGCAGGTTTTTTTCTGAAGCCTGAAATATTCATTGGTGACGGTATCGTCGACCCCGTTGGCCGTCCGCCAATTAACTGTGGACAACCGCAGATCGAGCCCATAAACTGGTGCAAAATTCCGGTTCTCGGTCTAAACCTCGTCCCCGACGCCCCGGGATCGTCGGATTTCTGTCAATCCGCGCCGCGACGGCATTTGCAGCCGACCACTTTCGAGTTCATCCGGGGCAACCAAACCGCCTCCGGGCGAGATGTCCGGGGTGTCGAATTGATGCCGCTTCGCACGGGATGAGCACGCAGGAACACGAATGAGATTATCCATCCGCTGGACACTGATTGTCGGCTTTCTCTCCCTGATCTGGGGGACCTACCTGACGACGACGACCTCGTCGTACCTGTCGTCCGAGGAGGTCCTGAATCAACATGCCAGAGATATCATGGAGAACATCGCCGATCTGGCCATGGAACAGTCTCAAAACCACCTGGCTCATGCCCATGCCGCCGCGGCCCTTACGCGCCGACTGGTCAGCGCCAATGTCGTCGGTTTCAACGAACAGGATTTCAACAGCCTCGAACGCTACTTTCTCGACCAGCTGGCGATTTACCCCCACTTTGCCGGCATTTATCTCGGCCGTCCCAACGGTGATTTTTTTTATGTCAGCCGCAACGCAGAACAGCCGGGAGCGACGTTCAGAACCAAAATCGTCCGGAACCGCCACGGCGAACACACCACCCGGCTCCTCTGGCGCGATGAACACTTGGGTCTCATCGCCGACACCGACGACCCCGAAGACACCTACGATCCCCGAAGCCGCCCCTGGTACAAAAAGGCCGATGCGCAGCGGCAGATCGTATGGACAGATCCCTATATTTTCTACACTTCCCAAAAACCCGGGATCACCATAGCCGGCCCGACAAACGATATGGCCGGGATGCTGCAGGGAATTATCGGCGTCGACATCGAGATCGATCAATTGTCCCGCTTTATCGCCGACATGAACATCGGCAAGAACGGTCGCGCCTTCATGATCAACAGCAACGGCGACGTGGTGGCGTTTCCCGAACTCGAGAAGATTAAAGTCTCAGGAAACGACCCTTCAGGAGGGTATCGTCTGGTAAAAATCGAAGAGCTGGACGATGTCCTCAGCCGCAAAGCCTTCTCGGCCATGAACCTGAAAGCGGGTTCCGGCGGACGCTACCACCTGACAACCTCTCAATTTGCACGGTTTGAACACAACAGCCAGTATTATCACGCGATGTTGACGCCGTTCTCTATCGCGAATTGGCCCTGGCTCATCGGGGTCCACCTGCCGGAAAACGACTATCTTGGCTCATTGAAGGAAAACCGGCGCAACAATATCCTGTTGACGCTCGCCCTTTCGGTCGTCGCCACGCTGATGGCTCTTCTGCTGGCGCGCAGCATTCTGCGGCCCATGGCGGCACTGGAGAAGGCCGCCATCGCCGTAAAGAACGGCGACCTGACATCGCCTGCCGACCTGACATCCCACTACAAAGAAATCGGTGCCACGAGCGATGCCTTTGCGTGCATGAAATCAGCCATCCGCGAAACCCAGGAAAAATACATCGGCATTTTTGAAAACATACAGGACGTTTACTACGAAACGGCCCTGGACGGAACCATTCTGGAAATCAGCCCGTCAATTGAAAAAATTGCGGGTCTTAAAAGATCCGCTCTGATCGGTACCGACGTCAATCAATTCTACAGGGATCCCAAATCGCGCCAAAGATTCATCGATATTCTGCAGGCCCACAAACGGGTGTCAGACTACGAAATCGAACTGAAAGACAGACGGGGGAATCCTATTTACTACTCACTGAACTCCTTCCTCAAATTTGACGACAGTGGAAATCCGGAAAGAATCATCGGTTCCATGCGCGATATCACGGCCCGCAAATCTGCGGAGGCCGAACTGAGGAATTATCGCTCCCGGCTGGAAGAGCTCGTACTGGAACGCACCGCAGACCTGGAGAAAGTCAATGCCGAGCTGCGGGGGGAAGTAGAGCAGCGTCTCAGCACCGAAGCCGTGTTACGAGACAAGGAAGAAAAGTACAGAAACATATTGGAGAGCATCGAGGAAGGCTACTTCGAAACCGACCTGAAGGGCAACTTTACGCTCTTCAACCATGCCGCGGCAGAAACCCTCGGGATCCCCGGCAGTGACCTTTTGGGAATGAATTTCCGCCGCTTCGCCAGCCCCCAAACGGCAATGCGGCTGTTCAGAACATTTGCCGAAATATACCGTGCCGGTGCTTGCCACCACACTATCGAGGCGGAAGTCATCAGCAGGGATAATGCGAGTAGACGTCTTATCGAGCTATCGGCATCACTGATCTGCGATGCCGACGGCACACCTTGCGGATATCGCGGTATCGGACGGGACGTCACGGATCGCCGCAAAGAAGAAAAAGAGCGCCGACGGCTGACCGAACACCTCCAGCGAACCCAACGACTCGAGGCGTTGGGTCGACTGGCCGGCGGCATCGCCCACGATTTCAACAACCTGCTCATGGGCATCCAGGGAAATGCGAGTCTTATGCTCTCGGTCCTGGATGCTGCAGACCCCAACATCGAGAATGTCCGCAGCATCGAACGGTGCGTTCAGAGCGGTGCCAACCTGACCCGGCAGCTCCTCGGCTACGCCCGCGGCGGCAAATACATGGTCAAACCGACGGACGTCAACGATCTGGTTCGCAAAACCACCGAGCTGTTCGGTCGCACCCGCAAGGAAATCCGGATCGAGGCATCCTATCAGGAAGATATCTGGACCGTCTCGATCGATCGCATCCAAATCGAACAGGTACTCGTCAACCTTTATCTCAACGGTTATCAGGCCATGGGCAAAAAAGGGGTGCTGCAACTGAAAACCGAAAATGTCAATTTGGATGAAAATTTCGTTCGGCCATATAAGCTGCCCTCCGGCCGGTATGTAAAATTTTCGGTTCAGGATACCGGTGCGGGCATGGCCCCTGAGGTGCAGGCCCACGTTTTCGAGCCGTTTTTCACCACCAAGACCATGGGCAGCGGCACCGGTTTGGGGCTGGCATCGGCCTTCGGTATCATCAAGAACCACTCGGGAATCATTGACTTTGTCAGCCAGCCAATGAAAGGGACGACGTTCAGCATATACATACCGGCAACCGACCAGCCCTTGAATACGGAAAAGGAAACGGATGACAGGATTTACTGGGGTTCGGAGACCGTATTGATCGTCGACGACGAGCTCTATATCCTCAAGGCCTGCAAAGCGATGCTCGAAGACATGGGCTACGCGGTGCTGACGGCACGCAGCGGCGAGGAAGCCGTCGGCACGTATCGGAAGCGATGGGAGGATATCGGGCTGGTCATTCTGGACATGGTCATGCCGGGCATGGACGGGCGCGAGACTTACCGGCATTTGAAAAAAATCCACCCCGGTGTCAAGGTGCTTGTGTCGAGCGGGTACAGCATGGCTGATATCGCCAATGAGATGCTGGCCATGGGGTGTCGCGAGTTTATCCAGAAGCCCTTCGACATGTACAAAATGTCGCGGAAGATTCGCAACGCACTGGGCGACCGGCCTTCATGAAACGACGAACGCTGAGCGGCCGGCTCCCGGTCGGTCTTTGGCCAGAAACCGCATCATCGCCGCCCGGGCGGCCCGCCCCGCGAACCGGATTGAAAACCGCCGCGACGGTGTGTTGCACTGCCCCCCGGCCGCTGCACCATGCCGTGTGACCTTGTGTATCCGGAAGAATGCCGTCCCGCCCCGGCGACCGGTCTTTCCATCCTTTTCCCCCCCGGTCCATGGCCTTTGATCCGGTGCTTGAAAGGTACGGCCCTTTTGTGCCCTCCGTGATCATAGCCCGGCCGTTGGTGGTTTTTTTTGATTTTGCGGTGCCACAGATACCCGTAAGGGTCATACAAAGGATAGCGACCAAATCCGTATACGGTCCGGAATCTGACGAAATCTTCCGCCCCAGCCGTCTCCAGCGTTTCGGGAGCCGGTTGATCGGGAACCGGCTCCAAAGCATCCTGCAGGTCTTTTCGCAGGCCCTGCACCTGTTCGGTCAGTTCGTCGATCTTTTCCTGCGCCGAGCGCAGCTGGTCGGCCTGGAGATTTTCGGCTTCCCCTGGGTCCGCACCATCGTCCCGGTCGATTTCAGATGCCGCTGAATCGAATTCAGGGGTCTCCATGAAAAGAACGGCCTGTTCGGGCGGCGCCTGGTTGGTGAAATTTTTCACTCCATCGGCGTCCGTCCACATGTAGATATCGGCGGATACCGCGGCCGCGAGCCCTATCGGCATCACAAGGGTGCATATAAAAACAACCATTCGCATTTTCGCCTCCAAGTCTTTAAAACACACTTCCGCGCTCGCAAGGAGTCAAATATGGTCAAAGTGAATTCCATCCGCACCCTGCTCCGGTTGAAACCCTTTACGCTGGTCACCGAGAATATCAGGCTGGCCAACGGCTTCGAAACCGACATCCCGATCCTGCGTCATCCCGGAGCCGCCGCTGTCGTTCCGTTGACCACACGGGGAACGGTCATCCTTGTCCATCAGTACCGACACGCCGTGGGCGATACTATCTGGGAGATTCCGGCCGGAACCCTCGAAACGGATGAAAACCCGTTGACGTGCGCTAAGCGAGAACTGATCGAAGAAACCGGATTCAGCGCAGAAACGTTTATCGAACTGGGCGACATCGTTCCGGTACCGGCCTGGTCCGACGAGCGGATTCATATTTTCCTGGCAACCGACCTTGTACCGGCCAAGCAGGCTCTTGGCGGGGACGAACAGCTAGAGGTGCACGAAGTTCGCTGGCAACGGGCCCTGACGATGATCGACAACGGGGAGATCAAGGACGCCAAAACAGTGGCCGGTATGGCCATGGCCCAAAGGTATTTGGATTCAAGGGCCCTCGGAACCCGGGCATGAACCCCCAGGCGTTTGGGCCCTTATTGGTCTTCGTTCAGGCCCCAAGAGAGCATCCGCTCAAACGATTCGATTCGGTTGTCCCGCGCTCAAGGTCTGCTTGGATGGATACGGCGACTGTTTTTCTCGATCGATTGCACGGATAACACCGGCTCGGATTCGGACTTTCTCCATCACGGCATACCGGGTCTCGACGGTGCAACGATTCAAGCCCTTCGACCGCTTCCCAGGTGGTGATCCAGGCGGTCCCGCCAAAGGGCCTCCTTGACGATATTCACATCGCCGCACTCGTCTCGTGTGGCCACGATGGTGCCGTAGTCTTCGGGCGTCATCAGACCGCAGGCATCGCCCGACCACTCTTTGAATGTCGGGCGGGCCGATATGAAGTCCTTTAACCGGGTTTCATCCACCGCTACGCTGCATCCCAAATCCGGCAGCACGATGGTGTCCGTCTTTTCCTTTTTGTCGTGCACGAAATAGGCCATCATGAGATTGGCTCCCATTCTCTTGGTAAGAATGTCAAATGTTGCCGCCAAATTTTCCGGCGAAAGTTTGCAGATCTTCTTGATCCACAGTTCCGTTGCGGTCGAAATCGCAGGCAGGGTTGTATTCGAGATCGAGTGCACTGAATCCGAATGAGGCGGTAAAGGTGTCCAGGTCGCTGCCGTCCACCACACCGTTGCCGTCGATGTCCGGCGTGGGCAACGGGCTGAGGCTGTGTGTCAGGATCACACGGTAGAGTTCCGGCGTGAAGGCACCAACTCGGCGGCCCGAAATCGAACCGGTACTGGAAATACCTCCCGCTGAACGACAAACCCTGTGGGTTCCGGTCATCCAAAGCGACAAAGTCCGCGTCACTGCAATCGCCGTCGTTGCAGGCCCGCACGGACACCCCCAATGAGACGACACCGCGCTGGTAGAGATTGTTGACCTCCCCGGCGCCTAACGCCCTGTTGAACACCGCCGCCTCGTCCAGGGAACCCACGTATTCATAGGAATCGCAATTGTCACCATAGGCACCGAAGCACAGCGGCTCGCTTGAGGTAAACGGTCCGGGGCTCGAAGACAAACTTGATACCGGCTGTCCGTCCAAATACAAGGTTACGTCTCCGTCGACCGGATCGTAAACCCAGCCGCCGTGATGCCAGTTGCCGTCGTTGATCGAATTTCCAGAAGATAGAATGACTTCGGGCTGGTTTTCCGGATAGAACTGCAACACAAGCTTGTTGTCGTAGCTGCCCTCACCCGCATCATCGAAACCGCAACCGAACCACCACGTGTTGGCTCTGTCACCCGTTCCGTAACGGGAAGCCATGACCTCGTTGTCGTTGTCCGGCGAATCGCATGGGCCAACTTTATTGAACCAGGTGAAGAAAGAAAATCCGGCGCCTCCGGATAGGGCGAAGTCGAAATCATCTGAAACGCCGGCGTTGATGTGTCCCCCGTCATCGGCTGTGTTGGCCACATAACCGCCGTAGAATTTTCCTGAACCCGTGGCTCCGATACTGACGCCGCTGCCGGAGGTGGCGCCGGTGTGTCCCCGGCCCGAGAAGTCGTGCACCATGACGCTGCTCTCACCGTAATTCGCTGTCGTTGTTCAAATGGTAAAGCAGCACGTTGCCGGTCATATCCACCGTCTCGTCGGTCTGCGCCCCGGCCGGCAGTTCCCCGCTGTTGCCGGTCCAGGCAATTTCCTGCCAGCCGACGATTCCACCGGCATCGAAAATATTGGACGTGTAGGTGCCTCCGGCACCACTGTCGGGCACGATCGCCGATAGGAGTGTCATCGAAATTCACTCCGTCGTAAGATGCCGTCGGTGAAATCATAATACGTTTGGGTTGCGACCGTCGTCCAGGTAACTGCCGGATTGAAGTATCGGGGAAGGACTCACCTGGAGGGTGAAATTTTGTACTGCATCCGGAGTCTCACCGTTGGCCGCCACGACCTCGATGGCATGCGGCCCGACCTGGCCTGCGGACGGGACCCAGTCGATCAGCCCGCTGGTTTCATCGATGGTCATGCCGGCCGGCGCCGACGTCAGTTGGAACGTGGGGGCCGGATAGCCGTACGCATTGACGTCGTAAACATAGTACTCGTCCATGAAGGTCTGCTCGATCGGTGTTGAGGTGATCTCCGGAGAGCTATATGCGCACGTCGGCAGGATATGAGCTAGCCCGAAAGGATATGCGCTAGCGCTGCCATTACCGTACATCCAGACGGTTGCCATCTTGGCGTATCCGTTTGGGTTGGGGTGCAGGTCGTCGATCATATCGCCGTTGTCATAAGGATCCGTGTCGTCGATGGCGTAGTCGATACCGGCGCCCCACTCCATGTCGACGATGAGGAGCCTGTCCCTGACACCGGAAATGTCCCCCACGTAACCAGGGTAGGTCGGGTCCATCCGTTTGCGGGCCATATCCTCAATGTTGGCGTTGAAAGCAGTGGTCCGGGCGATCAGGGTGCTGTTGTCAAGGCGATTGATGATGCGCGCCAGGATGACGGTGACATCCCTGTCATAGTCTATCTCGTACTGATCGATTCCGTTGAGGATGTCCTCCACGTCATAGGGCAAATCATCAAAAAGATCATTGGTACCGATGTGGAGCAAAACGACATCGACCGGCGACTGGCTCGTCGCCGCCAATTCCAACCAATTGTATATGTTGGCGGCAATATCATTGTCACTATAACCGGGCCAACCCTCGTTGTCAGCATCCGGGAAACGGCTGCTGTATCCGGCCCATTGGCTTCCAACAAAGTCGAAAAGATATCCCGCATTAGACAGCAGTTGCCAGAGCCTATATCGCCATGCGATTCTTTCTTCATCATCCCGATTGTCAAATCCCATGTACTGATCATAGGTGATGGAATCACCCAGCGGCATAATGCTCACCGGAACACCGCAGGCGGTCAGACGGTCCCGCACCACGAAGAAACGCGACCGGATCTCGTCCGGGCCGAGCGCCCGGTTGTAAAGCGCGAGTTCATCCAATTCACCGGTGTAAAAATAGCCCGGAGACAGATTCAGCCAGCCCAGATTCAGGGCGGCCGTTCCCGATTCGAATCCGGCTGCATAGACATGATAGGCCGTGGCGACCTCCTGACCGTCGACGTACAACGTGTTGGTGCCACTGACCCAGTCCCTCACCCCCACCAGATGATGCCAGTGGCCGTCATCGACACGGGGACCACCCGTCAGGGAAACGAAATCCGACCCACCGCTTTGAGACCCCAATTGGAAACGGGCTTTGCCCGGTCGGGCTCTCGACGCCGAACCACCAGTGCAAGTTGGTACTGCCCTGGGAATCGTCGCGCCCCACGATGACCTCGTTGTCGCTGCCGATCAAGGTATCGTCCTTATATCGCATCCAAAACTCGATCGTGAAGCTGTCATAGCGTTCCCAGTCGAACGGCCTGTCCTCGGTCGGCAAGGCCAATATGTCGATGCCGCTCGGCGTTGCCTGGTCAAAGCGTTGCGCCGCTCCGATTTTACCGTCGGGTGCCTGGCTCGGGCAATTCGGATTCACGATCAACGGACTCGTTGCGCATTGCCCGTCGCTGTTTCCGTAAGCGTCTGTGAAAATGGCGGCTCCTGATGTCTCTTCCAGCTTCCAGTAGGCGCTCAGATCATTGGCATGTACATCACCGGCAAAAGTGTTTAAGGCGATCATACAAATACCGACACCGATTAGTGCGAATACCCAATCAAAAGAAGATCTCGGCCGGTCACCGGAATGTTTAAATCGCAAAGAATGGATCAAAGGCATTATCGCGTCCTATTCAGCTTGAGCTCTTAGATAGCGCACGAACGTGTGAACCAGGGTATCGCAGAGATGTCAGGTTTCACCTACAGATGGGATCGACCACGCACCAAACCCAAATCAACTCAATGCGTCAAATCTCGTTAAAAATAAGCAATGGTTGTGCCAGTTACCATTGACCTCCATGATTATACATTGTGGCGTCATCGGTCCGGCGTTAATACCTTCCCGTGCGGCGGCGCGTCGCCATTGACAGCTGGGTGCGCTCGGCCTTACCAACTGAAACGTATCAGAATACGGCACGTTTAGTTTTTATAGTAATGCGGCTTTCACACTGCGTAAACACGCAATATTTAAATATCTTGTCTCAGTCGAGACCCCTCGATACGGTAAATCCGCATTCCGATCGCCCCGCATTCACCTCGGAGTTCGGTTAATATTCTTGACATTTTTACACAGAACTGTGTAATTTATGTAACTTTTATTTTGCCAACCTTTCATGAATCGGTATCGACATGTATGAAGAATATTTCGGCTTCAAAGAAAAGCCGTTCAATCTCGCTCCCGACCCTGATTTTCTTTACCTGAGCCGTCAGCACAAGAACGCCCTATCCAGCCTCGATTTCGGGCTCATGGACGAATCGGGCCTGATCCTTTTTACCGGTGATATCGGCACCGGCAAAACCACCATTATCCGCCACCTGCTGAGAAGAATAGTCGACGATTTCAACATTGCCGTTGTCTTCAATACCAATATCACCTCGGACCAACTGTTGGAACTCATCCTCGATGAATTTGGAATCAACCCTGAAACCAACAGTAAGACGAGAGCCATCAAGGCTCTGACCAGTTATCTGATCGAGGTGCGCAGCCAGGGCAAACGTCCCTTGCTGATCATCGATGAGGGCCAGAGCCTGTCTTTCGACGCCTTGGAAGAAGTCCGCCTGCTGTCAAACCTCCAGGAGGACAACCGGGCGCTTTTGCAAATCATGCTGGTGGGGCAGCCGGAATTGAAGTCCAAGCTGAAAACACCGGCCATGGAGTCGATGACGCAGCGCATTGCCGTCAATTATCACTTGAAACCGTTCAACCGTGAAGAAACCGGCCAGTACATATCCCACCGGATAAAGACAGCCGGCGGTCAGCCCGACCTGTTTTCGGTCGGGGCTGTCAACATGATTCACCAAATGACCGGCGGTATTCCGCGGGCGATCAACATCCTCTGTCACGCGGCTCTGGTATATGGATTTGCGGATGAAATCCCCCTAATCGGCACCAAGATCCTGGAAGAAATAAAAGAAGACACCGGCGACTCCGGTCTGGGTATTGATCGGTGGTTCGATGATGATTTCGGGGAAGAAAAAGAGATCGATGATTACAAACCGGCCAGCAAGGCTTCAGAGCCTGCGCCACCCAAAGGGTCAAAGGTTCAGGGAGAACGGGATAAGCGGATCGAAGCACTCGAATATCGCGTGGAAGAATATACCAAAGAATTGAGGGATACGGTCAGGGTGATACTGGCCAAGGAACGCCTGCGCAACGACAAACTACTCATGGCCTTTGCGCAGCTTAAATCCAAATATGAAATCCTGCAAAAAGAACTCACCAACAACAACCATGTGCCTGAAGAACCGGTCAATAAGGACAGAACAATTAAAACGCTTCGGAGAGAAATACCATTTTCAATCGTGGCTGAGCAAAAAACCTTTAAAGGTCAAGATTGATAAACAGATTCATACTGTTTCACCACCGGATATCTTCTGCATGCGACCTTTGTCCGCCACAGAGCCATTGCGCGATATCTACTCACACACCCACTCCTTGTAATTGACAATGTACATCGTGCAGCACAACCCCTGGTTTTGTATCCTCCGGCAGGGCACAATCGATGTGTTGTTCATGCAAGGCGAACACGTGTACTGAGCATTTTCAACCGCCACCTGGGCGCAGTGGTCCGGACAATTGGTACACGTTTGCCCACAGTCACCGGCCCACGTTCTTCCGACACCCTGGTTTTGCTGATACTTTCCGATAGTGAAGCTCCAAGACGGCCAGTTGTATGGGTAATACGTCGCTCCGCCTTCATATACGTAATCATCGACCTCACCGAACACACAACCGGCTTTGCTGGCGCTCCATTTTCCAGCTGAACATCTCAGTGAGCCCAAAGTTCGGTTTCCATTCCTGTCGACCACGGTGATTGAAGCCGATCCGCAGGCATCGGAACTTGAAATGAGAACATTTGTCCGCTCGGGAGTTTCCCCTTCGGCCAACGAAAATCCATTGCCGCTGACCGTCCACGAAAAAGGCGGATAGCCGCCAAAGACACCGACCTCCACCTGGCTGTCCTGCCCGATGGTTTGCGGGTTGCCGGGCAACCAATAGAATTGCCAGTTGGCCTTATAGGTGGCGTTACCGGCTATGGTGCAGGGGGGAGTGTCGCATGGATTATTTTGTGAGAATGCTTCTATCGAGCAAAAGAATAGTAAATATAATAAAGAATTGTGACAAACGAGATATATATTCTAAAAGTTTGATCTTCTATTCTGATTGTAACTCTTAGTAGAATTTTATAAATGAAATGTTTTGATAGAATTCCGGGATATAGCCTCATTAGGTCAGCTTATAAGAGTCGTAATATCAAAAATAACGTGTTAATCAAATAATGATTAGCCCTTATCCATCTAATATCTCAAAGTGATTTTATCGTTATTACTTCCTGATAGCGTACTTGGTTTCATCAACCCATTAATAAAAATCTGCCAAACAGAAACGCTTAGCGTACCTCAGTAACATCCAACTTCGCCCATCCTACCACTAAACCATTATCCCTAAAAACGAATAACCCCAATAATTCCTCTTGTTAATACAATCCATAGCATCTTTGACAGATTTAAAATGTTGTTGACCTTCCTCGAGATCTGCCCTTCTAATTCCATCATGCTTAGGCCAGTGATTACCCTACACAGGGAAAATATAAACCTAAACTCCCATTCCACCGGTCACTTCTCGGTATCAATTCCATGGTTTCGATAGTTTCACCCTTCCAAGTATAATGTCTTAAAGTAGCCCTTGCCAGTGTAATTTTCATTATGCCATATGAATTAATTACAGTTATACTCATTCCCTCAAGCATTTCACCTCAACTTTGGACTGAACACTATTAGACTCTTCTATCAGATGACAATTATAATCAAAATTATTATTAACGACGAGATTTTAAATAGTATACCAAAATAATCATTCCTCCAATTATGCACCTATATATCAAACAATACTTTTTAATGGTCTTTAGTTCGCAAAAAATTTTTGTCAAACTTGAAGATAATCCACTTATAACCTCTGGGTATGAATTTTGAATTCCAAAATTTAAGTCTCTTGAAACTGGCAAAGCAACAAAGTAAATATTGCCAATTTCCTCTTTAATTCGCTGGATCTCTATCCATTAAGCCAATTGAAATTAGGTTATTTTTTAATTCATTGTCACAACTGATTATAGCAAGTCCCAGTAGAAACACCTGTACAATTTTCTACCCTACACTTTCATAACATTTGTCATGAAACATGTAAGCTTTATCTTGAGCATCAATTGGTTCAAAAGCCCTCTCCTGCTGATCCGGTAAAAGTTCATCCCATGATTTATCATAGCCTCCCTCCAGTTCGGTCCATCCCAGAGTGCACATTATTCCCATATAAACCCAATAGATCTATGTCCTTCAGCGGGTTATTCTGAACATAAGCATACAAATTCATTCCCCCCGCCAACCCGATGGGGTCCGCCCTCAAATATCTGCCGATCTTCGGATCATAATACCTGTGGTAGTTGTAGTGCAGGCCGGTCTCTTGGTCTTCGTACTGGCCGGGGAACCTGAAGTTGTTCTGTACGGTCGATTTCGGGTTCACGACCGCCCCGCCGAAGGGCTTGTAGCTCGCTTCCCAGACAATCGTATTGGTGGCGTCCGCAACCATCAAAGGCGTGCCGAGGTGATCGTTCATAAAATAGAAGAACGATCCGTCGTCATTGTCCACCATCGCTATGCGGCTGCCGCCTAAATACAGATAGTCCCTGTCTATGACGCCGCCCGTTTGTCCTTCCGAGATCAAGTTCCCGTCGAAGTCATACAGGAAAACGGTCACCGTCCCACCCGCTGTCTTCATGACCCGCTGTCCAAGTGCATTATACACGTATTCGCCCGTGGTTGTCGAATTTTCCTCCACGCGAATCAGCCTGTTGCTTTGATTGTACACCAGCGTCGTGCTCCCGATACCGGTGGGATTACCGGCAGCGTCGTAGACGTAGTTGGTGTCGGCGGCATCGGCGGTTACGGCACGGAGCCGATTCGAACCCGGCACGTATGAATACTCCTCGGTGTAGTCATTCATCGTTCGTGCCGTCCGGTTACCCGCCCCATCGTATGTATACGCGTACGACCCGTATGGACCGACCGCACCTGTCAGTCGATCGAGGGCGTCGTAGGTAAATTCCTGATTGAACCACGGAGCGTGCGTTCCACTGATCGACAAAAGGTTTCGGTTGGCGTCGTAAGTGTACACTTGTTCCAATGGCGTTCCCGGATTGGCAATTTCCATGCATTCGCAATCGCCGCTTTGGGTCGCCACCGTCCCGCCCGAGCCGGTCGTCAAGGACTGCGGGCGCCCGAAGGGTTGGTATGCGAGGTTGTCCACCAGATTAACCGTATCTTCGGCATAGGTGGTGGCGATGCTCCGGGTTCGGCCGTTGGGGTCGAGGGTGTGGTCGATGCGCCTTCCTGATGGATAGACCATCGATATCAGCCGGCCTCCCGGCGAGTAACTGCGGCTCAGTGCATGGGCCGCCCCTTCCAGCACACTGGTCTTTCCGACCAGTCGGCCCCGATGGTCGTATTCGAAAGTGGTGTTCCCCGACTCATCGGCAATTCCGGTAAGCCGCCCCATACCATAGATTCCGGTGTCGTATGAGTAGCTGATGTCCTGTGCGGCATCCGGAAAGCCGACCGAGACCAGCCGGTTCAGGTCGTCGTAGCCGTATCGAACCACGATACCGTTGGCATCGCTTTTCCGAACCCTGTTGCCGGATTCATCGTAGACGTAGGATGTCACGCCGGTATCCGGTGATGTGTTCACCAACAATCGCCCCAGATCGTCGAAAAGGAATGCGGTCACATTCCCCATGCCGTCTGTAAACGAAATCCGGTTGCCGTGAACGTCATAGTCGTAGCGAACCGTAGTGTGGTCGGGTCTGACAACGCTCGTCAATCGCCCGACGGCATCGTATCCATGGTGATGGGTATGATTCTCGGGATCTTTGACCGAAGTCACGTTGCCGGCGTCATCGTAGAGATATTCCGTATAGGTGCCGTCGGCCTTGATTTCCTTCCAAATCCGCCCCGGAAAACTCGGGTGCTGATAGCTCCAGCGCCTGTAGGACGTCCTTGCGCCGGAAGCGTTGTGCTTCGATTTCTCGATGAGGTGGCCCTGGGCGTCGTAGGTGTGGGAGATGAAGTTGTCATCCATATCGAAACGGCGGCTCAAGCGCCCGTATGCCGCATCGTATTCGTATTCCCGGATGACGCCATCCTCGTCTGTCCTCGTGTACGGCAGTCCGGCCGTATTGAATAACACGCTTTGAGCGCTGCCATCGGCGTCGTGAATTATGGCGTTAGTCCGCCCACGGCCGTCATAGACATATCGGTCGGACTGGCCGTTGACACCGGTCACCGTGCCGGGCATCCCGGCGGCATCGTAATCCGCAAAATAAGTCCCGCCGATGAGGGGATAGACGATGGCTGTCATATCGCCGGTGTCAGCGTCATATGCAACCGTCGTCCAATCACCGGGGCCCGGTCTGGGGCCGTCGATGCCGGTCACCTGCCCCACCGGATTGCGGGTCAAGGCCGTTACATATTCGTAGGGAACCACCGCCCCATTGTCGTCGTGGGTAAACCCCCGTTCGATGAACCGCCTTATCGTCCGCTTCGGGTCCTCGTTGGCGATGTCGTCACCGTCATCATCGAAATCCCAAACGGTTTCTTTGTTGCCCATTCCGAGCACGCTGGCCTCGGACCGGCTGAGGGGAGTATTGATTTGCGGGTGAAAAGTGTATTGCACCCGGCGCTCCACCGGTGTTCCCGCAGCCGTAACGATCAGTGTCGGGTTGCCCCTGGCATCGTGTTCCGGAAACAGGTGTATACTCCCACCGCCGTATTCGACCTGCGTGAGATTCAGCAGCCCGTCGTATACCCACCGGATGGTGTTGTGCCTGCTGTACGGGGCCAGGGCCGGACCTTCCATTGCCGAAAGGCGCCTTCTGCCGTCGACATGTCCTATGGCGTATCTTCTCAGCACGCCATAGGCATCGGTCACTTCCGCATGGGTGTCGTCCGAATAGGCAATGGTCACGCTTTTACCCTCACGGCTGAAGAACGAGGTGCAGCGGTCCTGATCGTCGTATGTCCAGGAATGGATGAGGTGTTCGGCCCGGTTTCTTTTCCCGGTAAGATTATTCGGGTCGTTCGCATCGGCGTATGTGTAATCCACACCAGACCCGTCGGCATAATCGACACTGGTGAGGTTCCGGCGTTCGTCGTAGCCGAACCGAACCCAGACGCCGTCAGGCACACTGCCGGTAACCGGCCCCGCAACCGCGGCCATCGAATCGTCCTCCGTGTAACTGAATGAAAGGGTGCGGCCGCTGGCGCTGTCTGTAACCGTTGCGAGCCGTCCCCCGCTATCGTACGCGAGGTCCAGCCGATTCCCGACCTCATCCTCGATCCAGTCCAGGCGGCCGTCGGCGCTGAAACCGTAAAGTGAGCCGTCCAGGCGCCGCCAGACATACCCGCCGGTAAGACGCTCGACCCGCGTCTTCTCGTTGAAAGCGCCCCGGTATAGTCCGGTCGGTTCCTCGAGGAAATAGACTCCTCGGCCGGTTTCATCGACGATTTTGAGGTAACCCCGGAGTAAAAAGGATACGTGGGGAATGAGCACGGGCGAGTACGTGTGATGCCAACCGAAACCCAGGGCCCCGGCCGCATGGGACCGGCTGTTGTACACCGCAGCAAATTTGAGTTCTAAACTGTTGGGTGAGGGAAATACGATATCCGTTCGCGCTTCGATGGCATTGCCGTTGATGATCCGCACCGAATCGGCAACCAGCCCCGCACCGCCAATCATTTCATCGGTTTGTCGCCCCCATTCGAGGTCCTCCGGAACGGCCGGCGGGCAGTCGGCTTTTCCAAAACCGGAGATCAACAGGGATAGCTCGAGCCCATCGACATGGCCGTTGTCGTCGACATCGCCGACGCAGTCAGCTCCGCCTGCACAGCCGTTTTGGAGACCATCCGTGAGCAACGCCAGGTCCGCCCCGTCAATGTCCCCGTCGCCGTTGAAATCGGCCGCGCATGCGCTCCATTCGAGCGGCGCGTCCGAAACGCTGCCTGCAGGGTAATCCCCCGCCTGGGCCTCTTGGAATAACGCGTCGGAACGGTTGTCCGAACGGGTGGGATGAATGGGGCAAAAAACCGTGGAAAGGACAATGAAGACAGATACGGCCAACCTGGAAAACCCCGTTCCACGCATGAACTCTCACCCCTGGCGGTTGAGTCATGAACAGCGCGGCGGGCGTCTGTCTGCATCGACTACATTGGCAACAGCAAAAAGACGTGTCGAACCTAATTGGCAAACAAGGTCATGTTTGTCAACAATTTTTCATTCGCAATCTTACGATAACACCCCGATATCTATCAAAATGTATGGCTTTGTAGGTCATTGTAACCAAGCGCCCGGCTAAATCACGACACGGTAGTGTCAGTCTTCGGCACGCTTCGTTAAAACCGTTCAGAACGTTTAGGACGCTGAGAACGGTGGGCGTTTAAAATTGTTCTTTGGATTTCTGATCTGAGTTTATCCTGGTTTGGCAGTCAAAACCTATCATTTTACGGCCAATTGTTTATCATTGAAATTGTCGTATCAAGACAATAGCTTACCCCTAACAGTGTTCGTAAAGATGAGATTCTGTAAATGAATTCTCAGACAACAACTGCCGCAACCGATCAACCAGACCCATAAAAAGGAGGAAAAATGAAACGCAAAGGCTTCGTCTTAACCGCAACTTTTCTTACACTCATCGCGGTCCTGACCGGATGTAGCGACGACAACGATAACCCAATCATTCCACCAAATGAGGCGTCAATCCGAGTGCTACACGGATCACCGGACGCTCCGAATGTGGATGTACTGGTGGATGGGCAAACGGCTTTAACCGACGTTCCATATAAAACTGCTTCACAGTTTTTGTCGATTCTTGCGGGAACCCGAAACATTAAAGTCAATGTGGCCGGTACATCGACGTCAGTGATCGATGCGGACATTGATTTTGCCACGGATTCCCTGACGACGATCATCGCCACGAATTTTGCTGCACAAATCGAAGCCCTGGTACTGGACGATGAGGGCACTCCACCAAGCGGCAACCTTCTTCGGATCAGAGTTGTCCACAGCTCTCCGACCGCTCCCCCGGTGGATGTTTACGTGACAGCTCCAGGTGCGGACATTAACTCTGCCACCCCCACATTGTCCAACGTGCCGTTCAAAGCGAATTCCAATTTTCTCGAGATTCCCGAGGGGGATTACCAGATTCGCATCACAGCCACTGGTTCAAAAAATCCTGTTTACGACTCAGGTACCGTTCCGCTCAACGCCGGATCGATATTGACTGCTGTGGCGGTCGATGCAACCGGTGGCGCTTCACCGGTAACCCTGATAGTACTCACCAACGACCCGACAACACCGTCTATTGAAATTACTGACAACCGCTCGCGTCTCCGTGCCGTGCATGCTTCCCCCGATGCGCCGGAAGTCGATATTTTGGTCGACAACACGGTTGTTCTTGGCAATGTCGCATTCAAAGAGTTTTTGGATTACACGGCTGTGTCGGCAGGCGGCCGTAACGTAAAAGTCAACGTTGCCGGTACGGCAACCAGTGTGATCGACGTCACGCCGACCTTAGCCGGGGGCACAGATTATACCGTACTGGCTGTGAATTTTGTTACTAGTATCGAACCGCTTCTACTGACGGACGACAACCGAAGCCCCACGCCTGGTAATGCAAGGGTTCGCGTTGTGCACGCCTCACCCGATGCACCTAGCGTGGACGTCTTAGTCGATGACGCAGTTGTCTTAACCAACGTTGCCTTCAAGGAGTTTTCTGATTACCTGGAGGTCGCAGCTGGAGCCAGAAACTTCAAGGTAAATGCAGCGGGGACAACAACAACGGTTATCGAAGTGACGCCAACGTTGGCGGATGGCAGTGTATACACGGTGATTGCATTGAATGACCTGGCAAACATCGAACCGCTGCTCTTGTTGGACAAGTAGGCCTGGGATAATCAACGGCGTAACTTGGGGATCAGTGGCAGGGTTGTCTTCGACCCTGCCACTGATATACCTGCCGAGTATATCCGTGTGCGTTTGTGACCTTTATAGTGGTTGTCATAAATGCGTTCCGAATGAGTGCCGTGCGACCGAATAATATCCTCTCATTCCCCCCTTTGGAAAAGGGGGATAGGGGGATTTTACAAAGGAGCCAATCGGAATTTAATTCTGACATTCATTATAAACTACCCCGGTCACGCCAACCCTCTTTTTATCCAACCCTCCGCGTCCCGGCACCCTTAAGCCCTGAGCAGTGAGTGCAAACAAAAAGGGCATTCAACCGCTAAAAATCGGTCAAATGCCCTCTGTCGCTCAAATGCTGACTCCGGGTCCGGTGGTCCGGCCAGGAATTACTGTCTAAGGCCTCATCAAACCATGACGGTCACCCTGGAAATCCGCAGGGGCCGTATCGGGACCGTCCAGCACGAGGGATCCATCATCATTTGCCCTCCGCTCTGTAGTAGTAACTGTAATACCCCTTTTTCGACATGTTCGACTTGTTGAGGACAAAGCCCATAAACTTCTCCTTCGGAATGAGCTCCACGGCCTTTTGAATTTCTTTAATCGGTGTTTTGCCCTCCTCCACCACTAGGATGACGCAGTCGACCAGTTGCGCGAAGGTCAGGGCATCGGCCCCGCTGAGCAGCGGTGGGGAATCGAAGATCACGTAACGATCACTGTAACGGTTCTTCATCTCCGCCACCAGCGCCTTCATCCGCTGTGACCCGAGCAGTTCCGCGCTTTCCATGATGGGGCTCCCGCCGGAAATCAAGGTCAGTTTTTCGACCTTGGGCCACACGATAAGGTCACTGATGGGCCGTCCGTTCAGAAGGTAATCGGCAATGCCCCTTGTCGCTGTCGAGCCCCAGATAGGTGTGCACCTTTTGCTGCCGCAAATCGCAATCGACCAGGAGGACCGTTTGCCCGTAAGCCTTGGCAAAGGTCAACGCCAGGTTGATGCAGGTCAGCGTCTTGCCCTCGCCGGGTCGAGTGCTGGTCACCATGACGGTATTCCAGCCTTTTTCCTTGCTGCGGTGCATGATCTGGGTTCGCAGGACTTTGTAAAAATCAATTTCGCGCGCATCGGGCGATAAGCACACGCAGCGATTTTCAGCAGAACGAGGTCCTCGTCGAGGGTGACCGCAGCCGAATCGGTGTAAACCGGCGGTTTCCCATTATTCTCGGAATTGACAACCGTCGCGGATAGAACCTTGTCGACGGTTCTTGCATGTTTTCGGCCAACGGGGCCGCCACAGGCTCTTTCGTTCGGGCTTTTTCGATCGCTTTCTGAAGTTTCATCGGTATCCCTTAATCCATTATTTTCCAATAATTTTTTATAGATGGCCATCTTCCGCATCAGCTTGGCCCAGAAAACGTGCAGGTCCATGACCTGGAAATGGAATACGGCCACACCACCGATCACAACCAGCACCATGCCGATCACCCAGACCAATCTTTTAGTCCGCTGCCTTACAATGTCCCCGGCCGTCACGATCAGGGGAATCGTCGCCAGAACCGGAAAAGAGGTGGCTTTGGACAGCTGCTCGATGCTGCGAACCGAGGTGTCGCTGAATTCTTTCAAAGCAGCAAAGCCGATCCCGGCACCGATGCCCAGCACCACGCCGATCAGGAGAATCGCCAATCGGTTGGGCTTGAACGGCTTCTCGGGCAGGCGGGCCGGGTCGATCAGGGTGAAGCGCTCGCCTTTCTGCTCGGTTTCCAGCCCCTGGGACACCCGTGCCTCCATCAGTTTCTGGCTCAGGTCATCGTGTTTGGCCTTGGTGTTGTTGCGTTCGGCCACCAGAGCGTTGTAGGCTTCCTCCACCTTGGGGGTCGTTTCGATGTAGCGCCGGTAAGTGTCGGCCTTGGCGTTCAGGGAGCGAATCTGCTCCTGGATCGACCTAACTTCGGCCCGTGCGCTCGCCAACTGAGACGCCAGGGTGATGTAGGCCGGGTTGTCCGGCCTGGTCTTTCCGGAGTTGCTCTTGCCGTCAGCCAGCTGCCGCTCGAGTTTTTTAATTTCCGCTTCGGCCTTGCGCACGTCGGGATATTCGTCGGTAAACCGGCTCTTCAAATAGACGAGTTCGACCTTCAATTCCTCCAGACGCAGCCGGTCCTTCTGGGTCGCTTCCAGCTCGGGGGAGACATTGGCCAGTTCGCTCTGAAGGCGACCCTCGCGCTCCTTCTGGCTGCGGAGCTGTTCCTGCAGTAATTCGACATTGCGCTCGAGATTGTTGAGCGTCTGCAGGTTCACCTGCATCAGCTCCGGCAGGGTGTTGATATTTCTTTCCTTGAATTCGGCCACACGGGCCTCGATTTCGTCCAGGGATTCCCTAACCTTCTTCAGTTCGTCTTCCAGAAACTGGGTGGTTTCCCTTGTCTGCCGCGCTCTCACCTGGAGGTTCTCGTCCAGAAAAAGGGAGGTCAACACGTTGGCCACCTGTTGTACTTTTTGCGGGGTCGTCTTACCTTCGTATGAAAGGGTAAAGGCGATCGTGGCTTCAGCCGGTCGGCCGCTGCGACGGTCGATGACCTCGGCACTGATCGGCTCCATCTGGGTGTCTTCCCTCATCTGGGCCACGATTTCCTCGGTGGTCCATTTGTCGCGCTTATCCTGGTATAGACCGAACCGATTGATGACCTCGAGCAGCCGGGAAGAGCTCATGATGCGCTGGTTGATCGACTGCAGGCGCTGTTCGGCATAACTGGTGACCGTCGCCATGACGAACTCGGCCGGTATTTCCTGTTGCTCGATCAGGATCGTGGCCGTCGATTTGTAGACCGGCGGCAGCAGGAGTGCGACAGCCGCCGCCGCGAGAAAGACGACGATCATCGGCACGATCAGGCTCCATTTGCGCCTTTTCAAAATGCCGAGATAGTCGTCCAATGTCAGTTCGGTCGGTTCCATTCCATCTCCCTAATCAATTTTCACAAAATTTCATGCCTATTCTAATATCGGCCAATCCAGCCCCAACTGTAGCCAGACCAGATTGCGGTCCCTGTCGCTGTCGCGGATCCGATCGTCAACAGTTGAATACGTGTACGAGGCCTCCAGGTAGAGCTTGTCGAAGATGATGTCGAAGCGCAGCCAGGGCCTGATGTTGAACGTGCGTTCATCGAGGGGCAGAATCGCCAGTTCCCCTGAATTGGCTTTGTTGACGTAGTAGCCGGTCGTAAGCCCCGTTCTCCCCGTTCGGCAAAGCGGTAGTATATATCGAAAATCCCGGACGTTCTCTGGGACGATCCGTCCCGGCCGCTGGCCGGTTCGATGCCGTGATAAAGGGTCAAGCTGGACCCGATGTATTCACCTGTGTATTCCGCTTTTATTGTGCCGGTCCCACCCCAGCCGCTGTATTTGAACTGGCTGCCGAGTACGTTGAATTCAGAATCGTAGTAATTCGGCCCGATATCGATGAGCAGCTGCCACTTTTCGGTCACATCGTAGGCTAACCCCACGGTGCCGATGACAACCTTGGTGTCCGTGTTCGTTTGCGGGTATTTGAAATAATTGTAACCAAAATTCAAACGGCCGGTGGTGTTGGCCAGGTATCGGTCGAGCCGGTGGGCAAAATTCAGTCCAGCGCGGTTGGCGCGGTAATCGGGGAAGGTTCCTTGGAACTCACGCGGTTCGAAATCCTGTCGGGTGTAACGGTAATAAAGGTTCGAGGAAGTAATCTCGGTCAGGGCATAATCCACCTCTCCCCCGTAGTTTTGAATCTGCCGGGGAACCGTGCTTAGAATCAGGCCGGAAGCCGCCACATCCCGGTCCGGCCGGGAGTCTTTCGAGTAGGCGGCGTCTACCCTGGCACCCAATCGTTCCGTGAACTTGTAGCCGAAACGGCCTTTGTAATACTGGTCCCAGCTGTCGAGGTCTTTCTCATCGGAATAGAGCAGCCGCTCCACGATCCCGGACAAATAAAGATCGGTCCGTCTCGGTCTGGTTGAGAAATTTCAGCCCGCCGGAGAGCGTGGTGATGAAATCGCTGACCGTGTCATCTGCAGTGAAAAAGATGTTGTCGTTGTACTCCCCCCTGGCCCCGAGAAAAACGTCGAGCTCGCGCTTGTCGGCCAAGGCCTGGCCGCCGACCAGAAATGCAGCGAGCAGCGTCAGCCCGATGAAGATTTTTTTAGTCGTCATCCGCATTCATCCTCCGGTCGAAATCATTGAGCGGCCCCGTCGCCTTTCATCTTTAAGAAAAAAGTGTCGGTTCACAGGGTTGCGACATCGAATGTGCTTAAGAGCACGGAAAAGTAAGCGTTTACAGGGTGCCGCAGATGCAAGGCGTCGGGCGCGCAGACGTACTTTTGTACTTCAAGTGCCCGACAACACAGCAGATGCGGTGCCCTGTGAATGCTTACAGAAAAAAGAATATTCACCGCAGGGCCGAGGTCGCAGAGTATAATGTTCTATTTTGACCGGCCGTGAGAGGCGGCCGCTCAAAAAACAATCTCTCGGCAAAATGACGGTTTTTCTATCCCCCGTCAATTTGGCCATGCGTTGATGCCCCGATTCCACCGAAAATGGTCACCTCAGACACCATACCCCCCTGTCCGAAGGGCATGCAGGGTTTATGTCTTCCGGCTTCCCTGCCCCGTAGCTCCGGAAGATTGTACCGGGGTCAGCGGAAGACATAAAAATATTGCCTTACCCTCCGTGTTCTCCAAGCCTCGAGCGCAGCGGGCGGTGAGATCAGCTTTTAGCTTTGAGCCCCTTTGGAGCGGCCCCTCCGCCATTCATCTTTATGAAGAAAGAACATTCACCGCAGAGTCACTAAGGTCGCAGAGTATAACATTCGATTTTGACCGGCCGCTCTACATAAAATCGTGTGCGATTTTATCAGGGCACCACCACCACGTCCCCGCGCACGAGCGCGATATTCTGTTCCAGTTTTTTTCCTTCGGTCACATCGTCGTAGTCGAATTCGAAGATCTTGGTCTTACCGTCCTGTTTGCGGAAGACCTTTATCTGGCCGCTCTTGGCGAAGCTGTTGAGACCCCCGGCCAGGGCCAGGGCCTGCAGCACGTCGATGTTGGAGTTGAGTTCGAAACGGCCGGGCCGGTTCACCTTGCCCACCACGTAGATCATCAGGCTGTTCATCTGGTGAATGCCCACCGAGAGGACCGGATCCGGGACGAAGCGGGCCAACCGGGTTTCGATCTCCTTTTTTAGTTGCGCCACGGTCCACCCGCTGGCCATGGCTTCACCGATCAGCGGAAAAGCGATCTTGCCGTCCGGCAATACCGTCACCAGTTTGGTCAGGGCCTCTTCCTTCCACACCGATACCTCTAGGATGTCACCGGGCCCTATTATATAATCCTGCCCCAGCGCCTCGGGCGCCGTGTCGGCCGCACCGGCCGGCACCGTTGCCGCCATAAAACCGATCAGCAGGACAAACAACAGCTTCTGACTGCGTATCTTCATCTTCATTCCTTTCCGCATTGAGCTCACGCGTTCCTTCAGCATTCCCGGGGCCTTTCATCCTCAAGAAAAAAAATTCACCGCAGAGTCGCTGAGGTCGCAGAGTATATTATTCGTTTTTGACCGGCCGTGAGAGGCGGCCGCTCAAAAATAAAACTAACTGCCCGAAGGGCATGCAGGGTTTATGTCTTCCGGCTTCCCTGCCCCGTAGCTCCGGAAGATGGTACCGGGGTCAGCGGAAGACATAAAAATTTTGCCCTCCCTCCGTGTTCTCCGCGCCTCGAGCGCAGCGGGCGGTGAAATAATTTTTCTCCCTTGACCCTTCAGCTTTAAGGTCCTTTCGGGTTTCAATTTTTCTATCTTAATCCATAATCCTTCTTTATCGTTTGGAGCGTTTTGAACGCTGAGAGCGTTTTGATCGTTTATAATTTCTGAATTCCTTAATTCCTTAATTCCTAAATTCTTTTCACCCTCAATCCCTGAATTCCTCAATCCCTCAATTTCCTAAATCCCTAATCCCTCAATTTTTTCAGCAGTTCTTCGGCCTCCTCACGCCCTTGAAAACTCTGCTTGCTCGCCAAGGCGGCCTCCAGACGCTGTTTGGCTTCCAGGGCGTTGCCGCTTTTCATTAAAACCACCCCCATGTGATAGTTAAAGACGGGGTTCTCGGGTGCCTGTTCCAAGGCCTGACCTATATCTTGCCGGGCCTCGGCCAGATCACCGCGCTTGAACTGAACCCAGCCCAGGGTATCAAGCACGAGAGGCTCGTTCGGCCTGAGTTCGTTGGCTTTTCGGGCAAGCGTCAATGCTCGTTCAAGGTCTTTCGGGTCTTCCGACGATTCTCCGATGAGAAACGCCAGGTTGTTGGCGGCGGCCCACATGCTGGGGTGGGTGCCAAGGGCCCTTTCATACACCTTGATGGCGTTTTGGATGTCCTTTTTCTGTTCGTAAATGGAGCCGAGGGCCAAATACGCCCCGGCATTTTGGGGATTGGCCGCCAGGGCGTCCTCAAACTTGGCAATGGCCTCGTCGGTTTTCCCCTGGGCCAGGTAGACGCGCGCCAGGTTGTTGTAAGGCGCCGGCCAGAGGGGCTGCAGTTCCGTTGCCTTGGTCAAAGCTTTCTCGGCTTCGGGAAAATCCTTGTTGGCAGTGTAAACCGCGCCCAAGAGGTTGTATGAAAAGGCTTCATCCGGGTTCTGGTCCAACCGGGCCTTGCATGCCGCAATGGCTTTTTCGAACTGTTTGTTGCCGATGTAGGTCTGAACGAGACCGGAGAAGAGCTGTGCCGACTGCGGATAACTCTGGTAAGCCCCCTCCAGTAAAGCCTCGGCTTTTTCGGGAAACTTCTGGTTGAGGTAGAACCGGCTGAGTTTGACGTAGCCGAGGGCCTTGTCCGGGGCCTGCTGGATGATCTTGCGGTAGGCGGCTTCGGCGTTTTCGGTCTTGCCGGTGTAGGCGTACAGGTCTCCCAGGTTGGCATTCACGGTGATGTCCTGCGGATCGATCTCCAGGATGCGGTTGAGCTGCTTTTCAGCTTCTTCGTAATTCTTTTGCGCGGCATACAGCTGAGCCAGAGCGCGGTGAAGGTTTTTCGACTCCGGCAGCGCGCTGACAGCGCTGCGCAGGGTGTCGAGAGCCAGTTCGTTCTGATTGGCAAGCATGTGGGCTTCAGCCAGGTTCAGGTGCCCGGCCTCCATCTCCGGCTTTTCGGTGACGACGGTCCGAAATTCGGCCACGGCCGCTTCTCCATCCCTTTGAAGCATATACAGCCGGCCTTTCATGAAGTGGGCATCCACGTTCTTGGGATTGACCTGGATGACCTCGTCCACCAGTGATTCAGCCGCCGCAACCTCTCCCTTGGCCAGAAGGGTCGTGGCCATCATTGTTTTGGCTTTCTGCCTGTTGGGACTGTCGGGTTCGCTCTCCAGCGCCAGGCTCTCGTTCAAAATTTTCTCGGCCGCATCCAGCTGACTGCGCTTCAGGTATAACTCGGCCAGTGCGAAGCGCATCTGAAAACTGTCCGGTACCGCTTTAAGGCCTTCCTGCAGTATCTTCTCCCCATTTTCGGCCTGACCCTGTGCCAAATAGAAGCGCGCGGCACCGATCCGGATGTCTTCGTTCTGCGGGTCGGCGCCGACGACCTCCTCGATCACCGTGTCGGCCTTGGCGCGTTGATCCGACTGCCAGAGAAGCGTCGCCAACGAGAAGCGGTGGTTCACATTTTCAGGTTCGATTTCGATGATCTTCCGGACGGCTTTCTCGGCCTCGCTGAAGTTCTTGCTCCCGGCATGAACACGGGCCAGGAAGGCATAAATGTTCACCGATTCGGGGTTGGCCAGCGCGCCGTTTTCCAGAACGCTCACAGCGCCGGCGGCATCGTTCTGCTGAACGGCGTCCAAAGCCAGCAGCAGATAGACATCCGGTTCGGTCACCCCCTTGTCGAGCAGGTGGTTGAGGAGCTGCCGCGCCTCGGCGGTCTTTTTGTCGCGCAGCAAAACCGAGGCCTTCAAAATCGAAGCCTTCACGTTGTCGGGCTCGGCTGCCAGCACCAGCTCCGCCTTTTCGAGGGCCTTGTCAGGCGCCCGGCCCGCCAGGTACAACCGGCCCACCTCGAGCTGGGCATCAAGGAGGTTGGGATCGAGTTCGACCGCTTTGGAAAAATTGCCGAAAGCCTGCCGGTAGTCCTGCTCCTGCATCGACACCAGCCCGATGTAATAGTAGCCCGGGGCGAACTTGGGATCGATCTGAACGGCGTTTTTCAGCTCGAGCCGGGCTTTGACGTAGTCCTTCTTTTCGTAGAGCGCCTTGCCCTTGTCGAAGAACTTCATCTTCTTCTCTTCAGGCCCGTCGCAGGCCAGGGTGAAAGACAGGCACAGCAGCGCGATGGCAAGAATAGCGGGGGCTTTTTTACGCATCAACATATGGCCTTTCATCTTTTTTAGGTGCATGTAACCTTACCCGGACCCATCCCCTCGGAGCTGAAGATTCGCCGGCAGGCCCGGGGGGCTTTTGGGGGGAATATGGTCATTGATTTCTGCAAATTGTGGCACTGGAAGGAATTTCTTGGATAACATACCATATTAATTGGGGATTTTCAATCTAATTCCGCCACCACATTAGGCCGGTTGGCCGGTTGGCCCGTTAGCCCGTTGGCCCGTTAACCGTTGAGTCAGTCTTCCAGGCCCTTTCACTCGACCCCTTGAATCCTCGGATCCTTGAACCCTAAGATAAGATTCGTCAGTTGGGTCGGTTGGGTCCGCTTGTAATGTTCAGAGCGTTTGGAACGTTTAGATCGTTATGATCGTATAACCCGCAACCCGAACCCGCAACCCGCAACCCGACAACCCGCAACTTCATTTTTTCCCAAACACAAAACACCAAACACGACCTGTTTTTCCTCTTGCTTTCAGATACTTTCAACTTTAGGCACTTTAGCTCACTTTATTCCCTTGCCCCTGATTTTTTAAACTAATCCAACCAATCAAACCAATTAAACCAATTTAACCAATCAAACTGGGTTTCTGACCAATCCCTTGATCCGTAATCCTTTAACCCCTGTATTATCTCTGAATTAATCCGTGACCCTATTTTAATTTCAGCTCCTTTAGGCAACTCCAACCAATCCAACAAATCAAACCAATTCAACCAGCCATACAACCCTGTTCTATCCTTTCAACCCTCATGTCCTGAACTTTTGGTAAAGAATTCCAACTTGACATCATTCTTTACGATTGGTAGTTTTGATTCCACATACCTCACTCAAGGAGAATCGACGATGCATGTCAGTAAACTTTCGGCCAAGGGTCAGGTCACCATCCCTTTGGAGATCAGAAAGACCCTGGGCATAGAACCGGGCGATCTCATCGCCTATGAAATACACGGCCAATCGATCAGGCTCAGGCGCATCGCACCATTTGACGCGGCCTTCCATTCAGCTGTTTCGGAAACACTCGAGGAGTGGAACAGCCCTGAGGATAAAGAGGCATTCGATGATTTGTAACCAATGGGATGTCGTGACCGTTCCGTTCCCGTTTACTGACAAACCGGATGCCAAAAGGCGCCCGTCCCTCGTGCTCAGCAATGCCGCCTTCAACAGGGGCGGGCACACCGTTCTGGCCATGATTACCACCAGAGGCCATCGCCCGTGGCCCGGTGATGCCGCGATCGAGGAATATACGGCGGCCGGATTGAATTTACCGTGCCAGGTCAGGCTCAAACTCTTTACTCTGGATAACCGATTGCTTCTAAAAAAGATCGGAAGACTTTCCGATAACGATTCAGGGAAAGTCAAAAAAACCCTTCATCAATACTTTCGATAATGGAGCGGGATGCAAACACGGGCGGGGGAACTGTCATATCAGAAGGCGAATAATGTTTACCGCAGAGTCGCTGAGGTCGCAGAGTCTAATATTCGATTTTGACCGGCCGTGAGAGGCGGCCGCTCAAAAAACAATCTGTCCGTTTACCCGTTACACTGGCCAGTGCGCTGATGCCCTGATTCCACCGAAAACGCTCACCTCAGACACCATACCCACCTGCCCGCAGGGCATGCAGGGTTTATGTCTTCCGGCGTCTCAGCGGAAGACATAAAAATATTGCCTTACCCTCCGCGTTCTCCGAGCCTCGAGCGCAGCGGGCGGTGAAATAATTCTTCTCCTTTCAGCTTTGAGCTTTTTTCTATTACCATCGTAAAGCCAGTGGTAACCAAAGAGCAAAAAACTATTTTAAGTTCTTGACTACAATAAACCAGGCACATTGGTTGGTCCGTTGGTCCGTTTGGCCCGTTGAGCCCGCTTGCCCGTTGAGTTCGTTAGGAACGTTTAGATCGTTTGGATCGTTAGGAGCTCAATGGCTGTTTTATTGGTTTGATTCGTTTGATTGGTTGAATTCGTTTCTTTTTTTTATTGTTTGATACTGTTGAAATCGTTTGGATCGTTAAAGCTCGCAACCCGTAACCCGCAACCCGCAACCCGTAACCCGCAACCCGTAACTTCATTTTTTCCCAAACACCAAACACGACCTGTCTTTCCTCTTGCTTTCAGGTACTTGCACTTTAGGCACTTTAGATCACTTTGGGCGCTTCATTTCCCTTGAACCCTTTCTTTTACCATCCGCGTCAATTGGCACTGTGATTATAATCAATAATCAAGGTTTGACCCTCAAATTTCTGACGTTGACTTTGAGCCAGGTCGAGAATCCGGCTTCATCTATTTCCCTTACCGCCAAAGCCAATACGACCGCCACAGCATCCGCCTCCGCAGCCACCAACTCCCATCCGTTGAGGGTGAGGAAAACGTAGGCGGCGAGAAATCCCGTGCGTTTGTTGCCGTCCACGAAAGGGTGGTTTGAAATGATGCCGAAAGCGTAAGCGGCCGCAAGTTCGAACACAGAGGAGTTTCTGTGAACCGATCTGTTCTGGGGGCGGGCAAGAGCGGAAGAGAGCAATCCGACGTCACGGATGCCGGGACGGCCGCCATGGGCAGCGATGAGTTCGCCGTGCATGGCAACGACAATATCCTGCCTTAGCCAAATCATTTCTTGGCAAGCTCATGCAGGGCATTGCGATATTGGGCCATACCGCGTTGCGCGGCCGTCATTTGGGCTTCAAAGTCCGGATCGTAGGGCGAGATCGAATACCCATCGGGGGTTTCGGTTAAAAAAACGCTGTCACCTTTTTTCACCTTGAGTCGCGCAACGGCTTCCTTTGGCAGGATAACACCGGTTGAATTACCGATTTGTGTCACGGTCGCACGCATAGATCACCTCCGACGTTATACCAATAGTTATAACAATTCCGAACGGCCGTCAAGTCTCTTTGGCTGTTGGTTATTGGTCAGCCCGTTGGCCCGCAACCCGTAACCCGCAACCCGTAACCCGCAACTCGTAACCCGCAACCCGTAACCCGCAACCCGTAACCCGCAACCCGTAACCCGCAACCCGATTTTTCCCCAAACACCAAACACGACCTGTCTTTCCTCTTGCTTTCAGGTACTTGCAACTTAAGGCACTTTAGCTCACTTTACTCCCTTGCCCCTGATTTACCAAACCAATCCAACCAATCCAACCGATCCAACCAATCAAACTAATCCAACCAATCAAACCAGTCAAACCAGTCAAACCAATTAAACTGGGTTTCTGACCAATCCCTTGACAACGCATTTAATAGCATCTAAATTTAGAATACCAATTTATCATACCAAAATATGGCAGGCTATATGAATACAAAAAAGGTGGCGATTACAATCCCGTCCGATCTCCTAACCCTGATTGACGACATACGAAGGGAACGGGGTCTATCGCGCAGCAAATTCATCTCGCTTCTGCTGCGCCAGAGAATACTTGACGAGCGGGGCCGGCAAATCCGGCAGTCCTACGATCGGGTGTTCTCGGATGAAGCGATCGTGCAAGAACAGTTGGATACCGCTGCATGGCTCGATGACTCAGGCAGCGACAAGGGACAGGAATGGTAATCCGCAAGGGGTCGATCTACTGGGTTGACTTTTCGCCGGGAAAAGGTTCAGAGCCGCTGGGCAGGCGGCCGGGCCTGGTGGTTCAAAGTGATATATTGAACGACAGCAAAATCAGCACGGTCATCATGCTGGCAATGACGTCAACGCTGAAGTTCGGCGACCTTCCCGGCAATGTCGTGTTAGGGAAAGGCGAAGCCAACCTGCCGCGTAAGTGCGTTGTCAACGTCACCCAGATCAAGTCGGTCGACAAACGCAGCATCAAAGAAATCATCGGCACCCTCGCCAAAGAGAGAATGGCCGAAGTCGAAACGGGTTTGAAACTTGTGATGAGTTTGAGATAGACCGCGAAACGCTAAACCGTTTGGAACGTTTAGATCGTTTGTTATTGGTTGGCCCGTTGGCCAGTTGAGCCCGCTTGCCCGTTGAGTTCGTCAGGAACGTTTAGAACGTTGTGATCGTTAGGAGCTCAAAGGCTGTTTTATTGGGTTGATTCGTTTGATAGGTTGAATTCGTTTCTTTTTTTTATTGTTTGATACTGTTGAAATCGTTTGGATCGTTAAAAACTCGCAACCCGTAACCCGCAACCCGTAACCCGCAACCCGTAACCCGCAACCCGTAACCCGTAACCCGCAACCCGTAACCCGCAACTTGATTTTTCCCCAAACACGACCTGTCTTTCCTCTTGCTTTCAGGTACTTGCACTTTAGGCACTCTACCTCACTTTAGTCACTTCATTTCCCTTGAACCCTGCACTAACAACCAATTAAACCAATAAAACCAATTGACCCAATCAAACATCCCTTTGCACTTGAAACGTTCTCAACGCTCAAAACGTTCGCAACGTGTTGTTCAATTAACTTTATCTCACTTCAAACCTTCACCTTTCAGCTTTGGACCTTGAAATCTCGTGTTTTTCTGCGTTGACAAAAGAATTGGGGATGCTATTCTTACCAATGGGTAAGGAATTTCCCGCTCCATTAAAGATCAATTAAATTTCCATATTTTTCGAAGATTTCGAGGTGATACACATGCTTACCAGTACAGTGACATCCAAAGGCCAGGTGACCATTCCCAAAGCGATCAGGGAGTTTCTCAAGGTCGAAAAATATGACAAAATCGTTTTTATCCCCCTCGAAGACGGCAAAGTGATGATCACCACTAAACAGGCTCCGGCATCCGGGCTGTTTGGCATGCTAAAGCACCGCCAACCGAAAAAACCTGTTTCAGCAGAAGACATGGATGCCGCAATCGACAAAAGGAGAGCGGAGAGGGGCAGGAATTGATCGCGCTGGACACCAATGCCCTTGTGAGACTGCTCATTGAAGACGATGAGACACAAGCCCTGGTTGTGAAAAAACTCGTTGCTTCGATGGAGAAACAGGGCCGGCAGATCCTCATTCTGACCGAGGTGCTCATCGAGACGGTGTGGGTGCTTGAATCCGTTTATGAATGCACACGGGAAGATATACACCGATTTCTGGAAACCCTGGCTTACACATCAGCATTTACTTTTTCTGAACCCCGGCCCATTGCAAATGCCATCCGCCAGTTCAAGAGAGGCGGCGATTTCGCAGACCTTGTCATCGTCATGCAAGCCTTAAACCACCAAGCCAAAAAAATGTTGAGTTTCGACAAAAAGCTTCAAAAACTGTTCCCGGACTATGTGGCTGAAAATATGGACGACCTCGAGACCTGAACTTTTGTGATACCAGTTCGTAAAGCCTGTTCTTTAGTTGAAGTGGCGTTTTGTGTTTGGTTTTTTGGTGTTTGGAATAGGTTCAAGTTGCGAGTTTCGGGTTGCGGGTTGCGGGGTGTTCCCCCTCGAGGGAGCCGAGGGCGTTATCGGAACCAATATCTTCTAACTGCGAAGCAGCAGAAGGTTTTTCCCGGACAGCGTCGTCCGGGAAAATATCTCTTGCTCTCGTCTGCGCCTGTCCGCGTGCGTCTGCGGCTAATATGTTTCCTTTTTGATCGTTTTGAGCGTTAATATCGTTTTTGATCCCTGGATCCCTCAATCTATAGATCCCTCAATTCGGTTTTCATCCTGTGTCTATCTGTGTAGATCTGTGTCCCCAGTAACGGGTGTGGAATAAATGCGCTCTCGACGTTCCAATCACGCCAGGCGCAGCCTTATAATCAATAATCAAGGCTTGACCCCAAGCTCATTTCTAATGCGCCATTTCACTGATGCTTCCAGGCTCGATTTCGTACGTCAGCAAACTGTCGATGGATATTTTATGGGTTGCATCCAAGAATTCAATTCCGACAATTTTTCCATCCGCAGTGACATCGATATTTATGCCCTCGGCGACTTCGATAACACCGTCAGGTTTCAGTTCAAGCAATTTTAAATAAACAGCGTCTACCTTTTTATCGTAACTGATTTTCATCGTTTTACCTCATTCTTTTGAGAGGATAAGCCGTAATGATAACATAAGTTTCCGCCTCTTCAACGATCACAACTTTCAAAGGATATTTGAGTTTTTCCAATGTAATGGTAAAATATATTTTCCCATCCGGCTGAATCTGCTTCTTCCCTCTTTCGATAGCGTGTTTCACATCAGGGGCATCGATCTCATACAGGGTCATACGTCTCTTGGCGTGTCGTGAAAATATTATGTCCATAAAAATAAGTCCTTACTATTGAAAAACCAAGAATCTACCTTTTACTGACCGCCTTTTGAGACGTAACCGATCAAGCCTCGAGCGACAAATGGGAGCGGGTGTGAGATAAATACGCTCTCAACGCTTCAATCACGCCAGGCGCTGCCTTATGATCAATAATCAAGGTTTGACCCCTATATCTCTTCCAATTTACCCTGAATGGGGAGGCGTTTGCCCTGGCTCGCCATCTCAGCGAATCGGGGCAAAAAGAACTCTCTCTGCGCCCTCAGCGTGCTCGAGCGACCAACGGACGCGGGTGTGAGATGCCCCTTCAGGCCTGGTATTGCAGATTGAAAGGCAAAATAAGTGCATTTTGAAAGTTATGGTTGCAATTTGCACCTTCATTTTGTATGTTCTTTACATGCCATACGTACACCGCACCATCGAAACCGTTTTACGAACTCTGTCTGACCAGTACCCTGTAGTGACCATTACCGGTCCGCGTCAGAGCGGTAAAACCACGCTTTGCCGAAAGATTTTCGAACACAAACCCTACGCCAACCTGGAGTCACCGGATGTCCGTCAATTTGCCATTGACGATCCAAGAGGGTTTCTGGCCCAATATCCGGACGGGGCCGTATTTGATGAAATCCAGAGGGCACCCGACCTCGTTTCCTATCTCCAGGTATTAGTTGACGCTGATCAACGACAAGGCCTCTTTATTCTAACGGGCAGCCAACAATTTGAGGTCAGCCATACCATCAACCAATCGCTGGCAGGCCGCACCGCCCTTGTGAAACTGCTCCCTTTTACCATCGAAGAAATCCGGTCGGCTTTCGCCATACCGGATATCGATGACCTGATCTATCGTGGTTTTTATCCCCGTTTATGGGATAAAAAATTGGACCCGACTCAAGCCCTCGGCGACTATTTTGAAACCTATATTGAACGGGATCTGAGACAACTCGTCGCAATCAAGGATTTAAACCTTTTCCAGCGCTTTATCAAATTATGCGCCGGGCGAATTGGCCATTTGCTCAATATGAACAGTCTGGCCAACGATACAGGCATTTCCCATACAACAGCCCGAAACTGGCTCTCTCTGCTTGAAGCGAGCTATGTTATTTACCTCCTGCAGCCGTATCACCGGAACATCTCCAAGCGTCTGGTCAAGTCTCCCAAAATGTACTTCTACGATGTGGGTTTGGCCGCGTTTCTACTCGGCATCGAAAACAGCGCACAAATCTCGAGAGATCCTTTGCGGGGTAGCCTCTTTGAAAACATGGTTATCGCCGAGGCCCTCAAACATCGATTCAACCAGGGAAAGCGGAGCAATCTCTTTTTTTATCGCGACAGCAAGGGGAACGAAGTCGATCTGCTGTTGGTCAATGGTTCGGATATTTTCCCGATCGAAATCAAAGCCGGCATGACGATCAATAGAGACTACTTCAAGGGTTTGAAACATTTTGCAAAATTATTCCCGGATAGCACCCCTTGGGGCAGCGGGCTTGTTTATGGCGGGGACAAAGCGCAGCGCAGAACGGATGTTGCCATTGGCACGTTTCAGCACTTGAGTGATCTTTTCACTGTTTCAGATGATTCCGGGGAAAGATAACGTACGGAATGAATGACATTCCCGCCCTTGTCCGCGCCGTATTGAGCTTTGGACTTCAAACCTCTTTCAACTTTGGCTCACTTCATTCCCTTGCCCCTGTTTTACCAAACCAATTCAACCAATAAAACCAATTGGACCAATCAAACATCCCTTTGCATTTGAAACGTTCCCAACGCTCTAACGTCCAACGCTCCTCTAACGCTCCCCTCACACCGCCCCCTTCCGCTGCAGCACCACCAGCACGGTCTTGGCCAGGATCTTCAGGTCCGTCAGAAACGCCAGTTGTCCAGGTAGCGGCAGTCCAGCTCGACCACTTGCTCGAAGTCGGTGATCTTGTTGCGGCCCGAGACCTGCCACAGGCCGGTCAGGCCGGGCTTGGCCGAGATGCGCTTCAGGTGCTGCGGCTGGTAGATCTCCACCTCGTCCAGGGTCGGGGGGCGGGTGCCCACCAGGCTCATCTCGCCCTTGAGTACGTTGAGAAATTGGGGGAACTCGTCGATCGAGGTTTTGCGCAGCCAGCGGCCGACTTTGGTGATGCGCGGGTCGCCCTCGATTTTGAACAGCGCGCCGTTCATCTGATTGCCGGCGAGCAGTTCCTTTTTTCTCGCCTCGGCGTCGGCGGTCATCGAGCGGAACTTGTACAGGTTGAAAATCCGCCCGTTGCGCCCCATCCGCTTTTGTTTGAAAAGAACCGGCCCCGGCGAGTCGAGCTTGATCGCCGCGGCCACAAACGGGTACATCAGCAGAAAAATCAGTGTGCCGACCGCGCCGCCCGCAAGGTCCATCATCCGTTTGTACACCAGTCCGGTGGCATTGAAGTTGCTGGTGCGCAACGTCAGAAAAGGCACCCCCTGGCAGTTTTCCATGGCCAGCACCCTGTCGCCTTCATTCCAGAGGGCGGGCAGGATCCGCACCGGAATCCCCATCTTGCGGCAGACATCCAGGTGCTGTCGCAGGTCGAGCATCCGGTCCCCGGGCAATGCGAACACCACCTCATCGACAGCCTGCTTCCTCAGCACATCGTCGAAATCGACCAGGCTCCCCAGGGTGTCCGGCGCGCAGCTGCTCTTCCTCGCACGAAGCCAGGCGGCCGATGATCTCATGCCCGTAGCTGAGCTGGTTGTTCAGCACTTCGGATATCTTCCCCGCCCTTTCCCGGTCGCCCACCACCAGAATCCGCCGCGTGTTGAACCCGCTGCGGTGATAATTGTTGAAGTAGGTGTGCACCATCGTGCGGAAAAGGGTTAAAAGGGCGAGGCTCAAGAACGCGTAGGCCAACAAAAATATGCGGGAGTAGCCGATCTCCTTGTAAAGGAACACCACGACGGTGAAGATCGAAAAGGTGACGAACACGGCTTTGGCGATGGACGTGATCAGGGCCCAGTAGGAGGGTTTACGCGAATCGTCGTACAAACCGAACTTGCCCATAACGTAGTTGTTCAGGAACATCACCATCATCACCGATCCGATAAAGATGGTGTTGTCCATGCTCCACAGGTAGCCGGCCTGGAACCACTTGAAGTAATAGGCACCGTATCCCGCCAGGATGATGCACAAGGCGTCGATAACCATCAGGACCGTGTTGATGACGTATACTTGTTGTTGGAGCATTTTTTTTAAAAAAGTTTGATTTGTTGAATTAGTTTTATTGGTTAAATTAGTTTATTTGGTTTTTGTATTTTTTCTCAGGTATGTGATTAAATTGTTAATTTTCTTCCAGATGAGTTCAGAGTGCCTACTAACATCATTTAATTCTGTATCCCGGATGTAATTTTGATCTATGGCAACGAAACAATGACTTAAAGTTTCGGCGATCGAAGATCGACTGTAATCAAGAAATTTCATAAAATCTTTATTACTGCTTCGGTGGAACCCTTCGGCAATATTAGCCATAATTGAAATGGCACTGCGCCTCACCTGATTTTTAAGTTCAAAATCTTTTGCAAAGTTGTCCTTTTTAGTAAATCCATATATCACTTTTACCAATTTCCTCGCTTCCTGCCAGCACTCAAGATCTTCAAATCTCTTAATGGAAGCCATTTACGCTCCTTTTTAACCAATCCAACAAATCAAACCAATTCAACCAATTAAACAGTCTTTTCGTTTTACAAAGGTACATACGTCAGGCAATACCGGCCACAGCTCGGTGATAAACCCTTCCAGCTTCTCCCAGGCGTCGTCCACGGACTGGCCGGGGGTCATCATCAGTTCGGCGCGGACCAGGGCGCCGTCGGTGCGGCGCATGGTGAAGGCGTCCCACATCAGGTAGGCCTTGTTCTCCCAGGGACTGGTGAGCACCCTTCCGCGCTGGAAGAAGAAATAGCTGCCCAGGATCTTGGCGTTGCCCTTTTCGAGCTTCAGGGTCATCACGGGGATCTCGCGCCCGTCCGCCACGGTCACCGTTCTTTCCTGGGACCCGGTCAGGGCCCAGCCGCCGCCCAAAAGGCAGCTCTGAGGCGCGTGGATGGTGTGGCGGGTGCCCTGCCACTCGTAAAAGGGGATCAGCAGGTTGATCGCATTGCGGGTGTCCGGCTTGACGAAGGAGGCCTGGACGTAGTCGTCGGCCCACAGTTGATCGAGTATTTCCTGCGAAATGTAGCTGCGCCGGCCTTCCCACTGACCGATCTGGACCGGAAACGACTGAAAAGACTGCCTCTCAGGCAAGTTGGTCGCCGACGGGATCCTTTTGAGTGCGTAGCCGCTGGTCACGAACAGCAAGCAGGCGATAATGGTGATGGTTATGGGTTTGGCGAATCCGAACGATGGTGTTTTGTATTCCCTGTTACGAGTTTCGTGTTCCGAGTTTCGAGTTTCAGGTCTGTGATCAGCTTTCTCAACATTTTCAAACTGCCGCTCTTTATTGGCCCTTGAAGCTTCTTTAGTTCTTAACCCGGAACCCGGAACCCGGAACCCGGAACCCTCATCCCTCAATTCCTCAATCCCTGAGCCAATATCTTCTACCTGCGAAGCAACAGAAGGTTTTTCCCGGACAGCGTCGTCCGGGAAAATATTTCTTTCTCTCGTCTGCGCCTGTCCGCGTGCGTCTGCGGCTAATATATTTCCTTTTGAAACGTTTGGATCGTTTTTAATCCCTGAATCCTTCAATTCGCCTATTCCCGAATTATACCCATCTTCTACCTGCGAAGCAGCAGAAGGTTTTTCCCGGACAGTGTCGTCCGGGAAAATATTTCTTTCTTTTGTCTGCGCCTGGTCTGCGTTCGTCTGCGGCTAAAATATTTCCTTTTGAAACGTTTGGATCGTTTTGAGCGTTAGGATCGTTTTCAATCGCTGAATTATACTTATCATTGACCTCTGAATTGTCTTTACCCCGAGACCCGTAACTCGTAACTCGCAACCCGAATCTATTTAGTATCCTGTTACTCCAAAAAGAATTGCCCCCGCCAGCATGAAAATCACCCAGCCGGAAAAGTCGTGAAAAAAGTTCTCCACCAGCTCCGGGTGCCCTTTGACCGTCAGAATGCCGGACATCCATATCCGCAGGGCATTGAAAAAGACCGACAGCGGCACCACCAGCAGCACCAGGACACCGTTGCGCCACCAGCCCCTGGTGAAAAAGTAGCCGATCAAAAGCGCCAGCAGAAACAGCGGCATCAAATACCGCAGCCCGCTGCAGGCCTCCACCACCTGGAGCTGGGTCACCCCCAGGTCGATGATGTTGCCGTCCTGAAACACGCTGACCCCGGAAAGCCGCAGCATGAGGGTCGCAATGGTACTGGCCGCCAGCTTCAACTGAAAGGTGAGGATGCGGTTGACGTAAGGCGGCAGCGGAACGATAAAAGCCAATATGAGCAACGGAAAGGCCAGTTGCCGTATCCGCCAGCCATATAGCAGAAACAAGATTCCAACCACGCACCCCCACACCCCGATGTACATCAATGTCTCGACCGATCCCAGCTCGCCGACGAAAATCAAAAAGATACCGGTAACTAACGGAATAAACCCCAACGAATTCCAGGAGTATTCGTAAAAACGGAATCCGATTTTCGATTCAGGTGTCGCAGGTTCTGAGGTCTGAGGCAAACCGCCTTCAGGAACAACATCGTTTTCAGCTTTTTCACTTCCTTTTAACCAATTAAACAAATGAAACAAACTAAACCAATTAAACTTATCGTTTCTTCCCTTCAACTCATCAATACTACCACCAGTCGGCTCAATATCTTTTCTTGCTCGAATATCGTACAACAGGTACAAAAACAGCGGCACCACCAAATAGCAGTAATTGTTGTCCCCGCCTTCCCAGCGAATGGAAAGCTTTTGCATAATCGGCCACAAGGCCAGAACAGAATCCGGCAAGGATCAATCCGGGAAGCACGTATTTCGTCAGGTTCTGTTTTTCCATTATTTTTAGGCTTGTCCTTACGTTTTTTAGAGTTCAAGGATTTTAGGGAATAAAGGATTACGGTGATGAGGTTTAAAAGAAACAGACGCTTTGCTAAGAATGATCAAAACGAAATCAATAATCAAGGTTTGACCCCTATATCTCTCTTTATTTTCTTAGTTTGTTTTAATGTTGGGTATTCTCGATAGGGACGACTTCGTTTATATTAAAAACTTTTTTTACGATGAGAAAAATTGTTCAATAGGCTTTCGTATGCTTGAAGCACGCTACTCCACGTAAAAGCTTCTGTGTGGCGTTTACGTGCGACATCCTGCAAATCCCTTATCAGTGCATCGTCCGAGAGCAATCGGTCTATCGCAGTCGCCAAATCGTCTTCGTTTCGAAAATACAATGCCGCATCACCGGCCACCCAACGATTGAATACATTATAATTTGCTAACACTGCATTACCCGCGCCCAATGCCTCTACCTAGAGAAGGGTTTGTGCCACCTACTTGATGCCCATGAATATAAAAGCGTGCAAAATATCTAAGCGCCTGAACCTTTTTCTTATCATAGATGGCCCCAGGGAAAATCACTTCTTTCCTAGCGACACTCTGTACCGCACACTGATACGAGTGCTTCGGATCATATTTCCCGTACAACTAGTTTTAACTCACGTGGCTTGCGCGACCATTCGCGGACTACCTCTAAAATGGAATTCTCTGGTTCAGCACGTGCAATAAGAATGGCGTACCTACTATGAACCAGATCATACTTGCTTAACAAATTTAACGCGGCATGCTCGATTCGTTCTGAACCATAAGGAATCATGGTAATCTTGTCTGGTTGTACACGAGTGCGAGAGATGCTTTTTAATTTCAGGGTGGTCAGCCACGAGATGATCGCCCAGCCAGCAGCCGGCCCAATAGTTTAACCAAAACCAGGCTTTCGCCACACAACCCCATTTCTGGCGTCGCCACTCGATGCCATCCATATTGATAATGTTACGAATGCCCTTCATCCGAAACAAAGCACAGAAAATCGCCGTGTTGTAACCCAGCGTGAGCACCAAGTCTTTATTTCTCATCGCACGCAAGGTGGATTTCCAGTCAAATACTATTGTCCCCGGAGCACCAGGTGTTGCAACAGGTATGCGCACCCGCCTAACGCCTTTCCATTCATCCTCGAAAACCTGCCCTGTGCCCCCCACCTGGCAATATACTGTCACCCGCCACCCGGTTCCAACCATATGGAGCGCGAGTTGTTCGGCAAAAGTCTCAAAACCACCATGGGCGGCAGGCAACCCACGTGTGCCGAGTATGTGCAGATGTGGACGACTCACGGCGTCTTGTACCCCAACTGCTGCATCGTCTCTCGGAACAAAGCATCGATATCAGGATGTAGCCGGGGCCAATCTCTTTTATCCGGGTTGTCGTAAAGCCGCTTCCTGGCATAGTCGGTCACGGCCGGGTCGGGCTCCAATTCGCACCATTGCTGCAGTCGTTCCAATTCACCTGTTGGATCAGCCAGCAGATTTTCGTAGGCCACCCGCAACACGGCGTCGGGGTGACGCTGTTCCTGCGCCAACCCCGAGCGCATAGTCACAATCCACTCGAATTGCTGCCCGATTGCTATGATCTATAGTCGCTGTCACTATAGGCGCGACCGATCTGTACTTTTTATCTACGTGAATTAGCTGCTCGCGCAGGTAACTCCACTTGATGTCATCACGTCCCCACCAATCATCCGTATGCCCTCCAGATTTCACTCCAAGACGCCCCGACCACTGCACAACTGATTGTACCGCACCTGCCCCACTGCGGGTCAGAAAAATGAACTTCGCGTCAGGAAAGATAGTCCGTACATAGCCGACGCGAAAGGATAGTTCCGGATACTTGTCTACCACTCGCCTTGATCCTGTGAAAGCGAGGTAATGCCCGAACAGTCGCCGGGCGCGACGAACGATCTCGGACCGCACATCGCCTGCATCTAAGATATAGCAAGCTCCGCTACTGGAATAGTTGCCGTTGATGTCGTGCGCGGATCTATAACATGCCACAGAGCCTTGGGCTCGTTTAGATAACCCACCTCCCGGTGCACGGAGAGCAGAATGCCTAAAATAGTTGTCCCGGAACGCCCGAGGCCCGTTATGAAAATCGGTTGGCGCACTACCGGCTCACCTGGCAATGCCGCCAAGATATTCAGCCAGGTGAACACTAAGGGATTAATGAATCGTCCCTTTGTGGTCAGCGGCCGGCCTTCGTAAAGTCCATAGCTTGCGAGACGCCGTGCAGTGCGTGCAAAACCGTAGCTCAAATATTCACGGTCGATCTGGGCGATCATCCAACCCTCGCATTCACGACATAATCCGGGCACACGCCGAGACCCTCATACAGCGTAAGCATCTTGCTCAAATACTGCCTCACCGTGAACTTCTGCGAAACAAAGTTGCGAGCATCCTTTCCCATCGCTGCTATCGAGCCATTTGGCATGTTTCCAAACCGGCACAACACCTCAGCCAAATCATCTACATTGCCGCTTTCAAAAAGCGTACCGGTCTCTCGCTCTCGCACCATCTCCGGAATGCCGCCTATGCGTGCACCGATTACCGGTTTGCCACAAGCGTATGCCTCTAGCACGCTAATTGGGGCGTTCTCGTAGCACTCTGAAGGTAGTACTACGGCCCGTCCCTCTCGCACCAATTTCCAGAGAGGCTCTCCGCTGACGAAGTTAAGAAATTCGATCTCTCCACCTACCTTCGTCGCCAAGGCTTTCAACACAGTCGCCTCCGGCCCCGTGCCAGCAATAATCAACTTAACCCTTGCTTTAGCTGCGGCCCGGATCAGAGTGGCCAACCCTTTTTCCATAGCCAGCCGGCCGAAATATAAAAAGTAGTCCCCAGGCGAAAATCTTTCGTTATAGACCTTCACATCCACATAATTAGGGATGTAAACCAGTTGCTGCTCTGGCCAGCCCCACTCCATGAGCTTCTGCTTGTGGAACAGGCTGGGTGTGATAACTCGGTCAAGGTTCCTTCGATATAGCCCAAAAGACTTATGCACTGCGGACTCTATCATTATCAAAGCGCTCACCGGTAAGGAGTCCCGAATGCAGCAGTTGGCAACCAGATGCAGCAGATTGCCCGTGCGGCATTTCTCGCATACTCCGTTTCTGTTCAGCATCTTGTAAGCTGGGCAAGCCAATTTCAAATCATGAGCCGTCATCACTGTGGGAATACCTCGATGCCTTAGCTCCACTAACACGGAAGGTGATAGATGATGATAGATGCAATGAGCATGGGCCACATCCGCTGGAAACGCATCGAGCAAGGCCGCGAGCTTTCGCTTGGCCTCCCAGGAGTAGATCACCTTACCAACCATAACTATCTTGTCCCGCAGGCTATACTCATGTCCAAATTCGATCTCGTCGACGAACAATAGGCTCCAGGGCGATGGTTCGTTCTTCGGATGGTGCATAGCCATTACCGCCGTCTGCCAGCCGAGTCCTCGAAACAAGGCGTTATGCTCGAAAAACACCACATCCGAACCACCACGGCGGTAATAATAGGTATTTAGCGAAAGAAGACGCGGCACTGGATTAGATTCCTCCTTGCAACACGGTTTGTTTTGGAAACGTGCCTAAAAGAAAGCGCGCATACTCTACCCCGATTCTATCCCAACTGTAACGCTCACTTGCCGCAACGCATTCCGCTTGATATCTTTCGTAGTTCCGCCTAATTTCCCTGACTGCGGTAGCCAGATCCTTTGCAGAGCACCTGACCGGTAACAGAAGACCGATGTCTTCGCACAATGCTTCGGCCAAGTCACCGACATTTGTGGCAATGACCGGCTTACCAAAGGCCAGAGCCAGTTTTAGCACACCACTCGTCGTACCTTCCTGATAAGGCAAAACCACCGCATCCGATAGGGCAAAATAATCCTGCACCGCTAAGAAAGGAATATCATGATCATGCACAATGCAGTCGTCGGAAACTCGGGCCTCCTGCATCGCCTGCAGCAACCCGGTCTCACCCTTCCTGATTCCGGCCCGTCCTGCGATGACAAACCGATACCTTTCTTTGCCGGACAGTTCCTTCCACAACGCCAGGAAACGCCCTACGCCCTTGCGCGAATCAATCTTGCCGAAAAACAACAGCACGAAGTCGTCCAATGCGAAGGCCGTCAGACGCCTTCGTGCTTCGTCGCGCTGGGGAGGGCGGGTTATGAACAGGTCATAAAGGCCATGCGGTACAACTAATATTTGGCGAGTTACCCCCATCGTGCGCACCTCATCCAAACAAAGGTGGCTGTGCACGATCAACTTATCGAATGCACGGTACAACTGGAAATGCGACCAACGGCTCCAAGGATAGGGATAATGTGGCAGTACGTCGTGGATGGTCATAGCGGTTTGGATGCCGCAAAAACCAATCAGTCGAACTGCCAGCGCTTCCGCACCAGCCGATTTCAATAGCGACTGAAACAGAACCGTTTGCGGCCGCTCCCGGACGAGCATCCAAATCAGACGTATCAGGTCAAGTGGGTACCAACGGCTGCGGTTGAAAAACGGCACTAATTCAAAGCCGGTGGGCGGTGGGTATCCCTGTTCCTGATAGTCCATGCCAACAACTAATGTTACTCGGAAATGCCGAGCCAGCTTGCGTGCCAGGGAGATAGAGTAATGTGTAATACCTGATGCACCGGTAAAACACACGACTATTACTCGATGCCTTTTCGCCATTATAGTTCCATATCAGTTCAGAACCACCAGCGAACTAAAAGGGGGCAGCTTGACAGGCCAAATTAGTTTGCCCCCCTTAACATCGGTGGCATTGGTACAAGAAGTGTCGGTAGGGAGGGGACAGGGGTACAGCTTTTCCTCTGCACGAGCGTTGACCAACAATATCGGCGTATTCACGGTCGCCCTATATGCGCCGTGTGATACCTTGCCCGGTAAATGTCGAAATTCGACATCGGAATATAGCTTTGCAAAATCGATAGAAGCTCCTTGGCGATGAAGTACAAATCTGCCCTCACTTCTATCGCCAAGATAGATATTTCCCTCCATGATGTCACTGAACTGTCTGTTCATTCTATCCAGATAGTAAACAAACGGAATCCCATTTGTGTTCACCAAAATATTGGAGTTCAGGGTGTTAGCCCGCAACGCCGTAAACGAAATACTTTCATGACTGTACCCCAGAAATAGACCATAGGCGCGACTATCTACCACAGTATTGTTCTGCACGGTATTATCGAAAGCATTGTGTATGTAAATCCCCCGCTCAGCATTTATAATTGTGTTTTCCCTTACCATAACGCTGCTACTCAGCTCGTCGAGATAAATGCCAGCCGCCAGAGTCCAAGGTTCGGGATTGCCTGTCCGATTGCCAACTACGTTTTCTACGATGTTGCCAATAACTTCGCTCTTCAGTGGCTGCGGGTCTGCGTTGGCCCAACTGTAGATGGCCCCGCAATCGTCTAGGACCAGACATGTGTCGCGTACCACGTTGTTAACCACCTGGGTGTTCCGATTGAAGCGGATGCCGATGTACCCCGCCTTAGCAACTGAATTACGCTCGATAAGCACAAAATTGGAATTGGTGGCATTGATAGCGGCCAGACTGTTTTGCGGTGCCCCAACTATACCACTTTTCTTCTTTACATAGTCACCCAACACTTTCACACCATGGGACTGCCACAAGGATATACCGTCGCGACCACTTTCTCGGATAACCGAACCCCGAATGTCGCCGCTCGATCCGTTTACAAAAGCAATTCCGTCCCCGCCTAGCGGACACTATTTCCAAATCACTCAATGTGGTCTGAGCAGACTTTTCTACTCTCACTCCATCCAAACCGGCATAACGAACACGTATACCAACCACAGTTATGTATGGCTGCTCGACCAGCCGAATGCCGTACTCGTAACGGACTGCTTCAATCTGACGGTTGCTGGGGCTGGTGCCATCCGGCAAGCGGACATATAGCCGTCTTTCGCTTGCGCTCCAAAACCACCCCGGTGCGCCATCAAGCATCCAACGTTTGCCTGTGAGGTAGTAGCCCGCACCTTTGCTTGATGGAATACCTTGGTTGGGCCAGATAGATGCAATTGATTCTGGTCGAGCGTCGAAACCTCCACCTCCTCGATCTTCCACCCCACGGTACGAACGTAGGCCTTTGCTCCAGTTAAATCCTCCCGGCCAATACATGTAAGTTCGGACCAGCCAAACCTATACTGCCGCTATCGGGCTTTGATGAAGTAGGAAAACCTTGATCAGCTATTAGGAAATCCCGCGCAGGGTAGCGCGCTGGGTTTAGATATTGACCATCTACAAAAACCTCCTTCACCAAAAAAGGCACCTCAGTGGAGTACACCTCTCCTGTCCCCCGATCCCAGGTAGTTAAGGCTTCCGTCAGGTTTATCTCGGACCGCGAATTGTGGTCACAAACATGGTTTGTCCTAATAGTCACTGATGCTTTCGCTGATCCGGAACCGGAAATCCTAAGCGGTTCTCGCCAGATACTTCCACACTTCAAGATCAGAGTGTCACCAGGCTTCAATTGAACAGAAGCAACACGGTGCAGACTGCGCCACGGTCCATCGGAACCACCATTGTTTGAAAATCCGAGTCCCCGGACCAAGCATCGTTTCCAGCAATCGAATCCACGAAATACGAAATGCCGTATGCAAAAGTATTCCATCCCAAAAGCAACGCGGCTATAACGCAAAATACAAAAACCTGTCGGAATTGGAATCGCAACACCGTCCGGTCAATACCAATTTGCGCCCTATAAAACATCTCAATTTGATCCTTCCGTCACCGCACACTCATTCTACTCTATTGCGACGGGCCCATTCGATTCATCCTTTGCGACGGGATTGTGGCCGTCAACGCTCCAGCGCATTCTCTATCACAATGTTCAGACATTCGCTCATACTTGCAGGGAGATACTCAGTTTCGACAAGCCGCCGGGAGTGTATACCCATTTCGCGCACCCTTGTTTCATCTGAAAGAAATCTTTTGATATCAAACTTGCCAAAATAAAGAACGCGATACAGCTTATTAATCATCGAATGGCGGGTCTTTCGGAGTGCTTTTATAGACTGAAGAAATGTGCTATTTTTAGGAAAACCCAGGTAGCAAAAATATGACCAGGGACTTGCATAAAATGTTTAATCCCTGTAGTCAAATACTACGAGTAATTTCCTGCGAAACCTATACCTCAACTCGTCAGTGCGATAAGCCGGAGACTAAACTTTGCCAATCATGCATAGCTTCTTCCTCCAGTTCCGCTCTATGGGAACTTCCCCGGAGGAAGAACCTACTTTATTTCTCGCCGAAACGGTAGAACCTTTCCGGGTCCTCCAGCATAGGTGGAGGGTTTAGTTCTCAACAAAAGTACTCCGGTACATTGGTTAACTGAAATTCCACTATGATCCCTTTGCATAAACCACTGTTCGTTTTTGATCTTTGCCTACCTAAGATGGCTCATAATACCTGCGCCCTATTGATGACGTCAGGTGGAACATTTGATTTCACAATTTTTGACGGGTTACCAATAACTATTGATCCTGGAGGGACGCTCTCTGTTACAAATGCCCCGCCGGCAATCCTGCTTCCCCTCCCAATTCTTACATCTCCCACAATAATTGCGTGCGGACCACACCAAACATCATCCTCAAGAATCGGATATCCCGTGCTACGGCTACCATCTTCGGCAAGGTGATCTCGTCGCCCCAAGGTGACACCATGGAACAGAGTAACATTACTGCCAATTACAACAGACTCGTTTATTACAAGCCCATAGCCGTGCGCTATAAGCAAGCCTGGTCCTATGGATGTTCGCCATGGCAAGTCAATTCCAGCGCAACGTTTAGCGAGTTGGTGCAGAATCTTTAGGGCTGGCAGAAATAATTTCCATCCAGCCCTGGATGAATTCGCCGCCTGACAAAGCCTTAAAGTTACCACAGGACCAAAAGCAGAATTCAGAAATAATGTATTAATGAAAAGTTGAAACGAGGAAGCGCCGCAGTAACGAGTTGTATCCGCCGCAAGCATTTTCCTGTATCCAAGAGCACTGGGAGAAACTCGGTAATAATCGACTAACCCGAAAAGTCGACGTATTCGCCTTGTGACACGAAATTTTACCAGCCCAAAGGCCAAAGCCACTTTATTTGTGAATTGCTTTTGCACACGATGCCGCTCTTTATGCATACGGCCCAGCTCGCGGGTACTCACTCCCCCTATATTGTAATGGACGATGGCACGTTGCAGATAACGCACCCTCGAGTTTCCTCGGAAAACCCGAAGCAACCAGTCGTAATCAGCATTGATCCGGTACCCCTCATTGAATAAGCCGAAGCGATCGAACAACCGCTTGTGTGAAAACACGACTTGGTGACACAGGTCGCAATAAAGAAGGTTACCGGCATTAACACGGTTGAAGCGACGAAGGAAGGCGCCGTCTGGGTAAGGTAGACCGCATCTCCATAAACCAGATCCACATGCGGCTCTGACATGAAAACGCGAGCCACTCCTTCAACAACGCTGTCATCAATGAAACAGTCATCGGCGTTCAGAAAATGGATGATCTCGCCACGCGCCAGCCCAACACCCTTATTCATGGCGTCATAGATTCCCTCGTCCCTTTCTGAAATCACTGCGCCGACGATGTCACCGTAACTCGCTACGATCTCCTGGGTGCCATCGCTGGAGGCACCATCCACCACGACGCTTTCGATTGGCCGCCATGTCTGGGATCTTACGGAATCCAGCGTCGCTTGGATCGTACCAGCTGCGTTGAAACATACGGTGATGACACTAACTAATGGTTTCATTATTTAGGTTGGTTTCTGGAATACACAAGTCAGGGAATGGCCTGCTGAGGGCAGTCGCTCACCTTGAGGAGCATCTTTAAAAACTTGGCCATACTATCCGACTGACAAATCAATTGACAGTCTGATCTAACGGGTAGCAAACAGTCGTTAATCACGTCCGAAAAAGTGTTGTAGCAAACTTGAGGAGAGCGTTTTTAAGCCTGACAATCCATCGCAGATATCATCTATCTCTCGTCCACACCACACCTCGTCTTAGTACTTTTGCAGGCGAACCAGCAATGATCGAATTCGGTTCTGTAAATGGCTGGGTCACGATCGATCTTGTTCCAACAATGGTGCTTGGTGGAAGAACCGAGCCCTTAAGAATCGAGCAATGAGCAGCAACCCAAACGTGATCGCCTATTTTGATATTCTTTGCACGGTTGATGCGTTTCCCATCGAGATCGTATATTGCATGACTATCGCCGGTTCTTACATCAACGTCATAGGCGATCATACAATTTTGACCTACCTGGATCCTTGACCCTGGCTCTGTAGCCGCAAGGTGGCAATCCTCAAATGTTGTATCCCGCCCTATCTCAATTACACAATTACTATCTTCCATCCATATCGAACCGCCACTTTTGAATCGACAACCCTCACCGATCCGTACAATGTGACCATTGCCTCTGACGAAAAACTCTACATTGTTCAATATACTCTCTCTCGCTATATTTATTGATACGTTATCCCCTTTGATCAGGAATCTGACATTAGACATTACAACTGTTGGATGGATATCAAAAACATGCGCCTTACCCGACAATTCCTTTCTAATTCGTCTTATGAGCCCTCTATGTTTAGCTCGAAAAAGGATAGCATCTAATACGGGGTGAATACCTCTGGCTTTTCGGTAAAACTGCTTGGCTATCCCAATGTCCATCATTCTGATTGAATTCTTTCGACAGAGCTTAAAATTTATTCGCTGCGGCATATCAAAATTAAACGCTGTCTCAGTTTTGCCTTTAAAATTTTCTGGGCAGTGAATGGCATCTTGTAGAGTGCTATCAAAGGTTGCTTGCGAGTCACAAACTTGTCCTACCAGAAAAGGCCAGAACCTACAATTCGACTCGAGGCAAAAATTCAGTGCAACTTGCCACTAAAGTGCTGAAAAATGAAAATGTTTTCCTAATTTTTAAGAGTGCCACATTCTAATTGGTGTTGTGTGTTAGCGATAATATTCCCGGGACGCTTTTTTTCGGAGACCGCATTAGCAATGTATGGCAATGCAAGCAATAAACCTAGCGTCTGCATGGTTCGAAAATCAATAATTGGTGTACCAAATAGGAGAGTTGGAGTCAGAAAGAGTAAACCCGCTACACTCGTTGATAGAAGCCCACGGTTCTCTACCGAGGTGCCAAAACGGTAGCGATACACATAGAGAATTACAGCACCAAAAATGGAAATAAATATCAAAAGTCCAATTAATCCCGTCTTGAGCCAAACATGCAAAAAACCGCTGTGGATAAAGTCTCGGAATCCGCTATCGAATTGCCCCCATGGTCCAACACCAAACCAAAAATTTTCTTTGATAGTATCAAATGCAGCGAAAAGCTCGGAAAAGCGCCCGTGGGCCATGCCGGACCTCTCGGCAGAACCAAATATATCCTGAAATATCGATTCAATGATTCCAGCGCCAACGCGAACTTTCTGTACACGCTGATACGCTAAGACACCCGCCAAGAAGGTCCCAATCGACCCTAAGACAAAAAGAGCCAATAGCCTCTTGAATCGCGGAAGAATCCACACTATTACTAAACCCGCCATCATCAAACCGATCCAGGCACTTCGCCGATACGAAAAAGTAACTACTACCAGTGCGACTATGATAGTCGCCAGATAAAGCACTTTCTTAGTAACCGCTAATTGCCCAAATTTCTTGTTAAGCTCCCATACTGCGAGAACCGCTCCCATGCATGCGAACAAGCTATCGTTGATGTCAAAAAAAGTGATTTTTATTTCTTGAAGGTTCTGGTAATTCGCATAATAGTTTGCGGGATCACCGCCAAGAAAAGCTAAACGGCCGATACCAAAAAGACCCCTGATGAGAATAGAAATAATCAAGAATCGCGTCAGTTGCTCTCCGTCCTGCGGAGTGCTGAAGGCGCGATGGACTACAACGGCAAAGAGTGTCATATTGCATATATTGATGACACCTGTAGGAGAAAGAATGTCACCTAAAGGGATTCGGAGAATGAGCCCATATATCACATAAACAAGAAACAGCAGTGTCGAACGCCAAGAAATACTTAGCAATATTAAAAGTATTGCGCGCACCTCGCCTGACCGGCCACCGGACGAGGCTGAAGACGCCAAGGGCGATCAAGCATAAGTTAAGTAATGACAGCGGAAGCTGACCTCTACCTCGTGAATAGATGTTGAAAAGCTCAATGCCTTTCTCAACTCCCCAGACCGGGTTGGAAAAAAAAATGAGAATGCTCAGGTAAAAATAAACAAGCAGCTTTGGCTGAAAAACTGCAACCACGACTACCGGGACAAACGCTAATAACATAGCGATGAAAAAAGCGTCAATTTTCATATTATCAGAAGGGTAATGTGTTTCCTCGTATAAATCCAAGTTGTACACACAAAGAGCATAATCAGAACAACTACCGATGGTCGTGGCGCCTTCTTCCATCCTGAACATTTAGCTGCGGTTTCATTTCATCGAAGATATCATCCGCACCGTCGAGCATCTGTCGCTTCCAGGCGGAGATCATCGTGGGGTGAACACCGAATCGACTGGCCAGTTGTGCAATGGTTTCATCGTTCTGGATGGCTGCCAGAGCAACTTTGGCTTTGAACTGTGGACTGTGTGTTTTACGCTTTTTACCCATAGTCAGATCCTCCAAATCATTTGGTCTGACTTATAGCTTAACACATTGTCCAGTTTTTGGGGTCCACCGCCCTTACCGACAACCGGTTAACTTTTTTGACCGATCACTTTCGCCTACCGCGATCACGATTGCCGATCTTTACAAGTGCCGATGGCAAGTGGAATTGTTCTTCAAGTGGATCAAGCAGCATCTACGAATTAAAAAGTTCTATGGTACCTCTGAAAATGCCGTCAAAACCCAATTCTCGGATTGCCATCAGTGACTACGTCCTGGTTGCAATCATGAAAAAGCGGATGAAAATCGACCTGAGCCTCTACACAATGTTACAGATTTTTAGCATCACTCTTTTTGAGAAAATTCCCATTTTACAGGCGCTCACAGAGACAAATTACAAATACAAAATGAATAGCAACTGTATCCAGCTGAAATTATTTAATAGTTAACCGGTCACTAATGAATTCTGACATCAAATCATTAAGATGTAATCTTAATCGTTTTTATAAAATTTTATGATAAATTTCACCAATTTTTGCAGCAGCTTTCTCCCACGAAAATAGTTTTACTCTATCATTTCCGAGCTTGATCAGTTCTTTTCTCCTATATGATGAATATACTATTCTCTGTATTGCATCGGCTATGCTGTCTGTATTGAAAGGATCAAAATATTCTGCGGCATCGCCAGCAATTTCTTTGAAGCATTTTATATTACTACATGCAATAGGGCAGTGGCAGGACATCGCTTCCAATAAAGGGATCCCAAACCCCTCATAGATTGATGGAAAAATAAAGGCTGAAGCACCACAGTAATAGTCGACAAGAGTTTTATCTTCACCATTTGTAAATTCAATACGTTCGTTATCTAATTTCATGCTACGAATTAATTGTTTTTCTTTATGACTAATGTTTTTATCTCCAAAACACACTAAATCGAAATGATTATTCAATCTAGATGCTAATGAATAGGCACAAAGGAATCTTTTGAAATTCTTGTAATGCCCTCTCCATCCGACATATAAAATATATGGCCTACGACTTTTTCTCGACGAAAACGAACCAGCATAGCTATTTGGTTTAAACGACGTCCCATGATAAACTACAGTTATTTTTTTTTGAGGAACTTTTAATATTTCTATGAGGTCTTTCTTTGTGTTTTCTGAAACGCATAATACATGGTCAGCCCTCTTCACTGCAGAAGCTTTTTTTTCAGATGTTTTATCATTCAAATAATAGTGAGGATATTTTTCGTGAATCATATCGTGTACTGTCAAAACGCGTTTACTTCGTTTATAATTGTAATCATCCATGCGGTAATAAGTTTCATGGATTATATCTGGTTTAATTGCTTTTACTCCCCATTTCGTAATTTTTCCGTTAAGAAAGTCTCTTAACTTTGCAGTTCTAGGCATAGGTGGAACAAATAAACCAATTAAAAAACTTGGATTAGTTGTTAAATATGAATTAAAGTGAAAAGGGGCAACAATTCTGACATCGAATCGTGAATCTCTTTGAAGTTGTGAAGCAATCTCAAAAAAGTATCGTGATATTCCGCCATAACGCTGTAGGCAAAATATTTCGTGATCATATGCTACGCTTATTGTCATTAAATGCTATTATCCAACACTAAGAGAATGTCCGACAACCTCTCAAATGTATTTTACTGCTACCATATATTGTGTTTGTGAAATGTATTTTGTCTATATATAGTTGACCATACCGACTTTTCGAAGGTTGCCGACAGCCTCCTGAGAAGCTATATGCCCTAATTCGAAAATTTTATTCAGTTCTTATTATCATAATGAATCTCTGGTATAATGTTTGTGCGATGTTTGCTATTTTTTAGGAAAGTTCAAGCCCAAAATGCGTTTTGGGGTACTATAAATAGAAAGGTGCAGAAAAGTATTTCGGCACGTACAACTTTAGAATTCATAACAGCTGCGGATAAATTAACTGTCTACAGCACTTGCTATAAAGCGATATTCGCCGCATAAAATACTGACCAAACTGCCATTATCGCAATCACTGTCTACCCTTCAGAAAAGTCTTTACATAGAAAACCATAATTTCTCTATATAAAACAGAAACCGATAAGTCAGTTGTCTGTGGCCCCTAAAAACTGGACAATGTGTTAATCTCTGAGTTAGTCAAAATAAGTGGGTTCGGTCGTCAATAGTGGACATCAAACCTCACTACTTGACGAGACGAGCTACTATGGAACTTTATTTCAATAATCTTAGGCAATTAATACTTTTTATCATTTTATATTTTTTCGTATTTTCGATGATTTTTGTAACATTATTGTATGATCATCCATAGTACGTGAATCTATGCGTCTCCGTATTGCTAAAGAAAAAAATTTCCCAAATCTACCAGTACACAGGCGAAATTTTTTCAATGTAAATGGTTGTTTTGTAAACATGTGAAGATTATTATGTGAATACCAAAACATTCCTAGTCTTTCAGCAAGGACACGTATTGTTCGTACTTGATAAAAAGAAATATGTTGGCCTGTTTCAAAAGAATAAAACCACCAATCATCAGGAAGCGGTGGTTTGCCGTTGTAGAGCTCTGTAGAAAAAACAAAAGTATCAGTTTGTGCAAGATCAAGAGCACCTACAATGAAAGGCACTGGTTCTTCTAAATGTTCAAGTACTTCAAAAGCGGTAATCGCGGAGCAAGGTCCTATCGAACGACTGAATTCGAAACCTCTAGCGTGAACATTTGCGCAATATTGGTCGTGCCAATAATAATTAAACCCAATATCACGCATCAAGCGAGTAAGTAAGCCGGTGCCGCCAGCAACATCAACATAACGCCCAGAAGTGCCAAACATCTGAAATAATAAAAAAGTCAATTTATGTGAAATAATAATATTACGCGAAACTAATCCAGTATCTGCATCTGCAATGACCTCACTATATGCTTCATCAAGCCAATAAGGCTTCTCGGTTTGTATCAAGCCACACCCTTTACACAAATAATACTGTACCTGGTATTTTCTTAACACCTCATGTGAAAACAACGAAACTATTTCGTTATTGCAAACTCTGCAGTACACTATTTACCTCTCAACGATAGCCAAATATCAAAATATCTAATTAGGTCTATTTATTCCATATACCTTTTGCATTATTGTTAATTATTTTAAAAAATTGAATTGGTGCAAAAAAAGATCCAATAATTAGAGACGCACAACTGCCTAAAATAATACCGGCACTTCCCATATTTAGGTTCTTAGCAAAAAAAATAGATATCGGAATATTCATTATCATCATCACTAAACTACTATACATCTGGAGTTTTATTTTGCCAACTCCATTGATAAAATAAGCAAAAACATTATTCCAGGTACTAATGACAACATAGAGCCCCATAAATGCGGAGAGCATATAGGGAATAATCACTTTATCGCCAACCCACATAAAATAAAAATTTTTCGATATTAATATTAAAACTATTACTGTTACCACAACTATCAACCAGACTACTAATAACCTTTTTATGGAATTTCTAATCCATTTTATATCATTTTTTGTGATTGCCTCAGTATACGCAGACCAGAACGGCGTAATAATAATCGTAAAAACGATAACAGGAATACCAAAATACTTTAAAGCGACATTATATGGAGTCACTTCTGCCGGTCCTAATATATGTGAAATAATCAAATTATCAGTAGAGAAAATAACCAGGGTAGCTATTTGTATAATAAAAAAATTTACACTCAGTCCCCCAATTGACTTGAAATATTTAAAATCAACAGCTTTAATACTTGGTTTTATATATTTATATCTACCGTTAAAAAAATAAAATGACGCTATAATCAAGACGATCACAGGGGCAGCACTGTACACAACACTTATATATAGTAGGTTGCCTTGCGAATATTCTGTGATAAAATATATTGCAATAAGCGCAAAAATATTTCCCAACGTGCTAAAAGCATTATTATATG
>CAWBYM010000005.1:0-124634 GCA_963792945.1 uncultured delta proteobacterium | reverse complement strand
AAAAGCGGGTAAACCCCAGATTCTGCGCGGTAAAATAGCTGAAATCATACCCGGTGCGCCCGCCTCGAGCCGGACGCCGCCCCGCTGAAGTTCTTTTCGGAGTGAAAAATTGACTATGGGACCATCATCGTTATCGGTTATATCGTTCACCCTCCAAAACCATCCGCCGCTCGCCGTCAAAGTAATGTCTTCCTGACTTTCCACACCGATCTGTGGAGAATGAACGTCGTAATCTTGATTCAAAACGATTTCGGGAGAAGGGGCCGGGATCCGGATCACGCTGATACTCGGGCCGTTATCATATGTCAAATGGGCGTATCCATATTCGACGTATCCGCTAGTCCTGCGGTTAATTTGTCTTATAAGGCGCAGCGTACCGCCGTAGGCGTTAAAATCGTCCGCAGGTATCCCGATAAAGTCATCGGACGGATCGAATATGCCCCGCACGTAGGTTCCGGTAAGACCAATCCCCCACTTCGGCGTCAGGTAATACGTCACCCCGGCGTCGACGCGATGGCCGTCGCTGTCTTCATAAAGATCACTTTCATCGTTTCTCAAAAGCCTGTAGTTGTATGCAGCAAAAGCCGTATTGGCGGCACCGAATTGATGATCCAGCCGAATATCGGCTGTGTTCGTCCAGAAGCTACGCCTTCCCTGGCGAACGGTCGGATCCGACTCGTGGGGTCGCCACTTCTTATTGCATCGATTTCTCCCTGGGAGAACTGATCATCTCTTTTTGAGAAACTATCGAATAGACTCGAGACGCGTATTTCTACCGATATCGACAAAACCGTCGAGTCCTGTGTCAAAAAGCGAGCGGTTATTCTCGTCAAAATCATTGTAAAAAATGTATCTGGGATTAAAATAGGCATCCAAGCCAGCTTTTTGTATTTCGACACCGCCAGCCAATTGCAACCCGACGGTGGTAACGATGTCGTCCTGTTCATCGACCGGGTCTCGAAAAACATTGTCGGTGTAATAAGAGTTGATATTTAGGCGCGGTTCGAAGGTGTATTTGGCGGCATAGGCATACGAGACCGTCATTATGAGAATCAAGGTCATTATCAAAATGGGCTTCAGCTTGATCGGTTTCATTTTAATCACCCTCGCTTTGATTGTCGGTTTTCGCTTTCCGTTTATTTTAAGACGCGGGCGCCGTCGCCGATACCACCAGATTGTTACCTGGATCTATATGCGACCTGATCCGGCGGGTCAATTCAAAAATTTTGGCATCAGGGAACAATGATCGTATCGTCCGCTTTCAACAACAGATCCTGCTCAAGGTTTTTCCCTTTGGCCATCGCTTTGTAGTCAATCCGATACACTTTGCGTTTCCCAGCCTCGTAGCGCACCAGGACAATCTCGTCTTTTTCCGCCCATTCCGTGAAACCGCCGGCAATGGCAAAGGCCTGCATAATCGTCAAATTTTTCACAATCGGATATTCGCCGGTATTCTTAACCTCCCCGAGGATGTAAAATTTTTGACTCTCCGGATTGACGACCGTCACCGTGACAACCGGGTTGGCAACGAAGTTTTTGAGTCCGTTTTCGATGATATCCTTGAGCATGAGGGGGGTCAGTCCAGCCGCCTGCACATCATTCAATAAAGGGAAGCTGATTTTCCCGTCGACCCTCACTAAGATTTTTTCAACGGTAAAATCGGCCTCTTTCCATGTGACGATACTCAAAACGTCGCCAGGATTAATTTTATAAACCGCTTTTTGCGGAACAGATACCGACTCTTGCCCCGATTTTGATTCAGCAGCCAAGGACTGCCCCGGCAAAAAAATCACCAAAGCCAGTAAAACAATTATCATGTGTTTCATATCAGCCTCCAAGCGGTTGCCCCCCGCTCTCCTGGTTAATGCGGGTTGAAAATTATCATTCGAGCCCACTGATCGTCTTTGCCCTATAATAGCCTTTTTGTCCAATTCAAAATCGAACGACTATCGGGCCCCGCGCCCGAGAATCACAATTTTAATAGTTCTTAACACAATCATTAAATCCATAAATATTGACAAATTTTTAATGTAATACAAGTCATAATTAAGTTTCTGGATGGCGTCCTCGACTGTCGAACCGTAAGGGTAATTAACTTGGGCCCAACCGGTGATTCCCGGTTTCACTGCGAAACGTTCATTATAGTATGGAATTTGTTTTTCGAGTTTATCGATAAAATATTTTCTTTCCGGACGCGGTCCGACGAAACTCATCTCCCCTTTGATGACATTCCATAGCTGAGGCAGTTCATCAATCCGAAGCTTACGGATAACTTGACCGACCCTTGTCACGCGATCATCTTTATCCTTTGCCCAGATGGGCCCACTTTTTTCCTCGGCGTCGACGACCATGGATCTGAATTTGTGAACCGAAAAGCGTTTCCGCCCTTGTCCAATACGTTCCTGTGAGAAAATGACCGGTCCTTTGGAGTCGAGTTTGATCAGCAGTGCCACAACCAACATCAAAGGCAAAAAAAGGATAAACAAGAGTACGGAAAGGGTAACATCTGAAAGTCTCTTTAAAAAACGTTTTACCGGTGACGTCTTGAATCCTTCCGAAAAGATCAGCCAACCGGGATTGATTTGCCCGACATCCAGCTTACCGGTCAATAATTCATAAAAGCTGTTTCCTTCTATGACGTCTATACCACTAACCCGGCAATCTAACAGTTCTTCGACTGGCAACTGGCCTCGTTTTTCTTTGATACCGACGACGATTTTACTTACTTTTAGTTTTTTGGCCAGTTCTGCCAATCCGGAATATTTCGCTTTACGGATGACCGGCGATCGGGCGTCTTTTATGGTTCCCTGGTGGTATTTTTCGGTAACGATGCATGAAATTGTGTAGCCACAGTCGGTTTTATAGTTTATTTCGTTGACGATATTCTGAGCGAGGTTGTCGGATCCGATCAGAATAATTTTCATATCGAAAATTCGCCGGTTAATGACCAGAGAATAAGTGAAACGCCAGGATCCAAGAAATACAAGTAGAATGCACAGACTAAGAATGTAAACGTTCGCGTCGATGATGGCTTGTGGGAAAAAGAAGTAGATTGCCGCAATCATGATCGTCGCAACACCTAACGCCTGCAAGAGCCTAATGAAAATTTCCCTGACCTTCTGGACTGTATGGACTTCATAGAGATCGGCACAATATAGACAGCTCTGGCAAACGAATGTCATTAGCGCCGCCTTGAAAATCAGCAATGAATCCAAGGATTGGAAATTAAATGTATTGGCTATCAACCAGGCGCTGATCACCGACAGAAAGATAAAAAACCCTTCGCCGATGACGAAAAAGATGTTGCGAATGGGATAGTATTGTTTAAAAAGACGAAGCATTTAAATTTCGTTCACAGTCTGGAAATGTGCTGAGGAGGTTTTGGGTTGTCTGGATTACGTAACAGGCACTCTATTTCGAGTAGTATTCACTGTATTTGTGGTAACCGAAACGTTTGGTCTTACGAATGTCATAGCAATTGAGAACCACGCCGTGAATCTTATCTCGACCGAGCAGGTTCATCATCTCATCAACCAACTCGCGATTCGACCTATCCGATCGGACAACAGGTATGATGTGTTCAACGAACCGGGCCAAGGCGTAAGTCTCAGCAGCCAACTTTGGAGGCGGAGCGTCGATAATGACGAACCGATCACTGTAGCGTGTTGACAGTTCATTCAGCAAGAGTTTCATTCTTTCTGAGGAGATGAGTTCAGAGGGGTTGATGACTGCCTGCCCGCCGGGGAGTATTGTCAGATTCGATAACGGTGTTTTGACCAATAAAGATGAAATCGGTGTATTTTGAGTCAGAAAATCGCTGAGCCCTTTGATATTCTCTCCGAGTCCGAATCTTTTGTGAATTTCGGGCTTCCGGATATCCGCATCGACGAGTAGGACATAGCTGTTGATGTTTTGAGCCAGGCTCACTGCCAAATTCATGGCCGTAAATGTTTTACCCTCTCCGGGAACGGCACTCGTCAGCAGGATGGTCTTTGGCGTTTTACCCGACTTCGGAAAAAGAAGGTTGGCCCGGAGAATTTTAAACTGCTCGGCTTCGAATGACTTTGGTTTGGATAGGGTCACCAAAGAATAATGCAACCTCAATGGTCTTTCAGTATTTGGCAGTGACTGAACAGTGTCCCCTTCTTCAATTCGAGATGGATGCCCACTATCCTGGAAGTAATTAATAGGCGAGTTGATATCCTGAGATCCTTTCAAAGAAAAGACCTTTTGCATAACGACATCTTGCGGTACTGGTTTTGGGGGCGTTAACACCGTTTCGACACCCGGGCTGGTGTACTTTTCGTTCGGCAGCGTGGAAGTCTCATTTTTCTTGTTCTCGGTGACTCCCGATTCGATTTCTCTCTTTTGACTGATGACGCCACCACTCCGAGGCAAACGATCTTGTTGTGTGGGGCTCACATTATCATGGTCGGGTGCAATACTATCAAGAGTGTCCAGATCTCCTCTGACTGTCTCTCTGTTTGAAGCATCATTGAGCAAGGCATGTATGGACTCCAGTTTTGGATTCGAATTCAACCGGGATTCCAAACGATCTCCCTCATTATCGTTTGAATCGTGTGAAAAAGGCCTGTTCTCGAGTCGGGACTTTAACAGTCCATACGGATTTTGGAGCGCCTGTTTCTGCTCTTTTTTCGATTTCTCGAGCGCCTTGTGAATTTTGCCCATAGTGTTTGTCTTTCTTTCTCTATCAAATCTTTTTTAGGTAACGAAATCGTCACGTACTCAAGTATTGCTTCACCGTCTCGACGGCCTGATTGATTCCGAACATGGATATTAAAGCAAATGCGCCGATGGCGAAAACCGTCATAATGATAAGCAAACTGCAAAGTGTAGCCTCGGCCCGTTTCATAAATATATCCCTTTTCGTCAGAACTTGCGGAATGGCGGCAATAACGGGTAGATCAAGTTCTGCTTCGATTTCATCCGGGTCTCTGTATGTGTTGTGCATATTTTCGATCAGGAGAACCAGCCCCGAGGCCATGCCTAAACCCAGTGCAATACTGGCGATGATCATCAGTTTCAGATTGGGCTTAGCAGCTTTCCGTGGTAGACGTGCACTTTCCAGTATCTGGAACTTTTCCCCTTTCTGTTTCCTTTCCATGCTGACGGTCATCTCTGCTTCCAGTTTGCGGTTCAACAACGATTTGTACAATGCACTAAGATTATCGTAATCACGCTGCAGGGTAATAAACTCCTGTTCGCGCTTGGGGGTGTTCTCGACCCGTTGCTGGTATCTATCGATTTCTCGGTTAAGCAAGGCGATCTCAACCTCAACGGATGTTTTTTCACTCAACAGTCCTGCACGCTGACGCCCGAGCTTCTGGATATATCGAGTTTTCGAGGTGACGAAAGCGGACCGATCAATAGATGATGACCCACCTTTGGTCGTGGCTACTTCCTGCTCCAATTGTGCAATTTTACTTTTCAGGTTCCTGACGTCGGGATGCTGATCTGTGTAACGTGTCAGAAGATTCGCCAGCTGTTCTTTTAGGAGGCCCACGTCGGTCGTGTCCACCTCCAGGATGGTTGAACCTTCCTTGCCACTTAACGTATTCACGGTCGACAGGTACTGTTCCTCCTCAATTTGCTTGTCAAGGCCTGTGAGGTTCAGGCGGATCTCCCTCAAAGCATCTTCTTTTTTGTTTAACTGGTCCTGCAACCGATCCAGCGTCGAAAGGTTGCTGTTGAGCTGTTCAGGCAATTCTCCCATGTACCGTTGCCGGTACTCTTTTAAAGTGGCTTCCATCTCGCCCAATCGCTCACGCGTGCCACTCAGTTCTTCGTCAAGAAAATCACTAGTACCGACGGCGCTTGATTCGCGTTCCTTCATGTTTGCCTTGATAAAATAATCAGTCAGGGCATTGGTTACGTCCATCACGGTTTGAGGGTCAGCTCCCAAAAAGGAAACTGTATACGCATTGGTAGTATAATCCCTCCTCCACCAACTCGATGGTAACGTTTTTGCGGAGTAAGTCGGCCTTGGCTTCAACCGACAAGGCAGGATTATCGGGTTCTGTATAGAGGTTAAAATCAGAAACGATCTGTTTGAGATTGTTTTGGTTCAATATTAATTGGGCAATATTAATCAGGCGCGAATCGTTTTCTTCAGAAACGGTGGAGCCGACGATGTTGCTGGGTAACTGTTGCGGTTGTACGAGAATCATCGTTGACGCTTTGTAATATTTGGGAAGCGTGAACGACAATATGAGCCCGGCTATTACGGAGACAAATAGAGGTAAGATAATTACCCACCTTCGTCTGTATGCTATTTCGATAAAGTCCCAAGGTTTGATTTCGTTTTTCGGTTCTTGCATCCGGTACCTTCCAAATTTCAGTATATTATTGAAATCATATGTTATACGATTTAAGTTTGTTGAGCAAGGATTTATAACTGATTCCCAATAGCACGGCCGATTTTTTCCGATTCCAATTAGTGATTCCCAATACCTTTCGGATGAGAATCATTTCAGCCTTAGCCGTAAATTGCCGACGAATCGACCGCAGTGAATAGCTATTCGTTCCCTGCAAGTACAGCCCGATATCTAGGAAACCGTTATCAGAACCGCAGGATTTATCCTTCACACATCCTTGTTTCGTTCGACTCGCCGCATTAGTTGAAAACAGCTGCCTAACCAGCAGCTCTTCATCTCCTACGAGGACAATATTTCTGACAAAATTTTCCAACTGCCTGACATTCCCCGGCCAATGGTAATCACAGAAGCGTGTTTTTGTCCGTGAGGAAATCCGAAAAAAACTCCGGCTAAACTCAAAACAATATTTATTACAAAAAAAATCCGTCAATAATGGGATGTCGGCAACCCTAGCACGCAAGGGTGGAATCCTTAAGGCCAAAACGTTCAATCGATAGTACAGATCCTTACGAAATTGATTTTTATTGGTCAATCTCGATAGATCCTGGGTTGTCGAAGCGATTATGCGAACATCAATCGGCTTATCGCTTGAACCGAAAGATGGCGAAATACTGTCTCTGCTTATCAGTTGCAGCAGCTTTACCTGGAGGGATTCGGGTATGGCACCGATCTCTTTCATAAACAGCGTACATTTTTGGGCTGCAGCCAGTGCACCGTTTTTGTGTCGGGGAAAATCCGATGATACCCGATGGGTGTGACCGAATAGTTCATTTTCCAGTAGCCTATAAGGCAGTCTAAGAGAATTCACCTTTATGTATGGTTGGTTTTTTCGATCAGAATATTTATAAATAGCCTTGGCAAAAAGTTCTTTGCCGGTTCCGGGCTCACCCCTGAGGAGTATCGGTTCATTTGTTTGATTGATCTTTGGGATCTGCTTCTTAAGCTTGACAATTTCAGGACTGTTCCCAATGATCAAGGGCATGGTGCATTCGCTAATCCCCGGGTGTAAACCCTCCAAAGTCTGTAGAATCAGCTCTTTGATTTCATCTATCGATATATTTTTCCGGGCAACCCTTATTTCCGATAGACCATTTATGCTGATAAGATCGTCTATCTGTCTATCGCTGGATAGGAGTAATACAGGAAGACTGTAGTTTATCATTTTCAGCGAATTAATGAAGCTGAGGGTGTTCTCCGTGGCCAGACTGCCCGAAATAATCAGATCCGGATTGAGCGGTGAAATATTATCGAGGCATGTCAGCTCATTATCAAAGCTGAAGGGTTTGAAACCCCATCGCTGAATGGACGACTTCAGATGGTCGCGACGGACGTGGTCGGCTTCTACCAAGACTATCTTATAGGGCTGGTTATTCAGCATTTAAATACGATAACATTCTTATGATATCAGAATGTTTAACATACTATTGGTGCCCATTTCTGTTGATAACCCGTTATCGCCGATTGCCCCTCGTATTCGGGATCCTCTCGGTCATGCGCTTTGAATTGGCCGTCGGTGTATACAGCTCCGCATGGTCACTTACACGACGCAATGCCATATAAGATATTATATTTTATACTACTTTATGCTTTTGCGGTAATCCACAAACCGCAGATGACTGCTTGAACCAATCGATAAGTGGATCGAAAGGCAAAATATGTGTCAATATATTCTTATAGCGCTAAAATTGACGGTCTCGCAAAAAACCCGAAAATAGGCCATTTCACAATTTCGAATTTAGTAAATTCAGGTAGTTACAAGACCAATTTTTGCAAATTTCGACTTTTTACGAGTCATCAAAATTGATGAAAAGTGGATAGTCGAAAAACATTTTAAAAATATTGTACATTATTATACCACTTTATTGCAAAGTATTAAATAGTTTAAGCCTTACGTGGGATGATATAAGATTATTTGAGCTGAGCGAGAGTGGCAATCGATTGTTTCGATCGGCATCTTTTACTGAAAACAGCAAGTAATTTTTTTCCAAAATTGAGTATTTTTTTTCATAGTGCTAACTTGATTCGAGGTAGAAAAGGTAATAACCGTCAGCGAAATAATCCCTGAATGAGTGAATGTGGAAGGGATGATAACTAATCACAATATCAGAACGTGTGGCATTAATAATGTTCTAATGTGGCAAAGCCTGAGTTAATCAAATTGTCAAGCGGCTGGACATTCAGATAAAAATTATATAGAGTATGTCATTGTAACATAATGTAATATAATTTTCTAAGGTTTTTCTATCGACCTTTCACTGAAAAAGTGTGATTTGAAAAGAGTATCAGGGAGAAAATATTGTAAGTGGTCTATGCGGACACTGATATCCTAAAATCCGCCGCCTTAAGGCAAAGGATTTTCTCCTATTCTCCGAAAGAAAATTAACGGGCCAAAAGTTCGGAAAATAGTTGACTGGCTTTGGATATATTGAGGGGTCTATCCAGGGCCCCCTTGACACGACACAGTCGGCCGACGCTTTTTCTCGCCAGATTCTTCCCGTAACTATCCACCAGGAGCACGATCTTACCGTTTGTGTCGCCAAGCAATAGAGCATTTAGTTTGTCTATCTCGGCGTCGCTAAGACTCGGCACATCCATTAAGATGATTTCCGGTCTGAGGGTTGGATAATTTTCAATCGCATCGTCCACGGATTTGACCCTTTCCACGTGGTAGCCCAGACACTCGAACAGATCACTCGCTGCCGTGGACATTTCGGCTCTGGCCTCAATAATTAATATGGTCTGTCCGTTGCCCATGACGATGGCTTGCGGTATTTCATCGCTCTGGTTGCCGGCCAAAGGTAACCTGATTTCGAAAGTCGTCCCTTCTGGAGTGGACGAAACAACGGCGATTTCACCGGCGTGGCCCTTTATGATACCGTATGTCGTCGACAAACCCAAACCGGTCCCCTTTCCGACCTCCTTTGTTGTAAAAAAAGGATCGAAGCATCTTTTTCGAGATTCCTCGCTCATCCCTTCGCCGGTATCCGATAGCCGAACAATGGCGGACCGGCCGTTGCGCAAGGCTTCCAATTTTATCCCTCCCCCGGCCGGCATGGCATCAGTGGCATTGGTAAACAAGTTCATCAAAGCCTGACTTAATCCCGATTTGTCACCCAAAACGGGCAGAGAATGACGGATGTCAAGGCGGATGTCGATTTTCCTATCCGTCGATTTCCTTATAATTTGATATGTCTCCGCAATAACCGTAACCAAATCGAGCGGCTTAAACTCATTGGTGGTTTCTTTTCTGGCAAATTGCATGAGGCGCTCCACCAGCTGCGCGCCGCGCTTGACGGAAGTATCTATGCGCCGGACAACCTCCTGCAATTCCGCATCGTCTTGATAATTTTCCTGAATGGCCTGGCTGTTAACCAGAATGCCCGTCAGAGTGTTGCGGAAATTATGGGCAACACCGCTAGCAATGGTGCCGATCGCTTCCATTTTCTGTGAATGCTGCAGCTGCAGTTCCAGGCGCTTTCGTTCGGTGATATCGGTAATCAGAACAACGCTGCGCATACTCTGTGCTTCGACGGGTATAAACTTAACGGTAACGTGCCTTCCGTTAAGCTCTATCGGCCGCGCTTCGCCGATTTCGACCATCTGCGAGCCGGCCTGAACGACAAGGTCGTCAATCCGCCCGCGTTGACTGAGGTCAAAGAGCTCTTCCAATCCAACCATCAGAATTTTTTCGATCGGTTTTCCGATAAGTGCCACAGCGGCTGCATTGGCATAGACGATTTTGTTTTCGATGATCTCAAGGATGCCTTCTTGCATGCTCTCCAGGATGGCTTGCAGGTGACGGTTGCGCGAGAGCAATTCCCTTGTCAACTGCCGTGGCGACACATGCTCCAGACCGAGGACTTGCTTGGATTCTTCATCGGCCGACGGTTCAAGCCGCTTGTCTGATTGATCGACGGCGTTGAGAACATGTTGCATGACCACTGAAAAGGGGCCTTTAGCGATAAAGGCATCTGCCCCGATGTCGCTGACGTCGGCAGACAGTTCCGCAATCACTGCTGAAACCACCACCAGGTAGGTGTTTTTAAGATGCGCCATCTTGCGGATGACGCGACAGAGTTTGTCTCCGTCGATTTTGGGCAGAATCAAGTCGAGGAAAATGATGTCCGGTGTGTAATCGGTCAAGGCTCTCAGCGCGGAAACCCCGTCTTCGACAGTGGTCACCATATGCCCGGCAGCCTCTAAATGTTTTTTGATAAAGGTGAGGAAAACCCGATCATCGTCTATCAAGAGAATCTGCTTCATTCGTATGACTTCCTGAAAGGTCTATCCTTCTGTGAACGTTTCGGCTTGGCCGGTAAGTGCCTCAAGGCCGTCAACGTATCCCGCAGTTCGGCTCTTCATATGCTGTATCGATACGAATAAGGGTCCGGCGCCCAGTATCTTCAGCTTCCGGCCCGGAACATGCGAATGCTTAATGTGGACTTATTTCATAATAATAGGTATTAAATCGAAATATCAAAAAATATTCATTGGCCCGGTTCGTCACTCGATTCCCCGGCGATTTCCGTTAAATCGACTTTCAATTGTTCAAGCGAATCGGACAACCTTGGGAGGATCTGGGAAAGTCCGGCCAAGTCACCCTCTTTTCCTTTTTTTTCTAACAGTTGCGCCAAATTATAGGCTTCCTCCGCCTTAAACAAACCGACCATACCTTTGATTGAATGCGCGTAGCGGCTGAGGGCGACGGCATCTCCGGAGGTCAACGACGCATTCAGGCTATCCATCAACAGGGGATAATCAGCCACAAAAAGATCGAACACCTCTTTAAAAAATCCCCGGTCATGATCGAAAGCCTCGTCTATGAGCTTCCGGTCAATACCGTGGGCCCTAAACCGGTCACTAGCCCCTTCATCATTTGAAATATCCGACTCTTGGCGGTGGGATTTGTCGGCTTCGATCCGGCGGATTATATCATGCAGTTTCCCGGGTGAAATGGGCTTTGACAGATATTCGTCCATACCGGCTTCCAAACACCGTTCCCGGTCGCCCTTGATGGCAAGTGCAGTCATGGCAACGATGGGCATATGAACACCGCCTCCAATGGACTTCTCTATATTGCGTATGGCCTGCGTGGCCTCGTAGCCGTTCATAACCGGCATCTGCACGTCCATCAAAACCAAGTCAAAGCTGCCTTGCGGCAGCACCTCGAGCACTTGGCGGCCGTTTTCCACTATGGTCGCATTTTGCCCCCACCGTTCAAGTAGTCTTTTGATGTATTTCTGATTGAAGACGGTATCTTCCGCCACGAGGATATTCAATGGGTGTCCGGGGGTCTTTAATTTTGCCTTCGGCGAGGGAATGCGATATTCCGCTTTTTCGGATGTTGCACCATTTATCGCCACAAGAGTTTTATGCAGCTCCAAGGGCCTGACGGGTTTCATCAGCGCGGCAACGACGCCGAGAGCCTCGAGATCGGTTCCCAATTGCAAATCCGGATATGTCAACATGGCGATGATCGGCAGCTCAATGCCGTCCAACTGTTTGATCCAAAGGGCCAGGTCAAGCCCGGTCTTATCCGCCAGGGATACATCCAACAAAGCGATTTGAAATGGCTGGGAGGTTGCCGTAGCGCGGTTGATTGTCAGCTTGGCCTCCTCGGCGCCCATAACGGCGGTCGGTACCATGCCGAAGGACTCCAGCGTTTCGACTTGGACCCTGCAATTGACGTTGTTGTCGTCGATGATAAGAATCCTTTTGCCCACAAGCGAAGGCTCTGGACTCGAGGAGGTTGCGTCCGTATCCCCCCCCATTTCCCGGAATCGGCATGTGAAATGAAACGTACAGCCTTCACCGGTATCGCTCCGCACCCACATGTCACCGCCCATCAACCGCACGAGCTGCTCGGAGACGGCCAAGCCGAGACCGGCGCCTCCATATCGGCCGGAGGTAACGGCATCGGCTTGAGCAAATGCTTTGAATATATCCTCCTGCTTGTTTTTAGGGATGCCCGGGCCAGTGTCGGTCACCGATACATGTAACCGATGGTCGGATTCTCGATCTCCTTCCCATGCCATGTTGACGACGATGTGCCCCTTTTTCGTAAACTTGTGGGCATTGTCCACGAGGTTGAGTAAAACCTGCCGGAAGCGTGCCGGATCTCCATGGAGACGCTCGGGAACACTCCGTTCGACACGGTATACCAACTCCAAGCCTTTTGTATGGCATCTCATGGCCATGATACGCGATGCCTCTTCGAGGATTTCCCTCGGCTTGAAAGGCGATTCTTCCAAGGTCAATTTTCCCGCTTCGATTTTCGAGAAATCGAGAATATTATTGATAATGGCCAATAGAGCATAAGCTGCCGAAAGGACCACATCCAAATCGTCACGCTGGTGGGAATTCAAATCGGTGCCAAGTGCCAATTCCACCATGCCGATAATGGAATTGAGCGGCGTCCGTATCTCGTGGCTCATTTTGGCTATGAAGTCGCTCTTGGCCCGATTGGCGGCTTCGGCCGACAGCTTGGCCTGCTGAAGAACCTCAGCGTGTTTGCGCTCGGTGACGTCACGTGTAAATCCGCTGAAGCCGATGATCCGACCAGCTGAATTCTTGACAAGAGACACCGAGGATTCAACAAAACAACGGGTGTCGTTATGACGCACCACTTCCCAACCGATCGACTTCACCGGCGTCCCGGTTTTAAATACGGTCCGCAAAGTGCGAACTATTTTTCGCTTGCTCTGCGGTTCCAAAGGAATTCGGCCGTCCATGGCAGACAACTCCTGCCGGGTGTAACCTAAAATGTTGCACATGGCCTCGTTTAAAAAAACCAATCTGCCGGAGGTATCCACTTCAAAATAGCCGTCCTCGGTGGTTTCAATTATGGTGCGGTATTTTTCCTCACTTTCTTTCAAGGCCTCTTCAGTCGCCTTGCGCTGGTTGATGGTGAACTGGGCATGGGATCCAAGTAAAAGCAGCAATGCCAGAATGGTTAAACGCGTCCAGATGACACTGATATCCGGACCGAACAACCGTCCGAAGAAATCGACATCATAGGAAAGAAATATGTACAACACCGAATCGAAGATCGTGTAAAAAACCGCCAAGGCAATACCGATCAAGACCATTTGGTCCCACAAATGAACCTTTACTTTGGGTTTATCGATTCTCTGGGACCCAACTCTAGCTATTCCCAGGGTGCGCATTGGGCGCCTCCTTGATATTTTTTTTTGGCCTTCTGTGGTGATGGTGCAAGCGGACAGGGTAAGGGGAATGACAATCCTATATATGAAGAGACATCAACTTTCCAGCCTGAAAAGCCCTGCTAAAATTTGCAGATTTGATGCGAAGCCATCTAAGTGGTGGGACAAAATGAACTATCTTTGGTATTTCACTTGCATTTGTAGCGTGGAAAACGACGGCGGTCATCACTGTTCCGCCGATCTTTCTTCTCTCTTCTCTCGGGGAGGTGGATTGAATACGAATAATTTCTGCGATCACCACCGGATCTTCTTCCGCCGTTGTCAATCATTTTATACTTCTCATATGGATTGCTGACAACCAATGAATCGTCAGCCGTATTGGATAATAGTTGATCCTTTCCAGAACCGGTCATGTCCTCGTTATCCTAATCGACACAGAATTTGTGCAATGAATCGTAAGGGGTCAGAAATCTACTGGAGCGGCTACAATTTTCTGCCTAAAAAAGCCTTTTGGATCAAACTCCCACCCATAAACCTGTTCTGGAGGCTAAGAATCTACTCTGTCCAATGACTTTTGGCCTGAAGATACCGTTCTGGCCGCTGCTTCCGGTTCAAGGTAAATGCACATTTTATGCCACAAGCGCCCCTCATGCATATCGAATAACCGAGTGGCGGATGCCACCTAAAACATAGTGATATCATATTGTTGGACACAAGTTCAATATCTTGGAAGTAACAGCAAATGCGTTTGGTTGGAAGATGTATGAAAATCAGGTTCGAACGGCAAGAAATGTATTACATACAACCGGGGGAAAGGCCAACATTCAAGCTTTAGACTCAGAATTCCTGCTCGATATTGGCGCCGTCCGGGGGTTCGATTCCCAAATCTTTGATCTTGTATAGCAGGGTCTTGTAGCTGATTTTGAGAATTTTTGTCGCCTTGCTTCGATTCCAACCGGTCTTGCTCAGGACGTGGGCAATGACCTCTTTCTCCACCTGATCGAGAACTCTTTTCCTGACTTTTTTGAGCGAAAGGGTACTTAAACCCGAATCACCGTCACCGTCAAAATTGAAGATTTCGTTTTTGACCAGGGGTCCTATTTGACCAAATTGCCCATTTCCTGAATGAGCATACATATCGGAGCCCCGCAACAAATCATTGAGGTTTTCCTCCGAATCGCCCAGTATCATGATCCTTTTTAATACATTTTGCAATTCGCGGACATTGCCTGGCCAAGAATAGGCCAGCAGTTTTTTCATCGTTCCACTGTGGGGCGTTTTTATTTTTTTGTCTTTGAATTGTAAACTGTACTCCTGTAAATAGTGATCAATCAGGAGGGGGATATCCTCACTTCTTTCACGCAACGGACTGATGAAGATCTTGATCGTGCTCAAACGGTAGAATAAGTCTCCGCGGAAATTGCCGTTTTTCATATCGTTTTCGAGTTCATGATTTGTCGCCGCAATAACCCACGTGTCACTTCTGACATCCTTTTCTGAACCTAATGGGGAAAACTGCCCCCCCTGCAACACATGGAGCACTTTGGACTGCAGGGGAAGCGACATGTCGCCGATTTCATCCAAAAAAAGCACGCCGCCATGGGCCAATTCAAATTTACCCCGTCTTCGGCGCTGGGCCCCGGTGAAAGCGCCCTGTTCATAGCCGAACAATTCGCTTTCCAGCAAACCGTCCGGTAATGCCGCACAGTTTACCTTTATAAAGGGTTTTCCCATCCTGTCCGACTGTTCGTACAATTTCTGAACAACCAATTCCTTGCCGACACCGGTTTCACCACAAACGAGTGTATTCAGCCCGGTATCGGCGACTTGTTTTATAAGTTCCTTGATGCGCTCAATATTTTGACTGATTCCGATTATTTCAGTACCCATGCTCTTCCTAACTAGCGATTGACGTGGTCATTGACAGGTTCTGGCCGCAGTTGCCGCTCGCAGCAGACGCAAGTATTGCGCTGAGTGGGTTTAACCGCTTTTCTTTTTTGCCAATAAAGTCGTAATCGATTGTTCCAGTTCATCCAAATCAAATGGTTTCTCAAGCACCAGGTCCGCATTGGCCTCTATCGCCAGAGCTTCAGGATGTTCGCCCCAACCGGTTATAGCCACAACCGGTGTGCCGGGAAATTCTTTCTTTAATATGGAAATAACACCCACTCCACTGACATACGGCATGACAAGATCGGTAATAACGAGGTCGAAACCGCCCTTTTCGGCCTTAAGCAGTTTGATTCCCTCCAGGCCGTCGGATGCTGTGGTCACCGCAAAACTTCTCTTTTTCAGATACTTGTCCAAGGCAACCAAAATTTCTTGACTGTCGTCGATAACCAGTAACTTGTATTTACGGTCCATTGATCCTTGTCCTGCAATATGAGGGTGATTCCAATCTTAAAAAGACTTGGCCCATGAAGTATGTAAAATATGTTACAGTGTATTATAACAGATGAATTTAAAATTGTACAAACGGAAATTGAGTGTGTATCAATGGATGTAAATCGGGCTGAAAACAGGCGGCGTAATCAATTGCGCGACTCAATGACTCCCGGTATATCGTTGGAACGTTTCGGCCCCGCTCGATGCGGCACTTATAAACCGTTATTTCGGGCAACCAGCCCTTCTCATTGAATGTCGCATTTTTAAAGATGCTCTACTGATCCGAGCCAGCCGAAATTCCCTGTTGAAGATTGTGGTGGATTTCGGTCAGGTCGTTTGTTTCCCCTAAGTGGTCGATGATCCACTCCGGCGTCTGTCCGTATTGCTCGGCCAGCGCGCTAATGGCCGCTTCGAGTGTATGGTGTTTGGATTCATCAGCGACCCAGTATTTATATGATCTGCGGGGATCGTAAAAGAGGATGCCTGTTCGCTCACCCGCGACACCCTCTTCAATTTCCAAATCCTCTTCGGATCGACTCAGATTGATATAAATCTGCCCAAGATCGTTGGTGTCTCCCAGGTTCTTCCCGATCCAATCGGGATCCTTACCGAATTTGGCGGCCAGATCATCGACGGCCTCTTTGAACGAGTGATATTTCGTAACGGGACCCGTTTGATATTTGAAGGCCCGCCTGGCGTTATAAAACTGGATTCCAGCCACCGACTCCACCAGAGACGTGTCGATGTCAGGTCCCGAAACCGGTGCGGCCAACGTCTTTTTTTCAAGATTCCCCGATTGACTGTCGTCCGCAGGAGCGTTCTTTTCGCTTGGAACGCCGCCCGTACGCTTATCAGCGTCTGACTCGGCAGTTGGGATGCGGCCTGTACCTGCAGTTCCCCTTTCATTTGTCAACTTTGAATGAGTGTCATTTCCCGATTGTCCTTTTTCAATCCGCTCGACGATCTCCTTTGAATAGGTAATGACAATATCCTCATAATTCGGGAGGGAAAACCTCACCAGCCCATCGTCTTCCCATACCCTCTGGGCTTCAATCCGAGTGCCGTCTTTGAGTATGACCACATCGGCCGAACCCGTCGTCAATAGGCCCCAGAATATTATGGTCACAGACAGAGTGACTGATTTGCCGTTGAGACAGCCCATATGATCAGTTTAAGAGAACATTCAGAACCAGGAGGCAAGCGGATTATGTGCCGCCATCCCGGTCTGGTATATAGAGATGGTAGCCATGCCCGATAAATTGAAGTCGCTACTTTACGAATTCAATTTCAACGCGACGATTAAAACGCCGACCTTCCAAGGTAGAGTTTGACGCTATCGGGTCTTTGGGCCCCATGCCCTCTGCGGATATTCTGGACGGTTCGACTCCTTTTCCGACCAAATAACTTTTAATGGTGTTGGCACGGAACTGTGAAACACTCATGTTATAGCTCAAAACGCCGGTATCGTCGGTATATCCTTTGACGGCGACGACGATATCCGGATCAGCAAGCAAAGCGGCGGCAAACCGATCCAAGGAAACAAAGGCTTCATCCGGCAATTCGTTCGAGTTGCTTTTGAATCGAATGACGACCTTTTTGATCTTCGAGAGGTTGAATATCGTCTCCTGGGCCTCTTCTGTGGTGTTGTTGGCAAGGGTGTCGCCTTGGTCGGGCTTTGCGGCGTCAACAGGTCCATCCGGCGCGCCCTTCGCTTCCGCAGGATCGGTGTTGTTGTTCTGCGCTGACGGTTGAGGTTCGCTGGTTGAAGGCTCCAGTTTCGGCGCAGCGGCCACCGGCGTTCGTTGGGGCGCGAGTTCGTCGGGTGACCAGGGTAAACTTTTCTTCTGCTCGCCGGTGAACATGAAGTAACCGGCTGCTGCGATGGCGGCAATGATGAGCATCGTCACGATAAAAGTGGAGGCCGATGACTGTTTCGCCGGTGGGTTCGTTACGGTTACCGGGGGGCTAACCGGTATTGAGGGTATGGCCAATTCTTTAACATTCACCGGAATACCGGGGTTTTCGTCGGGGAGTCTGAAGTCATTGGCGCACTCCAAGATCACATCGGCGTCGATAATTTTACGTTCGGTCGCATAGCCACTCAACAGGGCGTGATCGCAAATGATATTGGTCAGCCTCGGGTTGCCGCCTGCAAAGGCAAAAATCTCCTTCACGGCAGGCGCTGAAAAAATTTTGTGCGTACCGCCGGCCACTTTCAGTCGATGCAGAATGTACTGCGACGTTTCTTCCTGACTCAGTGGTTCGACCTGATAGCGAACCGCAATTCTCTGGCGTACGGCTCTGTTGCGCGGCTCCAACAGGATGTGATTGAATTCCGTTTGACCGACGAAAAAGATGTTGATCAGTTTCCGGTTTTCCATCTCGATGTTTGAAAGTAAGCGGATTTCCTCCAGTAGATTGTGATTCAGCCGTTGAGACTCATCTACCAGAAGCAGCACCTTTCGCTTGGTGGCCTCGGCTTTGATAAGGAATTTCTTGAGCAACGCCAGAAATTCACCCTTGCTGCTGATGGCACGACCGAGTCCAAAAGATGTCGCCAGAAAATTGAAGAAGTCGATCAGATCGAGTCCCGGGTCCGGTACGGTCGATATAATCGATTTCAATTCCAAGTTTCTTACCAAACTATTGATCAGCACCGTTTTTCCGGTTCCGACATCGCCGGTAAGCAACAGAAACCCCTTGTCCTCCCGAATGCCGTACTCCAGGGTGGCCAAGGCCTCTTTGTGCTTTTCGCCCAGCCACAAAAAATCGGGATCGACAGTAATATCGAATGGCTTCCGCTTCAAATTGTAAAATGAAAGATACATGGGTTTATTCTCTCATTTTTAGTATAAAATTCAAGATGCTTGCCTTGAATAGCATTATCAATGGCCGAAAACAAGACCAATACGGCACGGCTTTCGGTTTGTAGTGCGAATGGTCGCCGGCATTCAAATTCCCGTCTATCGCTGACCGTATTTCCTGATTATACCCCTGCTATAGTAAGTATAGACAACAATCCACAGCAGAAAGAAAAAAACGATATAGGCCGTACGCTGTCTCATCAGGATCTTCTGTTTGTTGGCGATCAAGTTAGCCGAATTCTTAAGCTCCCTCTTAACGATTTCCAACTCATTGTAAAGCGACTTCACGTCCGATGAATCCGAATACGAGATCAACTGTTGGGCCTTGTACTCGAAGTCCCGCACATTGAACGCATCGAACATGATCTTCTGTTTTTCGGTCAGGTAGGAAATCTCATGAATTTCTTTGGCCAGTTCCGCACAAAAGACCTTCCTGTAAGGATTGATTTCCGGGACCTCGCCCAGCGCCTCAAGCCGCTTGGCTACACCTGTTTCCAATTCCGCATTTATCTCCGCGTACATATTTTCGAGATCTTTGATCATTTCGGTGTTCTTCTTCAGGTCGGTTCCGCTCAGAGCGGAAATGAAAAAAATCAGGAAGCCGGCAGTGAGTCCACTGAGAATGATCTTGAAAATAACGATTAAATCTCTTTTCAGCGCGGAAAACTTGTCCCTGAAAAACGGCATGGTATCATTCCTTTCTTGAACCGAGCGATGGCGCAAAGAACGGGCCCGCAACAGATAACCCACTTAAATCATAAATAATATAAGTTATGGATTGTATATGATATTCCGTTTCGTGTCAACAGATCCGAAGGGCCTTGGTTTGGATAAGAAACGCAAGCGCAAAATCCCCGCCCCCGGCCGGCTGGAGGGGTACCCCGATTCTCCGCTCCCGTTCGAAGCGGGCGGTCTATGGATCCGAATCCAGGACTTCCCGAATTTTCCGGGAGAGGTCAGCGGTGTCAAACGGCTTTTGAATAAAGCCCTTGCACCCTCTGTCCATTATTGTCCGGGCTTGGCCTTTGAGGCTGTATCCGCTGGCCAGCATGACCTGTACGTGAGGATTGATCTTTTTCAAACGGTCGAACACCTCTTTACCACTCATATACGGCATGATCATGTCCAGAACGACCAGGTCGATAGCATCCTGTTCCAGTTCATAAATAGTGACGGCATCCTGCCCGCTTCTGGCCGCCAAAACTTTATACCCGAGACTTTCAAGCATCTTCTTGCCGACATCCACGATCACCTTCTCGTCATCTACGAGAAGAATGGTCTCTGTTCCCTTGAGGGATGACCGCTTGCCAGTGGAATTTTCGACGCCTTTCCTGGCGTATGCCGGCAGATAAATATTGAAGGTTGTTCCCACCCCTACGGCACTGTAACAGGTGATGATTCCGCCATGGTTTTTTATGATCCCATATGCGGATGCCAAACCCAGGCCGGTCCCCTGGCCGATGGCCTTGGTCGTGAAAAATGGTTCAAAGATCCGCTGCTGCACGCTCTCATCCATTCCAACGCCGGTATCGGTGATCGACATCCTGACGTACCGTCCAGGTCTGATATCGAAGGGCTTGGCAGCGACATATGCCTTGTCGAGATGAACATTATCGGTCTCGAGGTGCAGTTCGCCGCCCTCGGGCATGGCCTGCCAGGCGTTGACGTAGAGATTGAGCAAGACCTGTTCCATCTGTCCGACATCGACATTGACGATCCAAATATCCTTTCTGAAACGGCGGTGGACTCTGATTTCCTTTCGGGTGCGCCCGAATATTTGCGCGGTACGGTTCAACACCTCGTTCATATACGTCGGTTTTACAATGTATTTGCCGCCCCTGGCAAAGCCGAGCAACTGCTTGGTCAGGTTGGAACCACTTTTAACGCACCTTTGGATACTCTTAATATTTTCATACAGGGTGTGTTCTGGCTGAATATCCAGCATCATCACCGAGGCATTCCCCTGTATGCCCATCAGAAGATTATTGAAATCATGGGCGATTCCGCCGGCAAGCGTCCCGATCGATTCCATGCGCTGTGCCTGATGAAGTTGAACCTCGAGAATTTTTTGGATCGTAATATCCCGCATGAAATTGAGCGCGGCCAGCTTCTTCTCCCAGCTGATCAGAACGGCGTTGAGTTCCACCCAATGCTCTTTTCCGGCATGATCGACCAGTTTGAACGTGCATGCACCCGATGGGTCACCGCCCTTCAAACACCGTTTGTACCATTGGAGCACAGGCTCCTTGTCATCCGGGTGGATAAATTCGAAAAACGGCTTCTGACCGATGTCGATCTTCATTTCAATGCTCAACTGACGTGCTTTGGGATTGGGAAATTTTACCTGGCCGTCCTGAATGACAAAGATTGCATCGTTGGAATTCTCGACCAAAAGACGATATTTCTCTTCCGATTCCCTTAGTGCCAGTTCTGAACGATTCCGTTCGCTTATTTCTTCACGCAGTTTATCGTTTGCCACCGACAGTGCGGCCGTACGCTCTTCGACCAGATCCTCGAGATGGCTGCGGTACTGATCGAGTTCTTCCTCCTTTTTCTTAATGTTATTGATGGTATATTGAGCATGTGAGCCAAAAATGATAAACAGGCAGAGAATGATGACGCGAATGTATATCTCATATCGATCTTCGCCGATAGCGCTTGTAATCAAATAGAACCGTTCAGAGTAGAAAATATGCAAAACAGTGTCGAGGGCAAAATAGATAATGGCGATAAAAATACCCACCAGCACCATCGAATTAAAAACTTCCCCTACTCGAAGGTCTCTTCGACTGATTTCTTTATGGCCGCCTTCGCTCTCACCGGATCGACTGGCGCGGCTGACGAGTTTCGGCATGGTCGTCGAGGTTGTCATATTCAATACCTGGAGGAGATGTCGGTTAACCGCAGGGTAATCCTTCCGGGATTCGAGGACACCCGGTCAGGGCATTATTTAATGTGTGTTAATTATTCAGAATGACATCACGCGTCAACCTAATTCCTTGTCTTAATCAGATTCAATCGCTCGCTAATCCGGTTGGACTTCGCCCCCTTACGATGATATGCATGGCGGGCGTCATTTGGTTTCAATTGTGGTTGGCGTGAAACTCACACAAGGATGGGCCCATTTGGCGACAATGACCAATCTGCCGGTCAAACGGGAACCCGTGCGGTGAAATTTGGAGTGAATCGATGCGCCATTTGCAGGGCTGAAAGAAGGGCCCCGCCAGGGGTTAATTCTTGACATTACAGGTGGTTTATGAGTTAATTGATACGTTTATGGACCACTGGGGAAGTCTCCAACAAATCATTGAAATCATCATTTATTCCGAAAAATGATGCGACCGGAGTGTCGTTTTGGCCAAACAAGACGAAATTTCATCAACAGAAAAGCTTCTTGAACTGATCCGTAACAACAAGCGCACTCAAGAATCAGATCCTTTCGTGCTGGCCGCGACAGATCCTGCCGATCCAGCTCCGAGAAGACCGGTCAGAGAAGCCAAGAGGCCCCTGCCAACAAGAAAAACGGCGACCGTCGGTGTTGATATCGGCTATGACGACCTGAAGCTGGTCAAAATCCACAGTGCTTCGAATCAAAAGCATGAGCTGTTGGATTACTTGCGCGTGCCGTTCGAGCCGGACATTCGCCCGGCTCATCCCGATTTTTACAAATTTTTAAAGAAGAATCTCCATCGCTTTTGCGGATCTTCCAAGAATCTGGCCATCTGGAGCTGTATTTCTTCGGCGCGCGTCGAATTGCGATACCTTCGGATACCCAAAGTCCCCCAGAAACAGCTGGCCAATGCCGTCTACTGGTCCCACAAAAAGGTCGCCCCCTATAAGGATGAGGATGCCGTATTTGACTTCGAAACCTTGGGGAACGTCGTCGAAGACGGGGCGACCAAAATCGCGGCCGTGTCATTTACCGCCCCTGATAAAGAGATCCAGTTTCACAAGAGCTTGTTTTCCAAAAGCGGTTTTCCGCTTAAAGGGATCACCATCGTTCCTTTCACCTTTCAAAACCTGTTGCGCAGTGCTTGGATCCGCCCCAAGGTCAACACCATTTCCTGTCTGTACATAGGGCGGGACTGGTCCCGAATCGATATTTACTCAGGGGACAACCTCGTTCTTTCCCGCGGAATAAAAGCCGGCATAAAAACCATGAACGAGGCCATGCACACTAAAATCAACGGGCCGGAAGCCGAGGGCGGGATAGAAATGGAAATGGTGCCGGACCCGATCGTACCACCGGGGTTGAAAACGCCACCGACCCCGCCCGGCCAACCTGTTATTGACACGGAAAAGGCGCAAAAAATATTCTTCGGTATCATCCATGACATATCACCCAAAGCGGATGAACAAACAAGACTGCAGCCGGAAGAAGAAGAAGTCTTCCGCATGATCCTTCCGGCGCTTCAACGGCTGGTTCAGCAGGTCGAAAGAACGTTCGATCATTACACCGCCAACTTCGATAACCGAAGAGTGGAAAAAATTTATATCTCCAGCACCGTCCGCCCTCACCGGCGCATTGTCGACTACATTGGTGACGAGCTAGGCCTACCACGTGAAACATTCGACCCCTTCGTAACCGATCCTGACTATTTATCAGATGTAACCCCGCCGTCGTCAGAACCAGAAAGAAGCTCTTATGCCCCGGCCATGGGAATGGCTCTTTCATCGAATTCCCATACCCCGAATTTTCTGTTTACCTACAAGGAGAAAGACAAGGCCGCCAAGAGTCGTTTTATTAACAAAGTGACGATGATCGCCGCCTTTGTCCTACTGGGCCTGTGTATCGGTGTCTATGGTTGGCAAAGCCACATGATTGACCAGAAGAGCTTCGAAATCAGCCGGCTGAAAAGCAAATTGACGACATACAGTGTGCCTGTGGACCAGAAAGCGATCCTCAGCCTGGTGGACAAGACTAAGGAAAGAAGCGCCGAATTTCGAGAGTTCAGCCTCAGATACCTCGGAATGGTCGCACTGACGGAAATTTCGGACCTTACACCTTCGAATGTCCGCCTGAACAGTATTTTTGTCCTCCTCGACAAAGATCCATCAAACGCTGGCAAAGAATCCCCCCCCAAAAGCGTGATCCTGGAGGGTATCATACTGGGTGACCCGACAACCATGGAAGCGACACTCGCCGGGTATCTCATTCAGCTTAGCGGTTCACCGCTCTTCAGGCAACCGGTCATCAATCAAAAGGAACCGGGATATTTTGCGGACAAGGAAGTCCTGCGGTTTACGGCGCAGCTGAAACTAAACCAATAACACTATGGCTCAACTCAATCTTGCATCCGTATCGACCAAAAGCCTGCTCCGCATTATCATTTTTAGCAGCGGTGTCGTCCTGTTTTTCCTGCTGGCCATTTTGCCGTCTCTCAGGGAATCCCGCGCGCTCGACAGCCAAATCATTGATATTAATGCCCGCATCAAAGAGCAGCAGCTTCTCACCCCGGTATACGATAGTCTTCTGAAGAAGTCGGAAATGAAGCCGCCGGTCGGGTTGAATGTCGTTCAGCCTAAAAAACTGAAGCGTGATGAAACGGATAAAGTCGCACAGACACTTCAGGATATGGCACGCCAAAGCAACCTGTTGCTGGCTGATTATACCCCCGAGATTCAATCCTTGATCGGCGAATCGGATACGCTGAAGGTCGCAGTGCAACTGAGAGGCGAATTCATCAGCATGCAGACGTTTTTGCGGCAGCTCTGCCAGCTGCCCTATCTGGTAAAATTCGAAGAAATTTCAGTACAGTCCGTCAAGGACTCAAAGGAGATGCGATTGCGTTTATGGTTGGCCCGTGAGTAGGGTGTCATCAACCGTACCGTAACATCTAATACCGGTTCAGTAGAGAAATGGCGGTCGATAACCGAACACCGCCGGATTCGCCGTCGAGACCCTGGATATGACGAAGCGTGAAAAAATAATTCTCATCATCATGGCCCTGACCATTGTTTACGGCTTCTATGCCCTTTTCCTCGAAAACCCGCCCACCAGAGGAAGCGCCTTGACGGCATCAGGCGGTAAACTGGACGAATTCAACAAATTCATTACCAGTGTGGCCGCGCTGACCAAAGACGGCCTTTCCGAAGAAGACGCTTATATCATCGATCGCATCCCGATCAATTGGACCAAAGACCCCCTCCTAAACACCAAACAGAACTTCGACTTCAAATCCGATGAAAAGAAAGATGCCGAACCTGTTGAAAAATTGGGGATCACCTACTCGGGATTTTTAAAGATGGGTAAAAAGAGCATAGCGATTATCGACGGGCTCGAATACGAAACAGGAGAGGAACTCGGCGAAAGCGGGCACATTGTCGAGCAGATTCATGCCAATAAAATTGTCATCGTCACGCGTGACGGTCGCAACAAGATAACCGTACCACTGGAAGAAACGCAATAGAACAGCAGGTAGCAATGGCACCCACATTCTATTTCAGTAAAAGGTTAGCGAGCCTGATCGGTTTCTCCGTGACGGCGGCAATGATTATCGGCTGTGCCTCCCCCCCGGAGGAAACCGAGAAAAGTTTTTTTGACGAGTGGAAAGCCAGGGTGGCCGAATCCCAGGCCTACACACCACCGCCCAAGAAACATCTAAAGGACCCTATAGGTGGGACCGGCAAACCGGGCTCATCACGTGCTGATGCACTGAATTTGCCCGTCGAAAGAGCGCTGCCCAATCAGAAAATTACGATGAAGATGTCCGACATCGACGTCGCGGTTCTTCTGCGGGCCTTGGCCAAGGTCGCCAACCAGAACATCGTGCTCAACGACAAGGTCTCCGGCAAAGTCAACATCAATATCAACGAGGCCCCCTGGGACCAGGTCTTCAAAAGCCTGTTGCGAACCCAAGGCCTGACCTATGCTTGGACGGGAGACATCATCCGCATCATGACCGTCCAAGATATGGAGAATGAGCTGCAGCAGGAAAGCCAGCGAATCGAGCTCAGCAAGGTCGAACCCCTGACGACCCGGGTCGTCAAGATCAGCTATTCCCAGGCATCAAAGATGCGCGAGAATATGCAGCAATTCCTTTCAACCGGCCGGGACGGCAACCCGCTGGGGACGGTCCTGGTGGACGAACACACCAACTCACTGATCATTCAAGCGATTCCCAGGGACCTCCTGCGGATGATCGAAGTCGTCGACCAACTCGACCGGCCGACCTCTCAGATCCTCATCCAGGCCTATATCATAGAAACGACCAACGATACGGCCAGGGCTTTGGGCGTTCAGTGGGGCGGCGCGCTGCTTGCCAGCTCCAACGGTAAAAACGCCTGGCTGGGTCCCAACGGGGTCGATTATAACGAAAGGACGTCCCTCAAGGATGAGGACGGAAGCAACATCGAGTATTTGTGGCCGGTGGGAAACGCCGTCAATTTTCCCGTCCCCCTCCCGGACGAAATCGGCCTGTCCCTGGGATTTATGTATCAAAATATCGGCCGGGGCCTCCTGTCGTTCCAGCTTCAGGCCCTTCAGGACGAAGGCAAACTGAACATCCTTTCGAGCCCGTCGATTACCACGCTCGAAAACCAGATCGCATTGATCGAAGCCGGCAGCCGGATCCCCACCCAGACGGTTGAAAACGGAGAGGTCAACATCGAATACATCCAAGCAGTGCTGCGGCTGGAGGTCACGCCGAACGTTATTGATTCGGAAACCCTGAAACTGAGAATCCTCACCAACAAGGACGAACCGGATTTTACCCGGACCGTGGCCGGCAACCCGACCATCATCACCAAGAAGGCGGAGACCAACGTCATTCTCTTCAATGGCCAGACAACGGTTATCGGCGGCTTGAGCAAGGAGACCAAAGCAGATCAGAGCGCCGGCATCCCATTCATAAAAGACGTTCCGGGCCTCGGCTGGTTTTTCGGCAACCGGGCACGTACCAGCGGCATGGAAGATGTATTGATATTCATTACGCCTTACATTCTGGAGGAGAAACCGCCGGACCAGGCATCGACCCCTTCCGGCATGCCCTACCCCGTCGGAAACCCGCCGCAATAAACATTACACGCGGCCTATCCGGTACAACCGACTTCAATGCCCGTGTGCAGCAAGCTCGTTCACGGCCGAAAGATCAGGATAAGGTCCTTTCTTCTTTTTTTATTGAACCCTATGGCTGTGAAACGAGGCAGCCGGTAGATAAAGAGACCTCTATAGATGTGAAATGGAATACTTCAACGTTGTCAACCTTGACAGGGAACCGTTTTCCAACTCCCCGGACCCGGAGTTTTTCTTCGGTTCCAATCAGCACCTCGAATGCCTCCAGAAGCTTGAACTCGCCCTCCGGTTGCGCCGCGGTCTGAACGTCGTCATCGGTGACGTGGGGACCGGCAAGACCACTCTCTGTCGTCAGCTGATCCGCCGCTTTTCAGATACCGAACAATTTGAAACCCACCTCATTCTAGATCCGGATTTCTCCAGTTCTACGGAATTCTTGTTCACGATCATTAAAATGCTGACCGGTAAAAAACCGGTACAGCGATCCCGGGACTGGCAGTTGAAGGAGGCCATAAAAAATTACCTGTTCCGCAGGGGGGTGGATGAAAAAAAAACCGTCATCCTGATTATCGACGAGGGCCAGAAGATTCCGCTTCATTGCCTTGAGGTGCTGCGCGAGTTTCTAAATTATGAAACCAACGAGCATAAACTTCTGCAAATCGTGATCTTTGCGCAGAACGAGTTTGAACATACGATCGAGAGTTATGCTAATTTCGCTGATCGAATCAACCTGTATCACTATTTAGAGCCGATGAGTTTCGCCGATACGCGGGCCATGATCCGGTACCGGATCGAAAAATCGAGCACAAGCCTCAAAGACTACACCTTTTTCAGCTATGCCGCTCTTCTGGTCATTTATCTGACCTCGAAGGGGTACCCGCGAAAAATCATCAACCTGTGCCACCGATGCATATTGACCATGATCATTCAGAATCGATCGGTGGTCAATTTATCCCTGGCCCGGACCTGCAGTCGCAGAGTATTTCCACACCGCAATAGGCGCAACAAACGACTCGCTTTGTCCATCGGCATCCCCCTTTTGCTTTTTATTGTCGCCTGGGGCGTGATCGATTCGGAAAGCATCAAGTGGCCATTCCAATCGAGGCATTCGTCCCCGGCGCCACAGGATATCGTTTATGCAAGCCCCAACTTCAGAAAAATTGAAACCCCGGCACTGCCGGCCATAACAGTTGCAGTGCCGGCGCAGGCCTCGTCCGATGCTGTTGTCATCAACCAGCCGGAAGGACTTCGGTATCCGAATGATCAGGAGCAAAATCCCGCACCGGCAGGCGGTATCGAAGGCGTAAGCAAGGAAGAGGATCAATTGGCGGCTGTGGACAATCCAGCCCGTATTCTACCCCCGTCCGACCAGCCCCGCATGCTGGGGGCCCTGGTGGTCAGGCGCCACGAGACCCTTTTCAACCTTATTGAAAATATCTACGGCGACTATACGTCCAAACATTTCAAATCGCTAATTTTGGCTAATCCCCAAATAGAGGATCCCAACGTGGTCAAAGTCGGGCAGTCTATCGAAATGCCCGCCATCCCGGTCGACATCCGACCACCCAAAGCGCCTGCCTGGTGGGTCAGCCTCGCCGATGCGAAAGATCTGGGTGAGGCCTATGGCTACCTTCGCTCGCTGCCAAGGGACGCGCCATCGGTCCGCATATTGAGCTACTGGACACCACAAAAAGGACTGCAGTTCACTATCATTCTGAAGCCGTATTTCACCGACCCGGAAACCGCCCGGCAGAGCCTGGAACAGTTACCCGAGGGCTCCTTCCCAAACAGCCGAGTGGTATCCATTTGGTCGAATGATGCCGTATTTTACGCCAATCCTTTTGCGGTGCGGGCCAGCCAACGGCAGAAGGGTTAAGGTCCTGGTGGAGACGGCGAAGACGAAACAAAGTGAATTGGGGCGGCATGGATCGTTGTCAGGCGCAACCGCTCGCAATCGGCCAGCGAACCAGAGCGGGCAGTCTTTTAAAATAGATTTTGGCGGTATTTGCGGCATCCGGAACTGAAATACCCAATATGACTAACAGGATGCTCTTTATATAACGAAGAGGGCGTCGATAACATCGGCAGGAAAAAAATTGAAAACCAAAAAACGATTGGGCGAGATACTCATCGAAGGCGGGCTTTTGAGCCGCAGGCAGCTGGAAGAAGCGCTGCCGTATCAAAAAAAATCCGGCCTCAAGTTGGGACAATTCCTGGTGCGCGAGGGGATAGTCAACGAACATCAAATCGTCGACATGGTCTCCGACCAGTTGAACTTAAAAAAATATCAATCAACCCGCTATCAGGTCGAACCGGAATTGGCCAACGTCCTTCCCGCGGAAATGGCCTTTCGCTACCAGGCCGCACCGCTTAAAAAAAGCGGTCTGCTTCTTACCGTGGCCATGACCGATCCGATGGATATTAACGCCGTCGATGCCATTGAAGTGTACACCAACAATGAGGTCGAAACGATTATCTGCACCGAACAGGATCTGAATCAACTGCTGGGCATCCTCTACGGCACGTATTCCGGTATCGGCGGCGTGCTGGAAGACATGGAGGACATGCAGTACGACAAAGAATCCGAAAAGCAAGCCATCACGGAAGACGTCGAGGTCAGTTCGCTCCAGGGAATGGCCGAGGAAGCACCGGTTATTCGCCTGGTGAACTCTATTTTATCCCAAAGTGTTCGCGAAGGCGCCAGCGATATCCATATCAGCCCGGAAAAGGACTATGTACAGGTCCGTTTCCGGGTCGACGGCAAATTACACGAGGTTCCAGCACCGCCCAAATCGATGTTCCTGCCCATCGTCTCGCGATTGAAAATCCTGGCCAACATGGACATCTCCATATCCCGAATTCCCCAGGACGGCCGGTTCACAGTCAAAATGAAAAACAAGGAAATCAATATCCGGGTTTCGACCATTCCTTCCATATATGGCGAAAACATGGTCCTGCGACTGCTCGACACCAGCAGCGGGGTATACTCACTGGAACGCCTGGGCATGTCGGAGCCAGACCGCGCCAAGGTCGTTTCTGTAATCAACCGTCCTTACGGGATGATATTGAGTACCGGGCCGACCGGCAGCGGAAAAAGCACGAGCCTTTATTCGATCCTGAAGACCATCAACAAACCGGACACCAATATCATTACCGTCGAGGACCCGGTCGAGTACCGCATCGAAAAAATATGCCAGGTCCAACTCAATCGCAAAGCCGGGATGACCTTTGCCGACGGCCTCAGGTCGATTCTGCGGCAAGACCCGGACGTTATCATGGTGGGAGAGATCCGCGATACGGAAACCGCCACTATCGCCGTACAGGCGGCTCTCACCGGGCACAGGGTCCTGAGCACACTGCATACCAATGACGCAGCCGGTGCGATAACCCGTTTTATCGATATGGGCATCGAACCGTTTCTCGTTGCCTCGACCATGATCGTATCCTTTGCCCAGCGTTTGGTTCGCACCATTTGCCCCCAGTGCAGAGTTCACTTTGCCCCCCCCGAAGAGGCTCTACGCTATTGGGGCCTTACGAGTGACGACAAAACCAAACTCCTACAGGGAACCGGCTGTTTTAATTGCATGCACACGGGTTACAAGGGCCGTACGGGCATCTACGAGGTCTTGCTGATCGACGATATGGTCCAAAATTTGATCCTCAAGAAACGATCTTCACATGAAATAAGCCGCGCGGCCAAAGAAGCCGGCAAGCTGTCGACTCTGAAAGAGGACGCCGCACAGAAAATTCTGCAGGGGATCACGACGATAGAGGAGGCCGCTTCGGCTGTTCTCGTATAGACTCGCCATTGACGATGAGGTCGGGCCCGGGGCGGACTACTTATAACCGCAAGCGGCTGGCTTCAGGAAGTCCCTTTAAGGGAGTGCTGAAACGCATTGAGACATTAATTCAAAAGTCGAAGGACGAATGGAAAAAACTCAATGTCCCCCCTGAAGCAAGTCGAGGGCCATTTTACAGTTAGGATTCATTCAGTTTTATCGAAGCGGGCGCCGGCGAATAATTTCCGACGCGATTGAACTCCCCAGCGCCGGGGAGAAAAATTTACTGAACCACCCATCACCACAGCCCACTAACCATTGAGGCAAGAATGCCGAAATTCGCCTACAAGGTCATCACCGAAACCGGGGATGTGAGTGCCGGTACCATCGAAGCCGAATCTTTGGATGCTGCCAACAACAAACTGTCCGCACAAGGGTATATCCCCACCCGGGTCCGGCCGGTTGCCATAAGTTCCGGGATAGATCTCCAAGTCCTCAAAGACAGCCTGACGCCTATTCGGGTCCCGGAGATCATCCTGTTTACCAAGCAGTTCCGCACGATGATCCGCGCCGGCGTTTCCATGCTGAATCTGCTGTCGATCCTCGAAGACCAGACGGAAAACGTCAAACTGAAAAAAGTCATCTCTGAAATGCATCACGACATCAATCAGGGAGCAAGCCTGACGGAGGCATTTAGTAAACACCCGCGGGTCTTCTCGCCGCTCTACTGCAGCATGGTGCAAGCCGGAGAAACCAGCGGAGCCCTGCCTGAAATCCTCCAGCGTCTGACATATATTCTGGAGCATGAACAAAAGGTCAAAAACGATATCAAATCCGCACTGCAGTATCCCGCTATCGTGGTCACCTTTCTGATCATTGCCTTCATCGTGCTATTGACCTTTGTCATTCCAAAATTCGCCAATATTTTCCAAAGCGCCGGCCTGAAACTGCCGCTGCCGACCGTCATTTGTATGAAGCTTTATGAATTCATGTCGAGCTACTGGTTGTTGATCGTCGGTTTGCTCATTGTCGGCATTTTTCTGCTGCTGTCCTATTTCAAGACGCAGCCGGGCCGTTTTGTCCGCGATACCGCAATACTCAAAATCCCGATTGTCGGCATTCTGCTGCAGAAAGCGGCCATTTCACGGTTTGCCAGCATATTCTCGATTCTGCACGCCAGCGGTGTTGACATACTCGAATCGATGAACATCCTCTCCGGCACCATCGGCAACGAGGCCATTGCCCGGGATCTCGAGGCGACGAAAGGCTTACTGGAAGAAGGCCGGGGGATCGCCGGACCTTTGTCGACTTCCACGTATTTCACGCCGATGCTGATCAACATGGTCGCCATAGGGGAAGAAACCGGCAACCTCCAGGAAATGCTCCAGGAAGTGGCCGAACACTACGATTCTGAAGTCGAATACGCCATGGGAAAACTCTCGGATGCCATCGGCCCATTGCTGACCATCGGCCTGGCTGCAGTTGTGGGCTTTTTCGCCCTGGCGATATTTCTGCCGATGTGGGATCTCACCACGATGGTCAAATGATCGCGCCCCCATTCGAATGTTCCAGATGATCAAGAATTTATTTAAAGACATCAGTAATCTGCCGCGATTTCACATCAGCCTCTACATCATCATCCCCTTCATCTTTATGGGGTTCACCCTGTTGGCGGCCCTGGTAACGCTGAACCTGACCCGGTTCAACCTGGTTTCCAAAATCGGCATCGGCAGTACCTTGTTCTGGTCCGTGGGACTGATCTCCATGTCGGCGTTTGTCGCCGGCGTCCTTCTCGTACGGCTCATCCTGAAACCGGTGGAACGGTTTGTTGAAAAGGCCAGGCAGTTGGCCCCCCTCAACGATGGTGACGCAGCGACCCAAACCAAGCCGTCGGGTGATCAGATCCAACAATTCACCTATGTTTTCGATCAGGTGACCAGTGTACTGAGCCGCATGGAATCGCGCCACCTCTTTCCCAAAATCATCGGCGAAAGCCTGCCGATGCGGGGGCTGATGGGTCTGATCATGAAGGTGGCCCAAACGGATTCCACCGTACTCATTTTAGGGGAAAGCGGCACCGGTAAAGAACTCGTGGCCACCAGTATCTATGAAAATGGGCCTCGTAAAACCAAGCCGTTCATCAAGCTCAATTGCGCCGCCATTCCCGAAGAGCTGCTGGAAAGCGAATTGTTCGGCCATGAGAAAGGCGCCTTTACAGGCGCCACGGCCTTGAAACCTGGCAAGTTCGACATGGCCGCCGGCGGCACCATTTTCCTCGATGAAATCGGTGACATGCCGATCAACCTCCAGTCCAAGATATTGCGGGTGATTCAAGAGCGGGAGTTTTACCGGGTGGGCGGGAGCAAGACCATAAAAGTCGATGTGCGCTTCATCGCATCGACCAACCAAAATTTGGAACAAATGGTCCGGGACAACCTTTTTCGAGGGGACCTGTTTTATCGGCTGAACGTATTCACACTGCACTTGCCGCCGTTAAGGGAGCGCAAAGAGGACATCCCGGTGCTCGTGGACCACTTTCTGAGAAAAACCTCAAAAGAGATTGATATTTCCTCCACGGCTCTCCAAATGTTGATGACCTATTCTTGGCCCGGAAACGTCAGGGAATTGCAAAACATAATCGAAAGGGCCGCCGTCATTTGCGAGGACAACTATATCGAGCCGGCTCATCTGCCGGCACCCGTCACCAGGGTCTTCGATGCCGCCGAATCACAAGAAATCCCGCCCCTGCCGGCCAACCTGTCAATAGACGAGCGGTTGGCCGCAATCGAAAAAAACATGATCCTCGAGGCACTTCGGCAGACAGGCGGCGTTCAGATTCGGGCCTCCGAGCTGCTGGGGATCAACCAGCGCAGTTTGTGGCACCGGATCAAAAAGCACCATATCGATGCCAAAAGCATCAAAAATGGTAACAATTAGGCCGTAGACTACAAATATTGTAGCGAAAGGGTCGCGTGCCGAATCATGCGGCTGTCTGTGCAAAGCGTTAGAAGATAACCAACATCCTTGGATCATTCATTATTATTTATACGACGGTGTTGCTTGCCACATTTCCAAAATTTGGTATAATATCTGCATGGATATAATTTTGAGAGTTTGCACGAATCATACTGAAGGACGCTGATTTCTGGCATCCGTCGGCGTTGACGAATGAACATTCTTAGGTGAGGAGTCCATTTATGAAACCGATGACCAGACATTTACAAAACGAAGAGGGTTTCACACTGGTCGAGATCATTGCGGTCTTGATCATTCTGGGAATCCTGGCCGCAGTGGCCGTACCCCGATACATCGACCTCGAAACCAATGCCAAGAAACGGGCCATCGACGCGGCGGTCTCGGAACTGAACGGCCGTGAGAATCTGAGCTGGGCCAATGAAAAAATTGATCCTGATCCTGGTAGCGGTAACATTGATAATGACGTTTGGGCAGAGTTGGCACCTGGCGGCGCCATAAACCTCGGTGTCGACTATGTCTGGTCGACTGGGCCCAATCAGGCAGGAAATAGTAACATGACTTTCAAAGGAGGGGACCCGGTATTATTGAAACGAACCCCGGGCAGCGACCTTCAACCCGGCACATGGGTCAGCAGCCAATAGACGAGAATAGTGTCCTATGCTGCTTTCTGCGGAATTCGGAATTGTTGTGCGCTCGGCCACTCGACGCTAACCAGATTCTATTGATGTCATGGAGCCATTGAATACGATAGACAGAAAACTGACGCTCATACCGAAATATGCCGCTGAAATGGCGAAGAACGTGATCCGGGACGGCCGGGGGTTCACGCTGATAGAGATTATTGCCGTTCTGATTGTCATCAGCGTGCTGGCGGCCATTGCCGTACCCAAATATATCGATCTCGATGCCCATGCCAAGGAGCACGGCATCGATGCCGGCATCGCCGAAATGAACGGCCGGGAAAGCCTGGTGTGGGCCAACACCAAACTGGCCTCCCCCTCCGGATGGCAAAGCGACGCCCAGGTTTTCGCCAATATCGATACGCGCCTGGGCCTCGATTACACCTGGGCATCCGTGCCGGATGCGACCGGGGGCAGATTGACGTTTCAACTCAGTGTAATGGCCGATCTCGAGCGCAGCCCATCGGAAAACGGGAAGCCCGCCCACTGGTCGAGAAAATAGGAAGGATGCGCTGTTCTGCTGCTCAGTTCATGGACCTGGACTCGGTATGAACCCTACAGATAGGCTGACACTGAAGAAAGAAGGCGGTTTTACACTCATTGAACTGATGGCCATGCTGGTCATCATCGGTGTGATCACCTCCATTGCGGTCAAGAAATTCACCAACATCAGCGCCAACGCTGAAAAACAGGCCATACTCGCCGGGATCGCGGAGCTGAATGTCAGAGAAACCCTTCACTGGGCCAATCATCTCATCTCCAATGGCGGTTATGGCAGTGACGAACCGATTTGGACCGCAATGGATCCCCACCTCGGTCCGGGTTATAAATGGACGCTCGGTCCGACCCCGCTAGGTGGCGAGATCTCTTTCGGTAGCCAAACGGAAACACTCATCCGATCCGCTTCGACCCAAACATCCGCCGCCATATGGTCTGGAACCTAAAACCCGGATGTTTTCAACGCTGTGGCCTCCAATACCACAGCCACACCCCTTTTCTTCGTCCAAAGACCTCTGCCCAGAAAACCCGGTCCAAAATCGTTGTCGGTATTTTCTTTTCCGGCAGATTAATCCGAAATCATCCGTTCATAGCCGCATCCATGCGAACGCGTGCAAGGATTTCCGCTCCAAACAACGCAAGGGTGCCCGGCTCAAAGGTATGATTATTGCTTTGGTGAAAATCAGAAAAGATTCTGTGACTTTTGTCATTTAGCGGTTGTATATGAACAGTGATGACCATGATATCCGCATCGTGCGCCAGATCCGCCGGGGAGACAAGGACGCGTATGCCGCCATCGTTGAAAAGTACAAAAACCGTATTTACGCTCTGGCCGTCAGACTCACCGGCAGCCCGTCCGATGCGGAAGACCTGGCCCAGGAGGTGTTCCTGCGTATATTTGAAAAGCAGCACGCTTTCGATGAGAACAAGCGGTTTTACCCCTGGATGTACACGCTGGCCCTGAATGTCATCCGCAATCATCTGAAAAAAAACCGGGCGATATTTTCCCGGATAGACAGACGTTATGATGCCGAACACCAGTCGAAGGGCGCGGTGACTGCCGAAGACAGCTTCTCTGTTGTACAGCAACAAAACAAATTGGCCCGTTGTATCCTGAGGTTGCCGGCCATGCAAAAAGAGGCCGTCATCTTGCGCTATTACCAGGAATTGAGCTTTGAAGACATCTCAGAGATACAGGCCTGCTCAATCAGCGCCGCGAAAATGCGCGTCTACCGTGGTTTGGAAAAATTGAACCGTCTCATGCAGAGGCACTGAAGACATCGATGTCTGAAAATAACCCTATATCAGGCCAACGAAAACAAAGCCGCAATATAACGGTTGAGCCCAAATCGGCAGGTGATTTCGAAAGGATAGCGGACTTTCATGCCGTCATCTCTTTGGCTGAATCGACACCCGTACCAGCACCGCCGCCGGACTTCACCGCCAAAGTCATGGACCGCTTGGCGAAGGAGGATTTCAAACCGCACCGAAAAACTTCCGCCCCACCGCTCGGCCACCGTCTGAAGAATTGGACCGAGCAACTGACCATACCGGCTTCGACCGCTGACGTGGCGGCGTGTTTTTTTCTGGCCGGCTTTTTTTACCTTGCACTGGGCATTTGTCTCCATTTTGGTATGACCTATTGGGGTGCCGACCCTCTGGCCGTCGGCTGGCTCCTGTACCAGCCGCGTATGGCCGGGTTGATGGCCACCGGTTTCACCGTCGTGGGTTTTTTACTCCTGCACAGACGCCGTCCGGCCTACCGGACCGCCAGTGCCTGGATATTGTGTTATATTCTATTCTCCATCGCTAACGGAGTGCACCTTGCGGGCACCCGGGCGAACCCGTTCGGATTTGCCGGCACACTCCTCTTTACATGCGGCGCAGTTTTTATGGGCATATTTCTGGCGCACATCACACACAGTCTCAACCGCTGGGCCTTACCCCCGCCCCGTGGTTTAACCTGATGGTTGATCGAAAAACAGAGAGATCCTGTTCGATTCATTTTGGGGAAAGAACCGCCTATGTTCAAATCAAAAGCAGGCTTCACCATACTGGAAATCCTGGTCGTTCTGATCGTCATGAGTATCATCATGGTGTTTGCCATCGGCCGGGGCCGAATCACCGGTGCGGACGTCAAGGTTCAAACCGAAGTATTGAAGACCCAGCTGCGCCATGCCCAGGCTAGGGCCATGAACGACAATGTGCCCTGGGGCATCCAAACCGACACTGCCGGTGATTCATACTGGATGTTTCGATTTGACGGCAGCTTCAACCAGGTCCGCCTGCCCAATGAAGAAACCCTGACGATCAACCTTGCCGCCGACGGCATGAGTGTGACGCCGGGCATCTATTCATTTGATTCCCGTGGCATCCCTTACTACGAGCCCGACCCAACTGCCAGCCAGCCGTCGACGACCCCCATTGCGTCCTCGGAACAACCAATCACCGTATCAGACGCTACCGACAGTTATGTTATCCGGATAACGAGAAACACGGGGTTCATACCATGAAAAACATATGGCATTTACGCAGAAGAAAAAGTTCGCAAGCCGGATTCACGTTGATCGAAATCATCGTCACCTTGATCGTGGCCTCGATCCTGGGCGCCATATTGCTCGAATACATGGGCCAAACCGTTTATAAAAGCTACGAACCGGTCAACATGGCCAGAGAGAGCATGGGGTTGACTTCGATCATGGAGTGCATCAATGCGGAGTACAAGAAGAGCATGCTGGCCATGGTGCAATCAGACAGTTCAATGGTCAGTCATTTGAATGATTTTAAAACCGCCATCGACAACAATTCTTTTAGTTGTGGAACTTACACATCAGCCACTTCCTGGGTGCAGTTCAACAGCAGCGGGCAACCTGATCAATATGTCGAAGCGATCGATGGCGACCCTAACAATCATCGGGTCCTGAAAGTCAGCGTCGTGCATGGCAATCATGAGATAACGACTTTGTACACCAGATGAAAGAGGACAAATGAGTCGACCCTCTAAAATGACATTTTCGCCAAACCCCACGAGACCAGCAACTGAGACATGCGGAACAACCCGTTCTGGCTGCAGTGTCGATCGGCCTGCGCCATATCCCGAAACGGGTTTCACGTTGATCGAGGTGATCGCATCGCTCCTAATCGTAGGTATCCTCGGGGCAATTGCCGGCATGGGAATGGTGAATGGTATGCGTGGATACCTGCAGACCAAAGAAAATGCCCACTTGGCCCAAAAGGCCCAAATATCCTTGGCACGAATTAGCCGGGAGCTTATCGAATTGACTGATATTGTCGCCCGCAGCGACGGATCCGACCCTTGGGTCATATTCGACAACCCGATCGGACGACAAGCCCTCGCCAAAGTCGGCGATACACTCCAGCTTTACAACCTATCCGCAGGCGCAACCGACCTATCGGGAGCCACCGGTGATGTCATCGTCGACAACGTGGACGGCCTCACTATTACATACCACCGTGGCTCGGACCCCAACTGGATCATTTCGGACGGTATCGACATGCTGTCGGCCGTCCAGATCGTTGTCAACCTCCTGCGTTCGGAATCCGTCGCTTTGAGCCTACCCTTTTCAGTTACGGTGAACCCCCGCAATACCAAGAATTTCGGTGGCGCCCCGCTTCAGACCAGTGATGCAGAGCGTGCCGCTAAAAAATACGATTGCTTTATCACAACCTCTCAAACCGGCGCCGGATTTGACAATTCATGTCGTCCTTCAATAATATTGATGGTTGCCCTTGTGGTCTGTATTCTGATTGCAGCGTCGGTTCTTGATCACGGCGAAAATCACCGGCACCCGACAAGCCAAACCCATCCCGATTTCATTGCCCGTAACCAGCGTGGAAACGTTCTGGTCGGTCTGGTCGTCACAATGCTCCTTTTTGCCGCTCTGGGTGCCGGGATGGTGTCGATGACAGGGACCTCATCCACCAACCAGGTTCTCGGCAACACGACGGTGCGAGCATACTATATCGCCGAGGCCGGCTTCCGTTACGCCGCCAGCCGCTACCTCAATAGCACAGATACCAACGGTCTCTGCCGGTCCCAGGACGAAAGGAACCAGCAACTCGCGAGTCTCCACGACGACCTGTTTACTCTCGGAAACGACGACGGAATGTTCCGCATAAAAATCTTCCCCTATTATCTGACGGCAAATGGCGCCATCTCCGCGGGAAGTTCAGGATTTCCGACGAAATTTTCCGGCGGCAAACCGGCGGATTTTACGCTGCCGTCGGTCGGGATCAATGCGCGGATCAAAATCAACGATACCGTCTATTTCTACAACGGTTATAACGAAAGCACAGGCCAAATCACCCTCTCGCAGCCGCTCCAGGAAGACGTTTGCGACAATGCCACCATCAAACTCATCGGTATTCCGGCCGGCTCCGCCACGTTGATTAAAGACGGCGATTTGACCCTGGCGGACGGCGGTTTTTTCCCTAAAGTCCAGGGCCGATTTAAAATAGGAGGAGATGCATACGGTTATGTCATCCGCAACGGCAACACCTTAAAGCAAATCACCAACGTGGATGACCCGGATGATTCCATAAACAAGCTTGTCGACACCAACACTGAAATCGTCTTGGAACCTTTCGTTCAGGTCCGATCCATCGGAATGGTCGACGCGGGTGAACTCGCCGGCACGCGCGAGGTCGTTTACAACGTTCCGCTTCCCGAGCAACCCAATACAATCGGAACTGATGAAGAATCAGATACATTTGACGACCTCTCGAAATGGCAAAGCCCCACCTACGGCAATTTCGAGGTTCAAAACGTTTATGGTGACAACGCACTGGCTGTCACAGGCACCCAGGCAGGCTTCGATTCGCCCAAATCGTCTTTGATCGCCTTCGACTGGACGACCTCCAGTAAAATCAACTTCGCCTCCGCCCACCGCTCGGCCGGTCGGTTTCTGAGCTACGACGCCCAGACCAAAATCCTCTTTGATTCTTTGCTGCCGGGAGACTGGACCGACGGCGACGAAGAAGGCACCGCCCCGGACCGCCTGCCGAAATACTTCATGACCGGCATCGCCTTCCGGTTGGATGAAAGCCTCAATACGTATGGGTTCTCGCTCACCCGCGGTTCGGCCAATACAGACCCGACTCCGGACAACATCGCCAACGAATTGATACCCCAGGACCAGACCCCCATGCTGGTGCTTTGGCAAAATAATGCGAGCGACACACCGGCTGCCAACTGGCTGGCTTACGGTGTGCTGCCCGGCAGCATCGTTTTTTCAGACGACATGGAGTCGGGCACCAACGGCTGGAGTGTCAACATAGCCGGAGACGACGGCCGCCGCTGGGAGCGGGTTCAAGCCTCCACATGCGCCAACTCCGGCGAATGCGCCAACAGCGGCGAGTATTCGTGGACAACCAGCCCAAACGGCTCGTTCGGCGGCTTTGACGGTGCTTATCAGGACGGTGAAAACATCGCCCTGGTTTCACCGTCCATAAGCCTATCTGCAATCGACTCCGCCATTCTGACCTTCTGGACGCGCTACAGGCTATATTCCTGCGATGACTACGGTTATGTGGAGATCTGCACCAACGGCACCTGCGCCAGCGATTTGGATTGGGCGCGTTTAAACGACCGGTTGACCGACCATTGCCCGCTGGGCACCGAACCTGAAAATTCAAGCTATGCCGAATACACCAGCAACAGTGACAGTCAAACCCTCTATCCGGGAAACGTCGACGGCTGGATCAAAAAAGTTCTCGACATCAGTGCTTATGTCGGGAACACGGATGTCAAGATCCGTTTTCTGTTCGATCGGGACAACGATCCGGCCAAGGTCCGCAACGGCTGGTGGATCGACGATGTGAAGGTGGTGACAAAAGAATTTCTGGATTTGCTGCCGGTATCACCGGATCCCCCTGGTGAACCCAGAAGGGCGACGGTCATGGCCCGTGTTTTCGAAGCCGCCGTTATTCAATTCAACAGCGGGGGGACCGTTCCGATCGAGGTGGAAGATATCGTTACCCAGTCGAACGGCGCCACCGGTATAGTGGTGGTTCCGCCGGTTCTCGTATCTTCGGATTGGGCCGGCGACAGCGCGTCCGGTTCCTTGTGGCTCAATAAAACATCGGCCACACCCTTTCAAAACGGGGATCTGGACGTACTGGGCAAAGGAACGAACCTGGCCACGATTACCGGTTACACACCGCGCACCAATTTGATTCAAGGTTACTATAACAACCTGGCGGACACCGGCAGCCCCAATGACAATCCGTACGATGGTCTGCGCCGACCCGAGAGCCGGGGGGTCATCCGTTGGCCCGCCGACGAGGGCGAAACGACCGATGCCAACAATGACTATTTTACACTGATCGAATGGGACATCGATATCAACCGCAACGTAGCCAATCCGGCGCAGCGGCTGAAAGACGAAAACGGCCGATACACGATCATTGCCACGGACACCCTGTCGACACCGCCGGACACCTATTTCCCCTTTACCCGTCCCGAAATCGGTCTTCAGTCCTTCGGCCATGGCTCGGTCGATATTTATTTCGACGATTTCGGCATCCGGGTCTACCGCTTTGCGGGCTCCGGTTTCCTCCAGCCGATTCAACAATAAAATTTTCCGTTGCCGTAGTAATCGTGGGCAATAAATATTTTATGTGGATTGCATAAATCCTTTCATGCATTATATTTCCGGTGTTTGTTTTCCAGTAGACGAATCTTCGCATTCCATGATTATCTTTTTGCAGTTGCTATAAACAAAGCTATATAATTTTCTACCAGAAAATTATTTTGAAAGGTAAATGTCATGAAATTGGCGGTAAGCGGTAAGGGTGGGGTCGGCAAGACGACTTTCGCGGCCCTTCTCATCCGGACTTTGAATCAAGAGGGCAAACGGGTACTGGCCATCGATGCCGACCCGGATGCCAACCTGGCGGCGGCACTCGGCATTACCGACGGAGATAAAATCACCCCGATATCCGAGATGAAAGACCTCGTCTTCGAGCGCACCGGCGCTCAGCCCGGTGTTGTCGGGGGCTACTTTTCACTCACCCCCAAGGTCGACGACCTGCCGGATTCCCTCTCAGCCAAGCTCGAAAATATTAAACTGATGCGCCTGGGGGGTGTCTCAAAAGGCGGCGCCGGGTGCATCTGCCCTGAAAGCAGCCTGCTCAAAGCCCTGGTTCGGCATGTGGTGCTGCAGCGCGACGAGGTGGTGGTCATGGATATGGAGGCCGGCATCGAGCACTTGGGGCGCGCTACGGCCAAGGCGGTCGACAAGTTGATCGTCGTTGTCGAACCGGGGCGGCGCAGCATCGACACCGCAGGTCACATCAAGCAGCTGGCATCCGATATACAGCTGAACCACATCGTCGTTGTGGGTAACAAAATCCGCGGACCCAACGATGAAGCCTTTCTCAAGAACCATCTTTCCGGCTTCGATTTCCTCGGTTTCATGCCCTATGACGACGCCCTCATCGAAGCCGACCTGCAAGGGAAGTCGCCATTCGATGTCGACTCGACCGCTAAAAGAATCATGCAGGAGATCATCAGCCGACTCTAATGCCCCGACGCGCACCCCCCTCACAGCCTGGTCGCCACTCGCGGCGGAACCCCCAAAAAAAGTTTCACGGGACGCGGGTGCCGCACCTGAAAGCCGGGGCGGATCGTCGTCTCAACAAGGTTTTCGCCGGTATCGGCGTACCGCCCCGAAATCCTTTCAAGCCGGACCGCTTTCAAATCGAGGCCGTATCCGCCATCGGCTACTCGGACTGCCTCGTTACGGCACCGACGGGTGCCGGGAAAACGTGGATCGCCCGTGAGGCGATCGCCCACCTGATCGAAAAAAGCGGACGATCGTGGTATGCGTCCCCCCTCAAAGCCCTTTCCAATGCCAAATACACCGAATTTTGTGACATCTTCGGGCCTGAACGCGTCGGTATCCTGACCGGAGATAGGAAAGAAAACCCGGAAGCCCCTGTGATCGTCGGTACGACCGAGATCTTGAGAAACCATCTATACGATGCGATGCACACCGGGCAGAGCCTGGCCACCGACCTGGTCGTTCTCGATGAAGCGCACTTTCTGGGCGACCCGGAGCGCGGTGTGGTTTGGGAGGAAATCATGATATATCTTCCCCCCCGCATCCCCTTGCTTCTTCTATCCGCCACCATCGGCAATGCCCGCCAAATCGCGGATTGGCTGTCCGGCATTCGCACCAGAGAGTGTACGGTTGTGGCAGAAACCAAGCGGCCGGTTCCTCTTTACCCTCTGTTCATGCACCCCTCCGGTTCCCTGCTTCCCTATCTGGCACCGGGCGGCGGTGAGAAACCCAAGATTTACAAGAAGGTAAACGAGTATTCAAATCTTCGGCGTCCGCCCCAAATAGCGCCGCCGGGCAAACTACCGCCGTTTGGCGACATGCTGGGCGTCTTGCGAAAATTCGACCTCCTGCCGGCGATTTTCTTTTTAAAATCACGCGCCGACTGCGACAGGGCCCTGCAATACTGTATCGGAAAACAGCAGCTCGGGCCTGAACAGCTTGATCCTCTCAAGCACCGGATTCGGGAGCTAATGGCCGGGAGTCCGCACATCGCCGATCACCGCCAGAGTTGGCATCTGGAGAACCTGGCGGTGGGGTCCCACCACAGCGGTCAATTGCCGGCCTGGAAGCTCATCCTGGAAACCCTGATGTCCGAGGGGAAGCTCGATGCCGTTTTTGCCACCAGCACGGTGGCGGCTGGGGTTAACTTCCCCGCCCGCACGGTGGTCTTTTTCAACTCCGATCGATTCAACGGCGTGGAATTCAAGCCATTAACCCCCACCGAATTTCACCAAATGACGGGCCGGGCCGGCCGACGGGGTATGGATAATATCGGCTTCTGCGTGGCGGTTCCGGGACGGTATATGGATCTGCGCCTGACCGCCCGACTTCTCGGCGCACCGCCTTCCGACGTGCTCAGCCAGATCAAGATCAATTTTTCCATGGTGCTCAACCTGCTCCTGTCCCACACTCCGGAACAGGTGGAAATCCTCCTCAGCCGCTCCTTTGCCACCTATCTGCTCCAACATTCGCCTTCAAAGGACCGAGCCAGCCATACCGGACAGCCACCGCATGCAAGCCGCCTCTGGCAGGACTTTCTGCACCATGTCGAATTTCTGGCCGATCATGATTTTGTTGCATCCGATGGCCGGCTGACCGATGACGGTCATTGGGCCTCGCAACTGAGGGTGGACCAGCCGCTGCTCATAGCGGAGGGCCTTCGGAAAAACGCCTTCCCGCAGAGCGATCCGTCCCTGATGGCCGCGATCACGGCAGCGTTTGTCTCTGAAAAAGAATCCGATGAACGGGTTGAAAAAGCGTGGCTGCCGAAACCGCTGCTGAAAGCCATCACCAAGTTAAGGAAGGCCCTGACCCCATTGGCGAAAGACATGCTGGCCAAGGAATTTCAGGTGAGGCCTCTCTCCTTGAGGCCGGCGGCGGCGGTTTACGCATGGGCTGCAGGCCAGCCGTGGGAAAAGGCCCTGACAGTGGCCGATTCGGAAGAGGGAATCTTTGCTTCCCTCATCCTGCGCACGGCAGACAATCTGAGGCACATAAAAAGCCTGCGGGGAGTATTTCCGGCGGCCTCGGAGTCGGCGGCCATAGCCATTGACCTGATTCTGCGGGACCCGGTGGCGCTCTACTATTGAGATCGGGCTAGTTTCGATCCAGTATTTCCCTCAATTTCAATGAGAGCTCCCGGAGCTTGAAGGGTTTTTGAATGAAACCGTTGCAGCCGCGGTCGAGTATGTCGATGGCCTGTCCACTGAGACTGTAACCGCTGCAGAGCAAAACATTGATGCCTGGATTGATTTTTTTCAACTGGTCGAATGTCTCCCCCCCGCTGAGGCCGGGCATGATCAGGTCAAGCATGACCAGACCGATGTCGCGCCATCGCTCTTGAAATATCCGGAGGGCTTCGTGTCCGCTGGTTGCAACGAGGACATTGTAGCCGAGCGCGCCGAGAACCTCCCGTCCGACCTCGATGATCATCTGCTCGTCATCGACCAGCAGTACCGTCTCGTGCCCCTTGAGAAGTTCGGTCACACTTTCATCTTCCCCGGCGACCGTTTTCTCTGAGGCCGGCAGGTAAACCCGAAAGGTAGCCCCCTGCCCCGGCGCGCTGGTCACTTCGATAAACCCGCCGTGGTTTTTCACGATCCCGTAGGCCGATGCCAAGCCCAAACCGGTCCCCCGGCCCATTTCCTTGGTTGTGAAGAAAGGTTCGAAAATGCGCTGCTGGGTCGGCAGGTCCATGCCGATACCCGTGTCGGTGACAGAGAGGCATACGTACGGTCCCGGTTCGACACGATACGGTCTACTTCCGGTTCCATCGACATCGACATTTGTCGTTTCAAGAAAAAGGTCGCCGCCGCCGGGCATGGCATGCCAAGCGTTTACGAAAATATTGAGCAACACCTGATCGATCTGGGATTGGTCGACCTCGACCGGTCTTACCGTTTCGAGACCTTCACTGTGTATTTGAATTTCTTTTTTCGTCCGGCCGAACATGAGGGCCGTTTCAAGAATGAGGTCGTTGATATCGGTGACCTTGACTTCGTACTTGCCGCCCCTGGCAAACCCGAGCAGCTGCTTGGTCAAGGCTGCCCCCCCTTCGACATAGCGTTCGATCGTTTTGACTTTCTCAAAATGGGGGTGGTCTTCGTCCATGTTCAACAGCATAAGGGAGGCATTGCCCTGCATCCCCATTAAAATGTTGTTGAAATCGTGGGCGATGCCCCCGGCCAAATTCCCGATGGCTTCCATTTTCTGGGCCTGCATCAGCTGCTTTTCCAACTTCCTTTTCTCGGCCTCGGCCTTGATTTTATCCGATATGTCCCGAATCATCCCCCGCAGGCCGATCGGTTCTCCCTCTTTGCCCTCCATCAAATAGAGGGACAGCTCGACAGGCACTTGCGTACCGACCTTGCGATTGACCCTGAAATCCGACAGCCTGTCGGATTTCCCCGTCAGGAGCACGCCTTGCATTATGCGGCTCATCAACTCCGTGTCAGCCGGACCGGTGCAGACGGTATTGGATTTGCCGATAATTTCTTCCGCACTGTAACCCAGGATCTTGCATACCGATTGATTGACAAAGGTAAAATGCCCATCAAGATCCATCTCGAAAAAACCTTCATCGATGTTTTCGACGATCAGACGATACTTTTCGTCCTGTTCACGGAGTTTATCGTACGTCCGCTGGCGTTTCCGATTGTCCTGCTGAACGTGGGACACGAAGATGACGAAAATACACAATACGAGCAGCCGCGTCCAAACTTCGAAAAGGTCGGGTCCTAAAAAATGGTGAATAAGATTGGCTTCGGGGGCCAGGAAGAAAAACATGAAGGACTCGCAGGCCCAGTAAAACGCGGCCAGACCGAGACCGGTGACAATAATGGAGTCCTTCCAACTGGCATGGATGGTGGGTACTGTTTTCATCGTTATCCAAATTTTACCGTAAAAACAGAATTTAGTAAAGTTTTTAGAGGGTTAAAATTTGTTTGTGAAGCGCAAACAGGTTCAGCGAGCCAGGTCGGGCGGCCAAATGACAAAGGGTCCGCTTCGGCAGCTCGCTTTGTAGCCGGCCGGGTCGAGAAAACCGCAGCATGATTCCCGCTCGACAACGATCCGGCAATAGGGGCGCCAGTCCGGGAACCGGGAGTCCCAGACAGTCGCCCCGGCCTTACGCCCCCTGACCGGCGGATCGGCCCAAGGCTGCCCCTATTTCAATCTTGACATATTCACACTATTTTCTGTAAGTTGAATGCTTAAGCAGGCGCAATTCATACCCTCCGCCTATGGGGATTAGGAATATCAGCCAATCCAGACTTTCGTGCGAAGGCGGTGCAGGGCAGTTTCATATCCATCAAATGGAAGGAGAATAAGGAATGAAAAAGCGGAAATTCATCGTCGTGCTTGTGCTTTTACTCTTTTGCGGCAGCCTGTTCGGTTGCGGAGGGGGCGCGAAGGTCCAATCCGAAATAACCACAACCTCCCTTGGACAGGAACTGACTGACCTGGAAAAAGCCTTTGATGCCGGTGTGATAGACAAGAAAGAGTACGAAACCGCCAAAAAAGGGCTCATGAAGCGGTATAAGTAAAAAAAACGGGTGAGGCGTACCTCTCACCCGTCTGCTGAAAGGAGATTGGGGATGAAAGGGTTGAAGATCATTGCACTGGTTGTGCTTTTGTTATTTGCGGGCGGCTTGATGGGTTGCGGCGGAGGCGGCGCACAAGTAAAAACAACGACGACAACCGTCACTCTTGGCCAGCAACTCCTTGATCTGCACGATGCTTTCCAAAAGGGAGCCATCGATGAGAAGCAGTACAAAAGTTCCAAAAAGGAATTGTTGAACAAGTACAAGTAATGCGCTTTCTACCCTCGCCACGCGCCTGAAGCATTGTTCTTCCTCAGTCTGTCGCGCGTATTTGGTGGCGTGCCGTTGGGTACAATCGTCGAATGCAGCGCAATAATCAAAGGGGTCCAGCTTTTTCGCTGTAACCCCCTGATTTTATTGGTGCCGGAGGCGAGAATCGAACTCGCAAGGGCGCAAGGCCCGGAGGATTTTGAGTCCTCTGCGTCTACCAGTTTCACCACTCCGGCAATAGGGTATGACAATCGTGAACTGCAGCGTTTTCGAAGCCTGAAAATGCTGCGTTTTTCATTTACAGAAAACCAGCGCTTTCGTCAACAGGAAAGGCTCGATAGACGACCCTTTGGACGATTCACCGCAATGCCGCCATTATCTCTGATCGTGAAACCGCCCCTTCCCGTATGATCCGCGGTGCGGAACCGGTCACATCGACCACGGTCGAACCCTGCCCCCCGGTCAACCGGCCGACATCGAGAATCAAATCCACCTGAGCGGCGACCTGCGGATCGAGAGCTCCGATCCGGTCACAAGCCGGCCGACCCGACAGGTTGGCGCTGGTTCCGGTGACCGGTCTGCCGAACTTTGATACCAAAGCAGCCGCCACAGGATGCCCGGATACACGGACACCGATCTTCCCCGTGCCGGCCGTCAGGTTTTGGGGCAACCGCGACTGCGCTTTGAAGACAAGCGTGACCCGGCCCGGCCAGAACCGATCCATCAGCCTCGATGCAACCGGCGGCACTTCTGCCGCCACTTGACAAACAGCGTCCCGGTCGGGTACCAGAACCAGCAGGGGATTGCCGGCGGAGCGCCGTTTGATGGCAAAGATTCTGTCCACAGCCAACGCATTCCTTGCGTCCGCGCCCAAACCGTACAGACCCTGGGTCGGAAAAACAACGACCCCGCCCCCCTCGAGGAACCCGACGGCCCTTGACACATGCGCAGGCAGGGGATCCAACGGGTCGATCGGTGCGATTTTACTGGTAGTTCTCAAGTTTCTTAGCCTTTTCTTCGACTTTGGCGGCCATCTCGGTCTTATATTGATCGAGTTTCTCCGCCAATAGCGTGTCGCTTAACGCGAGAATCTGGACCGCGAGGATGCCGGCATTGGTGGCACCCGGCTTGCCGACCGCGACGGTGGCCACCGGAATTCCCGGCGGCATTTGCACGGTCGACAAAAGGGCATCCAATCCCTGTAGTGCCGATGAATCTATCGGCACGCCGATCACCGGCAACGTGGTCTGGGCAGCCATGGCCCCGGCAAGATGGGCGGCGTGGCCGGCACCGGCGATAATAACCTTGATGCCGCGTGTTTTGGCCTGACTGGCAAACTCCGCCGCCCGCTGAGGTGTCCGATGGGCCGAGGCGACGGTGATTTCGAAAGCCACGCCGAACTTGCGCAGGACCGCTGCAGATTCCTCCATGACTCCCAGGTCCGAATCACTTCCCATGACAATGCCGACTCGGGGTTGCCGGTCGATACTTTTTGAATCGCCTACTGCTGAATTCAATGCCACCTCCTTATGCTGTGTTACGCTGTATTTTTTCGCAAAAAAGGGACCATGCCGATCAGCCTCCAACCAGGCTGGTCGATCAAGCTTGGCCGGCCATGGTCTGTGCCAATTCTTCGAGGAGAGCCTTTTTCATTTCCTCCAAATCCCGTCGTTCCACCCGGGCCCCCTTGATCCCGCCGTCAAGAGCAATCTCCGACAGATAGCAGTTCCCGCCCTCGGGTACCAGCAGATCGAGATGGGCATAAGGAAACCGGGCCCGCCCCATGACTTCATGGCAGAAATCGAGCTGGTCATTATCCAGAGTATACGGTGTGCTCGTGCCGCCCAGGGACAGGTTCATTCGAAAATTTTCGGTGTTTTGTCTTGCGTAGGCCTCGACATAGCGGCCAACGACAATGACCCGAATATCGACAAATCGTTTTTGGTAGGGCTGAAGGACAAACGGAAAAGCGGTCTTGTCGAATGCCACCACATTGTAGAGCGACTCGACACTGTCCCAGCGCCGGACGCCGTGGCCGCAGTGCAACCGGTCTTCTTTGGTAACAACCACCGCGACGCCCTTTCTCTGGTAGGCGCCCATGGCCTCGAACAAGTCTGCCCGACGGCGAATGGCCCGGGTCAGCGGCAGCATCCATTGCGCCAGCAGCATGGCCTGGGCGGCTTTCGATCCGTTCAGGGCTTGGGCCAGCGGCGATGGCAGGCACCGAACGCCTCTTTCGAGAAGATCGATCAGAAGGGTCGATTTCAACATACCGGCCGGGATCTTGCCGACGAAAACATCTCCCGATCTTAACCGACTGTAATGCTGAAAAAGCTTGTCGGTGCTCCTTACGATCATGGCTTCAGCGACCGGATTGATGGTCCTCCAGGCTCAGCTCGATCAGCCGATCCATCAGCTGGCCGAAGGGAAGCCCGGCGGCGGCGGCGGCCTGGGGGAAAAGGCTGGTTGCGGTCATACCGGGTATGGTATTTGTCTCCAGAACAAACAGGTCGCGGCCCTTGAGGATCATGTCCGTACGACTGTAACCACGGCAACCGAGGGCCGTGTGGGCCATGACCGCGTACGTTTGGGCTTTTTCCGTCAGTTGATCGTCGATACGGGCGGGGCAGATTTCCTGGGTGAGACCCGGGGTGTATTTGGCCTCATAATCAAAAAACTCGTGGCTTTTATCGGGTATGATTTCAATCAGCGGCAATGCCTCGGGGGAATCGTTTCCAAGAACGCCGCCGGTAACCTCGACACCGTCGACGTAGGCCTCGATCATCACGTCCCGGTCGTAAGCGAACGCTTTTCCTATCGCCATTTCAAGGTCATCCCTGTTCCTGACAATCGACATGCCGACACTCGATCCGCCCTGAACCGGTTTTATCACGACCGGCAGTCCCAATCGATCGTCAATAACATCGGGATTGACAGGGTCGCTGGGCTTGATGGCCATGTAAGGGGGAATGGGCAGACCGGCCTTTTCGTATAACCGCTTCGACACCAGTTTGTTCATGGCTATCGCACTGCCCATCACGCCCGATCCCTGGTAGGGAATGTTCAATAGATCGAGCATTCCCTGGACCGTACCGTCTTCACCATATGGACCGTGGAGAATGATCAGAGCCACGTCAATTTGGGGTGCATCGGCGACAAGACGCGGCAAATCGGTTTTCGGATCGTACCGCCGCACATCGTATTTTTTCTTGTCGAGAGCTTCGAATACCTGGTGACCACTGTTCAGGGAGACTTCTCTTTCCGATGATATGCCGCCGGACAACAGCGCCACGGTCAATTTTTTCATGGAAATTTCCTCCGTAAATGAGTGTCTACCGGTTTATGCACTGCGCTTGGATCTCCTGTTCGCCGTCTCGATCCGATCGATGAGTTTATCGGTATAATGCTGGGGCACATCAAACTCTATCGACCCGGTGCGCATATTGTTCAGTTTCATGATGAGAAAGTTGAGTTTCTTAATCGTACGGTATTTCTCCCCTTCATCGCTCATCCCCTGCAAAAGGTCCTCGGTCCGCAGAATTTCTTTTTTCAGCTCGATCTCCGGCGGGATCATATCGGCATTTTTAAGAATCTTGTAGGCCAACCGAAGATCCTCTGGAATGTGGGCATCATCGCTCAGGTTCAACGGCTTGCCGGACCCGGCGAGTTTTTCGAAATCTCCCCGCAGCTGGGCGCTGCGGATCCTTTCTTCCACTATCCTGTCGAAACCCGGAAACATTTGGCTCCCTCCAAGCGTGACGGCTCTTTACTATCTTAAACCATTATTTATAGTACACTTCGCTGAAGATTTTCAAGGGTGAATCATCAGCTGCGGAAGCCTGTTGCGCAAAAGGGTCTCGGTTTCGGCCGATGCGGTTCCATTCTCGCGGCACTGGCTGAATATATAATTTGACCCTTTCCGCTTCGATCTGGTACACAGCACAACCAAAACCGAGCCGAAAGGATTTGGCGTATGAAAAAGATTGCTTTCGCCGGCACAGACGGACGAACGCTGCTATCCGCCCTGATCGTCGCCACCGCTAAAAGCGAACTGAACCCGGAGACATACCAGGGAGTTGTCGTTCGGGGGACTCCGGCCATGCCCCGGTTCGCCGAGGCGATGAATTGGCCGGTCCATTTTATTCCGACGGCCAGCAACGCGGTCGACGACTATGCCGAAAGCCTGATTCAGGCCATGCGGAACGATGAGATCGATGTCGCGATTCCCATGCCCGAAGCCTTACTCTTCGAAGGGTTGGTGGACCGGGTGGAAGCGGCGGGATTCGGCGACCGTGTCATCGGTCTGAGCCAAGCCGGCGCCTTTATCGAAGGCGACAAGCTCAGGTGCAAAAAAATGTGCCGGGAAGCGGGTATACCGGTTGCCCCCGAATGGTACGAAGTCGATGCCCGCGATTACAAAAGCGTGCTGCAAATCTGCTTGGAGCTCATGGACGGCTACGGCGGCGCGGTACTCAAATATCCTTACAGCGCCGGCGGCAAAGGCGCGCGAATTATCCGGGATTCATGGCAGATCAGGGAGGTATACGACACCCTTATCAGTGATTACAGGGGACCCTACACGTCCCAATTCGGTAAAAAGGGTCCATGGCCTCTGTTGATCGAATCCCTCATGTCAGGGGCCGAGATCAGCTTTACCATTCTTGCCGACGGACACGGAGATTATCGGATTCTGCCTACCGCCATGGATTACCCGGAGCGTTTCGAGGGGCCGGCAGGCAAGAACAACCCCATCACCGGCGGCGTCGGCGCCATCTCTCCCCACCCCATGGAAAGCCCCGAGTTGATCGATATGGCCGGGGAGGTCATCGCTCAACCGTTGATTGAAGCGATGAAAGCGCAAAATATTTTGCGGCCCTGCATTCTCTACCCGGGGTGTTTCGTTTCACTGGACCCGGACATGCGGCCGACCCGGATCAGGGTATCAGAAATCAACATCCGACCCGGTGAACCCGAAGCCCAGCCGGTCGCCCGCCGGATCCGAAACCTGGGAGCTCTAATCGAAGCCACAGCTGAAAACCGCCTCAAGGAAGTCGCCCCGGAGGTTCGCGACGACCAGGTGGCCGTCTGCATCGCCCTTGTCACCGGCCCCGGCGGACCGGACGGCCAAAAGGGGTATCCCTGGTCTTGCACCAAAGGCGAACCGCTCGAATTCGATTTCAAGTACCTCAAACGCAAAGCCATCCAGGTCATTCCCTCGGCGATGACCTTTGACGTTGAAGGCGATGTATTCAAATCGGATGGTACCCGGGTGGCCTTTATCAACGGCAACGGCACCGTCAAGGCCCCGCAGCGGCGCGGTGAGGTGGCCGAACGGTTGCGGCAGAAACTGTTGGCCGCCTTCGACAACGGCAAAATCCGGGTCATCCCCCGCGAGAACCCGGACGGCAACCGGCTCGACCTGCGCCGGGATGTCGGCCAGCATTTTGAACAGGCGGAAAATATCTTCCCCCCCAAATAGAAAAGCCCCCTGGCGGGAGCCGAATCGATCTTTGGGTTGGTGGCGATGCAGGGATTTGAACCCCGGACACTGCGGATATGAGCCGCATGCTCTGACCGACTGAGCTACATCGCCACTATGTATTTTTATGGAATATAGGACATGATCGCTGGTTTTTAAACAGCCGATCGGAAACCAGCGCACGAGGAATCTGCCGAAACCTCTGCCTCATCGGCATCGGCTCTATTAGCAACTCGCATCTGCTTAGTCAAGTGGAAAACCGGCGCCGGTCACCGCGGCTGGTTGACCAGACGCACCGAGCCGTCGACACGGTATGGCGAAAAGACAACCGGCGCCCAATCAAGGCGCCGGTTTTTTGTTCATCGGTCGTAGGATGATGACAATCGACGTTTCATCGAATCTATTTTTTGGCTTTCAGCGAGCCGGCCACCTCGACGGTGTATTCATCGGGGTCTTTCGGCAGGTTCGTGAAAACGATCATAAACGGCAGGCTTGAACCGTTCTTCAGATTCAGGTTCGACCGATTATCTCCCATCCTGTTTTGCAGTTTTTTGTTGATGCCGTTTTGATCAAGCCCTGCCAGTTCAGTGTCGGACAGCACGTTTCCGGCATAGACTGTTTTTTCGTGCTCCAATTTGCGCCCTTTGGCGTAGAGCTTTCCGGTTATCTGGATGAAGCTGCGCGGATGATCGTAGTCATTTTTCACTTGGCCGCTGACGGCGTACAACATGCCCAGTTGGCTGTTGGAAACAAACTGCCCATCGACATCCTTTTCAATGATAGTGATTTTGAGGTTGCCGGCGTCCTGTGTCTTCGCACCGAAAAAGTCGCTGACATAGGGTATGTTGAGCGCCTTGAGCTTATCCAGATAAGGGATCTCGACTCCTAATAGCTGGGCGCCGATGTAGGCCCCATATCCGCCGCCGATCAGCAATACCAGAATGAGCAGTGTTTTCATCAATCCGCCGACCCCTTGCTTTTTGGTCTTGACGGGCTTGGCCTCATCCGTCTTTCCGACGAAAGGTGCGCCCTCGTCGGCCTCCGCGGAATCAACATCCATGTGATCGAGCGATCCCATGTCGAACCCATCGGCCGAAGCCGTGGCGGCAACCGCAGCACCGGCAACACCGGCCGTCTCCGCCATTCCGCTGCCCTCCGGTTCTTCCTCTTCGACCTCGAACTCAAGATCCGTTTCACCCGAACCGCCGGCCTTGGCCACATCATCCAAGTCCAGTTCCAGTTCGAATTCTTCATCGTCATCGGCCGCATCGTCCTGATGGCTGTCATCCATCTCGAGCATGTCGTCTAGGTCGGACAGGTCGAATTCGTCTTCCCCCTGATCCTCTCCAGCCTCGATGACATCGGCATCATCCGTCCCATTAAGATCGTCATCGAGTATCAAATCCATATCTCCAGCGGCCTCCAGGGCGGCGTCTGACGAGACGACTTCGCCTGAGTCAAGGTCGAACATGTCGTCGAGGTCGAGATCTTCGGAAAGACTCTCGCCTCCGGCCGGCTGCTTTAACCCGGCTTCAACTGTGCCGATGTCCGCATCGACTTCGTCATCTGATGAAACGGGTTCGTCATCGAGATCCAGCAAGTCATCCAGACCGGTGAGATCGAAATCATCCGTGATATCGGAGTCCCCCCCAGCGGTTTCAGCTGCCATGTTTTCGTCGATGTCGACGGTCTGATCAATGCCGAAGTCGAGTTCGTCGATTTCAGGTTCGGTGGCCTTGGGAATCGAATCGTCTGCTTCACTTTCGATCATCTCTTCCAGATCCGCCAAGTCCAGCTCTTCGGTCGATTCCAATTCGCCGGCCTGGTCTTCAGCCGCCCCGGACGTGTCGTCCGCATCCAAATCGAGCTCTAAAGCGAACTCCTCGTTCGAGGGCTCCTCTCCGCCATCGTCGGCAATGGATTCGGCTTCCTGGCCAAAATCGAGATCGAAATCAAGACTTTCTGTACTCTCTGCGGTAATAGAATCTCTGTCGTCTTGGTGGCCTAAGTCGAGCAGGCTGTCCACGTCCGACAGATCGAGTTCCTGGGTCTCGTCGAACTCCACTCCCGAGTCAGCCACGACCGGCTTATCGCCCTGTTCGACCTCCGTGTCGTCAAACGGGTTCTCCGGTCTCGACAGGTCGGCACCGTCATCGCCCATTTTCAGCTGGAGGTCGAGCTCATCGGTTGATTCGCCGTCGGTCTCGCTGTCAGAGCCTTCCGGGAGCTCATCGAGCATTTGGTCAAGATCGAAGCTGAGATCATCATCGGCGGCATCGCCGTCGTCACGCGATTCGGCCATCTCGTCATCGAGATCGAGATCCAGCTGAAAGTCCATGGTTTCCGTTGCCTCTGCGGTCAGATCGTTACCGCCTGCGTCTTCTCCGTGTAAAGAATCAAAATCAAGATCGAGATCAAAATCGAGTTCGTCGGTACTCTCGACCGATGCCTCGCCGGCATCGGCTGCAGCGACGATATCGTCTTCTTCGAAATCGAGATTCAGGCCTGAATCATCAAGCATTCCGCCGGAGTGCGCCGGCACTTCCAGACCCGGGTCGTCATCCAGATCAAGCGATTTTTCAATGGCATCCAAATCCAGATCGTCGAGGCCCGCCGCAGCGGCTACCGGTGTTTTTCCGGATGACGGGGGATCGGGCAGGGCGGCCGGTTCATTCTGGTTAAACGATGTCGGTGGAAAAACGACAAAGATGTGTCGACACTTGGAGCATCGTACTTTTGATCCGGAACTTTTAATCAAATTTTCGTCAAAGCTGAAACTCGTGTCGCACTTTTCGCATGTAAGGATCATGGTATACCCCACCGAATTTGAATTAATGGCTTCGATCTTCGCCCATGTTATGGTCTGCAGCCCGCGCCACCGATCGGCGGGGCGGGCTGGCACGTGTTCCCGGATCGCCCCCTGTACCGTTGGGCTCGGTCCGATCAGGCCGGCGCCGCTGCGTCATAGCTGTCCGGCCTTTGACAGCCTGGCGCTCTTTCTGTTCGTCAGTCTTGAAGGTGGTAAATGGCCGGCAGATGCCTGTAATTTTCGGCGAAATCCAGTCCATATCCGACCAGAAAACCGTGTTTAACGATGAAACCCGCATAATCGACGGCTATTTGGCTTTCGCGCCTCTCGGGTTTGTCGATTAAGGTGCAGAGCCGCACACTCTTGGGTTTTTTAAGTTTCAGGTGTTCCAATAGGAATGCCAACGAGTGTCCGGTATCGATGATATCTTCTACCACCAGAACGTCCCGGTCGGCGATATCGATTTCAAGCTCCTTGGTCAGACAAATGGAGCCACTGGTCTCGGTTTGACATCCGTAGCTGGCGAGCCGAATGAAATCAACTTGAACAGGAATGGTCAGATGCCTGATGAGATCGGCGAGAAAAATGAATGCACCCTTCAAAACACCGACGATAACGACGTCACGGCCATGATAATCGTTGGATATCGTCTGTGCGAGTTCGACAACCGTCTTTTGAATATCTTCCTTACTCAAGACGGGGCTCAGATCAGGCATCGTAAATACAGCTTCCCATTTGATTCTCAGACAGCAGACGAAATGGTGACAATGTAATACGTCACTAAGGATGCCATATTATGGTCCTTCTTGTCAATTATTTTAGAGAATTACAGCCCCGTTGCCGCTATTTTACGAATCAGTTTCTTTTGTTCGCTATTCAAGTCTTTGGGGATGAGGATGTGGATGCGGACAAACAGGTCACCGCGCCGGCCGCTTTGCATGTCTGGCAGCCCGTTGCCTGAAAGCCGCATTTTGGTACCGTGACGGATACCGGCGGGAATTTTTAAACTGAGTTCTTTACCGTCCGGAGTCGGTATGGAAATGGTAGTGCCCAACAGCGCTTCGCTCAGTTTAATGTCGCGGTTGGTAATCAGATCTTGGTTCTCGACACTGAACACGGGGTCATCGATGAGTTTGGCCTGGATGAAAAGGTCTCCGGCGGGGCCGCCATATGGGCTTTCTTCTCCCTTTCCAGCCAGCCGCAGCTTTTTTCCGGTAACCATTCCTTTGGGGATTTTGACGGTCATACTTTCCGATCGCCCCTTATGCTCGAAACTGACCGTTTTTCGGGTTCCGGTCAGCACCTCCTGAAGCGTCAGGGGGAGTTCATAGACCAGGTCCGAACCTTTGACCGGAGCCTGCTGCCCGCCATAACCGCCGAATGGCGACCCCGCGCCGTAGGGCCTACCGGAACCGAATGAGAATCGCATGCCGCCGCCTCGACCGCCGCCGAACCCGAACTCTCTCAGGATGTCGTTGAAATCGAACCCCTTGAAGATATCTTCCTGGGAGAATCTCTGACTGAAACCTTCGGATCCGAACGTATCGTATTGTTGCCTTTTCTCCTTGTCGCTCAAAACGGCGTACGCCTCACTGATTTTTTTAAATTTTTCCTCTGCGGCTTTGTCACCCTTGGCGTGATCAGGATGATATTTCATAGCGAGTTTGCGGTAAGCTTTCTTTATTTCACCTGATGAGGCTTTTTTGCCTACCCCTAAAATGTCGTAATAATCTTCGCCCATAGAGTTTGTCCCTGTAATTTAATGTCCCCTGCACCGCCCTCCGACGCCAATGGGTCAGAGACCGGTAAGCAGCGGTCGTTATGCATGTAACCCGCTGAAAACATTTGAATGAAGAATGTCTAATATAATTTTATAAGCCTGGCGTGTCAAGATGGCGGCCAACTTCTCCGGCCGGTTTACCGCTTCAACCTGCAGACGATTTATCATGCGGAAACGTTAAAAGTACGATGTTCATTGCCGGGCGTGATTCCCCTCGAGAACACGATATTGAAAATATCATTGGGGCGGGTCACAAACCCGTCTTCCGGCCTTGAGGCGGTCATTTATTCTTGTGAATTGCTTTGAGCGCCACCATCAACACCGAAATTGCAGCGGGCGTCATTCCATCGACACGGGAAGCCTGCCCGAGGGACACCGGTTTGACGGTGGAAAGCTTCTCCTTCAGTTCGTTCGACAGGCCGTGCACACCGCCGTAATCGAACGTCTGCGGAATAATCATCCGCTCCAGATGCCTGAATTTTTCGATTTCCCGCTGCTGCCGTTCGATGTAGCCCTCGTACTTGACCTCGATTTCCACCTGGCGGGCCACCTTTTTATCAACCGGTACCGGACTCGGCGCCATGGTTTCCACCGCACCGTAGTCGAGTTCGTTCCTTTTCAGCAATTGATCCAAGTGGACCCCGCTGCCGATCGGCCGGGTTCCCTTGCCTGTCAAATAGGCATTGACATCATCAGTCGGCTTGACAACGGTGCGCCGGATGCGTTGGATCTCGTTCGTCACCTGATACCACCGCTCTTTGATCTCGGCGAGTGCATCGCCATTAATCAATCCAAGTTCGTGGCCGATCCCCGCCAGTCTGATGTCGGCATTGTCTTCCCGAAGCATCAACCGATACTCGGCCCTCGAGGTGAACATTCGATACGGTTCCCGGGTTCCCCGGGTGACCAGGTCGTCGATCATGACACCCATATACGCCTGGGATCGATCCAGCAGGAAAGGCGGTCGCCCCTGGAGCTGACAGGCGGCGTTGATGCCGGCCCATAAACCCTGGGCGGCGGCTTCCTCGTATCCAGAGGTTCCGTTAATCTGGCCCGCCAGAAACAGCCCGGCCACCCGTTTGGTTTCAAGGGTCGGCTTCAGCTGGATCGGGTCGACGTAATCGTATTCGATGGCATAGGCCGGACGCATGATATCGGCCTCGGCCAGCCCGTCTACCGAGCGGACGAGTTGGTACTGAATCTCCAGCGGCAGGCTGTTCCCGAGACCGCTGGCATATATCTCTTCGGTCTCGAGCCCCTCGGGTTCCAGTATGACCTGGTGCCGGTCCCTTTCCGGAAAACGGACAACCTTATCTTCCAAAGAAGGGCAATATCGCGCGGAAACCCCCGTGATGACGCCACCGTAAAGAGCCGAACGGTCTAAATTGTGTTGTACGATGCCGTGGACCGAGGCGTTGGTGTACCCGATGTGGCTGGGTACCTGGGGCATTTGGATATCCCTGGTGAAAAGGGAAAACGGTACCGGAATTTGATCGTTCTCCTGAACGTCGAATCGGGTGAAGTCGATGCTCGAGCGCTTCAAGCGCGGCGGCGTCCCCGTTTTCATACGCCCCAACCGGAACCCGAGTTGTTTGAGATGGGCCGGAAGACTGTAAGAGGCAAATTCGCCCGCACGACCGGCTTTGAATGAATTGAACCCGATATGAACCAGGCCGCTTAAAAAAGTCCCGGTCGCCAAAACGACCGTCTCGGCCTGGTACCCGAACCCGGTGGTGTCTTCAACCCCGACGACCCGGTCTCCCTCGATGACCAACCGGTCGACCATGGCCTGCCGCAGCTCGATGCCGGGCTCGCTTTCGATCACGTGTTTCATCACCGTGTGGTAGCGGCTCTTGTCGTTTTGGGTTCGCGAAGACTGGACGGCCGGCCCCTTTTTGGTATTCAGGGTTTTATATTGAATGGCCGTTTTGTCCGTCGCCTTGGCCATTTCTCCGCCCAGCGCATCGATTTCTTTAACCAGCTGGCCTTTGGCCATTCCACCGATGGAAGGGCTGCAGGGCATGGCAGCGACCTTGTCCAGATCAATGGCCATGAGAAGAACCCGGCACCCCATTCGGGCCGCCGCCAGAGAAGCCTCGCATCCCGCATGTCCGGCACCGACAACGATGAGATCGTATTGGGGCAGGTAACACGTCATAAGTCTAAACCTAACACCATATTCACGTTTTACAATTCAGCATCGAACCGATATATTCGAAAAACAGCCGGTCACACCCGCCCGGCGCGATCCACCCGTAGGCAGGAAACCCAACCCAGGCCATCCTACCTGAACCCGAAGACGAGTCCCGGCAACGAAATGAACGGACGATCCGCAGATACAAAGACCGCCGCAACCGCCAAGCCGGCCAATAAAAGATACACCGATTTAAACGCCTATTTGCGCAAGATGTTCGGTTGCCGCGTTCAGAAGATCACCATCGACGCGGGGCTCACCTGCCCCAACCGGGACGGGGCCGTCGCCACCGGCGGCTGCATTTACTGCAATGCCCGGGGCTCGGGGACCGGCGCTTTCGCCAAAGGCCTTTCAATAACCGATCAGCTGCTCAGGGGAAAGGCGGCTTTGGCGGCCCGATACAAAGCCAAGAAATTTATCGCTTACTTCCAGTCCTATTCCAATACCTACGCGCCCCTGGCCACCCTGAAGCGGTTGTATGACGAGGCCCTGGCCGTCGATGATATCGTCGGCCTTTTCATCGGGACCCGGCCGGACTGCGTGGATGCTGCCGTTTTCGACCTTCTGGCCGGATACACCCCCGAGGTCCTGGTCTATCTGGAACTCGGCCTGCAGTCCGCCCATGACGACACCTTGGCGTTGATCAATCGCGGTCATGGTGTCGCCTGCTTCGCATCCGCCGTAGCGGAGGCTCACCGCCGGGGCCTCAAGGTCTGCGCGCATGTCATATTGGGCCTTCCGGGTGAAACACGGCAGCACACGATTGAAACGGCCCGGTTTTTGCGCGACCTGGGAATCGATGCCGTCAAGATCCACCTCTTGTATGTCGTCAAGGGAACCGCGATCGAAACCCATTATCGGCAAGGGAATTACCGCTGTTTGTCACAGGAAGCGTATGTCGACCAAGTCTGCGACTTTCTGGAACACCTGCCCCCCCGGGTTGTCATCCAACGCCTGACCGGGGATCCGCATCCGGCCGAACTGGTGGACCCCAACTGGGCTCTGCGTAAAGCCGAAACCCTGAACTTGATCAGGGACAAGCTTGAACAGCGGGGAACCTGGCAGGGGAAAGCCATGGGCTCATCACGGAAGACAGGTTAGGGCCTGACCGGCTTCAACGGCGCAGGAGGGATGCTGCGACGGGCAGGTCCTGGTCACACCGGTTTATATCTCTGCGCTATCGGATATCGCCGGCCGTATCCGAAAGCTTTCGAGGTCACCTTAAGCCCCGGCGCCGCCTGGTGGCGTTTGTACTCGTTTCTATCGACCCTGGCGACGACATCTTCCACCGTCTGCCGATCTAGACCCTGCTTCACGAGATCGGACACGCTGCGGCTGTCCTCGATGTACCCTTTGAGGATTGGATCCAGAACCCCATACGGCGGCAGGTCGTCGTCGTCCCGCTGATCGGGCTTCAGCTCGGCGGACGGCGGTTTCGTAAGGATGCGCTCTGGAATAACCCCGGCGCCCCGGTTGACGTAGCGCGCCAATTCATACACCATCGTCTTCGGCACGTCCGATATCACCGATAATCCGCCGCTCATGTCACCGTACAGCGTGCAGTAACCCACTGCCAGTTCGGACTTATTACCAGTCGAAAGCAGCAAGCCGCCGTGCTGATTGGAGATGGCCATAAGAATCGTCCCTCGAATGCGGGCCTGTATATTTTGTTCGGTGACGTCCGGCGCACGGCCGTCAAACGAAGGCACCAGACGGGCGATGTATTGCTCGAAGATGCCGTCGATCGGGATCGTATCCAAGGTGACGCCGAGACTGCGAGCCAGCAACTGGGTGTCCTCGTAATTGTCCTGAGACGTATAGGCAGACGGCATGAATACCGTGGCCACATTGTCCGGCCCCAGCGCCCGCACGGCTATGGCGGCTGTGAGCGCCGAATCGATACCGCCACTGAGCCCGATGACGGCTTTGGTAAAACCACATTTGGTCACGTAGTCACGGGTGCCCATGACAAGCGCCTTAACAACGGATTCGGTCTCGGAAACCGCAACATCCCGCACCTCGGCCGCTTCTGATACCGTGTCGTAAACGATCAGGTCCTCTTCGAAATCCTTCGCCCTGGCCACCATGCGCCCCTGCCGGTCGAAGACAGCGCTCATGCCGTCAAAAAGGAGGCTGTCATTGCCGCCGACCTGGTTCACATACACGAGTGCGACGCCGTGTTTTTTGGCAATGGAACCGTGCATGTTTTTCCTGAAACCTATCTTACCCGTGTGAAAAGGCGAAGCGGACACGTTGACGATCAAATCGGCGCCATCCTTGACCAAGGCATCGATGGGGTCGAGGTGATACATTCGACGCTGAAAAATATCCTTGTCGTTCCAAAGATCTTCGCAAACCGTAAGACCGATCCGGTGCCCCTTGTAATTAAAGGCACGGCATTCGATACCCGGTTCGAAGTAACGGCTCTCGTCAAACACATCGTAGGTGGGCAGCAGACGCTTGTATACCTGGTGCCTGATCCGACCCTCTTCGAACAAAACGGCTGAGTTGCACAGACGTTTACCATTCTCGGCGGGATTGAAGTCGACCATCCCGCAGATGACTCCGATTCCCCGGGTTTCCTTGAGCATGCGGTTCAGGCAGTCGAGGTTGGCATCCACAAACTCGCTTTTCTCCAGCAAATCGTGCGGCGGATAACCGGAGACGACCATTTCAGAGAAAACCACCAGATCGCAGGCGCGGGCAACGGCCTGATCGATGCAGCCTCTGATCCGCTGGTAATTGTATGTAAAATCACCGACTACCGGATTAACTTGAGCCAATGCAATCTTCATCTGAGGAACTCTTTATAAAATTGGTGACCTTGTGGCACAAAGCCGCAATATACGGGCACTAACGGATTCCCCCCAATGATTTAACCCTATTCCGCTAATCTCCGCCGCGTCGGGAGAGGCCTGCGTCAATAAGAGCCACCCCTTGACGGGCTTCAAACGGCAGAAAATGGTGTCTCTTGGGGACCGCAGACCCGGTAGAACCACCACCTTTTCGTGGATGGACACTAACAAGCAATCGGGAAGTCGTCAACGCCGTTCCGCATCGACGTGAGGTTACTTGCAGCGTCATGCGGATTACGGTATGTGTGGGTACGGTGCCGAGCTTCCATCCGGCCGTGGCCGCCCTAAAGGCGCCCACGAAAGTGAGCCGGTCGGACCCTCGCGCCTAAACCGCAAGAAACCACCGGTGACCTCCGGCAAAGCCGTGGCAACAGCCGAAAAACCGCTCGATTCGATTTGTCTAAACCGCAACCTCGGGTAACCAGCCGGATATTGAATAAAAGGAGATGCACGGTGAAAAACGGGAGCGGCCTCAATCAAAATAGCACGAACCGAATCGACGAGTTCGACCTGTCCTTCAAGATCTTCCATGAATTGATGGCCAAAAAGGTCGGCAACATCCTGCTGGTGTCCACGCCGTATGATGCCTTCATCATGGAAGAAGAAGGCCGCCTGGCCGAGCGCATCATTCACGAATACCGCGGTTTGAATTTGTCGAGGCCCCCCCAGCTGACCCAAGTGTCGACCGCCCGGGAAGCCATCACGGCCCTGTCGCAGAAAAAGTTCGACATGGTCCTCACCATGCCCCGTCTGGACGATATGGACGCCTACGGTCTTAGCCGGCACATCAAGGAAATTTATCCGGCCCTGCCGGTTTTTCTACTGGCGCATCGGACCAATCAATGGTTCTTCGATTCCGAATATCGCGTCAAAAGCCCTATCGACAAAACATTTATTTGGACCGGAAACACCGATCTGTTATTGGCGCTGATCAAGAACGTCGAGGATCGGATGAACATCGACTATGACACCCAGCGTGCCAAGGTCAGGGTCCTGATCATGGTGGAAGACTCGCCGCTTTACTATTCGTCTATATTACCGCTGCTCTACAAGGAAATTGTCCTGCAGACCCAGGCCGTCATGGAAGATTCACTCAACGACGAGCACCGCATATTGCGTATGAGGGCCCGCCCCAAAATTTTGCTGGCTGAAAACTTCGAAGAGGCCGTGGATCACTATCGCCGGTTCCGCCCCTACCTTCTGTCCATATTCTCGGATGTCCGCTACGCCCGCAATGGCGTCATCGATGACGAAGCCGGAATTGCACTGTTGAAAATGGTCAGAAACGATATGCAGGACATACCGCTCCTGATGCTCAGTTCTGAAGAAAAGAACCGCCTGAAAGCCGATGAAATCCCCGCGGTGTTCCTCAACAAGAATTCTCCAAACTTGCACGAAGAAATCCGGTCGTTTTTCAAGAAGCATTTGGGGTTCGGTGACTTTATCTTCCGCCTGCCAGACGGAACGGAAGTCGGCCGGACATCGAGTTTGAGGGAAATGCAAAAGCTTATCCCCACTATACCGGATCAGTCGATTTTCTACCATGCCTCCCACAATCATTTCTCCAGTTGGCTGTTGGCACGCTCTGAAATCATGCTGGCCGCCAAGCTCAAACCGGTTAGGCCGACCGAGTTTGCCTCGGTCGCCGAGATCAAAAAATACCTGGTGAACTGCATCGAAGAAAGGCGGAAAGGCCGCCAAAAAGGGATCATCGCCAAATTCGATCCGGACCGCTACGATCCCGACGCCGAATTCGTCAAGATCGGTACCGGATCCCTGGGCGGCAAGGCCCGCGGCCTGGCCTTCATATCGACCCGCCTGAAGGAAAGCCGCGATTTGATGAAACGGTTCGATGATGTCGACATCCACGTTCCCCAATCGCTGGTCATCTCCACGGAAGCCTTCGATGAATTCATCGCCCTCAACGATCTCAAGGAAATTCCGGCAGAGGATCTGAACGACATTCAGATTTCGGAAAGATTTCTCAAGGCCCGCATCCCCGAGGGATTGAACCGCGATTTGAAACTGGCACTCGGCTATCTCCGATACCCTTTGGCGGTCAGGTCATCGAGCCTGTTGGAGGACGCACAGTTCCAGCCCTTTGCCGGAATCTACCGCACCTACATGCTTCCCAATCAGCATCCGGATATCAACCTGCGGCTAAAGCGGCTCGTTCAAGCAGTCAAGATGGTGTACGCATCGACTTTTATGGAAGCGCCGCGGGCGTACGCCAAGAGTACGATGCACCGCACCGAAGATGAAAAGATGGCCGTTATAATCCAGCAGTTGACCGGAAACTATTCCGACGATGCGTTCTATCCGACAATTTCGGGCGTCGCCCAGTCTTACAACTTTTACCCTATCAATCGCATGAAACCCGAAGAAGGTATTGCCCAAATCGCACTGGGGCTCGGAAAGATGGTTGTGGAAGGGGGGGCGTCACTGCGTTTCTCACCCCGTTACCCCCAGCTGATGCCGCAATTCTCGACCGTCGATGATATTCTCGCCAACGCCCAGCGATATTTCTATGCTTTGAACATGAAGCATTTCCCGGAAAATTTCAGTACTCTGGAAAATTTCGCAGATGATGTCACTCTGATGAAGATCGACATCGAAGCCGCCACCGCACATCCGGCCGTCCGCCAAATGTGCAGCACGTACAGTCCACAGGAACACCGCATTCGTGATGTCTTCAGCCCCCAGGGATACCCGGTGCTGACGTTTGCCGGTGTGCTGAAATATCATTCCTTCCCCTTGGCGGAAATTTTGACTGAGATTCTGGAAATCGGCCGACAAGGCATGGGCAGTCCGGTGGAGATCGAGTTTTCTGTCAACCTGCCGTTAAACGGCCAGGGAAATAAAGAGTTTGCGCTGCTGCAGATCCGGCCGATGGCGGTCAGCCAGAAGGACCGGGTCGTCGACATCACCGACGAGGACATCACCGATGCCTTCTGCTATTCGACCATGGCTTTGGGGAACGGACGGTTCCTCGATATCTCCGACATCGTCTTCGTGCGGCCCGAAACGTTCGAACCATCCCGCACCGTTGAAATCGCACGGGAGATCGGTCAGCTCAACCGTCAACTGGCGGCCGAAAACCGCAAATATCTTCTCGTCGGACCGGGCCGCTGGGGATCGGCCGACCGCTGGCTGGGAATTCCGGTCAGTTGGAGCGACATATCGGGGGTGGGAGCGATCGTCGAAACTTCGGTGGAAAAATTAAAAGTCGATCCTTCCCAGGGGTCTCACTTTTTTCACAATATCACCTCCCTGGGCATCAGCTATCTCAATGTACTCGAAAACAGGGATAATTTTATCGATTGGCGCTGGCTGGGAACACTGACAGCAGCGGCGGTCACGCCGCATGTCACACATGCCCATCTCGAAGGCCCGATGACCATCAAAATCGACGGTAAAACCTCCCGGGCTGTACTGCTGAAACCGAAGGGAAAGCAGGAAACCGTTGAGCCCGGGTCCCTGATCAGGTGACCAACAGAAGGCCAAAGGCTGTGTAGGAATGAGCGTTAGGCAAGCCCTTCGAGGCACTGCCCGATCTTACGGACGAGTTTGCCGGCGGTGTTCAGGCGGTTCTGCGGGTCTTTGGCCAACAGCTTCTTGATGATCTGATGGCAACACACGGGGGTACCCGGAGCGGCTTTCTTCAAGGGCAAGTAATCGGTATGAGCGATATTGTACATCAGGTTGGCCACGTTATCCCCTTTGAACGGTCTTTCTCCGGCAAGCAGTTCATAGAGGACCACGCCCAGGGAAAACAAATCCGAGCGACCGTCGACGTGCAAACCTTCTACCTGTTCGGGTGACATGTAGTTCGGAGTGCCGAGAATGATGCCGGTCTCGGTGTGCGAGGCGCTCACCACCCGGGCAATGCCGAAATCGGTCACCTTTACTTGGTTGCCGTCCACCAGGATGATGTTGTCCGGTTTGATGTCACGGTGTACGACCCCTCGGCTATGGGCATAGTCGAGCGCTTCGGCAACGGCGCCGACAAAACCGAGGGCTCGGCTCGGCGGCAGCAAATTGTTCTTCTGACAATAGTCCGACAACACCCGCCCTTTGATCAGTTCCATGGCCATGTAGGCCATATCGTGTTCTTCGCCTACGTCGTAGATCGTGACGATATTCGGGTGCGAGAGCCTCCCGGCGGCTTCCGCCTCACGCAGAAAGCGCTCCTTGATTTCGTCCAATTTGCCTTCGTCCACATTGGCGTAACTCAGGGTCTTGATCGCCACTTCCCGATTGATTTTCGGGTCGCGGCCGAGGTAGACGGTCCCCATAGCGCCCTGCCCGAGTTCCTCGATGATCTCGTAGCGTCCGAGCGTCGGACGGGTGGTGGCTTCACCCAGCAGAAGCGCCCCGTTCGGCTTGACAGTGGTCGGGCCGCCCGCCTCTCCCAGGCTCTTCAAAGTGTCGATGCGCTGCTGTATATCTCTGAATCGTCCGGCTTTCTGCATGTGGTGGTATACCGCCAGAGCTTTGCTGAACATCCGTTTGCGCTCGAATTCCTGTCCGAGATTATAGAGCAAGTCGCGCACGGCTCCGTTTTCGACCGGGCATTTGGTAAACTTCTCGAACGCCATGTCGAGCATGCCTTTCCCCTGAAACGACAGCCCGAGCATCTTGTTGAGTTCGGTACTCTCCGACTGTTTCTCGATGGCAAACCGGCGCAACGCAACCACGGTGAACCCAATCATCGTGAGGATTACCGGGGCAAACAGTTTCAGCCAGTAGCCGAAAACCAAAAACAGAACCCCGGCGAAGCAGACCCAGGTCACCAAAAAAATGCTCAGGATCAAGGCGCCGTCGCGAAGTTCGACGCGTGGGATGACAAAAACCAGGAAAAGGCCGAAATAGACGACCACCAAAATTTCCAGCAGATTGGCCCAGGAGGGCCGCGACAAGTGCCGACGGTTGATGATATTCTCTACGGCGGCAGCCGTGATGTCAATGTGGCTCACACTGCCGTAGCCTGCCGTCCGAAAGTACGGCGTGCGGCCCGGCAATGCCTCACCGAGCAGAACGATTTTACCTGCGAATTCATCGGCGGAGGCATGTCCATTGTAGACGTCCCCAAAAGAGACGCTGTGGATGTTCCGTCCCATACCACCGCCATCGATCAGCATTTTGAGGGCCCGGTCGGTGGGGATGTCAACGCTCTTTATCGAAATCCCGGCATCACTTCGCTGAATGTCCTCCAGATCGGCCTTGAGATACCTTGCCGCAACCTGGAGGGCGAAGGACGGAAAAATCCGGTCGCGATAGGGGATAAACAAGGGTATCTTACGCACAATGCCATCTCGGTCAGGAACCAGGTTGATGTGCCCCAGTGCACCGGCCCTGCGTGCCAGGTGCTCGTAGGTCGGTATAAGCGAATGTACCGTGATCGATTGATCACTCGGGCCCAGATACAGCAGGGCGTCGACCACGGATGCCGCCACACGCGGGGGGCTCAATCTCTGTGCGTCAAATGAGTGCCGGGCCAACCAGTCGGGAAGGACCGCGAAGGAAACCCGCGACTCCGACGGCTCGGAGGTGAAAAGAACGGGCAGGACGGCATTGACGGCGTAATTGATCGCCGAAATCAATTCCGCGTCGTGGTCCATGGTTCGGCCTGCTTCCACCAGAAGCTGATCCAGTTTGTAGCGCTCTTTCCTTTGCTTGGAAGCCAGTACCTCCCCGACCGCGGTCCGGAGTGTCTGAATTTCGGAGAGTCCTGGATGGATATCAGGTCCTGGAAACAACAGGTGGACGCCCAGGACTTTGGGATTGAATCCCGACAATTGGCTGACCGTATCGGCAATGATGGAACGCGGCCAAGGCGGCGAGCCGATGTCACGCAGGCTGCGGTCATCGATTTTGACAATCACCACAGCATCCGACCCGTTGACTCTTCGCAGGTCGGCCATGGAATCGCAGACTTTGTTTTCAATGAACTGCAACGGGTAATAGTTCACCAGCATGCCGGCAATGAATGCCGCCGTCAACATTGTGCATATCAACCAGTTAGAAAGAAGGATGTTCCTCAGCCAGTATTTCATCTCGCCGATCCGCCTTATTTACTAGACGGTCCCTGGGGTTATGCCACACCTGCTTGTCGGTTCGCGCAGGATGAGTAGGCGTAAGAGAGCGCCCATCCGGGACGCAGCCGCACCCACATGGCAAAAGTCAGTCATCCGTAATTTTCTAAACAAACACTTTATTAAAATAACGCAAGCATTTAATATCAATTGCTTTAAATTAATCCAATTCGCAGAAATCAAACCGTGGGAATCCCGCATCAAGCCAGCCTTTCGGAAGCCTCATATGTATTTCATTAAATATACATTGTATTGCATTAACAGCCTAAAAAATGCCCGCGAATCACGAGCCATTCCACAATAGCACGATATGTCGATCATTATACGCAAAATTATTCGATTATGTCAAAAAAAGTCGCCAGGGTGGAGGGCCATTGCCGGGGAAGTGGCCCGGCGGGACAGGACCGATCATCTCATGGCTTTTTGGACAAAATGAATATTTTCAGCTGGGAATCTTCGGCTGCGCCGGCTGCGGTCGGTGAAGCCCTTTACTTCCGATCCATTTGGTGGTTTCATGGGTCCAGATCAACCCCCGCCTGTCGGAGGGGAACCCATTGTCGTCTCGGGTCACCGCTCGATCCGGAACTGTCGAACACTTTGAATCTTCCCAGAAAATTAGGCGATTGAGCATTGATAGGTCGATTTCAAACCGGGTGTTATGCATCCCGGCAACGATTACAACCGCAACGAATAACGCACTGACGTGCTTTTGTTTTTCCGGTTTAGGACTGGAATTGCACTCCGCCCGCTTTGCGGGCGGTTGCAGGCTCCTGTTCGTGACTCGATCTACTGAACCAGCAAAATGGAAGGGTAATCATGGCGCAGGAAAAAGATATCGTCTTGATCTATTTGGAGGATCAGCCGTTGAGTTTTGCCCGCATAGAGGAAATCCTGGCAGATTCCAAACCCGACTGGTATCATGTGCGGCTTCTCCTATTGCACATCCCCTTGCAGGTGGTCACCTGGATACTGAAGGATGTCTATATAAACGGTGAAGAGTTCACCATGAACGGGAAACGGATGCGCCTGGAAGAAGTCGAAGCGCCGGTACAAGCGGAAGCCGGGAGCGAGTCAGTCACTGAAAGACCAATCGAAAAAGACTCCCGCAAAGGTAAAATAATCGCCTTTGACGAGCTCAAAAAAAAATAGACGTGGGGCGCCGTCCGAACGACCGACCGTCATATGACCGCAACCAGCAAAAAAACTGCTCGGATCGTCCTCTCAGCATCCAGAAGAACAGATATTCCAGCCTTCTATTTATCGTGGTTCCTGAGAAGGATTGACCAAGGCTACTTCGATGTCGCCAACCCTTACAACCAAACGGTCAGGCGTATACCGGCCGATCCGGCGTCCGTACACACAATCGTTTTCTGGTCTAAGAATTTCGGACGTTTTCTTGCAGAACATGCAGGGGAATACTTGCAGAAAAAAGGATACCACCTTTTTTTCAACCATACCCTCAATTCCGAACTGCCGCTGCTCGAACCACGGGTCCCTCCGCTGGATATGCGGATCCAGCAACTCGATGAACTCAGCCGCCGATTCGGGCCGCAATCCATATCTTGGCGATTCGATCCGGTATGTTTCTTTCGTCTCGATAACGAACCGATGCAAACAAACCTCTCAGATTTTGGCCGTATTGCGAAACGGGCCGGCAACGCCGGTATCCGTCGATGCATCACCAGCTTCATGGATCACTATTCAAAAATCACACGGCGGTTGGCCGCCCGACCGGACCTGGAATTTCTTGACCCGTTGCCGGACCGCAAAGTGGAGACCCTGCTATGGATGAGGTCCATTCTCCGCCCGATGGAGATGACCCTGCATACCTGCTGTGAAAAAGATATCACCGAAAGGCTGCCGAAAGGATCAGACATCCAGGAAAGCGCATGCATTCCGAACAGCCTGCTGAAGGAACTCTACGGGGGACACATTTCTCTGCGGCACGACCCCGGACAGAGGCGGCGGATGGGGTGCCGCTGCCAGGTTTCGGTAGACATCGGCTCCTACCGTGATCACTATTGCGACCATGGCTGTCTGTATTGTTATGCCAGCCCTTCGCATAAGGCTTCTGCTATATAGGAGATGTTAGTGGACCGCCAAACGGAATTCGATTGACATGCAAATCGGCAGACTGAAATGCAGCAACAAAGCGATCCTCGCCCCATTGGCCGGAATAACCGATCTACCGTTCCGGCTGCTGGCCAAAGAGGCCGGATGCGGTCTGGTGTATTCGGAAATGATCAGTTCGAACGCCCTCGTCAGACGATCAGTCAAAACGCTGAAGATGCTCGACAGCTGCAGCGCCGAGAAACCGCTGAGCGTTCAGATATTCGGGGGCGAGCCGGCCGTCATGGCTGAAGCCGCCCGCATGGTGCAAGAATCAGGGGCCGATGTGGTCGATATCAATTTTGGCTGTTCCGTAAAGAAAATTCTTAAATCCGGCAGCGGCGCCGCCCTGATGAAAACTCCTGCAATAGCGGCAGACATATTGCGCGCCGTTCGTCGGACCATCGATATTCCCCTGACGATTAAAATACGATCCGGATGGGACGATTCCGGACGGCAGGCGGTATCCATCGCCAGATTAGCAGAAGACTGCGGCGTCGATGCGATTGCCGTGCACCCCAGGACAGCCAAGCAGGGTTTCAGGGGTCATTCGGATTGGGCCGTTATCGCTGACGTCAAAAGCGCTGTTTCGGTACCGGTCATCGGAAATGGGGACATCATAACAGCCGGGGATGCGTTGAAAATGGAAGCGGAGACTGGCTGCGACGGAGTCATGATCGGCCGGGCCGCCATCGGTTATCCCTGGATTTTCAGCGAATACCTGGCCCTCACTAGCGGCCGAGAGATCCCGGAAGTGTCACTCTCGGATCGAATCGAGGTCATGCAACGGTTTGTGAAAACGATTGTGCGCTACAGGGGCGAACATCATGGGTGCCGAATGATGCGCAGTCGTCTGGGATGGTATGTCAAGGGATTGCCGCATGGCGCCGCGTTCAGGGAATCCATCAAACGCATCGCCTCCGAAAGTGAGGCCCTCGATGCGATTGAACGGTTTCACACGACTCTAACGAAACGACTGATCGCCCCCGCCTCCGGAGAACCAACAAAAAAGGCGGTTTCGCATTCCCTCAAGAATTAGAGTTTCGCCGTCCGTCGAGAAGCGGTCACAGCAGTGAGCGGCATTCGGTCCCGTACTTTTTTTATGATCCACCGGCGGCACTTTGTTGCAGAGGCTATTTTTTCACCCCGACAGCCTGTCCCTCCTGAAACCCGCTGCCGGACACAGGAATGGCCCGGGCGCTGTCCTCGAACACCGCCGTCACCTCTATCTCCCCTATTATCTCACCGGAGAACACATACCGATGCTCACCGAAACCTTCAATGGTCCGCTCATTGTCGTAGACGTTTAAGATATGGCCGACGCGAATCCCGGATCGGCTGCCGGATGCAATCAGAAAATCGTCGCCACTGGTTGAAACGATGTAGTTCTTCCATCCCGACGATTGTATCGAATAGCATATCCCACCGCTGAGATCGCCGATGATTTCCTTCAGGGCTTTTTCTATAAAAGACGGGGGGATTTTATTCTGCGAGCGGATTAACTCCACGTCGGCCTCTTCCACTTTGACCCGTTTCGCTACGGCGCGATCGAAAATTTTGGTTGCGGTTTCCATACCGTAGATCTCGACGAGGGCTTCAACCTGGACATAGTAGTCGGTTTTTCTGAAAAACCATATCCCTTTGTCTTTGGAATCGACATTGATACTGGTCAGCGTTCCGGTCAACACGCCGAACAACCCGGATCTTCTCCCTTCCATTGCCAGTCGGTAATTGTCGATTTCACCTGAGGATAGCTTCGGCAATTCAACCAACACTTGAGGATATTCGCCCACACCGGGTTCGACAAAAATGACACTGGAGCACCCGTCAACAGCCTTGAGCAGCCCTTTCTGAAATTCGATCTTGCTCGCAGGGTCACCGAATTGGCTTTTCGATTGGAAAGGGACGACACCGATTTTTTTTCGCAATCCGTCGCCACCGGAATGACTTGATTTAAAGATCCTGGAATACAGGCTCGGCTCATAAGGCATTCTCGGTCCGCCGCCGGTCCATTTTGAACAGCCGACGCTGAACAACGCCAACAGGGAGACAACCGTCCAAACGAGCATCGCCCCGCTTTTCGTCATCCAGGAACGGATGGCATTCATCGTCAACATACATATTCTCCGCTTCGGGGTGCCACCAGTCACTTAACAGATTCGATTCCGCCGCGCGGGCTTGGAATGCCCGCACACAGAAAGTGCCCCCACACGAGGGTTCGGTGGCTCAGTGGGGTACAGCATGGTTCAATAGGGACACTCCATAATTGATTCAACCATCAAAGTCAATCCGTGGATGACGGACCCGAGTGAGTAGAGATTATTGACAGGTGCCATTCGTTTTGTTAACGAATCAGAAAAATCCTTTTCCAAAAAAGTGGAGATATCAATGGCCTCGGTTGAAGAGCAGATCCTCAAGGCAACCAAAGAAATCGTCGTAAAATTCATCGAGACCGGACGGCTCTCCCCCGCCGGTTTCAGCGACACGTTTAAAAATGTCTATCGCACGATCGATAAAACCGTAAGGGGCAAAAAAACTTCCCCGACCGAGCCTAAAAAATCAGATAAGTAGCCTGGCGGGCGGCCGACTCGACCTCAGACTGATCTAACAAATAATATAAAAGGGTTAGCGACTACTCGCTAACCCTTTTATTTCAAAAATAAGCGGCAGGGCGGGAATGGAGGTTGCGTGTTATTGTTATCTGATTCGCACAACAATTATCATCATTGACACGCCCCTATGAGGGTGCTACCGACAATCTAAAGCGTAAGGATTCGCCGGGAAGTGGCAGAAGCCCCTTGAGGTAACGCTTTACCCTCCTGTCGTACCCCTTACGCTTTTCGTATCGGTAAAAGCGATAACCATTACTGCATTGGCGAAAAGGTTCCCAAGGTGACAGGTAAGCGGCAGCTGGCCTTCTGAAACGACCCCGTAAGTTCCCCCCCGGTTGTCTATCGATAACCGGGGGGGGTCATTTGATCCCCGGTGGGGTATTTCCAACCGGGCTCTACGATTTGAAAACGCATTAGCGCAGTTTTCACGGCCATCGGGACATTTTTCGCTTGCCAGCTCGGGCCTGATTCCCGCCACCCGGGGGTAATTTTCCCGTTTCGGTATCCGGCCAGAGTCTGATCAGGGAGGGTCAATGAGGATATAGCCCCATTTCATAGATTTCGTATTCGGTTTCGCCATCGAGGTACTGATCTATACTGTCACCCTCCATACGCCTCAATTCGCTGTTTTTCCAAACATTCCATTCCTTCATCGACCGCCAGTTCGATGCCACGACCACCCGGTACGGATCCTTGACGTCCCACAGTGTCTCCGAAGAGATATAGCCCTCCTGGTCCATGGCTCCGTAACGCAGTTTTTTGATCATTTCGTTAATCTCATTGAAATACTTTTCCTTGAAACGGCGTTTGATCAGAACCTTTACGGCCATGTTGTCCTCCTTTCACACGGGGTTGTGAGTAACCGGAAATGCCGACCGGAAGGCACACATCCTCTTCCACCCCGATGGCGGGAAAGCTGGATGTCCCGGTACCGTCGGGGGCAACCGACTGACGTCTTCACCCCGACAGGGGCGGGTTCCAGGAAACTGAGAGAGGATCCGGTGCCGATTCCGCAATGTCCGGGAACAGGGTTTCACCCGGACGTTCACACAGAGTGCTCATTCGGTGGTGGATGGGGTTTGAGCAATCAGAGGAAAGGATGGGGGATTTTAAGGATAGCGAGCTGCTGGTTCAGCAGAAGCGAAGCGTGAAAAAGAACTTCACCACCAATTGAATATATAAACCGAACGCAGGACTGTCAACGCATGCGGCCTCATCGATACTCATTCTGGTCTCAAACGGCCCGAAATCATGGAAGTCGCTTTAGGAAGGGCAACGATTTGGTGTGCGGTATAGGAGATGGATGCGGCGGCCGTTTTCCGAGACGCATCGCAAACCATGTCCTTCTTAAAAAGGGGCTAATGGATTTCTGCCCAGTTTTCACCACAGGAAACATTCACTTTCAGGGGAACTTTGAGATCCCAAATCCCCTCCATGATCCTCCGTATCAATTCTTGGGCGTGATCGCGTTCTTCGGGGGGCACTTCGAAAACCAATTCGTCATGCACCGAAAGAAGCATGGACGCTCTGAGCTTTTGTACCCGCAAAGCGTCATCAATCCGTATCATGGCGATTTTGATCAAATCGGCGGCCGAACCTTGAATGGGGGTGTTAACGGCGGTCCGCTCGGCAAATTGGCGGATGGTCGCATTCGTGCTGCGGATATCGGGCAGCAGCCGGATCCGATTCATCAAGGTGCTGCTTCGCATGGTTTCAAAGGCTTCCTTTTTCACCTTCTCGACAAATTGGCGTACGCCGTCGTATCGTGCAAAATAATTATCGATGTAAACCTTGGCCATTTTCTGGCTGATCTCGAGTTGACGAGCCAATCCGAACGGGCTCATACCGTATATGATGCCGAAATTGATGGCCTTGGCCTGGCGGCGCAGTTCGGAGGTGACCGCCTCCGGTGACACCTGAAACACTTCGGCGGCCGTTCGCGTGTGGATGTCCTCGCCTTCCTTGAAGGCCTGGATGAGGATTTTATCGTCGGAGCAATGCGCCAGGATGCGCAATTCTATTTGTGAATAATCGGCCGACAACAGCTGCCAACCCTGCCTGGCGACAAAGGCACGGCGGATCTCGCGCCCCTCTGTCGTGCGGACGGGAATGTTTTGCAGGTTGGGATCCGAACTGCTCAGTCGCCCGGTAGCCGTGATGGTCTGATTGAAGGAGGTGTGGATCCGCCCTGTTCTCGGGTTGATGAGCTGGATCAGGGCATCGGCATATGTCGATTTGAGCTTGGACAGTGTCCGATGTTCCAGCACCAGCGCCGGAAGTTCATGTTGGCGGGCAAGGACGGTCAGCACGCTGACATCCGTCGAATACCCGGTCCTCTTCTTGGTTTTTTTCTGCACCGGGAGCTTGAGCTTTTCGAACAGGATCGCACCCATCTGCTGGGGAGAATTGATATTGAACTTTTCCCCGGCCAATGCATAAATGTCGCCCTCCAGTTGATCGAGCCGATGCTCGAAGCTCTTTGACAGATCCCGCAGCTTGCCCTCATCCACCGCCATGCCCGTTTGCTCCATTCGCATCAATACCGGAACCAACGGCATCTCGACGGTATGAAACAATTCCGTCAGGCCGATCTTTTCGAGTTCTTCTGCCAGCACCTTCTGGGCCATGAGGGTGACGTCGGCATCTTCGCAGGCATAGGGGACGGCTTTTTCCAGGGAAACCTGGGCGAAACTGTTCATGCCCTTGTCGATGACCTCGGTGAAAGTGGTCGTCTTATGGCTCAGATAATCGAGGGCGATTTGATCGAGATTGTGCGCACGCTTGGTCGGATTGATCAGGTACGATGCCAGCATGGTGTCAAAGTTTACTCCATCGAGAACGACGCCGCTCTGGTTGAGCACGATCCAATCGTACTTGATGTTTTGGCCGACCTTTTTGATTTTGGATGACTCGAGAATCGGTTTAAACGCCTGCAGCACAACCTCCCGGTCGAGTTGGCCCGATGCGTCCGCAGCCGTATGGCCGATGGGAACATAAAACGCCTGATCTGCCCGCACCGCTACGGAGAGTCCCACCAGGTCGGCCAGCATCGGGTCGGCGGATGTCGTTTCAGTATCAAGGGCCATGACTTCGGCCGTTTCCAAGATGTCGATCAGCTCGTTCAATGCTTCCTTCTTCGTGACGGCCCGATAATCTTTCTCGCGGGGCCTGCGGATTGTGCTGAAGGTTTTCTGGAGCTGGCTGAATTCGAGATCTTTGAAAAGACGGGACAGTTTTTCCGTGTCAGGGCTTTTCAAACGGTAATCGCCGGCGTTGAAAATGATCGGTGCGTGAGTATCGATTTTCACCAGATCCCTGCTTAGAAAAGCCTGATCTTTATATTGAATCAGGTTTTCCTTCTGTTTTTTCTTGGTAATATCCGCCACGCTTCCATAAAGGGCCTCCATGCTTCCGTGGGTCTGAACCAGGTCCAGAGCGGTTTTGAGGCCGATTCCCGGCACGCCGGGCACGTTGTCGGACGCATCCCCGCAAAGCCCCATGACCTCGATCATTTGGCCCGGGGTGAGACCGAACCTTTCCTGGACGACGATCGTATCGATGACCTCATCTTTCATGGGGTCCCAAATGGTGGCCTTGCCGGTGACCAATTGAACGAAGTCCTTGTCCCCGGTCACCATAATGACGTCAAAGCCATCCTCTTCGGCCAACCGCGCCACGGTACCGATAAGATCGTCGGCTTCATACCCCTGCTGCTCTATGACCGGCAGGTTGAACCCGCAGGTAACGTCTTTGATAATGGGGACCTGCAACGCCAGGTCTTCAGGCATTTTAGGACGGTTGGCCTTGTAATCCTTGTAGAGTTCATGCCTGAAGGTCGGGCCCTTGGCATCGAAGAACATGGCACCGAATGCCGGCGAGCGGTCTTCGATCAACTTGATTAACATGCGGGCGAATCCGAATACGGCGTTGGTCGGCACGCCTTTTGAATTCGACAGGCCGCGGATGGCGTGATAGGCTCGGTAAATATAGGCACTGCCATCGATCAGATACAGCGTCTTTTTCTCGTCCATCGATATGAGCTTCTTTTTCGGTTTAAGGCCAGGCCGTTACGGACCGCGGGGAGACAGCGATCATTCGCCCAAGGTTGGGGGCACGGTCCCAATCCCGGCCGATGAATCAGCAGCGCGGGCCGAATCGATCGACAGTCGCGATATCTTGCCCGCTCGGCAAACATCCGTTCCCGATGATATCGGCTTTCGGAAAGCGCGCGGCATGTGTGCACGGGCCCGGGGCCAAGAGGTTGCTTATCACCAACGAGATCAAACAACAAGCCATGAGGGCAGATAGTTCTCCCCTGTAATGAAAAGGGCGAAAAGTACACCATCCCCTTGACGGTCGCTGCGGGGGTGTTGATGTTATACCGGCCCAGCCGATTGAGAACCCGCATGCATGGGCGGAAAAACGCCGATCCGGCGGAATGGTTCGGCCGCCCGCATCGACGCACGGCGCCTGATGACCGGAGAGGGAAACCGGAGCTTACCCGAAATCGATCATGAAAGAAGAAGGCCCCATGTCACGGTATAAACAACGTTGGCGCGAGAGCCAGTCGACCTGCCAGTGTTGCGGATCGACCGTCCCCTTCTGCTGGAGGTGTCGCTGCGGGTTCAGGATCTGCCAGGCCTGCATGAATGAAAATTTCTGGGGTTTGTCCTGCAACGGGATCACGTGGGGATGCCCGGAATGCGGCGGCCAGAACGGTTTCGGCAATCAGTAGCACACCGTCGCGAACGTTAAATGACACCCCCCGATCAACAATCCCAACGGCAGCTCATTCACCCTGATGCGGCTAAGCTGCTCAGGGGATGTGGCCGTTGAGGATGGTTTTGACCTGCCCCAACCGGCTGATGTGATACTGCGCCTCGAGTTTGCGGTTGGCGTAGGCGGCAAACGGCACTCCGGCTGCGTGGGCAGCCGTCGCATCCACTTCCGAATCTCCAATATAAACCGCCTGTTCCGGTTCAAGTTCGAAATGGGAGAGAATTTTGACCAACTGATCCGGGAAGGGTTTCGGTTTGGCCACATCGAGGGCCGTGACAACCAGGTCAAAAGCCGCCGTCAATCCGTTGGATTCCAGCACACTCCGCATGGTATCCGTCCGATTGGTGGCAATCGCCGTCCGAAACACGGGCCGGAGATACTCGAGCAGTGAAACCAGATCGGGCTCCATCTCCATGAATCGCAAAAAAGGCCGGTAACTCATTTTTTTGCGAAACACGCCGGCCGCTTCAAGATCGGCCGGGCTGATGAACAGGTGCGCCAGTGATTCGTCTACGGTATGCATATGTGTATAGGCAAATTGTTCCGGCGTCATTCCAGGCTTTCCGAAATGATTCAGAATGTGATTGTAATACGCCATGTTGGCCTTGGCGGTATCGAACATGACACCGTCGCAGTCGAAAATAACGGCTTTGAATTTCGAATGACTCATTTTTCCTCTAACCGGCCATCCCGCAATCAATTGGTCTTCGGGGACTCCGGCCCGCTGATCTTGCCATAGACCCGGATGCTAATTTTCGGTTTGATCCGGCTGTCGGTCGTAAGGGTGATCGTATCGTAGAAGCGGCCGGTCGTCTGTTTGAGATTCTCGACGGTCAGCAGATAGGTCGTGCTGCGCGCCTGATGGTCTTGGCTGATGTGATACTGTATGTCCTTTCCGACCTGTGCTTTCGCATCGAGGATTTTGAACGGATAGCTCTCTTCGGGTACGATCCTGACGGTCTCTTTCAGTGCTGAATCTATCGGGCCGAAAAGCCTCACATTCTCAGGCGTTATGGTAGCGAACACCTTGACCGACCCGCTGATGGACAGCTGTGTCTCAGGGTGCCGGGGATCGTTGGTTATCACCCGAATGGTTTTGTGGAGTGCTTTTCCACCGTAGCCGCTGGTATTGACCTTAATCGATATTTTACCCTCGCCGCCGGGAGGGACCTGTCTCGAGAAGGAGACAGCGGTGCACCCTCACCCGGTTTTGACCTCTTTGACCAGCAACTCCGCCGTGCCGGTGTTCCGAACAATATAGTCGTGGTTGATGTCCGTCCCGTCCACCACAGGTTCAAACTGAAACCGGGTAGAGGAAAATTCGGCCACTGGAAAACCGCCACTGGTTTTAACGATGTCGATGCGGGTGGGCTTGCCCGCCCGCCCCTCCTTTGTCTGATTCTCGACGATGGGGCGCGTGCTGCCGTAGCCAACGGGAGTGATACGCCCGGGTTCCAGTCCCTGGGCGACGAACCAGTTGGAGAGCGCCTGAGACCGCATTCGGGTGAGGAGCAGGTCCTTGTCCGGTTCAGCGGTCGCGGCAACGTGACTTTCGATGGTCACCTTCAGCGACGGATCCGACTGCAACTCTTCGAAAAGCGGCTTCAGCGCCGGCAGGCCCTCTTTTTTCAGCACCGCCGAACCCTCATCGAAAATAGTTCCTTCGAGGGTGATTCGATCGATGCCTGAACTGTCCGCATGAACGCCGATGGCTATCAGCAGAGTGAAAAAAACAATGACACGCAAGACGCTTCGCATGCTTTCTCTCCTTGGGGTCTAGGATACCGGGTCACATCATGAAATAGGGGTCGACATCGACTGCCACGCTCAGTCCCCGTTGGTTAAACAGCGCCGGATTGTCCGCCATAAGTCTGCGGGTGAACCTATGCAGGGTTTTTACTTGTTGACCCTTGAGAAGAATCTGCCAACGATACTTGCCGGCGATCCGCGCCAGGGCGGCTTCGATCGGCCCCATGACTTCGACGGTATTTTCAAAGCGGCTTTCCCCTTTTCGCAACCGATGGCATTGTTCACCGATCGCGTCGGCCAATGATTGGGCCTGCCGCTTGTCACGTCCGGCGATTTTCAACTGTATTATCCTCGAAAACGGCGGATATTTCAAGGATCTGCGAAAACCGATTTCCTGTCGATAGAATTCTTTGAAATCCTGCTTCTGCGCCGCTAGTATGCTGAAATGCTCCGGATTGTAGGTCTGAAGAATCACCCGGCCGGGAGCCTCGCCCCGGCCGGCCCGGCCGGATACTTGGGCCAGGAGCTGAAATGTGCGCTCGCCCGCTCGAAAATCCGGGAAACTCATCGACAAGTCGGCACACAGAACGCCCACCAGCGTGATATTCGGAAAATCATGGCCCTTGGCCACCATCTGGGTCCCGACTAAAACATCGATGCGGCCGTCCCTGAGTTCCTTGAGGAGCCGAACGATGGACCCTTTGCGGGCGGTGGTGTCCCGATCCATTCGTCCCACACGTGCCTCGGGAAACAGTTCTCCGACGGCGGATTCGATTTTTTCCGTTCCCAGCCCCAGGTGCTTTATGTGGACCGACCCGCAGCTGTCGCAGGCGACCTGCGCCGGCCTGCTGAAGCCGCAGTAATGGCATCGCAGGGCGTTGGCTTTCTGGTGGAAGGTCAGAGAGATATCGCAATTCTTGCACTTGACCGTTTGACCGCAATCCCGGCAGACAGGAAAATTGGCAAATCCGCGCCGGTTCAGAAAAAGCAGCACCTGTTCTCTGCGCCCCAGGGTCTCCGCCATGGCCTGGCGCAGCTCGGTTGTCATGAACCGCCCGATTCCCCTCAAATCTCTGTTTCCACGCAAATCGACCACCGCTATGTCCGGCAGCTGTCTTTCTTCCACCCGTTTGTCCAATGTGAGCTCGACCAGCTTGCTCCGCGTGGCATTGTAGCAAGATTGTATCGAGGGGGTGGCCGAGCCCAGCAGCGCGATGCCCCGGTCGAGTTTGGCCCTCACCAAGGCCAGATCACGGGCATTGTACCGCAACCCGCCTTCCTGCTTGTAAGAAGGGTCGTGCTCTTCGTCGACGACCAGCAGCCCCACCCGGGGAAAGGGGGCGAATATGGCTGATCGGGCGCCGATGGCGATGGACACCTCACCGCGTTGAATCCGCAGCCACTGATCGTAACGCTCACCATTGGACAGGCCACTGTGAAGTATCGCCACCTGCTGCCCGAAGCGCGCACGAAAGCGACGCTCCATCTGCGATATCAGGGCAATCTCAGGGGTAAGGATGAGAACCGGCAGCGAGCGACGGATAAATTCAGCCGCCAGTCGCATGTAGACTTCGGTCTTGCCGCTGCCGGTGACACCGGCAAGCAGAAAGGCCGTATACGCCGACTCGATAGATGCGACCACCTGCCGTACAGCGGTCTCCTGGTCTGGGTTGAGAACCGGCGGGGTGTCGGGTTTGACCGCGTCACCTAAAGGATCGCGATAGACCGGCTTGGGGCTGACGACCAGAAAGCCCGAGTCTACCAGGGCCTTTATGGTACGGGATGTCGTTCGCACTTCGGCTTTCAAATCCTTGACCGACAGGTCCTCAGCATTTGCCAAGCGTTCCCATATTTTTTGCCGCTGTCCGGTGAGCACCGACGGATCCGGCGGCGATTTCACAGCTGAGACGAAAAGTTCGGTTCGGGGTCCGGTCCGGTCGTCTCTCAGTTTGCGCGTCATGTCGAGCCACCCACGGCTCTGTAACGAATTGAGCAAGGTGCGCGGCACCGGCTGCCCCATGGCCGAGCGGATGTCCTTCGGCCGACGATCTCCGCTCTCCAGGAGCGCCAGAATATGACTCTCAGCCGCCTCCAATACCGCCGTCTTCAAAGCCTTGCGACCACGGCCGGTGATCGAAAGCATGACAATATCGTTGGCGTTCAGGCCACCGGGCAACGCACACTTGATCACATCTCCGAGGGGATGGATGTAATAGTCGGCGATCCAACGGAAAAAGGGAATCATCGCCGGTGGGAAAAGGGCCGTATCGTCCGGAACCCCCAGTATCGGTTTGATATCTGTCTGGGGCGGTGGGGTATGTCTGCCGAGAACATAACCGGTGACCCGGCGCTGACCGAAGGGAACCAACACCCGCATCCCGGGTTCGACGATTCCAGCGAATTCTTCCGGTATGCTGTAAGTGAACGTCTGGTGAATGGGCAGGGCTATGGCGACTTCTATGAATGGCTGTTCGCGAAGCATGAATGGATATTCAATTGTTCATCAGTTTAGATGGGTGACATCCGCAAATTGAGCCCTCTTAGCGCATGGAGAAAGGCTGCAGGAATCCTCCGGGAAGGGGCGAAAACTCACTGAGTCATACATTCGATCCACAAAATCCGAAATGGATTCGAAAGATCAAACCTTGAAAATAATTCTAAGGCCTTTGAGCATTCGTTCCGATAATATCATATCAGGCGGCAATCGCGCCTACATTACCCATTGACCCCGTCAAGCGTCAGGCCCGGGGTGATCATCGGCCTGCGAACGGGGAGATGGGGGACATACGACCGGGGCGATGTGGCACTAATGATTGCTAACCGTCTGACAGTATAGTATAATAATAGAAAAAGCCGGGCGGAATCAGGTAAGGATGCCGGCGCTGAAATACGCAAAGGAGGACTATATGCATAAACTCGTAAAACAATCCATGGTTCTTTTGATCGCCCTGTCAGTGGTTCTCGTTCCCCTCGGCAGCCAGGTAATGGCCCAGGCCGAAGTAGATGTCAAGGATCCCAGTGCCGGTTCCATGACCTACGATTTGATCGTCATGCGTCCCCTGGGCGCCGCGGCCACCATCCTCGGCGCTGGTGTGTGGGTGCTCGCCCTTCCTTTTACCGCCATCGGTAAAAGCATTCCGGAAGCATCCCAAAAACTGGTAAAAGACCCTTTCCATTTCACCATCACCAGGCCTTTGGGAACCTGGTAAGCTCCATCCGGCTCCATTTGCGTTCTTGACAAAACCGTATTTTGCGTATAACTCATGCCCCGATTCAAGCAAGGAGCGGGGACGTGTATCGGTTCGCCCTCTCCTTGCCCCTCCATTTTTCTTTAATTTCGAAAATTTCAATCTTATGAAAGCGGTCCGAGGTCGGCGATGAGCCGTGCGGACCCTGTCGACACCGGCAAAGGAGGCCCCATGCCTGTTCATGTGGTGGACCACCCTCTGATCAAGCACAAACTGGGCTTGATGCGCGAACACAAAATTACCACCAAGGATTTTAGGGATCTGGCATCCGAACTGGGCACCCTGCTCACCTACGAGGCGACCAAAGATCTTGAAACTGAAAACGAGGTCATTCAAGGATGGGCCGGACCGGTAAATGTCGAGAGAATAAAAGGAAAAAAAATCACCGTCGTACCGATCCTGCGGGCCGGTATCGGCATGCTCAACGGGGTCCTTAACCTGATCCCTTCGGCCCGGGTCAGCGTTGTCGGCCTCTACCGCAACGAAGACACGCTCGAACCGGTCAAATATTATGTCAAACTGACCGGAGCCATCGAGGAACGGATTGCACTGATTCTCGACCCCATGTTGGCCACCGGCGGAACCGTAGTAGAAACCATCAACTTACTAAAGCAGGCCGGGTGTAAGGTCATCAAAGGTTTGTTCCTGGTGGCCGCACCTGAGGGCATCCGGCGGGTTGAGGAGCAGCACCCTGATGTGGATGTTTACGTGGCCGCCGTTGACGATGCACTCAACGATATCGGTTATATATTGCCGGGGCTCGGAGATGCCGGCGACAAAATATTCGGAACCAAATAGTTTCGGTGCAACTCTATGCGATGATGGTCAACGATTAACCGCAACTTGACCACGCCGCCACTTCTTGAAACTGGATTGTCAGCCGCCCCCCACTGCTGTTGAGAAGTCAATCACCGAACAGAGAACCGAGAGAGGAGAAATACGCCATGCCCCAAGAGCCTGCATCAGCAGATAACCGTTTCAACCTGAAGATTCCCATCGTCGGCGCCCAGATGCTCTTTGTCGCCTTCGGTGCGCTGGTGCTGGTTCCGCTACTGACCGGCTTGGACCCCAACGTTGCCCTGTTCACGGCTGGGGCCGGCACCCTGCTGTTTCAGTTGGTAACCAAGCGGATGGTACCGATATTTCTGGCCTCCTCCTTCGCCTTTATTGCCCCTATCATCTATGGCGTTCAAACGTGGGGGATTCCATCGACGCTATGCGGTCTGACCGCAGCCGGTGTGGTTTATGTTTTACTGAGCCTCGGTATAAAATTGTTCGGGAGTGAATTTCTGGAACGCGTGCTGCCCCCTGTGGTCGTTGGCCCAGTTATCATGGTGATCGGGCTGATTCTGGCGCCTGTGGCCGTCCACATGGCCATGGGCCGGACCGGCGATGGGTCGGCAGTCCTGGTTCCGGAAAAAACCGCCCTGATAATTGCAATGGTGACTCTTGCCACCACAATCCTCGTCTCCCTTCTCGGGCGCGGCATGCTGCGCCTGATACCCATCCTTATCGGAATAGGCGCCGGTTACATCATCAGTATCGCCTTTGGATTGATTAATATGACACCGGTTGCCGAGGCCGCGTGGCTTTCGATGCCCAATTTCGTCTTCCCCGAGTGGAACCTGAAAGCGGTCCTTTTCATCGTCCCGGTGGCCATCGCACCGGCCATCGAACACTTCGGAGACATCCTGGCCATCGGTAACGTCACCGGCAAGGACTACCTCAAATCACCGGGTATCCATCGCACCATGCTCGGTGACGGATTGGCCACCATGCTGGCTTCTTTTCTGGGCGGGCCGCCGAACACGACCTATTCCGAAGTGACCGGTGCGGTTACCCTCACGAAAATGTACAACCCGGTCGTCATGACCTGGGCCGCTGCGATAGCCATTCTGCTGGCCTTCGTCGGTAAGCTGGGCGCCCTGCTCCAGACCATCCCGGTGCCTGTCATGGGCGGTATCATGCTCTTGCTTTTCGGGGCCATTACGGTCGTGGGCCTGAACACCCTGGTCAAAGCCGGAGAGGACCTCACCGAAGCCCGCAACCTGATAATTGTCGCGGTGATCCTTGTTTTCGGAATCGGAGGCATGTCCCTTTTTACTCTCGGGGGTATCGGACTGGCCGGGATCGTGGGGGTTCTTTTGAACCTGATACTGCCGAGACCAAAGCGGGATTGACGGCGAACCTGTGGTTATGTTTTGGGTTCCAATCAAGCCAGAAAGGAAAAAAATGGCCTAAGGGCCTGGTTCCCTGGTGGAGAATTTTTCCAGATACTCAGGGATTCGAATTATAGGTGGCCGCTCGTTCATTTCGAGCAGGTGTATATCAGGCTTAAGCGCGCCCCGGATCAGTCGGTACTGGATCATTTCATCGAAGACTTCCTGTTTGATGTCCACTCGATTCAAGTCCTGGACACGGTTAAAGAACGTCTTGATGATCACGAAGGCCATCCTTCCTAAAGCAGTCGTATCCTGATTTTTATGTACCCGCTGGTCAAGATCGACTTGGGCCATCACATCGAGCCCCCATCTTTCGCGAATGTCGATCAGCATGCCGGTTTCTACTCCGTAGCCAATGTGAAAGGGAATGTTTTCGAAGATGTCGCGATATCCAGCGTACTCTCCGGAGAGCGGCTGCAGAAACTGGGTCAGCTCGGGCATGAACATCGAAAACAGCGGGCGGGTCACCAGTTCCGTCACCCGACCGCCGCCGGTAGACCGCCACTTGTTTTCCCCTATGGAGATCGGCCGGTCGTAGAACGCCTTGGTAAACCGTATGTGATCTGAAAGCAGCAGCGGCCCCAACAGGCCATATGCAAAACGATGGTGAATGTTTTTAATGTCCGCGTCGATATAGATGATGATGTCTCCCCGGGCCACATACAGCGCCTTCCACAGATTTTCCCCTTTTCCCTTGAATTTTTCCAGGTGCGGCAGGATGTCGTTGGCTTCCACAACCTTTGCTCCGTATGATCTGGCAATTTTCCGGGTGTGATCCATTGAACCGGAATCGACGACCACGATTTCATCTAAAAGGGGATAACGGGTCATGAGTTCCGATTTCATGATGACGATCTCTTTGGCGATGGTCTTTTCTTCGTTAAGCGTGGGCAGGCATAGAGAAATGGTGCGATTCTTTTGCCTTTTGGCTCTAACCAGCCGATCGAGATCCTTGAATTCGGAGTGGTGGAAGGTGTTCGTTTCAATCCACTTTTTGTTCATCACACGCCCCATTGTCCATGGCCATAATCAGTGCCGGTATTTGAGATATGCCCTTGAATATCGGCTCAATTTCGATCATGGCACCATCCTTGTGATAATGGTCCCCACGGGTCAACCCTAAGGTTATTGCCGGGATTTTTTGTTGCAAAAATATCGACAAAGCCGTTTCGCTTGGCTCACTCACGACGTCCACGCCCAGCCGATTCAAAATCCGGGAGGCACATTTGATCAGCGGGTGATTGTATGGCAAACGGGTGGCGTTGAGGTTGCTGATGCGGTTGAGCTTCAATTTTACGGCAAAGGCCTTGTTGATTCCATCGACAATATCTCGGATATCGTTATAGAGTTCTTTGACCATCTCGTCGGCGTCGCTGCGAATCTCGAAACCGATCTTGGCGTCATAGGCAATATTGCCATGGTTGAAACCGCCGGAGATCTTGCCAATGACGATCTGCGTGCGTGGTTTCTGGGGCAACCGCAGGCCAAGGATCGCATTGATCACTTCGTTGATAATGATGATTGCGTTCGGTTGGTGGTGGCGGCCCCATTGCTTTGCGGAGGAGATACTGCAACTGATCTCCCCCCGGATCATGCCGTCGGAATAGTAATTGAGTCTTCCCAATTCTACACTTTCCAGGCAGATGGCACCCCGAATCGGAGTCGGCCATGTCTGGAGCAACCGGCGGATGCCCTTCAGGTTCCCCCGTGCCAGTGACTGATTAGGGGCAACCAAAACAACGTCCGACTCAAACACCAGCCCCAGCCGCCTGAATATCTCCGGTAAAGAGACCAGGACGCCGACGGCAGCCGAGTTGTCCGAAACGCCTATGCCAGAGATGATTTTATCCGTCACCTCGTAGTGCTGGTCGATCTCCACATTTGAAAAGGTGTCGAGGTGGGCAACAACAAAGATGGGCAGCTTTTTTGCAGAACCACCGCGGATCACACCAATGGGATTGCCGAAATCATCAATACGGCATTCATCTACCTGATAATCGGCCAGGCGCTCCACCATGCACTCCGCACGCCGTCTCTCATGAAATGTGGGGGCCGGGACCTGCCCGATGAGTACGATGTTGCTGATGATGATTTCGCGAATCTTCTGGATCTGGTCCACTAACGTCGGCAGCATGTCCAGATATTTTTCCATAAGTACCTCTCCTTCAGGGGTTGCCGGTTCCAGCAATCAACTGCCGCAGATCGGTGACGATCAGATCCGGCGACAGATCCTTACAACGGTCAACGGATCCCCTTAAGCGCAACGATCGCCGGTCTCCGGCAAAAAGAGCGGTTTTGAACCCGACCTCCTTAGCCGGCAGAATGTCGTTGCGCATATCGTTGCCCACATAAAGAACAGACGCAACTGATTTTCCCATGCCGAAGAGAACCGTTTTTGCCCGGTTGAACATAAAGGTTGATGGTTTGGCATGTCCCTCGATCCAGGAAAAAAAGAACAACCGTTGATCCAGCCCCTGCCTTTCAAGCGGTTTGCCGAGAAACCACTCAAGCACATGAACGGTGTAAAATTGAGCGTTGGAGATAATCCCTATCGGCACCTTGTGGGTTTTGTAAACCTGCAACATATCCTCGAGACCCGGCATGGGATAGACTGGGTTTACGATCAGTTCGTATTCCAAGGCGAAATTTTTCACCCAGGGTATGTCATCCATGCCAAGCACATGCTGCCATACCTCGAGGATATCCACCTCGGGGTAATCGATTCCCTGCCGGCGTGAGGTTGTGTGCCTTCGGTCGATGGCACGGCGTAGCACGTTTGCAAGATGTTCCGGTGTATAGTTGATGCCGTAACGCTGCAGCAGTTTCCGCAGATCGTCGGCCCTTTCCGTTTGCTCACGGTGGAACCCGATATCCCCAGCCTTGCTGATCAGGAGGGTGCCGTAAACATCGAAGAGTATCGCCGAAAAGCGCTGCATTTTCGATAGTTCCGGAGCCAATCCTGTGGGTATCGGTGCCAGGGAACGGATATGCCGCGCGCATATGGCCTCTCTATCCGTCATATGCACCCCATTGGAGCAGTGAGAACCGGTCGAGATCGATAAACGCGTCGCACAAGGCACCCTTGTCGATTCGATGGTACACTGGATGGTTGGCAACCAGATCGTAAATCGCGAGGAGGCGATTCCGGTATTGCTGCGGGCCATAGTGCTGTTCAACGGCCCGCCGGTTGCTTTCAATCATCGCCGATGGGCCCGCAACCTCTCCGGGATGGGAGAGCCAGGTATTCAACGAGACCAGTTCCGTCTTGGCCGATGGGTCGGAGATCAGGCGTGTGAGCACCTGACGTTGACATTTCTCGCCCAACAAACCGAAATCAATCCTGTCGTCATGGGTCAGTCGGGCAAAGGCTCGGTTTATCGCATCGGCTGCAATAATGCGGCCGTAACGCTCGGCGGCGTTTGCGACCGCCTCGTGCCATTTGCGGGAAAAGGCATCTGCATTGATCCAGGTTGCGGGAACATCGAGCCGGTCGTAAAGGGAATCCAAATGGATCCCGTTGTCCTCGAAATCCGCACAAATATCACCGAGTCGTCGCCCCCATAACAACTTTCCGGCCGTCCAAGTTTCGAGAAAGGTAAGCCCGAACCCTTCGGCAATGCTCGTGGTAATCACTGATTCCGAGGCGCTTACAAGCGTGGAAAAGTCGATGTTTTTCCCGACCTCGAAGTCAACATTCAAGCGGTTTTCCCTCACCCAACATATCCAGTCCCGGTAACTGACTGTGTCCGTTGGGCTGTTCGGCGGCTGGGTAACGGCTAACCGCCGGCCGGGGCTGAAAAACAGGGATAGCAGGATAGCTTCGCCCAAATTCTTGCGTCGAAGGGCCCGGACCGGGTATAATATCTGCGGCCTCGGGTGTTGGCTCCCGTTGACTGGAAGACTTTCGACGGCGTTGGGGATGTGGTGAAGGCCTGCGCCATCCAGGCCCGCCCGTAAAAGAATACCGGAATCCCGGGCGTTTATGACGCCGTAATGGCAATTCGCCGGATAGTCCTCATTGAAATAGAGATCGGGACGCCCGTCTTCTGCGAAGTCGTGGATTTGAAGAAAAAGGTTGACCCCGGCCTGCTGCAGCCGTTTAATGATTTGAAGAAACTGCCGATTTTTGGCGATGGTCGGGTTGTGGACATGCATGACGTCGCACCCCCCCGGCCATGTATCGGACAGTGTCTTGAGCACCCGCTCGGCAACCCTGTCGGGAGCCGGCGGGGAAACACCCGACTGATCGTAACCCAATTCGGGGATTTCCACAACCTTGCAGGGCAATTCGGATTTCGCCCGGTCCCCAGTCAGTACGAGGGCATCGCAGACCCCCTGGATGGCCGCAATCTGCCGTCTCAGGACGGTGGTAACGCCCCCCGTTTTCAGGTGGTAGTGAACAAAGGCGATCTTCAAGGTGGCTCACCAGCGGAACAGATGATCAACATCCGCTCGACGGAACAATCATGGGCTTTACTTCTTATCTGAACCATGGCGTGTATTTTCATAGTTGAATAACGGGTGCGGTTTGTCAACCGCCGATGAACTCGTCAGCAGGAGGTGCCATGGGAAAACGTATCGGTTTCGTGTCCACCCGTTTCGCAGGAACCGATGGGGTGTCTCTGGAGGCGGCCAAATGGTCGGAGATTTTAGAGAGAAGCGGACATCGCTGTTTCTGGTTTGCCGGCGAACTTGACCGTGCCCCGGAACGGAGCCTTATGGTTCCGGAAGCTTTTTTCAAGCATGAAGCGAATAAGGCCATTGACTTGGAAGTTTTTGGCGGGAGACGGCGAAGCCGAGAAACGACCCAGGCCATCCATGCTCTCAGGGCGCACCTGAAAAATAAACTATATGAATTTATCGACCGGTTTCAAATCGACATGCTGGTGGCGCAAAACCTGCTGACCATTCCCATGCACCTGCCGCTGGGTCTGGCAATGACCGAAGTCATCGCAGAGACCTTGATTCCCACGGTGGCCCACCACCACGACTTTTACTGGGAACGAACCCGCTTTTCCGTCAATGCCGTGAGCGATTACCTTCGCATGGCTTTTCCGCCCAACTTGCCGAACATCGAGCATGTGGTCATCAATTCGGCAGCCCAGGAGGAACTAGCCCTGCGAACGGGTATCGCAGCAGCGATCATTCCCAACGTGCTGGATTTCGACAATCGTCCGGTGGTTCACGAAAAAGATACCCTTGCATTCAGGCGACGGATCGGCCTGAATGCGGAAGACTTTTTGATCCTCCAGCCAACGCGAATCGTTCAGCGCAAAGGGATCGAGCATGCCATCGAGCTGGTCCACGAGCTGGGCAATCAGCACTTCAAACTCCTGATCTCCCACGAGGCTGGTGACGAGGGCTTCGAGTACGCCGAATGGCTCACCGACCATGCCCGGGAGCGTGGAGTGGATCTTCGCTTGATCGGTACGCGTGTACCAGAGGCACCGGGCCGGCCTACCCTATGGGAACTATATGCGCACGCCGATTTCATTACCTACCCCAGCCTCTACGAAGGTTTCGGCAATGCCTTTCTGGAAGCGGTATATTTCAGCAAACCCCTGCTAATCAATCGCTATGCCATCTTTGTGCGGGACATCGAACCCAAGGGCTTCGACCTGATTGTCATGGATGGTTTTCTGACCAAGAAAAACGTCCAAAAAGTTCGGGAAGTACTCGAAAAACCGGAGCTGCGGGATCGGATGACGGCCCACAATTACGCCGTGGCCACACGTCATTACTCCTACGCCACACTGCAGCGTCAATTGGACAACCTGATGGCCAACTTTTTCGGCGTCAACCATTAGCGGCATTTCACGTGAGCCACACGGTCTGATATGCAGACAGAGGAATTAGACCTGCGCCGAACCGTTCACCGCTGAGAAGATCGCCTAAGAGAGCTGAATTTTTTCTGGCAGGCAGGGTGACAGTCAAGGGGTCGGCGGAAAAATTGGTCACGGCGAAAAGGGTCTGTTGGGGACAAAATCGTTTAACCGCAAAAACCCGGTCGTCCAGGTTGAGCACCTGCATGCCGGCGGATGGATGCAAGGCCGGCTGGCGGGTACGAATGCGGATCATTTTCAGATAAGGATAAAAAATCCGCGCCCGGAGGCTCCTTTGATCGGCCAATTCTTTGCCGACAGCTTCGTCAGACAACCTTGCGCGGTTGATCGTCCGGGCCCGTCCTGTCAAGCGGACCCCATCAATCCAGTTCTGCGATCCCAATATGCTGTGGATGTATACGGCCGGAACCCCGGAAATGGCCAGAGCCACCGCCTGAGAAGCCAGGAATCGGGAAATATGAAGCCGATCTTCCGGGCACGCTGGATCTTTCAGTGCGTCCAGATAGGTAACATTCAACTCATAGGGGCTGGTGGATCCATCAGGATTGCGCCTTTCGGAAACCTGACCGCCGTTTAGACGAACCCGCTCGGCCAACCATTTAATCTTCGATGACGGCAATATCCCTTCCAGGGGGCGCACCCCGATGCCGTCATGGGAAGCGGTGAAATTTAAAAAAGCGGTTCTTTCCGTGGGAGTTGCCAACTTCCGGGCCCAATCGGAAAAAACGCGGGCATTGCCAGTGGCCAGTGAATAGAGCAGCAACGGCGGCAAGGTAAAATTATAGACCATCTGGGCTTCGTCGGCACCGTTGCCGAAATAGCTGGTGTTTTCATCGTGGGGCACGTTGGTTTCGGTGACCAGTGTCACTCCGGGTGCCGTCAGGTCAAGGATCCTGCGAAACAACCGGACCATGTCGTGGGTCTGCGGCAGATGAATGCAGGGTGTGCCAATCTGTTTCCACAAATAAGCGATGGCGTCCAATCGGATAATGCGCGCCCCCCTGGCAACGTAAAAGAGCAACGTCCGTACCATGCCTTCTAGCACGTCCAAGCTGTGGTAATTGAGGTCGATCTGATCGGGGCTGAAGGTCGTCCACAGGTGCACCTGAAGGCCAGATCGCTTTTCGAATGCAGTCAAAAGGGGCAGGGTGCGGGGCCGGGTCACGAGAGAAAGATCGGCCGCCGGATCGGTTTCAATGGCCAGTTCCCTGAATCCTTTCTCCTCCGCCAGATAGAACTGGAACCACCGGCTTTCAGCAGACACATGATTCGCTACGAGATCGACCATCAGCTTGAACTCCCCACCGATGGTCCGAATGTCATCCCAACGGCCCAAGTCGGCTCTCACCGCCTGAAAATCGGTAATAGAAAACCCGTCGTCCGAGGAAAAAGGAAAAAAGGGCAGAATGTGAATGCAGGAAAACACCCCCTTGAAATGATCGCAGGCAAACCGGTAAAGCACCTTGAGTGGGGGTTCCTCTTTCCGTAGAAGCGTGTCTCCGTAAGTAATGAGGATGATATCTTCTTCTGTGAAAAGGTCCCTTCCCCCGGCCGATGGCTTGTGTGAAAATGAATCCAGCACGGCCGAAAGCCTTATAAAGGCGGCATCCCCTTTTTTCCGACCGTATATCCGGTGCAAAATCGATTTCATCCGGTTATCCTGCAAAAAAAAACAGGCCGTCTGCCTGAGTTAAGGACTAATAGGCTGTCGAAAAACTATTGCGCTTGGCAATTCGGTGTTAAAATCCTCCTCAAAATGCTCATTTATTACACACAAACTCCGCGTTTTCGTCGGATTTAGTCTTGCCTTGCCGGCACTCATACCGTTTTTGAACACAGTTGCTGTTAAAGCCCGCGGAAAAATTAGCTGCCCCATATGGCTTGCATTATGGCCTGGCCAAGGCATTTGCGTCAATGGTATCCCTCACACCGTCTGAAACCTTTTATACGCACGTCCTGAGCCAATATCCGGCAGTATTTCAGAACAGTTTATTATTCCTTCGACCATAGGCCGTTGACATCTTCATTTTTTTGATGTCTTCTGTTTGAAAAGCCATTGTTTACGTGACCGCTTAACCCTGAACGGCACTGCTTTCTTCATACGTGAGGCGTTGCTATGTATATCCCTTTCGACAAGGTTCATAACATCGGATTCCTCTCCACCCGATTCGCCGGAACAGATGGCGTATCCCTGGAAACGGAAAAATGGGCCCGGGTGTTCGAGCAAGAAGGGTTTAAATGCTTCTACTTCGCCGGAGAGCTGGACCGCAACCCATCCCAGGCCTTCCTGGTTCCCAAAGCCCACTTCAAGAATCCGGAGATCCGGGCGATTTTCAACACCGCGTTTGCTTCTCACGCCAATGGTGTGCGGAAACGCAGTCTGACGGATATCATTGAAGAAACAAAGGAGCATCTCAAGGACCAATTATATGAATTCATTACAAAATTCAACATTGATCTTCTCGTTCCCGAAAACGCGGTAACCATCCCCCTCAACATCCCCCTCGGCCTGGCCATCACCCAAGTCATCGCGGAAACCGGATTGCCGACCATCGCGCACCATCACGATTTCTTCTGGGAACGCCAACAATTCAAAACCAATGCCGTGTGGGACTATCTCAATATGTCCTTTCCCCCCCACCTGCCAACAATTCGCCATGTGGTCATCAATTCATCAGCTGACAATCAGCTGAGCCTCAGGACCGGTATTTCCGCGACCATTGTTCCCAACGTGATGGATTTCAAAAATCCGCCTCCGCCGCCGGATGATTATACCGATGATGTTCGTGATGCCCTTGGGCTCGATGCAGATGAAAAATTGATCCTCCAGCCCACCCGGGTAGTCAAACGCAAGGGAATCGAAAACGCCATTGAACTGGTCAGTCGGCTGGGGATGAAAGCTCGACTGGTTATTTCACATGCCTCCGGAGACGAGGGACACGATTATGAGCAACGGGTCATCGACTTCTCACGGCGTATGCAAGTCAATACCTTATTCGTGTCGGACATCATCAACGATCGCCGCGGAATGACTCCGGATGGGCGAAAGATCTACACTCTTTACGACATCTATCACCATGCCGATTTCATCACCTATCCATCCACCATTGAAGGGTTTGGAAACGCCTTTTTAGAAGCAGTCTATTTTCGTAAACCAATTCTGGTCAACCGTTACTCGATCTATACATTTGACATCAAGCCCAAAGGCTTCTCAGCTGTTGAAATTGATGGATATGTTACTGATGAAGCGGTGGATCAAACCCGGGCATTGCTCCAGGACGAACAACTCCGGGAAAAAATGGTCGCGATCAATTATTCACTCGCCGAAAAATACTATTCCTATGAAGTGCTTCACGAAAAATTGATGAACCTGATGATATAGCGCCCTGCTTGAGCAGGAACATAGACTTCACCATTAAGCGGGATAAATCAAGGCTTTGATGTGGGTATTTGAAGTCAGTCGTCACTACAATAGAAAACCCGTTCGATGCCGGGATAGTATTCAAATTTTGATACCCGCCAGTTTCGATGTCCGTCAAACGATCCGCAGGACTTTCGCACCCCTGATCCGTCGCTCCTTGAGGTCGATCAGGGCCCGGTTGGCCTCTTCGAGTGCATATTCCTGGACCTCGGGCCGTAAGGGAATGGCAGCGGCCAGTTCCAGGAACTCGCGCACATCCCGTCGGGTGACGTTGGCGACGCTCTTGATTTCTTTCTCCATCCAGAGGTGCTGCGGATAATCGATATTCAACAGTTCAGTTTGGTCGCCGCTCTCTTTCCGGATGGCGTTGATTACCAGCCGCCCCCCGGGGGCCAGATTGCCGAGTGCCGCAACCACCGGTTTCCAGGCCGGGGTGGTGTCAATGATGGCGTGAAGTTTTTCCGGTGACGCTTCCGTTATGTCGCCGCACCAAACCGCGCCGAGATGCCTGGCGAATTCTCTTTCCAAACCGCTCCTGGCAAAGACAAAGACTTCGGTGTCCGGATAGGCATAGCGCACGGTTTTCAGCACCAAATGTCCGGATGCGCCGAACCCGGTCAGTCCGAGGCACTGACCGTTACCGAGCCCGGTCAGGCGCAGCGATCGAAGGCCGATGGCGCCGGCGCACAGCAGCGGCGCCGCTTCGGCATCGGAGAAGACCTCGGGTATGCGGTGAGCGAAACCCTCTGGTATCGTGGTGAACTGGGCGTAACCGCCGTCCACATCCCGTCCGGTCGCCTTGAATTCAGCACACAGATTCTCCTCCCCGGAGAGGCAATGCGGGCAAGACCCGCAGGCCGAGTGAATCCAGGCGACACCGACTCGATCCCCTACTTTAAACCGCTTCGCCTGGCCACCGGCACCCACAACGCGGCCGACCGCCTGGTGCCCGGGAACGACCGGCAGCACCGGCGGCGGCGTGCGGCCTTCGATTTCGTCCAGTTCGGTATGGCAGACACCGCAGGCGGTCACCCTGATCAATATATCCGTTTCACCCGGCACCGGCCGGGCCATCTCGGCCGGTGCGAGGGGTGCCCGGTTTTTCTTCAGGTCGGTAATTTCCCGGCAAATCATTGCTTTCACGAGCACACTCGCGGTTCTTTTACTGTCGTTGCCTGGTCGTGGCGCCTACCGGTTGCCAGAGGGTTCTTTCAGGGAGAAACGCCAGGCGCAGAAATAGTCTTCCGGGTGGGGATCGGGCGGACAACTGATGCAGGTCGTTTCGATGCGTGGATCGATCGTTCGGGCAAAATAGGCGTACTCGACCAGTCCTCCGGATTTGCAGGGATAATCTTCGAGCCCCTTACGGTTGCGCGCGGCCTGCACCCGGCAGGCGTTCATCTGAAAAATGAGGCCGCTCCCCTCTTCGACGAAAGATTGAGTGTTGATGCGGGCATAGAGCCGGTACTGCAGGGCCTTTTTCAGGCCCGGCAGTCCGGGACGATCGGGTAGATCGAGGAGCTTTTTGATCGACCAGGCCTCGAAGGGCGAGAAATGGGCCCAGCAGGTATCGTTGCAGCGTTTGGCGTCGTTCATTCCGTGGTCGAATTCGACCGCCTGAAACCAAACCCCGTCATTGGCCAGCCAGTTCACCGCCAAGTTGTCCATCAGAGCAATCAATGCCTCCTTCGACATTTTCAACAAGGGTTCCGGAAGGCCGTTCTGCATCCCGAAGCCGAACTGCTTGGACAGCCGGTTGAGTTGGATCGCCATGCTGCGTTTCGAGGCGTTGCTTAGGGCCTTCAAGGCCGCATCCGTCCCCATCTGGTGCCTGACCTCTGTGAACCAGAGCCCGTAGTGAACGACAATCCGGTGAAACATGTCGAGCACCAGGTGCGAAAGTTCTTCCTGCGATAGATCTTCGATTTTTTCACGAGAGAATGGCATCGGATTTTCCCTGACGGCCGTCGGGAAAAACCCGATGGCCGCCCTGTCACTTCCATCCGGATATCGATCCGAAGGGGAGCCATGATCTACTTTTCAAATCAGGGGCGGAAACGCTCCGGCAGTTCGGCTTTGGCCGACCAATCGACCGGCAGGTTCTGACGCGGCTGTTCGCCCAGCTTTTCCTTGCGTTTGCTGAGGCCGGGCCGCGCGAATTCGGGATGCCCCTCTTTTAACGTGCGCCCGTTGATGGCCGCCTCGCTGCGAAGCCTTTTGCCGACGGTCCGCTCGATTTGACGCCCCAGCCAGAGCACCCGGTCCACGTCGTAGCCGTGCGCTATTCCCATTTCGTCGATCTGAACCAGCATGTCCTCCAGACAGGTCAATCCCACGTAACGGGGGTCTTCGTAGTAGTATTCACCCGTGCCAGGGACAGGACAGTCGTCCAGGAAATTCGCCGGCTGACCGCCCATACCGCCAAGGGTCGCTTCAAAATGGGTGATCCCGGCCTGCAGTGTGGCCAGTATCGATGCGGAGGCCACGCGCTTGGTTTCGTGGAAATGGGCGATGTGGACGGAGGTATCCGGTATTTCGTCCAGAATCATGGAGAAATAGCGATAGACATCCGGGGCCGAGGCGCTGCCGTCGTGGTCGGCATGTTCGATGTCCGAAGCGCCGATGGACAGCCAACGCTTGGTGAACTCCACCGCATCCTTAAGTTCCGTGGCACCGGCAATGGGGCTGCCCCAGATGGTGCTGACCGTACCGCACATTTTAAGGCCCGCATCGCGGCACTTTTTGATCGCGCGCTCAGCTTCCTTCCAGTATTCGGGCAATGTGCAACCCGAATTGGCAAAGTGATGTTGTTCTTCGGTGGACACCATCATCAGGCACCGGTCCGGTCCGACCCCTTTTTGCTTCAAGCGAATGGCCTGATCAACAGCCCCCTCCCGGATCGTCACCGCCGTAATGCACACATCATCCGGATTGATGCCACGCTTGGCGCATCGCCTTTTGAACAGATCGCTTCGCAAGGCGGCCAGAACCTCTTCGGCATCGCTGAACTGGGGCATAAGATACGGATTGCCGAGGTTGGTGACCTCGATGTTGCGGCAGCCGGCGAAGATCATTTCCTGGGCGTAGAATATCTTCGCGCGGGTTGAGATGAATTTTTCAAGATGCTGAAATCCGTCCCTGACCGTAATGTCGCCGATGGTCACTTTTCGGGGCATTCTCGGAAAAATTTTCCAGTAATCGTATTCCGTCATTCTTCCACCTCACTTGTAAAAAAGTTTGTTGTCTGTCAATCAGGCCGAATATTATAGGTAAAGCTTCAAATCGAAACAGCTCACTCCGAAACCCGTCAACCGGCTAACGGGCAAACCGGCCAACCTTCTTTTACTTTCCTTTGTATACCGGCTTGCGCTTCTCCCGGAAGGCCGTCAAGCCCTCCAGACGATCTTCGGTCGGAATGCAGACCCAGTAAGCATTCGATTCGATGGCCAAACCGGTGTGCAGATCGGTTTCCAAACCATAGTTGATGGCATACTTGGCCTGCTCGATGGCAATCGGACCGGTTTCGCAGATCATGGCGGCCATTTTCCGGCATTCGTCGAGCAGTTCTTCCGGCTGGCAAACCTTGTTCACCAAGCCGATGGCAAGGGCTTCTGCAGCCTCGACCCGGCGCCCGGTGAATATCAGCTCTTTGGCCTTCCCCTTGCCCACCAGTCTGGGGAGGCGCTGAGTGCCGCCGGCACCCGGGATGATGGCCAGACGGGCTTCGGTCAACCCCATGGTGGCGGAGTCCGCGGCGATGCGTATGTCGCTGGCCAGAGCGAGTTCCGTGCCGCCGCCGAGCGCCAAGCCGTTCACCGCAGCGATGACCGGTTTGTTGATGAATTCGATGGTCGTGAATAGATCCCGAATCGTGAAGATATATTCCTTGACCTGGGCCGGGCTCAGGCCGGCGCGCTCCTTGAGATCCGCACCGGAACAGAAAGCCTTTTCACCCCTGCCGGTGACGATAATGACGCGGATATCCGTCCTGAAACGCACGGCCTCCACCTGCGCTCTGAGTTCATGGAGCAGCGGAAAATTCAACGCGTTCATGACTTCCGGACGGTTGAGGGTCAGAATCAATACCCCGTCGTGCTCACCTGTCAAAAGAACCTGTTCCCCCATATCTTCCTCCCAGAGCGGCTCCGCCGCGTTAAATAAAATCGTGCAACGATTTTATTCTAGCACCCGATATATCTTGAAATCACTATGCGCTGCACTTCCGAGGTGCCTTCACCGATTTCGAGCAGTTTGTGGTCCCGATAGAACCGCTCCACCTGATACTCTTTCATCAGCCCGTAACCGCCATGGATCTGCACCGCATGGTCCACGACCGTTCCCATGGTCTCCGAGCAGTAGAGTTTGGCCATGGCGGCTTCTTTTTCAAAGGGCCGCTTTCGATCTTTGAGCCAGCAGGCCTTGTAGAGAAGGTTACGGGCGCATTCGATTTCCACCGCGCAGTCGGCCAGTTTGAAGGCCACGGCTTGAAATTTTGAAATGGGCTGCCCGAATTGGACCCGTTCCCGGGCGTATTTGAGCGCCAGTTCATAGGCCCCCTGGGCACCGCCCAGCCCCATGGCGGCGATCGACAGCCGCCCGCCGTCGAGGGTTTTGAGCATCTGGTGAAATCCGTCGCCCGGCTGGCCGAGAATGTTTTCTCCGGGAACGCGGACATTGTCGAAGTAGAGCTCCGCCGTGTTGGACGATCGCCACATCATCTTGCGATGCATCGGCACCGCTTTGAAGCCGGGGGTTCCGTGTTCGACCAGAAAACAGGTATATTCGGGCTTTCCATTGGCTCGCGTGCCGGTTACGGCTTGAACAGTGACCCCCAGGGACATTTCACAGGCGGCATTGGTGATGAAAATCTTCGACCCGTTGAGGATCCAATCTTTACCATCGGGCACTGCCGTGGTCTGGCTGCCCCCGGCGTCAGAGCCGGCCGTCGGTTCGGTCAGCCCGAAACCCCATAAAGCGTCTCCCCGGCAAAGTTTGGGAAGGTATTTTTTTTTCTGCTGTTCAGTGCCAAAATAATAAATGGGGCCGATGCCGAGCGAATTTCCGGCGGCGATGGTTGCCGCTTGCGATCCGTCTATCCGGGCCACCTCCTCCACGGAGATGATATACGAAAGGTAATCCATCTCCTGCCCATCGTATGCCTCGGGCACGAACACGCCGAAAAGACCGATCTCGCCCATCTTCCGCGTGAGCTCCGCTGAAAACTCTTCCTTGTCATCCAGTTCACCGGCTACGGGAGCAATCTCACTTTGGGCGAAGCGACGGACCTCCCTGCGGATCATCTCCTGCTCCCGGGTCAGATCAAAGTCCACCATGTCCTCCTTTCAATTTCAGCCGCGATTGAACCGAAAGCCGAAATTTGAGCCAGAGCGTTATAAAGTTTCATAGCGGATAAGCCCACGGCTACGTTTTCAGCACTGGGTATCGGACCATGCGCAACGGCTGGTTCGGCTCACCCTCCAATCTTTACTGAGCGAGCGCTCGCTCAAGAAGCTATAAATTAACTGTTGCAACGACCGTTTGTCAACAAGAATTTTGTCTGCTCCAGCGTGTCCGTGGTGGAAAACAAGTGATGTATATTCTTTTTAAATACAGTAAGATATAAAATTCACACCTGCGGTCCATAACCACCCGGTAGGCGCCGACTGTTGCCGCTGGAATCGCTTGACAAAAAACCGGGCGGCATGTTAAACATTCGAATGAGCGCTCGCTCGGTTTCCCCGGTATTGGCGCGGCAGGTGCGAGGCGTCTCTGATGCCGTTTCGAATACTCGCTGATTGGAAATAGACCATGTCTGAGCCCAGCCGGACTCGAGATATCCCGACCCAGATAAAAAATCCCGAACTTGTCGAACGCCGACGCACTCAGATTGCCAAAGCTGCGGTTAAACTGTTCATCAAAGGCGGTTTTCACAAGACGACCACCCGCCAAATTGCCAAGGCGGCCGGCTTCTCCATCGGATCCCTCTATGAGTATGTAGCCTCCAAGGAGGACATCCTTTATCTGGTTTGCGATTCCATCCACGTCGAGGTCGAACGGCTGGTGACCGACACGCTGGCCAAAGCCACCGGAGGGCGGGACGTCCTGGCACAGATGATACGCGAGTACTTCCACGTGTGCCATCGCATGAGTGATTTCATTTTGCTCATCTACCAGGAAACCCGATCGCTGCCGGCTCAGTGGCAGAAAAGGGTCCTCGAAAACGAACTGCGAATCACCGGCCTGTTTGTGGGGGCCTTGGCCCGTCTGGCCTCTTCCGGTAACCTGCCGTCACTCAGTGAGAGATCCATCGAAATGGCCGCCCACAACATCTCAGTTCTGGGCCACATGTGGACTTTCAGGCGTTGGTTTTTCGGCCGCCATTATACGATCGACGACTATATCGACATTCAGACCGAATTTATTTTGCGCATGTGCACCGAACCAGGCCGATGAATACATCCTGTGTCAGAATCCGGGCATTGGGTGGGATTTCGACCGAGAACTTTTAACAATTCGCCGCGAAATGGCACCGTTGCAACCGGCACCATCTTTGGACATTAATTGACACCCCCATTCGCAACTCCATCGGCATGTGAACAGGAGGGAATATGAGCGCAGCTACCGAGGTCTATTCACCTGAAAACAACATCCGCGTGGTTACGGCGACATCCCTGTTCGACGGTCACGATGCCGCCATCAATATCATGCGCCGGCTTCTCCAGGCCACCGGCGTCGAGGTGATCCACCTCGGCCACAACCGCTCGGTTCAGGATATCGTCGATGCCGCCATAGAAGAAGACGTTCAGGGCGTAGCCGTATCGAGCTATCAGGGGGGGCACATCGAATTCTTCAAATATATGATCGATCTGCTCAGGGAGCGTAATGCCGGCCATATCAAAGTCTTCGGCGGTGGAGGCGGTGTCATCGTGCCGGAGGAGATCAGGGAACTCGAAGCCTATGGAATCGCCAAGATATATTCTCCCGAGGATGGTGCGCGCCTGGGCCTGCAGGGAATGATCAACCACATGGTCCGCCAGATCGATTTTCCCACCGTCAAGGACGCCGACTTCGCCTTCGACACATTGAATCCCGAGAACAAACGACTCGTGGCCAATCTGATCTCTGCGGTGGAACAGGCCAAGGCCAAAGAAAACGGCCACCTGGCACAGCTAAGATCCCGGCTTCAAGAGAAATTGCAGAATACCACGGTGCCGGTCATCGGCATCACGGGTACCGGCGGCGCCGGCAAATCTTCACTGACCGATGAACTGATCGTCAGAATGCTTCATGACCTCAATGACATCCACGTGGCCATCATCAGCTGCGACCCATCAAGGCGCAAAACCGGCGGAGCCTTGTTGGGAGACCGGATCCGGATGAATGCCATCGGCAGTCAAAGGGTCTACATGCGTTCTCTGGCGACCCGCCGCTCCCAGACCGAAATCCCGGCCGCCCTCGGCGAAGGGATCCTGGTGGCCAAGGCCGCCGGTTACGACCTGATCATCGCCGAAACCGCCGGTATCGGCCAGGGCGACTCGATGATCACCGATCTCGTGGACGTATCCGTCTATGCCATGACCAGCGAGTTCGGCGCCGCATCCCAACTCGAAAAAATCGACATGCTCGATTTCGCCGACATCGTGGTGGTCAACAAGTACGAAAAACGGGGCAGCGAAGATGCCGTGCGCGACGTCCGCAAACAGGTTCAACGCAACCGCAATGCCTGGGACAAATCCCCGGAGGACATGCCGGTTTACGGTACCATCGCCTCTAAATTCAACGATGACGGCGTCACGGCTCTCTACCACGCCCTGTTGGAAGCCATAGACGCCAAAACAGGTGTCAGGTTCACTTCAAACCTGCCGCGGTCGGAAACCAAAATATCAACTTCGAAAACCATCATCATCCCGCCCGAGCGCACCCGATACCTGTCCGAAATCGCCGACTCTGTCCGTGGCTACCATCGGCGGACGGCCGCCCAGGCGGACATATTGCGGACAGCGTGGCATTTTGAGGAAGTCATAAAAAAGATCGGCAATGCGCCCGCCGGGCACCTCGCCGAATTGCAGCAGCACGGCGCCGAAGCCCGGGAAGAGATCCTGGAAGAAACCCGCAAGGTGCTCGACGATTGGCATGCAGTCAAGGACGCCTATAGCGGGGAGGAACTGGTCTATACCGTGAGGGGTCGCGAAATCCGGGTGCCGCTTTTCAGAGACTCACTTTCCCGCAAAAAAATTCCGAAAATCGTTCTCCCCAAATTCAAGGATCCGGGTGAACTCTACCGCTGGATGCGTGAAGAAAACGTCCCCGGCCGGTTCCCGTTCACCGCCGGTGTGTTCCCGCTCAAACGGGTCGATGAGGAGCCCACGAGAATGTTTGCCGGTGAAGGCGACCCGACCCGCACCAACCGACGTTTCAGGCTTCTTTCCGCCGATTACGAGGCCAAGCGCCTGTCCACCGCCTTCGATTCGGTGACCCTTTACGGCTACGATCCTGACCGACGGCCGGACATCTACGGCAAAATCGGCACCTCGGGCGTCAGCATCTGCACTCTGGATGATATCAAGACCCTCTACAGCGGGTTTGAACTCTGTGCCCCCGGCACATCGGTGTCCATGACCATCAACGGGCCGGCACCGATCATTCTGGCCATGTTCCTCAATTCGGCCATCGACCAGCAGGTGGAACGCTACGAGGCCGAAAACGGCACCCCCCCGTCTGTGGGAACCCGCCAGAAAATTCGCGCCGACGTTCTCGAGAATGTTCGCGGCACAGTCCAGGCCGATATCCTCAAAGAGGACCAGGGACAGAATACGTGCATTTTTTCCATCGATTTCGCCCTGAAGATGATGGGTGACATTCAGCAGTACTTTATCGAGAACAATGTCCGCAACTTCTACTCGGTATCCATTTCCGGCTATCACATCGCCGAAGCCGGGGCCAACCCGATCTCCCAGTTGGCCTTTACGCTGGCCAACGGATTCACCTACGTCGAGTATTACCTCTCACGCAACATGCCGATCGACAGCTTCGCACCGAATCTCTCCTTCTTCTTTTCCAACGGCATGGATCCGGAATACACCGTCATCGGCCGGGTGGCCCGCCGCATCTGGGCCATAGCCATGCGTGACAAGTACGGCGGTTCACAGCGGTCGCAGATGCTCAAATATCATATCCAGACATCGGGCCGATCCCTGCACAGCCAGGATATTCAATTCAATGACATCCGCACGACCCTGCAGGCGCTCATCGCCATTTACGACAACTGCAACAGCCTCCACACCAACGCTTTCGACGAAGCCATCACGACACCCAGTACCGAATCGGTCCGCCGCGCCCTGGCCATTCAGATGATTATCAACCGGGAATGGGGCCTGACGAAAAACGAGAACTTCAACCAGGGCAGTTTTATCGTGGAGGAACTCACGCGTCTGGTCGAGGAGGCCGTACTGATGGAGTTCGACCGCATCACCGCCCGCGGCGGTGTTCTGGGGGCCATGGAAACGGGCTATCAGCGCAGTAAAATCCAGGAAGAATCGATTTACTACGAGACCCTGAAACATACTGGAGATATGCCCATCATCGGCGTCAACACCTTTCGCGACCCCAACGCCGAGCACAATCTTCTGGTGGAAACCGTCGAACTGGCCCGGGCCACCGAGGCCGAGAAAGAATCTCAACTCAGCCGCCTGGCCGAATTTCAAGACCGTCATAAAAACGATGCGCCCGGGGCACTCAAACGCTTGCAGGAAACGGCCCTCAAGGGCGGAAACATATTCGCCGAACTGATGGAGACCGTACGTTTCTGCTCCCTGGGGCAGATCACCCGAGCCCTTTACGAGGTCGGTGGGCAGTATCGCAGAAACATGTAGTTTCGTTTTAATCACCGATTTTTTTACGCAAGGAGAACGACCATGAGAGAAGCCGTCATCGTCAGCGCGGTGCGAACCGCGCTGGGCAATTTCAACGGATCGCTGGGAAATATCGGCGCCACCCAGCTGGGCGCCAGTGTGATCGAAGCCGCCGTCAGTCGGGCCGGCATACCCAAGGACGAGGTCAATGAAGTCATCATGGGACAGGTTCTGCCCTGCGGGTACGGCCAAAACCCCGCTAAACAGGCCGCCGTCAAGGCCGGCATGCCGTGGGATGCGACCTGCATCACGATCAACAAAGTCTGCGGCTCGGCCCTCAAAGCCGTCATGCTCGCCGCCCAGGCCATCCAGCTCGGCGATGCAGACGTGGTGGTGGCCGGCGGCATGGAAAACATGACCCTGGCCCCCTACTATCTGGAAAAAGCCCGCTTCGGGTATCGAATGGGACCGGGAAAACTGCAGGACCACATGATGCACGACGGGCTGTGGGATATCGTCAACGACTTTCATATGGGCATGTCCAACGAGCTGTGCGCGGATAAATACTCCGTCAGCCGGGAGGATCAGGACCGATACGCCGCAGAGTCCTACCGCCGCACCCTGGCGGCGATAGCTTCCGGACGCTTCAAAGACGAGATCGTTCCGGTCGATATTCCGGGCCGAAAAGGGGAAACGGTCCGGTTCGATGTGGACGAATGCCCCCGGGAAACCCCCTACGAATTTCTGGCCAAGATGAAACCGGCTTTCAAGTCTGGCGGAACCGGAACTGCCGGCAATGCATCGATCATCAGCGACGGTGCCGCCGCGGTGACGGTAATGGCCCGGGAAAAGGCCGAAGCACTGGGCTGCCGGGTCCTGGCATCGATCGGCGCCCAGGCGTCTTACGGCATAGACATGAAATACGTACTGGTAGCGCCGATATGGGCCGTTCCCCGGTGTCTTGATAAAGAGGGCATCGGTACAAGAGATGTCGACCTGTATGAAATCAACGAGGCTTTCAGCGGGTCCACCGTGGCCGTCCTGCGAGAGCTCGACCTCGACCCGGCAAAGGTCAATGTCAACGGCGGCAGCGTGGCCTTGGGCCATCCGATCGGCGCCAGCGGCTGCCGGGTGCTAGTGACGCTACTGCATGAAATGATCCGGCGGGACAGCAAGACCGGTCTTGCCTCCCTTTGCCTCGGCGGGGGCGAAGCCGTGGCGATGGTCGTCAAAAGATAACCGTTCGTGTTGCGAGTTTCGGGTGCGCGTTTATAACTATTACCCGCCCGCGACTCGTAACACGCAACTCGCAACCCGTAACCCGTAACTCGTAACATGGGGGTAATATGGCGATTAATACCTTCGGCGTCATCGGTGCAGGACAGATGGGCAGCGGCATCGCGCAGGTCGCGGCCGCCAGTGGACTGAATGTCATTATGAACGATATCAAACCCGAGTTTGTCGAACGGGGTTTTTCGGCCATCGGCAAGATTCTGATGCGCAGCGTCGAAAAAGGAAAAATGACCGCCGATGAACGGGCGCTCATATTGGAGCGCATCCGTACCAGCGTCGACTTGAAGGACATGGCCGGAGCCGATTTTGTGGTCGAGGCCGCTACGGAAAACGAACCGCTCAAATTCCAGATCTTCAAAGACCTAGACCGCATTTGCAAACCACCGGTCATACTGGCGACCAATACCTCCTCCATTCCCATCGGCCGCATCGCCGCTCAAACCGGGCGGCCCGACAAGGTCATCGGAATGCATTTCATGAATCCGGTCCCCCTCATGAAGCTGGTAGAAGTCATTCGGGGTATCGCCACCTCCGAGGATACCTTCAAACTGACCTGGGAACTGGCCGAAGCATTCGGCAAAACACCTGCCGAAGCCAATGATTACCCGGGCTTCATCGCCAACCGGGTTTTACTGCCGATGATCAACGAAGCGATTTACTGCCTCTATCATGGGGTGGGAAGGCGCGAGGATATCGATACGGTGATGAAGTTGGGGATGAACCATCCCATGGGCCCGCTGGCACTGGCGGATCTGATCGGTCTGGACACCTGCCTGGCGATCATGGAAACCCTCTACAACGGTTTCAAAGACTCCAAGTATCGCCCCTGCCCTCTGCTGCGCAAATACGTCGAAGCCGGTTGGCTCGGCCGCAAAACCGGGCGCGGTTTCTACGAATACAACACTTAATGGTTTTCCCGTTGGCCGGTTGGCCCGTTATTCCGGTTGGATTCAACAGTCGAGGTGTATACCATCACCCCGGAGGGCATCACTGCTTTTTTTAGGATCGCACACCAGTCCGATATGGAAAAGGTGTAAAGCCTTTCTCTTCCGGAGTGGCGAAGCCGCGTTTCATAAAATCGCTACGCGATTTTATTTTTATTTGAATATGCGGGTGGCCAGCTCGATATTTTCCGGACAGAACACGAACAGGCATTTTTCTTCCGGCGAAGAGACGGAGCCGTAAACGTAGTTGATGTTGATGCCCTCTTCGCCGAACTTGCCGGCAACCTTGGCCAGTTCGCCGGGTCGGTTGTCGAGTTCGAGAGCGATAACCGGCATGATGTCGAATAGATAATCGTTCTTCGACAATAGATCGACGGCCTTGTCCGTGTCCCCGACCAGCAGACGGATCAATGCAAATTGGGCCGAATCCATCCGCATCGAGTTATAGCTGGCCGCCGAAGCAATCCGTTTGAGCGCTTTGCCCCGAGCGTGGAAGAGCTCCTGGACGTAGGCTGAGGCATCCTGAATGGTGAGGGCATCGATGTTGATTCCCGCTTCGGAGAACAGCAAAGTCAGCTTGCCGAGCTCGCCGGGCGCATTCTTTAGAAATAGGGAAATCTCTGTTCTGACCATGATAAGCTCCTCCCTGGCACTATGATTGGGAAAGGTTTTTATCGATTTCTATTGAAAACTGAGACTGAAGTCAACTGGTCGGTTGAGTCGGTTGCCCCGTTTGCCCGTTGGCCGGTTTGCGAATGATATTGATCCTGTTCCGCGTTATACACTTGTGGCCCGTTGGGCCGCCACAGAGCATGAAAATGAAGCGCCGGAGTCCGGATGATCGATTGAGAACGGCGGCTGACTGACTGAACCGCCTACGGGGCCTTGAACCGGACCTTATGCACCCGCGTCGAATGTGTGGCGAAACTGGGGGAACACTTCGGTCCCATGGTTTAAAGACGGGCTTGATCCGGCTTTAGGGCCCGTTGGCGGTGAGTTTCAGCCGCGACTCGAAACCGGTTGCCCGGGCGCAAGCGCCCACCTTTTTTTATTTCGTACTAACGATAAATCCCTTAAACGCCCGGTGATGCGGTGGTTTAAGGGACCAAATCGTCTTATCGGCTGTTTTTAATAACCTTCGAGGCGGCCTTAGCCCTTGGGTTCCGCGAACATCTCCTTGATTTTGGCACGATCGGGTGATCCATCCGCCAGCAAGGGCAACTCGGTTGCAAATTCGACGTGGCGGGGTTTTTTGAACCGCGCAATTCGTTCGCCCACGAACCGGATCAGTTCCTCGGCGTCGAGGCGGGCATCCTGCTTCAACTGGCAGACCGCTTTGATGGCCTCTTTCCACTTCGGGTCCGGAACACCGAAAACGACCGTATGCTCAATAGACGGATGCTGCAGAATCACCTTTTCGACTTCCGCTGGATAAACATTCTCGCCCCCGGGCTTGATCAATTCCTTTTCGGCTTTGCGGCCGGCGTACCATAAATACCCTTCCGTATCGAAACGCCCTAAATCACCGGTGTGATGCCAACCCTCCCTGAAGGTCCGGTCATTGTCATCGGGCAAATTCCAGTACCCCTTGAAAACCATGGGTCCCTTCATGACGATTTCGCCCACCTGGCCGGTTTCAACCGGTTTATCGTACTCATCCACCAGTTGAACATCGGCCAACTGGATCACCCGACCCGCCGATCCCGGTTTCTCGCTGTAGGCCCCGAGGGTCGCCAAACAGGACGTCTCCGTTTGACCGTACATGCTGAAAAACGTTCCCCCGGTCGTTTTCTGGTATTTCTCGATGGTCTCCGGCGTGTCCAGCCCCAGAACGCCCCTGAGGGCACGTATGTCCCTGCCGGTCCTCTCGGCCTCCTCCACGATCGATCCCAGGATGGGGGAAAAATCGAACATGATGCTGGCCTTGCGGCGCTCGATGAGGTCAACCGCCAGGGTCGCGTCGAATTTGTTCATGTTCGCACTCGGCGCACCGATGTGAAAAGTGCTCGTGATCATGACCAACCCGGCGATGTGGAACATCGGCAGCAGGTTCAAGTGAACATCGCTCGAGGTCATGTTGAATAGATGGATCAGGTGCATGTTGGCGCAGAGAAAGTTATTGTGGCTCAGCAGCGCGCCCCTGGGCCTGCCGGCCACTGCCGCCGTATGGATGATCACCCATCCATCTTCCGAGAAGACGCCTGCCGCCGCAGCGTCGAAATTCTCCTTACGATTCATCAGGGAAGAAAAAGACGTTAGATCTCCGGCATCGGCCTTGAGGTTGAAGAAAAAACGCACACTCGCCAGCTTGCTCTTGTTCTCCCTGATCAAGTCTTGGTACTCCTGATCGACGAATAGGGCCTTGGGCGTGCAATCGTTGAGGTTGAAGCAGACCTCCTCGGCTGACAAGCGCCAATTGACCGGTAGAACGATGGCCCCCAGTGCGGCGGCGGCGCCGTAAACCAGGAAGTACTCGAGGCTGTTTTTACCGAAAACGCCCAACCGATCGCCCTTTGCAATGCCGACCTTTCGCAGACCCTGGGCCAGGCGGTCAACCGCCGCCTTGTACTCTGCAAATGACATCGAGCGGTCGTCATCGATTTCAAACCAGACCGGATTCCCGGCAAATATTCGCGCATTGCGATGGATCAGATCATAAAAAGTAAAATCGTAAAGACCCAATGTTGTCACCCTAAAATGGGAATCGTTGTCGGTGCGTTACTTGGTCGTCGTTACCGGGCACGGCGACTTGAGAATGATATATTGAGCCGTGGAGCCCAATAGCATCTTCCGCGTTTTGGACTTTTTCTCGATCCCCACGAATATGTGGTCGATGGAATTGTCTTCGGCGAATTTGGTGATATCTTCACCGGGTGAAAGACCTCTGGCAAAATGCTGGGTTTCGCAGTCAATGCCCGCCTCTTCGACGAAAGCGCATGCGGCCTTGAGTTCGACTTCGGCATTGCCGATCTCATCGGGAGACTCTCCCTTACCCCCTTCCATCGATGTCATCACCACGACTGACGCTCCGTGGATCTTGGCAAAATCCCTGGCAAGCGCCAGCGCGGCTTTCGATTCCCTGGAAGCGGTATAAGCAACCAGAAATTTCATCCCGTTCTCCTTATTGGGCATCGGTGGCCAGACCCGCGGCCTTCATCGCGAAGGCCCTTCTACATCCAGCGTTTGCGTCGCTTGTATGACTTGACATCCTTGAACGATTTACGCCGCCCGCCCTTAGTGATACCCATGTAAAATTCTTTGACGTCCGGATTTTTTTTGAGTTCCTTGGATGGTCCCTCCAGCACGATTTTACCGGATTCCATGATGTAGGCATATGTCGATACTTCCAGCGCGACCTTGGCATTTTGCTCGACGACCAAGATGGTCGTCTCCATCTCCTGGTTGATGCGTTTGATGTTTTCGAAAATTTCCTTCACGAGCAGAGGGGCCAGGCCCAATGAGGGTTCGTCGAGCATCAACATCTTGGGAGAAGCCATAAGCGCCCGGGCGATGGCGATCATTTGCTGCTCGCCACCGGAACAGTAGCCGGCCAATCGATTGGTGACCCGGGCCAAGCGCGGAAAATGATCGTACATCTTTTCCTGGTCTTTGCGAACACCGGTGGTGCCGTCCTTGCGGGTAATCGATCCCACACGGATATTTTCATCCACCGTCAGATGTTTGAACACCCGGCGGCCTTCCGGTACCATGACCACCCCCAGTTTAACCACATGGGTGCCCAGGACATTGGTTATGTCGTTTCCTGCAAATTTTACGAATCCGTCCTTGATAAAGCCGTTTTCAGGCTTCAGCAGCCCGCTGATGGCCCTCAGCGTGGTCGTTTTTCCGGCACCGTTGGTCCCCAGCAGGGCCACAATGTCACCTTCGGCCACACTCAGGCTGACGCCGCGCAGCACCTGAACAATATCGTTGTAGACAACTTCGATGTTGTTGACATCTAGCAGATGACCGTTGGATTTTTGTTCAGTCATTTTTTTCGCTTCTTAGAGGAGGGCTGCCAATGCAACCCTCCCCTATATGATTAGATGTAAAAAAGCTGCGTCTTATCATAGCGAGCAGCAATATTATTTTTTGATCTTTTGAACGTACTCGGAAACGAACGGTTTACCGACTTCATAGAACAAACCCCCTTTGGAAACGTAAAGCTGCAGGGTGTCCACACCTTCGCGGTCGGTTTTCGAAAAGGTAACCGCTCCCACCGTTGTCAATGGAGAGTAAGCGTTTTCGCCGTTCATGTCCAGCAGCTCTTCATACAGCGTGGCACGAGCAATCTTTTTACCCTTTGCCTTGGCCCGGCGCATTGTCTCGATGGCAACCTGAGCCACCATGATGCCGTTGGTGTAGTTGGCATCTTGGGCCACTTTCTCATCCCGGCCATATCGTTTGGCCAAGGCAAACTGGGCGTCTCTTCCAGGCCCCTCGGAGGTCATCATTTTGTAAGATGTCGTCCAATAATAGTTCTCATTGGCAGCTGAACCAGCCAAAGCGACAAGTGCTGGCCCACCGGCATAGTGGCAGCCCAGGAAGGTGATTTTGCCTTTTTCACCATATGTCGAAGCAATCATACCCAGGCTCTGGGCGCCCTTGAGCATGGTAGCGACATCGGGCTGAACCGTCTGGCTGATAACATATTGCACCCCTTTGCTTTGAAACCGCTGCAGCATGGCCGTGTTGTCCAGGTCCTTGCCGTGTTCTACGATTTCCACCAGATCAATGCCCAGACCGGCAGCGACCGCTTTTTGAACATCGTCGCGGGGTGCACGACCGAAAGCTGACGGGTGCAGGAACAGGGCGACTTTGGGCTTGCCGCCGCCTTTGTGGTTGTTGACCACATATTCGGCCAGCCCGACGGCCTGGCTGGAATACGAGGCAATCGGCAGAAAAACGTAATCATTTCCCTCCAGGTTTCCTGCATGAAAGGAGGCCGGTAGAACTGGGATTTTCTCCTCTTGAAAATCCTGGCGCAAAGCCATCGTGCTGCCGGTGGAGTAGTTCAGATAAAAGACGATGCCTTCATCCAGGAATTCTTCGAAGTTGCGTTTGGTGACTTCTGTCTGGTAGCCATCATCACGGATAAGGCACTCCAGCTTGTCGTCTCCCAGCAGTTTTTCATCATTAGCAAATTTACAATAATCCTCGACACCTTTGGCATACTGGCTGCCGACATCGGATGTCGGCCCTGTAATAGCCAACGAGCAGGCAATTTTGTAAGTTTCTCCGGCCAGTGCCTGAACAGAAAATCCCCATACCATCATAAAGGACAGCGCGACCAACATGAATGTGACTTGTTTGTTTTTCATTTCTCCCTCCTTTTTGATTTTGATGAACATAGTGCGAGGTTAACGAACGTCAAAGACTCCATACGGTTATTCCATCATATGGACCATTAATAACGGAAGGGCCACAACTTGAAATACGTACGGGTGATCCGCCACCAATTGGCAATGCCGCGCGGCTCGAACATCAGAAACAATACGATCACAAGACCGAAAGACAACGGCCGAAAGGCCGTGGCCACATCACCCACTGCCGTAAAGTAATGGCCCACGAATTCGGCAATATGCTCCACCTGCAGCTCCAGCATCAGGATGGCTGCCGGTCCCACCAGAGACCCCACCAAAGTGCCCAATCCCCCCACGATGGCCATAGCCAGGTAGGATATGGAGTGATGCAGGGTAAAAGACTCGAAGCCCACACCGCGCCATAGATAGGCATGCAGGGCGCCGGCCACACCGGCGAAAAATCCCGACAACGCAAAAGCGTAAACCTTGGTGAAACCGGGGTGCATGCCCATGGCATCGGCCGCACGGTCATTATCGCGCACAGCCACCAGGCAGCGCCCGTGCTTGCTGCGCAGCAGGTTGCGGACGGCGAAGCCCAGCACGACAACAAAAACCAAAGCAGCATAATACCAGAACAGGTAGTGTTCATCGCGGGCGACCTTGCCCGTGAACCAGTATACCCGGCCGATGGCGATGGTCTGCCCCTGATTGAAAAATCGCGAGAAATTGATAATCCACTGAAAAATCATCTGAAACGACAGCGTGGCAATCACCAGGTAGAGGTGCTTGAGCCTGAGCGAGGGCAGGCCCACGATAGCACCGACTACCGCGCCTACGCCTCCGGCCAATAGAATCATCACCGGCCAGAAATGGGTCAGCAGAACATGGTCGGCACCCAATAACCGTGAAAAACTCGCCAGGGCATACGCACCCACGCCCACAAAGGCGGCGTGTCCGATTGATATCAAACCGGCAAAACCGGTCAGCAGGTTCAAACCAAAGACCGCTATAATGGAGATCAGAATACTGTCGATCACCAGCATGTACTTGTTGCCGACCTCGAACAGCAGCGGCCACACAAACAACAAGGCCAGAAAACAGGTAAACAGCAGCCGGTCGATATTCGTCAGGAAGATGCGCTGCTCGGCCTTGTAGGAAGTAAAGAAGTTACCGGTCGCCAACCACCTATTTTCAGCCATAGAACTATACCCGCTCTATTTCATGGATGCCGAAAAGTCCATGGGGTTTAATCAGAAGGATGATCAACAGAATAATGTAAGGCAGGACATCGGCTGTTCCGAAAAGCCCCCAGTTGCCGTCCAGATAACCGGCAGCGAACTGCTGGATCAGTCCCATGATGATCCCCGCCACGATGGCTCCGAAAATGGAATCCAGCCCGCCCACGATCACCACCGGGAACACGATAATGCCGTAAGAGTGCAGCACGTTGAAATTAAGACCGGTGATGTTTCCGATGATACCGCCGGCAGCCGCCGCACTCAAACCGGCCGTGGCCCAGGCCAGCCCGAACACTTTGGGCACCGAGATGCCGATGGACATGGAAGCGAACTGGTCGTCCGACACCGCACGCATAGAAATGCCCACTGTCGATGCCTTGAAGAACCAAGTAAACGCCCCGATCATGATGAACGTGATGATCACTCCCACAAACTGGGTCCAGGATAAGGATACGCCCCAGAAGGCGATCGGTTCCTTGGGTAAAAATTCGGGAAATGAAAAGTTTTCAGCACCAAACGGCGTCATATAGATAATACCGTTGATGATGGACATCAGCCCGATGGTCACCATGATAACCGATATAATCGGCTCACCGATCAATCTTCGCAGAAAGATCCGCTCGACACTCATGGCCAGGAAAAAGGTAATGATCATGCTCAAAATGAACGACAGGGCGATGTTAATGCCCATCCAGACTGTCAAGGCATAGGTGATAAAGGCCCCGGCTGCGATAATCTGGCCGTGGGCGATGTTCAGCACGCGGCTTGATTTGTAGATCAGCACAAATCCCAAAGCCGAGAGGGCATAGATGGAGCCCACCACGATGCCGCTGATTACGAGTTGGAAAAAATAAGCCATTACACCCCTTCCATTGTATAAAACTTCATTTCAGCCTCCACGGTGGTGGTCTGGCCATCCTGGTATTGGAAAAAGGCTTCGACCGTCTTTTTTTCGACGCTTTCATCGTAGAGGGCGTCGTAGAGATCCTTGTACCTCTCCATGACGAATTTACGCCGGATTTTTCCGGTTTTTGTCAGCTCGCCGTCGTCCATGTCCAGTAGTTTGTAAAGCACGGCGAACCGTTTGATCTTGAAATGATCCTGCTCGGCCCTTTCGTTGATGTCGGTCACAGCCCTCTTGAGCAGCTCCGCAACCTCGGGTTTGTTGGACAGATCCATATAGGTGGTAAAGGATATCCCGCGGTCTTCAGCCCACTTGCCCACCACGATGGGATCGATGTTGATCAGTGCCGATACGAAATCGCGCTTGTCTCCGAATATGACCGCCTCTTTGATGTAAGGGCTGAATTTTAGCTTGTTCTCCAGAAACATGGGGCTGAACATCTCGCCCTTGCTGTTGTGCATGACGTCGGAAAGCCGGTCGATGACGATCAGGTGGCCGTTGTCGTCAATGTATCCGGCATCACCGGAATGCAGCCATCCGCCCTCCAGCAACTCTTCAGTCTGCTCGTCGCGCTTGTAGTAACCGGCGCAAACCGATTCTGATTGGGAGAGGATCTCGCCTTCTTCGCTTATTTTCATCTCGGTTCCCGGCAGTGGTTTGCCCACCGTGTCGGGACGCACATCACCATCTCGGTGCATGTAAGCGATGCCGGTAATTTCAGTTTGACCGTAGATTTGCTTAAGGTTGACACCGATGGCCTGGTAAAAAGTGAACAGCTCCGGCCCGAGGGCCGCGCCCCCAGTGTAGGCCCGCCGCAGCCTTCGCAGTCCGATCTGATTGATCAACGGGTCCGTTACCATGACCTTACCCAGCCAGGACATAAATCGCAGCGACAATGGCATCGGTTTGCCGCTCATCCGATAGCGGGCGGCCTTTTCGCCGATCTTGAGAAACTTTTCGTAAGCAAGGCGGTTGAGCCAGTAGGAGTCATCGATTTTAAGCCATATTTGAGAACGCAATGTCTCATAGATCCGGGGGGCACCGAACATGAAATGCGGCCCAATTTCCTTGAGATCCTCCATCGCCGTTTCAACCGACTCCGGAAAATTGATGGTAATACCGGTGGCCATGGCCACCCCGAAAGAGTTCATCTGTTCACCGATCCAGGCGAAAGGCAGAAAGGAGAGATACTCATCGGTATCTGAAAGATAATCGACTTTGGTGATCTGGATGCCCATATTGATGTAGTTTTTATGGGTCATCATCGACGCTTTGGACAACCCGGTAGTGCCTGATGTCAAACAGAAGTGGCAAACGTCGTCCGGTTTTCCCTGGTCAATGAAAGCGTCGTATTTTTTTGGGTTTTCCGCATCAGCAGCAGCACCGATTTCATAGAGATCTTTGATAAAGACAAACCAGTCGTCGGACCGGTAGCCGCGCATGCCGCGGGGATCCTCATAGATCACCTTGCGCACTTGGGGGATTCGATCACGGACTTCCACGAGCTTGTCCACCTGTTCCTGGTCGTTGCAGAAGACGGCCGCTACGTCCATGTAGTTGACGAGTTCAGCAATCTCATCGGGCAGGCTGGTTTGATATATCCCGGCCGAAACCGCACCGAGGGACTGGGCACCAATGGCCATGAACAGTAGCTCTGGAATATTGTCACCGATCAATACCAACTTGTCATTTTTTTTAATTCCTAACTTGTCGAGCCCCAGCGCGACCTTGCGCACGTGTGCGTAGAAATCGTTCCACGTGTAGTTATTCCAGTATCCGAAATCTTTCTCACGCAGGGCGACTTTATCGCCGGTTTTATTGACCCGCCAGCGCAGCAGTTGCGGAATAGTATAGTCTAATAAATGCTCTTTGTTTTCCATGACAAAGTTAACACCAGGATATTTGAAGTTTTGAAGAAGCCGCGAATTAGCGACCACTCTGCACGATTCTTTTTGATTAATGATCCCGTTTGGGCGCATGCGATGCGTAATGGGCAACAGCGGCTATTTATAAAAGTTCGATTTTACTACTTCGGGCTACTCTTCTCCAATGTATGCTTCGATGACCTTGGGAATTTTTACAACCTCACTGGGCGTTCCAGCACCGATCAGTTCTCCAAAATCGAGGACATAAATAAAGTTTGATATGTCCATAACGACCCCCAAGTCATGCTCAACGAGCACAACGGTGGCGTTCCGTTCTTTTTGAATGTCGATGACAAAGCGCACCATGTCTTCTTTTTCTTCGATATTCATTCCGGCCATAGGCTCGTCGAGTAACAGCAGCTGGGGCGCCAAGGTGAGGGCGCGAGCCACCTCTACCCGTTTTTGAATCCCATAGCTAAGGCTGCCCACCGTGTGTTTGCGGTAGGGCTCCAACTCCATGAAATCGATTACTTCTTCCACATACTCTCGGTTTAGCGACTCTTCCTTGGATGCTTTCCCCAAATAAACCACAGCCTGCAGAAGGTTATAACGGAGCTTTTGGTGGCGGGCCAGCATGAGATTATCCAAAACGGTCATGCCTCTGAACAATTCGATATTTTGGAAAGCCCGCGCAATGCCAATGGTGGAAACCTCGTGCGGCGATGCTCGGTTGAGTTTCTTGTCTCCGTAAAAAATGTCACCTGATGTCGGGTGATAAAATCCGGAAATACAATTCAGCAAGCTGGTCTTACCGGCACCATTGGGGCCGATAATCGATGTTATCAGACCCGGTTCAATATCGATGTTGACATCGGACAGTGCCACCAAGCCGCCAAATGAAAGGGAGACATCTGTTATCTTTAAAGTATCCATCAGTTGGGTTTAAGCTCCAAACAAAGTAAATTTATGGATTATGGCGGCAGTCAAAACAAAAAAAGGCCTCTCGCATTAGACCTCTTCCCTCTTATCCCGATGAGTGGAGATATTGGAGCCATATCGGTCGGTTTTAGACTGAAGATGATTGACCACAGTGGCAGGGCCCTATTGAAATATGTTCCAATTTCCGCCGAGTAAATGAATTCATAACCGTCTATTTTTTAACCAGCCGTTTCAGTAGCATGAATAACATTCATTCCATAGAGGGCTTTTTATAATGTGTTTTATGTTTAGTCAAGATTAAAAAAACTTTCAAAATCACCGACATTACAATGAAAATTTTCATCTTCAAATAGTAGGGGCTAGCGCGATTGTGAAACAGGATAAGATTAACAGCAGACAGCAACCATCACATTGAGCTACAAAGTAGCTATTATGCTTTTTCCTTATAAATACAGATAAACCGTTCGATGTCAAGTTTATATAATAGTGTCAATATAGTGGTATAAAACCGCTACTGTTCGGCGGACATCAAGTGAGCTTGCAGGTTTATTTTTTTGTTCTTGATGTCCAGTTTCTTGCGGATGTTGTAACGGTGAAAAAGGATGGTGTTTTTTGAAAGGCACAGCAGGGCGGCAATCTCTTTGTTGGTTTTGCCTTCCTTGACCAGGTTTGCCACCCGGATTTCGGCGGGAGTCAACTTGATGTGCCGCGCTGCGAACTGGCTGATGAAAGGCGAGATAATATTGTTCAGATTCGAATCTAAAATGCTGACAAGTGTTTCTTGATCAGTGCTCAGGCGGCTTCTCCTTAATCGATCGAGGTAGGGGCCGATCAGCTCTTTCACATTGGATAGCACATTGTCAGCCAATTCTTTTTTGTCGTCTTCGCGCTGTTTCAACAAGACTTTGAGAGCCGTATTCACTTCAGCCAAATGATGCGATTGGGCTTTGAGTTCCACTTCGCGCTTGCGCAGCTTTTTCTCGATCCGCTTGCGGTCTTCGACCTCCTTGGCCAGCCGCGCATTCGTTTCGGCCAATTCTGCGGTTCTTTCGGTCACCAGCTCTTCTAGCTGGTCCTGGTAATGCCGCAATTCCTCCTGGACTTTCTTGGCGGCACTGATATCCCGGAGAATGACGATGTTACCGGCCGGCCGGCCATTCCGGTCGCTATAGAGCCGGGAACTTATTTGGACATCCAGTATCCGGCCGTCCTTGGTCGATCGTTTCGTTTCGAAAAGCTGGATGGTATGGCCGCTCAGCATGCTCTCGATAGCCGCCCTGGTTTCCGTCAGACTGTCTTCGGGTACGAATTCGATCGACTTTCCCAGCAACTCCTCGCGCCCAAATCCGAAGGTGCGTTCGAAAGCCGGATTGACGTGTGTGGTTCGGCCTTCGATGTCGTAAACCACCACCGGATCGGGAGAAGACTCCAGCAAAGAACGATACAGTTGTTCGCTTTCTCTGAGTATGGCTTCGGTCTTCACCCGCTCGTCCAATTCGTGACGGGCGTCGTTGATCAATTGCGCTTTTTCCAGCGCCAGAAGCGCTAGCTCTGCAAAACGCTCGAGTATGGCAACATCTTCCTTCTGGAACCGCTTGTCACCCTCCAATCGAGCCAACCCGATAACGCCCAGCACGCCCATTTCCGATCGCAGCGGAATCCCCACGATCGGGCCTAAAGGATCGAGGCTCCGATCGGGCAGTCGTCCCGTCCATGACTGGTAGTCGTCGACCACTTCCGGTTTTTCGGTCTGCCAGACCCGGCCGCCCATGCCCTCCCCGATCCTGACCCGGCGGCCGAGCTGGCCCTTGAAAAATCCCATCCCGACCTGCATTTGCATCCATTTTTTACCGGGATCCAGCAAGTAAATATAACCGTGCCCCGAATCGGTCAGAAGGGCCGCCCGATAAAGAATGGTTTCGAGCAACTCCTCCTTGTCAAGAAGATCGAGTAAACCGATCGCAGTTTCATGCAATGCCGCAAGGGTCTCATTGCGTCGACGCAAATCGACATGACTCCCCCTCAAATCGGCGGCTGTCTTCTCCATTTCGTAATATAACTTTTCAGAACGGCGGCCGTTTTTTTGGTTTTGAGGAAATTTAGCCACTCGTTACCCTCCGGAAAGGCATAGGAAGAAACTTCATCGGGCAATTCTCAATGAATGGAGAATTAAAAGCTGTTGAAAAACGTCACGCCGGCAAGACAAGGCAAAATCCGACGAAAAATCGGATTCAACGTTTGATAAATGAGTATTTTGAGGAAGATTTTAACACCGTATTGCCAAGCGCAATAGTTTTTCAGCAGCCTGTTAAGGCCCACAGTCAAACCTTTTCGTCCCGTGCGGCAACCTGCCGCCCGATCAGACCCCTCAGGAATTCCCCTTCCAGCCGATGGAGACCTTTCCCTCGGCGACGATCACCGGCACCTTGCGAACCCCTTTGGAATGTTTCAGCATCAAATCGAATTTTTCAGAGGATGCGTAAATGTCGACGAACTCGAAGTCTTTTCCCGATTTTGTGTGAGCTGCCCGAGCTTCATTGGTGTAAGGTCATGTATTCTTTCCGAATATCATTATCCTGTCGGTCATCTCACGCCTCCTCGAAAAATGGGTCCACGAAAAAGCCGGCGGCCGTGGCCCTGAAGAACGGCCCCCTTGATTCATCCTGTTCCGGCTCCGGCCGCAACCAGCTGTTTGGTAGCAATATTTCCCATCAGTGTCAACGATTCGGAATTGACAAGTCACAAACGTGCTGCTAAAGATATCTGTTTTTGTTCCGGCGATTCGATTTGAGCTCTCCTTCCTCTGCCCAGCTGATGCCGGCCGTTAGAAACCATGTTTTCCAGCATCACCCACGCGTGTTTTCATCATTGTGAGGTTCGTCGAAAGCCGATGGGTTGGGTGGTCGATCAAGCCGCCGAACAGTGGCAAGATTGAAATGATCATTGCGCCGATGCCGTCATCGCCTTTGGAACACAAACCAAGGAATAACACGGCGGGCTATGGTAAAGAAAAAGATCGCTCGAAAAACAGAGATCTTAAATGAACTCGGCCTGCATGCGCGGTCGGCCGCGAAGGTTGCCGAGCTGGCCGGAAGGGCCGTCGCCCGAGTCTGGATCGCCAAGGAAGGGGAATTGGCAGAGGCCACGAGCATCATGGACTTGCTGATGCTCGAATGCCCACGGGGAACTGTGGTTGAAGTCATTATCGAGGACTCTTCTGACCTGAACGTTTTGAACGATATTGTGCAGTTGATCGAAAACGGATTTGGAGAATAACGCTTCATGCAGGAAACAGCTGACAACGAATTCATGCTCACCGGCATCAGTGCTTCGCCCGGCATATGCATCGGCAAGGCCTATCTGGTCGACAAGGAGGGTGTCGACGTCGTTTCCAGATACCCCATACCGAAGGATAAGTTGCCGGATGAAGTCAAGCGTTTCAAAGCCGCTGTCAAAAAATCACGCGACGAATTAAGAGCCATCATCGAGAACACGCCCGATGAATTTCGTCAGCAAACCAGCATCTTGGAAACGCAAGAAGTCCTCCTCAAGGACAAAATGCTTTACGGCAAGACCATCGACGTCATCGAGCAGGAACAGGTTAACGCCGAATGGGCCCTGAGGCAGGTGGTGACCCACCTCAAAACGATTTTCCAAGGCATGTCAGACCCCTATCTCAAAGAGCGCGCCATGGACGTCGTGCACCTGGCCGACCGCATCATGGGCAATTTGGTGGGGGTCAAACAGGTCGATATCGCCATGATCGATAAACGGGTGGTGCTCGTGGCCAAGGATCTGTCACCTGCGGAAACCAGCCAGATCCGCCTGGAGCGGATCAAAGGGTTCATCACCGACAAAGGCGGAAAGGCTTCCCACACCGGCATCATCGCCCGCACACTCGAAATACCCGCGGTCCTTGCACTGGGCAACGCCACTTCGACCATAGCCAATGACGATATCGTTATCGTGGACGGCAATAACGGCACGGTGATCATCCACCCCACTGATGATACGCTGCTCGAGTATGAAGAGCGGCGCATGCGATACGAGCGTCACAAAGCGGCCATCAGCCGCAGCAGCCGGCTCCCGGTCAAAACTCTCGACGGCCAGAATGTTAAAGTGCTCGGAAATATCGAGCTTTCGGAGGAAGTGGTTTCGGTCGTTAATTATGGTGGCGACGGCATCGGTCTCTACCGCACCGAGTTCCAGTATATGGGCCGCCCCGATTTTCCAGGCGAAGAAGAGCTCTACGATAAATACTCCGATGTCGTTCAGGTCATGACGCCCAAACCGGTGACATTCAGGACGCTCGATGTCAACGGCGACAAGGCGATTTCATCCGAGAACGGCCTTCAGGAACTCAATCCGGCCCTTGGCCTGCGGGGCATCCGCTACTGCCTGCAGCGCCCCGAGGTATTTCGCACGCAGCTGCGGGCGATCCTGCGGGCGGCGGTCCACGGCAATGTGCGGCTCATGTTCCCGATGGTCGCCACCGTGGGAGAAGTCGTTCAGGCGAAAAGAGCGATCGAGGAGGCCGCAGCCTCACTCGCGAAAGACGGGTTGGCTTATAATTCCGATTTAAAGATCGGTGTGCTGATCGAGGTTCCATCGGCCGTTATCATGGCGGATGTGATCGCCCGCGAGGTTGACTTTTTCAGTATCGGCACCAACGACCTCATTCAATATACCCTTGCAATCGACCGCGGCAACAAGAATGTCGCCCATCTTTTCCGGCCGCTCGATCCGGCCATTCTGCGTATGCTGAAAAGACTGTCGAAAGTCGCCCGGCAAAACGGCATCAGGGTGTTTATCTGCGGTGAAATGGCGGGGTACCCGATCCACACACCTCTTCTGCTGGGCCTCGGGCTGGACGAATTGAGCATGAATCCTCAATCGATCCCGGTTGTAAAGCAAATGATTCGCTCCATCAATATCGGCGATACCAGCACCTTGGTGACCGAAGCATTGAAAATAACATCGGCTGAAAAGGTATTCGCGCTCCTGCGCGACACATACGGGGACATACTGTCCGAATTCGACCGCACGGATTAGCCGTCAAGGAATGCCTTGGTCGGAAATCTTAGCGGCAGTCCAGCGAAAGGGATATTAATACTCGAACCAATGATCGGCTGAACCGCAATCGTTCAACTTTTCGATATTTTGCGGCATTGAGGGCGTACCCGTGGAAAAAGGGCAGAAAAAAAATATTGCCGAGAATCGCAAAGCCCGCTTCAACTACCACATCGAAGATGTGTATGAGGCCGGCCTCGTTCTCATGGGGACCGAAGTAAAGTCACTGCGTCAGGGACGAGCCAACATCAAGGATGCCTATGCCAAGATTAAAAATGGCGAAGTGTTTGTCTATCAGATGCATATCAGCCCCTACCCTTTTGCCTACTATGACAATCACGACCCATTGCGTCCCCGTAAGCTGCTGCTGCACAAGAGCGAAATCAAGCGTCTCTATGCAAAAGCGAACGAGCAGGGGGCAGCCCTCATTCCTCTGAGGCTCTATTTCAAAAACGGGAAAGTGAAACTTTCTCTGGCCCTGGCAAGGGGTAAGAAAAAATATGACAAGCGTGATGCGATACGGCGCCGCGACGAGCAACGGGTACTGGAACGCGCACGCAAGAAGTACACCAGCCGTTATTAGAACAAAATTGGCCACCACTTGACAAACCTACTGAAATCCCTTAGATTTTAGTTAAAATACTGTTCTTTGAAAAAGTTGCTAAAGCTTTTTACCCCAGTAAAATTCCCCTTACCACTTTTTGCTTTTAGCTTTCAGCTTATAGCTCTATCTTTGAGCTTCGAGCTATTTAATTAAGCATTGGGCCTGTCTATGGGGGCGAAACGGCTTCGACGGGGACAAAGAAGCTCAGGCTGCATACCGAGCATCCTGCCAGCTCGTAAATCCGGTGGGGCATAAACATAATCGCAGACGATTATGCATACGCTGTAGCAGCTTAGCTACCGTCCTGCCAGGCTACTCCCACGGGCCTGGCAAGGGCGTCGACTAGTGGGATAGCCGATCCTGGGTACCTGTAACGGGCAAGGCGAAATTACAGCAGGTTGGTCTTGCGGACATCCCGCCTGGAGGAGTTCCGCAAGGCGAGATTCAAAGTTCAGGATAAGTATGTAGAGGTCTGGGTGGAATGTTTTCGGACGCGGGTTCGACTCCCGCCGCCTCCACCATTTAAAGCACAATATTATCAGATGCTTATCGTCGCATTTTTAGCCAGTAGTTAGCCAGTAATATATCACAATCTCAAGTGCCCTACCCTTTCTGAGATTTGAGACTAAATCCAAAAAAAATAATCAAAATTTTCATCAACTTGGGCGTTTCTATCGTCTGCTCTGTTGGAACAGATTAAAATTCACACCGCTTTATCAAATATAGCCACACTCCCCTTCATGACAAAACATTTCATCTGCTAATCCCCAATTTTTAGGCCATCCTTATAGATTTTCCTCAGGCACGATGCATACAATTTGGACCACTATGGAGAGTATGTGTATTTCCGCATGATTTATAAAACAAGGACAATAATTGATAAATAATGTCTCATAAATTTGCGGCTGTAACATTTGGCAAGAAGATTGGACTTTTATTCAATTGAATTGGCAGATCAAATTTATAGTTTTACATCATTTCCGATTATAAGCGGATACTGCTGGTAATCCGCCTTCAGTGTTTTCGGGTGAGATGACTTTGATGGCGACCTTCAGATCAAGGCGTGTGTCATAGGTGAATTAGTTCAGACCTAATCTGACACCGCACTTGAAAAAGTGAGGGTTACCGGTTTTGATGGTAGGTGCCAAACCAAAACCAATCAAAACCATAGGAGGTAACCCTCATGCTGCATGGTAACAAATCCATCATCAAACACAAGGTTGGACTTTTAAATTTGGCCGAAGAACTGGGTAATGTCTCCCAGGCCTGTCGGATCATGGGGCTGTCCAGAGATACGTTTTACCGATACAAAGCCGCCGTTGACGAAGGCGGCGTTGATGCCCTGATCAGCAAAGACCGTCGCCAGCCCAATTTGAAAAATCGGGTCGATGAGACAGACTGAAGCTGCCGTTGTCGAATATGCCATTGAAGAACCTGCCCACGGCCAGGTCCGGGCCAGCAACGAACTGAGAAAACAAGGTGTTTTTATTTCCCCCAGCGGTGTCCGCTGTGTCTGGCTGCGGCATCGGTTGGGCCGTTTCAAGGATCGGCTACGGGCACTTGAGGAAAAGATGGCCAAGGAGAAGTCTGATCCTCACCGAGAGCCAGATCCAGGCCCTTGAACGCAAAAAGCAAGACGACGAGGCGTGCGGTGAGATCGAGACAGCCCATCCTGGCTACCTGGGTTCGCAAGATACCTTCTACGTGGGCACACTAAAGGGTGTAGGCCGGATCTATCAGCAGACCTTTATCGATACCTATGCCAAGGTGGGCTTTGCCAAGCTTTACACCACCAAAACACCGATAACGGCAGCCGATCTGCTCAACGATCGGGTTTTACCCTTCTATGAAGAACACCAGCTGCCTTTGCTTCGAATCCTAACGGACAGAGGAACAGAATACTGCGGCAAGGCCGAAACCCATGATTATCAGCTGTATCTGGCGATCAACGACATTGACCACACCAAAACCAAGGCCAGATCTCCGCAAACCAACGGGATCTGCGAACGCTTTCATAAGACCATTCTGCAGGAATTTTATCAGGTGACTTTCCGTAAGAAAATTTACCGGGATATCGAAACGCTGCAAGCTGATCTGGATGAATGGCTTTTTAAATATAACCATGAGCGAACACATCAAGGTAAGATGTGTTGTGGACGAACACCGATGGAAACACTTGAAGATGGAAAAAATATATGGCAAGAAAAGTTAGTAGCCTGATTTTGAACTGACAGACACCGCCTCAAAATCGGTAACTGTCAGATCAAGTCTGAATTACTA